>NZ_JAUSVA010000002.1:2662000-3993000 GCF_030813695.1 Kitasatospora herbaricolor
CGGATCGTCCTCGGCGAGCGCCCGGCGGGCCACGTCGTGCGGCGAGGCGGAGGCCGGCTCCACCGCCTCCACCAGGTCGGCCGGATGGATCCGGGCGACCGGCAGCGCCAGCTCCCGCTGCAACCCCTGCGCCGACTGCAGGACGGTGTCGAGCAGCAGCCGCAGCCGCATGTCCTCCACACTGCGCCCCTCGCGGGCCGAGCGCCGGCCGTGCTCGACCGCCGTCTCCAGCTCGGAGATCCGGTGCTTCAGCCGCCGGGCCTCGCCGTCGGCGGCGCTGCGCTCGGCGGTCGACGCGGCGCGCAGCGCCTCCAGCTCGGCGGCCAGCTTGCGGGTCTCGGCCTGCGCCCGCCGGGTGTCGCTCTCCAGCGAGCGCACCTTCTTGCGCAGCGACTCCGCCTCCTTGCGCACGCTCTCCGACTCGGCGCGCTGGCGCTCCAGGTCGTTGCGGGCGGCGGCCCGCAGCTCGGCCAGCTCCGCCTGCAGCTTCTCGGCCAGCCGGGCCGACTCGGCGGCCGCGCCCTCGGCGCCGGCCCGCTCGGCGAGCTCCCCGGCCTGCTCGACCAGCCGGGCCCAGCCGTGCGGGCGCAGCAGGTAGGCGGCGGTGGCGACGTCCATCGGGTCGGCGGCGCCGGGCACGGTGCCGGCCTCCAGCGCCTTCACCAGGTCGGGCTGGCCCAGCCGCAACCGGTCCGCTATCCGCACCCGGAACGCGGGCTCCGACTCCAGCGCGGCGGCCAGCGCGGTGGCCGCGTACTTGGCCCGCCGGGCCGGCGTGAACTTGGCGTACTGGCGCAGCGAGAGCGGCAGTTCGGCGACCGGCAGGCCGCCCAGGGCGTCGGCCGCGATCCCGACCACCCGGCGGCGGACGCCCTCGGGCAGCGGGCGGTCGAGCTGCTCGCCCGTCCGCTCGTCGGCGTCGCCCTCGCCGGCGGGCGTTCCGTCCTCGGCCCGCCCGGCACCGGCGTCCGGGGCGCTGTCCCCGTCCGTGGTCTCAGCACCGGCCGGGACGGCCTCGACCGCGTCCGGGGGCCGGGCGTCCACAGCGGGCTGCTGCCCCTGCGGTCCGGCGGGCTCCCTCGCTGCGTCCACCACGTCCTCGGCTCCGATCCTGTTCTGCGGAGTGCTCACGGCCGGCTGCCGCTGCCCTGAAACTCACCGCTCTCTGCAATTGTCCCTGTACGGTGCCCCACCCCGCGCCACGCCACACTCCCGCGGCTGAGGGGTGCACGGCCCGCCGGGGCCCGGGTGCGGGGCCCGGGGCCGGCGGTGGGCGGGGCGGCGGCGGGCCCGGGGCCGGGTGACCGGCCCCGGCCTCCCGGTCAGGCCTGGTCGGCTGCCTCGGCCTCGGCGCCCGGACGGTCCACCAGCTCGACCTGGTCCACCGCGTTGCACCAGCGGCAGCGCACCGACTCGACGGTCTCGGCCAGCACCTCGGTCTCCTCGACCTTGGAGTCGCCCGCCAGGTCGAAGTGCAGGTACTCGACCACCTTCGCGGTGCGGGTCACGTCGAAGCGGGTCAGGTTGCCGCACAGCGTGCAGCGCCAGCGGGTCTCAGCGGTCAGGGCGGGGACGGTCATCGGGGGGTCCTCTCGGCGGTTCCCTGGTCTGGGCGGGAGGCGCTCCCCCCGGGGCCCGGCGTCGGCGGCGGGAGGCGGGGAATGCCCGCCCCAAGCCTATTGCCTGGGCCGTCTTCGCCCGCCACCGGTCCGGAGCGGCCCCGGTCACCCACTCGCAGTACAGCGCGGTGTCACCGCCGCGCCCGCGAGGAATGCTCCCCGGCATGGCGATCCCGGTCCTCGACCACACCGGCGCGCGGGACGGGCGTGCGGCCGTCCCCGCGCCGGTGGTCACCTACGCCCTGATCGCCCTCAACACCCTGGTGTTCCTGCTCGGCCCGGCGGCGGGCCTCAACCCGGTCTACGGCACCGGGCAGGCCCGGGTCTGCGCCGAGCAGCGCTTCGAACAGCGCTGGGGGGCGGTGCCGGCCGAGCTGCTGGAGCACCGCCCGCTGGCGGCCGGGCGGATCGTCCAGCCGCCGGGCTGCGAGGTGGGGCCAACCCCGGGCAAGTCACCGGCGCTGTCGGTGCTCAGCTCGCTGTTCCTGCACGCCGGCTGGCTGCACCTGCTCGGCAACATGCTCTTCCTCTACGTCTTCGGTGCCGGCGTGGAGGAGCGCCTCGGGCGGGTCCGCTTCCTGGTCTTCTACCTGGCGGTGGGCACCCTCGCCACCTACGGCTACGCGCTGGCTCAGGCGCACTCGGCGGGCTCGGACCGGGTCCTGATCGGTGCCTCGGGGGCGATCGCGGCGGTGCTCGGCGGCTACCTGCGGCTGTACCCGAAGGCCCGGGTGACCACGCTGGTGCCGCTCCTGCTCTTCCTGCCGCTGCGCTTCCCCGCCTGGCTGGTGCTGGGCCTCTGGTTCGCGCTGCAGTGGTGGTCGGTGCGGTCCACCGGCCTGGACGGCGGCGGGCAGCCGCCGGGCCCGGGCAGCGTGGCGTACCTGGTGCACGTGATCGGCTTCAGCGCCGGCTTCCTCCTCACCTGGGCCGCCCGTGCGCACGCGCCCCGGCGCCCCGGCCCGCACCGGGCCGGCTGAGCCGACGGCCGCCGGGCCCGGGGCGGTGCCCGCCGGCCCGCGCGGGCGGACTGACGCCGGGCGGGGCGGCGGCTACGCTGGCCGCACCCCACAAAGGAGCAGCAGAGTGATCACCGCCATCGTCCTGATCAAGACCAGCGTCGACCGCATCCCGGAGATCGCCGAGGCGATCACGGCCATCGAGGGTGTCAGCGAGGTCTACTCGGTGACCGGCGGCTACGACCTGGTGGCGATGGTCCGGGTCCGCCGGCACGACGACCTGGCCGACGTGATCCCGGGTCAGCTCAACAAGGTGCCGGGCGTGGAGCACACCGAGACCCAGATCGCCTTCCGCACCTACTCCCAGCACGACCTCGAAGCCGCCTTCGCCCTCGGCCTGGGCGAGTAGCGGGGAGACGCGGCGCTGCCGGGAGCGGCCGGGCTCCCCGGCCGCTCCCGGCAGCGGTCCCGGGCTCAGCCCGCCCGGCGGGTGTCGGCGACGCAACGGCCGCCCTCGCTGCGGTAGCTCCAGGCGGCGCCGTCGGTGACCAGCTCGCGGACGGCGGTCAGGAACCGGTCCAGGTGCTCGTCCGGGGTGCCGGCGCCGAAGCTGACCCGGATCGCGTTCAGGCTGCGCTCGCCGGGCAGCGAGGCCTCCGGCGCGCCGCACTCGGACGGCGGGGCCTCCTCGCCGCCGAGCAGGGTGCGGACCAGCGGGTGGGCGCAGAACAGGCCGTCGCGCACACCGATGCCGTACTCGGCGGAGAGCGCCGCCGAGAAGTGCGAGCTGTTCCAGCCCTGGACGACGAAGGAGACCACGCCCACCCGGGCGACGTCGGTGAGCAGCGGGGTGTCCCCGAACAGGCTGAGCACCTTGACCTCGGGGATCTCGGCCAGGCCGGCCTTGAGGCGGGCGATCAGCTGCTGCTCGCGGGCCTCCAGCGCGTCGAAGCCGGCCTCGCTCAGCGCCCGGCAGGCGGCGGCGATGGCGTAGGCGCCGATCACGTTCGGGGAGCCGGCCTCGTGGCGGGCCGGGCCGGAGTTCCACTCGACGGCGACCGAGCCGTCCACCTCGCGGGCCACGGTGCGGGTGGCGCCGCCACCGGCCAGGTACGGCTCGGCGGCGTCCAGCCAGTCACGACGGCCGGCCAGCACGCCCGAGCCGAACGGCGCGTACAGCTTGTGGCCGGAGAAGGCGACCCAGTCCACGTCCAGCTCGCGGACCGAGACCCGGTGGTGCGGGGCGAGCTGGGCGGCGTCCAGGACGACCCGGGCGCCGTGGCGGTGGGCGGTGCGGGTGAGTTCGGCGACCGGCCACAGCTCGCCGGTGACGTTGGAGGCGCCGGTGACGCAGAACAGCTTCGGGCCCTCGCCCGCGCCGGCCAGCGCCTCGTCCAGCGCGGCGACCGCCTCGGCGTGCGAGCGCGGGGCCCGCAGGTAGGAGACGGCGACCCCCTCGCGGCGCCAGGGCAGCAGCGAGGCGTGGTGCTCGGTCTCGAAGACGAAGACCCGGGTGCCGGCGGGCAGGGCGCCCGCCAGCAGGTTCAGCGAGTCGGTGGTGGCGCGGGTGAAGACCACCTGGTCGCCCTCGCGCAGGTCGAGGAACTCCCCGACGGTGCGGCGGCTCTGCTCGAACAGGTCGGTGGACAGCTGCGAGAGGTAGCCGGCGCCGCGGTGCACGCTGCCGTAGTAGGGGGCGTAGGCGGCGACGTCGTCCCAGACCCGCTGGAGCGCTGGGGAGCTGGCGGCGTAGTCCAGGGCGGCGTAGGCGACCTTCTCGCCGTTGACCAGCGGGACCTGGACGTCGTGGCCGAGGACGGCGAGCGGGGCGCAGAGATCGGTGGTCACAGACATGGGAGTGCACTCCTCTGAGGTCAGGACCCCGGGAGTGCGAGTACGCCGGTGGTCCGCGCTTGCCACGCGGACGGACTGCCGCGTGACCCGGTCCTCACCCAGGGCACCCCGCCACGGACGGAGGGTTGCCGGACAGCAAGCTGGGGCTTGTCGCTGTCACTCATGACCTGGCGAAAACATTAGGTGGCGCCCGCCTGATGGTCAAACAGGAGTCCGGCATGTGGACGGGCGGCGGCCTCCGGCCGGCACGGCGAAGGCCCGCGGAGCGTCGCTCCGCGGGCCTCGGACGCCTCGGCGCCGGCGGTCAGCGCCGGCTGCTGGCCTCGGCCCAGTGCTTCAGCAGGGCCTGCGCCGCGCCCGAGTCGACGGCCTCGGCGGCCCGCGCCATCCCGGCCGCCAGCTGCTCGGCCAGCGGTGCCCCGGTCAGGTCGAGCGCCACCAGGGCGGCCGCGGTGTTCAGCAGCACGGCGTCCCGGACGGGCCCGCGCTCCCCCGCCAGCAGCCGGCGCGCGACGTCCGCGTTGTAGGCGGCGTCCGCCCCGCGCAGCGCCTCGATGCCGACCGGCTCGATGCCGACCTCGCGCGGGTCGAAGGAGGTCTCGGTGACCACACCGCCCTGCACGATCCAGACCCGGGAGGTGGTGGAGATGGTCAGCTCGTCCAGGCCGTCGTCGCCGCGGAACACCAGCGCGGTCGAGCCGCGGCGGGCCAGTACGCCGGCGATCAGCCCGGCCAGCCGGGTGTCGAAGCAGCCGACCGCGTGGGCGGTCACCCGGGCCGGGTTGGTGAGCGGGCCGAGGATGTTGAAGGCCGTCGGTACGCCGAGCTCGGCCCGGGCGGTCGCGGCGTGCCGCATCGCCGGGTGGAACTTCGCCGCGAAACAGAAGGTCAGGCCGACCTCCTCGGCGATGTCGGCCACCCGCGCGGCCCTCAGGTCGAGGCTGATGCCGAGCTTCTCCAGCACGTCCGAGGAGCCGCTCGCCGAGGAGGCGGCGCGGTTGCCGTGCTTGACCACCTTGGCACCTGCGGCGGCCGCGACGATCGCCGACATGGTGGAGATGTTGACGGTCTTGGCGCGGTCGCCGCCGGTGCCCACGATGTCGACGGCCGGGCCGGGGATGTGCAGCGGCTCGGCGTGCGCGTACATCGCGTCGACCAGGCCGGTGATCTCGTCGACCGTCTCGCCCTTGGCCCGCAGCGCCACCATGAAGCCGGCCACCTGCGCGGGGCTGGCCTCGCCGCTCATGATCTGGTCCATCGCCCAGGCGGTGTCGTCCTGGGTGAGGTCCTCGCCCCTCAGCAGTGCGGACAGGAGATCCGGCCAGACGCGGACCACCTGCACGGGGTCGTTGCCGCCGTTCGCAGGGTGCGCGTTCACCATGGCTGACTCCAGCTCTCGTCAGTGTCGCCGGAAGGGCTCCGGGAACCAGGAGGCCAGCCTATCCAGCGGCGCGGCAGGGCAGCCCACGCCCGCGCCCCTCTTCTCTAGTACTGAGACAGCGGTGCCGCAGCGGCAGTACCCACGGACGTGCCGCAGGAGCGGCGCCGGGCCGTCGCCCGCGGCGGGAGCGCCGGGCCGGGCCGGCGGGGGCGGACGCCAGGGCGCCCGGCGCCCCCGTACGGCGGCGGGCGCCGACCGTACGGGGGCGCCGGGCGCGGGGCGCACCGGGCCCGGTCCGTCAGTGGGTGGCCGGGGTCCGGCCCGCGATCCGGTTGCGGAGCAGGGTGGCGGCGGCCTCGGCCAGCGCCACCGGGTCCACCGGGTGGGAGATGGCGGCGTCCGCCCGGCTCCAGGCGGCCAGCCAGGAGTCCTGCGGCCGGCCGATCAGCACCAGCACCGGCGGGCAGCCGTAGATCTCGTCCTTGAGCTGGCGGCCCAGGCCCAGCCCGCCGGCCGGGACGGCCTCGCCGTCCAGGACGCAGAGGTCCACGCCGCCCTTCTCCAGGGCGCGGAGCACGGCGGGCGTGGTCGCGCATTCCAGGTAGTCGAGTTCGGGAAGGTCCGCGGCCGGGCGCCGGCCGAGGGCCGTCCGCACCTGCTCGCGGGTGTTGCGGTCATCGCTGTAGACGAGGACGGTGAGCGTCTCGTCGGTCGTGTGCGCCATGGGGCCCTGCTCCCTCAGATGTGATCCGGACCACGTCCACCTGCTCCGGATGCTACTCCCGATCACCCGCCGTGGAGCCCCTCCCGCGCGATCCGGCCCGCAGTGATCGGCGGGCGGACCGGACGGCGCCGGTTCCAAGGCGCCGCGCTGAACCGTCACCCGCCCGGGGGCACCGCGTCACCCTGACGCACGAAGACCACCCGTACGGCGGACCCGCTAGCCGACCCGGTGGGCCGCGGGGCCCCCGACACGCAGGGCAAAGGAGTGCTCGGGGCCCTCCGGAGGGCGCCGGGGGGCCCGAACAACCGTCAGAAAACGGACATAGCCGCGCCGACCGCCCCGCCGGACCCGCTCTCGGACCTCAACGGGGCATATCGCACGCACCGGACACTCCGAGGGAGACCCCCCGGCGTGAAGACGGAATAAGGGACCGACATAATGTCCGTCGTGGCGACAGCAACAGCAGTAGAAACCGGGCACGCGCACGGATCGGTCAACCGGCCGAACATGGTCAGCGTCGGAACGATCGTCTGGCTGAGTTCCGAGTTGATGTTCTTCGCGGCCCTCTTCGCGATGTACTTCACTCTCCGCTCCGTGAAGGGGGCGGAGTTCTGGAGCGAGAAGGCGCACGCGCTCAACGTGCCCTTCTCCTCCGTCAACACCACGATCCTGGTGCTCTCCTCGCTGACCTGCCAGCTCGGCGTCTTCGCCGCCGAGCGCGGTGACGTGAAGAAGCTCCGCTCGTGGTTCGTCATCACCTTCGTGATGGGCGCGATCTTCATCGGCGGCCAGATCTTCGAGTACACCGAGCTGGTCAAGAAGGACGGCCTGTCGCTGTCCTCCGACCCGTACGGCACGGTGTTCTACCTGACCACCGGCTTCCACGGTATGCACGTGACGGGCGGTCTGATCGCCTTCCTGCTGGTCCTGGGGCGCACGTACGCTGCCAAGCGCTTCACGCACGAGCAGGCCACGGCCGCCATCGTGGTGTCGTACTACTGGCACTTCGTCGACGTCGTGTGGATCGGCCTGTTCGCGACCATCTACCTGATCAAGTAACCAGCTGATCAGGTCGCTGGCCGCCGGCCGCGGGGCGCCCTCACCGAAGACGACCCTGCTGCCGGTGAACGACGCACCCACCGACCGACCGCGCGCGCAGCCCTAGACAGGCAGCCTGCCGTTCCGGCCAGACCGGCCGCCGGGCGCACCCACCAGTCGACCAGATCCTGACACCGGGGTTATTCCGTGAAAAAGCTCTCCGCACGACGGCGCCACCCACTGGCGGCGCTGGTCGTCCTACTTCTCGCCCTGGCGGCCACCGGGGGGCTGTACGCCGCGTTCGCGCCCGCCGAGAAGGCGCAGGCCGACACCGCCGCGCAGTCGCTCGCGATCGACGAGGGCAAGAAGCTCTTCGCGGTCGGCTGCTCCTCCTGCCACGGCCTCAACGGCGAGGGCAGCAGTGACGGTCCGAGCCTGGTCGGCGTCGGCTCCGCCGCGGTCGACTTCCAGGTCGCCACGGGCCGCATGCCGGCCCAGCAGCCCGGCGCCCAGGTGCCGAAGAAGAAGAACATCTACACCCAGCACGAGATCGACCAGCTCGCGGCGTTCGTCGCGTCGCTCGGCCCGGGCCCGGTGGCGCCGACCGAGAAGCAGTACACCTCGACCAACCCGGACGACGTGGCCGCGGGCGGCGAGCTGTTCCGCACCAACTGCGCCCAGTGCCACAACTTCGCCGGCCAGGGTGGTGCCCTCACCCAGGGCAAGTACGCCCCCTCGCTGGAGGGCGTGGAGGCCAAGCACATCTACGAGGCCATGCAGACCGGCCCGCAGAACATGCCCTCGTTCCCGGACACGACCATGCCCGAGGAGCAGAAGCGCCAGATCGTGGCGTTCGTCCGCAACCTCAACGAGGAGCCCAACCCCGGCGGTCTGACCCTGGGCAGCCTCGGTCCGGTGACCGAGGGTCTCTTCGGTTGGATCTTCGGTCTCGGCGTTCTCATCGCGGTCGCGATCTGGGTCGCCGCCCACACCACCAAGGCCCGGAAGTCATGAGCCACGACATGTCAGAAGACAAGCTCCCGGAGTCGCACGGCTCCGCAGGGCAGCACGAGGTCGCCTCGCACGGTGACCCGTTCGCCGACCCGGGCCTCCCGGCCCACGAACCGCGTCGCACCGACATCGACGAGCGGGCGGCCAAGCGCGCCGAGCGCCAGGTCTCGCTGATGTTCGTCGTGTCGATGCTCGCCACGGTGGGCTTCATCGCCTCCTACGTGGCGATCGACGCGGACAAGATCGTCTACATCTTCCCGCTGGGCCACGTCAGCGCGCTGAACTTCGCGCTCGGCCTGACCCTCGGGGTGGCGCTGTTCTGCATCGGCGCGGGCGCGGTCCACTGGGCCCGCACGCTGATGTCGGACCACGAGCTCCCGGCGGAGCGGCACCCGATCGAGGCTGACGACGAGGTCCGCGCGGACGTCATCGAGCAGTTCAAGACCGGCGCCGCCGAGTCCGGCTTCGGCCGCCGCAAGATGATCCGCAACACCCTGATCGGCTCGATGGCGCTCGTCCCGCTGTCGGGCGTGGTGCTGCTGCGCGACCTGGGCCCGCTGCCCGAGAAGAAGCTGCAGCACACCGGCTGGGACCTGGCCACGCCGGAGCACCCGCTCCCGCTGGTCAACATGAACACCAACAAGCCGATGAAGGCCGAGGACATCGTCGTCGGCTCGCTGACCTTCGCCAAGCCCGAGGGCCTGGAGGAGGACGACGAGACCTTCCAGCAGCAGATCGCCAAGGACGCGCTGATGCTCGTCCGGATCGCCCCGGAGAACATCAAGGACAAGGACTCCGCGGAGCTCGGCTTCGAGGGCATCCTGGCCTACTCCAAGATCTGCACGCACGTCGGCTGCCCGATCAGCCTCTACGAGCAGCAGACGCACCACGCGCTGTGCCCCTGCCACCAGTCGACCTTCGACCTGGCGGACGGCGCCCGCGTGATCTTCGGCCCGGCCGGTCACCCGCTGCCGCAGCTGAAGATCACCACCAACGAAGAGGGCTTCCTGGTCGCCACCGGCGACTTCGCGGAGCCCGTCGGCCCGAGTTTCTGGGAGCGCTCATGAGTGCCGCGAACAGCGCCACCAGTGGCGCGTCCAAGCCGGCCAGCACCCGCGAAAAGCCCGCCAACAAGGCCGAGGCCGTAGCGGACTGGGCGGACGGCCGGCTGGGGATCTACTCCCTCGCCAAGGCCAACCTGCGCAAGATCTTCCCGGACCACTGGTCCTTCATGCTCGGTGAGATCTGCCTCTACACCTTCATCATCATCATCCTGACGGGCGTCTACCTGACGCTCTTCTTCAACCCCAGCATGGGCGAGGTCGTCTACCACGGCTCCTACGCCCCGCTGAACGGCATCAGGATGTCGGAGGCCTACGCCTCCACGATGGACATCAGCTTCGATGTCCGCGGCGGTCTGCTGATCCGCCAGATCCACCACTGGGCCGCGATCGTGTTCGTCGCCGCGATGCTCGTGCACATGATGCGCGTGTTCTTCACCGGCGCGTTCCGCAAGCCCCGTGAGGTCAACTGGATCTTCGGGTTCCTGCTGCTCTTCCTGGGCATGTTCGACGGCTTCATGGGCTACTCCCTGCCGGACGACCTGCTCTCCGGTACGGGTATCCGCTTCATGGAGGGCGCGATCCTCGCCGTCCCGCTGGTGGGCACCTACCTCCAGTTCTTCCTGTTCGGCGGGGAGTTCCCGGGCACGGACATCATTCCGCGCTTCTTCACCATCCACATCCTGCTCATCCCGGGTGTGATGGTGGGCCTGCTGGTGGCGCACCTGATCCTGGTCTTCTACCACAAGCACACCCAGTGGGCCGGGCCGGGCAAGACCGAGAAGAACGTCGTCGGCATGCCGCTGATGCCGGTCTACATGGCCAAGGCCGGTGGCTTCTTCTTCCTGGTCTTCGGCATCATCTCGGCGATGGCCGCGATCGCGACCGTCAACCCGATCTGGGCGTACGGCCCGTACCGCCCCGACCAGGTGTCGACCGACGCCCAGCCGGACTGGTACATGGGCTTCTCCGAGGGCCTGATCCGCATCATGCCGGGCTGGGAGATCCGCGCCTGGGGCCACACCCTGAACATGGGTGTGTTCGTGCCGCTGATGATCTTCCCGCTGGTGCTGGCCGTCATCGCGGTCTACCCGTTCATCGAGTCCTGGGTCAGCGGTGACAAGCGCGAGCACCACATCCTGGACCGCCCGCGCAACGCCCCGGTCCGCACCGGCCTCGGCGCGGCCTGGATCAGCCTGTACCTGGTGCTGCTGATCGGTGGTGGCAACGACCTCATCGCGACCCACCTGCACCTGTCGATCAACGACATCACGTACTTCGTCCGGGTCGGCTTCTTCGTCATCCCGGTGATCACCTTCGTGATCACCAAGCGCTGGTGCCTCGGCCTCCAGCGCCGTGACCGGGACAAGGTGCTGCACGGCCGCGAGACCGGTGTCATCAAGCGCCTGCCGCACGGCGAGTTCGTCGAGGTGCACGCGCAGCTGCCGCAGGACAAGCTGCACAAGCTCACCGCGCACGACCAGCCGCTGCCGATGGAGCTGCCGGCCGAGGTGGACGAGAACGGTGTCGCCGCCAAGACCGGCATCCTCACCAAGACCCGTGCCAAGCTCTCCCACGGCTTCTACGGCGAGGGCAGCCAGATCGCCAAGCCGACCGCCGAGGAGCACCACGAGATCACCAGCGGCCACGGCCACCACTGATCCCGTACGCACCCCGCGTCACCCCCGAGGGCCGCTGACCAGACTTCCCTGGTCGGCGGCCCTCGGGCTTTTCCGCACCGTCCCCGCCGTCCGTCAGGAGCCCTCGTGCAGCTGTCCGTCGACCCCGAAGCCGCCACTCCCCCGTACGAGCAGATCCGGTCCCAGATCGCCGGGCAGGCCCGCAGCGGCGAGCTGCCCACCGGCCTCAAGCTGCCCACCGTACGGGCGCTGGCCGAGCAGCTCGGGCTGGCCGCCAACACCGTGGCCCGCGCCTACCGGGAGCTGGAGGCCGAGGGCGTGGTCGAGACGCACGGCCGGCGCGGCACGCTGATCGCCGCCACCGGCGACACCGCCCACCGCCTCACGGCCGCCGCCGCCACCGAGTACGCGGAGCGGGCCCGGCGCCTCGGCGTCCCCCGGGCGGACGCCGAGGCCGCGGTCGCTACGGCCCTGCGGATGGCCTACGAGGCCTCCTGACCGCCCGGCGGGCGGCCGCCTCCCCCGCGCGCTCCCCGCCCGGGGCCGGACGGGGCACCGGGGAGGCCGCCCACCCCGCCTGTCACAGCTGCGGGAGGATCACCGCGGCCGCCTGGCCCTGGCCCACCGGGCCGTCGGTGCTGACCGGCTTCCCCGTGGCGCTGTGCTTGACCCAGTCGTCCCAGGTGAGGTTCCAGTCGCCGAACCCGTTGCCGAAGGGCTCCATGCCGGCGCCCTGGCTGTTGACCACCTGGACGAGGTCGCCGACCCGGGTCTGCTCGTAGAACCACTTGGCGTTCTCGGTGCTCATCCCGGTACAGCCGTGGCTGACGTTGTCGACGCCCTGGGAGGCCACCGACCAGGGCGCGGCGTGCACGTACTCGCCGCTCCAGGTGACCCGGGTGGCCCACTCGACCTGGAGGTCGTAGGACTCCGAGCTGCCGGCCGCGATCCCGATCGACTCCCCGCTCATCCGCACCGAGCGCTCCTGGCCGAGCACCACCTTGATGCCGTTGCGGGTGGAGAAGCCGGGCTTGCCGGTGGTGACCGGGATGGTGCGCACCGGCTGGCCGTTGCGGGTGAGGGTCAGCTCGTGGGTGGCGGCGTCCACCACGCTCTCGACCCGGTCGCCGGTCTTCAGGGCCAGCGTGGCCGGCGGCCCGCCGTACAGGCCGTCGGAGATCCGGACGCCCTCGCCGTCGAAGCTCAGCGCCACCGTGGCGTTGGCCGGCCAGTAGTCCTTCGGCCGGAAGTGCAGGTTCTGGTCGTCGACCCAGTACCAGGCACCGATGACGGCGGGCTGGGAGACCACCCGCAGCGCGCTCTCGACCTCCTGGCGGGCGGCCGGGTCCTTGACCGCCTCGGAGAGCTTCACGGTGAGCGGCTGGCCCACCCCGTAGACGCCGCTGCCCGAGGAGTCCGGGCCGAGTTCGGCGGTGAGCAGCCGCTGCGCCGCGACGGTGCTGAAGGTGGAGCTGGTCTCGCCCCGGCCGCCCTTGCCGTCGTCGGCGGCGATCCTGACGGTGTAGCTGGTGGCGGCCTTCAGATGGCCGGTGCTCTGCCAGCTGCGCTGGTCCTCGGAGAGCTTCCCGGCGACCAGGTGCCCGTCCGGCCCGCTGAGCGTGACGTCGGTGAGCCGGGTGCCGGGCTCGGCGGTCACGGTGAGGGGCTGGGAGGGGTCGAGGCCACCGGCGGCCGAGGTGTGCACCAGCGGCGCCGCGTCCACCGTCCGGGAGGGCTCGGTGGCCTGCTCCGGGCCGCCCGAGGAGCAGGCGGCCAGCGGGGTTATGCAGATGAGTGCGAGGGAGATGCTGCTGCGTATGCCTGAGGTTCCGCGCCTGCCGGTCATGCCCGCCTCCGAGGGGTCGCACGATTGTTCAGATCGTAGGAACACCACGCGGATAGCGACATCCGGAGGACCTCGCGCTGAGCCGGAGGAGTGAGGCCGCCACCCGGGGGACGCAGCAGGGCCGGGCGCCCCTTGCGGGGAGCCCGGCCCTGTGGATGAGCGGGAGGAACCTACTGGTTCTGGTCCTCGCCCCGGTAGAACTCGAAGACCCAGCCGTACAGGCCGATCAGGATGATCGGGATCGACCAGTACAGCAGCCACCAACCGAAGATCACGCCGCAGAAGGCGAGCGCGCCGCCGATCGCGAGCGCGAGCGGCTGCCAGCTGTGCGGGGCGAAGAAGCCCAGCTCGCCGGCGTCGTCCGCGACCTCCGCCTCGGGGTTGTCACCCGCGCCGCTGTCCACCCGGCGGGCGGTGAAGGCGAGGTAGTACCCGATCATGGCGCAGAGGCCGAAGGCCAGGACCAGCGCGGTGGTACCGGCCGCCTCGAAGCCGAGGTCGCTCTTCGAGGTCCAGATGCCGTACGTGATGGCCATCGCGAGGATGAAGACCGCGAAGCCCCCGAAGATCTTGCCCTGTTCCTTCATCAGGCGTCGCCGTCCTTCTTGCCCTTGCCCAGCTGCGGGTTGTCGTACTTGGCCGGGGTCACGCCGGCGAAGTGCTTGGCCGGCTCACCGTGCGCCTCCAGGTAGTCCAGCGCGGCGATCTCCGGGTGGTGCAGGTCGAACGCCGGGGATTCCGAGCGGATGCGCGGGAGGGTGAGGAAGTTGTGCCGCGGCGGCGGGCAGGAGGTCGCCCACTCCAGCGAGCGGCCGTAGCCCCACGGGTCGTCGACCTCGATCTTCTCGCCGTACTTGGCGGTCTTCCAGACGTTGTAGAGGAACGGCAGGATCGACAGGCCGAGCAGGAAGGAGCCGATGGTGGAGACGGTGTTCAGGGTGGTGAAGCCGTCCGAGACCAGGTAGTCGGCGTAGCGGCGGGGCATGCCCTCGGCGCCGAGCCAGTGCTGGACCAGGAAGGTCGCGTGGAAGCCGATGAACAGCGTCCAGAAGGTGATCTTCCCGAGGCGCTCGTCGAGCATCTTGCCGGTCATCTTCGGCCACCAGAAGTGGAAGCCGGCGAACATCGCGAAGACGACGGTGCCGAAGACCACGTAGTGGAAGTGGGCGACGACGAAGTACGAGTCCGAGACGTGGAAGTCGATCGGCGGGGAGGCCAGCAGGACACCGGTGAGGCCGCCGAAGAGGAAGGTGACCAGGAAGCCGATCGTCCAGAGCATCGGGGTCTCGAAGCTCAGCGAGCCCTTCCACATGGTGCCGACCCAGTTGAAGAACTTCACCCCGGTCGGGACCGCGATCAGGAAGGTCATGAAGGAGAAGAACGGCAGCAGCACCTGCCCGGTGACGTACATGTGGTGCGCCCACACCGTCACGGACAGACCGGCGATCGCGATGGTGGCCGCGATCAGGCCGGAGTAGCCGAACATCGGCTTGCGGCTGAAGACCGGGATGATCTCCGACACGATGCCGAAGAACGGCAGCGCGATGATGTAGACCTCGGGGTGGCCGAAGAACCAGAACAGGTGCTGCCAGAGCAGCGCCCCGCCGTTGGCCGGGTCGAAGACGTGAGCCCCGAACTTTCGATCCGCCTCCAGCGCGAAGAGCGCGGCGGCGAGGACCGGGAAGGCCAGCAGGACGAGCACCGCGGTCAGCAGGACGTTCCAGACGAAGATCGACATCCGGAACATCGTCATGCCGGGCGCGCGCATGCAGATGATCGTGGTGATGAAGTTGACGGCGCCGAGGATGGTGCCGAAGCCGGAGAAGGCCAGACCCATGATCCACATGTCGGCGCCGATGCCCGGCGAGCGGACGGCGTCGGACAGCGGCGAGTACGCGAACCAGCCGAAGTCGGCCGCGCCCTGCGGGGTGACGAAGCCGGCCACCGCGATCGTCGAGCCGAACAGGTAGAGCCAGTAGGCGAACATGTTCAGTCGCGGGAACGCCACGTCGGGCGCGCCGATCTGCAGCGGCATGATCCAGTTCGCGAAGCCCGCGAAGAGCGGGGTCGCGAACATCAGCAGCATGATCGTGCCGTGCATCGTGAACGCCTGGTTGAACTGCTCGTTCGACAGGATCTGGGTCCCGGGACGAGCCAGCTCGGCGCGCATGACCAGCGCGAGGATGCCACCGATCAGGAAGAAGGCGAAGGACGTCCCCAGGTAGAGGGTGCCGATCGTCTTGTGGTCGGTGGTGGTCAGCCACTTGATGATGGTGGAACCCGGCTTGCGGGTGCGCTGGCCCCCGCCGACCGTGACGGCCCCGGCGCCCCCGCCGGCCGCGGCGGGCTCGTTGAGGATGGTCACTATTCTTCACTTCCCATGGTCGTGATGCCGGAGGGCACCGCGCCGGTCTGGCCCTTGGCCCGCAGGTCCGCCAGGTGCGCGTCGTAGTCCGCGCGGGACACGACCTTCACGTTGAAGAGCATCCGCGAGTGGTCGACGCCGCAGAGCTCGGCGCACTTGCCCTTGTACTCGCCGATCTGGGTCGGCGTGACCTCGAACTTGTTCACCACGCCCGGCACGACGTCCATCTTCATCAGGAAGTTGACGGGCCAGAAGTCGTGGATGACGTCCCGCGAGGTGAGGACGAACTTGACCGACTCGTTGACCGGCAGGTACAGCGTCGGCGGCTCGGCGGGCGTGCCCACCTCGTACGCCGCCGTGGTGCTGGTCGGGTCGGGCTTCTCGGTGTTCTCGTAGTTGAACGCCCAGCTCCACTGGAAGCCCACCACGTTGACCGTGTGCGCGGGCTTCTCGGAGGTGGAGGTCAGCCGCGTCTCGTCGCGGGCGACGAAGTAGAAGAGCACCGACACGATGACGATGGGGACCGCGGTGTAGAGCGCCTCGATGGGCACGTTGTACCGGGTCTGCGGAGGGATCTGGATACCGGTGCGGCTGCGCCGGTGGAAGATCACGCTCCAGATGATCAGACCCCACATCAGTGCGCCCACTGCCAGCGCCGCGATCCACGAGCCCTGCCACATGTGGAGGACCAGGGGCCCTTCCACCGTGACGGGCTTCGGGAGGCCAAGCCTGGGGAGGTCATTGGCCGAGCAGCCGGTAGCGGTCGCGATGACGAGGCCCAGTGCCAGCGCCTGAGGCAGCTTCCGCCGCATCGTGCGCCGCGGCGAGCGGTCGGAGCCGTTGGGACTCACGTAGCGCCTTCCCGAAGTCTCGCCCGCCTTCGCGTCGCTCCGAAGAGGGTGGTGACCCTCCCCGGCGACCCGACCACGGGCACGGTTTGAATGCTTATGCGGGCCAAACCCTACTCCAGCCTTATGCGCTGCTGACGGGCAGGTCCCGGTAACGCGCCGCCCGGTCGCCCGATCAGGCCCGGCCGGGGCGGATTCCCAGGTCACAGCAGACTTTCGAGGGTCGTACGCCCGATCGGGGGACACGCCCCCGGGAGGTGGGTGACGACCCGTCGGGTGCGGACGAATCGGACAAACCGGGTGATCGACTGACGGGCGGTGAGACGCCGGGTCGGGACCGGGTCTGTAGTTGAATGATCCCGTGTACTTCGACGTGGCCTCCACCGCCCCGCTTCACCCGGTCGCCCGGCAGGCGTTGACCGCCGCGCTGGACGAGGGCTGGGCCGACCCCGCCCGGCTCTACCGCTCGGGCCGGCAGGCCCGGATGCTGCTCGACGCCGCGCGCGGGACGGTCGCCGAGGTCCTGGGGGTGCGGGCCGACGAGGTGTCGTTCACCGCCAGCGGCACCCAGGCCCTGCACCTGGGGATGCTCGGGGCGCTGGCCGGAAACCGTCGCCGCGGCGCCCACCTGGTGCACTCCGCCGTGGAGCACTCCGCGGTGCTGCACACCGCCGAGCGGTGGGAGCGCACGCCGGCCGGGAGCGGGACGGGCCGGGTCACCGTCGTCCCGGTGGACCGGCTCGGGCGCGCCGCCCCGGCGGACTTCGCCGCCGCCCTGCGGCCGGACACCGCGCTGGCCGTCCTGCAGTCCGCCAACCACGAGGTGGGGACCGTCCAGCCGGTCGCCGAGGTGGCCGGGGTCTGCGGCGACGTACCGCTGCTGGTGGACGCCGCGCAGAGCGCCGGGCGGACGGCCGTCCCGCCCGGCTGGTCCCTGCTGACCGCCAGCGCCCACAAGTGGGGCGGGCCGGCCGGCGTCGGGGTGCTCGTCGTCCGCAAGGGCGTCAGGTACGCCTCGCCGCTGCCCGCCGACGAGCGCGAGGGCGGCCGGGTGCCCGGCTACGTGAACGTGCCGGCGATCGTGGCGGCGGCCGCCTCGCTGCGCGCCGTCCGGGCCGAGGCCGAGCGGGAGAACGCCCGGCTGCACGGGCTGGTCGAACGGATCAGGACGCGGGTCCCGCAGCTGGTGCCCGAGGTGGAGGTGGTCGGCGACCCGGTCGGGCGGCTGCCGCACCTGGTCACCTTCTCCTGCCTGTACGTGGACGGCGAGGTGCTGCTGGCCGAGCTGGACCGGGCCGGCTTCGCGGTCTCCTCCGGCTCCTCCTGCACCTCCTCCACCCTGACCCCGAGCCACGTGCTGGCCGCGATGGGGGTGCTGACCGAGGGCAACGTCCGGGTCTCGCTGCCCTTCGACGCCGCCGGGGCGGAGGTCGAGCGGTTCCTCGCGGTGCTGCCGGGGATCGTCGCCGGGGTCCGGGCCCCGCTCGGACTGGACCTGCCCGCCCCGGCGGGGAGCGCCCCCGTGCCGCTCCGCGGCCCGGCGCCGGACGCCGGGGAGCCGGACGGCGGAGCGGCGGGGGGCGAAGGAGCGGACGGCGAGGTGGCGGACGGCGGGGCGCCGGTGCTCGACGCCCCGGTGCTGGTCGCGCTGGTGCTCGACGCGCTGGGCAAGCGGTGCCCGCTGCCGGTGATCGAGCTGGCCAGGCGGATCGGCGAGGTGCCGGCCGGCGGGACGGTCGCGGTGCTGGCCGACGACGAGGCGGCCCGGCTGGACATCCCGGCCTGGTGCGGGATGCGCGGGCAGGAGTACCTGGGCGAGGCCCCGGCCGCCGGCTACGGCGGCGACCGGGGTGTGGCCTACCTGGTCCGCCGCACCGCCTGACCCGGCCGAGCCGGACCGGTCAGGGCCGGGCCCACGACCGGGGCGGCGGGGCACAGGCGGTGCGGGCGGGACTACTTGACCAGGTGCGCCCGGATGTCGGCCGCCGCCTCGGCGCCGTACGCGTTCTCGAAGCGCTGCAGGAACGCGGAAGGGCGCAGCTCGTACTCCTGGGTGCCGACGGTCTCGATCACCAGGGTGGCGAGCATGCAGCCGAGCTGGGCCGAGCGCTCCAGATCGAGCTGCCAGGACAGGCCCGCCAGGAAGCCGGCCCGGAACGCGTCGCCGACACCGGTCGGGTCGGTCTTGCGCTCCTCGGGGGCGCAGCCGACCGTGATGGGCGCCTCGCCCTTGCGGTCGATCCGCACGCCCTTGCTGCCGAGGGTGGTGACCCGGGTGCCGACCCGGGTGAGGATCTCGTCGGCGTCCCAGCCGGTCTTGCTCTCGATGAGCGCGGCCTCGTACTCGTTGGTGAAGAGGTACGCGGCGCCGTCCACGATCTCGCGGATGTCGTCGCCCTCCAGGCGGGCCAGCTGCTGGGAGGGGTCGGCGGCGAAGGCGTAGCCCCGGGTGCGGCACTCCTGGGTGTGGCGGACCATCGCCTGCGGGTCGTCCGCGCCGATCAGCACGAGGTCCAGGGCACCGACCCGGTCGGCGATCGGCTTGAGCTCGATGTAGCGGGCCTCGGCCATCGCCCCGGTGTAGAAGGAGGCGATCTGGTTGTGGTCCTCGTCCGTGGTGCACATGAAGCGGGCGGTGTGCCGGGTCTCGGAGATGTGCACGGACTCGGTGTCCACGTTGTGGCGCTGCAGCCAGCTGCGGTACTCCGCGAAGTCCGCCCCGGTGGCGCCGACCAGGATCGGGCGCAGGCCCAGGACACCCATGCCGAACGAGATGTTCGCGGCGACCCCGCCCCGACGGATGTCGAGGGTGTCGATCAGGAAGGACAGCGACACCGTGTGCAGCTGCTCGGCGACCAGCTGGTCGGCGAACCGGCCGGGGAAGGTCATCAGGTGGTCGGTGGCGATCGAGCCGGCGACGGCGATACGCACGGGGTCTCCTCAGAGTGGCGGCAGGGCCAGGGGCAGCGGACGAACCTCCCCACGGTACCCGCCCGGGGCACCCGGGCCGTAGACGCCGGCGGCCCGGCACGAACGGGTACTACCTCCGGGTAGCACTGGTCCCCGCCCGGCGGGCGTCCTAGGGTCGCAGCAGAGGGGCCCGTCAGCGGCCCCCGTCCACGTCCGTGGCACCGTCGCCACGGCACGGTGATCGGAGCGATGACCCGATGAATTCCAGTCAGCACCCCTTGCGCGTCTCCCCCGCCCTGCGGGGTGACACCGACCTGGACACCCTGGACGCGCTGGTGAGTTCGTCCCGTCGGCTGGGCCGCTTCTGGCCGCCGTCCGCCGTCGGCGAGGAGGCGGTGGTGACGGCCGGACCGGGCTTCGCGGTGTCGTCCGGGGCGCAGCGGCTGGTCGCCGCGATGGCCGAGTACGGGGTGTAGGCCCCCGCCCGCTGGGCGGCGCCGCCTCCCCCGCGGCACCCGGTGGAACCGGACTCCTCCGGGGCACGTCAAACCGGCGCGGTGCCGCCGGGGAGGCGGCGCCGCCCAGCCCTCGGGAGGAAGTCCAGTGAACGATCTGCAGACGAAGGCCCGGCCGGGGCGGAACCCCGGCTCCGCCCGCCTCGCCGGACGACGGGCGGCGGCCCTGGTCGGCGTGGCCCTGGCGTTCGCGGCGGTGGCCGGCTGCGGGGGTGGCGGCCCGGCCGCCTCAGACACCGCGGCGACGGCCTCGCCCTCCGTCACGGCGCCCTCGGACCCTTCGGCCGCCGGATCGGGGCCGGGGATCGCGCCCGGGGAGCCCGCGCCCACCCCGTCGGCGCCGGATCCGCGGCCGACCGGCCCCTCCGCGAGCCCCTCCGCCGCACCGACCCCGGGCACCCGCCCGACGCCCGGTGCCGGCCCGGACGGTCCCGCGCCGTCCGGCCCGGGGATCGCTCCCGGGGAGCCCGCGCCCGTCCCCGGAGCCCGGCAGACCATCGGGTACCAGCTGAGCGGGAACCGGCTGACCGTGCTCTTCTACGGCGGCATCTGCGAGACGTACGGGCTGAAGGCGGACGAGTCCCAGCCCGGCCGGGTGACCGTCCGGATCGTGGTGGCCGCCCCGATGCCCGCGGGCACGGCCTGCGCCGCGGTGGCCAAGCGGCAGGCGGTGACGGCGGACCTCAAGGGCCCGCTGATGGGCCGCGCCGTGGTGGACGGCTCCACCGGTGCCGAGGTGCCGCTGGAGGCCGAGGTCGCGGGCGGGCCGCCGGTGCCGGCCGACAAGTAGGGGCGCCCGCCGCTGCCGCGACGGCGGCGGGCACGACGAAGGCGGCCCCGGGACAGGATCCCGGGGCCGCCTTCGTGGTGCTGCTAGCTGAACGAGTCGCCGCAGGCGCAGGAGCCGGTGGCGTTCGGGTTGTCGATCGTGAAGCCCTGCTTCTCGATCGTGTCCACGAAGTCCACCGTGGCGCCGCCGAGGTACGGGGCGCTCATGCGGTCGGTGACGACCTTGACGCCGTTGAAGTCCTTGAGAACGTCGCCGTCGAGCGAGCGCTCGTCGAAGAAGAGCTGGTAACGAAGGCCGGAGCAGCCACCGGGCTGGACGGCGACGCGAAGCGCCAGGTCCTCGCGGCCTTCCTGCTCCAGCAGGCCCTTGACCTTGGCCGCGGCGGCATCGGTAAGGAGCAGACCACTCTCGACGGTGGTCTCGTCCTGGACGGTCATCTGCTTACTCCCGGTCGTTGACGACGATCTGCCGCCAGTACCAACCAGCGGCCACCCGGATTCATTTCCCCGGGCGGTGGTTCTTTCGGGGGACGGGATTCGCGGCCCGTTCCCGCACATTCCCCATGCTCGCACACCACGCGGGTATGGTCATCGCCCGATCCGCGGGAACCACCCACCCGGGGCGCCCCCGGTTGCCAGGATGGGTGCCATGATCCTGCGCCAGGTACGGGACAGTGCCGCCGACGCCGAGGCCGTGCGGCGGATCGCCCGCTCGGCCTTCCAGGACCTGGCCGCCCGGACGGGCGACGCCGAGCGGTCGCAGGCACCCGAGGAGGAGGCGCGTACCGTCCAGCAGCTCGCCCGGACCAGGCATCTGGCCCGGACCGACCCGCAGGGGTGCTGGATCGCCGAGCACGACGGCGAGGCGGTGGGCGCGGCCCTGTCGATGCGCCGCGAAGGGGTGTGGATCCTGGCCCTGTTCGTGGTGCTGCCCGCCGCCCAGGGGCAGGGCGTGGGGCGGCTGCTGCTGGAGCAGGCGGCGGCCCACGGCCGCGGCTGCCTGCGCGGGCTGCTCTGCGCCTCGCCCTCCCCCGCCGCGGCCCGGCGCTACCGGCGGGCCGGGTTCACCCTGCACCCGGCGATGACCCTGGCCGGCCGGGTGGACCGGGCCGGCCTGCTGGACCCGGGCGACATCCCGGTGCACCCGGGCGGTCCGGTGCACCGGCACCTGCTGGACTCGGTGGACCGCAGCGCCCGTGGGGCCGCCCACGGGCCGGACCACGACTTCATGCTCGCCCACTACGACGAGCTGCTGGTCGCGGACACCCTCGCGGGCAGCGGCTACTGCTACCGGGACGGCGGTTCGGTCAAGCTGCTGGCCGCGACGTCCAAGCGGATCGCCACCCGTCTGCTGCGCGAGGCGCTGGCCCGGGTGCCGGACGGCACGCAGGCCGATGTGGAGTTCCTCACCGCCGAGCAGGAGTGGGCCGTGGACGTGGGGCTGGAGGTCGGCCTCGCACTGGGGACGCGGGGGTACCTGGCGGTCCGGGGCATGCGTCCGCCGGCGCCGTACATCCCCAGCGGCGGCTTTCTCTGACCCCGGCCGGACGGCCCGTGAGCCCGCGGCTTCACGGGCTCACGGGCTCACGGGCTCGGCAGCCCGCCGGCTCATCGGTTCACGCCATGGTGTCGAGGATCTCCTGGACCATCTCCATCGTGGTGCCCGGGTGCAGGAAGGCGAACCGGGCCACCGTCTCGCCGTCCCAGCCGGTGGGGGTGACGAAGCCGATCTGGTCCGCGAGCAGCTGCTGCGACCAGCGGTAGTAGTCGTCGTGGGTCCAGCCCTTGCGCCGGAAGCAGACGGCGGACAGCTGCGGGTCGTGCAGCAGCTCCAGGTGCTCGGTGCCGCGGATCACCCGGGCGCTCTCCCGGGCCAGGCGCAGGCCCTCCTCGATCGCGTCGGTGTAGGCGTCGGTGCCGTGCACGGCGAGCGAGAACCAGAGCGGCAGGCCGCGGGCGCGCCGGGTGAGGTGGTAGGCGTAGTCGGTGGGGTTCCACTCGTCGCCCTCGGTGTGCAGGACGTCCAGGTAGGAGGCGTCCTGGGTGTGCACGGCGCGGGCCAGCTGCGGGTTGCGGTAGATCAGCGCGGCGCAGTCGAACGGGGCGAACAGCCACTTGTGCGGGTCCACCACGAAGGAGTCGGCGTGCTCGATGCCGTTGTAGCGCTCGCGGACGGAGGGGGCGAACAGCCCGGCCCCGCCGTACGCGCCGTCGACGTGGAACCAGAGTCCGCGCTCGCGGGTGACCTCGGAGAGGCCCTGGAGGTCGTCGACGATGCCCTCGTTGGTGGTGCCGGCGGTGCCGACGACGGCGATCACGGTCTCCGGGTGCGGGTCCGCGGCGAGGGCGGCGCGCAGCGCCTCGCCGGTGAAGCGGCGGTCCACGGTCGGGACGACGAACGCCTCGACGCCGATGATGTTGAAGGTGTTCTTGACGGAGGAGTGCACCTGGTCCGCGACGGCGATCCGCAGGGTGGCCTCGCGGCCCACGCCGAGCTTGCGGCGGGCGGTGTCGCGGGCGACGACCAGCGCGGAGAGGTTGCCGGCCGAGCCGCCGGAGACGAAGGTGCCGCCGGCCGTCTCCGGCAGGCCGGCCCGGTCCGCGATCAGGCGCAGCACCTGGTTCTCGGCGGCGATCGCGCCGGCCGCCTCCAGCCAGGAGATGCCCTGGAGGGAGGCGCAGGAGACCACCATGTCGAAGAGCAGCGCGGCCTTGGTGGGGGCGCAGGGGATGAACGAGAGGTAGCGGGGGCTGTCGGCGGAGATCACCGCGCGGGAGAGCTCGTGGTCGTACAGCTTGAGCACGTCGGCGGGGTTGTTGCCGGTGGCGTTCAGGACGCCGGCCAGCCGGGCCCGCAGGTGGTCGCCGTCGCCGGGGTGGTCGAGCGGCACCGGGTCGTACTGCAGCCGCTCGCGCATGTAGTCGAATACCAGGTCGACCAGCTCGCTGTCGGGCCGGTGCATGCGGTGGGGGGCTGCGGACACGGGTGTCCCTCTCGGCTGTCGGGGGTCGGGGAGGCGGGCCGCGCGGCTGGGGAGCGCGGGGCGGACCGGCATGATCAGCCTAGGCAGCGGGGCGGTCCGCACGCGCGTCGGAACCCGGCCGGTGGGGCAGCTTTCGGGCGTGTTCGGGGGCCTCCGCGCAGGATTCCTGCGTGGGGCCGGTGGGGCGGGCGGTGCGGTGGGTGGCGGGCCCGGCGGGCGGCCCGAGGGGGCCGGTGGGGCCCGGGGGGGCCGAGCCCAGGACCGGGCCGGGCCCCGGCGCTCAGCCGATCAGGCGGGAGAGGACCACCGAGCTGCGGCTGCGCTGGACGCCCGGCTCCTTGCGGATCCGCTCGATCACGGCCTCCAGGTGCCCGGTGTCGGAGGCCCGCAGGTGGACCAGCGCGTCGGGGTCGCCGGTGACCGTCCAGGCGGCGACCACCTCGGGGAACTGGCGCAGGCTGGCGAGGATCTCCTCGGGGGCGGTCCGCTCCCGGCAGTACACCTCGACGAACGCCTCGGTCTGCCAGCCGAGCAGCGCCGGGTCCAGCACGACGGTGAAGCCGCGGACGACTCCGCGGGCCCGCAACCGGTCGATCCGGCGGCGCACGGCGGTCGCGGAGAGGTTCACCAGCAGGCCGATCTCGGCGTACGAGGCGCGGCCGTCGCGGCCCAGCTGGGCGAGCACGAGCCGGTCGGTCTCGTCCAGGGAGGCTCCGCCCGGCTCCGGCGGTCGGCTCGTGCTCATCGGTGCGGGGCTCCCGGTCGTGCGGTGTGCTGGGCGGTGATCCGCGGAAACGGTTCACCGCCCATTCTGGGGGATCGGGCCGGTCAGTCCACCAGGAGCACGATCTTGCCCCTGGTCCGGCCCTCCGCGCTCAGCGCCTGGGCGGAGGCGGCCTGGGCGAGCGGCAGGGTGCAGGCGACGGTGACGGTGAGCCGGCCCTCGTCGGCGAGTTCGGCGAGCGCGGTGAGGTCCGCGGTGTCCGGGCGGCCCCAGACGTAGTGGCCGCCGCGGGCGACCACGCCGTAGTCGGCGACGGAGGCGATCCGGGCGGGGTCGGCGACCAGTCCGGCGGAGACCGCGACGGCGTCGCCGCCGACCAGGTCCAGGGCGGCGTCGACCCCCCGGGGGGCCAGCTCCCGGACCCGCTCGGCCAGTCCGTCGCCGTACGCGACCGGCTCGGCGCCGAGCTCCCGCAGGTAGGCGTGGTTGCGCGGGCCGGCGGTGCCGATCACCCGGGCGCCGAGCGCCCTGGCGATCTGGACGGCGAGGTGGCCGACGCCGCCTGCGGCCGCGTGCACCAGCACGGTCTCGCCGGCCTTGATCCGCAGGGCCTTGACCAGGCTCCGGTGGGCGGTGAGCCCGGCCAGCGGGAGGCCTCCGGCCTGTGCCCAGTCGAGCGCGGCGGGCTTGCGGGCCAGGGTGCGCACGGGCGCGGCGACCAGTTCGGCGTAGGTACCGTGCTCGACTGCGTCCTTGCGGACGTAGCCGATCACCTCGTCGCCGGGCGCGAACTCGGTGACCGCCCCGCCGACGGCCCGGACCACGCCCGCCACGTCCCAGCCCGGGATCAGCGGGAAGCGCACGTCGAAGGTGCCGTCGAGGCGTCCTTCGCGGACCTTCCAGTCGACCGGGTTGACCCCGGCGGCCCGCACCTCGACGAGCACCGAGTCCGGGCCGACCTTGGGGTCGGGGAGGTCGGTCCACTCGACGACCTCCGGGCCGCCGTACTGCCTGATCGCGATTGCCTTCATCCGGCCAGCCAACCTCAGGAGCCCCATGAACACCTCCCGGTACACGCCGGGAAGACTCCGCTTGGTCGAGCGGTTCTGATCACATCGACAGGACGGCCATCGTCAATCTGACGCTAACCGGGTTATGATAGATAACGTCAGATAGACGAGAAGGCCGCTTCGACAAAACCCGGCCGGCACAGGAGGGCACCCGCCCGTGACCACCACCACTGAGACCTACGGCGTCGACCCCACCCCGACGCCGCTCGCGCTGCTGCTGCTCGGCCGCGAGGCCGACCCCAACAGCGAGCGCGGCGTCGAGTGCCCCGGGGACCTGCCCGCCGCCTCCGACCCCGATCTCGTCGAGCGGGCCCGCGCGGCCAAGGCCGCCCTCGGAGACCGCGTCTTCATCCTCGGCCACCACTACCAGCGCGACGAGGTCATCGAGTTCGCCGACGTCACGGGCGACTCGTTCAAGCTCGCCCGGGACGCCGCCGCCCGGCCGGAGGCCGAGTACATCGTGTTCTGCGGCGTGCACTTCATGGCGGAGTCCGCGGACATCCTGACCGGCCCGGCGCAGCAGGTCATCCTCCCCGACCTCGCGGCCGGCTGTTCGATGGCCGACATGGCCACCGCCGAGCAGGTCGCCGAGTGCTGGGACGTGCTCACCGACGCCGGCATAGCCGATGTCACCGTGCCGGTCTCGTACATGAACTCCTCGGCCGACATCAAGGCCTTCACCGGCAAGCACGGCGGCACCATCTGCACCTCCTCCAACGCCGAGCGCGCGCTGGAGTGGGCCTTCGAGCAGGGCCAGAAGGTGCTCTTCCTGCCGGACCAGCACCTGGGCCGCAACACCGCCGTCCGCGAGATGGGCCTGTCGCTGGACGACTGCGTGCTCTACAACCCGCACAAGCCGAACGGCGGGCTGACCGAGCAGCAACTGCGCGACGCCAAGATGATCCTGTGGCGCGGGCACTGCTCGGTGCACGGCCGGTTCTCGCTGGACTCGGTGAACGACGTCCGCGCCCGCATCCCCGGCGTGACGGTGCTGGTGCACCCCGAGTGCAAGCACGAGGTGGTCTCCGCGGCCGACATGGTGGGCTCGACCGAGTACATCATCAAGGCGCTGGACGCCGCCGAGCCCGGCTCCAAGTGGGCCATCGGCACCGAGCTGAACCTCGTCCGCCGGCTCGCCAAGGCGCACCCGGACAAGGAGGTCGTCTTCCTGGACCGGGCGGTCTGCTTCTGCTCGACCATGAACCGGATCGACCTGCCGCACCTGGTCTGGGCGCTGGAGTCGCTGGTCGAGGGCCGGGTGCCGAACGTGATCACGGTCGACCCCGAGACCGAGAAGTACGCCAAGGCCGCGCTCGACCGGATGCTCGCCCTGCCGTAGCCGGCGGCGGGCCCCGCGGTCGCGGGCATGTGTGAGGGCGGGCACCCCGGGGGGTGCCCGCCCTCACACATGCCCGTCCGCGTCCGGCGGCCGGCCGCAAGACCGCCCCGGACCTAGCCGTACTCGGGGATTCCCGGGATCAGCCCGTCGCCCTCGGCCCGCAGCAGCTGCCGGACCTCCTCGATGGTCGCCTCGGCGTCGGGGAGGATCAGGTCGGACGGCTCCAGCGAGTCGTCCGGCAGCGGACTGCCGAACTCCTTCACCGCCGCCAGCAGGCTGTCCAGCGCGGACCTGAAGTGCTCCTCGTCCCCCGACTCCAGCGCACGCAGCAGATCGTCGTCCAGCTCGTTGAGCCGGTTCAGGTGGTCGTCGGCCACCTGGAACTGCCCTTCCCCCATGACCCTCATGATCATGCCGCTGCGTCTCCCTGCTGTCGTGGCCGATGCCGTAGGAGTGGGATCACTTGTTGTAGTTGATCGTCCCCGGTGTGTCCTGCTTGTCCTGCGTACCGGGCTTGCCCTGCTCGATGGCCGGCTGCGCGGCCGCGGGGCCGCCGGTGAGCTCGGCCTTCATCCGGGCCAGCTCCAGCTCGACGTCGGAGCCGCCGGCCACCCGCTCCAGCTCGGCCTCGATGTCGTCCTTGCGGCCGAGACCGCTGGCGTCGTCGAGCGCGCCGGAGGCCAGCAGCTCGTCGATCGCACCGGCCCGGGCCTGCATCTGGGCCGTCTTGTCCTCGGCCCGCTGGATCGCCAGGCCCACGTCGCCCATCTCCTCCGAGATCCCGGAGAAGGACTCCGC
The DNA here is from genome assembly GCF_030813695.1 of Kitasatospora herbaricolor. Classification (NCBI taxonomy): domain Bacteria; kingdom Bacillati; phylum Actinomycetota; class Actinomycetes; order Kitasatosporales; family Streptomycetaceae; genus Kitasatospora; species Kitasatospora herbaricolor. The sequence continues at coordinate 2,689,476 of NZ_JAUSVA010000002.1, forward strand.
GATCCGGGTCTGCGCCTGGGCGGCGGTGTAGGTGGCCTTGATGGTCTCCTTCTTCGTCCGGAAGGCGTCCACCTTGGCCTGCAGCCGCTGGGAGGCGAGCGTGAGCTTCTCCTCCTCGGCCTGGAGCTGCTGGTACTGCGTCTCCAGGTCGGTGATCTGCGACTGCATGTTGGCCTTGCGGGTCAGGGCCTCGCGCGCGAGGTCCTCCCGGCCGAGCGAGAGCGCCTTGCGCCCCTGGTCCTCGTACTTCGCGGACTGCTGCTGCAGCTGGGTCAGCTGAAGCTCCAGGCGCTTGCGCGAGGTGGCCACGTCGGCCACGCCCCTGCGCACCTTCTGCAGCAGTTCGAGCTGCTTCTGGTACGAGTAGTCGAGCGTTTCACGCGGATCTTCTGCACGGTCCAGGGCCTTGTTGGCCTTGGACTTGAAGATCAGCCCCATACGCTTCATGATTCCGTCGCTCATGGGCCTCGGGTGCCCCCTTCTCCGGCCTGCGGTCTCAGTCTCGTTACCAGACACGACGAGTGTATGTGCAGCGAGGCCATCGCCGCAGTGCACCTGCCTGCAACAAGACTGCTACAGCCACGGGTGCCGATGCCTCATCCCGGGGGTGGAAACCGACCCCGATTTCATGATCCGGCAGGGGGAGGGAACCCCGTACTGGACGCGCCGGTCCTCAGGGCCGGAACCTCGGAAGATCCTCCTCGGAATCTTGATCGATATCTGTTTGGGTCCGACGGCACGGGAAGAAGCGTCCGCGCACCACGTACGCTGGGGGTGTGTTCCGACGCCGTTCAGACGATGCCACTGCCTCCGCCGCCGTGCTGGAGAAGCAGAGCGATACGAGCCAGGCCCGCGACCCGCAGGCGAAGAAGGGCCGGCCCACGCCCAGGCGCAGTGACGCCGAGGCCAACCGGCGCACCCGGGTGACCGTCCCCAAGGACCGCAAGGAGGCCGCCCGGCAGTCCCGCGAGCGGATGCGCTCCGAGCGGGAGAAGCAGCGCACCGCGCTGCTGGAGGGTGACGAGCGCTACCTGCCCGCCCGTGACAAGGGCCCGGTGCGCAAGTTCGTCCGCGACTACGTGGACGCCCGCTGGTCGCTCGCCGAGTTCTTCCTGCCCGCCGCCGTGGTCATCCTGATCCTCAGCGTGGTGCGGGTGCCGGCCCTGCAGCTCCTCTCCACCCTGCTCTTCCTCGCCTTCTTCGTCCTGGTGATCCTGGACTTCGCCCGCCTGGGCCTCGGCCTGCGCAAGCAGCTCGGCGAGCGCTTCGCCGGGCAGAACACCCGGGGCGCCGTCGCGTACGGCCTGATGCGCATCCTGCAGATGCGCCGACTGCGGCTGCCCAAGCCGCAGGTCAAGCGCGGGGCCAGGCCCTGACCGCCGAGCCGGTGAACTCGGGCTGGGCCCCTCCCACCTGGGAGGGGCCCGGCCTGTACGCGTTGCCGGGCCAGGGCGGCGGGGGCCACGACCGGCTCCCCTCGCGCAGCGGCTCGTTCGCCGGCGCCGGCCCGTCGCCGGAGCGCCAGGGCGGACTGCGCAACCTGGTCCGTCAGGAGATGGTGGCCAGGCAGCTGGCCGAACAGCTCGCCGGACGTACCGGCCAGCGCGTCCTGGACGTCGGCTGCGGCCAGGGCGTCCAGGCGCTGCGGCTCGCCAGGGCCGGCCACTTCGTCACCGGCATCGACTCGGACCAGTACGCCCTCGGGCTCGCCCAGGCCGCGCTGGCCGAGGAGCCCGACGAGGTCCGCGGCCGGGTCCAGCTGCTCAGCGGGGACGGCCACCAGTGCGGCCGCTGGTTCGGCGCCCGCAGCTTCGACGTGGTGCTCTGCCACGGCGTCCTGATGTACCTGCCCGACCCGGACCCGATGATCGCCTCGCTGGCCCGGCTGCTCGCCCCCGGCGGGGTGCTCTCGCTGCTGGCCCGCAACCGCGACGCGCTGGCCATGCGCCCCGGCGCTGCCGGCGACTGGCGCGCGGCGCTGCACGCCTTCGAGAGCGACCGCTACTACAACCGGCTCGGGCTCACCGCCCGCGCCGACCGGCTCGCCGACCTGGCCGTCACCCTCGCCGAGGTCTCGGTGCCGCTGAAGCACTGGTACGGCGTGCGGGTCTTCACCGACAACACCGCCGACGACTCCGCGCCCCCGGTGGACGGCCGGCGCCTCGCCCAGCTGCTGGACGCCGAGGAGCGGGCCGGCAAGACCGACCCGTACCGGCAGATAGCCGGGCTGCTGCACGTGGTGGGCGCGAAGTAGCGAGCCGCGCACCAGGCCCGCGCGCCGCCCGCCGGGCCCGCTCGTCGGCCGGGTGCCGAGCCGGGTGCCGGCCGGATCTCCCCGGCCGGACGGATCCGGCCGGGTACCGGGTGACTCCCGGACGGGGTGGTCTCAGCCCTCGTGCAGGCTCATCGAGTAGATGACCCGGTCGTCGTCGAGCAGCACGGCGTTGTCGACGCCGTCCTCGACCAGCTGCTTCCAGCTCTCGCCGATCCAGGACTCCGCGTCGCCCTGCCCCGGGAACTCCTCCTGGCCGCCCGCGGGGGTGACCAGCGTTCCGTCCGCCTTCTCGTACCGCCACGTCCAGACCATGCCCGGCTCCTCCCGCTGACGACTGGTTGGTCGTACCGCTCTGTCCCGCCGCACTCTCGTGCCGCTGCTGTGTCGTGCTGCGCACATTAGCCTGCCCGCCGCGATCATCCCTACGCCTCGTCCGGCAGGATGGACGCCATGCCAATCCCCCGCACCCTGATCCTCGGCGGCGCCCGCTCCGGCAAGTCCACCCGGGCCGAGCAGCTGCTCGGCGGGTACGACGACGTTCTCTACGTGGCGACCGGCGGCACCCGGGACGGCGACCCGGAGTGGGCCCGGCGGGTCGACCTGCACCGCGAGCGGCGCCCGGCGAGCTGGCGCACTGCGGAGACCTGCGACCTGGAGGGCGTGCTGCGGGACACCGCCGACCCGGCGCCGGTACTGATCGACTGCCTGGCGCTCTGGCTGACCACCGTGATGGACGAGTGCGACGCCTGGGACGACGCTGCCTGGGCCGCCGGCGGCGAACGGGCGGTCGGGCTGCGCTGCGCGGCGCTGGCCGAGGCCTGGGGGTCGACCGACCGCCGGGTGATCGCGGTGAGCAACGAGGTCGGGATGGGCGTCGTCCCCGCGACGGCCGCCGGACGGCGCTTCCGCGACACCCTCGGCCGGCTGAACATGGCGGTGGCCGACGCCTCGGAGCGGGTGCTGCTGGTGGTGGCGGGACAGGTGGTGACGGTGAAGCCCGCCTCCTGACAGGCCAGCCACCTGATCGCGCCCGACGCCGTGTAGCCTTCCCAGCGATGGACACGACCGTGGATCTGGATACGTTCTCCTCGCTCGTCGAGCGCCCCGACGAGAGCGCCCGCCGGGCCGCCGACGAGCGCTGGCGGGCGCTCGACCGGCCGCGCGGCGGCCTCGGCCAGTTGGAGGAGCTGGGCAGCTGGCTCGCCTCCGTGCAGGGGCACTCCCCCGTGCGGCCGCTGTCGGCGCCCAAGGTGCTGCTGTTCGCCGGCGACCACGGGGTCGCCTCGCTGGGCGTCTCCGAGCTGTCCGCCGACGGCGGGACGGCCGGGCGGGTGCGCGCCGTCCTCGACGGCACGGCGCCGGTCGCGGTGCTCGCGCGGCGCTTCGGCGCCCGGGTACGCGTGGTCGACGTGGCGGTGGACGCCGATCAGGACGACTTCCCCGAAGAGGTGACCCGCTACCGGGTGCGCCGCGGCTCCGGCCGGATCGACGTCGAGGACGCGCTCAGCGCGGAGGAGGCCGCCCGGGCCTTCCGCGCCGGCATGGCGGTCGCCGACGAGGAGGCCGACGCCGGGACGGACCTGGTGGTGCTCGGCGACCTCGGGGTCGGCTCGACCACCGTCGCCGCCGTCCTGGTCGGCGCCCTCTGCGGGACGGACGCGGCGGCGGTCACCGGGCGCGGCTCCGGCATCGACGACCGGGTCTGGATGGTCAAGTGCGCCACCGTCCGCGACTCGCTGCGGCGGGCCCGGCCGGTGCTCGGCGACCAGCTGGCCCTGCTGGCGGCCACCGGTGGCGCGGACTTCGCCGCCATCACCGGCTTCCTGCTGCAGGCCGCGGTGCGCCGACTGCCGGTGGTGCTGGACGGCGTGGTCTCCGCCTCCTGCGCGCTGGTCGCGCAGCGGATCGCGTTCCGGGCCCCCGAGTGGTGGCGGGCCGGTCAGTCGACCGGCGAGCCCGCCCAGGCGAAGGCCTACGACCGGCTGACGCTGATCCCGCTGCAGGAGCAGAAGATCACCATGGGCGAGGGCGTCGGCGCGCTGATGTCGCTGCCGCTGCTGCAGGCGGCGGCGGACACGCTGGCCGAGGAGACGGCCGTGCTCCCCGGCCTGCCCGAGGCGCCGGCGCTGCCGCGGGTGCAGCCCAAGCTGCCCTCGGCGGCGGATCTGCTCGGCCGGGTCTGAGGCGGTGCCGGACGGGCCGGAGGCGGACGGGCCGAGGGCGGGCGGGCCCGGAGCGGACGCGGCCGACTCCGGTGTCACCGGTACCGGTGTTTCCGGCACCGGTACGCCCGGGGCCCGGGATCCGCGTGCGAGCCGGTTGCGGTTCGAAGGGCTGAGGTTCGCCTTCGGCACGTTGTCCGTCCTCCGGGTGCGGGTCGAACGCTGGGACCGGCCGACCGCGGGGCGCGCGATGCTCTGCGCGCCGGTGGTCGGGATCGTGCTCGGGGCGCTCGCCGCCGCCCCCAGCACCCTGGTGGCCTGGCGGGCGGGCGGACCGCTCGGCGCGGTCACGGCGGTCGCGGCGCTCGCCGCCCTCACCCGGGGCCTGCACCTGGACGGCCTCGCCGACGTCGCCGACGGCCTCGGCAGCGGCAAGCCCGCCGAGGACGCCCTACGGATCATGAAGCAGTCCGACATCGGCCCCTTCGGCGTGCTCACCCTGCTGCTCACCCTGCTCGCCCAGATCGCCGCGCTGGCAGGCCAGTTCGAGCACTCCGCGGTACGCGGCGCGCTCTCCGTGCTCGCCTGCGCGGTCACCGCGCGCTGCGCACTCGCCTGGGGCTGCCTGCGCTCGGTGCCGGCCGCCCGGCCGGGCGGCCTCGGCGCGATGGTCGCGAGCACCGTGGCGCCCGCCGCGGCGCTCGCCGTCTCCGCCGCCGCCGCCGTGCTGCTCGCCCTGGCCGGCCTCACCGACGGCTGGTCCGCCCTGCGGCTCCCGCTCGCCCTCGTCGCCGGACTGCTCGGCGCCCGGCTCCTGCTGCGCCGCTGCGTGCGCCGCTTCGACGGCATCACCGGCGACGTCCTGGGCGCGACGGCGGAGACCGCCGCCACCTGCTGCCTGCTCACGCTGGCCCTGACGGGCTGACCGACCAGGGAACAGGCCGCGGGACCGGGCGCCTTCCTGACCGGCCGTCAGCGCGATGCCCGCAGCCGGACCTGGGCACCGAGAGCTCGGTCCGGCCCTGGAGCCGTCCGACGGAGGGGTCACCGGACCCCGGCCACCCGGGGCCGGATCGCCGGCCGAGGCCCACGGTCGCGGCTGGAAGCTGATGCTCGATCAACTTCTGTGCCCCGGACCGGCGCTGGAGCGGGATCGCCGCCCGGGTGCGTGGAGCGTCACCGGAGGGTGCGTCGGGCCCGCGCCGCTCCTCCCTCCCCCTTCGGCCCGCCTCGCGCGCGAACCCGCCCGCCCGGGCGGCGACCTGGGAAGGGCCGTCGTGGCTCGTGGCCGGTCGTGCCCGGCTCACCTCCCGCCGCCACCGTGCAGCGTCGCACCGAGGCGTCGTCGAGGCGGGGCCGGGGCCGAGGGCCGGTGGCGGGCCTGCCGTGGGACGACCGGTCAGGGCCGGGACCGGGGGCGGCGTGATCCCAGCATGCGGACTACCATGCGGGGAGCACCGTAGCCCTGCACCGTCGCGGGAACTGCCCGGCCGCTCTTCGCCGAGGAGCCGGGACCTCTGGTGTGTGCGGTCGCCGGAGGCGGCGCACGCGCCAGGGGTCCCGGAGCCGGAGCCGGCCGGGCGGGTCCCCGCGACCCGGGGGTACGCCGGTGCGGCATCACCGCCGCACCCGGCCGTGGACGCGAAAGAACAGGACGCAAATACGTGACTGCATTGTCTGTGAGCACCTCCTCCGCCGCATCGCTGCGCGCGGACGCCCTGGTGGTCGGTGTGGCGAAGGGCGCGAAGGGCATCGTGGTGGCACCCGGTGCCGAGGCCGTGATCGAGGCGTTCGACGGCAAGCTGGCCGAGGTCCTCACCACCCTGGGCGCCACCGGTGGCGAGGGCGAGGCCGTGAAGGTCCCCTCCCCCGCCGGCCTGAAGGCCCCCCTCGTGCTCGCGGTCGGTCTCGGCGACGCCGAGCAGGGCTTCTCCGAGGAGGCCCTGCGGCGCGCGGCCGGTGTCGCGGCCCGGACCCTCGCCGGCACCAAGAAGGTCGCGCTGGCGCTGCCGGCCGAGTCGGCCGAGGAGGCCGGCGCGATCGCGCTGGGCGCGCTGCTCGGCTCGTACTCGTACGGCACCTACAAGAGCAACGGCGCCGGCAAGGAGCCGGTCGGCGAGCTGGTCGTGCTGACCACCCGCAAGGGCAGCAAGGACGCCAAGGCCGCGGTCGAGCGCGCCACCGCGGTCGGCGAGGAGATGAACCGCGCCCGCGACCTGATCAACATGGCGCCGAACGACCTCAACCCGAAGGCCTTCGCGACCATCGCCCAGGCCGCCGGCAAGGAGCACGGCCTCAAGGTCGAGGTGCTGGACGAGAAGGCGCTCGCCAAGGGCGGCTTCGGCGGCATCCTGGGCGTGGGCGTCGGCTCGACGAACCCGCCGCGGCTGGTGAAGGTGGCCTACACCCACCCGAAGGCCAAGGCGACGCTCGCCTTCGTCGGCAAGGGCATCACCTACGACTCGGGCGGCATCTCGCTGAAGCCGGCCGGTCACAACGAGACCATGAAGTGCGACATGTCGGGCGCGGCGGCGGTCTTCGCGGCCGTGGTCGCGGCCAAGCGCCTGGGCCTGGCCGTCAACATCACCGGCTGGCTGGCGCTGGCGGAGAACATGCCGTCCGGCTCGGCCACCCGCCCCGGCGACGTGCTGCGGATGTACGGCGGCAAGACCGTCGAGGTGCTGAACACCGACGCCGAGGGCCGGCTGGTGCTGGCGGACGCGATCGTGCGGGCCGGCGAGGAGAACCCGGACGTGATCGTCGACGTGGCGACGCTGACCGGCGCGATGGTGCTGGCCCTGGGCACCCGCATCTTCGGCGTGATGTCCAACAGCGACGAGCTGCGCGAGACCCTGCACGCCACGGCGCAGGAGGCCGGCGAGCAGTCCTGGCCGATGCCGCTGCCGGTCGAGCTGCGCAAGGGCATGACCGAGTCGACCATCGCCGACCTGGCGAACATGGGCGAGCGGATGGGCGGCGGCCTGGTGGCCGGCCTCTTCCTGAAGGAGTTCGTCGCCGAGGGCATCGACTGGGCGCACCTGGACATCGCGGGCCCGGCCTTCCACGAGGGCGCGCCGTACGGCTACACCCCCAAGGGCGGCACGGCGAGCGCGGTGCGCACGCTGCTGCGCTTCGCCGAGCGGACGGCCGCGGGCGACAAGGCCTGACGCTCCGTCCCGAACGGTTCCTCCCGCCCCCGGCCACCGGGGACGGCCCGGCCCGGCGCCCTTCAACGGGCGCCGGGCCTATTTCATTCCATTTTCCGGTTACCTGGCGGTAATAAGTCCTGGAGGCCTCCGCACCCCTGTTCGCTGCGGGCGAAACTTTGTTCCACAAGGTGGAACTCCCCGGGCCACCGGCCCCGGACGGCCCGGCTCACCGCCCGGGAACGACCCCTGTGAGCTGCGGCGATACCCTGACGTACGGGACGTTCGACCCCCCGCTACGGGGTGCCCCGATACCCTCGGGGCAGGCCGGGACATCAGCTGCCACGAACAAGTGCGAAGATGTATTTCCGGCACGACTGGGCGCCTTACAAAGGCTTCCCGACCCACCGGACCGCGACCGGCCCGGCGATCCGCACCCCTTTGCATGGAGGACGTGACGTGGCGAACGACGCCAGCACCGTTTTCGACGTTGTCATTCTCGGAGGCGGAAGCGGCGGTTACGCCGCGGCGCTCCGCGCCGCTCAGCTGGGCCTGAGTGTGGCCCTGATCGAGAAGGGCGAGCTGGGCGGCACCTGCCTGCACCGTGGTTGCATCCCGACCAAGGCTCTCCTGCACGCGGCCGAGGTCGCGGACGAGACCCGCGAGGCGGCGGACTTCGGTGTCCTCGCCACCTTCCAGGGCATCGACATCAAGGGCGTCCACAAGTACAAGGACGACGTCGTCTCCGGCCTGTACAAGGGTCTGCAGGGCCTGGTCGCCTCCCGCAAGGTCCACTACATCACCGGCGAGGGCAAGCTCTCCTCGCAGACCTCGGTGGACGTGAACGGCCAGCGCGTCGAGGGCCGCCACATCGTCCTCGCCACCGGCTCCGTGCCGAAGTCGCTGCCGGGCCTGACCATCGACGGCGACCGGGTGATCTCCTCGGACCACGCCCTCAAGCTCGACCGCATCCCGAAGTCGGCCGTGATCCTGGGCGGCGGCGTCATCGGCGTCGAGTTCGCGTCCGTCTGGAAGTCCTTCGGCGTCGACGTCACCATCGTCGAGGCCCTGCCGCACCTGGCCCCGCTGGAGGACGAGAACTCCTCCAAGCTGCTGGAGCGCGCCTTCCGCAAGCGCGGCATCAAGTTCGAGCTGAAGGCCCGCTTCTCGGGCGTCGAGTACACCGCCGACGGCGTGCGCGTCTCCACCGAGAACGGCAAGCAGATCGACGCCGACCTGCTGCTCGTCGCCATCGGCCGCGGCCCGGTCTCGGCCGGCCTCGGCTACGAGGAGAACGGCGTCGCCACCGACCGCGGCTACGTCCTGGTCGACGAGTACATGCGCACCAACGTGCCCACCATCTCCGCCGTCGGCGACCTGGTCCCGACCCTGCAGCTGGCCCACGTCGGCTTCGCCGAGGGCATCCTCGTCGCCGAGCGCCTGGCCGGCCTCAAGGCCGTGCCGATCGACTACGACGGCGTGCCGCGCGTGACGTACTGCAACCCCGAGGTCGCGTCGGTGGGCATCACCGAGGCCAAGGCCGTGGAGCTGTACGGCAAGGACAAGGTCGTCACGCTCAAGTACAACCTGGCCGGCAACGGCAAGAGCAAGATCCTCAAGACCGCCGGCGAGATCAAGCTCGTCCAGGTCAAGGACGGCGCCGTGGTCGGCGTCCACATGGTCGGTGCCCGCATGGGTGAGCAGGTCGGCGAAGCCCAGCTCATCTACAACTGGGAGGCGCTGCCGGCCGAGGTCGCGCAGCTCATCCACGCGCACCCGTCGCAGTCCGAGGCCCTCGGCGAGGCGCACCTGGCGCTGGCCGGCAAGCCGCTGCACGCGCACGACTGATCGCGCGCCCCGCTTACTTCCCCCATCCCGTACGCAAGACTTGATAGGAGTCGCTGAAACCATGGCGGTCTCAGTAACACTGCCCGCGCTGGGCGAGAGCGTTTCCGAGGGCACTGTCACCCGCTGGCTGAAGGCCGAGGGTGAGCGCGTCGAGGTCGACGAGCCGCTGCTCGAGGTCTCGACCGACAAGGTCGACACCGAGATCCCGTCGCCGGTCTCCGGCATCCTCGCCGCCATCAAGGTCGCCGAGGACGAGACGGTCGAGGTCGGCACCGAGCTGGCCGTCATCGACGACGGCTCGGGCGCCCCGGTCGCCGCTGCCGCGCCGGTCGCCGAGGCGGCCCCGGCCGCGCCGGCCCCCGTCGCCGAGGCTCCGGCCGCTCCCGCCCCGGTGGCCGAGGCCCCGGCTGCCGCGCCGGCCGCTGCCGCCCCGGCCGGCGACGCCACCCCGGTGCTGCTCCCCGCGCTGGGCGAGAGCGTCTCCGAGGGCACCGTCACCCGCTGGCTGAAGGCCGAGGGCGACACCGTCGAGATCGACGAGCCGCTGCTCGAGGTCTCCACCGACAAGGTCGACACCGAGATCCCCTCGCCGGTCGCCGGCGTGCTGGTGAAGATCCTCGTGGGCGAGGACGAGAGTGCCGAGGTCGGCGCCCAGCTCGCGCTGATCGGTGTCGCGGGCGCGGTCGCCGCCGCCCCGGCCCCGGCCGCCGCTCCGGCCCCGGCCGCGGCCCCCGCTCCCGTCGCCGCTCCGGCCGCTCCGGCCCCGGTCGCCGCCCCGGCCCCCGCGCCGGTCGCCGAGGCTCCGGCCCCGGCTGCCGCTCCCGCCCCGGTCGCCGCTCCCGCCCCGGTGGCTCCGGCCGCTCCGGCCCCGGTCGCCGCCCCGGCCCCCGTCGCCGCCCCGGCCGCTCCCGCCGCCGACAGCTCCGACGCCTACGTCACCCCGCTGGTGCGCAAGCTCGCCGCCGAGCAGGGTGTCGCCCTGGGCTCCGTCACCGGCACCGGTGTCGGCGGCCGGATCCGCAAGCAGGACGTCATCGCCGCCGCCGAGGCCGCCAAGGTGGTGGCCGCTCCGGCGCCCGCCGCTGCCGCCGCGCCGAAGGCCGCCGCCGCGCCGTCCCCGCTGCGCGGCCAGACCGTGCCGATGACCCGGGTCCGCAAGGCCATCGCCAAGCACATGGTCGACTCGCTCAAGGTGTCGGCCCAGCTGACCACCGTGGTCGAGGTGGACGTCACCCGCATCATGCAGCTGCGCAACAAGGCGAAGAACGGCTTCCTGCAGCGCGAGGGCGTCAAGCTCTCCCCGCTGCCGTTCTTCATCAAGGCCGCCACCGAGGCGCTCAAGGTCCACCCGGTCCTGAACGCCAAGGTCAACGCCGACGACACCATCACCTACCACGACGTCGAGAACATCGGCGTCGCGGTGGACACCGACAAGGGCCTGTTCGTCCCGGTGATCCACGGCGCGGGTGACTTCAACATCGCCGGCATCGCGAAGAAGGTCGCCGACCTGGCGACCCGCACCCGCGACGGCGGCCTGAAGCCGGACGAGCTGGCGGGCGGCACCTTCACGGTGACCAACACCGGTTCGCGCGGCGCGCTGTTCGACACCCCGATCCTCAACCAGCCGCAGGTCGGCATGCTGGGCATCGGCGCCACCGTGCGCCGCCCGGTCGTGATCAACCACCCGGACCTGGGCGAGACGATCGCCGTCCGCGACATGGTCTACCTGGCCCTGTCGTACGACCACCGGATCGTGGACGGCGCCGACGCCGCCCGCTACCTCGGCACCGTCAAGGCCCGTCTGGAAGAGGGCGCCTTCGAGGGCGACCTCGGCCTGTAAGGCCGTCAGCGGGCCGCGCCCGCTGCCGCGACCCCCGCTCCGTCCCCGGACGGAGCGGGGGTTTCCGCGTTTCACGGCGACTTCGCATGCGTTTGCCCGAGTGAACAGGGATGCTGGAGCGGTGATGTACGAGACGGACTTCTGGCAGATCATCGACGAGACCCGGGACGCCGCCGACGGCGACCCGGACGAGCAGGCCGACCGGCTGGTGGAGCGGCTCGCGCAGCTGACGCCGGACGACGTCATCGACTTCGCCCGGCTGTTCGAGGCGCGCTTCCAGCGCGCGTACCGGACCGACCTGTGGGGCGCCGCCCACCTGCTGCTGGAGGGCGCGTCGGAGGACGCCTTCGACTACTTCCGCTGCTGGCTGATCGGCCAGGGCCGGGAGGTCTTCGAGGGCGCACTGCAGGAGCCCGACGACCTTGCGGAGCTGGTACCCGACTTCGACGAGGAGGAGGACGGCGACGCCGAGGACATCGGCTACGCCGCCGACGAGGCGTACGAGCAGCTGACCGGGCTGCCGCTGCCCGACCTCGGGCTGGACCAGCCGGCCGGGCCGCAGGGCGCACCGCTGGACTTCTCCGACACCGAGGCGATGGCGAAACGCTTCCCCCAGCTCTGGGAGCGCTTCGGCGAGTAGGCCGGGCCCGGGGCGTACCCCGTTCCCGGCCCCTCGGTCGGCCCCGGCCCGTCAGACCCCGCTGCCGGTGCCGTCCTGCTTGATGCCCTTGAGGATCTGGTCGAGGGCGGACGGGTCCGGCGCCTTCGGGTCCTCGTCCACCCCGCCGTTGAGGACGACGAAGCCGCCGCCCTCGGCCGGCACGGCCGCCAGCAGCACGTAGCCGGTGGTGCCGTCACTGGTGCGGACGTGCCAGCGCACCGCGTAGCCGGCGACGCCCGCCACCGTGGTCGCCGAGGAGCCGGCGTCGGTGTGCGAGGACAGGCCGGAGAAGATCGCCTGCGCGTAGGCGGGGATCGCCGCCTCGGCCGCCGCCCGCGCGGTGGAGCCCTGGACGGGATCCGTCTTGATCGAGAACTGGCCCCGGACGCAGTCCCCGCCGCCCGGGCAGGTGTAGGGGCCGCTGGTCAGCGCGACGGTCGCGGTGCTGCCGGGCGTACCGGCCACCCACCCCGCCAGTACGGGGACGGTGATGGCGTGCTGGGCGTCGGGCACCGTCCCGGTCACCGCCACCGGGGCGGTGCTGCGCGGCGAGGCGGAGGGGCTGGGACGCCGGCTGGGCGAGCCGGCGGGGCTCTCCGAGGGGCCGTCCGGGAGGGTCGGCAGCGCGAGGGTCGGCGTGGGCCTGGGCTTGGGATCGTCGCCGCTGTTCAGGGCCACCCCCGCCGCGATGCCGCCGGCCACCAGGACGGCCACCACCACGCCGATGACCAGGCCGTTGCTGCTCCTGCGCGGGGCGGCCGGGCCGGGGTAGCCGGCGCCGGGCGGGTAGCCGGGCAGGCCCGGTCCACCCGGCTGGGCGCCGCCGGCCGGATAGCCGGACGGGTACCCCGCGCCGGGCTGCGGCGGGTAGCCGTAGCCCTGGCCGGGCTGGGCGGCGGGCCCGTAGCCGGGGGGCGCGGCCGGCGGCCCGTACCCCGGGGCGGCCTGCGGCGGTGCCGTGCTCTGCCAGGCCTGGGTCGGAGCATCGGCGATCTGCCCGCCCGTGGGCGGGCCGCCGGCGGCCGGACGGACGTCGTTGCTCCAGGCGTTGCCGTCCCACCAGCGCTCGTGGGTGGCCGCGCCGTCCGGCCCTGTGCCCGGTACGGGATACCAACCGGGAGGCGTCGAGTTGCTCACCGCCGTACCGTACCCGTCGTGGACCGCTCCCAGACAGGGCCTGCCGGTGACAGTACGGTCCGGGTTGTCACGGTTCGGCCACTGCGCCCGGGTGCCCGGCGCGGGCGGGGCCGGGCCCGGCGGGCGTGGTACCGGGTACTCGGCGGGCGGTCGGCCCCGCTCGCGTGGGGTCGCCCCCCGTCAGTCCTCGGCGTCGAGCCGGCGGGCCATCCAGATGTCGTCCACGTACCGGCCGTCCAGCAGGAACTCCTCGCTCAGCGAGCCCTCGACGCGGAAGCCGCAGCGTTCGTAGAGCCGGCGGGCGGGCTCGTTGTGGCCGAGCACCCGCAGGCTGATCCGGCGGGCGCCGTCCGCCCGGGCCGCCGCGCAGGCGGCCTCGACCAGCGCGCGCCCGACGCCGCGGCCGCGGACCGACCCGTCGACGGCGAGGCCCTGGATCTGCCGGACGTGCCGGTTGCTGGCCAGCGGGGTGGGCGGCACCTGGCGCACGTAGCCCACCACCCGGCCGCCGATCAGGGCCAGCAGGTACTGCTCCGGCGGGTGCCGCTCGTCGAAGACCCCGCTGTCCTCGGCGGGCCGGGGGGCGACGTCGCTCAGCCACGACCAGGCGGCGCGGTTGAGGTCTGCCAGTTCCCGTTCGTCCTCAGGGCGGGCCGATCGGATGATCAGTTCGTCGTCTCGCATGGGCGCCATGCTAGCCAGCGGCGTTCCCCGGCCGGGGCCGACGGAGCTGCGAGGATGGGCCCATGCGCATCGCTGTCACCGGTTCGACCGGGTTCCTCGGGTCCGCACTCGTCCGCTCGCTGCTGGCCGACGGCCACCAGGTGGTCCGGCTGGTCCGGCACCGCAGCCGGACCGGGCCGCAGGCCGACGGCACCACCGCCATCGGCTGGAACCCGCTGCGGATGGAGATCGACCGGGCCGGGCTGGCCGGGGTCGAGGCCGTGGTGCACCTGGCCGGCGCCGGCGTCGGCGACCACCGCTGGACCGACTCCTACAAGCGGGAGATCAGGGAGAGCCGGGTGCTCGGCACCGAGACCCTGGCCGCCGCGCTGGCCGCCGCCGACACCCCGCCCCGGGTGCTGGTCAGCGCCTCGGCGGTGGGCTACTACGGCCAGACCGGGGACCGGGTGATCGACGAGGACTCACCGGCCGGGGACGACTTCCTCGCCGAGGTCTGCGTGGAGTGGGAGGCCGCGGCCCGGCCCGCCGCCGACGCCGGCATCCGGGTCGTGCACCCGCGGACCGGACTGGTGCTGGCGACCGGCGGTGGCGCGGGCGCCAGGCTGTTCCCGCTGTTCAAGCTGGGGCTCGGTGGCCGGCTGGGGTCGGGCGACCAGTACTGGAGCTTCATCTCGCTGGCCGACGAGGTCGCCGCGCTGCGCTTCCTGATCGACCGGAAGGACATCGAGGGGCCGGTCAACCTGACCGCGCCCCAGCCGGTGACCAACCGTGAGCTGACGGCGGCGGTCGGGCGGGTGCTCGGGCGCCCGACGCCGTTCCCGGTGCCGGAGGCCGTGCTGAGGACCGTCCTCGGCGAGCTCGCGGTCGAGGTGGCCGGGAGCCACCGGGTGCTCCCCGCCCGGCTGACCGAGGCCGGCTTCCGGTTCCGGCACCCGGATGTCGAGTCGGCGGTGCGGGCGGCCCTCTAGCCACGGCCCGGGCCGGCCCCGGGGCCCCTGGCGCCCCTGCGGGCCCGGGCGGGGGCCGGAGTGGCGGCCCGGCCCTGGGCGGCCGTCAGGGCGGCCCGCAGCGGCCCCGGCGCGGGGCCCGTGGCGACCTGCCGGACGGCCCGGCGCCCTCGGGGGCGAGGAGGGCGGAAACGGGAGCAGGGGGCGCACGGGAGCACACGAGAGGCGCGCCGCAGGTACCAGGTCACCGTGCGCGGCCGAGGGCCCGCCAACCGGGCGGCCCGGCGCACACTGCGTGACCGTGCCCCGGCCCGTGCCACCGAATCCCGCCGCGCCCACGGATCCGGCCCGGCCCCGCTGTCTGATTCCGGCATTGACGGGGCATCACTTGGGCGGACCGTGTCCCGGCACCCCGCTGCCTGTGTCGGCCGAAGCTCCGGGACCAGGGAGGGAGCACGCCAGTGCCCGCATACGACTTCACCCGCCGTACCCGCCGCCAGTCCGACCCCGACGTCGTGGTGGTGGGCGCCGGGGCGGCAGGCCTCGCCGCCGCCCGCGCGCTGACCGGCCACGGACTGACCGTCCAGGTGCTGGAGACCACCGGCCGGATCGGCGGCCGGATGGCCACCCGCGAGGTGGACGGGTTCCGGCTCGACCACGGCAGCCACCTGCTCAACACCGCCTTCCCCGAGCTGCGGCGCCGGCTGGACCTGGACCGGCTGGACCTGCGCCCGCTCGCCCCCGGCGTCCTGGTGCACAGCGGCGGCCGGCGCTACCGGGCCGGCGACCCACAGCTGACCACCGCCCGCCAGGCGGCCACCCGCACGCCCTTCGGCAGCCCGCTGGACAAGGCCAGGCTCGGCAGCTGGCTGAGCCGGCTGGCCGCCACCCCGGCCTCGCGGCTGCTGGCCCGCCCCGAGACCACCGCCGCCCGCGCGCTGACCGAGCGCGGGCTGCCCGCCCGTACCGTCGACGGCGTGCTGCGACCCCTGCTGGGGGCGCTGCTCAGCGACCCCGGCCTCGGGACCAGCAGCCGGGTCGCCGACCTGGTGCTGCGCTCGTACGCGCGCGGACGGCTCTGCCTGCCCGCCGCCGGGATCGCCGCCGTGCCCGCCCAGTTGGCCGCCGCCCTGCCCGCCGGCACCGTCCGGCTCGGGGTGCGGGTCACCTCGATCGCCGCCGACGGGGTCGAGACGGCGAACCACGGCCGGATCGGCGCCCAGGCCGTGGTGATCGCCACCGACGCGCCCTCCGCCGCCGAGCTGATGCCCGGTCTGCGGCTGCCCGCCTTCCACCCGGTGACCACGTACTACCACGCCGCCGACCGGACGCCGGTGAACGAGCCGGTGCTGTTGCTGGAGGGCGACCGGACCGGCAGCGGACCGCCGCTGGTCTCCCACTCGCTGGTGCTGAGCGAGCTGCACCCCTCGTACGCGCCGGCGGGGCAGGCCCTGATCGCCACCACGGTGCTGGGGCGGCGCGGCTTCGACAGCGGCGGGGCGGCCGGGCTCGAACCGGCCGTCCGCGCGCGGCTGGCGGAGCTGTACGGGACCTCCACCACCGGGTGGGAGTTCCTGAGCGTGCGCCATGTGCCGGACGCCGTGCCCGCGATGCCGCCGCCGCACAACTTCCGGCGGCCGGTCCGGGTGCTGGCCGGGCTGTACGTCTGCGGCGACCACCGGGACACCAGCAGCGTGCAGGGGGCCCTGGTCTCCGGCCGCCGGGCGGCCGACGCCGTCCTGCGGGACCTGGGGCTGCCTGCGGCCGGCCGCGAGGCGGAGGTGGCCGCGTAGCCCCGGAGCCGGTCCGCACGGCCGGGGGAACCGGGACCCCCGGCCGCGCGGACCGGGAGGACCGGCGCCCCGCCGCGGCCCCGCGCGCCGTCCGCCGCCCCGACCCCTCGGCGGGGCGGCGGCCCGACGGGCCCTCAGACCACCCCGGCCTGGCGGGCGGCCTCCTCGAAGGCCCGGGCCACCGGGCTGCCGCGGTACGGCGTGAGCCGGCGGTGGAACTCGCGGACGTACTCCAGCGTGCGGGCGGAGCGCATCTCCCCGGCTGCCCGCAGCGCGTCGGTCGCCATCGTGCAGGCCTCGTCCAGGTCGCCCATGCCGAGCCGGGCGGTGGCCAGCACCAGCCGGCAGAAGATGCGGCTCCGGGCGTACGCGGGCGAGCGCAGGCGCAGCGACTTCTCGGCGTGCTGGGCGGCCGGCCGCCACTGCTGGAGGTCGCGGTAGCAGTGCGCGAACTCGTCGGCCAACTGGGCCTCGTCGAAGAACCGGGCCCACGGGGGCAGGTCGTCGCCCGGGCGGGCGGCGGCCAGCGAGCGCTCCGAGCGGACCAGCGCCGTGGTGCAGGCCCGGACGTCGCCGAGCAGCCCGTGGCCGCGCGCCTCGGCGGCGTGCAGCAGCGACTGAACGGCGGGGGGCACCGAGGTGCCGACGCCCTGCTGGGCGACCCGGGCCAGCTGGACCGCCTCCCGGCCGTGGCCGAGGTGCACCGCCTGCTGGCTCATGGTGACCAGCACGTAGCCGCCGAGCGCGCGGTCGCCGGCCGCCTGGGAGAGCCGCAGCGCCTGGACGAAGTAGCGCTGTGCCAGGCCGTGGGCGGCGATGTCGAAGGACGTCCAGCCGGCCAGCCGGGTGAGGTCGGCGACGGCGCCGAACAGCGCCCGGCCGATCTGCTCGCCGTACCGGCCGCGCAGCATCGGCTCGGCCTCGCTCTCCAGGTACCGCACCAGGGCCTGCCGGGCGTGGCCGCCGCCGTAGGCCTGGTCCAGGGCGCGGAAGAGGTCGCCGACCGCGCGGACGGCGGCGATGTCCCCGCGCCCGACCCGCAGGGCCGGGCGCGGTTCGCCCGACGGGTCGCCCGACGGCGGCTCGACCGCGACGGGCGGGCGCCGGTTCTGCAACGGGACCCGGCCGAGGGCGGGCTGGCCGGGTGCCACGCCCGGTCGCCGCTCGGGTGCCCGCTCGGGCCCCCGCTCACCGGGTCGGACCGGGGCCGCGGGGCCGGCCGGACCTCCTTGACCGGGCGGGCCCGCCGCGGCACCGCCCGGACCGGGCGAGGGGTCGAGCAGGCCCGGCACCGAGCCGTCCCTGGCCACCCGCTCGTCCGTCCGGCCGATCAGCCAGTCCCGGCTCGGGACGACCAGGCCGGCCGGGGTGAAGGCGATCCGGCGCAGCTCGGACTGCGGGCCGCTGTCCTTGCGCCACATGCTGGCGACGATCTCCACCGCCTCCTGCGGCGTCTCGGCGAACTCCAGCCCGGCGTAGACCGGCGCGCAGGCGTCCAGGCCGAGGTCCTGGGCGGTGAGCCGGCGGCCGAGCCGGCGGGTGAAGACCTCCGCGATCAGGGCCGGGGTGGCGCCGCGGGGCTGCTGGCCACGGAGCCAGCGGGTCACGGAGGTCTTGTCGTAGCGCAGGTCCAGGCCGTGTTCCAGGCCGAGCTGGTCGACCCGGCGGGCCAGGCCGGCGTGCGAGAAGCCGGCCTCGTCGATCAGCACGGCCAGCCGGCCGTTCTGCGGGGCGCCGGCGGCCGGCGGGTCGCCCGGCCCCGCGGCCGGCGCCCGCAGTCCGGCGCTGTCGTGGTGCCCCGGCTCGCCGGGGTGCGGGGCGCCGTCGGGCGGCCCGGCGGCGTCGGGCCGCCCCGCGTCCTGGGGCGGCCCGGGGGCGTCGTGCAGGGAGTCGGAGGCGTCCGTGAGGGCCGGCCCGTCCGGCCCAACGCGGGGGTCGAGCGGGTCGAGCGGTCCGTACGCCGGGCTGTCGTCTGTTGCGGGCCGTTGGGGCATAGTCAGTCAACACCTCTCGAAGCGTCGCTCAGGCACAATCCAGTCCCCCGGTGCCCGGGCGGCGCCCCCTGTCGGGAATCGGCGTGAATGTAGCGAGCATTCGGGCGCTATGTGCGGTTCTGGCCGGGCAATCCTCCGAACGGGTGAAGCAAGGGCGTCCATTGTGTTGAAGCGGGGGCGGCTGTGGTTTGCGTTGCCCAGGGCCGCCGGCCTGCCGCCCGGGACGCACGGGGTGCGACGGGCCCCATGGCGGGCGTCGCCATAGCGGTCACGGACACTGTGGCGACGGGGACCATAGGAGAGCGGCCCGCGAATTCCTACCGTTCTGGCCCATGGACACCACTTCGGACCGGCCCCCCGCAGGCGGCCTCAGCGGCCGGACCGCCCTGGTCACGGGCGCGGCCTCAGGAATCGGCCTGGCCTGTGCCGAGGCCCTCGCCGAGGCGGGCGCCAAGGTCTACGTCGTCGACCTGGCGGCCGGCCCGGCCGGCGAGCTCGCCGAGCGGATCAACGGCGTGGCGCACGTCGTCGACCTCTCCGACCCGGCCGCGGTGGACTCCCTGCCGACCGACGCGGACATCGTGGTCAACAACGCCGGTCTGCAGCACGTCGCCCCCGTGCACGAGTTCCCGCCGGAGCGCTTCGCCCTGATCCAGCGGGTGATGGTGGAGGCCCCGTTCCGGATCCTGCGCCGCACCCTGCCGCACATGTACGCCCAGGGCTGGGGACGGGTCGTCAACATCTCCTCCGTGCACGGGCTGCGGGCCAGCGCCTTCAAGTCCGCGTACGTCACCGCCAAGCACGGCCTGGAGGGCCTCAGCAAGACGGTGGCGCTGGAGGGCGCCCCGCACGGGGTCACCAGCAACTGCGTCAATCCCGGCTACGTCCGCACCCCGCTGGTGGAGCGGCAGATCGCCGCGCAGTCGCTCGCCCACGGCATCCCCGAGGAGGAGGTGGTGGAGCGGATCATGCTGGACCGCACCGCCGTGAAGCGCCTCATCGAGCCCGGCGAGGTGGCGCAGCTGGCCCTCTGGCTCTGCTCCCCGCACGCCTCCTACCTGACCGGCGCCAGCCTGCCCCTGGACGGCGGCTGGACGGCGCACTGACCGACCCGCGCCCGCCGTCTCCTCCCCGCACCACTCCCCGTCCCCCGCTCCCCGCTCCCCGTCCCCCGCTCCCTCCCGTCCCGCCCCGGGCCCCCGCCCGGCCCCCGCCCCGCCTCACCCGCAGAGAAGACAGGTGGACCCCATGGCCAGTTCTCCCGACGTAGCGAGAACCAGCTCCCCCCTCTGGAAGGTCGTCGGCGCGAGCCTGATCGGCACCACCATCGAGTGGTACGACTACTTCCTCTACGGCACCGCCGCCGCGCTGGTCTTCGGCAAGGTGTTCTTCCCCAACAGCGACCCGCTGACCGGCACCCTGCTGTCCTTCCTCACCTACGCCATCGGCTTCGCCGCCCGTCCGCTCGGCGCCCTGGTCTTCGGCCACTTCGGCGACCGGATCGGCCGCAAGAAGCTGCTGGTGGTGAGCCTGCTGCTGATGGGCGGCTCGACCACCCTGATCGGCTGCCTGCCGACGTACCACCAGGTCGGGGTGGCGGCCCCGATCATGCTGACGGCGCTGCGCCTGGTCCAGGGCTTCGCGCTCGGCGGCGAGTGGGGCGGCGCGGTACTGCTGGTCTCCGAGCACGGGGACGCCCGGCGGCGCGGCTTCTGGGCCTCCTGGCCGCAGGGCGGGGCGCCGGCCGGGAACCTGCTGGCCGCCGGTGTGCTGTCGCTGCTGACGGCCGTTCAGTCGGAGTCCACCTTCCTCTCCTGGGGCTGGCGGGTGCCGTTCCTGCTCTCGGCCCTGCTGGTGCTGGTGGGCATGTGGATCCGGCTGTCGGTGGACGAGTCGCCGCTGTTCCGGCAGGCGCTGGCGAACGCCGAGGCCCGCAAGGCCGCGCAGCAGACCGAGCAGCCGCCGCTGGTGGCCGTGCTGCGCCACCACTGGCGCGAGGTGCTGGTGGCGATGGGCGCCCGGATGGCGGAGAACATCTCGTACTACGTGATGACCACCTTCGTGCTGGCCTACGCCGTCACCCACGTCCACCTGCCCAAGCAGACCGCGCTGAACGCCGTCCTGGTGGCCTCGGCGATCCAGTTCGCCCTGATCCCGCTGTTCGGCGCGCTCTCCGACCGGGTCGGGCGCAAGCCGGTGTACCTGGTGGGCGCGGTCGGGGTCGGCGTCTGGGCGTTCGTCTTCTTCACCCTGGTCGACGCGAAGTCCTTCGGCTCGCTGCTGCTGGCGGTGACGATCGGTCTGGTCTTCCACAGCATGATGTACGCCCCGCAGGCGGCGTTCTTCTCCGAGCTGTTCGCGACCCGGATGCGCTACTCCGGCGCCTCCATCGGCGCCCAGTTCGCCTCGGTCGCGGCCGGCGCCCCGGCGCCGCTGATCGCCACCGCGCTGCTCAAGGACTACGGCAGCTCGACGCCGATCTCGGTGTACGTGGCGATCGCGGCGGTGATCACCGTGCTCGCGGTGCTCTGCGCCAAGGAGACCCGCGGCCGCGACCTGGCCGAGGTCGACGCCGCCCAGGGGGCGGCCGCGCCCGCCGCCGTCCCGGCGAAGACGCTCACCGTCTGAGCGGGCCCCTGCCCAGACCGTCCGCCCCGGCGGCCGGCGCCCGGTCCACCCCGGGCGCCGGCCGCCGGTCGTCCCGGCCCCGCCAGGCGTACCATCGCGCTTCCGTCCCCGTGACCGGCCGACGTTCCCGAGGCCTGACTCTGCCGATTGGCGGCTGCACCATGACCGACCCGACCCCGGGGGCGGCGCCCGCCCTGCGCCGGCTGCTCGACCTGCTCGCCTCCGGCGCGGCCACCGAGGACTTCGCCGGGGTGCTCGCCGACGCCCGGCTGCGGGGCGAGCCCGTCGACGTCCTCGCGGAGATCGACGACGCGACCTGGCTGGCCCTGCGGGTGCACCGGACGCTGCGCCAGCACCGGCGCCGGGAGGCCGAGCTGACGGCGCTCTTCGACACCGCCGGCGACCTCGCGGCCTCCCGCGACCTGGACGACGTGCTGCAGGCCATCGTGCGCCGGGCCCGGATGCTGCTCGGCACCGACACCGCCTACCTGACCCTGCCGGACGAGGCGGCCGGCGACACGTACATGCGGGTCACCGACGGCTCGGTCTCCGCGCTCTTCCAGAACCTGCGGCTCAGCCTCGGCGACGGCCTCGGCGGCCTGGTCGCGCAGAGCGCCCGCCCCTACGCCACCCCCGACTACCGCACCGACGGGCGCTTCCACCACACCGGACAGATCGACGCCGGGGTGCTGGACGAGGGCCTGGTCGCGATCATCGGGGTGCCGCTGCTGCTCGGCGGGCGGGTGATCGGGGTGCTGTTCGCGGCCGACCGCTCGCCGCGCGCCTTCTCCCCCGACGAGGTGGCACTGCTCTGCTCGCTGGCAGCGCACGCCGCGATCGCCCTGGACACCGCCAAGTCGCTGGCCGACACCCGGGCCGCGCTGGAGAGCCTGAACAGCGCCAACGCGGTGATCCGGGCCCACTCGGCCGCCGTCCAGCGCGCCGAGCAGGCCCACGACCGGCTCACCGACCTGGTGCTGCGCGGCGCCGAGGTCGCCGACGTGGCCGCCGAGGTGGCCGCGCTGCTGGACGGCGGCATAGCGGTGCACGACGCCGACGGCAACGCCCTGGCCGGCCCGGCCGGGGGCGTCGAGGGGCTGGCGGAGGCCGTCGCCGTCTCCCGGGCCGAGGGGCGGGCGGTGCGCCGCGGGGACGCCTGGGTCTGCGTGGTGCTGGCCGGCCAGGAGCCGCTGGGCAGCCTGGTGCTGTCCGGCCGGCCGGGGCTGGACGATGCCGACCGCCGGCTGTTCGAGCGTGCCGGGGTGGTGACGGCGCTGCTCCTGCTGCTGCGCCGCTCGGTCGCCGAGACCGAGAACCGGGTCCGCGGCGAGCTGCTGGCCGACCTGCTCACCGCCCCCGACCGGGATCCGGTCGGGCTGGTCGCCCGCGGCCGCCGGCTCGGCGTGGACCTCGGCCGCCCGCACCTGGTGCTGGTCGCCGCGGCCGCCGGGCCGGCCGCCCGGGGCCGCCTCGCGGGCGCGGCCGGGCGCTACCTGTTCGGCTCCCGGGGCGTCAGCGCCGAGCACGGCGAGAACGTGGTGCTGCTGCTGCCCGACGACGGGTCCGCGAGCCCCGGCGAGGCCGCCGAGCAGGCCGCCGAGCGGCTGGCCCGGCTGACCGGGGTGCCGGTGACGGTGGGTGCCGGGCGCTCCGCCGCCGGGCCGCTCGCCCTGGCCGCCGCCCACGCCGAGGGGGTGCGCTGCGTCCGGGCGCTGCGGGTGCTCGGCCGCGACGGCGACGGGGCCTCCGCGCAGGCGCTGGGCTTCCTCGGCGTGCTGCTCGGGGACGGCCACGACGTGCACGGGTTCGTCGGCGCGACCCTCGGCCCGCTGCTGGACTACGACACCCGGCGCGGCACCGAGCTGGTCCGGACCCTGCGGGCGTACTTCGACAGCGGCAGCAGCCTGACCCGGGCCAAGGACGAACTGCACGTCCACGTGAACACCGTCGTCCAGCGGCTGGACCGGATCGAGGCGCTGCTCGGCCGGGACTGGAACCAGCCCGAGCGCTCGCTGGAGCTCCAGCTGGCCCTGCGGCTGCAGCTGCTGGCCGACGGCTGACCCCGCCGCCGACCCCGGCCCCCGGCCATCCCCGCCCGCCCCCGCCCCGGCCCCGCCGCAGGCCCGCGACCTGCGCGGAAGCGGCCGGGCGGACGAACCGGGGACTGCCGGACGGACGGCCGGGACGGCCTTCACCCGGTCGGGCGTACAGTGGCGAGGTTGGTCTCGAACGCCTGGCAAGGAGCAGCGGTGAGCGAGAACGTACGGTTCGTACGCATGGGCATCGGCGATCGGTCGGTGCCGTACCAGGAGGCCTGGGAGGAGCAGCAGCGACTGCACGCCCTCCGGGTCGCCGACGAGATCCCCGACACCGTGCTGCTCCTGGAGCACCCGCCGGTCTACACGGCCGGACGCCGCACCAACCCCGAGGACCGGCCGCTGGACGGCACCCCCGTGGTCGAGGTCAACCGCGGCGGCGAGATCACCTGGCACGGCCCCGGCCAGCTGATCGGCTACCCGATCGTGAAGCTGCCCGAGCCGATGGACGTCGTCGCGTACGTCCGCCGGCTGGAGGAGGCGCTGATCCGCGCCTGCGGCGAGTTCGGGGTGGAGACCACCCGGGTCGAGGGCCGCAGCGGGGTCTGGGTGCTCGGCGAGAGCCTCCCGGACGCGGTGGTGGACCCGGCCCAGGTGGTCGACATCGGCAGCCTGACCCTGCGGATGGGCCTGCCGCTGGGCATCGACCCCCGGCTGGCCGGGCCCGAGTACGCGGCGTCCAACGCCGGCCAGCGCGGCGACGACCGCAAGCTGGCGGCGATCGGCGTGCGGGTCGCGCGGGGCGTCACCATGCACGGCTTCGCACTGAACTGCGATCCGGACATGACCTGGTTCGACCGGATCGTGCCCTGCGGCATCCGGGACGCCGGGGTCGGCTCGGTCAGCACCGAGCTCGGCCGGACCTTCCCGGTCGGCGAGGCCCTGCCGGTGGTCGAGAAGCACCTCGCCGAGGTGTTCGCCGAACTCGCCGAGCCCGCGCTGGCCCGGTAGGGAATCCCGGCCGGGCGGCGGATGTTGCCCGGACGGGCAGCCCGCGAGCCCGGGAATCCTGCGATTCCCGGGGCCGGGCCCGTGGAGAGCCGTACAAGCACAGGCGTACCCTGGGGGTACCCCGTCTAGTTCTTAGGAGTCGCACGTGTCCGCTGTCGCACCCGACGGCAGGAAGCTGCTGCGCCTGGAGGTCCGCAACAGCGAGACCCCCATCGAGCGGAAGCCTGAGTGGATCAAGACCCGGGCGAAGATGGGCCCGGAGTACACCGCGCTCCAGTCGCTCGTGAAGAAGGAGGGACTGCACACGGTCTGCCAGGAGGCCGGCTGTCCCAACATCTTCGAGTGCTGGGAGGACCGCGAGGCGACCTTCCTCATCGGCGGTGACCAGTGCACCCGCCGCTGCGACTTCTGCCAGATCGACACCGGCAAGCCCGCCGACTTCGACCGCGACGAGCCGCGCCGGGTCGCCGAGTCGATCGTCACGATGGACCTGAACTACGCGACCATCACCGGTGTCGCCCGCGACGACCTGCCCGACGGCGGCGCCTGGCTGTACGCCGAGACGGTGCGCCAGGTGCACGCGCAGACGGCCGGCCGCGAGGGCGGGCGGACCGGCGTCGAGCTGCTGATCCCCGACTTCAACGCGGTGCCCGAGCAGCTGGCCGAGGTCTTCTCCTCGCGTCCCGAGGTACTGGCGCACAACGTCGAGACGGTGCCCCGGATCTTCAAGCGGATCCGCCCGGCGTTCCGCTACGAGCGCTCGCTGGACGTCATCACCCAGGCGCGGGCCGCCGGGCTGGTGACCAAGTCCAACCTCATCCTGGGCATGGGCGAGACCCGCGAGGAGGTCAGCCAGGCGCTGGCCGACCTGGTGGGCGCCGGCTGCGAGCTGATCACCATCACCCAGTACCTGCGCCCGTCGGTGCGCCACCACCCCGTCGAGCGCTGGGTGAAGCCGCACGAGTTCGTGGAGCTGCAGCAGGAGGCCGAGGAGCTCGGCTTCGCGGGCGTGATGTCCGGGCCGCTGGTGCGTTCCTCGTACCGGGCCGGCCGGCTGTACCGCCAGGCGCTGGAGCACCGCGAGAAGGCGACGGTCTGAGACCTGCCCACGACGGCCTCGCGGGGCGCGGTGCGATCCGCGCGGCGCGGGGACGGGCGTGAGGTTCGCCTCACCGGCCGGGCACGACGGCCGACGGCGATCGGTGTCACCGGGAGGGGCGGGGCTTCGGCCCCGCCCCTCCCGTCGTCGTTCCGGCCTGCCGGTTGTCGCCGCGGCGCCGTTCGCCCGCCCGGCTCCGTTCGGGGGCGTTCGGTTCCGCCAAAGGGGCGTCCGGCTTTCATCAGGCTTTGACGGCCTGGTCACCGACTGGTAACACCAAGTGGTGACCATGTGATGGTCAGGACCTTCTCGACACCGAGGGGAGCTGTTCGGAATGCAGGTAAGGATCCGATCGGTCGGCGGCACCGCGCTGCGGCTGGCCGAGAGCGTGCTGCTGGCGAGCGGTCAGCGGCAGGCGCGGCAGAACGCCTGGGCGGCGGTCTGCGAGAACCGCCGACACGCCGAGGACCGGGCGCTGGGCACGGCCGTGACCGGCCCGGTGGCGGAGGCCGTCCGGCGCTGAGACCCGACCGCCGGACCGCCGCCGTGGGCCGGCCGGATCACGGTTCGGTGCGATCCGGCACCGTGCTTGGATATCCCGCGCTCCCGGCACGTACCATGAGCGTTATGGCGAGGGAAACATCCGAGAACCCCGGGCGACTCAAGCAGATCCGTCTGGCATACCAAATGACCAAGAAGGTCGACACCAAGATCGGCCTGATCATCGCCGGCGTCGGCCTGCTGACCTTCGGCGTGTTTCTCGCCATCGGCTTTGCGATCGATCACCCGATCTACCTGGGCATCCTGGGCTTCATCGTGGCCTTCCTGGCCATGGCGATCGTCTTCGGGCGCCGGGCCGAGCGTGCGGCCTTCGGGCAGATGGAGGGACAGCCGGGCGCCGTGGCGGCCGTGCTGAACAACATCAAGCGCGGCTGGAGCGCCAACCCGACCCCGGTCGCGGTCACCCGCAACCAGGACGCGGTCTACCGGGCGGTCGGCCGGCCGGGCATCGCGCTGATCGGCGAGGGCAACCCGAACCGGGTCCGCCAGCTGCTGGCCTCCGAGAAGAAGAAGATGGCCCGCGTCGTCGGCGACATCCCGGTCCACGACATCGTGGTGGGCACCGGGGAGGGTGAGATCCCGCTGAAGAAGCTGCAGATCCACCTGATGCGCCTGCCCCGCGCGATCACCCCCGGCCAGGTCACCGAGACCAACGACCGGCTGCGCGCCCTGGGAGACCTGCTCTCCAAGGCGCCGATCCCCAAGGGCCCGATGCCCAAGGGCGCCCGGATGCCCAAGGGCGGCCAGGCTCGCTGACCGCTCCTCGCTCGAACACGACACGGCCCCGCCGCGGACACTTCGCGTCGGGGCCGTTTGACGTCCGCTTCGGGACGGTGCCGTTCGACCATTGCTTCAGAACGGCGCGTTCGATGTTCGCTCCGGTGCGCGGCCGGACCGGTCCTGATCGACCTCGCCCGGGCGGACGGCCTCGGAGCCGGACCGTTCCGGTCCGAGGCTGTCCGCCGCGCGACCGCTTCCGACCGGCGTCCGGGCGCCGCTGCTTCGTCGGCGCGCGGCGACCCGTGGGGAGCGCCCGACCGGGACCGCGCCGGAGAGCCGTCCGGCGCGAGCTCAGGCCGAGCCCTCCGGGCGAGCTCAGGCCGAAGTCGGCCAGAACTCAGGCAGCGCTCGGCAGCGCTCGGGCCGAGCCGCCCCCGGGCGGCCCAGGCGGAGCCGTCAGGCCGAGCGGCGGGCCGGCCGCCGGTCAGATCCGGACCTCGACCGTGCCGACGGCCTTGTCGTGCAGGCCACGGGTGTCCCGGTCCCAGACCAGCGCCGGCACCGCCAGGCAGAGCAGCAGGGTGCGCAGCATCACCTGCGGGATGCCGGCCCGCCCGCCGTCCACACGCACCACCCGCAGGCCGAACAGTCGCTTGCCCATCGTGGTTCCGGTGGTGGCGAGCAGCAGCACGGTCACCACGAAGAAGATCGGGGTGGTCCAGAGGTTGGCCTGTGCCTGGTCGCCGCGCGAGACGAGGCCGTAAGCGATCAGCGCCACCAGCCAGCCGTCGACGAAGAGCGCGCCGATCCGGCGGCCGGGACCGGCGATCGAACCGGGACCCTCCTTGGGCAGGCCGAGGCGCTCGCCGCGGTGCCCGAAGTCGGCACCCATCTTCTCGGCGGCCGCCTTCGGGCCGTCGATCCACGATCCCAACGCTTCTCTGGTGTCCACGAATCCACACTAACCGGGCCGCCGCGGCGCCCTGCCACCGCCTCCCCCGGCGGGTCGGGAGGGCCTTCACAGGGCCCCTCAAGTGGTCCAGACCACTCGGATCGGACCCCGGTCGAGGGCGCGGCGATTTGCCCGGAACCGTACGACTTTGCCGCCCGCCCGACCGGGGTGGTTAACATTTAGGAAACACAGAAGTCACCAACAGGAAACGGGCCGTTCCTAGGGTGAGGCGCATTCCGCACGGAGGAGGCACTCGAAGATCGCCCCGGTGAGTGGCTCCCCCCACAGCCCGGCGCGCCATCGACGCGGCGCAGCGATCTCCGGTCCTGCGCCCTTACGATCCAAGGACGAAACTCCCCACCAGCTGAAGCCGGTGGTCCCCTTTCGGAAAGGCCAGATGGAATGTTCAACAACGCCGCCGAGGTCAAGCAGTACATCGCGGACAACGATGTGAAGTTCATCGACGTCCGGTTCTGCGACCTGCCAGGCGTCATGCAGCACTTCTCGGTGCCTGCGGCGACGTTCGACCCGGCCGAGACCCTGATGTTCGACGGCTCGTCGATCCGCGGGTTCCAGGCCATTCACGAGTCGGACATGGCACTCGTCCCCGACCTTGCCACGGCCCGCCTGGACCCGTTCCGCAAGGAGAAGCACCTCAACATCAACTTCTTCATCCAGGACCCGATCACGGGCGAGGCCTACAGCCGCGACCCGCGCAACGTCGCCAAGAAGGCCGAGGCCTACCTGGCCTCCTCCGGCATCGCCGACACCGCCTTCTTCGGGCCCGAGGCCGAGTTCTACGTCTTCGACTCGGTGCGCTTCGAGACCAGCGCGAACGCCTCGTACTACCACATCGACTCCGAGGCCGGCGCCTGGAACAGCGGCTCCGCCGAGGGCGACGCGCGCGGCTACAAGGTGAAGTACAAGGGCGGGTACTTCCCCATCCCGCCGGTCGACCACTTCGCCGACCTGCGCGCCGAGATGTCGCTGGAGCTCGCGGCCGCCGGCCTGGAGGTCGAGCGCCAGCACCACGAGGTCGGCACCGCCGGCCAGGCCGAGATCAACTACAAGTTCAACACCCTGCTGCACGCCGCCGACGACCTGATGCTGTTCAAGTACATCATCAAGAACGTCGCCTGGCGCAACGGCAAGACCGCCACCTTCATGCCGAAGCCGATCTTCGGCGACAACGGCTCGGGCATGCACGTCCACCAGTCGCTGTGGACCGAGGGCTCCCCGCTGTTCTACGACGAGCAGGGCTACGCCGGGCTCTCCGACACCGCGCGCTACTACATCGGCGGCCTGCTCAAGCACGCGCCGTCGCTGCTCGCCTTCACCAACCCGTCGGTGAACTCGTACCACCGCCTGGTCCCCGGCTTCGAGGCCCCGGTCAACCTGGTGTACTCGCAGCGCAACCGCTCGGCCGCGATCCGCATCCCGATCACCGGCTCGAACGCCAAGGCCAAGCGCATCGAGTTCCGCGCGCCCGACCCGTCCTCCAACCCGTACCTCGCCTTCGCGGCGATGCTGATGGCGGGCCTGGACGGCATCAAGAACAAGATCGAGCCGCTGGAGCCGGTCGACAAGGACCTGTACGAGCTCGCCCCCGACGAGCACGCGTCCGTCCCCCAGGTCCCGGCCTCGCTGCCGGCCGTGCTGGAGGCCCTGGAGGCCGACCACGAGTACCTGCTGGCCGGCGGCGTCTTCACGCCCGACCTGATCGAGACCTGGATCGACTTCAAGCGCACCAACGAGATCGCCCCGATCGCACTGCGCCCGCACCCGCACGAGTTCGAGCTCTACTACGACCTCTGAGCGGGCGACCCCGCACGCGGGCGGACCGATGGCCCCGCCGCCTCCCCACGGAGAGCGGCGGGGCCATCGGTCCGTCCGGCGCCGGGCCCGGGAGGCCGGGGGCCGGCCCGGGGGGAAGTGACCCGTCCGGGGGACATTCGGCCGAGCGGGCGTCAGGCCGTGGTGGGCGGGCCGATGATGGGGCGCGTGGTGACGAAGGAGATCGGCGTCGGCCTGGTGCACTGGGCGCGGCGCCTGGAGGACGCGCGGCGGCGGGTCCGGACCGGGCAGAGCCCCGACCGGGTGCGGTACGCGGCCCAGTGCCGGCGTGAGGCGTTCAAGTACCTGGTGACGGCGTGCGGGGCGCTGAAGGGGTGGCCGGTGACGGCCCAGGTCGGTCCGGAGGCCGTCCGCGGGGCGCACCGGATCCTGCTCGCCGCCGACGGGCCGGAGATCCGCCGGATCCTGCCGCTGGTGACCGCGGCCGCCCAGCAGTACCGGATCCCGTCCCTGCACCTGGCGGAGGCCGTCGACGCCCTCTGCGTCGCGGAGGGGCGCCCGCAGGTCTACGGCACAGTCGAGGGCCATCCGGTCGCGGACGAGGCGCGGCTGCGGGCCAAGCGGGCGGCGCTCGGCCTGCCGCCGCCCGGGCCCGGAGCCGGCCGGGGCGGGGACCGCCGGGCCGGGGCGGGCCGCCCCGGTGACGCGGCCGCGCCGCAGGCGGCGCTCGGGCTGGACGTGCTGGACGGGCTGCTCGCCGGCCTCCCGCCGGTGCCGGCGCTGCCCCGGACCGTCCGGCGGACCGTCGACGCGGACGCCGACTGGGCCTGCGCGTACTGCGGCGGGCCGGCGCCGGCCGGCTCCGCGGAGATCGAGGTCAGGACCCGGGTCTGGCGGATCTGCCAGGCCTGCGCCAGGTGCCCGGACACTCCCGAGCAGCGGCTGCTGGACATGCTGCGCACCAAGGGCGGTGTCCCCGAGGCGACCGCCCTGGCCACCGCCTGGCTGGCCCGGCACGAGGGCTGGAAGCTCCCGTTGCGCTACGAGGAGCCGCGGACCCGGCCCAACCGCCGGCCGCAGCCCCGGTGGGCGCACATCCCCGAGACGGCCGTCAGCACGCTCGTCCTGCTGGCCGAGCGGCACCCCGCGAGACCGGCGCCCCGGCGGCGCGGGCAACCGGGGCCCCTGGGGCGACCGGGAGCGGCGATGCCGCCGCCCGCGACCGCGCCGGCCGCCGTGGTCCACCGGCATCCGGGGCTGCTGGTCTCCGTCAAGGCCGCGGCCCTGCTCGCGCTGGCACCCGCGCAGGCGCTGACCGCCAAGCAGGTCGGCACGGCCCTGCAGCTCGCGCCGGACACCCTGGCCGCGCACGGTCTCAGGGTGGGCAGCGCGGGCGAACTACGGGACGTCTTCCTCGACCCGCCGCCGTGGCTGCTGGAGTTCCACCGGCGGCTGACGGCCCAGCGGGCGGCGAACCGCGCCCGGCAGTGCGGCGCCGTCGTACCGGAGCAGCGGGCGGGCGGGGACGGTCCCCCGGCCGGGGCCGAGCAGGCGGGCGGGGAGGCCGTCGTGCCCGGTCCGCCGCACCCGGAGATGCTGGTCTCCGGCCGCGCCGAGCAGGTGCTGGCCCGGCCGCACGGCACGGCGCTGCAGCCGGGCGCGGTCGCAAAGGCGCTGCAGACCGCCCACGCCACCATCGTCAAGCAGCGCCTGCGGGTACGCACGGTCGGCGAGCTGGCCGCGGTCTTCCACCGGCCGCCCGGCTGGCTGCTCGACTTCCACCGCAAGCTGGCCGCCGAGCGGGCGGCCAACCTGCTCAAGCAGTCAGGCCGCTCAAGCGGTCCGGCGGGGCCCGCGGCCTCCTGCCCGCGCGGAGTCACACGGGTGACGGGCTGAGGGCCAGCACCGCGAGGTCGTCGTGCAGCCGGCCGGCGTACGCGGCGACGTCCCGGTCGAGGAAGGCGACCACCAGGTCGGGTGCGGACGTCCCCAGCGAGCCGAGGCGGCCGGCCAGCGGGTAGAAGGTGCCGGCGGCGTCCCGGGCCTCGCTGACCCCGTCGGTGTGCACCAGCAGGGTGTGGCCCGGCGGCAGCGGCACCCCGGTGGTCACGGCCGGCTCGGCGGGGGCGGCCAGGTGGCCGAGGCCGAGCGGGAGTTCGTCGGGGCAGGAGACGACGGCCACGGCCGTGCCGGAGAGCACCAGCGGGGCGAGGTGCCCCCGGTTGATCACGTCCACCCGGCCGGACCCGGTGACGTACTCCAGCAGCACCGCCGTCACGAACAGCTCCTCGTCGCCCCGGTCGATGGCCTCGCGCATCACCGTGCGGTCCAGTTGTTCGGCCAGCTCGGCCAGGCAGGCGGTGTCGTGGGCGGCCGCGCGGAAGGCCCCGAGCACCTCCGCCACCGTCCGGACGGCCTCCAGTCCCTTGCCCCGGACGTCCCCGAGCAGGAGCCGGACACCGAACCGGGTGTCGCAGAGCGCGTACAGGTCCCCGCCGACCCCCGCGTCCGCGTGCGCCGCGCGGTACAGGGCGGCCACCCGAAGGTCGCCGGCCCGCTCGGGCACCGGGCGCAGCACCGCGCGCTGCAGGGTCTCGGCGACGGTCCGGGCCCGGACCAGGCTCCGCTCCTGCCGGGTCCGCTGCCAGGCCAGCGCGGTGCCCATCCCTCCGGAGAGCAGCGTGGCGACGTAGATCCAGATGTGGTGCTGCTCGTCCAGATGGCCGGCGCGCGCGGCGAGGGCGATCTGGAGGCCGATCACACCGGCCGTGGACAGCAACGCCACCCTGGGTCCGTAGCTGAAGGCGACCACGACCGGGATCGGGGTGAGCAGGAAGCCGGCCGCGACGGCGCCGGGGAACGCGGCCTCGGCGACGATGTCGACGAGGAGCAGCAGAATCGGCAGCCACGCCACCCAGCGTGGGGCCTGCACACCCGGCGGGGCGGCCGGCCGCGGGGCCGGGCGGTTCGCAACGGGCACGGCTCGGGCCTCCTGCGGTGCGGGAGCGGTCGGCGGCCCGGCGGCTGCCGACCGGCGGCCGGGGTGCCGGCCACCGCTCCCATCGTCGCGTATGTCACCGTTCGCCGGGTTCCCGTCACCCCGCCCGCCGGACCGGTCACGGGCCGCCGGACGCCTGCGGCTCCGGTGGCCCGTGGCTCCCGCCCGGGCGGGCAGCGGTGTCAGCGCAGCGTGACCGGGAGGGTCTCGAAGCCGCGCAGGACGAGACGGTCGCGCCGGGTCGGCGCACCGGCGGGGGCCAGCCGGGGGAAGCGGCGGAGCAGCGCGGGCACGGCCACGGCCGACTCCAGTTTCGCCAGCTGCGCGCCGAGGCAGTAGTGCGCGCCGCCGCCGAAGCTCAGCGGCTGGCTGTCCCCGCGGGTGGGGTCGAAGACCTCGGGGCGCTCGTAGCGGTCGGGGTCCCGGTTGGCGGCCCCGATCAGCACGAACACCGCGCTGCCGGGCGGGGTCTCCACCCCCTCGACGGCGAGGCCGGGCGCGAGGGCGATCCGGGAGGTGAGCTGGACCGGGGAGTCGTAGCGCAGGACCTCGTCGGTGAGGCCGGCCGGGGTGACGGCGCCGTCCAGCAGGCCCGCGGCGGCCTCCGGGTGCTCGAAGAGCAGGGCGAGGCCGTTGCCGAGCAGGTTGGTGGTGGTCTCGAAGCCCGCCACCAGCAGCAGCACCAGGTTGGCCAGCAGCTCCTGCTCCGACAACCGGGTGTCGTCGGCCGCCGCCACCTCGACCAGCGCGCTGACCAGGTCGTCCTTGGGGCGGGCTCGGCGTTCCGCGGCGAGTTCGGTGAAGTACCCGGCCAGTTCGTCGGCCGCCTCGTCGGCGGCCGTCAGCTCGGAGGGGTCGGCGATGAACTCCAGGGCGGTGGTCAGGTCGGCGGCGAGGCCGCGGAACCGGTAGCGGTCGGCCTCCGGGACGCCGAGCAGTTCGCAGATCACGCCGACCGGCAGCCGGAAGGCGAAGCCGTCCATGAAGTCGACGGGGCCGCCGTCCGCCCCCTGGGCGGCCATCCCGTCCAGCAGGGCGTCGACGGCGGCGACCACGGCCGGCTCCAGCGCCGCCACCCGGCGGGCGGTGAAGACCGAGGCGATCAGCGACCGGACCCTGGCGTGGTGCGGGGCGTTGCTCTCCAGGACGGAGCGGCTGAGCAGCACCGCGGAGGAGTGGTTCAGGAACTCCGGGTCGAAGTCGGCCCGCATCCCGTGGTCGGCGACGCCGAAGGCGGGGTTGCGCAGGACCTGGTTGGCCGCCCGGTGGCCGACCGCCATGGCCATGCCGGGGCCGCAGGGCGCGACCGGTCCGAGGGCGTGCGCCCGCCGGTAGAGCGGGTAGGGGTCGGCCCGGCCCTCCCGGCCCATCAGCTGCCCGATGATCGCTTCGCCGTCCATCCGCTTCCCCCTCCGCCGGCTCCGGTCCACCCGGTAGAACCGTGGCCGCCCGGCGCGGAGTTCCCGCGCACCGGCGCTGCGTCGGCGGGGCACGCACGGTGGGTACCCTGACGGCATGGAGATCTGGATCAACCCACGCTGCGGCAAATGCCGGTCCGCGCTCACCGAGCTGGAGGCCGTCGGGGCCGAGTACACCGTGCGGCGCTATCTGGAGGATCCGCCCTCGGCCGCCGAACTGGAGCAGGTGCTGGAGCGGCTCTCGCTCGAACCGTGGGACATCACCCGCCTGGACGAGCAGGCCGCCAAGGACGCCGGGATGAAGCAGTGGACGCGCGAGCCGGGCGACCGGGCCCGCTGGATCGCGGCCCTGGCCGAGCACCCGATCCTGATCCAGCGCCCGATCATCACGGCGGACGACGGCCACGCGATCGTCGCGCGGACGCCGGAGGCCGTGAAGTCCGTCCTGCCCGCCAAGGGCTGAGCCCCGGGCCACGGCCCCGCTCCCGCCGTCCCGTGCGGCCGCCGGCCGCACGGGTCAGTCCCGCCGGACGGTGCCGACCGGCTCGCCGGGCCGCCAGGAGCGGATCACCAGGACACCCTCCTCGACCGTGGTCAGCACCGCCTGGTCGAGTTCCAGCCGGAAGGCGTGGAACGGGCCCGGCGGCGCGGTGGGCAGCTCCGACTCGTACGCCGTCAGCTCGACCTCGTCGGTGATCTCCACCGCCCGGCCGGCGAGCTTGGCGTCGCCGTCCGCCATCGTGCCGTCCCCCGGGTTGCTGTGCAGGGCGAAGCGCCCGTCCCGCCGGAGGTCGTGGGCCTTCACGGCCCCGTACATCGAACCGAGCGTCAGGTCCGCGCCGATGAAGCGCACCTCCGTACCGCTCACCCTGGGCGCGCCGTCGAGCCGGAGCGTCGCCAGCACATGGTGCCGTGCGGCCTCGAAGCGGGCCCGCACGGCGGGGGCCAGGTCCGGTGCCTGCTGCTCGAAATCCTGCCAGGTAGCCATGCCGCCAGTCTCGCACCGGGCTCCGACAGGGAGCCGTGGCAACGGGCCCCGGCGGCGAGCCGTGAAGAGGGCCGCCGGCGAGGCGCGGTGACGACAGGCCGCGGGCGGGGCACGGTGACGACGGGCCCGCCCCGCGGGGCCGGTGCCACACTGGGCGGA
Source organism: Kitasatospora herbaricolor (assembly GCF_030813695.1). Taxonomy (NCBI): domain Bacteria; kingdom Bacillati; phylum Actinomycetota; class Actinomycetes; order Kitasatosporales; family Streptomycetaceae; genus Kitasatospora; species Kitasatospora herbaricolor. Next base: position 2,724,327 of record NZ_JAUSVA010000002.1, read on the forward strand.
TGAGCGACACGACCTACATCGCGTTCCTGCGGGCCGTCAACGTGGGCGGACGCACCGTGAAGATGGAGCGGCTGCGCGAGCTGTTCACCGAGCTGGGGCTGGGCGAGGTCCGCAGCTACATCCAGAGCGGGAACGTCTTCTTCCGCACCGGGGAGAGCGACCGGGCGGCGCTGACCCGGCGGATCGAGCAGCACCTGGAGGCCTCCCTCGACTACCCCGTGCCGACCATGCTGCGCACGGTGGACGAGGTCGCGGCCTTGCTCGACGCCGAGCCGTTCGCCGGCCACGAGGCCGGGCCGGACACCCGGCTGGTGGTGGTGTTCCTCTCCGAACCCCTGCCCGACGGCTACGAGCTGCCGCAGCGGTCCGCCAAGGGCGACTACGAGATCGTCGGCGCCGACCCGGGCGCGGCGTACGTGGTGATGCACCTGCAGAGCGGCCGGATGAGCACCAATCCGGGGGCCGTCTTCGGCAAGTCGTACCCGGGTCAGGGCACGGGGCGGTTCCTGCACACCCTGCACAAGATCCTGGCCGCGGCCCGGAAGGCCTGACGGCCGGACCTCGCCGGGACGGTCGGGCGGCGACGGGACCGATGGGGCGCGACGGGACGGAAGGAACGGCCGGCGGACGGACGGCCGCCGGCGGACCACCGGCTTCTGGACAGTGCGGTCCGGGCGGCCCGACAATCAGCGCATGAGCACTCCTGATTTCCGGACCCGGGTGGAACGCCCGTCCGAGGCCGAGCGGGAGCTGGCGCTCGAAGTGCTGCGTGAGGGCGCCGGGAGCGGCCGGCTGTCGCACCACACCTTCATGACCCGGATGGAGATCGTCCTCCAGGCCCGCAGCCGGGCCGAGCTGGACGCCGTGCTGGCCGACCTGCCGGGCGGCCGGCCGGTGTCCCGCCTGCTGCTGCGGACGGTGGGCCGGTTCTCGGCCTTCGGGGTCGGCCTGCGGGACGCCTGGCGGCTGGAGCGGCTGCCGGGCCTGCAACTGCCGGAGGCGGGCAGCGGACTGCTGACGATCGGCCGGCTCCCCGGCTCGGGCCTGCGGCTGAGCGACTCCTCGGTCTCGCGCGCCCATGCCGAACTGCGGCGCGAGGGCGCGGGCTGGGTCCTGTACGACCTGGGTTCGACGAACGGGACGCATGTGAACGGGCGGCGGGTGGCCGGCGCGGTCCGGGTCCGCCCCGGTGACCAGGTGCGCTTCGGTGACCTGGAGTTCCGGCTGGCCGCCGGCTGAGCCGCGGCGGCCTGCGCACCCGGCGGCCCCGCCGGGGGTCAGTGCGGGAACTGGCGCGGCGGGCGCCGCCCCGGCAGGCCGTCCCTGAAATCCTCGATCACCGAGCTGATCTGACGGGTCAGAACGGTGTCCTCCAGCCGGTCCAGGTAGAGGTTCCCGGCCGCCAGGGCCTCGACGGTGACAGCGAAGTAGAGGGTCATCAGCGGGTTGACGAAGAGCGCGCCGTGCCGGGTCCGCTCGGTGAAGCGGACGTCGCCGAACTCTCCGCGCAGGGCTGCGGCGACCGAACCGTGGACGATGCTCGGGTGCTCGGGGAAGGCCGCCCTGGCATGCTCGACGGCGTCCAGGTAGAGGGCCCCGGCCCGGCTCCCCCGGGGCAGCGAGAACGCGCCGAGGTAGCCGCCCGCACGGTCCAGGGCGGCCAGGTTCTCCAGCACCAGCGAGTGGTTGACGCCGTGGTAGGCGTCGATCCCGAAGCCCAGGCACGCGACCAGGCGCTCGGGGACCTCGGAGAGGCCGGCCACCGCCCCGAGGCTGGCCATGTCCTCCTCGGGGGTGCCGAGGCCGGCTTCGTCGCCGCGCATCAGGATGTCGGTACCGCCGTCGACCAGCAGGATCGCGTCGATACCCAGCTCCGCGACCAGGGCGCGGTAGGCCGCCCGCAGCGGCCGGACGCCCACCGAGGCGAAGGCCCACACGGTGTCGGGCATGCGATGCAGGCGCAGCCAGCGGGCCAGCGTCCGCTCGGGGAAGTACCCCTCGGCGGAGCGGGTTTCGGGCCCGATCCGGGCGACGTCGGGTTCGAGCCAGACGTCCGCGTCCAGGCCGTACAGGTGGCTGAAGGACAGGTTGGCGAGGTGCACCTCCTTTCCGGCCTGGCGGAGCGCGAGCGCCAGGGGCAGGCCCGCGTAGACGTCGAACCCGCCGCCGGCGCCGGCGATCAGGATCCGGTCGGCGGCCAGGAGGTGGGTGAGCAACTGGGGCTCGAAGAGGGAGGTCACCGGCCGGACGATAGCAACGCAGCTGCCACCCGGGCGGTGGGTTTGTCCTGGGCGGGTGCGAGGATTCGCGCATGACCCAGGAATCCGCCCTCGCCCCCGACGTACTGCACGATGCCCAGGAGCGCGCCCGGGAGCTGATCCGCGGGGGGTTCCAGGAGCCGGACGAGATAGTCGAGTCCCTGGTGGACTTCCTGGAGGACCAGGGGTTGACGGAGGAGCAGGCCGAGCAGATCGTCGTCCCGCTGTGGGAGGAGCGGCTGGCCGAGCAGGCCGGCTGGCCCGCGGTGACGGACGTCGACCGGCTGGTGGAGGCCTTCGACTCGCTGGAGGCGGACGGCATCGTCGCCGCGATGGACTTCACCTGCTGCAGCAGCTGCGGTTACGCGGAGATCGGCGGGGAGGCGGACGAGGACTCCCGGGGCTTCGTCTTCTTCCACGAGCAGGACACCGAACGGGCGGTCGCCGGCGGTGGCCTGACGCTGCGCTACGGCGGATTCCGGCACTCCGAGGAGGAGACCGCGGAGGTCGGGCGCGACGTGGTCGCCGCGCTGGCCGAGGCCGGACTGAACGCGCGCTGGACCGGCTCGCCGGACGAGACCATCACCGTCACCCCGCTGAACTGGCTGCACCGGCTGCCGGAGTAGGACCGCGGAGAGCGCGATCGGGGGGACGTACGGACGACGGGGGAAGGGCGGAGCAGGTGGAGCTGGCACGGCTGAGGGCCGATCACGCGGGGGCCCTGCTGGCCTTCGAGCGGGAGAACCGGGAGTACTTCGCGCGCACCGTGCCGGACCGCACCGACGCGTACTTCACCGACTTCGACGCCCGGCACCGGGCCCTGCTCGCCGAGCAGGAGGCCGGCGTGTGCCACTTCCACGTCGTGCTGGACGAGCCGGGGGCATTGGTCGGCCGGGTCAACCTGGTGGACGTCGAGGACGGGACGGCCGACCTCGGGTACCGGATCGGCGAGCGCGCCGCCGGGCGGGGCCTGGCCACGGCCGTGGTCGCGGAGGTCTGCCGGCTGGCCGCCGCCGGGTACGGGCTGCGCGCCCTCACGGCGGCCACCACACCGGACAATCCGGCGTCCCGGACGGTGCTGGAACGCAACGGGTTCGTCGTGGTGGGCGACGTCGACCTCGGCGGACGGCCCGGCCTGCGGTTCCGGCGCGAGCTGTCCGCCGCCGGCTGACGCGCCCCGCCGCTCCACCCGCCCGGCTCCGCCCACCCGCTCCCCGGCCCACCTGCCCGGCGGGCCCCGGTCAGGCCGGTGGGGCGGGCCGCAGGACGACCTCGATCCCGGCGAGCAGGATGGCCAGCCCGCGCTCGAAGCGCTGCTCGTAGTCGGTGAACAGGACCTCGCTCGCGGCCGCCGCGAGCGGCCGGTCGGCGCCGATCCGCCCGGCCCGCCGCACCGGGTCGTACTCGGGCGCCGGCTGCTCGCCGGGCAGCGGGGCGACGGCCTGCTCCTCGATCACGAATCCGATCGTGTAGGCGTACGCGGTGAAGAAGGCCTGGACGGCGTCGGGGAGGGCGAATCCCTCCTCGGTGAAGGCCGCCAGCAGGGCGTTCTGGCCCTCGCTGTGGCCGAGGTCGGTGAGCCGGGTGCCGCTGAAGACCTTGGCGCCGTCCCGGTAGCCGAGCAGGCTCGCGCGCAGGGTGCGGCAGGTCGCGGTGAGCGCCGCCCGCCAGCCCTCCGGAACGCTCCCGCCGCCGGCGCCCATCCGGCGCAGCATCTCGGTGGCCATCTCGTCGAGCAGGGCCTGCTTGCTGGCGAAGTGCCAGTACAACGCCGGTGCCTTGACGTCGAGTTCGGTGGCGATCCGGCGCAGGGTGAGGCCGTCGAGGCCGGTCTCGCCGAGCAGCCGCAGGGCGGTGTCGACCACCTGCGCCCGGTCCAGTTTCTGTGCCACGCCCGTCCTTCGTCTGGTCCCGTGAACCCCCCTTGACAATTTAACACCGTTAAGTCCATCCTCGGGAACGCCAGCAACTTAACAGCGTTAAGGAGATCTCGTGGACACCCCTCCCCCGGACGGCACCGCCCTGAACGGCCCCCTGAACGGCGTCCCGGACGACACCGAGGTCCTGATCGTCGGCGCCGGGCCGACCGGCCTCACCCTCGCCTGCGACCTGGCCCGGCACGGCGTTCGGGCCCTGCTGGTCGAGCGGGCCGGCACCCTCTTCCCCGGCTCGCGCGGCAAGGGGCTCCAGCCCCGTACCCAGGAGGTCTTCGAGGACCTCGGCGTCCTCGACCGGATCCACGCGGGCGGCAGCGCCTACCCGCTGATGATGGCCTGGGAGAACGGCGAGCGACTGGGCACCTGGGACCTCATCGAGCGCGGCACCCCCGGCCCGGCCGCCCCGTACGCCGACGTGTGGATGATCCCGCAGTGGCGCACCCAGGAGATCCTCCACGCGCGGCTGCTGGAGCTGGGCGGCCGGGTCGCCTTCGGCACCGCGCTGACCGGCCTGGAGCAGCACGCCGACCGGGTCGAGGCCGAGCTGACCGCGGCCGACGGCAGCACCCGCACGGTCGGCGCCGGCTACCTGGTCGGCGCCGACGGCGGGCGCGGCGCCGTCCGCAGGGCGCTCGGCATCGCCATGCGCGGTGAGGAGGTCGACCCCCGGCCGGCGCTGGTCGCCGACCTCCGGGTCGAGGGCCTGGACCGCGACCACTGGCACGTCTGGCCGAAGGCCCCCGGCGGCGCCCTGCTGCTCTGCCCGATGCCGGGGACGGCGGATTTCCAGCTGTTCGCCCAGCTGGAGGAGGGGCCGCCGGACACCTCGGCCGAAGGGGTGCGCGCGCTCGTCGCGGCCGGCACCCACCTGCCGGCGAGCGCCGTCACCGAGGTGCGCCGGGCCTCGGACTTCCGCCCCCGGGCGGCCGTCGCCGAGCGGTTCCGCGAAGGCCGGGTCTTCCTGGCGGGCGACGCCGCGCACATCCACTCCCCCGCCGGCGGGCAGGGCCTGAACACCAGCGTGCAGGACGCGTACAACCTGGGCTGGAAGCTCGGCCGGGTGCTGCGCGCGGGCGCCCCCGAGTCGCTGCTCGACAGCTACCAGGAGGAGCGGTACCCCGTCGCCGCCTCGGTGATCGACCTCAGCACCGGACTGCACCGGGCGGAGCGCGACGGCACCGACGACCGGCGGGCGCGCCGGGGCAAGGACACCGACCAGCTGGACGTCGGCTACCGGGGCGGGCCGCTCACCGCGGAGCAGCGGCCGGGACTGGACGAGGAGGCCCTGCACGCGGGCGACCGGGCGCCCGACTCTCCGTACCGGGCGGCCGACGGCACGGCGCGGCGGCTGTTCGAGCTGTACCGGGGGACGCATCTGACGGTACTCGCCGTGGACCGTGAGCTGCCCGCCCTGCCGGCCGGCGTCCGGGGCCTGCGGCTCGACGGCGGGCACGCCGCGGAGGCGTACGGGCCGGGGCTGTTCGTGATCCGCCCGGACGGGTACGTCGGGCTGGCCACCCACGACGCGGCGGCCCTGCCCGGCTACCTGGCGGCGCTCGGCGCCCGCTGACCGCCCGCCGACCGCGCGAGGGCGGCGGCCTGCGGTGAGGGGCCTGCCGGCGAGGGCCTTGCCGGCGACGGGCGGGTGAGGCCGGGGCGGTCAGTCGGTGGCGGGGCCCCAGAGCGGGTTGGTGCAGCGCTCGTAGGTGGCGCGCCAGTGCGGCCAGTGCCGGGCGGTGGTGTCGTCGCAGTCCGCCAGCAGGCGCTGGACGGTCCACTCGTCCACGCCGTCCAGCAGCCAGGTCATCGCGTCGGCGGTGCCCGGGCCGTTCGCGGCGCGCAGCAGGTCCAGCAGCTCGGGCAGGGTGCCGACCCGGGAGGTCTCGGCGAAGACCTTCGCCATCCGGGGCAGCAACTGCCGCTCCTCGATCCGCAGATGGGTCTCCAGCCGGGCGGCCAGGTCCTCGATCGCGTACGCGACCGGCCAGGTGCTGCCGGCGTCCCGGGTGGCGATCCGCACCAGGGTGGTGACCCGGGTGAACGAGTGGTCCAGGTTGTGGTGGTCGTCCTCCAGCCAGTTGAGCAGCAGGCGCAGCTCGGGGGCGAAGCGGCGCAGCAGCGGCCAGAGCCGGGTGTCCTGCTGCTCGTGGTGGCAGGTGAGCATCGCGGTGAGGAAGTCCCAGTGCCGCTGCAGGGCCTGGCCCTGGGTCTCGTCGCCGGGCTGCAGCAGGCGCAGCGCGTCGGGCAGCCGGCGCAGGTCGCGGCGCAGCGCTGCGTGCACCAGGGTCAGGCCGGCGAAGCGCAGGCGGGTGTCCGTGTCGTCGGTGTCCTGCTCGTGCCGGGGGTCCGTCTGAGCGGGGACGTGCGGGGGCTTGACGGGCAACAGGTGGCTGGGCATGACGCTCTCTTCGCAGGCCGGGTCTGGGATCACCAGGGTGATGACAGTCGATCAGGAGCGAATGAATGTCCGATTGACGCGCAGGTCAGCGGCCTGGGACCCGGATCTCCGGCCTGCCGGGCGCCCGGTCGCGGCCGCCCGGCGGGGCGGCCGCGGAGCGCCGGCCCCACCCGTGGGGCCGCCGGCACCCCGGTCAGTCCGCCGCCGGCCCCGCCAGGTTCTTGCTGAGCCACTGCAGGGTGTCCGGGATCATCTTCTTGAAGTCCGTGGTCAGATGCTTGCCCCCGGCCTGCTCGAAGTACTCCACCGTCAGCGGGGCGGCGGCCTTCGCCACCCACTCCTTCACCAGCTTCATCTCGTACCCGTTGGCGCCGCCCGCGGTGGCGAGCATCCGGACGTCCGCCTTGCCCTGGGCGACCAGCACGTCGGGGCTGTTGGCCAGCCGGTCCGCGTCGTGACCCTTCCAGAGCGGGGAGTCCGGGTTGAAGTAGCCGTCGATCGGGACGGCCGCCTTGAACTTGTCGGGGTGCTGGAGCGCGAGCTTGGCGCTGCAGAACGCGCCGGTGGAGGCGCCCATCAGGCCCCAGCCGTCCCGGCCCTTGAGGGTGCGGAAGTTGGCGCGCACGAAGTCGGGGATGTCCTCGGCCATCCAGGTGCCGATCCTGGGCTGGCCGGGGATGTCGCTGCACTCCAGGGCCTTGGCCTCGTTGGAGTCCAGGTTCTGCACCGGCATGATCATGATGAAGGGGTGCGCCTTGCCCTGCTTGGACAGCTCGGCGTCGGCCTCCTGGATCGGCAGCTGGTTGTCCGTCCAGGTGTTGTAGCCGGCGCTCTGGCCCCCCGCGTAGAGGGTCAGCACCGGGAACCCGGTCCTGGCGAACTTCGGGTCGTTGTACTCCGGCGGCAGCCAGACCCAGACCTTGCCCGACACGCCCGACTTGGGACCGGCCAGCGTGGTCATCAGGATCTGCCCGGCGGCGGTGTCCCGGGCCTTGCCGAAGGCGGCGGCCGGCCCGGTCGGCATCAGCACCTTGCTGGGCTTGGGCGGAGCCGTGGTGGTGGGCGGAGCGCTGGGGGTGCCGGCCGCGGCCGCGGACCCGGTGGCCGGCGGGGCGCCCTTGGCCTTGCCGTCCGCCCCGGTGCTGCTGGTACTCCCGCAGGCCGCCAGCGAGACGGCCAGGGCGACCGCGGCGGCGCCGGTCAGAAGGGCACGGGAACGGATGGACTGCGGCTGCACGGTGAGAACTCTCCGACCGGTGTCACGCCCGCTCCGTCGGGAGCCGGCGGTGGCCCCCGGGTGGGGCCGTGGCGGGGCCGGGGCGGCGGGTGGCGCGGACCCCGGTACTGCGCGCCGTCCCGGAAGGGGGCGGCGCGCCTCCCCGCGATCCTATGACGTGCCCCCCGGCGGGCCGGTTGCGCCCGCCGACGTGGCGTCCCGGGGATTTCGCGGGATCCGGCGGGCCGGCGGGCCGCTCCCCTGCCGTTCGGCGGGGGTGTGCGCGGTCGACCCCCGCCGGACGGCGGGGTGCCCGGCGCGGAGCCCCGGACGGGGCTCCCTGATCGGCCTGGCTCGGGCCCGGCGGGCGGGCCGGCGGGCGGGCGGGCCGGCTTCGGGACGTCCCGCCAGTCCGGCCCCGGCCCGGCGCGCCCATCTTCGGCACCTCCCACCAGTGACGCGGGGCGGCCGATCGCCGATGATCAGGAGTACCGCCCCGGTGACCGGCACCGGGAGTCCGCCAGGACCGGACCAGCACCGCCGACGAGGAGCCCGCCATGCCCCAGCAGATCGCCGTCGTCACGGGAGCCGGGACCGGCGTCGGGCGCGCCGTCGCCCTGGAGCTCGCGGCGAACGGGTGGCAGCTGTTCCTGGCCGGGCGGCGCGCCGAGCCGCTGCGCGAGGCGGCCCGGCTCTGCGGCGGCGACGCCGTGGCCGTCCCCACCGACGTGACCGACCCCGGCGCGGTCGACGCCCTGTTCTCGGAGACCGCCGAGCGCTTCGGCCGGCTCGACCTGCTCTTCAACAACGCCGGGACCTTCGGCGCCCCCACCCCCGTCGAGGACCTGGGGCACGCCGAGTGGCGCGCGGTGGTCGACCTCAACCTCACCGGCGCGTTCCTGTGCGCCCAGGCCGCGTTCCGCCTGATGAAGGGGCAGGACCCGCAGGGCGGGCGCATCATCAACAACGGCTCGATCTCCGCGCACGTCCCGCGCCCGCACTCGGTCGCGTACACCGCGACCAAGCACGCCGTCACCGGTCTGACCAAGTCGCTCTCGCTGGAGGGCCGCCCGTACCGGATCGCCTGCGGGCAGATCGACATCGGCAACGCGGCGACGGACATGACGGCGGCGATGAGCAGCGGTGTCCGCCAGGCCGACGGGCGGATCGCCCCGGAGCCGACCATGGACGTCGCCGACGTCGCCCGCACCGTGCGGCACATGGCGCAGCTGCCGCTGGAGGCGAACGTCCAGTTCGCGACGGTGATGGCGACGGCGATGCCCTACATCGGCCGGGGCTGACCGGAGGCCCGGCCACTGCCGCCGGCCGCACCGGCCCGCACCCGGCGCGGGGGCGGCGGCCGCCGTGCCCCGGGGGGGCTCACTCGTCGTGTGAGTGGCGGTACCGCCGGTTGCGGCCGTCCTGGTCGAGGCGGTAGACGCTGGTCGTGGGCCAGTACTCGCCCCTCTCGGTCGCGGGCAGTTCGGCGCGCAGCACCATCCGCAGGGAGGGCGGCGGGGCGAGGGCGTTCACCCGCTTGCGGTGGCCGTCCCAGCGTCCGCCGCAGAGTTCGACGTCGAGGATGGCAGGACGGCTGGGAGTGGCGGGGCTGTTGGGGGTGGTGGGGGCCATTCACCCAATCTGCCAGCCTTCGACCTGTACGGGTGGTTTGACGGTGCGAAGCCACTCGTCCGGGGCAATCGCCGAGGCGCGAAGCTGACGAACCCCCGGCGGGCCCGGGCTGCGGGCAGGCGCCCACCGCACCGCGAGGCCGACGGCGCCCCGAGGCCGGCTGCCCCCGAAACCGGCGGCCGCCCCGCCTCACCGGTGACCGGGGGGCGGGGCGGCCGTTCGGGGTCGCGCCCGGTGTCGGAGCCGGGCGGGCCGAAGGTCGGGCCGGGGTCGGATCCGGCCCGGTACCGGCGCCGGGGGTGGCCGGCGCCGGCGGTCGGGGCCACCGCGCTCGCGGCGGTGGCGGGAACGACGGGTCAGGCGCGCCAGGTGTCGCTCAGCGTCACCTTGCCGGAGGCCGGCACGGTCGCGGTGCGGTTGGCCCCGGACTCCCAGGTGACGTTCCCCGCCGCGTCCTTGCGGATGTACTTGTACTCGAACGCGGTACCGGCCGGCAGGGCGACGTCCAGCTTCCAGACCGGGTAGGCGGCCGAGGAGAGCGGCAGCGCCTGGGCCGGGGCCCAGGCGCCGAGCGAGCCGATGCTGCCGACCACGTAGATGTTCTGGCCGACCACGGTGGTGGCGTTCACCGCGAAGGAGGCGCCGGCGGCGACCGCGGTGGCCGTCGCGCTCGGGCTGGCGGTGGCGGTCGGCGTCGCGGTGGCGGTGGCGGTGGCGGTCGGCGTCGCGGTGGCGGTGCCGCACGGGTCCCCGCTGCCGACCACGCCGTCCTTGACCGTCACGTTGCCGGTGCCCAGGGCGTAGTTGGCGCTGTTGTTGTTGTCCCAGGTGCCGGAGCCGTTGTTGAAGGTGGCGGCCAGGCCGGTGGCGCTCCCCAGGCTGACGGTCTTCTTCACCCAGCCGGTGCAGGCCGCGTCCATCGCGACGCCGGGCGCGGTGGTCCAGGTGCCGCCGGTGGGGGCGTAGTGGATGTCGTAGGCGGACCAGTTCTTGTCGGTGCTGTAGAAGACCGTCGCGCTGTTGGCGCCGGAGGTCGGCGAGGTGCTGGCCGACGGAGTGGCACTGGGCGAGGCGCCGCTCGCGCCGACGTACAGCGCGACCGCCTCCCCGGCCGCCACCGTGGCGGTGAACTTCCCGTCGCCGCCCACGGTGTAGGTGGGGCCGCTGCAGCCGCCGCCGGCGGTCGGGTCGCCGTGCTGCACGTCGCAGTAGGTGCCGGCCGGCAGCGAGGTCTGGAAGGTCTGGGTGACGGCGCCGGACTCGCGGTTGATCGCCACGTAGCCCTTGCTGCCGCGTCCGAAGCCGATGGCGTTGTTGCCGTTGGACCACCAGTTGGTGATGCCGGTGCCGGCGACCGCGTTGCGGAAGCCGACCATGTTGGCGACCTGGCGCCAGGCGTGGGTGCAGTTCCAGCCGTCGCTGTAGCAGGCGTTCACGGTGCCGCCGTTCGGCGGGCCGTCGTCGTTGCCCGCGAAGGCGTACCCGGAGTACACGTTCGGCGCGCCGTAGGGGTTGGCCAGCAGGAAGACGTTGGCCAGCGTGTAGGCGCTGCCGTACTTGTAGTTGAGGGTGGACCCGTTGCGCTCGGTGTCCCAGTTGTCGACGAAGGTCCGGGCCTGCGCGCTGCCGAGCAGACCGCTGCCCCAGCCGGACAGGTCGGAGATCTTGCCGCCGTTGAAGGCGCTCTTCAGCCAGGTCGCGGAGCGGAACTCGTCGACGTCGCCGGTGCCGGTGTACTCGGAGGGCTGGATCGGCTCGCCGGCGCCGTAGATGACCTCCTGCACCCAGTAGGCGCTCGGGTTGGCCATCTTGGCCTTGATGGCCGCGAGTTCGCCTGCCGCGATGTGCTTGGCGGCGTCGATCCGGAACCCGTCGACGCCCATCCCGGCCATGTCGCTCAGGTAGTTGGCGATGGTCTGCTGGACGTACGCGCTGCCGGTGTCGAGGTCCGAGAGGTTGACCAGTTCGCAGTTCTGGACGTTCGACCGGTCGCCGTAGTTGCTGATCGCGCTGCGGCAGGAGTGGAAGTCCTGGTCCTGGAAGTACCCGGGGTAGTTGTACTTGGTGTAGTTGGTGCCGCCGGTGCCGGTGCCCGAGCCGGCCGACATGTGGTTGATCACCGAGTCGGCGACCACCTTGACGCCCGCCGCGTGGCAGGTGTTGATCATGTTCTGGAAGGACGTCCGGTCGCCGAGGCGCCCGGCGATCCTGTAGCTGACCGGCTGGTAGGAGGTCCACCACTGGGAGCCCTGGATGTGCTCCTGCGGCGGGGAGACCTCGACGAAGCCGTAGCCCTTGGGGCCGAGGGTGTCGGTGCAGGCCTTGGCGACGGAGTCGAAGCGCCACTCGAAGAGGGTGGCGGTGACGTCCTTGCTGCCCGGCGGGGTGGCCTGGGCCGAGGGGGCGGCGCCGAGCGCGGCGGTGACCGAGAGCGCGAGCGCCGCGGAGGCGGTGAGTGCTCCGGCGACGCGGGCACGCCGGCGGACGGGGGTAGCGGTGACCACGGTGTCTCCTGGGGGCTGAGGTGGCAGCCTGGGCCGTCCCTGCTTGCGGGGAGCACGGACGGGTGGGGGCAGGAATTCCTCTTGCGCAAGTTTCTTGAAAGTTTCAGCAAACTTGCAGCGCCGAACCTATGACCACTGCGACGGTGCGTCAAGACTCCTGTACGCAACGATTCGGACTTCCGTCCCGCGCCCGTGAGACCTTTCGCCGCGCCGACGCGTGGGGTACCTGTAGGGACGGAAAGCACGGCACGGGGACGAGCGGGCCACGGGGGGCGGGCGGCATGGACGACACGACCGGCTTCGAGGAGTTCGCCGCCGCCAGGGCCGGCCGGCTCTTCCAGGTCGCCTACCTGATGTGCGGCGACTGGCACCAGGCGCAGGACCTCGTGCAGACCACCCTGGCCAAGATGTACGCCGTCTGGGGCCGGCTCCACCGCGACGAGGAGAACCCCTCGCCGGACGCCTACGCCCGCAAGGTGCTGCTCCGCTGCTACCTCTCGCACCGGCGGCTGCGGCGCTCCGACGAGATCGCGGTCGCCGACGTCCCCGACTGTCCCACCACCCTGGACGACCTCACCGGGCCCGGCACCGAACTGCGGCTCACCCTGGTCTCCGCGCTGCGCCAGCTGCCACCGCGCAACCGGGCCGTGGTCGTCCTGCGCTACCTGGAGGACCACAGCATCGAGGCCGTCGCGGAGATGCTCGGCACCAGCCAGAGCGCCGTCAAGGGCCTCAGCACCCGCTCGCTCTCCCGGCTGCGCGAGATCCTCGCCGAGGACCGCGAGCTGCTGCTGCAGCCCTGACCACCCGCCCGTACCGGCCGGCCGCGCGCCCCGCCAGTACCGCCGTGCGCCGGGCCCGCCACCGCTCCGCCACGGCACCGACCACCGGGCACCGGCCCCGCGGCCGGCCACCGCCCCCTACCGAACCGACCCGAGGACCGGCCTTGGACGACCTTGAGCACGAGCTCGCCAGGCTGCTGGCCGAGAGCGTCGAAGACCTGCGCCCCCCGGTCGCCGTGATGGTGGCCGAGGCCAACCGGCGCGGCCGCCGGCTGCTGCTGCGCCGTCGGCTGAAGATCGCCGGCTCGGTGGCCGCGGTGGCCGCCCTCGCCCTCACCGGGGCCGTCCTCGGCCTGCCGCAGCGCCCGGCCGGCCCGACCACCGCCGCCACCCGGACCACGGCGCCGGCGACCCCGGCGCCTTCCGCGACCACCGGTGCGACGGACGCGACCGCGCTGGTGAGCGCGATGCAGAAGGCGCTCGTGGAGCTGCTGGGCCCCCGGGCGGCCGTCACGTCCGACCCCCTCGGGGACGAGATCCGGCCCGATCCCCGGCTGGACGCGGCCCTGTGGGTCCGCTACGACGACGGCGACGGCGCGGTGACGGTGGCCGTCGAACTGCACGGCCCGGCCTCCACCGCGACCGGTCCCTCCTGCGGGGCCAGGGCGAGCGCCGGACCGGAGAGCGGCTACACCTGCCGGACCGAGGCGGCCGGTCCCGGGGCCCTGGTGACCGAGGTCCTCAGCCCGCCCGCCACCGGCTGGACCACCTACCGGATCTGGTACGCCGGCCCGGACGGCACCCGGGTGGCCGTCTCGGTGCACAACGGCACCCTGCACGAGCCCACCGACCCGACCCTGTCCGGCCGCCTCACCCGGGCGAGCCCGCCGCTGGACCTCGCCACCTGGCAGTGGATCGCGCAGAACTACCGCTGGCAGAGCCTGGCCGAGGGCGCGATGGACCGCCGCCCGGCCGCCGGACGGGACGGCCCCTGACGGCCGGGCGGGTGCACCGGGCCGGGCCCGGTGCCGGCGGTCTCAGACCGCGTCGGGGCCGCGCTCGCCGGTGCGGACCCGCACGATGCCGTCCACCGGAACGACCCAGACCTTGCCGTCGCCGATCTTGCCGGTCCGGGCGGCGGCCACCACGGTCTCCATCACCCGGTCGGCGTCCTCGTCCTCGACCACGACCTCGATCCGTGCCTTGGGGACGAGGTCGATGCGGTACTCGGCGCCCCGGTACACCTCGGTGTGGCCGTGCTGGCGCCCGTAGCCGCTGGCCTCGGTGACGGTGAGTCCGTGCACCCCGATGGCCTGCAGCGCGTTCTTGACCTCGTCCAGCTTGAACGGCTTGATGATCGCGGTGATCAGCTTCATTTGGTGGAGGCCTTGTCGGACGAGTGCGTGAGCACGACGGCGTGGGCCGTCGTTCCATGGCCCAGGACGCCGTGATCGTACGCGGTCTCGGCGTGCACGGCGAGGTCCAGACCGGTGAGTTCGTGCTCCTCGGGGGCGCGGAAGCCCATCACCCGGTCGATCGCCCGCCCGATCCCGTACGTCGTCGCGAAGGCGTACGCGCCGACCACGACCACCGCGACCAGCTGCTTGCCGCTCTGCGCCAGGCCGCCGCCGTGCAGCAGGCCGGCCGGGCCGCCGGTCATCGTGGCGGTGGCGAACAGGCCGATCAGCACGGTGCCGATGACGCCGGCCACGAAGTGCACGCCGACCACGTCGAGCGAGTCGTCGAAGCCGAAGCGGAACTTCCAGCTCACCGCGTACGAGCAGACCACGCCCGCGGCCAGCCCGATCGCCAGCGCCCCGAGCAGGTCGACGCTGCCGCAGGACGGGGTGATCGCGACCAGGCCGGCCACCGCGCCGGAGGCCGCCCCCAGCGTGGTGGCGTGGCCGTCCCGGCGCTTCTCCACCAGCAGCCAGCCGAGCAGCCCGGTGCAGCCGGCCGCCTGGGTGTTGAGCAGGGCGGAGGCGGCCAGGCCGTTGGCACCGAGCGCGGAGCCGCCGTTGAAGCCGAACCAGCCGAACCAGAGCAGGCCGGCCCCGAGCAGGACCAGCGGCAGGTTGTGCGGGCGCATCGCCTCCTTGCGGAAGCCGAGGCGCGGCCCGAGCAGCAGGGCCAGCGCGAGGCCGCTGGCGCCGCAGTTGACCTCCACGACGGTGCCGCCGGCGAAGTCCAGGGCGCCGAGCTTCGACAGGATCCAGCCGCCCGGCGCGAAGACCCAGTGCGCGACCGGGACGTAGACCAGCAGCGTCCAGACGGCGGTGAAGGCCACCCAGGAGCCGAACTTGGCCCGGTCCGCGATGGCGCCGCTGATCAGGGCGGCGGTGATGATCGCGAAGGTCAGCTGGAAGGTCGCGAAGAGCACGGTCGGGACGTGGCCGGTGAGCGAGGAGGGGGTGATTCCGGCCATTCCGAGGTGTTCGAGGCCGCCGATCAGGCCCCAGCCGCCCGCGTCGGCGCCGAAGGCGAGCGAGTAGCCGGCCAGCAGCCAGACCACGGTGACCACCGCGATCGAGACGAAGCTCATCATGATCATGTTGAGCACGCTCTTGGTGCGCACCATGCCGCCGTAGAACAGCGCCAGGCCGGGAGTCATCAGCAGGACGAGGGCGGTGCTGGCGAGCAGCCAGGCGGTGTCACCGGTGTCGAGTCCGGTGGTCGTTTCAGCCAGGAGCATGCGGATCGGTGCCTTCCCAAGCGGCGGCCCGCGCAGACGGAGGTGCCGTACCCGGTTGCCGCCGGAGGGGTGGGGAGGGGCGACCGGTGGGCGGGGTTTGCGCGCGAGTCGGATGGGAGAGTGTTGCCCGGCCAAATTTCTTGTTGCAGACACCGGTGTTTCCGCCGTGTTTCGTGTTGCCGCCGCATTTCGGTCCGCTCACCGCCGGCGCTCGGCCGACGGGGTCGGGCGACGGCGGAAAGCCGACAGGCAGGGCCCGGCAGCGGTTGCTGCCGGGCCCTGCCGTCATGCGGTGCTCACCTGTCTCCTGGCCGTCACCGGCCCGGGTTTCAGCTGGTGGCGATGGAGGTGTCGTCGATCACGAAGCTCGTCTGCAGCGAGGAGTCCTCGGTGCCGTTGAACTTCAGGGTGACGCTCTGGCCCGCGTAGGCCGAGAGGTCGAAGGTGCGCAGCTGGTAGCCGGCCGCGGCGTTCACGTTCGAGTAGGTGGTGAGGGCCGTGCCGTTGACGGTCACCGCGAGCTTGTCGTAGGCGGTGCTGCCGGTCTCGGCGGTGTCGATGTGCAGGTAGAAGCTCAGCGTCGCCTTGCAGCCGGCCGGGATGGTGACGGTCTGCGCGGCGCTGTCGGTGTGGGTGGAGCCGTAGCCGTTCAGCCACGCCTTCCAGCTGCCGCCGTGGGCGGCCTGGCCGGAGCTGTTGTCGACGACGCCGCTGGTGGTGGTCCAGGGGGCGGCGGTGCCGGTCTCGAAGCCGGCGTTGCCGAGCAGCTGGGCCGGGGTGCAGCTGCCGCCGCCCGTGCTCACCGTCCAGGTGAAGGAGGTCGAACCGGTCTTGTTGGCCGCGTCCTTGGCGGTCACCGTGACGTTGTAGGTGCCGGCCGTGGTGGCGGTACCGGTGATCTTGCCGGTGGAGCTGATCGACAGCCCGGTCGGCAGCCCGGTCGCGGTGAAGGTCAGCGGCGCGGTGCCGCCGGAGGCCGCGATCTGCAGGTTGGCGGTGCCGTTCACCGCGGTGCTCTGGTTGCCCGGGTTGGTGACGGTCACGCTGCCGGACGGCAGCGAACCGACGTTGACGCCGGCCCAGGCGGTGGCGACCGCGTTGTACTCGGCGCTGCTCGCGCCGTACAGCGCGGTGGCGGCGTTGAGGGTGGCGGTGCGGGCGGCCGCGTAGTTGGTGGTGGAGGTCATGTACGCGGTGAGCGCCTTGTACCAGATCGCGGCGGCCTTGTCCCGGCCGATGCCGGTGACCGCGATGCTGTTCACCGTCGGGCTGTTGTAGCTGACGCCGTTGATGACCTTCGCGCCGCTGCCCTCGGACAGCAGGTAGAAGAAGTGGTTGGCGACGCCGGACGAGTAGTGCACGTCCAGGTTGCCGACGCCCGAGTACCAGGAGTCGGCCGAGCTGCCGTCCTTGGAGGGCTTGTCCATGTAGCGCAGCGGGGTGCCGTTGCCGTTGAGGTCGATGACCTCGCCGATGAGGTAGTCCGGGACGTCGGTGGGCAGGTTGGCGTAGAACTCCACCATCGTGCCGAAGATGTCGGAGGTGGCCTCGTTGAGGCCGCCGGACTCGCCCGAGTAGTTGAGGTTGGCGGTGGCGGCGGTGACGCCGTGGCTCATCTCGTGGCCGGCCACGTCGATCTCGGTGAGCGGGTGGGTGTTGCCCGACCCGTCGCCGTAGGTCATGCAGAAGCAGCCGTCGTCCCAGAACGCGTTGGTGTAGTTGTTGTCGTAGTGCACGCGGCTGAAGGCGCCGACACCGTCGTTGCGGATGCCGTTGCGGCCGAAGGTGTTCTTGTAGTAGTCCCAGGTCGCGCCCACGCCGTACTGGGCGTCGACGGCGGCGGACTCGGAGTTGCTGGCCTGCCCGTTGCCCCAGGTGTCGGTCGACTTGGTGTAGAGGGTGCCGTTGCCGGACGTGCCGTGGTTCATGTTGGTGGTGTACATCCCACCGCGCGAGGCGTCCTTGAGCTGGTACGTGGAGCCGCTCAGCGTGGTGGTCAGCGGCACGTTGCCGACGAAGACGCCGGTGCCGGTGCCGGTCTTGATGCTCTCGGCCTTGCCGAGCACCGCGCCGGTGGTGGCGTCGGTGATGACGTGCAGGCGGCTCGGGGTGCCGTCGCTCTCCTTGCCGGAGACGATGGTCTCCCAGGCGAGCTTCGGGGCGCCGTCGGCGGCCCAGACGACCAGCCGCGGGGCGGTGTCGAGGGCGGAGCCGGACTCGGCGGCGAGCGCGGCGGCCTGGGCCTTCGGGGCGGCCAGCGCGGGCGTGGTGCTGACGCCGGTGAGCACGGCCTCGCTGGCCTTGGTGACGCCCTGGGTGGCGCCGGCCGCGTTCTGGTGCACGATCAGGTCGCCGCCGAGGACGGGGAGTCCGCCGTAGGTCCGCTCGTAGCGCAGGTGCCGGGAGCCGTCGGCGTCCTGCACGACGTCCTTGGTGACCAGCTTCTCCTGGGTGCCCAGACCGAGCTGCTGGGCGAGCGAGGCAGTCTGCTGGTTGGCGGAGGCGATCAGCGCGTCCCGGCCGGCCACCGTCTGGGCGGCTGCGGAAGGCGTGGGGCTGGCCGCCTGCGCGATGACCGGGATGCCGGTCACGAGCAGCGCGGTGGATGCGGCCATGACAACCGCGGCCTTCCGGGCATGGGTGTAGCGGGGCATACGGACTCCTTTTCCGACCGGCCGCGGGTTGGCGGACGGTGGAGAGAACCTGGCCGCGGGGTTGCGGCACAGTGGGGGCGCCCGGCCGCCGGTGCGCGGCGCGGGTGCGGTGATCCGGAGTGGTGCAGGAAGTGCGATGCGCCTTACCTGACCTGATGCGACCGCATCGGAGGGTGGGGGACCCCCGCGTCTGCAGCCGGAGGAATCGTGGCAGTAAACGAGCCGTGAATGACAGATGCATGCCAGTGATTGGCCGATTCGTGCCACCCCCCGTGGTCATCGGTGGATGCCAACCGTGTTACAGGCAGGGGCACTTCTGGAGATGAGTTTCATTACTGCCGGACGGCCGGGCCACGCGCGGAAAGCACTGACCAGCGCCAGGCCCGTACGCCCCGGCCGGGCCCTCTCCCCCAGCGCCGACCGCCCCCGGCACGTCACAGCGACCCGCGTGCCACCGACGATTTCCAGCCACCCGAAGCGCCATCCGGACACCCGGCGACGCCGCCCCGGACACCTCGCCGGACACCGCGGGGCACCGGAACGCCCAGGGAACGGGCCGGCGCACGGGCCACCGGCGCCTCCCCCGCCGCTCCCGCCCCGTCGGCGGAGCACGACGAGCGGCCCCGCGTCACACGTGGGGGTGTGACGCGGGGCCGCTCCGACAACCGGTCCGTCAGCGCTGCACGAACACCGCGACAGTGCGCGCGGGGACGGTGAACGTGCCCGTACCGGCGTCGAATCCGGAGGCCTTGACCACCTGGTCCGACCCGCCCGCCTGGACGGTGTGCAGGGCCTGCTGAGTGCCCTTCAGCGCCGCCACGCTCTGCTTCTGGACGGTGGGCGTGGCGTTGAACACCACGGTGATGCCCTTCTCCGCACCCTTCAGGCCGGTGCCGTCCAGGTGCAGGGTGATCACGCCCGGCGTCTCGCCGGCCGTGCCGGAGAGCGGGTACGACAGGCGCTGCTGCACCTCGGCCGCCGTCGGCAGCGCGAACAGCGGGGAGGACTGCTTGATCTTCAGCAACTGCTGGTAGATCGCGGTCGCCGAGGCGATGTCGGCGGCGCCCACCTTGAGGTTCGGGTTGGCCAGCAGCGACTTGGAGACCGGCCACATCGACTTGTTGTCCGCGGCCATCGGCACGCCGCGGCCCCAACCGTTGCCCTGCGCCGGGTTCCACTGGATCGAGTTGAACCAGTCGCCGGAGTCGAAGGAGTTGGCGTCCAGCGACTTGGAGCGCAGCAGGTCGCTGCCCGCCTGGGCGAAGCCCACCCCCTGGTTCAGGGTGGTCAGGGACAGCGCCAGCGCCTGCATCCGGGCCCGGTCGGCCGGCGAGGTGGTGACCGGCAGCTTGAACGCGAGGGCGTCGAACAGGTCGGCGTTGTCGTGCGCGTCCACGTACTCGACGGACTCGCCGGGCTTGGCCGCGTACCCGGTCGGGGAGCCGTTGTAGTCGACCCCCGCGCCGGTGACGGCCTTGCCCGAGCTGTCGGTGAAGGAGTAGCCGGCCAGGTTGCCGGTCAGCGCCACCTTGATCTGGTCCATCTGGTGCAGCAGCCGGGCCTTCTGCTGCTCGGGCGTGCCGTTGTCGGCCGAGCCGTTCGGGTCGGTGAACAGGCCCGAGGCGAAGCCCTGCTGGGGGGCGGAGGAGAGCTGGTAGTTGCCGCCGCGCGCCGCGTCCCTGACCCGGTCGTCGAAGGTGGCGATGCCGGTGCCGCCCATGTTCAGCTGGCTGGCCTGGACGAAGCGGGCGTTGTCGGCGACCACGCCGAAGTTCCAGCCCTCGCCGTAGAGGAAGATGTTCTTCCCGTCGACGCCGTCCGAGGCCGGCGTCATCCTCCGCAGGGCGGCCTGCACGTCCAGCATGGTGGACTTCGGGTCCAGGCCCATCAGGTCGAAGCGGAACCCGTCCACCTTGTACTCGCGGGCCCAGGTGGTGACCGAGTCGACGACCAGCCGGTTCATCATGGCGTGCTCCGGCGCGGTGTCCGCGCAGCAGCTGTCCGTGGTGACCTTGCCGGCGGCGTCGAGGCGCTGGTAGTAGCCGGGCACGATCTTGTCGAGCACCGAGTGCTCGGCCTGGCCGGCGGCGGCGGTGTGGTTGTAGACGACGTCCAGGACGACCCGCAGGCCGGCCTCGTGCATCGCCTGCACCATCTGGCGGAACTGCACCGTGCGGGCCGTCCCGTTCGGGTCCGTCGCGTACGAGCCCTCCGGCACGTTGTAGTGCAGCGGGTCGTAGCCCCAGTTGTACGCGTCCTCGGCCTGGACGGCCGCCACGCACTCCTGCTGCTGCTCGCTGTCGGCCGCCAGCGAGGCCAGGTCGCAGGCCGGCAGCTTCTGGTCGGCCCGGTTCTCCCGGATGGTCGCGATGTCGAAGGTCGGCAGCAGGTGGATGGTGGTGACGCCCGCCTTGGCGAGGTCCCGCAGGTGCTGCATGCCGGCCGACTGCGACTCGGTGAAGGCCAGGTAGGTGCCGCGCTCGGCGGCCGGCACGGTGGTGTCGGCGGTCGAGAAGTCCCGGACGTGCAGCTCCTGGATCTGCTGCTGGCCGGCCGGGATCGCCTTCGGCACGGCGTGGTTGTCCCAGCCCTTGGGCTTGAGCTCCTTGGCGTTCAGGTCGGCGACCAGGCTGCGCCTGGAGTCGGTGGAGAGCGCCACCGAGTACGGGTCGGTGACCAGGTTGGTGACGTTCTGCTGGACGCTCGGCGCCCAGACCTTCACCTGGTACACGTAGTACTTGCCGTTCAGCTCCGCCGCGTCGCGGACCAGCTCCCAGACGCCGGTCTCGTCGTCGAGCTTCAGCGGGACGGTCTTCGGGGTGCCGCCGGTGGGCCCGTCGAAGATCTGGACGGACACCTCGATGGCGGTCGGCGCCCAGAGCGAGAGCGCGACCTTGCCGTTGTAGTACTGCGGGCCGAAGTCGGCCTTGGCGGCCTTGGCGGCGTACAGGTCGTCCAGCACGCCGGGGATCTGCACGCCGGTGGCGGCCAGGGTGGCGCCCGTCGGCAGGTGCTCGGTGAAGACCAGCTGGCTGCGGAGCGCGGCGGTGACCCGGCCGGCGTCGCGGGGGTCGACGGTGAAGGCGCGGTAGCCCGCCAGGTGCGGGAACTTGGCCTTCTGGGCGGCGGTCAGGCCGCCCTTGGCCTGCTCCAGGCGCAGCCAGCGGCCGTCCTTGTTGAGCACGCCCTTGTCGACCTTGAGGCCCCCCTCGGGGTCGTAGACCAGCTGGGCGCTGGTGCCGCCGGCCAGGGCGCCGTCGGCGGCGCCGAAGTTGGCCGGGACGACGACGGTGGTGGCGTCGATCCACTGCGCCTTGGCGGAGCCGAGGTCGAGCTGGGCGCTGGTGGTGGCGCTCTGCGGCAGCAGGTGGCCCTCCTGGCCGCCGATCAGCCAGACCTCGTGGCCGCTGACCGAGAAGTCCAGCGACTGGTCGGAGGGCAGGTCCTTGTCGCCGCCGTTGTGGATGATGTAGCTGAGGCTGGTGGCCCCGGCGGCGAGCGGCACCTCGAAGACCGCGCCGTAGGCGTCCTTGCGGACGGGCATCAGCGGGTTGCCCCAGTCGGTGGGGGTGGCCGCGCCGGTCCAGTCGTGCAGGCCCCAGCCGTCGTAGTTGCCGTCCGCGCGGTGGTAGTGGATCACCGCGGTGTCGGCGGGCTGGGTGTCCGCGGGGCCCGGGTTGGTGGTCCGGACGGTCGGGTCGCCCTCCTTGATCCAGACCTCGCCGGTGGCGCCGACGTCGATGTGCCGGTCGCCGTCGACGTCCTTGGTGCCGTTGTTCTCGACCACGAACCCGACGTCCGAGGCACCGCTGTTCAGCTTCACGTAGGCGAAGGCGCCGTAGGCGTCGCGGCCGGTGAAGGCGTGCCCGGCGGGCCAGGTGGTGGACTCCCCGTCGGCTATGTCGCCCCAGGCGTAGAGGTTCCAGCCGTCGTAGTTCTTGTCGCCCCGCTGGTAGTGCACGATCGCGTACGGCCGGGCGGTGGCGCTCGGAGCGGGGGTGGGCGCCGGGGTGCCGGTGGTGAAGCCGCCGGTGGCCGAGCGCAGGTGGCCGCTGGAGTCCTGGACGACGGCCTTGTAGCGCACCACGGTGCCGGGCGCGACGGAGCCGAGGTCCTGGGTGACCTTGTTGCTGCCGTTGTCGGAGGTGCCGAGCACCTGCCAGGGGCCGTTGCCGACCTGGGCGGCGAAGGAGACCCGGTTGAAGCCGCCGCCGTCGAGGTCGGCGCCGACCGTGACGGTGCCGGTGGAGCCGTCGGCCGGGGCGCGCAGGGTGATCTGCGGCGCGGCGGCGACCGGGGCGAGCTTGCCGGCGGCCTTCCAGACCACCGAGGAGAGCGCCGGGACGACGACGGTGATCTTCTTGTCGGCGCCGCTGACGGTCTGGCCGCCGGCCGCCGGGTAGAGCCGGTCGAAGGTCTGGCCGGCCGAGAAGGTGTCCAGCGTGACGCTCTTCGGCTCGGTGGAGTTGTTCACCGCGACCACGTACTCGACCTGCTGGCCGGCGTCGATCCGGGAGAAGGCGTAGACGCCGGCGCCGTCGGCCGCGTACCGCTCGATCTGCGCGCCGTCGGCGAGTGCCGGGTGCGCCTTGCGGAGCGCCGCGAGGTCGGCGATGCCGGTGTAGAGGGAGCCGTCCTTGCCGTAGCGGTCGGCGGAGCCGGTGGCGCCGCCGATCACCGGGTCGCTGTTGTAGGACGGGGTCTTCGAGGCGAACATGTCCTGCCGGGCGTCCTTGTCGCCGCCCGCGCCGGTGAAGCCCTGCTCGTCGCCGTAGTAGACGACCGGCTGGCCGCGGGTGAGGAACTGGAGTTCGCTCGCGAGCCGGTCGCGCCGGAGCAGCGTGGCGTCGTCCGCACCCGGGTTGTCGCTGCGCAGGAAACTGCCGAACCGGCCCATGTCGTGGTTGCCGAGGAAGGTCGGCAGTTCGTAGGCGTCGGTGTCCGCGGTGGTGTAGCGGTAGTCCTGGCCGTAGACGTCGGAAAGCGCCTTGGCGGAGCCGCCCTGCGAGACGTAGGCGCGCGCGGCGTTCTGGAACGGGAAGTCCAGGGTGGCCTGCAGCTTGCCCTTGGTGACGTACGGGGAGGTGATGGCCGGGTCGCCGGAGTAGACCTCGCCGAACATGAAGAACTTCTTGTTGCCCTGCTTCGCGGCGAATTCCTTCAGCGAGGGCGCCCACTGCTGCCAGAAGGCCATGTTGACGTGCTTGACGGTGTCGATCCGGAATCCGTCGACGCCGGTGTCCTTGACCCAGGTCTGGTAGACCTTCTCGAATCCCTTGACCACCTGCGGATTCTGGGTGTCGAGGTCGTCCAGGCCGGAGAAGTCGCCCTCGGTGGCCGATTCGCCGACGAAGGTGGAGTCGCCCCGGTTGTGGTAGAGCGAGGGGTCGTTCAGCCAGGAGGGCGTCTTGGCGTTCGCGTCGGCCGCGCTGCCGAAGGTCGGCGAGTACGGGAACGAGTTCCCGGTGAGCTTGGGGAAGGCCGTGCCGGCGTCGGCGGCGGCCGTCTCGTCGACCGGGGCGCCGTCCTTGTCGAGCGTCGGGTAGGCGCCCTCCGACCGGTAGGTGTACTGCTTCTGCGCGTAGTCGATGACGTCGGCGGTGTGGTTGGTGATGACGTCGAAGAAGACCTTGATGCCCTTGGCGTGCGCCTTCGCGATCAGCTCCTTGAGCTGCTCGTTGGTGCCGAAGTGCGGGTCGACCTGGGTGAAGTCGGTGATCCAGTAGCCGTGGTAGCCGGCCGAGGCGTTGTCGCCGGTGCCCTGGACGGGCTTGTTCTTGAAGATCGGCGCCATCCAGATCGCGGTGGTGCCGAGGTCCTGGATGTAGTCGAGCTGCTTGATCAGGCCTTCGAGGTCGCCACCGTGGTAGAAGCCCTTGTCGGCGGGGTCGAGGCCGTTGTCCAGCCGGGTGCCGGTGATGCCGCCGGTGTCGTTGCCGGTGTTCCCGTTCGCGAACCGGTCGGGCAGGACGAAGTAGAACTGCTCGCGGGTGAGGTCGTGCCGGGCGGCCGACGCGGCGAGCGAGGCGTCCGACGGCGGGGCCGGCGGGGTGGCGGCGGCGGCGAGCGGCGCGGCGCTGCCGAGGGTGGCCGCGATCAGCGAGGCGGCGAGCAGGACGGCCGCGCGGCCGGGTCTGCGGTAGGTGGTCGTGCTCCGTTGCGGGCGGGGCTGGACGTCGGCCACGAAGGGGCTCCCTTGGGGCGGGCAGGCGGGATGGGGCACCTCACGGCCGGCAGGCCGTCCGAGCGCCATCGAGTGGCGTGGACGCTAGTGGTTGAAAGATGTTTCAGCAAGATGCTGAAATTGTTTCCACCGACCTCTTGACCCGCCCGCCGGAACCCCCCAGAGTCATTACCGCGCGCCCTGCCGTACACACCGCCACCGCCGGTCCTCCCGGAGTGCCCCGACCCGTCGCACGAGGACGGACGGCCGCCGGTGGAAGCGGGGCCGCACCGCGCGGGGTCCCGGTGAGGGTCGGGACGTCCGTGGGCGGGATTCGCCGCCCGCCGGGGCCCAACGGGTCTCCGGCGGGCCGCCGGACCGCCGGCCCCGGCCACCGCCGGGGCGAGCGCCCGGCCCGGCACCCGTCGGCATCGCGCTCCCCCGGAGGCCGCACCCCCTCCCCCGGGCCGCTCCCGTTCACCGGCCACCCCCCGCTTAGACTCCTAGATCGCGATCGCGTAACAATGGGACGTATGTCCGTCCCTCCGGTCTTCGCAGACACCACCAGCACCACCCCCTACCCCGGTGGGACCCACCCCCTCACCCCTTGGGGGGACATCCGGTGAAGAATCCACGACCGCAGGATGAGCAGACGGCTACGGCACGTCTGGCAGACTTCTCGTCCATGGGGGAACCGACCGAGAACCACGCAGCAGGCGCCGGGCGCCCCGGCGCGGCACAGCAGAGCGGTTCCGTCGCAGGCCAGGCCCGAACGGGCCGGGTGCCGGACGGAGCCACCCGCGCCGCCCAGAGCCGCTCGGCGGCGATCCGCAGCAGGGTCCGCGAGCAGCGCCGCTCGCCCGCGAGACCCCGGCTGTGGTTCGAGCTCGCACTGATCGGCGTCAGCTACTGGCTGTACTCGCTGGTGCGCAACGCCGTGCCCGAGCACGCGACCACCGCGCAGCTGCACTCCTCGTGGATCTGGCACTTCGAGCGGGCCCTCGGGGCCGGCGTCGAACGCGCGGTGAACCACGGGGTCAACTCCGTCACGTGGTTGATCGTCGGGATGAACTACTACTACGCGACGCTGCACTTCATCGTCACCATAGGTGTGCTCGTCTGGGTCTACCGACGGCATCCGGGCCGCTACGCGGCGGCACGGACGGTGCTGTTCGTGACCACGGGCATCGCCCTGGTCGGCTTCTACTTCTTCCCGCTGGCGCCGCCCCGGCTGATGACGGGCGGCGGGTTCGTCGACACCGTCAAGGTCCACGACACCTGGGGCTCGATGGCCTCCGGCCCCGCGGCGCACGTGTCCAACCAGTACGCCGCGATGCCGTCGATGCACATCGGCTGGTCGCTCTGGTGCGGACTGGCGATCTTCTTCCTGGCCCGCCGGACCTGGGTGCGGGCCCTCGGGGTGCTCTACCCCGTGGCCACCCTGGTGGTCATCGTCTCCACCGCCAACCACTTCTGGATGGACGCCGTCGGTGGCGTCGTCTGCCTGTCGGTCGGCTTCCTGGTGGCCCGCCTGGTCTACCACGTGTGGGCCTACCAGCTGCCCCGGACACCCGCCCGCGAGGGCGAAGAGCGTCCGGTCACGGTGCCCGAGCAGTGGACCGCCCCCACCGCCGTCGCCGGGCGCCGCTGAGCGGCGCTCCCCCGCCCGCTCCGCCCCTCCGGGCTCCCCCGGCCCCGCTCGTCAGCCGTAGAAGAGCTGCTCCACCACCGCCCGGGCCCGCCGGGTGATCCGCCGGTAGTCGTCCACCAGTTCGCCGCTGTGGCCGGCCCCGTAGCCGAGGTAGCGGGCCACCCCCGCCAGCTCCCGGGCGTCCCCGGGGAAGCTGTCGCCCGGCCGGCCGCGGACCAGCATCACGGCCGCCCGCACCCGGGAGGCCAGCACCCAGGCCGCGTCCAGCACGGCCGCGTCGCCCTCCTCCACCAGGCCCGCCCGGGTGGCCGCCGCCAGCGCGGCCCTGGTCCGGGTGGTGCGCAGCTCGGGCAGCCGGTGCCCGTGCTGGAGCTGGAGCAGCTGGACGGTCCACTCGACGTCCGCCAGCCCGCCCCGCCCGATCTTGGTGTGGGTGGTCGGGTCGGCCCCGCGCGGCAGCCGCTCGGACTCGATCCGGGCCTTGATCCGGCGGATCTCCAGCAGGTCCCGCTCGGGGACGCCCGTCCCGGGGTAGCGCATCGGGTCGATCAGCTGCCGGAACCGCTCGCCGAGGCCGGCGTCCCCCGCCACCGGCTCGGCCCGCAGCAGCGCCTGGCTCTCCCAGACGTGCGACCAGCGCTTGTAGTAGGCGGCGTACGAGGCGAGGGTGCGCACCAGCGGGCCCTGCCGGCCCTCGGGGCGCAGGTCGGCGTCCACCAGCAGCGGCGGTTCGGTGGACGGCGCGCCGAGCAGCGTACGCAGTTCGTTGCAGACCGCGTGGGCGGCCCGGGCGGCGTCCTCCTCCAGCGAGCCGAGCACCGGCTCGTGGACGAAGAGCACGTCGGCGTCGGAGCCGTAGCCCAGCTCGCGACCGCCGAAGCGGCCCATCGCGATCACCGCGATCCGGGTCGGCAGGGCGCCGTTCCGCGCCTCCCAGCCGGCCACGCAGGCCCGCAGCGCGCCCTGCAGGGTGGCCGCGTTGAGGGCGGTGAGCGCCTCCCCGGCCACGTCCAGCGCCTCGGCCGGGTCGTCCGCGAGCCGGCCCAGCACGTCGGCGGCCGCCGTCCGGAACAGCTCGCGCCGGCGCACCGAGCGGGCCGAGGCGACGGCCGCGGCGGAGGTCGCGGCCCGGCCGACGGCGGCCAGGATCTCCTGCTCCAGGGCGGCCCGCCCGCGCGGCACCAGGCCTTGCGGGTCGCCCAGCATGGCAACCGCCTCGGGGGCGCGCAGCAGCAGGTCGGGAGCGAGCCGGCCGGCCGACAGGACCCGGGCGAGCTGCTCGGCGGCGGCGCTCTCGTCCCGCAGCAGGCGCAGGTACCAGGGGGTGCGGCCGAGCGCGTCGGACACCTGGCGGAAGTTGAGCAGCCCGGCGTCCGGGTCGGCGGACTCGGCGAACCAGCCCAGCATCACCGGCAGCAGGGTGCGCTGGATGGCGGCCTTGCGGCTGACCCCGGAGGCGAGCGCGGACAGGTGGCGCAGCGCGGCGGCCGGGTCGGCGTAGCCGAGCGCCTCCAGGCGCTCCCTGGCGGCCTGCGGGCTGAGCCCGGCGGCGCCGGCCGGCAGTTCGGCCACCGCGTCCAGCAGCGGCCGGTAGAACAGCTTCTCGTGCAGCCGGCGGACCTCGACGGCGTGCCGCTTCCACTCCCGCTGGAGGGCGGCGACCGGGTCGGCCCGGGTGTCGTCGTTGATCAGCGGGGCGAGCGAGCGGGCCAGCCGGCGCTGGTCCGCCTCGTCCTTGGGCATCAGGTGGGTGCGGCGCAGCCGGTGCAGCTGGATCCGGTGCTCCAGGGTGCGCAGGAAGCGGTAGGCGGTGTCCAGCGAGGCGGCGTCGGCGCGGCCGACGTAGCCGCCGGCCGAGAGCGCGCCGAGCGCCTCCAGGGTGTTGCCGCTGCGCAGGGTGCGGTCGGTGCGGCCGTGCACCAGCTGGAGCAGCTGGACGGAGAACTCGACGTCCCGCAGACCGCCGGGGCCGAGCTTGAGCTGGCGGTCGATCTCGGTGGCGGGGATGGAGTCGATCACCCGGCGGCGCATCTGCTGCACGTCGGCGACGAAGTTCTCCCGGGCGGCGGCCTGCCAGACCATGGGGGCCAGCGCCGCGGTGTAGGCGGCGCCGAGTTCGGCGTCCCCGGCGACCGGGCGGGCCTTGAGCAGCGCCTGGAACTCCCAGGTCTTGGCCCAGCGCTGGTAGTACGCCAGGTGGCTGGCCAGGGTGCGCACCAGCGGGCCGTTGCGGCCCTCGGGCCGCAGGTTGGCGTCGACCGGCCAGATGGTGCCCTCGCCGGTGGTGTCGGAGCAGAGCCGCATCGCGCGGGCGGCGAGCCGGGTGGCGGCCTGGACGGCGGTGTGCTCCTCGACGCCCTCGCGCGGCTCGGCCACGAAGATCACGTCCACGTCGGAGACGTAGTTGAGCTCGCGGCCGCCGCACTTGCCCATGCCGATCACGGCGAGCCGGCAGGCGCGGGCGGCCTGCGGGTCCTCCCCGGCGGCGATGTCCAGGGCGGTCTGCAGGGTGGAGCCGGCCAGGTCGGCGAGTTCGGCGGCGGTCTGCGCGAGGTCGGTGGTGCCGGTGAGGTCGCGGGCGGCGATGGCGAGCAGGCAGCGCCGGTAGGCGACCCGCAGCAGGTCGCCGCGGTCCCCGCGCGGGGCCGGCACGCCCTCCCGGCCGCCGCCCCAGACGCCGTCGTACAGCGCCCGCAGGAAGTCCTCGCTGCCGGGGTGCATGTCCTGCTGCTCGAAGGTGACCAGCGCGTGCCAGTCCCGGGGGTGGCGGGCCAGGTGGTCGGCGAGCGCGGCGGAGGCGCCGAGCACGCCGAGCAGGCGGTCGCGCAGCGGTTTGGAGGTGGTCAGGGTGTCGCGCAGGGTCTGCTGCTCGGCGGCGTCCAGGGCTTCCAGCAGCCGGGCGAGGCCGAGCAGGGCGAGGTCGGGGTCGGCGGTGGCGCCGAGCGCGTCCAGCAGCACCGGGTCGTCGGCGAGCGAGCCGAGGCCGGGCCCCGCCAGCAGTCGCAGGGCCGCGCCGGGGTCGGTGAACCCCCGCCGGACCAGCCTTATCTCCGGCCGGCTGACCCGGCTGCCGGTGCGTTCCTCCACTGCCATCGCCCCTCCGGTACGCGGGTACCCGTGAACATTCGTACGACCTGTCAGCCTACGGCGCCGGTGCGGGGTCTGCTGCTCAGCACGGGCCCGCCCGGCCCCGGTGGGGCCGGGCGGGCGGTCGTGCGCGTTGCGCGGCCGGACGCGCGCGGCCCGGGCGGTGCGCGTCCGGGCCGGTGCGCCTGCCGGGCCGGGCTCAGAACTCGATGGCGGTCGGGCCCTCGACCCGCAGCTCCGCGTTGCGGCGGGTCTTGGCCCACTGGCCGCGCCCGGTCACGATCCGGGCCAGCGCCCGCCAGGCGGTGACGTAGAAGATGTAGATGTAGAAGGCGTAGGCCAGCCCCCAGCCGAGGCTGCTCCAGAACCCGGCCTCCCGCTCGCACCGCCAGCGGTAGATCGGCCCCCACATGGCGAACTGGGTGATCCCGAGGGCGGCCCCGATGCACAGCCCCCAGCCGCCGTCCGCGAGGAAGCCGCCGTCGCCGCGGACCATGCCCCGGGCGAACCAGAACAGCAGCACCGGGAAGACCAGCGAGGCGAACACCTGGAACCACGGGAGCAGCAGGTAGTAGGAGATCTCCATGACCCCTGAGTGGCTCAGCTTGGGCGAGCGCCAGACCCGGGCCAGGTAGCGGGTGCACTGCATGTTGCCCTGGCCCCAGCGGGTCCGCTGGGTGATCAGCCGCCGCAGGCTCCAGAGCCCTTCCTGGTCGACCGAGGTGTCGGTGGTGTACGCGGTGCGCCAGCCGTCGAGCATCAGGTCGAGGCCGAGCTCGAAGTCCTCCAGCAGGGCGCCGCGCCAGGGCCCGGTGCCGCCCTCGGTGATCGCGCGCATCGCGGAGAGCCGGGTGAACTGGCCGTTGCCGCCCATGCCGACCGTCCGGGTGTGCCGGCGGGCCATCTGGACGGCGGCCGTGGTGGTGCGGAACTCCAGGTCCTGGAGACGGACCAGGGTGCGGGCGGCCAGGTTGCGCAGCCGGCCGCCGTCCGGGACGGGCCGGCGCTCGTCCCGGTTGCGCATCCGGACCTCGCACTGCACGGCCCCGACCGCCGGGTCGCCGAACAGGTGGCCCGCCGCCATCACGTCGAGCCCGCCGGGTTCGGGGTGGCCGTCCGCGTCGAAGACGCCGACCACGATCTGATCGAGGACGGCGTCGGCGGGCAGCCAGCCGACCAGGGCCCGGTAGGCCGCGTTCAGTGCCTCGCTCTTGCCCGTCCTGGCCTCCGGCCGGCGCCGCTGCACCAGGTGCACGTAAGGGTCGGCGGCCTGCCGGGCGGCGGTGATCGCGCCGGTGGCGTCGTCCGAGTCGTCGTCGACGACCCAGAGGTGGGTCGACGGGAAGTGCCCGCGCAGGTACGCCAGGGTGTCGCCGATGACGGCCTCCTCGTCCCGGCAGGGGATGAAGAAGTGCCACTGGAAGTCGTCCGCGTCGCCGGACGGGCGGGGCTTGTGCCGGACGAACGGCACCACCAGGAACACGACGTAGCAGACGAACATGAGGGAGAAGAGGAGCGACAGCGCCATCGCCAGGTCGATCAGCGCGTACTTGCCGTCAGTCACGGTCAGTCCTTGATGTCAGCAGAGATGCCGCAGCACCGGCCCGCGTCCAGCGGTCCGGTGCTGCGGCACGGGGCGGGGCCGTGGAGCCGGGGTCAGTCGTTCCTGCGCAGGTGCGACACGCGCAGCAGCAGGACACCACCGACGAACAGCAGCAGCGCCACCAGCAGGATCTGGAAGGTCTGGTTGCCGGTCGCGGCGCCGGTGGCGGCGAGGGCCCCGCCGGCGTGGTGGTGGTGGGGTCGGTACATGGAATGCCTCCGTTTACAGGGATGGGACGGGGGAAGCCACCGGGGGGACGGCGTCCGCCGCCGCGGCTACTGGAGGGGCGGCGGAAGGGCCGTGGTGGGCCGGCGACGTGTGCGGGGTGGGTGTACGGGCCGGCCGTCCGGCCAGGGCCAGCGCCAGTTCCACGATGCGCTCGCTGGCGCGCCCGTCCCCGTAGGGCGAGGGACGCGACGCCAGCCGCGCCGCCAGGGTGACGTCGGCGATGTACTCGCGCGCCACCCGGCCGATGTCCGGCCCGGGGCGGAGCAGGGTCGCGAACCCCGCCTCGACCGCCTCCGGCCGTTCGGTGCTGTTGCGCAGGACGATCAGTGGCTTCTTCAGCACCGTGCACTCCTCCTGCACGCCCCCGGAGTCGGAGACCAGCAGCCGGGCGTGCCGGGCGAGGCCGAGGAAGGCCCGGTGGTCCACCGGGTCGACCGCGCCGAGGCCGGCCAGCGCGCGGCGCAGGCCGAAGCCCTCGGCGCGGTGCAGGGTGCGCGGGTGGACGGGGAAGAGCACCGGCAGGCCGAGCCGCTCCAGCTCGTCCAGGATCAGCCGCAGCCGGTGCGGGTCGTCGGTGTTCTCCGGCCGGTGCAGGGTGACCAGGACGAAGCCGTCGTCGGGGACGCCGTACCGGCGCAGCATCGCCCGGGACTCCTCGGGGCCGGGCAGCGAGTCGGTGACCGCCTCGACGATGGTGTTGCCGGTGACGCGGATCCGGGACGGGGGCACGCCCTCGGCCCGGAGGTTGGCGGCGGCGGCCTCGGTGGGCGCGCAGTGCAGTTCGGCCAGCACGCCGACCACCTGCCGGTTGATCTCCTCGGGCATCGCCCGGTCGCGTGAACGCAGTCCGGCCTCGACGTGGATCACCGGGATGTCGCAGTATTGCGCGGCCTGCGCGCCGGCCGAGGTGGAGTTCGTGTCGCCCTGGACGACGACGGCCCGCGGAGGATCGAGGGTGAACGCGTCGCAGAGCGCGGAAATCATCGCGCCGATCTGCCGGCCGCGCGGCATTCCGCCGATTCCGTCGAGGCGTAGGTGCGGAGCGGGCAGGTGCATACCCCGGAAGATGCTCCCGGAGAGTGTGTCGTCGTAGTGCTGCCCGGTGTAGACCAGTCGCCCGTGTTCCCCGAGGCCCCTTACCACGCGGGCCAGTTTGACGATCTCGGGCCGCGTGCCGAGCACGACGGCCACCGAACCACCGCGATTCATTGGAGACTCGACCTCCTGGTTGACGGGCCGATCCCGCAAAAGAAGAGTCGCAAATCCCGGATCGACTATCCATTTCCGGCGCGGATTTCCACTCCAACGGTTCGCATTATCACTCCGCCGGCCGAGCAGCCCGACCGTGAATACAATAATCACGGTCGCCGGCCGCACAAAGGAACACCCGTCCGAATTCCGGGAACCGCGCCACCCCATTGCTTACTGATAGCGTGACGCCCGGAAACAGCCGGAGGAACGGGCCCGGCGGCGGCTTTCCGGGTCCGGTTCGTCCTGTCGGAGCAGCGCGCGGGCGCACCGCCGCGCCGTCATGGATCGTGAGTGGACGGACACCGGCCGCCACCGAGCCGGACCGACCATGCCGAGCCTCCCCAGGAGGACGACGATCATGAAGCCCACCCGCCAGCTACTGGCCCTCGCCCTGATCGGCGCGACCGCGGCCACCCAGGCAGGCACCCTCGCGCACGCCGACCAGCGTGGCCGCAGCGACATCGTCTTCAGCGACACCTTCGAGGACCTGTCCGTCGGCCGCGGCCACGACTGGGGCTGGCAGACCGCCGCCTACGCGCAGTGCGTCAGCAACTCCAACGACGCCAAACTCGACCACCTCACCACCTCGGCGCTCAGCACCGACAACGGCTACCTCACCATCACCGCCACCCGCCGGCCGGACGGGTTCTGGAACACCGGCCTGATCACCACCGGCGACTCCTGCGACTCCGGCGGCAACCTCGCCGAGGTCCGCACCGGCGACACCATCCTCGCCCACGTCCGGCTGCCCGACACCGGCTCCGGCGCCTGGCCCGCCCTGTGGACCTGGCGCGAGGGCGGCAACGAGCTGGACATCTTCGAATGGCACAGCGACCGCACCGACAGCCTGGAGTTCGCCAACCACACCGGCCACAGCAACGTCCTCTACACAGCACCCGAGATAGGCCCCGGCCAGTGGGTCTACGTCGGCGCGGAACTCGGCGCCGACAACGTCACCTGGCTGGTCGGCACCGACCCCGACAACCTCACCGCCGCGTACGAGGACCACGTGGGCGTCGGCCCCGACTTCGTCTCGTACCCCGTCCTCAGCCTCTCCATCAACAACGGCAACTTCCATGCCGCGCCCGCCACCGACGAACCGGTCACCCTCGGCATCGACTCGCTGTCGATCATCAGGCCGAGGTGACCCGACCGCCACGCGTGCCCGCCCCGGCGACGAATCACCCGGGGGCGGGCGAGCGGCGGCGGACGACCCGGCGGCGAACGACCGGCCGCCGGCGCTGAGCCGCTCCGGTCTGCGGGACCTGGTCCCGGAGGCCGGAGCCTCGCGCCGTCCGCTGCGGGAAAGTCCGCACCGACGGCAATCCGGTGGCGGCCCGGCTACGAATGGTCACGGTGGCCGGGTCGCGTGCCCGACCGCCGAGGGTTCGTCAGCCGTCCGACGGCACGGGCGATCCCGGCAGCGGGCGGCCCGACGGCCGTCCACCGGTGGCACGAGAGCAGACCGGGCGGGGCCGCGAGGGCGGCCCGCGACGGTCACGGGACGGGAGTGACGGTCCGATGATCGGCAGGAGCACGGCGACGGGCGGCACCGGCGGCGGACCCGTGGTGGTCGAGATCGAGGACGTGAGCGGCCCGGCGACCTTCGTCGAGCTGTCCGAGGCGCTGACCGCGCTCCGGGAGTCCCTCCGGCCGCTGCCGCTGGGCGCGGTGCAGGCCGAAGCCTTCCGGCACTTCCTCACCCGCCCCGACGCGGTCGAGCTGGTCACCGAGTCCATCCGGCGCGAGGGGCGGCTGAGCCTGTCCTTCCGGATGAACGACCGGCTGCACGCCGTCTGGGTCAGCCCGGCCGGCGCGGCGCGACCACCGCGCTGAGCCCGGCGGGCGGTCCGGCTCGGGGCGTCCCGCAGACGGCCCAGGGCGGGTGAACAGACCCCGGGCCGGCGGTGGGGATCCGCCGGCCCGGGGAGTTCACCCGCCCTGGAGAGGGTCCTGACCTGCGATCACAGCACCTGGAGGTTCTTGCGCAGCTCGAACGGCGTGACCTCGGAGCGGTACTCCTCCCACTCCTGGCGCTTGTTGCGCAGGAACTGACACCCCGTACTACTCACCTGCGAGGTTGCACGGAGAACCTTCCTTGACCTGCAACGGAGCCGTCGGCATCTGGCAGTGCTGGTTGCCCTTGGTCCGCCGCGCACGGCCCAGAGACGGCCCAGCAGCAAGACAAGAAATGGGCGCCCGGCCTGCCAGTCGCCCCGGTCCGCTGCCGGGCGAAACAGATGAGCACAACTCCCCCCTCAGCCCCACCGCACCACGCACAGGCGGCCCGCACTGGAGAAGCTGGAAGCGCGAGACGGGACTGCAACACCCCCGTGGCGTTACAGCCCACTCTCAGGCCTGGACAGACCGCCATCAGCTGTCCGGGCACTGTCCGGGCCGTTCTTGCAGCTCAGGTCAGGTAGCAGGACACCCGGACAGGCCGGACAGTAGACCACCCCGTCCGAGTGTCCTGCCGATCGCGCCAACACGCCACGTGCGCAACCGTTGACCATTGCGGAAGGACTCGGTGTGGCCAAGACCAAAACGGATGACTGACTAGGAGGCGGTAACAGCTCAGGAGCTGAACCGGGCAATGCTGTACGACAGCATCGCCTCGCGGTTGCGTGCCCTCCGCCGGAAGGGGTCCGGGCAACGCTTCGAGCAGTCGGACGCGGCGGCCTGGGTGCAGTTGGGCCTCCAGAGGCCCCGCTTCAACTCTGCGGACTCCCCGGCCTTCACGGTCGACGTCTCGGTGATCGATCACCGGGCGGAGGCCTACCGAGCCGACTGGCTCCAAGACCGCATCAACCAGACGGCCAGCAGCGTAGTCGCCGCGGTGACCGACTCCGTCATGCCCGGAATCCGCCGCCACCTCGACAAGACGTGAGCAGACCTGCTCATCGGGCGGGTCGGTTCCGGCGCACCATCCTGATGGCCGATCACAGCGCGCACGGCAAATCAGATCCTGTAAGCGTGGCAATCGGAGGCACAGCGGTTGGGCAGAGTGGAGGCGTCGCCGATGGCTCAGGATTCAGGAGGGCTCCTCTCCAACCTCGCGGTCCCGCTCTTAGCTGCGGGCATCACCGCACTCGTCGGAGCCGTTGGATCCTCGTTACAGGACCGGCGTCAACGGAGGCGCGACGATGTCCGTCGCCGACATGCCTTCGACGACGCGCAGGCGCACGTCACCTTCCTCTCCCTGTGGCTTGCGGCCTACCAGGCCGTTCAGCCTGATACGCAGATCGATGAACCTCGCCGGCGGGCTGCTGACTCCCTCGACGACGTGTTCCGGACCTTGCAGACCGCGCTGTCAGTACCGCGTCCCAGAGCCGCACGGCCGGGGCTCTGGTCCCGCATCCGGGTGGCTGCCCTCCTGATCCCACTGAGATCTTGGGGGGCGTCATTTGTCCGTGCCGCCTTCTACCTTGTGATCATCATCGTGGGCGGCGTAGCGCCAAGGATCCTGGCTGACAATACGCACGGGTGGGCCGACCGTGTCGGCTCAACACTCACCTTCGTTGCGTTCGCGGGTGCTGCCCTATATGGGCTGTGGCGGCTGGTCCGGTTCCTCTCCGCTCGCAGTGAGGCTTCGCGCAACGCGGGCGCCAGCCCTTCCGGCACCTGACCCAAGGCCGGGCACGCTCGCGCAATCGATCCCAACAACTAGACCCTGGGGTCCTTAAGCCGTAGGTGGCGGCGCACGCCGGATGCTTCGCGATCCATTCTGCGACGCTCGAACCGGCAAGCTCGCAAGGCGAGGACTGGGATGCCAGTCACTTCTTGACTCAGGAACTGACGATGCTTCGTTCTCACCTGGTACTCGGCCCAGTCGACCGGCTCTGACCTGCTGCGGAACCGTCGGCACCTGCCGGCGATGGTCCGCCTTGCACAGCCCACAGACGACCCAGAACTGGAACCCGCTCTACAAGGATTGGCGTGCGCCCCTGGCTCTCACCTGCGGCCGCCCAACCTGGCCACCTGGCCGCGTCCGCGCGGGCAGCGACCTCAATTCACCGTCATGAAGGACCCACAATCCGTCTACCCCAGCGGTGCGTTCAAGATCGCAGTAGCAATGAGACCAAGGCCCTTCGCCATGCGGACCGGGACGGCGTTGCCGATCTGCCGCTCGATGGAACCGTAGTTTCCGTAGAACCTGTACGTCACGGGGAACGTCTGGAAGGTCGCGGCCTCACGCAGTGTCAGTCCGCGGTTCTTCGTTGGGTGGATGAACGTACCGCAGGCCGGCGTCGTGCAACGGGTAGTCATCGTGGGAGCCGGTTCATCGAGCTTGATCCTCCCGTACGAGGAGGCAGCGTTGCGCGGGTTGGCGAGGCGCCTATGGCAATCCAACTGGTGCTCTACCGGAAGGTCGAAGCGGTTCCCGCCCACTGGGATGGCCGCGATCCTCGCCTCGACAGCAGCCGAGCTAGTTCGGTGGACATCTAGCGAGTCGTCTGTACGTCGGTGGCGCGCAAGGTGATCCAGCGCGTGTCGAGCGGTCCGGGGGGTTGCCCGGAAGCTGTCTGGCAGCAGGTCGATCACGTCTCTCTCGAAGAGAAACGGCACGTCAGCACGGAGCGCGAAGCAGATGAACCGCTTCCGCCGCTGCGGCACACCGAACATGGCCGCGTCCAGGACAGTTGCTTTCAACTTGTATCCGGCACCAGTCAACAGACGATCAAGTTCGGGGCGCCGGCTGTCACGGGCGAGTCCGGGTACGTTCTCCAACAGCACGACTTTCGGCCGCAGCGCCTCAACGAATCGGAAGGTATCCAGGACAAGGTCGTTGCGTCGCTCATCAACTGCACCGTTCGCCAAGCTGGAAAATCCCTGGCACGGCGGGCAGGCCTTGAGCAGGTCAAGTTCGCCCGGGACGAGCCCGGCAGCAGCCAGGATGTCCGCTGGCTCCACAGCCCGGATGTCCTTCGCGAAGAGACACACTCTCGGGTGATTCCTGCGGTACGTTTCCGCAGCTTCCGGGTCGTTCTCCACGGCGGCGAGCATCCGAAAGCCGGCGTCTCTCAGGCCTCGTGTCGCTCCCCCCGCCCCGGCGAACAGGTCGACAGCGCTGTACGTGGGCATGGCGCGATCTTAGTCGGTCAGGCCACCTGCGCGACAGGTGAACCCTGGTGACGGTTACTCAGATGTGCTTAGCTCGTGCTCTACGTGACGACACCGGGGTGGGTGGGCATATGAGGCATGCGAGTGCGGACGAGCCGGAGACCAACAGCTTGATCCCGGCACTGCCAAGGCAGAGCTCCAAGAGCCGTGGGGAGTCTGAAGCTGGCACGCCCCTTGGGGATGAAGCCTCCGCGCCCTACCGCATGCGGATCAGCAGGCTCACGGTCGACAAGCTGGGCATCAAGCTGTACGACCGCGTCTCCGCTGTCCTCGCAGAGATCATCGCCAATGCATACGACGCGGATGCAACAGAGGTAACAGTGCGCCTGCCGTTCGATACATGGCTGGCTCCAATGGCTGGAAAGCCCATTACCGAGCCGCATGAGATCACGGTCGTGGACAACGGGCACGGGATGACGTCCGATGAGGTGAATAGCCATTACCTGCTCGTCGGCTCTGATCGGCGTAGGCGTTTCGGAAAGGACACGTCTCGACGCAGAGAACGGCGCGTAATGGGACGGAAGGGTATCGGGAAGCTAGCGCCATTCGGCATCTGCCGAACAGTGGAAGTCATCACTGCCGGCGGCGAGCCAACGGAACACGGTTATCGCGTATCCCATATCAAGCTTCACCTCGAAGACATGTTGTTTGACAGCGAGAAGGATTACATCCCTGAGGTCGGACATCGGGACGGCACCTTCAGCCCGAAGGCAGGCACAACGATTCACCTTTCGGACTTCAATCGAAAGCTGGTACCCAAGGGAGAGGAACTGCACAGGCAGCTGTGCGCTCGATTTGGAATCCGCCGTGACGACTGGGACGTCAATGTAGTTAACACAGGGCTGAGCGGAGCACTGCCCGGGTTCACGGAAGATTCGTTTCGTCTCGGAGAGCTAAAGATCGACCTTCAGGAGGACACGAAGGTCACGTTCGATCGGACCCTGATTCCACACACAGGCGCTGACCCTCTCCCCGTCTCAGGCTGGCTTGCCTACGCCAAAGATGCCTATAAAGACGAAGTTATGGCCGGGGTCCGGATCTATGTCCGGGGAAAGATCGTCGCCACTACCCGAGACTTCGGAGCCACCAGTGGCTACACAGGAGAATGGGGCGTCCGCTCGTACCTGGCGGGGGAAATCCATGCCGAGTGGCTCGACGAGGAGGAAGACCTGGTTCGCTCTGACCGCCAAGACATCATCTGGTCTTCTGAGCTTGGTCAGGTGCTGCAGACTTGGGGCGTAGGACAGATCAAGGCTCTTGCCAAACGAGGACGGTCGTCAGTCCGAAAGCGCACCAGAGAGGTTTTCGAGCAAGCCGCCGACTTGAACTCACGTCTCCTCGCCGACGCACCAGGCGACTCGCGATATCGGGATTCAGTAAAAGAAGCTTTCCGCGCCCTCGTATCCGACAGCGACCGCGAGTCAGCTTCGGATCCTGAAAGAGTCGAGCGTTACGTCGAGCTAGCCAAAACCATCGCGCCGCATCGGGATCTCCTGGACACTCTACGCAAGGTATCAGAAGAGGTGGACAATCCCCTCGACGTAGTCCTTGCCCTGTTCCAGAAGGCCAGAATCGCAGAATTCTACGCACTTGGCCAGGTGGCACAGGAACGCGTGGATGTCGTCAATAGGCTCCGCGATCTTATCGCGGACGGAAATACCCTTGAGCGACCTCTTCAGGAGCTAATCGAGAAAGCTCCCTGGTTGCTGGCCCCCGAGTGGACTCCTCTGGGAATGAACGAAACCCTGGATCGTGTCCGGGACAGCTTCGAGACCTGGTGCTTCACAAACCGGGGGAGTTTTGTTGCGACCCCAAGCATCCCCAATTCCGAGCGTCGGCCAGATTTCGTACTTCTCAACGGTGCCAGAGGGACACTCTGGGTCGTAGAGATCAAGCGAGTCAACTACCGACTGACGGATGAAGAGTTCAGCCGGGCAGTGGATTACCTAGGGGCACTAGAAGACTTCCTGGATGACACCCCTGAGCTAGGAAGGGAATTTCCTATCAGGCGCCTCACCTTTATTGTCGATCACATTGATCGACTGAGTCGCGCCAATCGCAAGCTTCTTGAGAACAATGAACAGATTGAACGGCGCAACTGGCACGACCTTCTTGAGCAGACCGATCGAGCCCATCGAGATTTCCTCGCAAAGGTCAAGAAGATCCGCCATCAGTCTGCAGGCCTGTAGGATTCAGGAAGACCCCGTCACCCCGGACAGTCCTGGTGAACGCTGTCCGGGGCGTTGTCCGGCCTGTTACCCCAGTTCAGGGCCCATGCCCGGACAGCCGGACAGCCCGGACAGTAACCCCCTTGCCGTTGGCTGTCCGGGCTACTGGCCGACTCCGCTCAGGGCGTTCAAGTGGTCGAGGTACACCCTCGTACCGGGCTCATTGCCGTACTGCATACTGACCAGGCCCGCCAGTTCGC
Source organism: Kitasatospora herbaricolor (assembly GCF_030813695.1). Lineage (NCBI taxonomy): Bacteria > Bacillati > Actinomycetota > Actinomycetes > Kitasatosporales > Streptomycetaceae > Kitasatospora > Kitasatospora herbaricolor. The sequence continues at coordinate 2,763,932 of NZ_JAUSVA010000002.1, forward strand.
GGCTTACGGCCAGCAGCGATGGGAGCGACTGCCGTTCACCCCTCAGAGCCCATTCACCGTAGTTCAGGGCACGTTCCAAGTCCCCGTCCCGGGCAGCGACTACGCCCAGCGTCAGCCGCGCTTCCGCGATGCGCATGGGTGAGCGTTCCGTGCCGTCATAGTCGGTGCTAGCCCGGATGACTTCTTCTGCGAGAGTCGTGGCGAGCTTGTTCTCGCCGAGCATCCGGTAGCAGTCCATGGCGTAGAAGTCGTACTTCGCCGGGTCCACCACGAAGTGGTTGTCCAGATTCTCGGGGTAGGGCATGCCTTCGAGCAGGCGGCGCCCGCGGTCGAGCGCCACCTCGGCCTGCCGGCGATCCCCGAGGCGAGCCCACGCCTTGGCCTCCTGAGCGGCGAGCTGCACCGCAACGCCCTGGTGCGCCGCCACCTCGGCGCCCGCCCTGGACGCGGCGATTACGCCCCGGTAGTCGCCAGTAGTCAGCGCGAACCAAGCCCGCATCTCGTTCGCCCAACCCTGGATGCCCGCATGCTCGGCCTCGGCCCCGAGCGAGAGCGCTGCCCGCCGGGTGGACTCGGCCGCCCGCTTGTCACCCATGTCGTACTCAACACAGCCCACGAGCAGGGCCAGCCAGCCAGACATGGCCAGTACTTCCCGGTGCTGCGCCAGCGTTAGCCGCTGAGCTTGGAGCCCGACCACCCGCTTCAGCCACTGCCGCCCTTCGACGGCGAGCTGCGCGCTCGGGAGCTGGGCATATTCCGAGCAGAGCCGGTCGGTCGTGATGCGGAGTGCGTCCATCGTCGCGTTGTCCACGTCGGAGGCTTGCAGGCGGCTGATGATGTCGAGCGTCTCCATCCCGCTCGCCGCGGCGATTTCGGCATTACCGTCCCGGCGGCCGGCAACCGGGAAGAGCGCGTGCGTGACGGTCCCGAAGGTCGCGGCAATGAGCGGTTGGTAGAACTCGCTCGGCACTACTTCACCAGACTCCCAGCGCTTCCACTGCCGGAGCATCGTCGGGTCCTCCGGCAGTCTCTTCGGCGAGTGCGCCCTCAACGCCGCGATGGTGTCAGCCTGCGACCAGCCGCGAGCGTCCCGCTCTGCGGTCATACGCCGTGCCCATGCGGGCCTGTCCAAGCTCATGGTGCCCTCCCTGTGGGGGTGGTGCTTGCTCTGAGTTTGGCACTGCAAAACGCCTGGACAGCAGGGGGTGACAGACCAGTGACACCCCCTGTGTCACCCAGTGACACCTGCCCCTGTCACTAGTGGATCACTCGCGACTATCCGATGGTTAGTCAGGAACGGACGATCCGACTACACGCCGTTCAAGTTCAGCGACCCGTGCCACCAACTGCTCCACCTGGGAGGCGAGATTCTCCACCTGGCTACGCACATCGCCGCCCGCAAGCGAGGGCGTGCCTGTTTCAAGTGCCGCCGGGTCCAAGTCACTTCGGACAAAGGTGCCCCGTCCGGGACTGGCCGCGATGAGCCCTTCCTCACGGAGCACCCGAAGGCCGTTGTGCACGGTCATCTCGGCGATCCCAAACCGCTCCGCAAGCTTCTTCACGGAGGGCAGCTTCGCCCCTGGCTGGTGCACCCCTGAAGCGATCTCCGCCCGGAGAATGTCCGCCACCTGCATGTATGGCGCCCGCTCACCCTGCACAAGAGTCATGCCCCAAGCCTAAGCCCTGGGGTGCTCTAACACGCCTAGGGCAATAGGCTTGACGACCTAGATGCATCTAGAGCACTCTAGATGCCAGGAGAAAGGCCGCGCAGAACTCCAAGTGGCCTGCTTCCCCCTCCATATCCCTGGGCCTTCTTTGGGCTGCTCGGACGCAGAGGAAACGAACACCAGGGGCCCCGGACAGAGAGGTAGGCCCATGAGATTGATTGTTGCTGGCCAGGAGGCCGCCACGGCTTCCGAGTTCGCCGAGCTGGCGTTCGGCATCGACGTGGAGCTGTTCGCCGGGACGTTCGGGGAGTCCGCGCTTTCGCGGCGGGCCCGGCTGGCGGTCGCGAACGAGGTGCTGTGGGACCTGGGCCCGGAGGAGGCCAGGTACGCGAAGGCCCTGATGCGCACGGCGGCCCGCCGCCGCCTGCTCACCTGGAGGGCCGCCTGATGGCCCTCCCCCACCGGCGCGCCGCCCGCGTCACGCTCCTCCCGGCCCCCGAGGCCGAGCCCGACCTGTCGGGCGCCCTGTGCCGCGACGTGCCCGACCCGGACGTGTTCTTCCCGGAGGACGGCGACGAGCTGGGCGTGGCCCGTGCCAAGCGCATCTGCGTGAAGTGCCCGGTGCGCTCCGCGTGCCTGGCGCTGGCGCTGGAGCGCTCCGAGCCGCACGGCGTCTTCGGCGGCCTCGACCCGGTCGAGCGCCGCCGACTGCGGCGCTCGACCGCCGGTGGCGAGAGGGCGGGGGCGGCGTGATAACCGGCAACCTCAAGCGCTTCGGGTGGGCGGCGGCCCTGCTCGCCGTCGCCTTCCCCTCCGCCGCCGGGACGGTCCTTTCCGCGCTCACCGCGGTGGCGGCGGTCCTGCTGGCCCACCCGACCGTGGCGTGCACCGTCGCCGCCGGGCTGCTGCTCGCGAGCACGCTGCCCGCCCTGCGCCACCGCATCATTCGAATCCGCCGCCGGTGGCAGCTGCACCGCGCGGCCGGCTTCGGCGGCCTGACCTCGTCTCGACTGACTTTCGTGGGGGACCGATGAGCATCACCGAGCTGCGGCCCACCGGCCGCACCCGGGCGGCGTCCAAGCCGGCCGGGAAGGAAGCCGCCGAGGCCGAGGCCCTGCGGGCGAAGACCGCGACCGCCAAGGCCGCGGCGGACATCGCCAACCAGCTGAAGGCGGCCAAGGCCGCCGCCGAGATCGCCGCCGGCGAGGCCCAGGCCCAGGAGGTCCGCGAGGCCGCCGCCGACAAGCGGCGCGAGGCCGAGCGGCAGCGCACCGAGGCCGCCGCCGCCCGGCAGAAGGCGGAGCGGTCCGCCGCCCAGTGGCGCACCTACGCCAAGACCATCGCGGTCATCTGCGTGGTCGTCTCCCTGCCGCTGCAGATGATGGCGTTCTGGTCCCCGAAGGCCTGGTTCCTGCTCGCCGCACCGCTGGTGCTGGAGGGCCTGGCCTGGGCTCTGCTCAAGGGCGCCGAGGCCGCGATCGACGACCACCGGCCGTCCTGGCACTACCGGGCGCTGGCCGGAGCCGTGGCCCTGTTCGCCGCCACGGTGAACTTCCTGCACGGCAGCTCGGCGTTCGGCCTCGGCACCGGTCTGGGCGGGGCGTTCTGCTCGCTGGCCGGACCGCTGGTCTGGGACCTGCACGAGCACGGCCGCATCCGCAAACGCGACGGCAAGGTGAGCCGCCGCCGGCGCCGCGCCGAGGCCCGCCAGGTCGCCGCCGAGGCGGCCGAGCAGCTGGCCGCCGAGCAGAAGGCGGCCGACGACCGCGAGGCCGTCGAGATCTCCCGCTCCGTTCAGTGGCCGCAGGCGTGGGAGCGCGCCGTGGCACTCGCCGCCGCGGTCGGCGAGCTGCACCCCAGCGAGACCACGTGGAAGCGCGCGTGGGACGACACCGCCGGCGCGCCGCTGGGCGACACGGCCGAGTCCATCGCCGCCCGCGTCGCCGCGAAGGCCGCGACCAAGGAAGCCGCCAAGGACCAGACGAACCCGGTCGAAAAGGTGGAAAAGCCGCAGGTCGAATCCCAAGTGACCGCCCCGCGCGGCACCTCCGCGAACAAGCGTCCGGACGGGCGCCGCAACAACGGCGGGACCCCGCCGCGGCAGAAGGCCGGCAGCTACCCGAAGTACTCGCCGATCGCCCGCCGCGCGATGTCGCTGGCCGCCAAGAAGCAGCAGCCCGCCCGCACCGCTAGCTGACCCCGTCCGCCCCCGCGCACGACCCCCTTCGAGACATCCCGAACCAGGAGGTCGACCGTGTCCGACGCCCACTCCAGCCGCGCCGCCCGCTTCGCCGCCGCCTACGCCCTGCTCCGCGCGGCGGCGGACGTGGCGGACCACTGGGTCCAGACCGACCACCAGGCCCGCGCCAAGGGCCAGCACGACCACACCGACGGGCAGTCCAGCGCGGCCGGCCGCCGCGCCTGCGCCGCCCACGTCGCCACCTACACCGCCACCCAGGCCGGCGCCCTGCTGCTCGGCTCCCGCGTGCTGGGGGTGCGCCTGCGGCCCGGCCCGGTGGCCGCCGCCCTCGCCCTGTCGGCCGTCACGCACTACGTCGCTGACCGGCGCGAGCCCCTGCGCCGCCTCGCCGACGCCACCGGCAAGAGCAACTTCGTCCGGCTCTCCGACTTCGGCATGAACGGCGCCTACTGCCTCGACCGGGCCTGGCACCACGCCTTCGAGACCGCCGCCGCCCTCATCGCCTCCGCCTGAACCATCCCCGCAACCAAGGAACGGCGCATCCCACCGACCCGCACCGCTCTGTCCGAGGAGAACGGCCATGGCCGAGAACACCCAGCCCACCTACGTCGTCACCGCCACCAACGCGGACGGCAGCCCCTACCAGGACCGGCTCAGCAGCGCTCTCAGCGTCCCGGCTTCCGCCGCCGTCCACGGCGAGCAGGACCTCGCCACCCGCCAGGGAGCCGCCGACCAGGCCGGGGTGACCCTCCACGTCCGCCAGGTCTGATTTCGCCCCGGGGCGGCCGACAGCTTGCCGGCCAGGCGACCGCCCCGGGCCCCCTTTCCCGCACCACTGAGCAGTGAGGAAGGACCCTCAGTGAACCACGAGGACCACGACCCGAACCCCCTGCCCGACCCCGCCACGAACACCCCGAACGCCGACGGCGGCGACGTGCTGCCGTTCCCCGACCGCTTCGCCAAAACCACCCCCGCCAACGGGTCCACCCCGGCCCCCGTTCCCGCCCCCGTGGCGGCCGCGGGCCCCGAGGGCGACTCGGTGTACCTGCCGCCGGTGGTGGCGGCAAGCGGACGGGAGGACCCGGCCGGGGACCGGCCGCTGGTCCCGGCGTGGATCCGCACCCGTGAGGGGCGGCGCACGATGACCCGCGCCCGCGCCAAGCAGCTGCGGCGCTCCGCGCGACGGTGGCTGGCCCGCCAGAGCACCACCCGCGGGCACGCCGCCCAGGCCTGGCGCGGCATACGGCGATCCCACCAGTGGACGGCCGGGTTCGAGGGCGCCCACGTGCAGGCCGCCGGCCACCAGGCCCACATCGCCGCCCGCGAGGCCCGCGACCTGGCCCGCCGCGCCCGCTTCACCCTGCTGCCCGGCGACCGGGCACTGGCCCAGAAGCAGTCCGAGGCCGCCCTCGCCGTCGCCGTGGCCGCGGTCGCCGCACACAAGAAGGCCAAGTCCAACCGGCGCCGGATCCGCTTCGCCCGCGCCTTGGTCGCCTACGGCATCCCCGCCGCCGCCGTCCTCGCCGCCTACGGTGCCCTGGGCACCGCCGGGCTGCTGCTCGGGGCGACCGCCGTCCTCGGCTTCGAGGCGTTCCTCGGCCGCCGCCCCGACCGGGAGACGGTGTGGGACGCGGACGTGCGGGCGCTGTCCGACGGGGACCCGCTGACCGAGTCGATGCTCGACCGGGCGTTCAAGGCCGCCAAGGTCATCGGCGAGTCCCAGCGCCTGACCATGGTCACCCCCTGCGCCATCGACCCTGCCGTACCGAACGCCTGGCACGCCGTGATCGACCTGCCCGACATCACCGTCAAGAAGGCCCGCGACAAGGCGGACGAGATCGCCGCCGCGATGGGCATCGACCGCACCAACCTCGACATCCGCCAGGTCGGCTCCAACGGCCGCCGGATGGCGATCTGGGCCTGCGGCCAGGACCCGTTCCTCGCCACCCGCCGCAACCCCCTCGCGGCCGGCCGCACCAAGCAGGTCAACACCTGGCGCGACGGCTTCCCCCTCGCCTTCGACAAGCGCGGCAACGTCCTGCGCCCGACCCTGTCCGACTACTCGTTCCTGTTCGCCGGCGCCACCCGCTCCGGCAAGGGCATGGGCCTGGCCAACCTGCTCGCCGCCGCCATGCTCGACCCCCGGGTGCGGATCCGGCTCTTCGACGGCAAGGGCGCCGGCGAGTACGTCCCCCACGCCCGCGCGCTGGCCACGTTCGTGCGCCGCAACCCCGGACGGCTCGTCAAGTTCCTGCGCCTGATGGTCGAGGAGATGAACCGTCGCACCGAGATCCTGGTCGAGGCCGGGCTCTCGAAGGCGAACGAGAAGCTGATCGACAAGCTCGGCGGGATCGAGCTGGTCATCATCGACGAACTCGCCACCTACACCGCCAAGAACGGCCCCTCCGGCAAGTACGCCGAGGAGATCACCGAACTTCTCGCGCAGATCGCCGCCGTCGGCGCCGCGGTCGGCATCGTCCTGGCGCTGGCCACCCAGTACCCCGAGGCCGAGATCGTCACCCCCCGCCTGCGCGGCAACCTCGCCGCCCGCATGGCGATGCGAGTCGAGTCGCCGGGCGCGTCCAACGTCGTCCTCGGGGACGGCATGGTCGGCCAAGGCTACGACGCCTCCAAGATCCCGATCGAGAAGACCAGCCGGGGCCGCGCCTGGCTGACCACCCCCGACACCGGCGTCATCGAGGTCCGCTCCCTGTTCATCGACGAGGCCGCCGGCGAGATCCTGCCGCTGATCGAGACCGGGGTGCAGCTGCGCAAGGCCGCCGGATGCCTGCCCGGCCACGACGACGACCCGATCGAGGCCGCCATGCTCCGCCAGACCGGCGTCAGCGCCTCCGCCGGCGGCACCGACGGCCTCGGCTCGGTGATCCGCCGCACCGTCCTCGACCACATGATCACCGCTGCCGAGCAGGCCGACGGTGGCCTGGTCACCGTCATGGACCTGCTCGCCCGACTCTCCGACATCGACCCGGACCGCTACGCCCGCACCGAGCGTGAGAGCGCGAACGCCTGGCAGTCCCGCGCCTCCAAGGCCCTGAAGAGCGAACTGGCCGGCCTCGGGGCCGAGGTGGAGCAGATCCGCATCACCCAGGCCGACGGCTCCCGGCCGATGGGCTACGCCCTGGCCGACCTGCGCACCGCCGCCGCTGGCGTGGGCACAGCCGCCTGAACGCCCGTTCTGTCCTGGTTTTGACCGCCGCCAAGCCGCCGCCACTCGTGGAAAACCGCAGGTCACAGCCCTGCGGACCATGTCGCGACCGCCGCCGACCTTCGCCGCGAACGCCCTCGTCAGGCATGCCCCGGCACGGGCCTGGCGGCGGTCGGCAGGGCGCTGACCTGCGACGATCCACGTCCGGCCGAGGTCCGGCGGCGGTCGACGACCAACTCAAACCACCCCAAACCGCTCTCCCGGAAGGGAGCCCGTCCGTGCTGCTCACCGTCTCCGCGGCCACCTTCTTCGGTGTCCTGCTGGTCGTCATGCTCCGCCTTCGCGCCGTCAGCGCCGGCGGTGCCGTGGTGGCCGCCCTCTTCGGCTTCTATCTCGCCTCCACCGGCGTCGCGCCCGCCGTCAACCAGGCACTCGCGGACGTCTTCCGCTCCCTTCCCGGCCTGCACTGAACGAGAGGACCGAACCGATGACCCGCACCCGCACCGCCGCGCTGCTCGCACTGCCGGACCTCGCGTTCGTGGCCGACGGCGGCGAACTGGTCCGCGAGATCGAGCGCTACCTCGCCACCCAGCCCAAGCCCCAGCCGACCCGGTACGCCGTCCCCACGGTCTGCCCGCACGGCCAGGCCCCGGTCACGTGGGACCTGGGCATGACCCGCCCGCAGCCCACCGCCATGGACCGCCTGCGCCGCCGCCCGCCGGCCCCGACCCCGATCGACACCGCCACCCACCTGCGCCTGCTCTCCCGCTACCTCACCGTCCACGGCTGGTGCCAGGGGCTCCTCTGGGACGAGTCCGGCCGCCGCTGCCTGCTCGGCGCCCAACTCGCCGTCCTCGCCGCCGGATACGGCACCCAGGCCACCGCCATGGACGCCCGCCGCCACCTGATGGAGCAGTTCACCGCCCAGGACCCCACCGTCCGCACCGTCGACCAGTGGAACGACCACCCCGGCCGCACCGCCGCCCAGGTCCACCGCGCCCTGGACATCGCCGCCGCCCGCGCCGCCCGCCACTGACCCGGAAGGACACCGCCATGAGCGTCACCCTCGAACCGACCGGCCCCTGGCTGCTGCGCCGCACCGTGAACAGCCTGCTGCCCGAGGCCGCCCGGCTGGTCAGGGACCACATGCGCGAGCCGATGCCCGACACCCTGGTGCGCCTCGCCCGCCCCGGCGACTTCGGTCCCGCCGTCGCCCGCGTCACCGGCGGAAGCCCGAGCTGGTGGCGCACCGTGATGGAGAACGAGAGCCAGCGCCGAACCGCGCACATCGCCACCGGCATGACCGTCCCCACCGCGGACGGCCGCGTGCTGGTCCTGCTGCACATCGCCGCGATGCGCCAGGACGGCCAGATCTTCCCCACCCTCGTGCACGAGCTGGTCCACGCCGTGCAGATGAGCCGCCCCCGCACCGCCGCCGACGCCCTCGCCCGCAACCGCCACCACCTCGGCATCGAGCGCCAATCCCGCCGCTGGCTCACCGACCACAGCGCGTCCATCGGCCGCGACGAGGAAGAGGCCTACCGCATCGAGCATCTCCTCGCGGGCTGACCCGCGCGCCTGTCTGCCCGACCGGCCGTGCCATCCGGACCGCTCCGCAGCCAGCGGTGCGGCCCGGGTGGTGCGGGGGACCGGACAGACCGCTCCCGGACCACCACGCGACGCCATTGGAGGCAGCCCCGTGTCCGTCGGAGAAACCCCCGTCACCGTCGTCGGCAACCTGACCGACGACCCCGAACTGCGCTTCACCCCCGCCGGCGTGGCGATGGCCAAGTTCACCATCGCCTCCACCCCGCGCACCTACGACAAGAACACCGGCCAGTGGCGCGACGGCACCGCCCTGTTCCTGCGGGTCACCGCCTGGCGCGAGATGGCCGAGCACGTCACCGAGTCCCTCACCAAGGGAATGCGGGTCGTCGCCACCGGCCGCCTGGTCCAGCACAACTGGCAGACCCCCGAGGGCGAGAACCGCTCCATGCTCGGCCTCGACCTCGACGACATCGGCCCGTCCCTGCGCTTCGCCACCGCCAAGGTCACCCGCACCCAGCGCCCCGGCCAGCCCACCCAGACCCCCGCCGCCGACCCCTGGTCCACCGCCGCCCCCGCGCCCGCCAGCGCCCCGGCGGGCGGCGGCTTCGGCCAGGAACCGCCGTTCTAGGCCCTGGCCCGGACAGCACGAAACCCCGCAGCAGCCGGACGACCTTGCCGGGCTCAGGCCGGCTGCTGCGGGGCCAACCCGATCACGCACAAGACGAGACCGGAGCACCAAGCATGCCCCAGTTCACCGCCCACACGCTCGCCCTCATCGACGACGCCTACGACAAGGCCAACGCCTCCGACGGGTCGTCCCGCTTCGGCTCCTACCTGGCCGTCAACGCCGGTCGGCTCCACGACGCCGGTGCCCCGCTCGGGCCGGTCGACTTCGCCCAGGCCGTCTGGCGGATCGCCACCAGTCCCGTGATGTCCCCCGGATACGTCCGCATCCGCCCCGACCTGGCCGCCCTCGCCCTGGTCACCACCGGCGAGGACTACGACCGGATCGCGCTGCGCATCGACGTCCCCCTGCACCACGACGTCCTCACCCACCGGCCCGCCGCCCGCTCCGAGGACTGGCAGCACGACCCCTGGCACATCAGCACCGACCGGTGGTTGCGCCACGTGGAGCCGGGCCTCGACCGCCCGGCCCTGCTCCTGACCGCCACCCTCTTCGTGCCCGTCCCCGAGCACGTCCTCACCGCGCCGTCCGTCGCCCGGCCGGGTCCGGCGATGACCCGCGAGGCCAAGCAGACGGTCCGCAACCTGGTGGAGCACGCCAACGCCCACGCCCGCCTGGTCTCCGGCCTGGTCGGGGGCGGACGGTGACGCTGACCTACATCGACTTCTTCTGCGGCGCCGGCGGCAGCAGCACCGGCGCGAAGGCCGTCCCCGGCGTGAAGCCGGTGCTCGCCGCCAACCACTGGGACAAGGCCATCGCCTCCCACACCGCGAACTTCCCCGACGCCGACCACTTCCTCGGCGACCTCCACGACGCGGACGTCGCCAAGTTCCCCGCCGGGGACATCTTCTGGGCCTCCCCCGAATGCCCGAAGTGGTCGAACGCCCGCGGCAAGAAGCGGGACTTCGACAAGCAGCCCGACCTGTTCGGCGACACCCTCCCCGACGAGGCCACCGACCGCTCCCGCGCCCTGATGTGGGACGTCCCGCGCTACCTGGAAGCCATGGCCGCCCGCGGCCGCCCGGTCCTCGCCGGCGTCGTCGAGAACGTCATCGACGTCCGCGCGTGGGACCTCTGGCAGGCATGGGTGCAGGACATCCGCGACCTCGGCTACGCCACCCGCCTGATCGCCCTCAACTCCATGCACGCCCGCCCCCGGATCACGGCCGCCGCCCCTCAGTCCCGCGACCGCCTCTACCTCGCCTACTGGCGCCGCGACCTGGGCCGCACCCCGGACTGGGACAAGTGGCTGCGCCCTCAGGCGTGGTGCCCCGGCTGCGAGAAAGTCGTCCGGGCGGTGCAGGTGTTCAAGAAGCGCGGCGCCGACATGGGCCGCTACCGCCAGCAGTACCTCTACCGCTGCCCGCACGTCACCTGCCGCAACACCGTCATCGAGCCGCCCGTCCTCCCGGCCGCCGCCATCATCGACTGGTCGCTGCCCGGGCGCCGCATCGGCGACGGCAAGCCCAACCGCAAGACGTTCACCCCCTACGCCCCCGCCACCCAGGACCGCATCCGGGCGGGCCTGGCCAAGTACGCGGTGCCGATGCTCGCCCCGGCCGGCGGCACCTGGCGCGACGAGGCAACCCCCGTCACCGCCCCGGCCCCCACCCGCACCACCCGCGAGAACGACGGCCTCGCCGTCCCCCCGCTCCTCATCCCCGCCGAGGGCCGCGACGGCAAGGTCGCCGCCCCCACCACCGAGCCCCTGCGCACCCAGACCGCCCGCAACGAGACCGGCCTCGCGTGGATGCCGTTCATCGCCGAACTGCGGGGCGGTAGTTCGGACGCCCGGCCCGTGCTGGAAGCCCTCGCCACCGTCACCGCCTCCGGCAACCACCACGGCCTCGCCACCGCCCCCGGCAACCCCGGGCCCGACTGGGCGTCCCTGCTGCTGCCCTACTACGGCCACAGCACCGCCCGCCCCGTCTCCGAGCCCATCGGCGCCCTCACCACCCGCGACCGCTACGCCCTCGTCAAGGGCGACCAGGTCCCGGTGGAGGAAGTGCTGTTCCGGATGCTGGAGCCCGGCGAGATCGGCGCCGCCATGGCCTTCCCCACCGCCTACACCGTCCTCGGCAACAAGCGGGAGAAGGTCCGCCTGTTCGGCAACGCCGTCACCCCGCCCGTCGCCGAGGTCATCGTCTCCGCCCTCGTCGAAGCCATCACCGGCCACGACCTGCCCACCGGCAGCGGCTCGTGAGCACCCGCATCCCGCCGCTCGCCGGCGCCGACCTCTGGCAGGCCGTCATGGCCGCAGCCGCCGGCCGCTGCCAGTGCCGGGGCACCTGCGGCAAGTCCCACGCCAAGGACGGCGGACGCTGCCCCCGCGAACACTCCCACCTGGCCCACCACCTCATCGCCGCCCCCGCCGAACCCGCCGACCTCCTGCTCGCCCCGCACCAGGCCGCCGCCCTGCCGAAGACCGCCCTCGCCGCCTGGTGCCCGCCCTGCCACGACGCCACCCTCAGCGCCGCCCGCAAGACCCGGCGCACCGCAGCGCCGGCCGCCGAGCCCGACTCCCTGTTCTGACCGCACCCGCTGGAGGAACCGTGTCCCTGACCCTGACCGACCTGCCGACCCTCGTCAGCCAGCTCACCCCGCACATCAGCCCCGACACCACCCTGCCCGTCCTGCACGGCATCTACCTGGAGGCCACCGGCACCCACCTGTTCGCCTGCGCCACCGACCGCTACACCTTCGCCCTCACCCGCCGCGAAGCCACCGACACCGCCCCGTGGAAGGCGGTGCTCACCCGCGCCGACCTCATCGCCCTGCGCGCCCTGTTCCCCACCCGGCGCCGACCCGCCGACCTCACCCTCACCTTCGAGCCCCCGGCCGGCGACCACGCCCCGGACGGGCACCTCACCATCGGCGACGGCCACCGCGACCTGCGACTGTCCGCGAACGCCCCGCTCGCCGGCCTCTTCCCCAAGTGGCGCCCGCTGTTCGCCGCAGCCCTCGCCGCCGAGCCGCAGCTCACCGCCGAAGCGCACCTCAACGCCGCCTACCTCGCCCGCTGGGCCAAGGCCCCCGCCGAGCGCTACGAGCCGCTCACCGTCTGGTCCGCCGGACCCGACAAGCCGTTGCTCATCGCCGCCGGACACGGCTTCCTCGGCCTCCAGATGCCCGTCAAGGCCGATGGCCGCCCCGGTACCACCGCCACCGACCGCCGCGACCGCACCGCCCTGCGCACCACCTGGACCGACGCCCTCAACGCCCCCGCCGCCGTCTCCGAGCGCCACCTCAAGGCCGCCTAGGCCGCTCTCCCGGCCGGTGGCCGCCCACAGCGGCCACCGGCCCACCCCGGCCACCACAGCGCCTCACCGGCCCCACGAAAGGCACCGCCCCATGACCACACACCCGCAGCTCGGCGCCGCCCAGGCAGTCGCCCGGCGCGGTCGGCACCTCCTGCTGCTCGCCATCGGGCTCGCGCAAGCCCGCCTGCCCGTGCTGCCGCTGCGCGCCGGGAAGCTCCCGGTCGGGAACTGCCCCGCATGCGCCAAGAGCCGCTGCGGCGACCGGCCGCACATGAAGGCAGCCGGACCGTGCGCGTGCCCGGCGCCGTGCCACGGTTGGGCCGCCGCGACCACCAACCCCACCGTCCTCACCGGCCCGCACTGGGCCACGGCGTGGAGGGAGGCCACCGCCGTGGCCTACCACCCGGCCGGCGCCGGAGTGAGCGTCCTCGACCTCGACACCCCCGAGGCCGTCGTATGGGCCCGCGCCACCCTCCCGCCCACGCGGACCGTGGCCACCGACCGGGGAGAGCACTGGATCTACCGGGGCGTCATGCGCTCGGCCAACTCCGTGCGCCCGGGCGTCGACATCAAGTCCCATGGCAGCTACGTCCGATGGCTCGGCCCCGGCGCCGGAACCATGGCCCCGCTGCCGACCGACGTGCAGAACCTGGCGGGCAAGGAAGAGACCACCCCCGCCCCCTCGGGGGGAGGGGTGGCCTCTTCTCCCACCGCGCCACGGTGGTCCCGCAGCGCCAGCGGCCGGTGCCGCCACACGGTCACGTACCTGGCCACCGGCCTGCACCGCGGCGTCGCCAAAATCCGGGCACACGAGACGTCCGGCGCCAGCTCCCAGACGTTTGGCGTCGCCCGCTTCCTGGCCGCCCAGCACGCCCACTGCCCCGGCCCCTGCGACCTGAACACCGTCGCCCGGACCCTCATGGACGCCGCCATGTCCGTCGGCGTTCCCGCCGACTCCGCCGCCCGCGCCGTCACCAACGGCTTCGCCGCCGCCGGCCACGCCGCATGACCCGCCCCGTCGACACCCAGGAAGCCCGGCCCGCACCGCACCTGCGGATCGTCGGCGACGACGACCCGCACGCCCCCTGGCCGGACGAACCGGACCCCTGGTCCGACCCCTGGGCCCCGCCCACCCCGGCGCCCCACACGTCCCCGGCAACGCCGCCCCAGGCACCTGCGCGGCCCCGCACCACCTGGACCGCCGCCGAGCTGATGGCCACCACCTTCCCCGAACCCAAATGGGCCGTCCCAGGGTTCTTCGCCGAAGGCGTCAGCCTGCTCGCCGGACCGCCCAAGGTCGGCAAGTCCTGGCTCTCCCTCGGGCTCGGCCTCGACGTCGCCGCCGGACGCCCCGCCTTCGGCACCGTCCCCGTCACCGCCGGCCCCGTCCTCTACCTCGCCCTGGAGGACACCGGACGCCGACTCCAGAACCGCATGACCAAGCTCCTCGACGGCCGCCCCGCACCGCACGGCCTCACCTTGGAGACCGAGTGCCCGCCGATGCCGCAGGGCGGCGCCCAGATGCTCGCCAACTGGCTCACCGCCAACCCCACCGCGCGCCTGGTCGTCATCGACGTCTTCGCCAAGGTCCGCGGCACCTCCGCCCCCGGCGCATCCGCCTACGACGCCGACTACGCCGCCATCGGCCACATCAAGGCCATCGCCGACCACTTCGCCGTCGCCGTCATCCTCGTCCACCACGTCCGCAAGATGGCCTCCGACGACTTCCTCGCCGAAGTCTCAGGCACCAACGGCCTCGCGGGCGCCGCCGACGCCACCCTCGTCCTCAAACGCGCACGCGGCAAAGCCGACGGCGTCCTGCACATCACCGGCCGCGACGTCGACGAAGCCGAACACGCCCTCGCCTTCCAGCCCGACACCGGCAGCTGGCTCCTCCTCGACGGACCCGTCAGCGACCACACCATCGGCGACACCCGCGCCACCATCCTCAGCCACGTCCGCACCCACCCCGGTGCCCGCCCCAAGGACATCGCCACCGCCACCGGCCTCGACATCGACCTGGCCCGCCGCACCTGCTCCCGCATGGCCGAAGCCGGCCAGCTCCACCGCGACGCCAGCGGCGCCTACACCGCCCCCGACTCCCCGGACACCCTCCCCCTCACCTGAACTGTCCGGCCTGTCCTGCTGTCCTGCCAGCCCGCCTGATCAGCACAAACAGGCCGGACAGCACCCCGGACAGCGCTTCGCCGACTGTCCTGCCCCAGCCCAGCAAGGAGAGGATCGCCATGGCCAACCGCCAGACCCGCCGTACGGAGTCGATCGCATCGATCGACGCTCGGCCCGCAAGAACGCTGCCCGCCCGCTACCTGGAGCCCGAGGAGGTCGCAGAACTCTTCGGTGTGCCCCTGGAGACCGTCTACCAGTGGCGTCGAAAGCGCACCGGCCCTCCCGGATTCCGAGTTGGCAGGCACCTGCGGTACGACCCCGCTGAAGTCGCCCAGTGGGTCGCCGATCAGAGTCGAGAGGTGGCCTGATACATGGCCGGACACATCCAAGACCGCTGGTACAAGACCGAACCGGGCCCAGACGGCAAGCCCCGGAGGGTCAAGACAGAGCGGCACGGAGCCGGTTCGCGGTATCGGGCCCGGTACATCGGCCCGGACGGCGCCGAGAAGAGCATGGCCTTCCCCGACCGGCAGAAGCGGCAGGCCGAGCAGTGGCTGGCCAACATCGAGGCCGACATGTCGCGCGGACAGTACATCGACCCGCAGGCGGCTCGGGTGACGTTCCGGCAGTTCGCGGAGCGGTGGCTGGAGTCACAGACCACCGATCTGAATACGCGATCGTCGGTCGAGGCACAGGTCCGGCGGCACGCGATCCCGTACCTCGGTATCCGCCCGATGGACTCGTTCCAGCCGTCGCACATCCGGGAGTGGCTGAGCGAGCTGGAGAAGGTGATCCCCGCGTCCTCGTATCGCCGGGTCATCTTCGGGAACGTCTCCAGCATCTTCATGGCTGCGATGGAGGATCGGCTCCGGACCACGAATCCGTGCCGCTCTCGGGCCGTGACGCCGCCCGGGCGGGCCCCGGGTCGTGTCCGCCCTTGGACGGCGGATCGGGTCTCGGCCGTACGGGCCGGGCTGCCAGCCCGCTACAGAGCGATGGTGGACGCCGCCGGCGCCTGCGGTCTCAGGCAGGGCGAGGTGTTCGGTCTGCCGATTGACGAGATCCGCTCCGACACTGGCTGGCTGCACGTGGGTTACCAGGTCAAGGACATCGGCGGGCGGGTGGTGTTCGCGCCCCCGAAGCGCGGGAAGGTCCGCGATGTACCGCTGCCGGAGCGGGTCGCCGACATCTTCGCGGCGCACCTGGAGGTGTTCCCGCCAGAAGAAGTGACCCTGCCCTGGCTGACACCCGACGGGCCCCTGGTCACCAAGCAGCTGCTGTTCTCGCGCGAGCAGGGCGGCCCGGTTCGGCGGAGCGACTTCAACACCTATGCGTGGAAGCCCGCGCTCGTGAGTGCGGGTGTGATCCCTCCCCCGGAGAAGTGGGCGCGTTTCCAGGCCTCCCGAGAGGACGGGATGCATGCCCTGCGGCACTTCTACGCCTCGGTACTGCTCGACGCCGGCGAGAGCGTCAAGGCGCTCAGCGGGTACCTCGGGCACACCGATCCGGGGTTCACGCTCCGGGTCTACACGCACCTGATGCCGAGCAGCGACGGACGGACACGACGGGCCGTGGACGCGCTCTACGACTCCCTCGGTTGGGCCGCCGCTTCACGGTCCCACGGCCCAGAGACGGCCCAGGAGTGACAAAAGCACCGAAAACGCCCCACGGGCCGACGGAACCCGTCCGTCGGCCCGTGGGGCTTCGTGCTTTTCAGACCTGCTCCGACCTGCGGTTACAGCACCTGGAGGTTCTTGCGCAGCTCGAACGGCGTGACCTCGGAGCGGTACTCCTCCCACTCCTGGCGCTTGTTGCGCAGGAAGAAGTCGAAGACGTGCTCGCCGAGGGTCTCGGCCACCAGCTCGCTGCGCTGCATCAGGTCGATGGCCTCGCCGAGGTTCTGCGGCATCGGCTGGATGCCCATCGCGCGGCGCTCGGAGTCCGAGAGCGCCCACACGTCGTCGTCGGCGCCGGCCGGGAGTTCGTAGCCCTCCTCGATGCCCTTCAGGCCCGCGGCCAGCGTGACGGCGTAGGCGAGGTAGGGGTTGCAGCCGGTGTCCAGCGAGCGGACCTCGACCCGGGTGGAGCCCTGCTTGCCGGGCTTGTACATCGGGACGCGGATCAGCGCGGAGCGGTTGTTGTGGCCCCAGCAGATGTACGAGGGGGCCTCGCCGCCGGCGCCGGCCGTGCGCTGCGAGCCGCCCCAGATCCGCTTGTAGGAGTTCACCCACTGGTTGGTGACGGCGGCCGTCTCGGCGGCGTGCCGCAGCAGGCCGGCGATGAACGAGCGGCCGGTCTTGGAGAGCTGGTACTCGGCGCCGGACTCGTGGAAGGCGTTCCGGTCGCCCTCGAAGAGCGAGAGGTGGGTGTGCATGCCCGAGCCGGGGTACTCGGAGAACGGCTTGGGCATGAAGCTGGCGTGCACGCCCTGCTCCAGTGCGACCTCCTTCATGACCAGACGGAAGGTCATGATGTTGTCGGCGGTGGAGAGTGCGTCCGCGTAGCGCAGGTCGATCTCCTGCTGGCCGGGGGCGCCCTCGTGGTGGGAGAACTCCACCGAGATGCCCATCGACTCCAGCATGGTGATGGCCTGGCGGCGGAAGTCGTGGCCGACGCCGCGCGGCGTGTGGTCGAAGTAGCCGGACTGGTCGGCCGGGATCGGCGCGGTGCCGTCGCCCGGGAGGTTCTTCAGCAGGAAGAACTCGATCTCGGGGTGGGTGTAGAAGGTGAAGCCGAGGCTGGAGGCCTTCTCCAGGGTGCGCTTCAGCACGAACCGCGGGTCCGCGTAGGAGGGCGAGCCGTCCGGCATCATGATGTCGCAGAACATCCGCGCGGTGCCCGGGGTCTCGGAGCGCCAGGGCAGGATCTGGAAGGTGGTCGGGTCCGGCTTGGCGATCATGTCGGACTCGTAGACCCGGGCGAAGCCCTCGATCGCCGAGCCGTCGAAGCCGATGCCCTCCTCGAAGGCCTGTTCCAGCTCCGCAGGAGCCACGGCGACCGACTTCAGGAACCCGAGCACATCGGTGAACCACAGCCGGACAAAACGGATGTCACGCTCTTCGAGCGTACGAAGCACGAACTCCTGCTGCTTGCCCATGGGGACAGTCTCACCTCTGCTCTTTACGTTCGTGTTACGCCGGAAGCGGCTCGAAAGCGGCTGCCCCCATCATGGCGGATCACCACCGGAAATCCGACACCTGGTCGGGTGCTGCCATCACCGGGGCGCGTCGTGCGGCGCCGTTGCGGGCCGCACCCCGCCCACGACATATCGTCAGGTAGACGATTACACTCGGGCCATGCCCCGTCTACGTCTCGCCCTGTGCCAGACCGACCCCTCCGTCGGTGACCTCGTGAGCAACGCCGAGGCGGTGGTGCGCTGGACCGGGCGGGCCGCCGCGGCCGGCGCCCAGCTGGTCGCGCTCCCCGAAATGGCCCTCACCGGATACCCGGTCGAGGACCTCGCGCTGCGCGGGTCCTTCGTGGAGGCCTCCCGGGCCGCGCTGGTCGGGCTGGCCGCGCGGCTGGAGCGGGAGGGGCTCGGTGAGGTCCCCGTGGTGGTCGGCTACCTCGGGCGCTCCGAGACCGCGTACCACGCGACCGACCGGCCGGCCGGATCGCCGCAGAACTGCGCCGCGGTGCTGCACCGCGGCCGGGTGGTCAGCCGCTTCGCCAAGCACTACCTGCCCAACTACGGCGTCTTCGACGAGTACCGCTGGTTCTCCCCCGGCAACCAGCTGCCGGTGGTCAACCTGCACGGCGTGGACGTGGCGCTGGCGATCTGCCAGGACATCTGGCAGGACGGCGGACGGGTCGCCGCCGCCGGCGAGGCGGGCGCGGGGCTGCTCCTGGTGATCAACGGCTCACCGTACGAGCGCGGCCGCGGCGAGGTCCGGCTGGAGCTGGTGCGGCGCCGGGCCGCCGAGGCGGGCTGCCCGCTGGCCTACGTCAACCTGGTGGGCGGGCAGGACGAACTGGTCTTCGACGGGCAGTCGATCGTGGTCTCGGCCGAGGGCGAGGTGCTGGCCAGGGCGCCGCAGTTCGAGGAGGCGCTGCTGCTGGTCGACCTGGAGCTGCCGGAGGCCTCCGACCGCACGGACGGCCTGGTGCTGGGCGGCGGCCTGCAGCTGGTCCGCACCGAACTGGGCGGCGGGGCCACCGGCCGCCCCGCCGAGCCGCTCGCGCCGCAGATCGCCGAACCGCTGACGGACGAGGCCGAGGTCTGGGCCGCTCTGGTCGAGGGGACCCGCGCCTACGTGCGCAAGAACGGCTTCGAATCGGTGCTGATCGGCCTCTCCGGCGGCATCGACTCCGCCCTGGTCGCCGCGATCGCGGTGGACGCGATCGGCGCCGGGAACGTCCACTGCGTCTCGATGCCCAGCCGGTACTCCTCGCAGCACTCCCGCGACGACGCGGCCGAACTGGCCCGCCGGACCGGGCTGCACTTCCGTACCGTGCCGATCGCCCCGATGTTCGACGCCTACATGGGCGCGCTCGGGCTGACCGGCCTGGCCGAGGAGAACCTGCAGTCCCGGCTGCGCGGCACGCTGCTGATGGCGATCTCCAACCAGGAGGGGCACATCGTGCTCGCGCCGGGCAACAAGAGCGAGCTGGCGGTCGGCTACTCCACCCTCTACGGCGACTCGGTGGGCGCGTACGGTCCCATCAAGGACGTCTACAAGTCGCTGGTCTTCCGCCTCGCCCGGTGGCGCAACGAGGTGGCCGAGGAGCGCGGCGAGCTGCCGCCGATCCCGGCGAACACCCTCGACAAGCCGCCCTCCGCCGAGCTGCGGCCCGACCAGGCCGACACCGACTCGCTGCCGGACTACGACCTGCTGGACACCGTGCTGGACGCCTACGTCGAGGGCGACCAGGGCCGGGACGCGATCGTGGCGGCCGGCTTCGACCCCGCCGTGGTGGACCGGGTGGTGCGGCTGGTCGACACCGCCGAGTACAAGCGCCGGCAGTACCCGCCGGGCCCGAAGATCTCCCGCAAGGGCTTCGGCCGGGACCGCCGGCTGCCGATCACCAACGGCTGGCGCCGGGGCTGAACGGTGGGCCCGGCGCCGCGGGAGCACCGGCGCCGGGCCCACCGGTGGCGGCGACGGGGGCTGCCGGTGGCGGTGGGCGGCCTACTGGTAGCGGTACGCGGCCGCGACCGCGCGGTGGTCGCTGCCGTCCGCACCCAGCACCCAGGAGTCGGTCGGCTTCAGGCCGCCCTTGCTCAGGATCTGGTCGATCCGGGCCATCGGCAGCGAGGCCGGCCAGCTGAAGCCGAACCCGTCGCCGGCCGCGCCCTGCGCGGAGCGCATCTGGGAGGTGACGGGGGCCAGGCTCCGGTCGTTCATGGTGCCGTTGAGGTCGCCCAGCAGCAGCACCTTCTTCAGCGGCTCGGCCTGCACCGCGTCACCGAGCGCCTGGGCGCTGACGTCCCGGCGCTCGGCCGTGAATCCGCCCTCGGACTTCACCCGTACGGAGGGCAGGTGCGCCACGTACACCGCGACCGGGCCCTGCGGGGTGGTCACCTGGGCGCGGAAGGCCCTGGTCCACCCCATCCTGATGTCCACCACGGAGACCCCGCTGATCGGGAACTTCGACCAGAGGCCGACGGTGTTCTGCACCACGTGGAACGGGTACGTCTCGGCCAGCCCGCTCTCGTAGCCGCGCAGCGGCTTGCCGGCCAGCTCCTGCAGCGCGACGATCTGCGCGCCGGAGTCGTTCAGCAGCTTCACCGTGCCCTGGACGTCGCTGTTGGCGGCCGCCACGTTGTGAGTGAGGACGGTGAAGTCGCCCTTGCCGCCGCTCTTGTCGGTGAGCAGGCCGCCGAAGAGGTTCAGCCAGACCAGGGTCGGCAGCAGCAGGGCGACCAGCGCCGACGCCGAACGCCGCCACAGCGCGAGCAGCAGCAGCACCGGGACGGCCAGGCCGATCCACGGCAGGAAGGTCTCCAGCAGGCTGCCGAGGTTGCCGACGCTGTTGGGCACCTGGGAGTGGAAGGCCAGCAGGGCCGCGGTGAGCACGGCGAGCACGGCGAGGATCCAGCCGCGCCGCCAGCCGGAGCGGCCCCGGTCGTCCCGGCCGAGGCTCCAGCCGCGGCCGCGCCGGACGCCCGCGCCCGCGCCCCCGCCCGGGGCGTCGGCGCCCCCCACGGCGCCGTCCGCCGGTGCCGCTGCCCTGTCCGCCTGCGCCATGCCTGGCCCCTCGTTCGTTCGTCGCCGTACCGGCCGTGCTGCCGGTCGCCGTGCGGGCCGATGCCGTTTTTGTCGGATTCTCGGCTCAGCCTATGACGGGTCAGACGCGAGGGCGCCGCGCCGGGGTTCCGGCGCGGCACGGTTTCGTGAGACTGGCCACTGCCGCAGGCTACGCCGCGGCGGGCCCGGGGGCCGCGACCCCGGCGAGCAGCACGTCGACCATGGTCTCGGCCAGCCGCGGGTCGCTGAGGTCGGAGTCGTCCCAGAGCACGGTGCGCACCAGGATCGGGCCGAGCAGGATCTCGGCGAGCAGGTCCTCGTCCAGGTCGGCGCGCAGTTCACCCTGCGCCACCCCCCGGCGGATGATCGAGCGCAGCAGCTCGCGGCGGGGCTGCAGCACCCGCTTCTTGTAGGCGGCGTGCAGCTCCGGCCAGCTGCTCATCTGGCCCAGCGCCGCCTTGAGCACCCAGCGCGAGCGCTTGGCCAGCCCGCGCCGGCGCATGTAGTCGATCATCTCGACCAGGTCGGCGCGGACGCTGCCGCCGGTCAGCTGCGGCTCGGGCGCCTCCAGCCGGGCGACCACGTCGACCAGCAGCGCCTCCTTGTTGGGCCAGCGCCGGTAGATGGTGGCCTTGCCGACCCCGGCGGCCGCGGCGATGCCCTCGACGGACAGCTGGGACAGGCTCGCCCCGCCCTCCATCAGCTTCTCGACCGCGGCGAAGATGGCCTGCTCGGCGGCCTCGCTGCGCGGGCGGCCCCGGCGCGGGGCGTCGCAGGACTCCCCCGGGGAGTAGGCGCATGCGTGCTCCGCCGTGGCCGCCCTGGTGTCCGTCTCCATCCCCGCTCTTCCTTCTTCCTCGGTACGCGGCGGCCCCCGGTGCGCCGGGCCCCTCCGGTGGCCGCGGCCCGCACGGGTGCGGGCCCTGTCCCCCCGCCGGGGGGACAGGGCCCATTCTCCACCTCCTGGCTAAAGCCCCGGCAGGCCACGGCCGGGGCGGCCGCTCAGGACGATCAGGCGTCGGCCGACTCGGGGGCGAGCGGGCGGACCGGCTGCGGCGCGGCGGCCGGGCCGCCGGGAACCTTGGCCGGCAGCAGGAACCAGGCCAGCAGGACACCGGCCGCGGTGACGCCGGCCGACAGTCCGGCGACCACGTGCATGGCGTGGATGAAGGAGTCCTTGGCGGGCTCGATCAGTCCGGCGCCGTCGGGGCCGAGCTTGCCGGCCACCGCGAAGGTGGCCTCCAGCGACTCGCCGGCCCGGTCCCGCAGGCCGGCCGGCAGCTGGTCCAGCCGGTCCGAGATGCCGGTGCGGTAGACGGTGGAGAGCACCGCGCCGAGCACCGCGACCCCGAGCGAGCCGCCGACCTGGCGGAAGGTGTTGTTCAGCGCCGAACCGGCGCCGGCCTTCTCCCGGGGCAGCGAGGACATGATCGCCACGGTGACCGGCGGCATCACGTGCGCCATGCCGGTGCCCATCACGAAGCCGATGACCACCAGCACCCAGATCGGCGTGCCGGCGTCGAGCGCCAGGTAGCCGAGGAAGGCGGCGGTGATCAGCGCCATGCCGGCCGCGCAGGTGGCCCGGATCCCGAACCGGTCCACCACCAGGCGGGCCCTGGGGGCGAACAGCAGCTGGGCGACGGCCAGCGGCAGCATCAGCACGCCGGCCATCAGGGCGCTGTAGCCGCGCACGCTCTGGATGTAGAAGACGCCGAAGAAGGAGACGCCCATCAGCGCGAAGAAGACCAGGCCGACGACCGTGACGGAGGCGCTGAACACCTTGTTGCGGAACCACGCGACGTCCAGCGCGGGGTGGTCGGTGCGCTTCTCGTGCAGGACGAAGGCGGCCAGGGCGAGCAGGCCGACCAGCAGCGGCACCCAGGCGTCGGGGGCGGTGAAGTCCGCCAGCTCGCCGCCCTTGATGATGCCGTAGATCAGCGCGACCAGGCCGACGATCGACAGCAGCACGCCCACCGGGTCGAGCCGGCCGGGCCTCGGGTCCTTGGAGTCGGGGACGAGCAGCGTCATCGCCACCAGGGCGACCAGCACGATCGGGACGTTGATCAGGAAGACCGAGCCCCACCAGAAGTGCTCGATCAGCAGGCCTCCGGTGATCGGGCCGATCGCGATGGCCAGGCCGACCGCGCCGGCCCAGATGCCGATCGCCTTGGGCTGCTCGGAGCGCTCGAAGACGTTCATGATGATGGCCAGCGTGGCCGGCATCACGAAGGCGCCGCCGAAGCCCATCACGGCGCGGTAGGCGATCAGTTCACCGGGCGAGGAGGCCAGTGCCGACAGCAGGGAGCCGATGCCGAACACCACCATGCCGGCGAGCAGCGACTTCTTGCGGCCGAAGCGGTCGCCGAGCAGTCCGGCGGTGAACAGCAGGCCCGCGAAGACCAGGGTGTAGGAGTTGATCGACCACTCCAGGTCGCTCTGGCTGGCGCCGAGGCCGGTCGGAGCGGGGGTGGCGATGGTCTTCATCGCCACGTTGAGGATCGAGTTGTCGAGCACCACGACGAGCAGGGCGAGCACGAGGGTGCCCAGGATCGCCCAGCGGCGGCGGTGGATGGCTTCCGGCACTCGGGGTGGCGCGGTTGCGGTGGTCATTGGTCTTCCCGTCCCTACGTGTACGACAGCGGCGGGACTTTACGAGACGAAGACGTCTCGCAACCCCTCGGACAGCGTAGCGCCCGTTTCGATACGAGACGAGTCCGTATCGTAAAGTCATGGCAAACATCCGGGCGGCACGACCCGCCCGGGCCCCAGCCCCCGCCCGGCCCCGGACACCCCGCCCGGCCGGGCCGCCGCGAACCCGGGGGCGGTATCCGCGCACCGGACCGGGCCCGGTGTGCCGGAGATCGCACACCACGGGACGCACGCCTCTTTGCGCTCGCGTCGAGCCGTGCAAGCATGGAGGGGATCCGGGGACGCCGTACGGCGCCACGAGACGACAACCCTTCCAGGAGCCTGTTCGATGAACGCTTCTTCGCCCACGCCTGCCCCGACCCAGGCGTCCACCGCCACCCTGTACGGGGGCGTCACCAACCGCCGCGTCACCGTCCGCGACCTCGCCGCCGCCAAGCAGCGCGGCGAGAAGTGGTCCATGCTCACCGCCTACGACGCGCTGACCGGCGGCGTCTTCGACGAGGCCGGCATCCCGGTGCTGCTGGTCGGCGACTCCGCCGGCAACTGCCACCTCGGCTACGAGACCACCGTGCCGGTGACCATGGATCAGATGGTGATGCTCTCCGCCGCCGTCGTCCGGGGCACCAAGCGCGCCATGGTCGTCGCCGACATGCCGTTCGGCTCGTACCAGGAGTCCCCCGCGCAGGCCATGCACAACGCCGCCCGGCTGATGAAGGAGGCCGGCGTCGGCGCCGTCAAGCTGGAGGGCGGCGAGCGCAGCGCCCGCTCGATCGAGCTGCTGGTCGAGGCCGGCATCCCGGTGATGGCGCACATCGGCCTGACCCCGCAGTCGGTGCACGCCTTCGGCGGCTACCCCGTGCAGGGGCGCGGCGACGAGGCGGCGCACCAACTGCTGCGCGACGCCAAGGCCGTGCAGCAGGCCGGCGCGTTCTCGGTGGTGCTGGAGGCCGTACCGGCCGAACTCGCCAAGCAGGTCACCGAGGAGCTGGCGATCGCCACCGTCGGCATCGGCGCGGGCGTGGACACCGACGCCCAGGTCCTGGTCTGGACGGACATGGCCGGCATGACGGCGGGCCGCGTGCCCAAGTTCGTCAAGCAGTACGCCAACCTGCGGGCCGTGCTCGGCGACGCCGCCCGCGAGTTCGCCGCCGAGGTCTCGGCCGGCAGCTTCCCCGCGCCGGAGCACACCTTCAAGTGACGACGGCGGGCTGACGGCGCTCCCGGAGGGAGGTGGCAGGTCCTGACCGGACCTGCCACCTCCCTCCGTGCGTTCCCGGCAGTGCGCTGCCGGCGGGACGACAGCGCGGCCGGCGGCCGGGCACGGCGGATGACAGCGAGCTGTCGGTGGCGACGGCCCGCTGTCAGCGGCCTGACAGCGGGACCGGGCAGTCTCAAGGCATGACACGAATCGCCACCCCCCGGAACGACCGGGCCCCCGCCGACACGGGCAACGCCGTCGAGGTCCGCGGCATCGTCAAGCACTACGGCTCGACCAAGGCCCTGGACGGCGTCGACCTCACCGTCCGCCAGGGCACCGTGCTGGGCGTCCTCGGCCCCAACGGCGCCGGCAAGACCACCCTGGTCCGCGTCCTGTCCACGCTGATCAAGCCGGACGCCGGCACCGCCTTCGTCGGCGGCTACGACGTGGTGCGCCAGCCCAAGCAGCTGCGCCGCACCATCGGCCTCACCGGCCAGTACGCCTCGGTGGACGAGATGCTCTCCGGCTACGAGAACCTCTACCTGATCGGCCGGCTGCTCGACCTCTCCCGCAGGGACGCCCGGGCCCGCGCCACCGAGCTGCTGGAGCGCTTCTCGCTGACCGAGGCCGCCAGGCGGACCGCCAAGACCTACTCCGGGGGCATGCGCCGCCGGCTCGACCTCGCCGCCAGCATGATGGGCCGGCCCAAGGTCCTCTACCTGGACGAGCCCACCACCGGTCTCGACCCGCGCACCCGCAACGAGGTCTGGGACGAGGTGCAGCGGATGGTCTCCGAAGGCGCGACCGTCCTGCTCACCACCCAGTACATGGAGGAGGCCGAGCAGCTCGCCGGCGAGCTGACGGTCATCGACCGCGGCAAGGTGATCGCCTCCGGCGGCGTCGCCGAGCTCAAGGCCCAGGTCGGCGGCCGGACCCTGCAGGTCCGCCCGGTCCGGCCGGACGAGCTGCCCGAGATGGCCCGCTGCCTGCGCGAGAGCGGCATCGCCACCGCCACCTTCTCCACCGACACCGGGCTGCTCTCGGTGCCGATCGCCGGCGAGGACGAACTGACCGCCGTGGTCGGCGTGCTGGGCACGCGGGGCTTCGGCATCGCCGGGATCGACACCAAGGTGCCGAGCCTGGACGAGGTCTTCCTGACCATCACCGGCAAGCCCGCCCCGGCCGACGCCGTCCCCACCCTCGTGAAGGAGCCCGTCGCATGAGCACCGCGACCCTCGCCCCGGCCCCGGCCCGCCCGGCCCCCGCCGGCGCCGAACAGCGGATCGGCCTGCGCTCGACCGTCCGCCACATCGGCGCCCTGACCCGCCGCAACCTGATGCGGATCAAGGCCGACCCGGAGTCGATGTTCGACGCCGTGCTGATGCCGATCATCTTCACCGTGCTGTTCGTCTACGTCTTCGGCGGCGCGATCTCCGGCAACCAGGACGCCTACAAGCAGTACATGATCCCCGGGCTGCTCGGCCAGACCGGCATCACCCTGGCGATGGCCGTCGGCACCGGCCTCAACAGCGACTTCCAGACCGGGGTGATGGACCGCTTCCGGACCCTGCCGATCGGCCGCTCGGCCGTGCTGGTCTCCAAGATCGTGGCGGAGACCTGCCGGGCGCTGCTCTCCTTCACCATCCTGATCGTCTTCGCGCTGATCCTCGGCTTCGAGGTGAAGACCGGCCCGCTGGAGCTGCTGGCGGCCGTCGGCCTGTCGTTGCTGTTCGGCATGTCGATGGTGTGGATCTCGATGCTGCTGGGGATGGCGCTGCGCAGCGCGCAGGCCGTCCAGGGGGTCGCGATGCTGGTGATCATGCCGCTGCAGTTCGGCAGCTCGATCTTCGCGCCGACCGACTCGATGCCCGGCTGGCTGCAGTCCTTCACCGACTACAACCCGCTGTCCGCGCTCGCCGACGCCTGCCGCAACCTGCTCAACGGCGGCCCGCTGACGCACTCCGTACTGATCGTCGTCGGCTGGTCGGTCGGCGTCACCGCGATCTTCGCGCCGCTGGCCGTGGCCCGGTTCCGCAAGCGGACCTGACCCGGTCCCGATCCGGCACCCTGTGCCGGCCCCGGGGTCCGCGGGGCCTCACGGATTCGGCTCCAGCCCCCGCTCCCGCGCCCAGTCGCCGAGCGAGTCCAGAACGGCGGTGGTCCCTCCCAAGGAGAGGCCACCGCCCTGGGCGATCGCGGCCTCGTACCCGTCGTCGCCCAGCAGCCGGCGCAGGCTCCGGTCCGCCGTCCGCACCTCCACCTGGTCCAGGAAGCCCCCCTTGGGGCCGTTCAGCCCGGCGTGCGAGCCGATCAGCCGGGCGGCCAGCCGGGCGCAGTCGAGGTCCTGGTCGCGCTCGGCGAAGACCCGCAGCACACCCGCGGCGGCGGGCACCAGCAGCACCGTCATCTGCTCGGCGAAGGCCCCCGCCTCGCTCTTCATCCCGCGCAGCAGCGACCAGCCGCCGATCAGCAGGTGCAGGCCGCGCTCGGGCTCCCCGGCGCGGGCGGTCACCCAGCCCCGGATGCAGGACAGCAGCGAGGGCACCAGGGCGGGCACCAGCGGGCCGTACTCGCCCTGGGCCTGCTCCAGTGCGTCCAGCTCCTGCAGGGCCTCGGCGAACTCCTCGCGCAGGGTGTGCAGTCCGGTGAGGACCAGCCGCCCGAAGAGCACCGCGCCGTTGCTGCCGTGAGTCCCGTCCCCGACCTGCTCCAAGGCCTCCCGGACGATCCGCTCCCCCTCCGCCGGATCGCTGCCCATCAAGGCGTTGCCGAGCTGCACCATCAGCATCGGCACCTCCTGCGGGGCCCCGACCTCCTCGGTCAGCCCGATGGCCTGCCGGTAGGCGACGACGGCCTGTTCCGTCTCCCCCGCCGTGGTCAGCGACTCGGCCCGGGCCGCCAGCGCCTGCGACATCCCCCAGCGGTCGCCGGCCCGGGTGAACAGGGCCAGCGACTCGTCGCCGTCCCGGATGCCGGCCTCCAGGCCGCCCGGCCAGTCGTTCATCATCTTCGCCCGGATCTGCAGGATGAAGGCCAGGTCGCTGTCGCTGCCGTGCACCCGGCAGCCCGCCACCGCGTCGTCCAGCATCTCCCGCATCTGGTCCAGCTTGCCCGCGAGGAAGGCCGCGAAGACCCGCATCAGGGCCGGGAACCTGTACGACTGCGGCAGATCGGGGGTGTACGTCCGGATGATCCGGCGGGCCAGGTCGGCGGCCTCGGCGTTGCCCAGCACCTCCATGTCGCCTTCGAACCGGCTCACCAGGCGGGACAGCCGGAGCTGCCGGCGGGCCTCGGCCAGGACGTCCGGCGTCATCGGCAGCGGGCAGTGCAGGATGTCCGCGGCGAGCGGTTCCGCCGGGGGCGCGTCGTCGGCGAACGGGTCGGGGCCGAGCTGCGCCACCGCGTCGTACCAGGAGTGCGCCTCGGCGTTGTACCCGCGCAGGGTCCAGAACCAGCTCATGCCCAGCGCGATGACCAGCGCGTCCTGCTCCTCGCCGCGGTCGACGGCCCGGCGCAGCGCCACCCGGACGTTGTCCTTCTCCCGCTCCAGCAGGCCGATCAGGCCCAGCTGGCGCGGCCCGTACCGGTCCGGCTCGGTGCTGCGCAGCACGTCCCGGTAGTGCCGCAGGTGGCGCAGCTGGACGTCGTCCTCGGGGGTCCGGGCCAGGCGTTCGGCCGCGTACTCGTGGATGGTCTCCAGCATCCAGTAGCGGGGCGGGCCCTCGGCGTCCAGGCCGGCGACCACCAGCGATTTGTCGACCAGCGAGAGCAGCAGGTCGGCGACCTCCTCGCGGGGCACCTCGGCCTCGTCGGAGCAGACCGCCTCGGCGTCCTCCAGCGTCCAGCCGCCGGCGAAGGCCGACAGCCGGCGCAGCACCGCCCGTTCGCGTTTGCCGAGCAGGTCCCAGCTCCAGTCGACGACGGCGCGCAGGGTCTGCTGGCGGGGCAGCAGGGTGCGGCTGCCGGCGGTGAGCAGGGCGAAGCGGCCGTCGAGCCGGTCGGCGATCTGACGCGGAGTCATCACCCGCAGCCGGGCGGCCGCGAGTTCGATGGCGAGCGGCAGGCCGTCGAGCCGGCGGCAGATCTCCGCGCAGGCCTCGGGGTCGGTGCCCGGGTCGAAGCCGGGCCTGGCCGCGGCGGCGCGCTCGGCGAGCAGCCGCAGCGCGACCGGGTCGGGCAGCGGCTCGACCGGCAGCACCTTCTCGCCGGGGACGCCGAGCGGCTCGCGGCTGGTGGCCAGCACGGTCAGGCCCGGGCATTCCGCCAGCAGCCGGTCCGCGAGGTCGGCGGCGGCCTGGATCAGGTGCTCGCAGTTGTCCAGGACGATCAGCATCCGGCGCCGGCCGCAGTGTTCGACGATCCGGCGGACCGGGTCGTCGGTGCGGTTCTCGATCACCTCGACCACCTTGTTGCCGGTGTGCAGCACCGTCTCGCGCAGGCCGAGCGCCGAGAGCACGGCGCCGGGGACGGCCTCCGGGCTCTCCAGCGGGGCGAGTTCGGCCAGCCAGACACCGTCCGGCCAGTGCCCGGCCCCCTGTTCGGCGCGGCCGGCCTCGACCGAGAGCCGGGTCTTGCCGGAGCCGCCGGGGCCGGTGAGGGTGGTGAGCCGGCCCGCCGTCAGGGCGGCCCTGACGGCGGCCAGATCGCTCTCCCGGCCGACGAAGCTGGTGAGCCTGGCCCGCAGGTTGCCGGCGGTGCGGGCGGCCGGGGCCGGCGGCCGGGGGACCGGCGGTGCCCCGGCGGCCGGCGGCGCGGTCGGGGCCGCGGGTGCGGGTGCGGAGGCGGCCGGGGCCGCGGCGGGGATCCACGCGTCGGTGCCCAGCGGCGGGTGCGAGCGGTCGTGGCCCCCGGCGGGCCGCCCGTGGCCCCCGTCCGGCTCCGGCGAAACGTCCGCCGGGTGCAGCAACTCGCTGTGCAGCTCGCGCAGTTGGCGGCCAGGATCGGTGCCCAGCTCGTCGGCCAGCAGGCGCCGCACCCGTTCGTACTGGCGCAGCGCCTCGGAGCTGCGGCCGCTGTCGTGCAGCGCCCGGATCAGCAGGTACTGGACCTGCTCGTCCAGCGGGTGCTGCTCGGCCAGCCCGGCCAGTTCGGCGGTCAGCTCCGCGGCCCGGCCCAGAGCCAGGTCGGCGCTGATCCGGTGCCGGCGGGTCTCCTCCCGCTGGGCCTCCAGCCGGATGGCCGGGCCGCCCAGGTCCGGCAGGTCGGCCAGGGCCGCGCCGCGCCACAGGGCGAGCGCCGCGCGCAGCCGCTCGGCGGCGACGGCGTGGTCGGCCGTCTCCAGGGCCCGGCGGCCCTCGGCCGACAGCCGCTGGAACTCGGCGAGGTCGGTGTCCGGGCCGGTCAGCCAGTACCCGGCGGGGCCGGAGCCGATCTCGCCGCGGCCGACGGTCCGCCGCAGCCGCCCGACCAGGGTCTGCAGCGCCGCGGCGGCGTCCTGCGGCGGTTCGGCGCCCCAGACCTCCTCGGCCAGCAGGTCGGCGGGGACCGGCCGGCCCTGCCGCAGGGCCAGCGCGGCGAGGAGCGCGCGCAGCCGGGCCCCGCCGAGCGGGATCGCCGTGCCGTCGTCGTGGTGGGCCGTGGTGGTGCCGAGGATGCCGTAGTGCACCCGCCCATTCTGGTCGACTCCCGGAGCCCCGCACGCACATTTGTCCGGCGGGGACGGTTCCGGTCCGCCCTCGGGCGGCGCCGCGCTCCCGGGCCCGCCGGCCGAGCGGGCGGGGCCCCGCCCGCGGACCGGAACCCGCGACGCCGTCCCGTACGTTCACCCGGGGCGGCTTGTCCGGGCCGGGGCCGCCGGGCATGATCGGTTCCCTGCCCGCCGTGGGCACCGCCCCCTGCGGGCGTCCGCCCCCCGTGTCGTCCCTACCCTCGACCCTCCGGAGCCTGAGCATCATGACCTTTGCCGAAGCACGGCGCTCGCGCAGCGAGGACCGCCGGATCAGCCCGGTGTTCTGGGTGCTGCTGGCGGTACTGGGCACCTCCGGCTGGGCCGTCTGGTCCGGCTACGGGAACTCCGGTTTCGGGGTGTTCCTGTTCGTGGTGGCGGGCTGGATGGTCTCGCTCTGCCTGCACGAGTACGGGCACGCGCGGACGGCGCTGCACGGCGGGGACATCAGCATCGGTGCCAAGGGTTACCTGACGCTCAACCCGCTGAAGTACACCAATGTGCTGTTCAGCTTCGTACTGCCGGTGGTGTTCGTGATCCTGGGCGGCATCGGCCTGCCCGGCGGCGCGGTCTACATCGAGCGGCACCGGATCAAGGGGCGGCTGAAGCACAGCCTGATCTCGGCTGCCGGGCCGCTGGTGAACGTGCTGTTCGCGGGCGTCCTGCTGACCGCGGTGGGCGCGGGTTGGTTCGACGACCCCGACCGGCTGATCGAGATCGGCGGCCGCACCCTGGACCTCTCGCCGCTGCCGGCCGCGCTGGCGTACCTGGCGATGTTCCAGGTCAGCGCCGCGCTGCTGAACCTGCTGCCCGTCCCGGGCCTGGACGGCTACGGGATCGTCGAGCCGTGGCTGTCGCCGAAGGTGCGGCGCGCGGTCGAGCCGTTCGCGATGTACGGGATGCTGGCCGTGTTCGCGCTGCTGTGGCAGCCGCAGGTGAACCGCTTCTTCTTCGACGTGGTCTACGGGATCACCGAGCTCTTCGGCGTGGACCGCGGGGTGATCTGGATCGGCGACTACCTGTTCCGGTTCTGGA
Source organism: Kitasatospora herbaricolor (assembly GCF_030813695.1). NCBI lineage: Bacteria > Bacillati > Actinomycetota > Actinomycetes > Kitasatosporales > Streptomycetaceae > Kitasatospora > Kitasatospora herbaricolor. The sequence continues at coordinate 2,795,320 of NZ_JAUSVA010000002.1, forward strand.
ACCACTGAGCCCGGTCCGGTCCTGGAGGCACCGGACCACTGATCCGGCCCACCGGGCCGGAGGACCGGGGCGGCTCAGATCGCCGGGTCGGCCGCTTCGGCGGCCTTCGCCAGCCGCTCCTTGCGGACGTGGAACCAGGCGATGTTGCTCGACACGCCCGCCAGCAGCACCCAGACCACGCCCAGCCAGTTGCCCTGCACGAAGGACACCACCGCGGCGGCCACCGCGAGGATGAGGACGATCGAGGCGTAGAGGGCGGTGCGGGGCATGGCGGGGGGCTCCTAAAGCCGGGTACGGTCGGCTCCCATTGTCACCGAAGGCCCCCTCGACGCGGTCGAGGGGGCCTTCGGCACGGCGCGGCCGGGGCGCGGGACGGCCGGCGGCCCAGGTGCCCGGCGGGGCCTGGGACGGCCCGGGACGGCCGGGCCACGGGCCCTCGGCCGGACGCCGGTCGGGTCAGACGTCGGTGATCCGCAGCCCCGCGTGCGCCTTGTACCGGCGGTTGACCGAGATCAGGTTCGCCACCAGCGACTCCACCTGGTGGGCGTTGCGCAGCCGGCCGGCGAAGATGCCGCGCATGCCGGGGATCCGCCCCGCCAGCGCCTGCACGACGTCGGTCGCCGCCCGCTCCTCGCCGAGCACCATCACGTCGGTGTCGATCTCCTCGATCGACTCGTCCTGCAGCAGCACCGCCGAGAGGTGGTGGAAGGCCGCGGTGACCCGCGAGTCGGGCAGCAGGGCGGCGGCCTGCTGGGCGGCGCTGCCCTCCTCCGGCTTCAGGGCGTAAGCGCCCTGCTTGTCGAAGCCCAGCGGGTTGACGCAGTCCACCACGATCTTGCCCGCGAGCTCCTCGCGCAGCGCCGACAGGGTGGCGGCGTGGCCGTCCCAGGGCACCGCGACGATCACGATGTCGCTCTCGCGCGCGGTGGTGGCGTTGTCGGCGCCCCGCACCCCGAGACCCAGCTCGGCGGCCGAGGCCTCCGCCCGCTCCGCCGTGCGGGAGCCGATGATCACCTGCTGGCCGGCCTTGGCCAGCCGGTACGCCAGGCCCCGGCCCTGGTCGCCGGTGCCGCCCAGGACGCCTACCACGAGCCGCGAGACGTCGGGCAGGTCGTGGGCCGGGTTGGTCACTGAATCGAGGGATGTCATGCCGATGATCCTGCCAAAGCCCCGGGCCCCACGACATGCTTGACGGCATGGACGCGGTGAGAGTTTCGGCACTCCGGGAGAGCCTCGCCGGAACCGGCTGGATCGAGTCGACGCGCGCCTTCGCCGGCGCGCTGCGGCACTCGGTCACCCGGCGCTCGGCCGGCGGCCTGCTGCTGGTCGGCGACGCGGGCTACGAGCCCTGGCACCTGGCCGCCCATCTGGCGGACGAGGCCGAGCGGTCGGGCGTCCCGCGACTGGCCCCCACCCTGCTGCGGCACGCCGTACCGCCGGGCGCGCCCGCCCACCTCGCGCACGGCCTGACCGGGCTGGCGGCGGCCGGGCGTGGCGCCACCGTGCTGGTGACGGCCCCGGGCGAGGCCGGCCCGCCGCTGCTGGAGCGGGTGCTGGACGCCCGCCGGGCCGGGGCGACGGTGCTGACGGTGGAGACCGGCGACCGCGAACTGGCCGCGCTGGCGCACGAGTCGCTGACCGTCGAGGGAGCCGCCGGGGAGCCCTTCGAGCTGGTCCAGCACCTGGTCAGCGCGGCGGCCGGGGAGCGTGCCCCGCGCGGCGGCTCCCGGTTCGCCGCGCTGGTGCGGCGGCTGACCGCTCCCCCGGTGGCCCGCTGGTGAACCGGGGCCCGGTGCGGCCGGGCAGCGCGAGCGGGGCGGGCGACAGCGGGCCGGGCGGGCGGCGGGCCGGGCGGAAATCCCGTTGCGCGCGGCGGCCGGCCCGGCGGAAAATTCCCCCTCGTGAACGACGAACCACCGCATACAAACCGGCCGCGCGCCCTGCTGCGCGGCCTCCTCCCGGACCTGGCGCCCTGGCGCTCGTCGCGGGACTTCCGGCTGCTCTGGAGCGCCGGCTGCGTCACCACCTTCGGCAGCTTCCTCACGTACATCGCCGTCCCGCTCCAGATCAAGGAAATGACCGGCTCCTACCTGGCGGTGGGCCTGGTGGGCGCGGTCGAACTGATCCCGCTGATCGTCTTCGGCCTGTGGGGCGGCGCGCTCGCCGACGCGCTCGACCGGCGCAAACTGGTGCTGGCCGCGGAGGCCGGGCTGGGCCTGCTGTCCGGGCTGCTGCTGCTCAACGCGCTGCTGCCGACCCCGCTGCTGTGGCCGGTCTACCTGGTGGTCGGCCTGGTCGCGGCCCTGGACGGCCTGCAGCGCCCGGCGCTGGACACCCTCACCCCGCGGATCGTCGCGCACGACCAGATGACCGCCGCGTACGCCCTCACCTCGCTGTACCGCAGCGCCGGTTCGATCCTCGGCCCGGCGCTGGCCGGTCTGATCGTGGCCTTCGCCGGGGTGCAGACCGCCTACGCGCTGGACGTGCTGACCTTCGCCGTCTCCCTGCTGCTGCTCGCCCGGATGCGGGCGGTGCCGCCGCCCACCGGCGCGGCGAAGCCCTCGCTGGCCGGCATCGCGGCCGGCCTGCGGTACGCCCGCGGCCGGCCGGAGCTGCTGGGCACCTACGTGGTGGACATCTGCGCGATGCTGTTCGCCTTCCCCAACGCGGTCTTCCCCTTCCTGGCGGACGAGTTGGACGCGCACTGGGCGCTCGGCCTGATGTACGGCGCCTCGGCGGTCGGGTCGCTGCTGGTCTCGGCGACCAGCGGCTGGGCGTCCAGGGTGCACCGGCACGGGCGGATGGTGGTGGTCGCCGCGATCGGCTGGGGCGCCGCGATGGCGGGGGCCGGCCTGGCGGGCGACATCTGGCTGGTGCTGCTCCTGCTGGCGGTGGCGGGCGGCGCGGACAACGTCAGCGGCCTGGGCCGGGCCACCATGTGGAACCAGTCCATCCCGGACGAACTGCGCGGCCGGCTGGCCGGCGTGGAGCTGCTGAGCTACTCGGTCGGCCCGCAGCTGGGCCAGGTCCGGGTCGGCGCGATGGCGGGGGTGATCGGCGTCCGCGGCTCGATCTGGGCCGGCGGACTCGCCTGTGTGGTCGGCGTGGTCGCGCTGGCGGCGGCGCTGCCCAAGCTGCTCGCCTACGACGCCCGGACGGACCCGCACGTCGCCGCGGTGAAGGCCGAACGGGAGAAGCACCCGCTCCCGGTGGGCTGACCCGTCGTCATCTCCCCCGCGCCGGCGGGCCGCTCAACCGCGGCCGGCCGGCGCGGGGTCGGCCCGCCGGCCATCGCGGTGCGCCTGCGGGCTGACCCCGCGTTCGCGCTTGAAGGCGGTGCTCAACGCGAAGGCGCTGCCGTAGCCGACCCGGCGGGCCACCGCGCCGACCGTGGCCTCCGGCTCGCACAGCAGGTCGGCGGCGAGCGAGAGCCGCCGGCCGGTCAGGTAGGCCATCGGCGGCTCGCCGACGAGTTCGGTGAAGCGGCGCGCCAGCGCGGCCCGCGAGACACCGGTCTCGGCCGCGAGCAGGGCGACCGTCCAGGGCCGGGCCGGGTCCGCGTCCAGCAGCTTCAGCGCCCGGCCGACCACCGGGTCGCCCTGGGCCCGGTACCAGGCGGGGGCACCGGCCTCCGGGCGGGAGAACCAGGCCCGCAGGACGGCGATCAGCAACAGGTCGAGCAGCCGGTCGAGCATCACCTCCTGGCCCGGATCGTCCCGGCCGATCTCCTCCGCCAGCAGCGCCGGCAGCGGGCTGCTCCATGCCTCGGCGGGCAGCACCAGCACCTGCGGCAGGGCGGCCAGCAGCCGCCGGCTCACCTCGCCGTCCAGCTGGTAGGTACCGCTGATCAACACGGCCGAGCCGTCCGGGTCGTCACCCCAGGTGCGCACCCCGAGGTCCATGTCGTCGCAGAGCTCCCGGCCGTCCGGGGTGGTGGACAGCTCACCGGGGTGGATCACGATCTGCGGCTCGGTGGCCGGGTCGTCGGCGATCGTGTACGGGTCGGGGCCGCGGAGCACCGCGATGTCGCCCGGCCGCAGCCGCCGCGGCTCGCCCGCGTCCGGGACGATCCACGCCTCGCTGCGCTCCACCTGGACCAGGGTGAGCGGCGCGCGGTCCTGGATCCGCAGCGACCACGGCGGGTCGAGCACGGATCTGAGCAGGAAGGCGCCCCGGGCCCTCGGCCCGTCCAGCAGACCCGCGAGTGCGTCCATACCGCCGAGTCTAGGACAGCGCCTGGACGCCCGCGTATGCCCGTGAGCCTCTCGGCCATGGCCCCCGCCGGCGGCGCCACGGTTGACTGACAGAGCGACAGAAACCGTCCGCACCCGGCCCCGGCCGCCGCCCCAGCCTCCAGGAGATCCCGATGCCCGTGCTCAGAACCGCCTCACTGCTCGCGGCGACCGTCACGATGGGGCTCACCGCCGGCCTCTTCTACGCCTACGCCTGCTCCGTGATGATCGCGCTGCGCGGGGTCGACGACCGCGCCTTCGTCGACGTGATGCAGCGGATCAACACCTCGATACTCAACGGCTGGTTCGGGATCGGCTTCGGCGGCGCGATCCTGCTCACCGGGATCACCGCGGCGCTGCACCGGCGCGGCTCCGCGCGGTCGGTGCTGCCCTGGATCGTGGCCGCGATCGTGCTGTACGGGGTGATGTTCGTGATCACCTCGGCCGTCAACGTGCCGCTCAACAACCAGCTCGCCGCCGCCGGCGCCCCGGACCGGATCGCCGACCTTGCCGGGCTGCGCGCGCACTTCGAGGACACCTGGGTGCGCTGGAACGTCGTCCGCGCGGTGACCTCGACCGGCGCCCTCGGCTGCCTGGCCTGGGCGCTGGTCCTGGAGGGGCGGATCCGCTGAACCGCGGCGCCCGGCCGGCGACGCACGGTGACCGGGCGAGGGCGGCGGACGGACCGGCCCGCCGGCCACGGACGGGGGCCGGCGGGCCCGGGGCCCCGGGTCAGTCCTCCTTGGCGCCGGCGGCGGGTTCGTCGTGCCAGCGGGGGTCGTTGCGCCACTCCCGGTTGCGCTCGTCCGCGATCGCCAGCGCCTGGCCGGCCTCCTCCCGGGAGGCGTACGGGCCGAGCCGGTCCTTGGCGGGGCACTCCGGGCCCTCCTCGACCTTGGCGTGCTTGATGCAGTAGAACCACTCGCCGGGCTTCCCGGTCGGCTTGCGGTTGAATCCCAGAGCCATCTCGGGCCTCTCCTGTCGGTCGGACGTCTGTTGCTCGGCCTCATGTCGATCATGCCCGGCGGCGCCCCGGCACAACCCGCCGGGGCGGCCGGGACCCGGCGGATAGACTCGCCGTCATGGCTCTCGTACCCGGCATCCAGTCCCCCACCCGCAAGGTTCCGGCGCACATCGCCCGCCCCGAGTACGTGGGCCGGCCCGCGCCCACCCCGTACACCGGGCCCGAGGTGCAGAGCGCCGAGACGATCGAGAAGATGCGGATCGCGAGCCGGATCGCCGCCCGGGCGATGGAGGAGGCCGCGAAGCTGATCGCGCCGGGGGTCACCACCGACGAGCTGGACGCCGTCGCGCACGAGTACATGTGCGACCACGACGCGTATCCGTCCGACCTCGGCTACCGCGGCTTCCCCAAGTCGATCTGCACCTCGGTCAACGAGGTGATCTGCCACGGGATCCCGGACTCGACCGTCCTCCAGGACGGCGACATCGTCAACATCGACGCCACCGCGTACATCCACGGGGTGCACGGCGACCTCAACGCGACGTACCTCTGCGGTGACGTGGACGAGGAGTCGCGGCTGCTGGTCGAGCGCACCCGGGAGTCGCTGAACCGGGCGATCAAGGCCGTGAAGCCGGGCCGGCAGGTCAACGTGATCGGGCGGGTGATCGAGTCCTACGCCAAGCGCTTCGGCTACGGCGTGGTGCGGGACTTCACCGGGCACGGGATCAACACGTCGTTCCACTCCGGGCTGATCATCCCGCACTACGACAGCGAGCGGGCCACCGAGGTGATCAAGCCGGGGATGACCTTCACCATCGAGCCGATGCTCACCCTGGGCACCTACGACTACGAGATCTGGGAGGACGGCTGGACGGTCGTCACCAAGGACCGCAGGCGGACCGCCCAGTTCGAGCACACGCTGGTGGTGACGGCGGACGGCGCCGAGGTGCTCACCCTGCCGTGACGCGCCGGTCGTGACGCACCCGTCCTGACGCGCGCCCGGGCCCGCCGCCGTGACCTTCCCGGCCGGGCCCGGACCGCCGATCAGCCGCACAGCAGCACAGCCGGTCAGGCGGTCAGGCGGTTAGGCGGTCAACCGATCAGCCACTGCTCCTCGGCCACCGCACCGACCTCGGTGCAGGCGTCGGTCAGCACGTCGAGGACCCGCAGCGGGTCCGGCAGCGGCTGCTCGGGGCCGCGCAGCCAGCGCACCTCGGAGCCGTCCGGCAGCGCGGCCGGCGGGAGCAGCGTGTACGAGCCGCGGCAGTGCCAGCGCAGCCCGGGGTGCTCGGACATGGTGTCGGGGGTGGAGTCCAGCGCGCTGGGCCACCACTCGTCCTCGTCGACCGGGGTGCCGCGGGTGGCGGTGAAGAACAGGTAGCGGTCCGATCCGACGGCGGCGACCGGGCCGTCGATGCCCAGCTCGGTGAGTCTGGCCAGGGCCAGCACGCCGGCCTCGGCGGGCACGTCCAGGACGTCGTGGGCGCGGCCGGTGGCGGTGATGAAGTTCGCCTGCGGGTCGCGCGAGAGCCAGCGGGCGAGCTGCTCGGGATCGGTGGTCGCCTGCGTCTGCCAGGCGAAGGACACCGGGTGCTGGGCCGGGGCCGGGCAGCCGACCCGGTCGCAGGAACATCGGTAGCCCGCCGGATGCGCGGCCGGTGCGAGCGGGAAGCCGGCGCGGACGGCGCCGAGCAGCTGATCCAGTCGGGCGGCGGGGCTGTCCTGCGCCACCGGGCGGACCCGCTGACGATCGCGCTTCTGCCACCAGGTAGTCCACCTGCTGCTGGCTTCCATCGGGCCCCTTCCGTACACCTGCCGTGCCTGGTGCGGCACAGCATCGGACGCAACTCATGCGAGGCAACACCGGACGGGCCCCGCTGCTTCCCGGGGGGCACGGTCTGCCGTCTCCGCCGCCCGGCCGGAGCCGGGGTCACCGGACGGCCGACGCTCGGGGTCACGGTACGGAGTACGAGAGTTGCGGCTCGGCGGACGGGCGCGCGGGCGCGCGCCTCACCCGGCCCGTACGGGCCCGCTGACCCGGGTGATGACCCGAGGGCGTACAGAGCAGGATAAGGGTGTGAGGGACCTGTGGATGACCGGGGGCGGTGCATCCCCGGTCACACCACGACCGGTCACCGACCGCATCCACCCGCCCGGTCACAACCGGTCACGGCCGAGGGCCGCCGACCTACCCCCCACCGCGCCGGAGGCGCCGAGGTGAGAGGCTGGTGGGGTGAGAAGCGCGGACACCGAATTCATCGGCGGACCACTGGACGGCCGGATCCTGCCGATCCTGCTGGGGCCGTTCAACGGCGTGCCCAAGACCTACCGGGTGCCGGTGCCCGCCCACGGGGACGTACCGGCCGAGACGCTGGTCTACGTCCGCGCGAAGCAGCACCGGGGCGCCCGCTGGCACTGGCGCTACGAGTTCGACGGACCGGCGTCGGGCCACGCGCCCGACCCGTCCGCGGTCACACCCGAGCAGTCCGGGCACACGCCCGAGTGACGGCGGCGCCGCGTCCGGAGGTGCGGACGGCCCTGGCGGCCGCCGCGGCGGCAGGAGGACGGACATGGCGCACGTCAAACGGCACCGGAGAGCCGGCGGCAGTGCTCACGGCGGCGTCCGGCGGGGCCGGCAGGCGGTCTTCCTGGCGGCCGGGCTGCTGGTGCTGATCAGCCTCTACAGCGTGACGATCGGCTCCAACGGCTGGCTGTGGTTCGGCTGGGCGGTGCTGCTGACGGTCTGCGCGGCCCTGTTCGCCGTTCGCGACTAGGGCGCCCGTCCGGGCCGCGTCCGACGCGGCCCGGGGCCGCGCGCCAGGTCGGCGGCACCGCCCGACCGCTCTCCCCCCTCGTCGGTCAGTCATCCTCGGCGAGGATCAGGTAGAGCTTCTTCCGTGCCTCGGTGAGAACGGCGAGCCCCTTGGCGCGCTGCGCCTCGTTGCCCGTGGCCATCACCTGCCGGATCGCCGCGTCCACCGCGCCGAGCGCCTGGCCGACCTCCTGGACGGCCTCCCAGTCGACCTCGCGGCCGGCCTCCGCCCACGGCTCGTCGGCGCCGGCCTCGGCCTCGGCCCGGCCCGCCTCGGTGAGCTGGACCAGCCGCTTCCCGGAGATCTCCTGGGCCGTGATCAGCCCCTCCTCCTCCAGCAGCTGGAGGGTCGGGTAGATCGATCCCGGGCTCGGCCGCCAGGCCCCGCCGGTGCGCTCGCCGATCTCGGCGATCATCTCGTAGCCGTGCATCGGCCGCTCCTTGAGCAGCGCCAGCAGCGAGGCGCGGACATCACCGCGCCTGGCCCGCCCGCCACGGCGGCCACGCGGCCCGCCGTGCCCGCGGCCATGACCGCCGAACCCGTGCCCGAACGGCCCGCCGGGCGGCCGGCCGGGGAACCCCGGCCCACCCGGCCCGCCACCGAACGGCGGCCCGAACGGCCCGAAGGCCCGCCGCCCCTCGAATCCCTCGCCGGGGATCTCCCCGAACTCCGGGCCACGGCCGCGACGACGTCCGCCGCGCCCGCCTCCCTCTTGCTCCCCGTACCGGTTCCCTGGGCGCATGACGCCCACCACCTCTCGTTGCGGACAGTCTCGAAGTAACTGTCTCGATAACTCGACGATATATCGGTGACTGTCGCTCGTCAACGGATTCCGACTGTCGGCCACTGTCCTGCGACAGGTGACCCGGACCGGTTGCCAGCACAGTTGGACCGGGGCGTTCGTCACGGCGGCGTCGGCCCGCCGCAGGTCGGGCCCGGGACGGTGGCCCGCCAGGGGTCGGGCCGAGGTGGACCCCGAGGGCCGGCGGGAAGAGCGCCGGTTCAGGACGCGCCGATCCGGGACACCGCGAGCGGAGGAGAGCCCCGTGGGCAAGGTGGTCATGTACGGCTCGGTGTCGGTGGACGGCTTCGTCGCGGACGAGAACGACCGGCCCGGCCCGCTGTTCGACTGGCTGACCAGCGGTGACGTCCCGCTGGACGCGAGCGGTGAGCTGAAGGCGTCGCAGACGTCCTACGACTGCACCCGGCCCTACCGGGACGGGATCGCAGTCACGGTCGTCGGCCGCCACGTCTTCGACCCGACGGACGGCTGGGACGGGAAGCCGCCGGGCGGGATCGATCACGTCGTCGTCGTGACGCACCGGCCCGGGCCCGAGGGGTGGAACCCGGAGGCGCCGTTCCACTTCGTCGACGGCGTCGCGGCGGCCATGGCCGGGGCGCAGGAACTTGCGGGTGACCGCACGGTCGAGGTCGCCGCCGGCGACGTCGGCGGCCAGGTGCCGGCCGCGGGCCTGCTCGACGAGGTGCGCATGGACGTCGTACCCGTCGTGTTCGGCTCCGGCAAGCGCTACTTCGGGTCGGTCCACGCGCAGCACCTGCTGGAGGATCCCGACGTGGCGATCCAGGGCGACCGGGTACTTCACCTGCGCCATCGGGTGCGCCGCCGGCCCGTCTGAGCGGGTGGGCGAAGAAGTCCCCATGGGAATCCCCATGGGAAGGGGACGGCGCCCGCCGGGGCCCGGCCGGGCCCCGGCGGGCGCGATCCGGGCACGCGCCCCCGAGGCCCCGGGCGGGGCCCGCGCTCCGGTCGCGCGCGGGCGCGGGAGGCATGCCGGCGTTCACCACCAAGCCCCCTGACGGATCATCGGCAGAATGCGCGAAGGCCTGTCACTCGCGTCGGGGCCGGGCTAGCGTCACAGAGATGTTGAAGTTCAGCGGGCAGCCCGCGGTGCCGAACAACGTCCAGACCTCGCTGCAGTCACTGGTGGACAACGCCGGCCTCCTGAGCCCGCAGCTCAGGGACCTCCTCTCGTTCGTCCGGACCCACGAGTCGGTGCACCTCTTCGTCCAGGTGCTCGACTCCGGGACCGGCGCCCACGGAAACACCGGCACCTACGTCAGCCTCCCCGAGGCCCCGACCGGGACCCTGGTCGAGGAGGCCTTCCTGAGCGGGCCGGCCCTGCTCCTCGGACGGCACGAAGCGTTCGTCAAGGTCACCGTCGAGGCCGGACCGGGTTCGTCCCCGGCGGAGGCGGCGACCACGCTGCTGCACGAGCTGGAGCTGCACGCGGCACCGGCCGTCCTGCTGCTCCAGCGCCTGGCCCTGACGGCGGAGGGCGACGACGCCCGGCTCGGGCTGGTGCTCGACCGGCTGCGCCGGACGGACGAGCACACCGACCTGGACCGCCAGGAGCAGTACGTCCGGTCGGCGGCGCGCATCCGCGCGGCCGCCCAGGACAGCGCCACGGCCGGCTGGGCCGCCGCGCTCCTGAACCGGGTCGGCCAGGACGCCACCGAGCAGTTCGCGGCCTACGAGGCCAAGAGCCCGGACAAGGACGAGGCCTCACCCGCCCGGGTCCAGTGGCTCATCGCGCTGATCGCCGGCGTCGGCCGGGCCGGCCCCGACGCGGTGGCCGACCGGCCGAGGCCCGGCCCCCGGAAGGCCCGCGCCCGCGCCGCCGCGGTCTCCGGCCTCGACCCGGCGGGGCTGCTCGCCCGGCGGCTGACCGAGCGCGTCGGCATGCTGGACGCCGTCGACGAGGCGCGGGCGGTGTTCGGCCTGCCGGTCGGGACGGTGCTGGACCTGTACTGCCGGCAGCTGGTTCCCGCGCTGCTCGCGCAGGCGCCCGGCCACGGACTGGACGACGTGGTGCAGCAGGTGGTCTTCCTGAAGTACCACGGAGTGCCGGACCTGGTCGCCCTGGACGCCGTGGACGCCGCGGGCACCGCCTCACCGCCGGCGGTGGCGGTCGCCGGCTCCTGGCCACCGGCCGGCCTGCCGGTGTTCTGGCTCAGCAACCGCGAACGCGGCTCGTGGACCCAGCTCACCGGCCTGCCCGAGGCGCTGCAGCGGGCCAGGGGCATCGAGCACGGGAGCCTGCTCTACCTCGACGGCCAGATGTACAAGGCCGCGGTGCGTGACACCAAGCCCGACCGGGACCTGCAGACGACGCGGTTCTTCCCGCACACCGCGACCGGCGCCTTCGTGGCCCTGGTCAAGCAGTGAGCGGACGGCCGGGGCCGGTCCCGCGCCGACCCCGGCCCGCCCGCGCCGGCCGGCCGTACGCCACACCAGGCGAGGGGCGGGACAGCCGGGCGCCCAGCCGCTACGGTGGCCGCCATGGCCGGTGAAATGGATCTCGCGAAGCTGCTCGGCGGAATGCGTCCCCAGCTCAACCCGGGGCGCTACGTGTACTGCACCCTGCCCGCCAAGGTGCCGCCCGGCATGCGACCGGTGGTCACGGTGGCGGAGCCCGAGGGCGTGACCGTGGTGGTCAGCCAGCAGGAGGCGGACGACCTGGGGCTCCGCTACGAGTACGTGGCCGCCTGGATCACGCTGCAGATCCACTCGGCGCTGGCCGCCGTGGGGCTGACCGCCGCCGTGGCCGGACGGCTCGCCGAGGCCGGGATCAGCTGCAACGTGGTCGCGGGCTTCCACCACGACCACCTGTTCGTCGCCGCCGACGACGCCGAGGCCGCCGTACGGGCCCTGGAGGAGCTGGCGGCGAGCCAGGCCTGAGCGCCCCGGGCCCCACCCCTCGTCCGATCCCCGGCCCCTCGCCCCCGTCGCCCGGCCCCGTCCCCCGGACGGCCGAACGCCGATGGCCGGGCCCGGGAGGCGCCCCGACACTGGGACTCGCTGAGCGCCGTCCCGGCCGGTCAGCGCCGACAGGAAGGGAGACGGACCCCATGGCGGTCTGCGACGTCTGCAGGAACGACTACTGGCTGGCCTTCGAGGTGAAGACGATCACCGGCGACACCTACACCTTCGACAGCTTCGAGTGCGCGATGGAGAAGCTCGCGCCGCGCTGCGAGCAGTGCCAGGTGCGGATCGTCGGCCACGGCGTGGAGGTCTCCGGGCGCTTCTTCTGTTGCGCCAACTGCGCCCGGGTCAACGGCGGCCTGGGTGAACAGATCCGCGACGCCGTGGGCGCCCACCCCTCCTGAACCGCCGCGCGTGACCCGGAAGGCGGCCCCCGTCCAGAACGAGGACGGGGGCCGCCTTCGGCCTGCGAGGTGCCGGGTGCCGTGCGCCCCGAGGGCCGGCCGGCTCACTTGAACCAGTACCGGACCCCCTGGTGGCCGGAGCAGGTGCCGCTGAAGTTCGCGGAGTCCGATGCCGTCCCGTCCTTGCACTGGGCCGTCTCACCGGCGTGCGCGGGGGTGACGCCGACGTCCCAGCCGCAGACGCCCACGGTGTGGTGGGCACAACTGCCAGCCGGCTCGGGCTCCTTGGTGGGGGCCGGGGCCGGGGCGGGGGCGGGGGCCTTGGTCGGGGTCGGCGCCTTGGTCGGCGCGACGGTACGGGCGGGCGCGGGGGCCGGCGCCGGGGCGGCGGGCGCGGGCGGCGGCGCCTGCGTGGTCACGACCGGCTCGGGCGCGGGCGCGGCGGGGGCGACCGGGGGCGGCGGGGTCGACGGCGCGGCGGGCGTCGGGGCAGCCGCCGGGAGACTGGCGACCGCGGCCGCCTTGGTGGCGGCGGGCGTGGGGGTGCTCGGGTCGCATGCGGCGAGGGCCAGGACGGCGACGGCCACGGGCAGCAGGCGGGAGAGAGTTCTGATCACGAACGGTGAAGCTACTCCCGGCACGGGCCGGCGGCACCGGCGATGCGTCAGCTGACCGCACAATCGTTACCGCGGGCGACCGGACCGGCACTCCGGGCATCGCGGTGGGGACTCCGGGCGTCGCGGGGCAGGCTCCGGGTGTCGCCGCCCGGTGCCGCACCGGCCGGCACGCCCGCCTTGCCCGCCGACCCGAACCCGGGCCCTGGGGCTGCTTGATTGTGCGTGCTTGACATCAGTATCACGCAGAAGAACGCAGAATGCCTCTGCACTTCGTGGACATTCTGTACGTTCTTGCAGTCTTATGCACCGTTCCGAGCATGAGCGCGCAGCAACGATTCGATAACCTGCACCCTTGTGCCCTAGCTCCGGCCCGTGGGAGCGGAGTAAGACTGGCCACACCCAGGAAGCCGCAGGCCTTCCACAACCCCCGATCCGACACCCGTACCTCGGCACCGGAGCGCACCGTCCGCAACGCGCAGGCGCCCCGCCACGGGTGACTTCAGGTCAACTCGTAAGGTGGTAACTCCCTTGAACCGATCCGTACTTCTTCTCTCCGCCGCGTGTGTGACCGGTGCGCTGGTGCTGACGGGTTGTGGCAGCAGTGGTGGTGGTTCGGATGCTTCGTCGGGTGGTACGACGACGATCAAGCTGGTGGCGGCGGACTACGGTGACTCGGCGGCGAACGGGTCGAAGGCGTACTGGGACGGCGTGGTGAAGGGTTTCGAGGCGGCGAACCCGAAGATCAAGGTCGATGTCCAGGTGGTCAACTGGAACGACATCGACAAGCAGGTGAAGACGATGATCCAGTCGGGGAACTACCCGGACGTGCTGCAGACGGGTGGGTACGCGGACAAGGTCGCGGACGACCTGCTGTACAAGGCGACGGACGTGCTGTCGCCGGCGACGCAGTCGAACTTCATCGAGACGTTCTCCAAGGCGGGTCAGGTGAAGGGGACGCAGTACGGGATCCCGTTCGTGTCCTCGGCTCGTGCGTTCTTCTACAACAAGGCGATTTTCGCGCAGGCGGGGATCACCGAGGCGCCGAAGACGTGGGACGAGGTGAAGAAGGACGCGGAGCTGATCAAGGCGAAGGTGCCGGGTGTGACCCCGTACGCGCTGCCGCTGGGCCCGGAGGAGGCGCAGGGCGAGAGCATGATGTGGGAGCTGGGCAACGGCGGTGGGGTGACGGACGCGTCGGGCAAGTACGCGCTGAACTCGGCGGCGAACGTGGAGACGTTCTCGTGGCTGAAGGCGAACCTGGTGGACACGGGTCTGACGTACCCGAACCCGGCGACGACGGACCGTAAGACGGCGTTCGCGGACTTCGGTGCGGGCAAGGCGGCGATGCTGAACGGGCACCCGTCGCTGATCCAGAAGTCGAAGGACGGGAAGGTGGACTACGCGGTGGCGCCGATCCCGGGCAAGGCCGGTCCGCTGAAGTCGACGCTGGGTGTGGCGGACTGGGTGATGGCGTTCAAGAAGAACGGTCACCAGGCGCAGGTGAAGGCGTTCCTGGACTTCGCGTACAACAAGGAGAACACGCTGAAGTTCGACGAGCTGTACAACCTGATGCCGGTCACCCAGGACACGCTGAAGGAGATGACGGCGAGCGGGAAGCACGCGGACCTGGAGCCGTTCTTCGCGCTGCTGCCGTCGGCGGCGTTCTACCCGCTGGGTGACACCAGCTGGGACGCGGTCTCCGCGGAGATCAAGAAGAGCGGTGGCACCGCCGTCGCCGGCGACCCCGGCGCCGTCCTCGGCGACCTGCAGAAGAAGGCCGAAGCCGCGGCCGCCGACAAGTAGCCCTCGGCAGGCAGTACTCGACTCCAGCGGCCGGGAGCCGGCGCCGGCGGACCCTTACGCCGGCGCCGGCTCCCGGCCGCTCCCCCGCTCCCACGGAAGGCCCCCGTGTCGCACACCCCTGCCCGCCCCGGCGCCTCCGCCGCCCCGCCCGCCCGCCGGCGCGGGCCGCTGGCCCGGCTCGGCCCGCTGCCCTGGATAGCACCCGCCGTCCTGCTGATCGCCGTCGTGGTGCTCTGGCCCGTCTACCAGATGGCCCGCACCTCGTTCCTGCGGATCAGCACCACCGGATTCGTCCGGGGACCGGCCGGCTTCGACAAGTACCGCAAGCTCTTCGACGAGCCCGACCTGCCGGGCGTCCTGCTCTGGAGCGTGCTCTGGACGGTCGTCGTGGTCGTGCTGACCATGGTGCTGTCGCTGGCCCTGGCCCAGTTGTTCAACCAGCAGTTCCCCGGCCGCCGGCTCACCCGCTGGGCGCTGATCGCCCCCTGGGCCGCCTCCGTGCTGATGACCGCCATCGGCTTCAAGTGGATGCTCGACCGCACCGCCGGCGTCCTCAACACCGCCCTCACCGACCTCGGGATCATCGACGGCCCGCAGGACTGGCTCGGCGACCCCGGCTCCGCCAAACCCTGGATGGTCCTGGTCGCGGTGTTCGTGTCGCTGCCGTTCACCACCTACACCATCCTCGCCGGCCTGCAGACCGTCCCCGCCGAGGTCTACGAGGCCGCCGAGGTCGACGGCACCGGCCCCTGGCAGACCTACCGCCTGATCACCCTCCCGCTGCTGCGCCCGGCGCTGCTGGTCGGCCTGGTGATCAACCTGATCAACGTCTTCAACTCCTTCCCCGTCATCTGGGGCATGACCCAGGGCGGCCCCAACAGCGCGACGGCGACCAGCACCGTGTTCGCCTTCCAGCTGATGAACACCGACATCGGCGAGTCCGCGGCCATGTCGGTGCTCAACTTCGGCCTGGTCGTGGTCATGGTGCTGCTCTTCCTCAAGGTCAGCCGCTGGAACCAGGAGGAGAACCGATGAGCACCCCTGCCGTGCCGCGCAGGCGGACGATCCGGCCGCGGACGGTGGTCGTCGCGGCGGTCGCGTGGCTGCTGGCCGCGCTGTTCCTCGTCCCCTACCTGGAGATGATCGTCACCGCCCTGCGGCCCGCCGACGAACTGCGCGACGCCACCTACCTGCCCTCGCACTTCGAGTGGTCCAACCTGGTCAAGGTCTGGACCGACTCCACCCTCGGCGGCAACCTGCGCGTCACCCTGCTCGTCGCCGCCGGATCCACCCTGCTCGTCCTGCTCGTCGCCCTGCCCGCCGCCTACTACACCGCCCGCATCAAGTACCGCGGCCGCAAACTCTTCCTGCTGCTCGTCCTGGTCACCCAGATGTTCCAGCCCACCTCCCTGCTGGTCGGCCTCTACCGCGAGTTCTACCAGTTCGGGATGCTCAACTCGGTCTGGACCCTGATCATCTGCAACGCCGCCTTCAACCTCGCGTTCGCCATCTGGATCCTCACCGCCTACATCTCCTCCATCCCCGTCGAACTCGAGGAAGCGGCCCAGATCGACGGCCTCGGCCGACTCGGCGCCCTGCGCCGCGTCACCATCCCCCTCGCCATGCCCGGCATCGTCACCGCCCTCATCTTCACCTTCATCTCCGCCTGGAACGAGTTCGTGATGGGCCTGCGCCTCACCACCGTCCCCGAGAGCCAGCCCCTCACCGTCGGCATCAACAACTTCATCGGCAACTACACCGTCCAGTGGAACTACCTCTTCGCCGGATCCGTCGTCGCCATCCTCCCCGTCATCGTCCTGTTCGCCTTCATCGAACGCCAGGTCGTCTCCGGCCTCACCGCCGGATCCGTCAAGTAGCGGGCCGCACCACCGCGAGGGCCGCGGCCGGCCGGGTCTCCCCCGGCCGGCCGCGGCCCTCGCCGTCGCGCTCACGCCGCCGGGTGGCTGTCCCCGGCGGGCAATCCGGAGCAGAGTGCTTCTTCTTGCATGCCAGATGGCCTGTTCAAGCACTAACACGCACGCTTCGACCGCCGACCGCCATCGGCCCCAACGATCGGCGGCATTGTCAGGGGCATTGTCAGGGCCGGTCGACTGCGCTATATCTGCAGAATCACTGCTTAGTTCTGCCGACAAAGAGGTTCTAGTGCGCAAAACTTTGCACCACACTCATCGAAGCCGACGCCGGGGCACCGTCCTCGCGGTCGCCGCCGCCCTCGCCCTGGGCGGTGTCACGGCCACCCCGGCGCTCAGCCCGCCGGCGGCCGCCGCCACCACTTCGGTGGGAGCGGTCACGGCGTTCCGCGCCGACGGCGCCGTCTACACCCTCACCGCCGGCGCCGCCAAGGCCCGGGTCAGCTTCGTCACCGACCAGGTCTTCCGGATCGAGCTCGCCCCGACCGGCACCTTCACCGACCCCACCGGCAGCGACATCGTGCTGCCCCAGGGCCCGGCCCCCGCCAGCAGCTGGCGCGACGCCGGCGACCGCTACGAACTCTCGACCGGTGCGCTCACCCTGCGGGCCTACAAGTCCGCCCTGCGCTTCGCCCTCCACCGGGCCGACGGCAGCAAGGTCTGGGAGGAGAGCGCCCCGCTCTCCTGGGACGGCAAGGCCACCACCCAGACCCTGGCCCGCGGCGCCGCCGAGCAGTTCTTCGGCACCGGCGAGCAGAACGGCTCCTTCACCTACCGGGACAGGACCGTCCAGGTCGGCGTCGACGGCAACTGGAACGAGGGCGGCCACCCCAACTCCGTGCCCTTCTACCTCTCCACCGCCGGCTACGGCGTCTACCGCAACACCTACGCGCCCGGCACGTACGACTTCACCAGCCCGGTGAAGGCCACCGAGCAGGAGATGCGCTTCGACGCGTACTACTTCGCCGGCCCCGGCCCCAAGGACGTCATCGGCCAGTACACCGCGCTGACCGGCAAGCCCTTCCTCCCGCCCGTCTACGGCCTGGAGATGGGCGACTCGGACTGCTACCTGCACAACGCCAACCGGGGCGAGCGGCACACCCTGGACGCCGTGAAGGTGGCCGACGACTACGTGGCCAACGACATGCCGAACGGCTGGATGCTGGTCAACGACGGCTACGGCTGCGGCTACGAGAACCTCGCCCAGACCGCCCAGGGCCTGCAGCAGCGCAAGATGCAGCTCGGCCTGTGGACCGAGAACGGGCTCGCCCAGCTGGCCGACCAGGTCAAGGCCGGCCAGCGGGTGGCCAAGCTGGACGTCGCCTGGGTCGGCAGCGGCTACAAGTTCGCCCTGGACGGCTGCAAGGCCGCCTACCAGGGCATCGAGGCCAACAGCAACGCCCGCGGCTTCACCTGGGCGCCGGAGAGCTGGTCGGGGGCCCAGCGCTGCGGCGTGCAGTGGAGCGGCGACCAGTCCGGCAGCTGGGACTACATCCGCTGGCAGATCCCGACCTACGCCGGCGCCACCATGTCGGGCATGGCGTACAACACCGGTGACGTGGACGGCATCTTCGGCGGCAGCGCCAAGACCTACACCCGCGACCTGCAGTGGAAGTCCTTCCTGCCGGCCGTGATGTCGATGGACGGCTGGGCGCCCAGCGACAAGCAGCCGTACAAGTACGGCGAGCCGTACACCTCGATCAACCGCAAGTACCTCAAGCTCAAGGAGTCGCTGCTGCCGTACATGTACAGCTACGCGGCCGAGGCGACCAGCACCGGCGTCGGCCCGGTCCGCCCGCTCGCGCTGGAGTACCCCGACGACCCGGTGACCGCCACCGACGCGGCGAAGTACGAGTTCCTCAGCGGCGAGGACTTCCTGGTGGCGCCGGTCTACGCGGACACCTCGGTGCGCGACGGGATCTACCTGCCCAAGGGCACCTGGGTGGACTACTGGACCGGGCGCAGCTACCAGGGACCGACCACGGTCAACGGCTACAGCGCGCCGCTGGACACCCTGCCGCTGTTCGTGAAGGCCGGTGCGGCGGTGCCGATGTGGCCCGGGATCAGCTCCTACCAGGACCGCACCGCCGGGTCACAGCTCGCCTGGGACGTCTACCCGCAGGGCCACAGCTCCTTCTCGCTCTACGAGGACGACGGAGTGACCCGCGAGCACCGCGACGGAAGGTCCGCCCGGCAGACCGCCGTGGTCGACGCGCCGGCCACCGGGGCCGGCCAGGTCCGGATCGACGTCTCGGCCAGCGTCGGCGACTTCACCGGCAAGCAGACCGCCCGTCCGTACCTGTTCAGCGTGCACAGCACCACCGCGCCGACCTCGGTCGCCCTGGGTGGCCGCCAACTGCCCCGCCAGGCCGGCAAGTCGGCGTTCGACGCGGCCACCGAGGGCTGGTGGTACGACAGTTCCGACCGGTCCGGGGTGATCCAGGTGAAGACCGCGGCGCTCAGCACCGCCACCGCCTTCCAGCTCGTCCTGGACGGCGCCACCGCCGTCGGCGGCGGTACCACCACCGACCCCGGCCCGACCGCCGACAGCTGGGCCAGCGACCTGCCCTGGACCTCCGCCGTGAACGGCTGGGGCCCGGCCGAGCGCGACCGCAGCAACGGCGAGCAGGGCGCCGCCGACGGGCACCCGCTCACCCTGAACGGCACCACCTACGCCAAGGGCATCGGCGCGCACGCCGACTCCGACATCACGGTGCAGACCGGCGGCCACTGCTCCTCCTTCACGGCCACCGTCGGCATCGACGACGAGATCAACGGCTACGGCGACGTGGTCTTCTCCGTGGTCGCGGACGGCGTCACGCTGTGGACCTCGCCCACGGTCGGCTGGCAGAGCCCGCCGCTCCCGGTGGACGTCCCGCTCCGCGGCGCCCGGAGCGTCCGGCTGAAGGCGACGGTGGCCGGCAGCAAGACCGGCGACCACGCGGACTGGGGGGCCGCCCGCTTCCACTGCGCCTGACGGGGCGGCCCGCTCCGGCGGGGCCGCTGCGGGGCCGCCACGGCGCCCCGGAGCGGCCCCGCCGGGGCGCCCGGCGGCGAACTGGTCGGCCCGGACGGTTTCATGCCGTACTGTTGTCCTTACCGACGCGGGGTGGAGCAGCTCGGTAGCTCGCTGGGCTCATAACCCAGAGGTCGCAGGTTCAAATCCTGTCCCCGCTACTGCGAAGTAGTACGAGAAGGGCCCGGTGCATCCGCACCGGGCCCTTCTCGGTGTCCTGCCGGGGCCGTTCACGTACGGACGCCACCGGGTCCGATCCTCGCCGGGGGGCGGCACGGCGGGCGCGGACGCGGGCGGCTCTAGGCCGCGCGGTGCTGCGGACAGGCGCACGGCGGCCAGTAGCCGCTCGCCAGCGGGGCCGGGTTCACCGGCGAGAACTCGGCCGGCGAGTCCTGGTCCCCCTTCGGCTGCCCGTTGGCGTCCACCCGGTACGTCCGGATCCACATCCGGCCGGTCTCCCGGTCGGGCGTCTCCACCGTCATGCTGCTGCCGGACACGTCAGCGCCAATGCTGGTGACCATGGGCTCTCCTTAGGCCTGCCGATGCATTCCTTCAACAAACGCACGGTCGAGTCGTCCTGTCGCACATCGACTCCCCCGAAGGTAAGCGAAGACCCCGAGATTTTGGAAGCCAACGGACAGCAATCCTTCGACTTCTGAACAGAAACCTGCCCCGATCTCACCTCATGGCTACACATGACAGCCGCGGGCGACCACCCCGCTACTCCGGGTTCGACCGGGACGCCGCCCTCACCGCCCGGCCCCGAAGCCTTGAACGGCGGGCGGTGTCCCGCCCGCCGCCGCCTCCACCGGGCCCGCCGTCAGACCGTGTCGGCGTCCACGGACCGCACCCGGAGGCGGAACTCCAGGCCCGCCACCGCCGCCCGCGCCTGCCGCACGGCCTCCTCCGCCGTAGCGGCCAGGGCGCGGGCGTAGGCCACCCGCGACTCCGAGTTCTCCAGTGCGCCGACCTTCGCGCCGGGGCGGGCGGCAGCCGCCACCTCCGTCACGCCGGGCAGCGCGCGGGCCTGCTCCAGGCCGAGGATCTCGTCGAGGGTCCCGGGGGCGGCCACCGAGGCGAACCAGATCGCCGAGCTGCGCGCCCCGGACCGGGACTCCGCCAGCCGGGCGCGGATCCCCGGCAGGACCTTCTCGCCCAGCGTCTGGCGGGCCGTGCAGTCGTCGATGTCCACCCCGGTCGCCTCCAGGGCCAGGGTCGGGATCATGTCGCCGCCCATCCGGACGTGGGTCTCGATCACACGCGGACCGGCCGGCGTCAGGACGATCTCCGTGTGCGTCGGGCCGAAACCCACCCCGAGGGCGTCCAGCACGGCGTACACGTGCGCCTCGATCGCCGCCGCGGTGTCCGCCGGCAGCTCCGCCGGTGCGACGTGGCCCAGCTCCACGAAGCTCTCCGGGTCGGAGTACTTGCGGGTGATCGCCACCAGCACGTGCTCGCCCGCCTCGGAGAACGCCTCCACGCTGAACTGCGGGCCCGCCAGGAACTCCTCCACCAGCACACCCGTGTTGGACAGGCCCAGGTAGCTGCCGGCGGCCCGCTCGAAGGCCCGCGGCAGTTCACCGTCCTCCGTCACCTTGGTGACGCCCGCGCTGCCCGAGCTGGAGACCGGCTTCACCACGCACGGCGTGCCGGCGGCGGCGACGAAGGCGCGGAGCTCGTCCAGGTCGGCGACCCGGGCGCAGGCCGTGGTGTCCACACCGGCCGCCCTCAGCCGGGCCCGCATCGCCTCCTTGTCGTGGACCAGCGTCACCGTCTCCGGGGTGTGCGCCGAGAGGCCCAGCGCGTCGGCGATCACCGCGTAGTGGTCCTGGTCGCGCTCGCCGAAGGTGCCGATCCGGGTGAACGGGTCCCGGGCGTGCGCCGCGGCCGCCAGGTCGATCCACTCCTGGTCGGGGGCGTCACCGCGGACGCCGATCACCCGGGCGTTCGCCCCGGGCTCGCGGACCTTGCCGATGTAGTCCAGCTGGCAGATCACCGTGGTGCGGGCGCCGGGCCGGGCGGCGCGGATGCGGGCGGGGAAGTCCCGGCCCGGGCCCACTACCAGGACGTGCTCGGACGAAGTCATGTGCCGTGCTCCTCTCGAAGGATGGGGGTGAGCTACTTCCACGCCGTGTTCAGGTGCCACCAGTCGACCGCCGCCGCGAGGCGCTCACGGACCTCCCCGGCGGTGTCCGCCTCGACGAACACCGAGGCCGCCGCGTCCGAGACGTGCTCCACGCCGTTGCGCGGCATCCCGGCCTCCAGCAGCAGCGTCACCTCCGCGCCCGGCACCGGGCAGGGCCCGGCCGGGGGGACGAACTCGCCGTGGCCCGGCGGCAGCAGGACCCAGCCGACGGCGACCGAGGGCGCGGCTGGCTGCCCGGCCAGGGCCAGCGGCGATCCGCACTGCGCGCGCAGCCCCTCGCGGGCCAGCTGGACGCCGAAGGCGCGCTCGTAGGCCTCCGCGATCAGTGCGCCGCCCGCCCGGCTGGCTATCTCGCACAGCACCGGGACGCCGTCCGGCCCGATCCAGGCCTCCAGGTGGAAGGCCAGCGGGTGCGGGGCGGCCGGCAGCGCGGCCACCACGTCCGCCGCCATCCGGGCCAGCACGGCGGTGCGTCCGTCCTCGGGGGCCAGCAGCACGCTGCCGATGTGCAGTTCGTCGTGGATCCGCTCGGCGAGGCCGCCGCTGTACTGGCCCGGCCAGGCGTGCACCACCCGGCCGTCGCGCATGATGCCGTCGACGTGGAAGAACTCCCCGGTCACGAAGGACTCGACCATCCACTGGCCCGGCAGGTACGGCACCTGCGAGGTGCCCTCGTCGGCCAGGAAGGCCGCCACGTCGTGCGGCCCGCGCAGGATCGCCACGCCCTCGGCGCCCGCGCCGAGGCGCGGCTTGACCACCGCCGGGAGGCCCTCGGCCTCGATGAAGTCCAGCAGGTCCGCGGGGCTGTCGACAGGGGCGAAGGCGGGCACCGCGATGCCGGCCGCCCGCGCCAGCCGCTTCATGACGACCTTGTCCCGGTAGGCCGTCGCCGAGGCGACGTCCTGGCCGGGGAGCCCGAGCCGGGCCCGCAGGCGGGCCGCCCGCAGCACGTCGCTCTCGCTGGTGCTGGCGACGAGGTCGGCGCCGTACCGGCGGGCGGTCTCCTCGGCGAACCGTTCGGCCGCCCAGGAGTGGTAGTCGTCGACGAGCCCGTGCTGGGGGAAGTGCTCGGCCAGCGCGTCCGGGGCGCCGGCCACCGCCTTGGGCGTGGTCAGCAGGACGATCTCGTCGGCGGTGCGGTCCAGCCACTCCTGGAGCGGCCGGGTGGCCAGCGGCTGGCGGGAGAGCAGCAGAACTTTGGGCATGGTTCAGGTCCTCGCTGGAGTGGGGGCGGAGACGGGCCGCAGGTCCCCGTGCAGGTGCACCAGGCTGTCGCCGGGCGCCCCCTGCCGGACCTGCTCGACGGCGCCCACCAGCAGATGGTGGTCGCCCAGCCGGAGCTGCCGGTACCGGGAGCAGACCAGCCAGGTCAGGCAGTCGTCGAGCAGCGGCACCCCGTACGGGCCGGGCCGCCAGGCGGTGGGCGGCGCGAAGCGGTCGGTGCCCGGCCGGGCGAACCGCAGGGCGAGGTCCGCCTGGTGCGCGCCGAGCAGCTGGATGCCGAAGCGCTCGCAGTCCTGGAGCCGGGCCCAGGTGGTGGAGGTGTCGGCGAGCGTCACGGAGACCAGTGCCGGGGCGGCGCTGACGGAGGTGAAGGAGGTCACCGTCACCCCCACCGGCCCGTCGGCCCCGGCCGCGGTCAGCACCGCGACGCCGGCGGCGTGGGCCCGCAGCGCCGACCGCAGTTCGGCCCCTTCGACGGTCACCGGGCGGCCCTGGCTGCGCCGAAGGCCGGGCGGGGCAGGCCCAGGTGCTCCCGGAGCGTGGTGCCCTCGTACTCGGTCCGGACCAGGCCGCGGCGCTGCAGCTCGGGCACCAGCAGGTCGACGATCGCGTCCAGGCCGCCCGGGTGGTAGTCCGGCATGATGTTGAAGCCGTCGGCGGCCTCGTTCTCGAACCACTCCTGCAGCTGGTCGGCGACCGTCTCCGGGGTGCCCAGCAGGAACCGGTGGCCGCGCCCGGCGGCGACCGCGAGGTACAGCTCGCGGATGGTGAGGCCCTGGCGCCTGGCCTGCTCGTAGATCGTCTGCTGCTTGCCGGTGCTGCCCTCGGTCGCCGGCAGTTCGGGCAGCGGACCGTCCAGCGGGTAGCCGGAGATGTCGACCATGCCGAGCTGGTACGAGAGCATGCCGAGCCCGACGACCGGGTCGACCAGCGCCTGCAGGGTCTCGTACTTGTCCTCGGCCTCGGCCTGGGTACGGCCCACCACGATGAAGGCGCCGGGCAGGATCTTCACGTCCTCCGGGTCGCGGCCGTGGTCGGCGACCTGCTTCTTCAGGCCGCGGTAGTAGACCTGCGCCTGGTCCAGGGTCTGCTGCACGGTGAAGACCACCTCGGCCCAGCGGGCCGCGAAGTCCTGGCCGTCCGGGGACGATCCGGCCTGCACGATCACCGGGTAGCCCTGCGGCGGCCGCGCCACGTTGAGCGGGCCCTTGACCGAGAAGTGCTCACCCCGGTGGCCGAGGATGTGCAGCTTCTCCGGGTCGAAGAAACGGCCCGACACCTTGTCGTAGAGGAAGGCGTCGTCCTCCCAGCTGTCCCAGAGGCCGGTGACGACCTCCATGAACTCCCGTGCCCGGTGGTAGCGGGCGGCGTGCTCGGGCTGCTTGTCCAGGTTGTAGTTGCGGGCCTCGGCGTCGGTGGCGGAGGTCACCACGTTCCAGCCGGAACGGCCCGCGCTGAGGTGGTCCAGCGAGGCGAACTGCCGGGCGACGGTGAAGGGTTCGTTGTACGTGGTGGAGCAGGTGGCGGTCAGGCCGATCCGGGTGGTGTGCACGGCGAGCGCCGAGAGCAGCGTCATGGGCTCGAAGTGGACCATCCGGCCCTGCCGGCTGAGCTCGTCGGCGTCCTTGTACTTGGTGCGCACGCCGGCGCCGTCGGACAGGAACACCATGTCGAACCGGCCGCGCTCGGCGGTCCGCACCAGCGAGCGGTAGTAGTCGAAGTCCAGGCCGCCGTCGGGGCGGGCCTCGGGGTGGCGCCAGGCGGCGACGTGGTGGCCGGGCGCGGGCAGGAAGGCGCCGAGCTTCATCATGCGGCGGTGCGGGGTGCTCACCGGTGGTTCTCCAAATCGGCGGAACGGAAAGGGGGGTGTGGGCGCCGGGCGCACGGTGCCCGGTCCCGTACGGGTCCCGGGCCCGGGCGGGCGCCGGGTCAGCCGAGCCGGCGGACCGGCGCGCCGGCCAGGTAGGCCTCGATGTCCTCGACGGCGTGGCCGTAGTACGTGCGGTAGTTGCTCTCCGCCACGTAGCCCAGGTGCGGGGTGGCCAGCAGCCGGGGGGCGGTGCGCATCGGGTGGCCGGCCGGCAGCGGTTCGATGTCGAACACGTCGACGCCGGCGCCGGCGATCCGGCCCGTGTGCAGCGCGTCGAGCAGGGCGTCCTGGTCGACGAGGCCCGAGCGGGAGGTGTTGATCAGGTAGGCGGTGGGCCGCAGCAGCGCCAGTTCGGATGCGCCGAGCAGGCCGCGGGTGCGGTCGCCGAGCACCAGGTGCAGCGAGACGAAGTCGCTGGTCCGCAACAACTCCTCCTTGGACGGTGCAAGTTCGACGCCGACCTGGTCCGCGCGCTCCTTGCTGAGGTGCTGGCTCCAGGCCGTCACCTCCATGCCGAAGGCCAGCCCCACCCGGGCCACCCGGCTGCCGATCTTCCCGAGTCCGAGCAGCCCCAGCCGGCGGCCGTGCAGGTCGGCGCCGACGGTGGACTGCCAGGGGCCCTCCGTCCGCAGGGCGGTGTTCTCGGTGACGATGCCGCGCGCCAGCCCGAGCAGCAGGGCCCAGGTCAGCTCGACCGGCGGGGTGGCGGAGCTGCCGGTGCCGCAGACGGTGACGCCGTTGCGGTCGGCGGCCGCGAGGTCGATGACGGAGTTGCGCATGCCGGAGGCGATCAGCAGCTTCAGCCGGGGCAGCCGGTCGAGCAGGGCGGCGCGGAACGGGACGCGTTCGCGCAGGGTCACGATGATGTCGAAGTCCGCCACCGCGGCGGCCAGTTCGCCGTCGGTGGCGAAGTGCTCGGTGAAGGCGGTGACCTCCACCCGGTCCTGCACGGGACTCCAGTCGGCCAGGGTGGTGGCGACGCTCTGGAAGTCGTCGAGCACGGCGCAGCGCAACCGCATGTCAGTCCTCTCCGTGGGAGCCGGGCGCGGGGGTGGCGCCGATGCCGGGCGCCGGGGGCAGGGTGAGGGCGCCGCGGTCCACGCGCATGCCGGTGAAGGGGTCGTCGAGCAGGCCGACCGGCCCGTCCAGGTCGAGGTGGTCGGCGAGGCCGGCGAGCTGGGCCATCGCGGTGGTGCCGAGGGTGCTCTCCACCTTGCAGCCGAGCATGATGCGCAGTCCGCAGGCGCGGGCGAGCGTGATCATCTCCTGGGCGCGGTCCAGGCCGCCGCACTTGAGCAACTTGATGTTGATCCCGGCGACCCGGCCGCGCAGCCGCAGGACGTCGGCGGGGCCGGCGCAGTCCTCGTCGGCGAAGACCGGGACGGGCGAGCGCCCGTGCACGTACCGGAGCTCGTCGAGGTGGCCGGGGGCGACCGGTTGCTCCAGCAACTCGACATCGTGCCGGTGGAGTTCGGCGGCGACCCGGAGGGCCTGCTCCGGGCTCCAGGAGCCGTTCCCGTCGACCCTGATCCGGCCGCCGTAGACCGAGCGGAGCACTCCGGCGCGACTGCCGTCGTCCTCGGGGGTCAGCTTCAGCTTGAGGACCGGCCAGTCGCGCAGGGCCTTCGCCCGCTCGACGAGTTCCTCGTCCGGGCAGGCGCCGATGGAGAGCGCGGTGGGCTCGGCGGGCAGGCCGTCGAGCCCGAGCAGCCGGTGCAGGGGCTGCCCGCAGGCCTTGCCGAGCAGGTCGTGCAGCGCCATGTCGACGGCGGACCGGGCGGCCGGGGCGAGGTGGTCCAGCCGGGCCAGGGCCGCCCGCAGGCCGAACGGGGACGCGCCGGCCAGCAGGGGTGCGCAGGCGTCGAGCTCCGCGGGGTCCGCGCCCCGGGCGGTCCCGTGACCGCGCAGCCCCTCCCAGGCCAGCTCCACGACGCTCTGCCGGACCTCGGTGGTGACCCCGGTGTTGCTGACGAAGGGCTCGCCGAGGGCGATCACCACCTCGCGGTGGGTGAGCCGGATCATCCCAGCACCTCCTCGAAGGCCGCCACCGCCGCGCAGGCCTGGCGGAACGTCAGTTCGCGGAACCCCTCGGGCTCCACCATGACGGCCGGCTCGCGCAGCGCCCCGTCCGCCGGCACCCCGCTGCCGCTGCGGAAGCGGCCGCGCAGGTAGGCGGACAGCCGGTCCCGGTTACCGTCCAGCCAGGCCAGCGTCGCCCCGTAGGCGGCCTCGGGCCCGGCGCCGCGGACGGCCCGCAGCAGTTCGGCGAGCACCTCCGCGTCCCGCGGCGAGGTGCTGGGCGGGCAGAGCATGAAGGCCTGCGCCGGCAGCAGCACGAAGGCCACCGGGGCGGCCCGCTCGAAGTGCCGGACCAGCGGGTCGGTGACGGCCCGCAGCGAGCGGACGGTGGAGCGGCGGGACAGGTAGCCGCCGCGCCGTGGCGGGCAGCCGGCCATCGCCCGGGCACCCCAGTGCAGATGCGTGATGAAAGGGCTCTCCGGCGCCGCGCCCGGGGCCTGCGGGTGGTGCATGTCGAGCAGCGCGAACAGCACGTTGGTCAGCTGCAGCGACATCACCGGCAGGACGGGCGGCAGTTCGGGCAGCCGGGCGAAGAACTCCTGCGGCGCCACCAGGGCGCCCACGGTCAGCATGACGGCCTCGGCGAGGGCCCGGGCCGAGGGGTAGCGGTGGCCCTCCAGCAGGTAGCCGGCGCCGTCCGGCCGCAGGTCGCAGCGGCCCACCTCGCCGTCGAGCCGGACGGCCTGGCTGATCAGCTCGGCGAAGGCCTGGTTGCGGCCCTGCACCGCCGCCTGCTCGATCAGCAGGGTGAGCATGTCGGTGACCAGCGGGGCGTTGTCGGTGAGGGCGGCGGCCCACTGCTTGAAGCGGTAGCCCGGCAGCGCGAGCATCCGCTGCCAGTGCAGTTCGACCAGCGGGACGAGCTGCCCGTCCACCTCGGCCTGCACCAGCGGGCAGAACAGCGGCTTGGAGCGGTCCCGCGGGGCGAAGCCCCGGCCGTCCCAGGTGTACAGCGGCAGGGTGTGCCGCTTGCCCTGGTCGATCAGCGAACCCGGTTGGTACGCCTCGTCGCCGCCCTCGGTGTCCGCCTCGGTCCGGGTGAAGCCGTAGATCAGCGGGTAGCCGTAACCTCCGCCGCAGATGGCGGTGTTGAAGTCCATCGGCCCGGAGCGTCCGGCGGCGATGTCCTCCCAGTTGCCCAGGTGGCCGGTGCGCGGCGGCAGCAGGGCGGGGTCGGCGTCCAGCGCGTCGAGGACGGCGCCGACGGGCACGTCGTGGTTGCCGAGGTGCACCGGGACGAAGGTCTTGGTCCCGGCGGTGAGCGCGTCGGCGCCGGCCGCGGCGCGCAGGCCGAGGCGGTCCAGGATGTGGGTGCTCACCGGGCGCCCTCCTCGGCGTGCAGCCGCGCCAGCAGGTACGGCAGCGTGCCACCGGCCAGCAGGACGTCCCACTCCCCCGCCGACCGCACGTCGGCACGGACGGTGAACTCCCGCCCGTCGGCGCCGATCCGCACCTCGCCGCTCGTCCGGACGCCGTCCGGGTCTAGGGCGAACTCCTCGTGGCCGGTCAGCCCGAGGCCCGCTCGGCCCCCCTCGGGCAGCAGCAGCGGCAGGATGCCCATCGCGCACAGGTTGGCCCGGTGGATGCGCTCGAAGCTCTCCGCCAGCACCGCCCGGACGCCCAGCAGCCAGGGGCCCTTGGCGGCCCAGTCCCGCGAGGAGCCCATGCCGTAGCTGCGGCCGGCCAGCACGATCAGCGGGGTGCCGGCCGCGGCGTAGCGCTCCGCCGCCTCGAAGACGGGCAGCCGATCGCCACTCGGCAGGTGCAGGGTGGTGCCGCCGCTGTCGCCGTCGCCGATCAGCGCGTTGCGCAGCCGCGGGTTGCTGAAGGTGCCGCGGGCCATCACCTCGTGGTTGCCGCGGCGCGAGCCGTAGGAGTTGAAGTCGCGCACGCCCCGGTCGAGCAGGTGGCGGCCGGCGGGCGAGCCGGCGGGGATGGCGCCGACCGGCGAGATGTGGTCGGTGCTGATGTCGTCGCCGAGCACCAGCAGGGCGCGGGCGCCGGTGAGCGGGCCGAGGCCCGGGCCCGGGTCGACGTAGGCGGGGGGACGGATGTAGGTGGAGTCCGCGTCCCAGGCGAAGACCTCGCCGCCGGGTGCGGCGATCGCCTGCCAGGCAGGCCCGGGCGCCTCGTCCTGCGCGAACATCCCGGGGGTGACGAACCGGTCCTCCAGCTCCCGCAGTTCGCCGCTGTGCGGCCAGAGGTCCCGCAGGTGGACGGGCTCGCCGTCGCGGCCGGTGCCGAGCGGCTCGTTCTCCAGGTCCGCGCGGACGGTGCCGGCCAGGGCCAGCGCGACCACCAGCGCCGGCGAGGCCAGGTAGCCGGCCCGCACCTGACTGTGCACCCGGGCCTCGAAGTTGCGGTTGCCGCTGAGCACGGCGGCCACGGTGAGGCCCGCCCCGTCGACGGCCTCACCGACGCCGGGGTTGAGCGGGCCGCTGCCGCCGTTGCAGGTCATGCAGCCGTAGCCGGCGACGTGGAAGCCCAGTTGCTCCAGGTCGGCGAGCAGGCCGGAGTCCCGGAGGTAGCGGGTGACCGCGCGGGAGCCGGGCGAGAGGCTGGTCTTGACGTGCCCGGGCACGGTCAGGCCGCGCTCGACGGCCCGCCGGGCGATCAGGCCGGCCGCCAGCATCGCCTTGGGGTTGGAGGTGCTGGTGCAGGAGGTGATGGCGGCGATGACCAGGTCGCCGTCGGTGACGCCGGCCTCGGTGCGGGGCGGGCCGGGCCGCAGCGCGTCGAAGGAGCCGGGCAGCTCGCCGAGCGAGATCCGCTGGTCGGGCCGGCTCGGGCCGGCGAGGCTCGGCCCGACCTCGCCGAGGTCGAAGTCGATCGTCCGGCCGAAGACCGGCCCGGCCTCCTCGCGCAGCAGCTGCTGGCGCGAGCAGTAGTCCCGGACCCGGGCGACGTCCGCCTCGGCGCGGCCGGTGCGGCGCAGGTAGTCCAGGGTCTCCTCGTCGACCGGGAAGAACGCGGACATGGCGCCGTACTCGGGGGCCATGTTGGCGATGGTGCACCGGTCGGGGGCGGTGAGTTCGGCGACGCCCGGGCCGGTGAACTCCAGCATCAGGGCGCGGACGTTCTCCTCCCGCAGCCGGCGGGTCAGGGTGAGCACCACGTCGGTGGGCGAGGTGCCGGGGCTGACCGCGCCGGTGAGGCGGACGCCGACGATCTGCGGGACGCGCAGCGGCTGGGCGAGGCCCAGCATCTGCGCCTCCGCCTCCAGGCCGCCGACGCCCCAGCCGAGCACGCCGAGGCCGTTGACCATGGTGGTGTGGCTGTCGGTGCCGATCACGGTGTCCGGGAACAGCTCGCCGTCCGGGCCCTGGGCGACGACGGTGGCGAGCCGCTCCAGGTTGACCTGGTGGACGATGCCGCGGCCCGGCGGGATCACCCGCAGGCCGTCGAAGGCGCCCTCGGCCCACTTGAGGAAGGCGTAGCGCTCCTGGTTGCGGGACATCTCCAGGGCCTCGTTGAGGCCGAGGGCGTCCGGGCGGCCCGCCCAGTCGGTCTGCACCGAGTGGTCGACGACGACGTCGATGGGCAGCGCGGGGTTGACCCGGCCGGGCTCGGCCACGCGGTCGCGCAGCACCGCGAGGTCGACCAGCAGCGGGATGCCGGTGTAGTCCTGGACCAGGATCCGCGCGGGGCGGAAGGGCATCTCCAGGTCCGGGTCCTCGCCGCGGGCCAGCCGCTTGCCGAGGACGGCGGCCTGCTCCGGGTCGCCCGCGCGCAGCAGCGACTCGATCAGCACCCGGCCGGTGTACGGGACGGCGCCGAGGTCGAAGCCCTGGTCGGCGGCGAACCCGGGCAGGGCGGGCGCGGGCGGGGAGGGCGCGAGCGGCGCCGGCAGGACGGGCGCGGGGGTCGTACGGCTCATCGCTCGTCCGCCTTCCGGTAGGTGCGGCCGCGCGGGCCCGTGTAGGCCAGCAGCGGCCGGATCAGCACGTTGTTGGACTGCTGCTCCAGGGCCTGGGCCACCCAGCCCGGGGTGCGGCCGACGACGAAGAGCGGCACCGCCAGGTCGTCCGGCAGGCCGAGCAGCCGGTAGGCGAGCCCGGCGTAGAGGTCCACGTTGGCGGCGACGCCGTGCCGGCCGTAGGGCCGCATCGCGTCGGCCACCGCGTCGAGGATGTCGAGGCCGCGGGTGTCGCCGCGCTCCTCGCTCAACTCGACCACGGTGGAGCGCAGATGGACCACCCGCGGGTCCTCGGTGCGGTAGACCCGGTGGCCGAAGCCCATCACCGGCTCGCCGCGGCCCTGCAGGGCGGCCACATGGGCCTCGGCGTTCTCCGGGGAGCCCACCTGGTCGATCAGGCCGACCACCCGCTCGGCGGCGCCGCCGTGCACCGAGCCGGCGAAGGCCGCGACGGCGGCGGTCAGCGCGGCGGTCATGCCGGCCCGGCAGCCGATGGCGACCCGGGCGGTGAACGCCGAGGCGTTGGAACTGTGGTCGGCGTGGACGATGAAGCCCTTGTTGATGAAGCGCACCGCGGCCGGGGAGGGCCGCTCGCCGAGCAGGACGGTGAGGAAGGCCTCGGCGTGCGAGGCGTCCTCGGCCGGCTGCAACGGCTCGCGTCCGCTGCGGAAGGCGTGGTGGGCGGCGACGATCATCGGTATCCGGGCGATCAGCGCGATGCCGGTCTCGCGGGCCTCGGCGTAGCTCTCGTCGGTGCCCGGCTCCCGCCGCGGCCCGTAGGCGCCGAGCGCGGAGACGCAGGTGCGCAGCGCCTCCATGGGGTGGGCGTGCGCCAGCGAGCGGGCCAGGTCGAGGACGGGGGCGGGCAGCGCGCGGGCCGCGCCGAGCTGCTTGCGGAACAGCTCCAGGGCGGCGGCGTCCGGGAGTTCGCCGTGCACCAGGAGGTGCGCCACCTCCTCGAAGGAGGCGTGCTCGGCCAGGTCGTGGATACTGTAGCCGCGGTACTCCAAGGTGCCTTCGGCGCCGTCGATGCGGGTGATCGCGGTCTGGTCGAAGGTGACGCCCTCCAGGCCGCGGTGCACGGTGCGCCGGGCGGCCGGCTCGACGGCGGACGCGGCGGCGGGGGCCTCCCCGCGCTCCCGGCCGGCGGCGAACTCGCGCAGGTCGGCGACCGAACGGAGCGCCAGCGTCAGGTCGTTGTCGACCTCGACGCCGTACTCCTGCTCGACGGCGACCATCAGCGAGACGTGGCCGAGCGAGTCCCACTCCCTGATCGACTGGTACTCCAGGTCGTCGGTGACGTGGTCCTCGGCGATGCCCAGGGTGCGGGCGAGGAGCTGGTCGACCTTGCTCACGTTGCTCACGGTGCTCACGGGTCCCTTCCTGCGGGGGTCGTCGGTGCTGGTCAACTGCGGGCGGTGGAGGTCTCGTCGAGCCGGCGGCGCAGCGCCGCGCGGTCGACCTTGCCGTTGGCGTTGACCGGCATCTCCTCGACGAGGTGGACGGCGCGCGGGGCCATGTAGGCGGGCAGCGCGGCGTCGCAGGCCGCGATCAGCGCGGCCGCGTCGTCCGCGCCGGTGACCACGGCGGTGACGGTGCCCGGGTCGGGCCAGAGCAGGGCGACCGCCTCGACGGCGCCGGCGCGGCGCAGCACCGCCTCGATCTCGCCCAGTTCGACGCGGTGGCCGCCGACCTTGACCTGCTGGTCGTTGCGGCCGAGGCAGACGTACTCGCCGTCCTGGAGGCGGACCAGGTCGCCGGTGCGGTAGTAGCTGCGGCCCTGGTGGGTGAACCAGCGCTCGGCGGTGATCGCGGGCGCCCGCCAGTAGCCGGGGGTGGTCTGCGGTCCGGCCATGCAGAGTTCGCCGGTGGCGCCGTCCGGCACCGGGTCCAGTCGCTCGTCCACCACCAGCGGCAGCAGGCCCGGGTAGGGGCGGCCGATCGGCACGTTGTCGTGGGCGCAGGCGGCCGGGCTGGTGGCCGGGTCCCAGCGGTGCACCGTGCAGGCGATGGTCAACTCGGTGGGTCCGTACAGGTTCTCCACCACGGACCGCGGGGCCGCGGCCTGCCAGGCCTCGGCGGTGGCGCGGGGCAGCGCCTCGCCGCAGAACAGGCTCCAGCGCAGGGTCGGCATGCTGCCGGGGGTCAGCACGCCGCGTCTGCGCAGCATCGCGCCGACCGAGGGCACCGAGAACCAGACGGTGATCCCGTTGCGCTCCAGGTACTTGAAGGGCGCCAGGAGTTCGATCGGGTCGGTCGAGCAGAGCCGGGCGCCGTTCTCCCAGGCCATGAAGAGGTCGAAGACCGACAGGTCGAAGGTCTGGTCGAAGGTCTGGGTGAGCCGGTCGTCGGGGGTCAGCCGGTAGCGCGCCTGGTTGGCGTCCAGGAAGGCCCGGACGTTGCCGTGGGTGACCGGGACGCCCTTCGGGACGCCGGTGCTGCCCGAGGTGAACAGCAGGTACGCGAGGTCGTCCGGCGACACCTCGGGCAGCTCCTCCAGGGGCGCGGCGGCGGCCAGGTCCATCGCGTCCAGCAGCCGTACGTCGCCGAGATCGCCGGCCTGGCTGCGGACGACGTCGGGCAGCAGCACGACCGGCTTGCGCGGCAGGCCGCGCAGCAGTGCGGCGAGCCCGGGCAGGGAGGCCGCGTCGACGATCAGGGCGTCGACGTCGGCCCGCTCCAGCATGGAGCGGGTGCGCTCGGCCGGGAACTTCCGGTTCAGCGGCACGAAGGCGGCGCCGGCCAGCAGCGCGGCGGCCACCCCGAGGTAGGAGGCCTCGCTGCGGTGGGCGAACACACCGACCCGGCGGGGGCGGCCGCCGGCGGCCTCGACCAGCAGGGCGGCCCACCGGCGGGCGGTGCCGACGGCCTCGCCGTAGGTGTGCTCGCGGCGGCCGACGGTCAGCGCGACGCTGTCGGGCCGGACGCGCGCGTGGTGGAGCAGGCCGGCGCCCAGGCGCAAACTCAGTGCTGTGGTCATCTCGATCCGAACCCATCGGTGACTGGACCCGGACGACGCTAGTCACGGTGCTTCCCGGCGGCTCCGTTGCG
This sequence comes from Kitasatospora herbaricolor, assembly GCF_030813695.1. Lineage (NCBI taxonomy): Bacteria > Bacillati > Actinomycetota > Actinomycetes > Kitasatosporales > Streptomycetaceae > Kitasatospora > Kitasatospora herbaricolor. Next base: position 2,829,110 of record NZ_JAUSVA010000002.1, read on the forward strand.
CGCGCTAACCCTCTAGACACTCTTAACCCAGAAAACTGTGTTCTGCTCATTTGTCGCACGGCACGCGCAAGTTGACTTCGGGGGCACGCACAACAGCGGCGCACCGCGGGAGTCGGGTCCCGTGGTGCGCCGCTGCGGTGGCGCCGCCGGCGACCGGCCGGGCGGGCCGGGCGGGCCGGGCGGTCAGGTGGGTCCGGTCAGCCGGTGAAGCCCTGCTCGGCCAGCGCCTTCTCGATCCGGGCCCGGTGCTGCGCCTCCCAGTCGTCCAGGGACTCCTCGGCCTCCTTGGCGAGCTTGGCCCGGGCGGCGCCCAGGATCTCCTCCTGGCGGGCGGCCGGGGTGACCACGATCCCCTCCTCGTCCGCCACCACGATGTCGCCGGGGTGCACCAGTACGCCGCCGACCCGCACCGGGACGCCGAGCGCGCCGAGCTCCTTCTTGGTGCCCGGGATCGGGATGACGCCGCGGGAGAACACCGGGAAGCCCGCCTCGCGGACCTCGCCGAGGTCGCGGATGACCCCGTCGACCACGAACGCGGCGATGCCCCGGCGCTGGGCGACGGCGCACACGTTGCCGCCGGCCAGCGCGTAGTCCACGTCCCCGGACTCGACCACGACGACCGAGCCGGGCTCGGCGCGGTAGATGGCGGCGTGCAGCATCAGGTTGTCGCCGGGCGGGCACTGCACGGTGTACGCCGGTCCGGCGACGCGCGGCGACGCCCAGAGCGGCCGGATGCCGGTGTCCATGACCTGCTCGCGGCCCAGCAGGTCGGCGAGGGTGGTGGGGGGAACGTCCTCGAACGGGTGCGCCATGTCTTCCTTCTCCTCCAGGTTGCGGTCCGGGCCGGGACGGCGCGGGGCCGTGTCCTTCTCCGGACTGTAGAAGTGCTGGTCCCAGCTGGTACCGCCGTCCGAGGTCGACAGTACGGTGCCCTCGTCGCCGACGATCCACGACTCCCGCGGGGAGAGCACCCGGACGTTCCACAGGGACATCCCGGTGCCCGTGGTGACGACCCGCCAGGTCACGCCGCCGTCCTCGGTGGTCATCACGGTGTCGCTGCGGCCGACCACGCCGCCGGTCCGGCCGTCCGCCGAGAAGTGCACGGCGGTGAAGTTCTGCCGGGTCGGGCAGTCCCGGCGCTCCCAGCCGCGGCCGCCGTCCCGGGTGTGCAGGACGGTGCCGCGGTGCCCAACGGCCCAGGCGGTCAGGGCGTCCACCGCGTGGACGTCGATCAGGTCGTCCTCGCCGCCGCTGTCCTGGGTCTCCCAGGTGGCGCCGCCGTCCCGGGTGGCGAAGACGGTGCCGCCGGTGCCGACCGCCCAGCCGGTCCGGTCGTCGGCGAAGTCCACCGCCCACAGGCCGCAGCCGGCGTACGGGCTCGGCTGGTGCTCCCAGGTGACGCCGCCGTCCCGGGTGCCGAGGATGGTGCCGCCGTCGCCGACCGCCCAGGCGGTGCGGCCGTCGGGGCGGACGTGGACCTCCAGCAGGTCCTTGGTGCTGCCGCTGGTCTGCTGCTGCCAGTGCGCCCCGGCGTCCCGGGTGACGAGGACGGTGCCGGCCCGGCCCACCGCCCAGGCGGTGGAGCGGTCGGACGGCGAGACGGAGTAGAGGTTCGCGGCGGTGCCGGCCTGCTGCCGGGTCCAGCGCCCGCCGTCCCGGGTGGTCAGGACGGTGCCGCCGTCGCCGACCGCCCAGCCGTCCTGCCCGCCGGGGAAGAGGTGCACGCCGTAGAGGTTGCGGCCGGTGCTCGCCACGGGCGAGGCCCAGGTGCGGCCCTGGTCGTGACTGGCGACGACGGAGCTGCCGTCGCCGACCGCGCAGACCCGGGCGCCGTCTGGGCGCGCCCAGACGGCCTTGAGGTTGTCGGCGACGCCGCTGCGCCGGGCGGTCCAGGTCCGGCCTGCGTCGGTGGTGGCGAGTACCGTGCCGGCGTCGCCGACCGCCCAGCCCAGCTCGCCGGAGGCGGTGAACGCGGCGCCCCAGAGGCTGACTTCGGTCCCGGAGGCGCGCCGCGTCCAGGTCCGGCCGGCGTCCTCGGTGGTCAGCACGGTGCCCGCCCGGCCGACGATGCAGGCGGTGCCGTCGGGGCCGGCGTGGACGTGCGTCAGGGTGGTCCGGACGGCGGCGTCCTGGCGCTGCCAGCCGGCCCCGCCGTCGTCGCTGGTCAGGATGGTGCCCTCCGGGCCGACCGCCCAGCCCTGCTTGCCGTCCGGGGCGAAGTGGACGCTGAGCAGCGGAAGTTCGGTGCGGGTGTCGGTCAGGTGCCAGGTGGCGCCGCCGTCCTCGGTACGCAGGAGCGTCCCGGCGGCGCCGGCCGCCCAGCCGCGCCGACCCTCGAAGTGGACGCTCAGCAGGGGGACTTCGACCGGGGTAGGCTGCCTTCTCCAGGTCGCGCCGCCGTCCTCGGTGGCCAGCACCAGGCCGCCGTCGCCGACCAGCCAGCCGTACCGGCCGTCGGCCAGGAAGGCCACGTCCCACAGCAGTTCACCCGTACCGGTCTCGCCCACCTGCCAGGTGGCGCCGTCGTCGGTGGTGATCGCGAGCAGGCCGTCCTGGCCGACCGCCCAGCGGGCGGTGCCCGCGCCGTGCACCCCGACCAGGTCCTTGTGGATGCCGCTGAGCTGCGCCGTCCAGCTGTCGCCGCCGTCCTCGGTGGCCAGGATCAGACCGGAGTCGCCGACCGCCCAGCCCTGCCGGGCGTCGGGGGTGAAGGCGAGCGCCACCACGTCCTTGGCGGTGCCGCCGGGCTGCGGGGACCAGCTCCGGCCGCCGTCGTGGGAGGCGAGGACGACACCGTCGTCGCCGGAGGTCCGGACCTCGCGGCCGTCGGGCGCCGCCCACAGCCCGTACAGGTCGAGCCCGGTACCGGCGTCCGCGGCGGCCCAGGTGGCGCCGCCGTCCTCGGAGCGCAGCACGGTGCCGGTCCGGCCGACGGCCCAGCACAGTCCGGGCGAGACGGCGTGGATGCCACGCAGGTCGACCGTCGTGCCGCTGTCCTGGACGACCCAGGTCGCGCCGCCGTCGGTGGTGGCCCGGATCGCACCGCGCTTGCCGACGATCCAGGCGGTCCGCTCGTCCAGCGCGAAGCAGCGGGTGAAGTGGGTGTCGTCGCAGCGCTGCGGCTGCCACCCGGCGCCGCCGTCGACGGAGACGAGGACGGTGCCGCTGTCGCCGACCGCCCAGCCGGTGCGGCCGCCGGGCGCGAAGGAGACGCCGTAGAGGTTGCGGTCGGTGCCGGTCTCCCGCTGCTCCCAGTGCCGGCCGCCGTCGGTGGTGTGCAGGAGCGTGCCGTCACGGCCGGCGATCCAGCCGCGCGCGGTGTCGGCGAAGCAGACCGCGCGCAGGTCCTTCTCGGTGCTGCCCTGCGCGTGCCAGCGGCGGCCGCCGTCGCCGGTCGCCAGGATCATGCCGCCGTCGCCGACGGCCCAGCCGTGCGCCTCGTCGACCAGGCAGACGCCTTGGAGATTCACGCTCCGTGGAGCGATGGTGCGGGTCATGGGTGAACCTTCGCTGTGGGTGAGGGTGGTGGGGGTTCTCGGCGCGCAGGCGGGCGGCGGGAGCACTCCGGCGGGCGGCCGGGCGGGACGGCGCCGGGCGGGCCCGATGCTCAGGCGCCGGCGGCGACCGGCTGCGCCGCGGCGCGGGCGCGGCTGCGGGTGCCCCGCGCCACCACGGCCGGCATCGCGGCGCCCAGCACGGCGTACGACACGCCCAGCACGATCCAGCCGACCGCGCCGTGGTCGATGACCAGCCAGGCGAAGACGGCGGGGGCGAACATCTTGCCGATGTCGCCGCCCATCTTGTAGGTGCCCTGGTACTGGCCCTGGGCGTGGTCGGGCGCGAGATCGAAGGCGATGGTCCAGCTCCCCGCCGCCTGCCGGATCTCGCCGAGTGCGTGCAGCAGCGCACCCAGCACCAGCAGCGCGCAGGCGAGCGGCAGCCCGGCGCCGCTGGTCATCGCGAACACGACGCAGGCGACCGCCACGCAGGCCGCGCCCTGCAGGCTCGCCCAGGACGCCGACCTCGGGTTGTCGGTGCCGCGGGCGACCCTGGTCTGGAAGGCCACCACGAAGGCGGTGTTGATCAGCAGGATCACCGCGCTCATCCAGCGCGGGGCGCCGGTGTGGTGGATCACCCAGAGCGGCAGCACCAGGTCGAGCAGCAGGGCGTGGGTGACGAGCAGTCCGTCCAGGGCGGTGAACATCAGGAACGGCGCGTCGCGCAGCACCGCGAAGGCCGCGCCCGCCGAGGCCGGCACCGGGGGCACCGGGGCCTCCTTGGCGGTGAGCAGCCCCGTGACGAGGAAGCAGACGGCGGTGAGCACGACGGCCCCCTGGTAGCCGACCCGGGCGCCCCAGGCGAGGACCAGGCCGGACAGGCAGGCGCCGATCGCGATGGTCACGTTGAGGGCCGCCCGGATGTACGCCATCACCCGGACCCGGTCGCCCTGCGGCACGTTGGCCGCGATCATCGCCTTCCGGGCGTTGTTGCCGGAGCGGTAGGCGAGCCCCTGGACGGACGTGACGAGCAGGTACGACCAGAATCCGTTCACCAGCAGCAGCGCGGCCGTCAGCGGGGCGAGCGCCAGGAAGGACCACATCTGGACGGTCCGCGGGCCGGCCCGGTCGGCGAGGTGGCCCAGCGGGATGCTGGACAGCAGGACCAGGCCGGCCGTGATACCCAGGCTGACGCCGAGTTCGCCGGGCGTGAGGTGGACCATCGTCACCGCGTAGATCGCGTTGATGGCCATCCAGAGCCCCTGCCCGAGCGCCATCACCATGGTGATGAACGTGAGCATCCTGGCGGGTCCGGGCGGGGGAAGAATACGGGTCAGCACGGATCGGTTTCCTGTCGCATCATCCTGGCGCCGAATTTCCTGGGAAATTCCTGTGCCCTCGGTCCTGGCTCTGGATTCTTCCTGGGAGGCTAGGTCATCACCGCGGCCCGGCAATCGTTGTGAGCGCAAACCGACTTGACTGCGGAAAGTGGGTTCTGCTCATTTGTCCAACGGCCGGCCGGCGGGCAGCGGACGCGGCGCTGCGCGGCCGGGCACCGGCGGGCCCGGCCCTCAGCTGCCGGAGTACATGTGCTCGGGCCGCCCGCTGTCGCCGTAGCGCAGCGTCATCTCCAGGGTGCCGGTCTCCGCGAGGTACTTGAGGTAGCGCTGGGCCGTGGAGCGGCTGATCCGGGCCTGTTCGGAGACCTCCTGGGCGGACACCTGGCACTTCGCCCCGACGACGATGCAGGAGATCAGCTCGGCGGTGCGCTCCGAGTAGCCCTTGGGCATGCAGTGCTCGGCCTCGGGCGCGCGCAGGCTGCCCAGCATCCGGTCGATCCGGGCCTGGTCCATCTCCCCGCCGTCGTCGATGGTGCCGCGCACCTGCGCGTAGGACTCCAGCTTGCTGCGCAGCCCCTGACTGGTGAACGGCTTGACCAGGTAGTGCAGGACGCCGGCGCGCATGGCCTCGCGGACGGAGGCCGGCCGGCGGTCGGCGGTCACCATGATGACGTCGATGTCGTGACCGAGCTGCCGCAGCCGGCGGGTGAGGGAGAGTCCGCTCTCGTTCGGCAGGTGCTGGTCGAGCAGGATCAGGTCGATGCCGCCGCGCTCGACGGCGGCGAGGGCCGGGGCGGCGCTGTGCGCGATGCCCGCCACCCGGAAGCCCGGTACCTCGGAGACGTAGTGGGCGTTGATCCTCGCCACGTAGAAGTCGTCGTCGACGACCAGGACGTCGATCACGCCGCGCCCCGCTCTCCGCCCCTGGGGGCCAGGGGCGTTCGCGCGGATCCGGGCGGGGCGGCCGGCACCCGCACGGTGAAGACGGCGCCGCCGCCCTCCCGGTCGGCGGCGGTGACCGAACCGCCGCGCTCCTCGGCGATGGCCTGGACGAGCACCAGGCCGAGCCCGCGGGTCGGGGCGTGCGCGCGCTGCTTGGTGGAGAAGCCCAGGCTGAAGATCGACTGTCGCAGGTGCGGGGCGACGCCCGGCCCGTTGTCGCTCACCCGCAGTTCGACCGCGCCCGCGGCCAGCCGCAGCCCGACCTCGACCCAGGGGTCGGCCCGACCGGACTCCAGCACCGCGTCCGTGGCGTTGTCGATCAGGTTGCCGAGTGCGGTGACGACCTCTCCGGCCCGGGTGAGACAGCTGGGCAGCGAGGAGTCCGGGCTGAGCCGCAGCCGCACTCCGCGCTCCCCGGCGGCGAGCAGCTTCCCCACCAACTGGGCCCGGAGCAGCGGGTCTTCGACCCGGCTCATGACTTCGGAGACCTCGGCGAGCGGAACGCCGGGAGTGGCGGCGATCAGCTCGGGCCGTCTCTCCGCGTGTCGGGCGAGCTCCATCAGCCCGTACAGGGTGTGGAGCGTGTTGCGCCGCTCGTGCCGGCGGACGCCCTCGTCGGTCAGGTACCGGCCACCGGGCGTGTCCAGCAGGGCGTGCTCGACGGACAGCAGGGCGGCCTCGGCCTCGCCCCGCCGGGTACGGGGGCGCGCCGTGCCGAAGGTTCGGGTCCGGCGTGCGGCTGGTGGCTGCATGACGTCCGGCGGTGTGTGATGAGTCACGTGGAACAGCTTTCCTGTGGCATGCACCTGCTGAAGCGAGTTCCATTACATCCAGATCACGCCCCGATCAGCAAGATCGGGAGAGTAAAGAGATTCACCCGGCAGGAACCCCGGGAATCCAACCCCGGCAAAATCCCGAAATGCCCGATTCGACCGCGTACTTCGGCCCGATGATTACCCTCGGTGAGTTCGCTCCCCCCGGCAGAACCGCCCATTCCGGAACGCCGCACGACCGCCCTTCCGCAAGCGCGGACGGGCCCGTGCCGGACTCCCGCCACGCCGTTGCGGCTGCCCACCGATCGGCCCGGCACACGTCGCCGGGGCAACTCCCGGGACAGGAAAACCGGTTGCACCCCGCCGGGCCGGCCACCACGATCACACCCATGACGACTCGAAAGGCCGACCTCGCGACCTCCCGGTGATCGCGATGACCTACGACCTTCCCCAGCACCTCGCCCCGTTCGACCGGCTCCCCCGGCCCGCCCGCCAGGCCGCTCTCGCGCGCCATGCCAGGGGCCTTGCCCCCGAGGCCTACCAGGCACTGCACGCGGCCCTCGACGCCGGCGACTCCCAGGACCGGCACACCGCACTCTTCCTCGCCGTGGTCCGGCATGACCTGGCCGGAGTCTGCACGGCTCTCCACGATCCGCTGCTCCGTCCCCGCGCCCTGGCCGCCGTCGGCCGGCTGCCCGTGCCGGACGAGGCCCTGGCCGACGTCGCCCGCACAGCGCCGCGCGCCCACCGCCACGCCCTCTACCGCCTGCTCCGCCGGAGCAGGCGCCACGCCCTCGCCGACCGCCTGCTCCCCGAGGTGGACCGGCTCCACGGCGGCCAGGAGGCAGCCCGGCTCCTGCCCGCCTGCACCCCCCTCCTGGTCGACGCCTGGCTTGCCCGCCTGCCCGTCCCCGAGGGAGTCCTGCGCTCGCTCGCCCGGACCGCCCCCCGCCCGCTGACGGCGTACCTGCTGCGCCAGGCCGGACAGCCCGCCGACGCCCGACTCCCCGTCCGGCAGCGCGACCAGCTGATCACCGGGGCCACCCGCCGCGACCGCGGCGCCGGACTCGACGTCCTCCACGAGCGCCCCGCCCTGCTCCCCGCCGAGGCCGTCGTCCACCTGCTCGCCGAACCGGCGGCAGTGGTCGCCGCCCTCCGGCGGAGCGCGGTCGACCTGCCCGTCCCGGCCGGGAAGCTGCCGGAGCGGATCTGCCGGGCCCTGCGCGCCCTGCCCGCCGAGGAGCTGGCCCTCCTCGCCAGGGCCTGCCGGCCGAAGGCGGCCCGGGGCCCGTTCGGACAGCCGAGGCCCGAACCCGTGCTCCAGCTGCTCGAACCGTCCGAACGGCACCGCGTCGCCCGCGAACTGCTCGCCGCCCATCCGCACGACCGCCCGCACGGTGCGCTGCTGCTCGCCCTCGATCCGCCCGAGCGGGCCCGCGTGGTGCGCGACCACCTCGCCGGCCGCAAGGGCCGGGAGACCCGCCTGGCCGCCACCGTCAGGTTCCTGCCCCTCGCCGAGGCCGAGGAGCGGCTGGCCAGGCTGGCCGGGGACCACAACCGGCACATGCGCTGCTACGGCTGGTCGGCGCTGCTCCAGTGCGCCGCGCTCGACGGCGATCCCGCCGACACGCCCGGGTGCTGCGGCGCAGCGAACGGGCCTGGCACGACCACCCCGAGGTCCGGGAGCTGGCGCTGGCCCGAGCGGCCGAGACGCCGGAGGAGTTCCTCGCCGCCGTCCCGGAGGACGTCCTGCGCGACGCGGCCATGACGGTCCTTCAGGCGCGCGACTCGACCGCACGGTGCCTCGACGCCGCCGCGCGCTGGCTCGCCCGGACGATCGGTCAGGCGGCCGGGGCCCGCGACCTCGGCCGGGTCGCCGAACTGCTGGCCGTTCTCGCCCAGGTACGGGAACATCCGCGCTGCACCGAGCCGATCGGGCCGCTGGTCGGGGACCTGCCCTTCGCCCGGGCGGTCTGGGCACGCCTGCGGTCGGACCCCCGACTTCGCAGGCCGGAGCGGCTGCTGGGGGCGGCGGAGGTGCTACCCCGGCTGCAGGTGGTCGACCACTGGTCCCGGCAGATCCTCGACGGCGGGGACGACCCGGCGATTCGTACCCGTGCGGTCCGCCTGCTGCTGCGGGAGCGGCGGACCCGTGAGCGGCGCTGCGAGGAGGTGGTCCTGGCCCACCCGGCCCTCGCCCGGACGGACGAGGTGTGGAGCGTACTGTCCCGCCGACGGACCGACCTGATCGCCCCCGCCCTGACCGCCCACCTCCGCAGCGCGGTGCCCTGGGTACCGGCCCTTCCCGGGGACGCCTCCCGTGCCGACCGGGCCCTGCACACCGCGCTGGTGGCCCCCCTGGCCCACGACGAGGACCGCACGATCGCACTGCGCGCGGCCGCCGCCGCCGTGCTCACCGACCCGTCCGACCTGCTGGAGGTCGTCGGCCGGGCACCGCAGCCGGTGGCCGCCGCGGCCCTGCTGCGGCTGGCGGAGGTCGGCGACCCCGCGCGGACCCTGCCCGTGCTTCTCGCCCGGCTCGGCGGCGGGGTACGCGGGCACGCCGCCGCCCGCGGGCTGCGCCGGGTGCTTGCCCGCACGCCGGACGGCGAGGCCGCGGCGCTGCTGCGCGGGACGCTGCTCTCACCGGAACTCCCGGTCGGCGTAGGCAAGGAACTCGCCCGGGCCCTCGGCGACCTGGCGCCGGCGACGGCCGCCCGGACGGCCGTCGCCGCCTGGGACAGCCCCGGTCTGCACCGCGACGTGCGGGCGGCGCTGGCCGAGCTGATGGTGCGCCTGCTCGACCGGCCGGGTGTGGGCGACCGGCTCGGCGCATGGCTCGGTGAACCCGCCGTCCGCGAGAAGGTGCTGACGGCCCGCACGAGACCGCTGCCCGGATCGGCGCAGGCGGCGTGGGACGACTTCCTCGCGGCGGCGGCGGCTCATCCGGACCCGGATGTCGTGGAGGACGCCTTCGACGCGGTGATCCGGCGAGGCCGCACCGGCGAGGCGGCGGCCGGGGCGGTGGCGGCCCAGCTGCTGACCTTCGGCCAGGCGGAACGGGTCTGGCGGAAGGCACTCGCGGTCTTCTCCGTCCGCCCGGAGGAGCCGGTCGTGCGCGCCCGATGGCCGGAGGTGGTGGCCCGGCTGGTCGAACTGGCCACCGGGAGCGACGGCCGGCAGGAGGAGGCCCGGCTGCGGCTGGCCGGACTGGCCGGCGGCTCGTTCGGCTCCCTGGCACCGGAACTGCTGGACGGCATGGTCGAGCCGCTCATCCGGGCCGGACTGGCAGGTCGCGCGGCCCGCGCCGCGCAGATCGTCGCGGCCCGCGCCCTGGCGGCCGGCGATCCGGCGCCGCACCACTGGGACCGCTGCCTCGACCTGGCGGAGGGCCGTCCGCTCCGCCTGGCCCAGGTCGCCGAGGACTCCGGCCTCGCCTGGGACGACCGCCCGCCGCCCGAGGCCGCCCTGGCGGTGCTCCACCACCTCCGGGCCCGCGGCACGACCGCCGCCGCCGCGCTCGCCGTGGGGATCGTCCGCACCATCGGCGGACGGGAGTCCTGGCCACCGCACTGGCGGGGGGAACTGGCCCGCTGGCAGGCCCACCCGGACCCGGACGTCGCGGAGGCGGCCCTGCTCGCCCGCTGATCGGGCAGGCGACCACCAAGGCCCGGAGAGTGAGCGTCCCTCCAGCCGGGGTGGACGCGGAAAGGCCCCCTGGCCTGCATGAATGCAGGCCAGGGGGCCTTTTCCGCTGAGCGACGGACGAGTCGGCCTGTACGCCGGGTTTTGTCTCCCGGGGTGCTTGCGCGGCCCGGGGAGGCGGTCATCCATCTAGGGCTGCCGTTGCCGACAGCCTCGTGCGGTCTACCCGCGAGCTCGGGCGAGCAGCCCTCGAACACTCGCGCACGGCGCCCGGAGGCACCGATCTTGACCTTGCTCCGAGTGGGGTTTACCTAGCCGGCCGAGTCACCTCGGTCGCTGGTGGTCTCTTACACCACCGTTTCACCCTTACCGGTGGCCGAGGCCTCCGGCGGTCTGTTTTCTGTGGCACTGTCCCGCGGGTCACCCCGGGTGGGCGTTACCCACCACCCTGCTCTGTGGAGCCCGGACGTTCCTCGGCGGGCCCCAGAAGGGACCCGACGCGACCGCCCGGCCGGCTCGTCCGCCGTAGTGGTCATCGTAGCCGCTCGGGCGGCGCCTCCCCTACTCCGGCCGGGTCGGCGGTCCGTCCGGGGAGGCGTTCGGGGCCGAATCCGGCGGCGACCTCGGCCGCGGTACGGCTCGCCCAGGCGGTGGTGGTGACCAGGCCGAGCAGCAGGATGGCGAGGCCGAGACCGATGACGATCCACCAGCCGGCGTGGCTGGCGGCGGCGAAGCCGGTGGCCACCGGGCCGACGACCGCCGAGGTGACGACGGTGCCGATGACGGCGACCCCGAGGGACTGGCCGACCTGACGGCTGGTGGAGGCGACGGCGGCGGCGACGCCGGCCTGGGCGCGCGGCATGCCGGAGACGGCGGCGTTGGTGATCGGCGCGTTGACCATGCCGAAGCCGAAGCCGAACAGCGCGTACGCGGCGAGCAGCAGCGCGGCCGGCGCGTCGGCGGTGAGCCGGGTCAGCAGCAGGCCGCTGGCGGCGAGGCCGAGCCCGGCGGCGACCAGCGGCCCGCGCGGCCCGCGGTTGCCGACGATCCGCCCGGAGAGCGGGGCGCAGACCAGCATCATCCCGGCCATCGGCAGCGTCCAGAGCCCGGCCTGGACCGGGCTGTAGTGCCGGACGTCCTGGAGGTAGAGGGTGTTGAGGAAGAGGAACCCGCCGAGCGCGGCGAAGGCGCAGACGGCGGTGACGGTGGCGCCGGTGAACGGGACGCTGCGGAAGAACCGCAGGTCGACCAGCGGCTCCGGGACCTGCCGCTCCCAGAGCGGGAAGGCGACCAGGGCGGCCAGCGCCACGGCCGCCAGGGTCAGGATCAGCGGTGAGGTCCAGCCGTGCTCGGGGCCCTCGATGATGGCGGCGGTGCCGGAGCCGAGCAGGACGATCATCAGCAGCTGTCCGACCGGGTCGAGCCGGCGCGGCTTCGGCGCGCGCGACTCGGGCACGTACAGGGCGGTCAGCAGGCAGGCGACCAACCCGATCGGGACGTTGATCAGGAAGATCGAGGGCCAGCCGGCGCTGTCCACCAGGAAGCCGCCGAGCAGCGGGCCGAGCGCCATGCTGATGCCGACCACACCGCCCCAGATGCCGATGGCCCGGGCCCGTTCGCGCGGATCGGTGAAGGTGTTGGTGATGATCGACATCGCCACCGGGTTGAGCATCGCCCCGCCGACGGCCTGCAGCGCCCGGGCCGCGATCAGCCACTCCAGGCTCGGTGCGAGGCTGCAGAACAGCGAGCCGAGCACGAAGAGCACCAGGCCGGTCTGGAAGACCCGCCGGCGGCCGAACCGGTCGGCGACCGAGCCGAACAGCATCAGCAGGGCGGCGAGGACGAGGGTGTACGCGTCGATGATCCATTGCAGCCCGGAGGCGGGGGCGTCCAGGTCCTTCTGGATCACCGGGAGCGCGATGTTCACCACCGTGTTGTCCAGACCGACGATGAACAGGCTGAGGCAGCAGATCCCGAGGATCAACTGCCTGCGGCGGCGGCCCGGTGGGGCGGTGAGTTCGACCACCCGCCGATCATCGCACCCGCCGCGGCGCTACGCGGGGGCGAAGCGGACCGTACGGGTGGCGGGGTCCGCGAGGGTCAGCCGGACCCGGATCAGCCCGCCCAGCGGCAGCGGCTCCCGGCCGTCCCCGTCGCACTTCGCCCGGACGGCCGGCTCGCGCAGCTGGACGGTGCCGTGGGCCGGCTTGCGCCCGTCCACGTCGATGACCACCGCGTCGAAGTCCTCGCCCTCGCGGCCGTGCAGCAGTTCGGCCTCCACCAGGTCCACGCAGGCCCGCTCCACCTCGGCGGCCCGGCGGTCCCCGCCGGCCATCAGGGCGGGCAGCGCGGGCAGCGCCTCGCGCACCCAGGACGGCACGTCCGCTCCCCCGGCGACGGCCACGCAGGTCTCCAGCGCGAAGCGGTCGGCCAGCCGGCGCAGCGGGGCGGTGCAGTGCGCGTACGGCGCGGCGAGCGCGGCGTGGCCGGGGTCGGCGGGGGCCGGGAGGCCCTGGGACGCGTCGAAGGCCTGGTAGCCGGCGCCGCGCAGCAGGCCGGTGCACTCGTTGAGGAAGGCGGCGTTCAGCGGCACCCGCGGGTCCAGCGAGCGGATCAGTTCGGGGTACGGCACGGTGTCGGGCCAGTGCACTCGCAGGGCCTCGGCGGTCCGGCGCAGCCGGGCGTAGGCGGACTCGGGCGCGGCGGGCAGGGTGCGGAGCAGGCCGATGCCCGCGTCGAGCATCAGGTCCGCCGCGGCCATGCCGGTGAGCAGGGAGATCTGGGCGTTCCAGCCCTCCACCGGCAACTGGGCCCGGTAGGCGAGCCGGTAGCCGTGCGGGCTCTCCTCCACCTCCTGCTCGGGGACGGGCAGGCTGATCCCGCCGCGGGCCTGTTCCTGCTGCTCGCGCAGCCGGCCGACGGTCGCGAGCAGGGTCAGCTGCTCGTCGGCGGCGCCCGCGTCGAGGGCCTGCTGGACGCCCGCGTAGTCGAGGCGGCGGCGGGAGCGGACCTGGGCACGGCGCAGGTCCGCCAGCACCACGGCGCCGTCGGCGTCCAGGTCGATCTGCCAGAGCAGGGCCGGCCGGACCTCGCCGGGGAGCAGGCTGGCGGCGTCCTCGGAGAGCCGGGCGGGGTGCAGCGGGACGCGGCGGTCGGGGAAGTACAGGGTCTGGACGCGGCGCCGGGCCTCGGCGTCGACGGCCCCGCCGGGGCGGACGAAGGCGGCCACGTCGGCGATCGCGTAGTGCACCCGGTAGCCGCCGGGGCGGTGGGCCAGGTGCATGGCCTGGTCGAGGTCGCGGGAGCCCGGAGGGTCGACGGTGAACAGCGGCAGGTCGGTGGCGTCCTCGCCGGGCACCCGGGGGGAGCCGGCCGCCTCCTCGGCCTCGGCCAGCACCTCGCCGGGCCATTCGGCGCGGATCTCCAGGCGGGTGCGCAGCTCGGCCAGCTCCGCGTTGATCCGGGCGGAGTCCGCGGCTACGACGCTCAGTTTTCGACGGGGCATGCGCGCAGAATAGGGCGTTCCGGGCGGTTCGCGGTGGACCTGGGCGGTCGGACCCGGCGGCGCCGCGTCCGGCCGGCCGCGGCGCCGGTAGAACCGACTGACCGTGGCTGCGCCGCCGCGGGGACGGGGGCGGCCCGGGGCGGCCGATCTGACGGGTCGTAAGGTGGCGGTGTCGAAAGGGGCGGACGATGGACGCGGTACGGAACACGGGTGCGGCGGTGGCCGGGGCGCTGGCGGCGACCGGGGCGCTGCACGCGGCCTGGGCGGCGACGCCTTGGCCGCTGCGGACGCGGGAGGACTTCGCGGACGCGGTGGTCGGCGTCGGTGTGGAGGGCCTGCCCTCGCCGGCGGCCTGCCTGGCGGTGGCGGGGGCGCTGGGCGCGGCGGCCTACCTGGTGGGCGCCCGGGCCGGCGCGCTGCCGGCGGCCGGGCCGCGGTGGGTGCGCGGGGCGGGCTCGGGGACGGTCGCGGCCGTGCTGCTGGCGCGGGGCGCGGGCGGGCTGCTGCTCTTCGGCAGCGGGCGGATCGAACGGACGGAGCGTTTCCTGCGGCTGGACCGCCGCTACTACTCGCCGCTCTGCCTGGCGCTCGGCGCGGGCGCGGGCCTGGTCGCGGCCGCCGGCGACTGAAGCCTCGCGGGGGCGCGGGCCGGGCTCTGGGCGGCGGACGGGACGGCGGACGGGACGGCGGAGGGGGCGTGACTGCGTCCCCGGGAACCGGACGCGGTTCCGCACGCCGGGCCCTGGTTGCGTAGGGTGTCGGGGTCACCTGCCACAAATTGTTGAGGAGTGCCGCCGTGCTGGTCCTGTTGCCGCCCTCGGAGGGCAAGGCCGCGTCCGGGCCCGGGGTGCCGCTGGCGCTCGGCGGGCTGTCGCTGCCGGGGCTGACCGACGCACGGGAGAAGGTGCTGACCGCACTGGTGGAGCTGTGCTCGGGGGACACCGACCGGGCCGCCGAGGTGCTGGGCCTGAGCCCGGGCCTGCGCGGCGAGGTGGCCCGCAACGCCGGACTGCTGACGGCGGGCGCCCGCCCGGCCGGCGAGGTGTACACCGGCGTGCTGTTCGACGCGCTGGGTCTGGCGACGCTGGACGAGGCCGCGTACGGGCGGGCGGAGCGCGCGCTGCTGGTGTTCTCGGGGCTCTGGGGCGCGGTCCGGATCAGTGACCGGATCCCGTCCTACCGCTGCTCGATGGGCGTGAAACTCCCGCCGCTGGGGGCGCTCGGGACGTACTGGCGGAGTGCGACGGCGAGCGTACTGCCGGAGGTCGCCGACGGACTGGTGCTGGACCTGCGCAGCTCCGCCTACACGGCGGCCTGGAAGCCGGCCGGCGAGCTGCTCGGGCGGACCGCGACCGTGCGGGTGCTCCAGGAGCGCGAGGTCGACGGGGTGCTGAAGCGCTCGGTGGTGAGCCACTTCAACAAGGCCACCAAGGGGCGGCTGGTGCGCGACCTGCTGGTGGCGGGCGCCGAGCCCAAGACGCCCGACGAGCTGGTGGACGCGCTGCTGGCGCTCGGCTACCGGGTCGAGGTGGCGGCGCGCGGCACCGCCCGCAAGGCCTGGCAGCTGGACGTCGTGGTCACCGAGATCCACTGACCCGGGCGCGGTGCGCGAGGAGGGGCGGCCGGTACGCGAGTACCGTGCCGCCCCTCCTCGCGCGCCGCGGGCCGTGCCCCCGGCCGGCCCGGCGACGGACCGTCAGCGCAGGTGGCCGGTGTCGTTCAGCAGCCGCACCGAGGCGTTGCCGTCGGTGTAGTACTGGACCGCGGACAGCGCCGCCGCCGAGAGCTCCATCCGGTACAACGCGTCCGGCGGTGCGCCCAGGGCCAGCCGGACCAGCGTCTTGATCGGGCTGACGTGCGAGACCACCAGGACGGTCCGGCCCGCGTACCGGGCCAGGATCTTGTCCCGGGCGACGCCGACCCGGTGGGCCAGCGTGGTGAAGCTCTCGCTGCCGCCGGTCGGCTTGGCCTTCGCGGAGGCCAGCCAGGCGTCCAGGTCCGCCGGGTGGCGCTCCTGCACCTCGGCGAAGGTGAGGCCCTCCCAGTCGCCGAAGTCCAGCTCGCGCAGGCCCTCCTCGATCCGGACGTCCAGGCCCAGCCGGGCGGCCACGGTCTCGGCCGTCTGCCGGGTGCGCCGCATCGGGGAGCTGACCACGGCCTGGATCGTGCCGCGCGCGGCCATCGCCTCGGCGGCCCGCTCGGCCTGCCAGCGGCCCTTCTCGGACAGCTCCGGGTCGCCGCCGCCGCTGCCGGAGAAGCGCTTCTCCGGGGTGAGCGGGGTCTCGCCGTGCCGCAGCAGGACGAAGGTGGTGGGGGTGCCGAGGTCGGCGGGGGCGGCCCAGCCGGCCTTCGGGGCGGCGGTCTCCAGCGGGGCCGCGGGCTCCGCCGCGGGGACGGCGGCCTTGGGCGCCTTGGGCTCCCACTGCTTGCCGGCCTTGCCCGCGTCCATCGCCTCGTTGGCCAGCCGGTCGGCGTCCTTGTTCCGCTCGCGCGGGATCCAGGTGTACCTGACCTGCCCGCGCGGCAGCACGGTCTTCGCCTCGGCGGCCAGCGGCTGCATGTCGGGGTGCTTGATCTTCCAGCGCCCCGACATCTGCTCGACGACCAGCTTGGAGTCCATCCGGACGTCGACCTCGGCGCCCGGGTCGATCTCGCGGGCGGCCCGCAGTCCGGCGATCAGGCCCTTGTACTCGGCCACGTTGTTGGTCGCGTGCCCGATGAACTCGGCTGCCTCGGCGATGATCAGGCCGGTGTCACCGTCCCGCACCACCGCGCCGTAGCCGGCCGGCCCCGGGTTGCCCCGGGAGCCGCCGTCGGCCTCGACGATGAACCTGCGACCCGCCATGGGCTCAGACGCCCGACTCGGCGGTACGGACCAGGATCCGGCCGCAGTTGTCGCAGCGGACGACGGCGTCCTTCGGCTCGGCCTTGATGGCGTTCAGGTCGGAGACCGCGAACTCGACCCGGCAGCCCTCGCAGCGGCGCTGGTACAGGCGGGCCGCGCCGACGCCGCCCTGCTGCTCGCGCAGCCGGGTGTAGAGCTTGAGCAGGTCGGCCGGGATCACCACGGCGACGGCCTCGCGGTCGCGCCGCACCTTCTCGGCGTCGGCGTCGATCTCCGCGAAGGCGGCGTCGCGCCGGGCCTCGGCCTCGGTCAGGGTGACGGTGGAGTGCTCCAGGCGGGCACCCAGCTCGGTGACCCGGGTCTGGGCGGACTCCATCCGCTCCATGATCTCCAGGACCACGTCCTCCAGGTCGGACTGGCGCTTGGCCAGCGAGCCGACCTCGTGCTGGAGGTTCTCCAGGTCCTTCGGCGAGGTGATCGCGCCGGAGTCCAGGCGCTGCTGGTTGCGGGCCGAGCGGCTGCGGACCTGCTCGACGTCCTGCTCGGCCTTGGTCAGCTCGCGGGTGGTGTCGCCGAGCTGGGCCTCGGCGGCCACGACCAGCGACTTCAGCGCGCCGTGGTCGGCGGTGGCCTTGTCGATCTCGGCGTGCTCGGGCAGGCTGCGGCGCCGGTGGGCCAGCTGGTCGAGGCGGGAGTCGATGGCCTGCAGGTCGAGCAGGCGGATCTGGTCGGCGGGCGCGGCGTTCAAGCGGAGGGCTCCTGTGAATCGGGTCAGGCGGTGTAGGGCATGGGGGCGTGCGCGGTCCACGGGTCGGTGACCCGGTGGGAGACCTTGGTCTCCAGCTGCCAGTCGTGCTTGTCCGAGGCGGCGGCCAGCGACCGCGCGGCGAGGTTCAGCCAGGGCCACTCGGTGGCCCAGTGCGCGGCGTCGACCAACGCGAGGGGCGCGGACTGGGCGGCCTCGGACGCCGGGTGGTGGCGCAGGTCGGCGGTGACGTACGCGTCGACGCCGGCGGCCCGGGCGTCGGCGAGGAAGCTGTCGCCGGCCCCGCCGCAGACCGCGACCCGGCCGATCAGTCGGTCCGGGTCGCCGGCCACCCGGACGCCGGTGGCGGTCGCGGGCAGGCCCCGGGCGACCCGGGCGGCGAAGGCGGAGAGCGTGAGCGGCGGCTCCAGCAGGCCGATCCGGCCGCTGCCGCGCCGGCCGGCCGGGTCGGTCGGGTCCGGGACGAGCGGGCCGGTGACACGCAGGCCGACGGCCTCGGCCAGGGCGTCGGAGACTCCCGGAGCGGCGTGGTCGGCGTTGGTGTGCGCGACGTGCAGGGCGATCCCGGCGGAGATCAGGCGGTGCACCACGCGGCCCTTGAAGCCGGTCGCGGCGACGCTGGTGGTGCCCCGCAGGTAGAGGGGGTGGTGGGTGACCACGAGGTCGGCCCCCCACTCGACGGCCTCGTCGACGACGTCCTGGACGGGGTCGACGGCGAACAGGACGCGGCCGACCCGGGCCTCGGGGTCGCCGCAGACCAGGCCGACGGCGTCCCAGGACTCGGCCCACTGCGGCGGGTAGAGCTCTTCCAACGCGCTGATGACCTCGGACAGATTCGGCACCTGTCGAGACTACCGTGCGCACGGGGCCGTCCGGGCGCACGGCCGCCCGGCCCGGGGCCGGTACCCGGCCCGTCCGCGGCCCCCTCCACCGGCCGGCCGGGGACGGCCGGCCGCCGTCGACGACGCGCGAAGGACGGGGGGACGGCGTGCGGAAGGCCGTCCGAGGGGGGTGGGGCAGGCGCGGCGCCCGTCCGCCGGCCGGGGCGGGCCGGGCGGACGCCGCCGACGGTCAACCGGGCGGTGGCCGGGCGGGACCGCCGCGCACCGGCGCGCGCGGCACCGTCCGGGCGCCCGGGCCGGGCACACCGAGGCCCCCGCGCAGAGGCGAAAGCGGAACCGGATCACCCTTATGAGTGAAGTGACCCGCTTCTCGTTGAACCCGTTCGTCCTCGTCAGTAACTTCACTTCAGCGAACGGGAGTTGCCCCGGCCAGGGGTCGGGAAGGGTCCTCCGCCGCACTCTCGGCCCGCGTGGTCGGGCTCCTGGGGCCGCCGCCCCCGGGCCCGGGCCGAGCGGCCGGCGGAGGCGGCCGGGGCGCTCCCGTTCCCGCCGCTCCGGCGTTCACCGCGGAGCGGCCCCGCCGGCGGAACGCGCCCCCTGCCCCGGGGCCTCGCCGCCGACGACCACCGCCCCCGCCCCTCGGGAGGGGGCCGAGCTGGGAGAGGTACCGGTGAGCAGCAAGTGAACGTGGCCACCCGCCGCTCGACCCTGGCCCTGCGCCGGCTGGGCTTCACCTTCGCCTCCGACGGCTCGCACGCCGCCTGCCTGGCCTCCGGCGCCGACGGCGGCTGGTACGCGGAGAGCTGGCGGCTCCCCGCGGACGGGCCCGCCCTGCCGACGGCGCTGCCGCTGCCCGGCCAGCGGTCGGAGAGCCTGCACTCGCAGTTGGTGTCGCTGGCCGACGGGACGGTACTGGTCTGCCGGCACGACGGCGACCGGCACGAAGTGGTCCTGCTGTCGGCCGGCGACGACGACGGGCCGCAGGTCCTCGGAGCACCGGCCCTCGGAGCACCAGCCCTCGGAGCACGGCCGTTCGGCCCGGAGCCCGGATCGTCCCTCGGCGGGACGTCCCCCGCGGACGCCTCCTTCACCGGTACCGCCTTCACCGGTACCGCCTTCGACCCGGCATCCCCCGGTACGACGGCCGCCCCACCGGCGCGGGAGTGGCGCCTCGCCGCACTGCGGATGCCCGGCCTGCGGCTGCTGCCGTTCCCCGCCGCACCCGCGTCCGTCCTCACCCGCGCCTCCCTTCTCCTCCCTTCCCCGTCCGCCGCCCCCGTCGCACCCACCCCCGCCCGCCCTGCCGGCGCCCCGGTGGCGCTCGCCCTGGGCACCGACGCCCGGCCGGTCACCACGGTCTGGCTGGTCCGCACCGACGGGAGCGCCCCCGAGCAGGTCGCCGAACTGCCCGGCCTGCACGGCGGCGGCGTCTGGCTGGACCGCACCGGGCGGCTGCTCGCCCTGGACCGTGTGCACGAGGGGGTGGTCCGCAGCGTGGTGCTGGACCTCGGGCTCGGCGAGGTCACCCCGCTGCTGGAGATCGGCGAGCGGAGCAACGACCGGCTGGTCCTGTTCGACCCGGACTCCCGCTTCATCATGGTGCGCAGCGACGCCCCGGGCGCCGACCGGCTCGGCTGGGGCGTGCTCGGCGGCGCGGTGCCGCTGCGCTTCCCGGACTGCCTGCACGTACCCGGCGTCTTCCTGCGGCCGGTGGCCCTGCGGCCCGCACCGCCCGCACCGCCCGCACCGCCCGCACCGCCCGGGGCGGCCGGGGCGGCCGGGGCGCTGGATCCCGGACGGACGGAAGCAGGGCCGCAGGACGACGACCGGCCCCACGCCGGCGGCGGCAGCAGCGGCGGCGGGCTGCCCGAGGACGTCCGGGTCGCCGTCCAGATCGACCACGGCGCGAGTTCCGCGCTGGCGCTCTGGCAGCCCGCCGGCCACCGGCTGGAGCCGCTGCCGGTGCCGCCCGGCCGGCTGGGCGCCGTCGCCCACTGGTCGGCGGGCGCGCTGCGGATGCCGTACTCCTCGCCCGACCAGCCGGCCGCGCTGGCCACCCTGGACGTGGACGCCCTGCTCGGCGCGGGCCCGGCGGCCTCGGCCGGCGCCGTACCGCTGCCGCTGCAGCTGGCGCCGCTGAGCGGCAGCCTGCCGCAGCCCTGGCGGGAGGCCGCAGGGCCCCCGCCGTGGGGCGGCGAGCCGAGAGTCTCCCGCACCTCGCCGCCCGGCTGGCGGCTGGACGGCAGCGTGCGGCCGCCCGACGGCAGCCGCTGGCACTCCGCGCAGAGCCTCGAACTGGCCGGCCCGACAGGTCCGTTGGAGGCCGTGGTGTACGGCGGGGACGCCTGGCTGAGCAGCCCGCAGCTGGTCCTGGCGCTGCACGGCGGCCCGGCGGACGCCTGGCTGCTGGAGTTCGACCCGGCGTTGCAGCGGATGGCCGCTGAGGGCCTGGCGGTGGTCGCCCCCAACCAGCGCGGCAGCACCGGCTACGGCACCGGCCACGCGATGGCGGTGCGCGGCGCCTGGGGCGGGCCCGACCTGGAGGACGTGCTCGGGCTGCTGGAGGGCGTCGCCGGCCAGCGCTCGGCCCTCGGCCTGGAACCGCCCGCCCTGTTCGGCGTCAGTTACGGCGCCTTCCTGGCCCTGCTGGCCGCCGCCCACGCCCCGCCCGAACAGGTGGCCCGCTGCGCGGTGGTGGCGCCCTTCCTCTCCGGCGCGCGACTGCTGGCCGAGGCCTCGGCGCCGGTGCGGGCGCTGACGACCCGGCTGGGCGGCCACGAGCCGGTGACCGACGAGCGGGGGCCGCGCGACGTGCTCCAGCTGGCGCACCGGATCGGCGCGCCGCTGCTGATCCTGCACGGCGACCGCGACGAGGTCGTCCCGGTGGGCCAGTCGCGTTCGCTGCGGCACGAGTTGATCCGGCTCGGCCGGGTCGAGGGGGCCGACTTCCGCTACGTGGAGGCGGCCGGCGCCGGGCATGAGTTGCTCGCCGAGGAGGGCTCGGCGGTGCTGCACGAGTTGCTGGCGGGCTTCCTGCGCACCGGCCGGGCGGGCTGACCTGGCCGGCCGGCGCGGGCCCCCGGGAGCGTCCAGGCCCCGCCGGGGCGGTTGCCGAAAGTTACCGGGCGGTCGGCACCGGCCGTCCGCGGGCCCGGAGCCGATCGATAGGATCCGGCTCGTTCCGGCCGTTAGGGTGGCCGGGGCAGAGGCCGTGATCATCCGCCTCCGACGCTCCTTCGGGCGTCCTGCCCGGGGCTCCTCGCCCGGGCGCCCCGCCCTCACCGGTGCCGTGCGGCGGCACCTGACACCCGTACCCTCGCACGGAAGACGATTTGATGTCCGACACCCTCTCCGACACCACCAGCCCCGACAGCACCGGCCACGGCGGCGCCCGCCACGACACCGGCGCGAGCACGGCCGCGGACTCGGCGCACGGCCGGCACCGCGGTACGACCGCCCCGGACGACAACCCCCAGGCGGACGCCCACGGCCGGCACCGGCTGGCCGCCGAGCGGCGCTGAACCGACGGCCCCACGGCCGGCCGCGAGCAGCACCGAACCACCCCGCGAGGGCCCGGCGCACCGCCGGGCCCTCGCGGCGCTCCACGACGACGCCGGCCCGCCGGCCACCGGTCGCCGGGCCCGCCCGGGAGCGGCCGCCCCGAGGCCCTGCCGGGACGCGCCCTACCGTCGAGTAGGGTCCAACCGCCGGGCACCGGTCCGGCCCACCACCCGCGCCGTCTGCAAGGAGCACCGCGATGTCCGACCTCCGGGAGAGCACCCGCCCCGCACCCGAGGTGCTGGCCGCGTTCGAGGCCGCGACCGGGTTCATGCCGGTGGACGAGGGCCTCGCGCTGTACGCGGTCGCGCTCGACGCGGCCCGGCGCACCGGCCGGCCGCTGCTGGAGATCGGCACGTACTGCGGCCGCTCGGCGATCCTGCTGGCCGCCGCCGCCCGTGAGGCCGGCACCGTCGCCCTGACCGTGGACCACCACCGGGGCTCCGAGGAGCAGCAGCCGGGCTGGGAGTACCACGACCCGACGCTGGTGGACCCGGAGGTCGGCCGGATGGACACCCTGCCGCGGTTCCGCCGGACGCTGCACGCGGCCGGCCTGGAGGAGCACGTGGTGGCGCTGGTCGGGCGCTCGCCGCAGATCGCGGCGCTCTGGGGCGGGCGGCTGGGCCTGGTCTTCATCGACGGCGGGCACACCGACGAGCACGCCACCGGCGACTACGAGGGCTGGGCCCCGCACCTGGCCCCGGAGGGCGTCCTGGTGGTGCACGACGTCTTCCCCGACCCCGCGGACGGCGGCCAGGCGCCGTACCGGGTGTACCTGCGGGCGCTGGCCGAGGGGTTCGAGGAGGTCTCGGTGACCGGGTCGCTGCGGGTGCTGCGCCGCCCGGCCCCGGCCGCCGGCTGACCCCGCCCCCTGACCGGGCGGCTTCCGGGGACGCGCCCGCCGCTCCCGTCCCGCGGAACGGCCAACCGCCCCCGCACCGCACACGGATGCTCTAACGTCGTGCCGGGTCGCATGGGTGTCCGGGTGCCGGGGCGCCCCGGCCGGGACACTCCGGGTACGGTGGCCGCGCGGAACTCCGGCACCGCAGCGACGACACGGCAACGCACGGCGAGGCAGGACGGCGGGGGCGAACGCATGACGGACCAGAACAACACCGCTCCGGCGGTCTGGGACCCCACGGCCCGGGGGGGCGCAGGCGGCTGGGTACGAGGCGGCAGCCAGAACGGCGGACGGAGCGGCGGCCCGGGCGGCGACCAGGGCGGCGCGCCGGGGCCCGCCGCGGGCGGTCCGCAGGCGCCGCAGGCCGCGCCGGGGCAGCCCGGTGCGCCGGCGCAGCCCGTCGGCCCGCCGGGCGGCCGGCCCCACCAGCCGCCGGCGCCGGGGCACGACGCCCCGACCCAGCTCGCCCCCGCCGTACCGTCGGCGGCGCCCGGCGGCTACGGGTTCCCGCCGCCGGCCCCGGGCCGGCAGCAGCCCTTCCCGCCGCAACCGCCCCAGCAGGCCCCGCCGTACCCGCAGTCCGGCCCCGGCCAGGGCTTCCCCTCCCATGCCGGGGGCGGGCCGGGCGGCCCGCCCCCCGGCCCGTTCCAGCAGGACCAGTACCCGCCGGGCATGTTCCGCCCGGACGCCTACCCGGACCAGTACCAGCAGGGCCCGTACCCCCCGGCCGGGCAGCCCGGCCCCGCGGGCTACGAGGCGATCGACCTGGACGACGAGGAGCGGCCGGCCCGCAGCCGCACCCCGCTGCTGGTCGCGGTCGGCCTGCTGCTGGTCCTCGGCCTGGGCGGCGGCGTGGTGTGGGCGGTGCAGAACTCCAGCGACGGCCCGGAGCGGAAGGCCGCGGCGCCGGCGAGCCCCGGTGCCGGCGGCGGCCAGCAGCCCGCGCCGCTGCTCAGCGGGGACGCCTCGGCGCCCGCGAGCGGTCCTGCCCCCACCGCCACCGGTCCCGCCGCGAGCCCGACCGCCGACCAGGTGAAGGCGCAGACCCAGGCCAAGGCGCTGGACGAGCTGCTCGCCCGCGCGGAGGGGGCCAAGGCCCCGATCGGCAGCGCGGTGGCCAAGGTCTCCAGCTGCCCGGCCAAGGCGGACATCGAGAGCGCGGCGCAGGTCTTCGACACCGGCGCCCAGCAGCGCGAGCAGCTGCTCGGCGAGCTGGCCAAGCTCGACTTCGCGGACGTGTCCGGCGGCGCGGAGGCCGTCCAGTCGCTGCGCACCGCCTGGCAGCAGTCCGCCGAGATCGACCGGGCCTACGCGGCCTGGGCCCGGGCGGTCTCCGCCCAGGGCTGCCCGGCCGGCGGCGCGCCGACCACCGCCGAGAAGAAGCGGGCGGACGAACTCAATCCGCAGGCGACTCTCGCCAAGAAGGACTTCGTCGCGAAATGGAAACCGGCCGTCGACACCTACGGGCTGACGCCGCGCACCTGGGACAGGATCTGAACGACTCGTGACCGGCACCACCCCTCAGCACCCCGACCCCTCCCGCTCCCCCGACGGCCCGGCGGCCGAGGTCCGGCCCCGGCGTACCCGGCTGCACGTGGTGGCCGTCGTCTGCGCCGTGCTGCCGCTCTGCTTCGCGGGCTGGCTGGGCTGGCAGGCGGTGGCCGGCAAGACCTCGGACGCCTCGTCGGCCGCCGCCGCGGACCCGGAGGCGGCGCTCGACCCCGGACTGTCGACGCCCCGGCCGGCCGGCGCGAGCCCGGCGGGCGCCGGCGCGGTGTCCGCACCGGGCGTCGCCCCGGCGGAGGGCAGCCCCTCGGTGGCTCCCCCGGCGGCGCCCGCCACCGGCGCGTCGCCGGTCGGCCGGGTGCTGGTGGGGCGGACGGTGCTGATCGACCCCGGGCACAACACCAAGAACTCCGCGCACACCGCCGAGATCAACCGACAGGTCGACATAGGCAACGCGCGCAAGGAGTGCGACACCACCGGCACCTCCACCAACGCCGGCTACTCCGAGGCCGAGTACACCCTGGACGTCTCCCGGCGGGCCCGGACGATCCTGGAGGCCCGGGGCGCGACGGTCGTGTTCACCCAGGACGGTGACAAGCCGTGGGGGCCCTGCATCGACGAGCGGGCCAAGGCCGGCAACACCGCGCACGCGGACGCCGCGGTGTCCGTGCACGCGGACGGCGGCCCCGCCTCCGGCAGCGGCTTCCACGTGATCATGCCGGCGAAGGTCGCCGCCGGGCGGGCCGCGAACGCCGCGATCGTCGCGCCCTCGCACCGCCTGGGCCTGCTGCTGCGCGACAGCTTCAAGGCCGCCACCGGCGAGCCGTTCGCCGACTACATCGCCTCGCAGGGCCTGGACACCCGGTCCGATCTGGGCGGGCTGAACCTCTCCGCCGTCCCCAAGGTGTTCATCGAGTGCGGCAACATGCGCAACGCGGGCGACGCGCAGCGGATGACGGACCCTCAATGGCGCCAGCTGGCCGCGCAGGGCATCGCCGACGCGCTGACGACGTATCTGACCACACCGGGCTGACCAGCGGAGCTGGCTTTTGCAACGACTTCGCCCCATTACGGAGCCCGCCGTGCACACGCCCGGGCGTTGGCCCTAGGCTCTTGGTCCGTTCGGGAGTTTTCCCGTCCGGTGACCGGTCCGGCAATCCGGACACGCAAACTGCCGTCCACGACACACCAACGAGGGGAACGTTAGTGAATCTGCGCGCTCTCACCAGGGGAGACGCCGCCGTCGCAGGTGCGGCCGTCCTGCTGTTCATCGCCTCCTTCCTGCCGTACAGCACCTTCGACGCCTGCTCCGGCGTCAAGAGTTCGTCCTGCTTCTCGGCCTCACAGAACGCCTGGAACACCGGGCTGTTCCCGATCCTGCCGTCGGTGTTCCTGCTCGGCCTGGCGGCCGCCGCCCTGATCCTGGTGCAGCGCTTCCAGGGCCCGGCCGCCGCCACCCGCCAGGTGCTCGGCCTGCGGCTCGACCAGTGGGGCATCGCCTTCGCGGTCGCCGCGCTGTGGACGGGCGTCTGGGCGCTCGGCGGTGGCGGTGACAGCTCCGCATACGGTCACGGTTTCGGCGCCTGGCTGGCGGTCCTCGCGCTGATCGTGCTGGCCGGCGCGGCCGCCGCCGGTCCGCTGGTGCCCGCCCTGCAGGCCCCGCTGGTCACCGACAAGCCGGCCGTCCAGCCCGGCTACCCCGGCGCGGCCGGCTACCCGGCGCCCGGCGTGGCCCAGGGCCAGCCGCAGCCCGGCCAGTACGGCTACCCCGTCCCCGGCCAGGAGGCCGCGCAGCCGCCGGCCTACGGCCAGCCGCAGCAGGGCGGGTACGGCTACCCAGCCCCCGGCCAGCCGCAGGACGCCTCGCTCGGCGGCCAGCCGGCCCAGCCGCAGCCGGTCCAGGCCCAGCCGGCGCCGGCCGCCCCGGCCGCGGACTTCGCACCGTTCTGGTTCGCCGTCCCGGAGCAGCGCCAGCTGGCCCCCAAGGACAACCCGCACGGCGGCCCGGTGGGCGAGCTCGTCCCCGGCACCTGGTACCTCGCGGTCGAGCAGCGCGGCGCGGCCCTGGTCGCCCAGCTGCAGGACGGCAGCCAGGGTGTGCTGAACGACACCTCGGGCATCCAGCGCGGCTGACGCCGGCCGGAAGGAGTCGAGTGGGGCGGGACCGGATCTCCGGTCCCGCCCCACTCGTGTTCCCGCTACCGCCGCCCGGCGCCGGGATCAGCAGCAGTCCTGCACCAGCAGCCCCGCGGGCAGCTGGTCGCCGCCGAAGACCGCGACGGTGGCCGGGTCGCCGCCGAGCGCGGCCACCGCGAGCAGCAGCGCCCCGGCCGTCCAGGTGGTGCGCTCCTCCGGCCAGACGGCGTCGTCCTCGAAGACGTACCCCGTCCAGTACGAGCC
The DNA here is from genome assembly GCF_030813695.1 of Kitasatospora herbaricolor. Classification (NCBI taxonomy): domain Bacteria; kingdom Bacillati; phylum Actinomycetota; class Actinomycetes; order Kitasatosporales; family Streptomycetaceae; genus Kitasatospora; species Kitasatospora herbaricolor. Next base: position 2,855,630 of record NZ_JAUSVA010000002.1, read on the forward strand.
GTCGGTGTGCCGCAGCCGCTGGATCCAGCGCAGGATCTCCACCGCGCGGTCGGACTCGCCGACCGCCCACAGGGCGAGAGCGAGTTCGGCGCTCTCCCCGCCGGTCACCCAGGGGCGGTCGCTGACGCAGCGCACGCCGAGGCCGGGCACCACGAAGCGGTCCCAGTCGCGCGCTATCCGCTCCAGCGCGGCCGGGCCGCGCAGGGCGGTGCCGAGCACCGGGTAGTACCAGTCCATCGAGAAGCGGTCCTTGTCGAGGAACCGCTCGGGGTGGCGGGCCACCGCGTGCCGCAGCCGCCCGGCGGCCAGCTCCCAGTCGGGCTGGGGCTCCTCCAGGTAGTCGGCGACGGCCAGCCCGCAGCGCAGCGCGTGCAGGATGCTGGACGAGCCGGTGAGCAGCGCCTCGTCGGGCGCGGTGCCGTCCTCGTCGAGCCGCCAGGCGATCGGGCCGCCGGGCAGGCGCAGGCCGACGGTGAAGTCCAGGGCCCGTCTGACCGTGGGCCAGATCCACTCCAGGAAGGCGTCGTCCCCGGTGCTGAGGTGGTGGTGCCAGACCCCGACCGCGATGTACGCGCAGAAGTTGGTCTCCTTGGACGCGTTGGTGACCTCGCCGGCGGTGTAGCCCGCGTACCAGGAGCCGTCCGGGTTCTGCTGGTCGACCAGCCAGCGGTAGGCGGCCTCGGCGGCGGCGTGCTCGCCGGCCGTGTCGAGGGCCATCGCGGCCTCGGTGTGGTCCCAGGGGTCCAGGTGGTGGCCGGTGAACCAGGGGATGGCACCGTCCGGCCGCTGCTCGGCGAGGATGCTGCGGACGGTCGCGGCGGCCTGTTCGGCGTCCAGCACACCGTCCAGCAGCAGCGCCTCCGGGACGGCGGCGGTCACGCGCCGGCCTCGTCGGCGGGCCGGTGCGAGGGCCGCTGCGGCTTGCTCGCGTAGGCGACGAAGCTCTTGCCGATGACCGGGTTGAGGGCCTTCTCGGCGGCCTTGGTGAGGGTGCTGATCACCGGCGTGCCGACGATGTCCCAGACCAGCAGCTGGTGGTAGGCCTTGACCGGCAGCGCCTTGTCGTTGTCGACGCCGACCGCGCACTTGATCCACCAGTACGGCGAGTGCAGGGCGTGCGCGTGGTGGGTGCCGTAGGGCGTGAGGCCGGCGTCGGTCAGCTTCTCCAGCAGCTCGTCGCCGCGGTAGATCCGGATGTGGCCGCCCTCGTTGGCGTGGTACTCGTCGGAGAGCGCCCAGCAGATCTTCTCCGGCAGCCAGCGCGGGACGGTGACGGCGAGCAGGCCGCCGGGCTTGAGCACCCGGAACATCTCCTGCAGCACCCCCTTGTCGTCGGGGATGTGCTCCATCACCTCGGAGATGATGATCTTGTCGAAGGACTCGTCCTCGAACGGCAGCGCCAGCGCGTTGCCCTCCACCGCCACCGCGGACGCGCCGGCCGGGGCCTCGCCCGCCTCCGCCATGGCCGCGAACCACTTCCGGACCTCGGCGATCTCCTCGGCGTTCTGGTCGAGGGCGACCACGTCGGCGCCGCGCCGGTAGCACTCGAAGGCGTGCCGGCCCCCGCCGCAGCCCAGGTCGAGCACCCGGTCGCCGGGGGCGAGCGGGAAGCGCGAGAAATCGACGGTCAGCACTGCGGGGCTCCCATTCCTTGGTACCAAACGTTCTTGACGTCACGTCACTCGGGTGACGCCACGGCCCGGCGGTCGCCGCACGCGACCCGGCCGTCAGGCGACGTAGCGCCAGCCCGCGCCCGCCCTGGCCCGCTGCCCGGCGCCGGTGGCGATCGCCGCCCGGTAGCGCTCCGCGGTCAGCTCGGCCGCCCGCTCCCAGGTGAACCGGGACAGCACCCGCTCACGGCCGGCCGCGCCGAGCGCCGCCCGCAGCTCCGGGTCGTCCAGCAGCCGGCCGAGCGCCGCCGCCAGCGCGCCGGCGTCGCCCGGCGGCACGGCCAGACAGGTCTCCCCGTCCGGGCCCGCCACCTCCGGGATCGCCCCGCCGGTGGTGGCCACCAGCGGCGTGCCGGTGGCCATGGCCTCGGCGGCGGGCAGCGAGAAGCCCTCGTACAGCGACGGCACGCAGGCCACCTCGGCGGAGCGGTAGAGGTCCACCAGCTCCTGGTCGGTCAGCCCGCTGCGGAACTCGATGTACGGCTCCAGGCCGAAGCGCCGGACGGCCTCCGCCACCGGGCCTTCGCCGCGCTGCTTGCAGACCACCACCAGGTGCGCGTCGCGCTCGGTCCGGACCTTGGCCAGGGCCTCCACCAGGTGCACCAGGCCCTTCAGCGGGACGTCCGCGCTGGAGGTGGTGACGATCCGGCCCGGCACGGCGGCGACCTCCGGCGAGGGCGACCAGAGCCGGGTGTCGGCACCGATCGGCACCACCGAGACGGCGCCGGGGGCGGCGCCCAGGTGCTCGGCGATCTCGGTCTTCGAGGTGCCGGAGACGGTGATGATGTGGTCGAGGCGGGCGGCGACCCGGCGCTGCATCCGGGTGAAGGAGTACCAGCGGCGCAGCGAGAGCCGGCGCAGCCGGGTCGGCGCCGCGTCGAGCTCCAGCTGCCGGTCCACGGTGATCGGGTGGTGGATCGTGGTGACCAGCGGGAACCCGTGCCGCTCCAGGCCGAGCAGGCCGTAGCCGAGGGTCTGGTTGTCGTGCACGACGTCGTAGCGGCCCTTGTGCGCGGCCAGGTACTGCCGGGCGCGCAGCGAGAAGGTCAGCGGCTCGGGGAAGCCGCCGGTGCGCATGGTGGCGACCTCCAGCACGTCCACCGGCCCGCGGTACTCCGCGAGCGCAGGGGTGCGGAACGGGTCGTCGGCGCGGTAGAGGTCCAGGCTCGGCAGCTCCACCAGGCGCACCGAACCGGGGCCGGGCACCTCGTCCAGCACCGGGTAGGGCTGCGAGCCGATCACGTCCACGTGGTGGCCCAGGCGCGCCAGCTCGCGGGACAGGTGCCGGACGTAGACGCCCTGACCGCCGCAGAACGGGTCGCCGCGGTAGGACAGCAGGGCAATCCGCAGCGGCTGCGCGGTCATCCTCGGCCCCTTATCTCTGCTGCTCGGGTCTGATTCACTGCTCCGGACCGGGGGCGGCCCACGGCGCTAAAGTAGATCAGGTTTCACTGTGGCGTGGAGTTCGTCATTGAGCATGTGAACAATGAGAGACCTTGAAGATACCGGCCCGTAGCTTGTGGTTCCGAGCCGGGGAAGGTGATTCACGCCACGCCCGCGAGCCGCCTCGCGACCCGTCCTTCGACCGACCTCGCGACCGACCGTGACCTCGCGCCCTGGGGGCCCTCTTGCCGACCACCACGCCCGACCCGGCCACCACCCCGCCGGCCGGCCTGCCGCTCACCGCGCGGCAGGCCGAGCGCCGGCTGCGGATCCTGCGCGCCGCCACCGCGCTGGCCGGCCGGGGCGGGTACGAGGCGGTGCAGATGCGCGAGGTCGCGGACGGCGCACAGGTCGCGCTCGGCACGCTGTACCGCTACTTCCCCTCGAAGGTGCACCTGCTGGTCGCGGTGATGCAGGAGCAGCTCCAGCAGCTGCTGGAGCAGGTCAGGCGCCACCCGCCGGCCGGCGACGACCCCGCGCTGCGGGTCGCCGAGACGCTCACCCGGGCCTTCCACGCGCTGCAGCGCGAGCCGCTGCTGGCCGAGGCGATGGTGCGGGCGCTGTCCTTCGCCGACCGCTCGGTCAGCGCCGAGGTCGACCGGGTCAGCGGGCTGACCGCGCAGATCATCCTGGACGCGATCGGGCAGGCCGGCCCGCCCAGCGAGCAGCAGCGGGCGGCGGTCCGGGTGATCGAGCACACCTGGCACTCGGCGCTGGTCTCCTGGCTGTCCGGCCGGGCCTCGATCGCCGAGGTCCGGGCGGACCTGCGCACCGCCGCCCGGCTGCTCGCCCTGCCCTGACCCGGTCCCGGCCCGGCCTGCGCCCGACCACCCCGGGGCGATAACCGGTTCTCGTTCGATCCGGCCCGGCGGCGCCGGTTGCGACCGAGCCCACACCACGTCGGCACATCGGCGCCGGAGGCTGCGGCTAGAGTCGACGGGCACCACCACAACTGCATCCGCCGCCCTCCGGGGAAAGCCGGTGCGACACCGGCGCTGACCCCGCAACCGTGAGCCCGCGCCCAGGCGCCGGGCGAGCCGGACCGCCCGGGGAGCGGCGAGCGGCCCGGCCGGGCGTCCGCCCGGCACCGTCGAGGTCTACGGACGGCCCCTCCCGGGGCCACCCACCGCTCATCGAAAGGCTCCACCCACCATGCTGACCGCCGCCCGTACGGGCGCCGCCGTGCTGTCCGCCCTGCTGCTGGCCGGCACCGCCGCCGCGCCGGCCCTCGCCGACAGCCCCTCGCCCAGCGCCACCGTCGCCGTCCCCGCCGGGCTGTACGGGCAGGGCGACCCGACGTACGACGGCGTCTGGCGCCAGTCGCTGGCCCTGGCCGCGCTGGCCGCGGTCAAGGCCGTCCCCGCCGACAGCGCCGTCGGGTGGCTGACCGGCCAGCAGTGCGCGGACGGCGGCTGGCCGTCCTTCCGCGCCGACACCGCCGCCGCCTGCGACGCGGCCACCGAGGACAGCAACGCCACCTCCGTCGCCGTCCAGGCGCTGGCCGCGCTCGGCGGGCACCAGGACGCCGTGGACAAGGGCGTCCAGTGGCTGAAGGCCAACCAGAACGCGGACGGCAGCTGGGCCTACAACCCCGGCAACCCCGGTGACGCCAACTCCACCGGCCTGGCCGTCACCGCGCTGATCGCCGCCAAGGCCGACCCGGCCACCGTCGCCAGGTCCGGCCGCAGCGGCTACGACGGCCTGGCGCTCTTCCAGCTCGGCTGCGCCGCGCCCGCCGACCAGCGCGGCGCCTTCGCCTACCAGCCCGACCCCGCCGGCGCGCCGGCCGCCAACGCGCTGGCCTCCGCCCAGGCCGCGCTGGGCGCCGCCGGCGGCCGGCTGCCGGTGACCAACACCAATACGGTCGACGCCGCGCCGAAGGCCCTGGCCTGCCCGGCCGGCGCCGCCGCGCAGCCCGTGCCACGCGCCGACTCGGCCGAGGCCGCCGCCGCGTACCTGACCACCCAGCTGGCCGCCACCGGGCAGCACCTGATGCTCACCCTGCCGGGCGCGACCCCCACCCCCGACTGGACCGCGACCGCCTGGGCGGTGCTGAGCCTGGTCCAGTCCGGCCACGCCGAGCAGGCCACCGGCGCCGTCGACTGGCTGGCCGCGCAGGGCAGCACCTGGACCAAGGGCGGCACCGACGCCTCCGCCACCGCCTCCCTGGTGCTGGTCGCCGAGGCCGCCCGGCGCGACCCCGCCGACTTCGGCGGCACCGACCTCGTCCAGCAGCTGACCGCGGCCGGACCGGCGCTCAAGTCGGGCCCGTCCTCCGCGACGGCGGCCGCCACCGCCACCGCGAAGAAGGACGACAAGGGCGGTGTCTCCACCCTCTGGGTGATCGGGGTCGGCCTGCTGATCGGCGTCGGCGGCGGCCTGCTGCTGAGCCTGCAGCGCCGGCGCGGCTCCCAGGGGTCCGCCCGGAAGCCCGGCAAGTGACCGTCCAGGCACGCCCGCGGGCGGTGGCGGCCACGCTGGCCGCCACCGCCCTGCTGGGCCTTCTCGCCGTCCTCGCCGCCGCCCCCGCCCAGGCGACCGGCTACCGCTACTGGTCGTTCTGGAAGTGGTCCGGCGGCACCTGGGCGTACCAGCAGCAGGGCCCGGCCGTGTACGTCCCGCCGGACGGCTCGGTGGACGGCTGGCGCTTCGCGGTCAGCCCGGACGGCGGCCGGGACGCCGCCCGCCCGGGCGCGCCCGGCGACTTCGAGGCCGCCTGCGCCGCCACCCCCGCGCAGGCCGGCCGCAAGCGGATCGCCGTCGTGCTCGACTTCGGCACCGCCGCGGACGCCCCGCCCGGCGCCCTCGCGGCCGGGTCCGCGCCGCCCGCGGCGCGCACGGGCTGCGCCTCGGTGGCCACCGGCGCCAGCTCCGCCGAGGTGCTCGCCGCCCTCGCGCCGCCGCTGCGCTACGACGGCGCCGGCATCCTGTGCGCCATCGCCGGGTACCCGGCGGCGGGCTGCGGCGAGGCCCTGGCCGGGACGCCGTCGGCCTCCGGCGACCGGGGCGGCTCCGGCGGCCCGGACCTCGGCCTGATCGCGGGCGGCGCCGCCGTCGCGGTGCTGGCCGCCGGGGCCGTCCGGCAGGCCCGCCGGCGCCGCTGACCACCGACCGGCCCTCGCGCCGCGTCCCGTCCGTCCCGTCCCTTCCGTCCCGTCCGAACCACCCGCCCGCGCCCGCCGACCAGGAACCCGCCGTGACCTCACCCCGCCGCACCCGCCCGGCCGCCGGACCACGCCACCTGCACCCCGGGGCGTGGTGGCTGTGGGCACTGGGCCTGGCGGCGGCCGCCTCCCGCACCACCGACCCGCTGCTGCTCCTGCTGATCGTCGCGGTCGCCGGGTACGTGGTCGCGGCCCGGCGCAGCGACGCCCCCTGGTCACGCTCGTACGGCACCTTCCTGCGGCTCGGCCTGCTGGTGCTCGGCATCCGGCTGCTGTTCGCCGTACTGCTGGGCTCCCCCGTGCCCGGCACCCACGTCCTGTTCACGCTGCCCGAGCTGCCCCTGCCCGCCTGGGCGCAGGGCGTCCGGGTGGGCGGCAGGGTCACCGTCGAGGGCCTGCTGTTCGCGCTGTACGACGGGCTGAAGCTGGCCACCCTGCTGGTCTGCGTCGGCGCCGCCAACGCCCTGGCCAGCCCGGCCCGGCTGCTGCGTGCCCTGCCCGGCGCGCTCTACGAGGCCGGGGTCGCCGTGGTGGTGGCGATGACCTTCGCCCCGAACCTGGTCGCGGACGTGCAGCGGCTGCGGGCCGCCCGCCGGCTGCGCGGCCGCTCCGACCGGGGCGCGAAGGCCCTGCTCAGCGTCGGACTCCCGGTGCTGGAGGGCGCGTTGGAGCGCTCGGTCGCACTGGCCGCGGCGATGGACACCAGGGGTTTCGGCCGCACCGCCGACGTCCCGCCCCGGATCGCCCGCACCACCGCCGCCCTGACCCTGGCCGGTCTGCTCGGGGTCTGCGCCGCCGCGTACGGACTGCTCGGCTCGGCCGGCACCGGCTGGGCGCTGCCGGTGCTGGCGATCGGCCTGGCCGCCGCCGGCGCCGGGCTGCTGCTCGGCAGCCGGCGCGCCGCCAGGACCCGCTACCGGCCCGACCCGTGGACCTGGCGCGAGTGGGCGGTGGCCGGCTCGGGCGTGCTGGTGGCCGTCCTGGTGATCAGGCTGGCGGCGCTGTACCCGGCCGCCTTCGCCCCCTCGTTCGTCCCGCTGACCGCGCCGACCCTGCCGCTGGCCGCCGCGCTGGCGGTGCTGGTCGGCCTGGTGCCCGCCGTCGCCGCCCCGATCCCGCCCCGGAGTGCCTCATGATCACCTTCGAGCAGGTCTCGGTCAGCTACCCGGGCGCCGCCGCACCCGCCCTGCAGGGCCTGGACCTGACCGTCCCCGAGGGCGAACTCTGCCTGCTGGTGGGCCCGTCGGGCTCAGGCAAGTCGACCCTGCTGGGCACCGTCAGCGGCCTCGTGCCGCACTTCACCGGCGGCGTCCTGCACGGCCGGGTCACCGTCGGCGGCCGCGACACCCGCACCCACCGCCCGCGCGAACTCGCCGACCTGGTCGGCACCGTGGGCCAGGACCCGCTCGCGCACTTCGTCACCGACACGGTCGAGGACGAACTCGCCTACGGCATGGAGTCGCTGGGCCTGGCACCCGAGGTGATGCGCCGCCGGGTCGAGGAGACCCTCGACCTGCTCGGGCTCGCCGAACTGCGCGGCCGCGCGCTCACCTCGCTCTCCGGTGGGCAGCAGCAGCGGGTCGCGATCGGCTCGGTGCTGACCGTCCACCCCAAGGTCCTGGTGCTGGACGAACCGACCTCCGCGCTCGACCCGGGCGCCGCCGAGGAGGTGCTGGCGGTCCTGCAGCGGCTGGTCCACGACCTCGGCACCACCGTCCTGATGGCCGAGCACCGCCTGGAAAGGGTCGTCCAGTACGCCGACCAGGTGCTGCTGCTCCCCGGCGCCGGACGGGCCCCGGTGCTGGGCGACCCGGCCGAGGTGATGGCGCACTCCCCCGTCCGCCCGCCGGTGGTGGCCCTCGGCCGGCTGGCCGGCTGGTCCCCGCTGCCGCTGTCGGTGCGCGACGCCCGGCGCCGGGCCGCCCCGCTGCGGGCCCGGCTGGACGGCCTGCGGCCGCCCGACGCCGCCGACGCCGCCGACACCCGACCGGCCGACACCCGACCGGCCGACGCCCGGCCGACCGGCGAGCCGGTCGCCACCGTACGGCGCCTGGTGGTCCGGCGTGGACCGGTGCCCGCCCTGCGCGGCGTCGACCTGACCCTGCACGCCGGTGGGATCACTGCCCTGATGGGCCGCAACGGCGCCGGCAAGTCCACCCTGCTCGGCAGCCTGGTCGGCCTGCACGCCCCCGCCTCCGGCACCGTACGGGTCGGCGGCCTGACCCCGCACCAGGCCCGCCCGAAGGACCTGGTCCGCCGGGCCGGGCTCGTCCCGCAGGACCCGCGCGACCTGCTGTACGGCGAGAGCGTCCGCGCCGAGTGCGCGGCCGCCGACCAGGACGCCGGCGCCGGGCCGGGCAGCTGCCGCGCCCTGGTCGAGCGGCTGCTGCCCGGCATCTCCGACGACACCCACCCGCGGGACCTCTCCGAGGGCCAGCGGCTCAGCCTCGCCCTGGCCGTGGTGCTGACCTCCCGGCCGCCCCTGCTGCTGCTGGACGAGCCCACCCGCGGCCTGGACTACGCCGCCAAGGCCAGACTGGTGGAGATCCTGCGCGCGCTGGCCGCCGACGCGCACGCCGTGCTGCTCGCCACCCACGACGTCGAACTCGCCGCCGCGCTCGCCCACCGCACGGTGATCCTGGCCGACGGCGAGATCGTCGCGGACGGCCCGACCCCGGAGATCGTGCTCTCCTCCCCCGCCTTCGCGCCCCAGGTCGCCAAGATCCTCAGTCCCTCGCCCTGGCTGACCGTCCACCAGGTCGAGCAGGCCCTGGCCGGCGCCGAAGGCGGCCCGGCATGAGCGGCGGGACGAAGCCCGCCGGCGACGCCGCCGGCCCCCGGAGCGCGGACGCGGACAGGCTCCCGCTCGCCTCCGCCGCCGACCACGCCAGGCTGGCCCGGCCCGTCCCGCTCGGCCGGCGCTCGGTCGCCACCCTGCTGGTGATCTCGGCGATCGGCGTGGTGGCCTTCGGCTGGCCGCTGCTCGCCGCCACCGACTCCGCCCTGGTCGGGCACTCCGCCGACGCACCCTGGCTGTTCGCCCTGCTGCTGCCGCTGCTGCTCGCCGTGGTGGTGGCCCAGATCTCCGAGGGACGCTCCGCCGACGGCGAGCCCGGCCTGGACGCCAAGTCGGTCGCCCTGCTGGGCATGCTGGCGGCCGCCGGCGCGGCCCTGCGGCCGCTCGGCGCCGGGACGGCCGGCCTGGAACCGATGTTCTTCCTGATGGTGCTCTCCGGCCGGGTGCTCGGGCCCGGCTTCGGCTTCGTCCTCGGGTCGGTCTCGATGTTCGCCTCCGCGCTGCTGACCGGTGGGGTCGGCCCGTGGCTGCCGTTCCAGATGCTCTCGATGGGCTGGGTCTGCCTCGGCGCGGGCCTGCTGCCCGGCCCCGCCACCGTGCGCGGCCGCCGCGAACTCGCCCTGCTGGCGGCCTACGGCGCCGGCTCCGCCGTCGCGTACGGGACGGTCATGAACCTGCAGGGCTGGCCGTACATCGGCGGCCTCTCCAGCTCGGTCTCCTTCGTCGCCGGCGCGCCGCTCGGCGAGAACCTCCCCCGCTTCGTGGCCTACTGCCTCACCACCTCGCTCGGCTGGGACCTCCCCCGCGCCGCGCTCACCGTGGTGCTCTGCCTGACCCTCGGCGGACCCGTGCTGCGTACCCTGCGCCGGGCCTCCCGGCGCGCCGCCTTCGGTGCCCCGGTCGTCTTCACCGGGGCACCGGACAACAGGGACGACGGCCCGGCGGCGGGCTGAACCCGCCCGGACTCAGCGCGCCGCGGTGAACACCAGCGAGGCGTTGTGGCCGCCGAACCCGAAGGAGTTGACCAGCGCCGCGCCCGCCGGGCCCCGGCGGGGCGCGCCGACCACGACGTCCAGCTCCACCCGCGGGTCCTGCTCCCGCAGGTTCACGGTGGCGGGGACGACCCCCTCGCGCAGGGCCAGCACGGCGGCGACCGCCCCGAGCGCCCCCGCCGCGCCGAAGAGATGGCCGGTCATCGACTTGGTGGCGGTGACCACCGGGTGGGTGCCGACCGCCGCCACGATCGACCCGGCCTCGGTGAGGTCCCCCAGCTGCGTGGACGTCGCGTGCGCGTGCACCTGCCCGATCCCGGCCGGGCCGAGACCGGCGGCAGCCAGGGCCAGCCGGATCGCCCGGACCTGCCCGTCCTGGTGCGCGGCGGTGATGTGGTGCGCGTCGGAGGTCACCCCGGCCCCGGCCAGCACGGCGTGCACCCGGGCCGCGCGCGCGGCGGCGAATCCGGCCCGCTCCAGCACCACCAGGGCGCAGCCCTCGCCGATCACGAAGCCGTCCCGGCCGGTGTCGAAGGGCCTGGAAGCCTCCTGCGGCGCGTCGTTGCGGGTGGAGTGCGCCCTCGCCCGGGTGAAGCCGGCCATCGGCAGCGGGTGGATGCACGCCTCGGTGCCGCCGGCCACCACCACGTCCGCGCGGCCCAGCCGGATCAGGTCCAGTCCGGTCGCGATCGCCTCGGCGCCCGAGGCGCACGCGCTGACCGGGGTGCGGGCCCCGCCCTTGGCGCCCAGGTCGATGCTGACCCAGGCCGCCAGCCCGTTCGCCATCAGCATCGGCACGGTGTGCGGGGAGACCTTGCGCACCCCGGAGGCCTCCAGGACGTCGTCCTGGCCGAGCATGCTCAGCGCCCCGCCCGTACCGGTACCGATCACCACGGCCAGCCGCTCCGGCTCGACCTCGGGACGCCCCGCGTCGGCCCACGCCTGCCGGGCCGCGACCAGGGCGATCTGCTCGCACCGGTCGAGCCGCCGGGCCTGTACCCGGTCCAGCACCTCGGTGGGTTCGACCCGCAGCCGGCCCGCGATCCGGGCGGGCAGCGCGGCCGCCCAGTCCTCCGTGATCGGGCCGATCCCGGACTCCCCGGCCAGCATCGCGGCCCAGGTCGAGGCCACGTCCCCGCCGAGCGGGGTGGTGGCCCCCAGCCCGGTCACCACCACATCCTCCATGTTCAGCGTCACCACTGAACCCCCTTGTCAGAGTGATACACCTCACGCCCGGTCTCCGGGCGGACGGTGCTCAACGCATCCATCACTCTGCCAAGGGAATTGCCGACCCTCCGGCATCGAACGGTACGGAGTCGCAGCAAGATCCTTTGTAGGGTTCCCATAAATCGGCCGGGCAGTCCGGCCTCGCCGGCCCCGGCCCCGGGGGCCGGCGAGCTGCCTGCGCGGCCGGTTCTCAGCCCTTCGGGCCCGCCGACTGGACGACCTCGAAGGACCACAGTGTGGACCCGGAGGCCGCCGGGCGCTGTGCGGCCCCGCCCTCGGCGGCCGGCGGGCCCTGACGGTGCGCCGCCTGCATCGGGCCCTCCATCCACGCCTTGAAGTGGTCCTCGGAGGCCCACCTGGTGTACACCAGGTACTGGTCGGTCCCCTCCACCGGACGCAGCAGCTCGAACCACTCGAACCCGTCCGAACTCTCCACCGCCCCGGCCCGCGACGCGAACCGCTTCTCCAGCACCTCGCGCTGCTCCGCCGGGACCGTCAGGACGTTGATCTTCACGACACTGGCCATACGACACCTCATCAGTTGGACGGTCGGCCGCCGCGGCGGCCGACCTCGACCGGGTGCCCGCGCTCCGGCGCGGACCGGGGCGCACGGCACCGGGCGGCTCGAAGACGCCGCCCGTCGCCCAGCGTACGAAGCCCGGAGCGCCGACGTGGCCGAGGGGCCGGGGCAACGCCGGCCCCTCCCTCACATCGGCTCGTCCGGCCGAGGCCCGGCCGGCCCGGGCGCCGGCGGGCGAGCCTACGGCCGCTTCCGCCGGACGGCCCGCGGCAGCGCCGGCTGCCGCTGCATGAGCCCCACCGCGACGCCGCCCGCCCCCGCCAGCAGCTGCAGCACGGTGGCGGTGGGCACCCCCGCCACCGCGAGGACCGAGGCGAGGATCAGGACGGCGACGACCACGACCTGGTCGGCCGGCCGGAACCTGCGGCCGGGCGGGGTCGGGGCGGACGGCGGTGTCGGACGACGGCGTGAACGAGTCATGACGGCCCTCTCGGACGGACGATGCGGACGTGAGCGACGGACAACGGACAACGCACGACGGACGGTGCACGGCGAACGGTGCACGGCGAACGACGGACGGCGAACGAGGGACGGTGCGTGCGGAACAGGGCAGCACTGAACAGGTCGGCACTGAACAGGTCGGCACTGAACGGGGCAGTGCGGAACAGGGCAGTACGGAACGGCGCAGTACGGACGACCGGAGCGGCCGCCGCCGCTCAGCCCCCGGTCCGGGCCAGCAGCTCCTCGACGGTCTGCGCCCGGCGCAGCAGGCTGAACCGCACGGTGCCGTCGGCCGCCACCCGGGCCCCGTGCACCGCCGGTTCGAGCAGGCTGTTGTAGTTGAACGGGGTCGACGCGTAGTAGGCGCCGGTGTCCAGCAGAGCGACGATGTCCCCGGGCTCCAGCAGCGGCAGCGGGCGGGCCCGGGCGACCAGGTCGCCGGCGAAGCAGGCCGGGCCGGCGATGTCCTGCTCGACCGGCTCCCCGTGCTTCTCCGCCCCGGTGGCGTCGTGCGTGCTGATCCGCAGCGGCCAGGCCTCGGGGGCGAAGACCGTGCGGGTGGCCACCTGCACGCCGGCGGAGGTGATCGCGATCGCCCGGCCGCCGGAGTTCTTGGTGTACTCGACGTAGCCGGCGGTGAAGCCGCTCTTGGCCAGCACCGAGCGGCCGAACTCGGTCACCAGCTGGAACTCGCCGGAGAACAGGGCCGGTGCGTGGATCCGCAGGCGCTCCACGTACTCCTCGTACCCCGGGCCGCCCAGGTCGCCGGAGAAGTCGACCGGCAGGCCGCCGCCGATGTCCAGGCCCACGACCTGACGGCGGCCGAGTTCCCGGTTGATCTCCTGGGCGAAGGCGACGGCCGCCGCAACCCCCTTCGCCATCAGGTCCAGCGGGCAGCCTTGGGAGCCGACGTGGCAGTGCAGCCAGGTGAGCCAGGGACGCTCCCGGAAGGCCGCCACCAGCCGCTCGGCGTTGCCCTCGTCGGCCAGGGTGATGCCGAACTTCGAGGTCGCGGTGGCGGTGCTCATCGCACCGATGGAGCCGCCGCCCACCTGCGGGTTGATCCGGACCCCGATCCTGGACCGGGGCTCCGGGGTCCCGTTCTCCGCCTTGTCGGCGAGGAGTTCGTCGACCCGGGCCAGCTCCTGCCAGTTGTCGATGTTGACCGCGGCCCCGAGGTCCAGCGCCTGCCGCAGCTCGCGGCGGGTCTTCGCCGGGGAGTCGAAGACGATCCGCGCCGGGTCGAACCCGGCCGCGAGGGCCTGGGCGAACTCGCCGGGGCTGGCCACCTCGCAGCCCATTCCGAGGCCGCGCAGCTCCTCCAGCACCGGGACCAGGCTGTTGGCCTTGGCCGCGAAGGCGTGCAGCACCTCGACCTGCTCCGGGAAGGCGCGGTGCAGCGCGGCGACGGTGGCCGCGACGGCGTCGAAGTCGATGAACCCCGCGAGCAGCGCGTCCTCGGGGTCGAGGAGCCCCTCGCGGACGGCGGCGCGCAGGATGAGCTCGCGCCGCTCGGCGCTCTGAAGGGCCGTCGGCCGGGGATCGGTCATGGTGCCACGCTCCGCTGGTTCGTCTCGGATGCAGGGCCGCCGGAGCTCCCGGGGCCGTGCCACCAGACTGCCCGTCGGACGGTGGGCGCGTCTTCGTCCCACCCTCCGGATTCCCGGTGGCGGGGCCGTGCCGGCGGCCGGCGGCGAAGGCCGGCCGCGGCCCGGTGGTGCACGGGGACGACCTGCGGCCGACCGGGTCGTGCCGGGGGCCGACGTGCGGCGCCGGCCGTGCCCGGTGGTGCCGCGCGACGACGGCGGGGCGCCCTCTTCGTGCGGGGCGACGAACTCAGTCCCGGTCGAGGGCCCGGCGGCTCAGCAGCCGCAGCTGGAGCTGGGCCAGCAGTCTGGCGTCGGGATCGTCCAGGTCGATGCCGCTGACCCGGACCACGGTCTGGTCCAGGCGGTGGGCGAAGGTGCTCCGGGCGACGCCGAGGGCGTCCGCGGCCCTGGCCTTCTCCCTGGAGTGGTCGAGATAGGCGCGCAGGGTCTCCACCAGCGACGTCTCACCGTTCGCGACCAGGCGGTCCACCGGTGTCTCCACCGGCGGGTCCTGGTCGCGCAGCGCGTCCACGAAGTGCAGCAGGGCCACCGAGTCGGCCACCTCCGCGACCCGCGCGCAGTCCAGCGCGGAGCTGCCGAACAGCAGGCCGCCGAGCGCCAGATCGGCCGTCCGCCGGGACTCCGGCGCCTGGTCCAGCCGCTCCCGGACCTCTCCGACGCCGATCCGCACGCGTAGCCCGAGCGGCCCGGCGAGGTCGCGGGCCAGCGCCCGCCCCAGCTGCGAGACGTGCGCCTCGGCCGCCGCCGCGTCCTTCGACAGGCCGCCGAGCAGCATCAGGACCCCGTGGCCCGTCGGCACCACGACCGGCAGCCGGCCGCGCTCGACGCAGTACCGGAACACCGACTTGGCCAGCCGGTCACGCACCTGCTCGCCGGCCCGGCCGGAGGCCGCGTGGACGGCGAGGACGGCGCAGCGCTCCGCCCTCGGCACCCCGGTCCGCTCGGCCAGCAGTTCGGCGGAGCCCCGGCCCTCCAGCAGCGCCCGGGCCGCTTCCAGCAGTTGCTGGTCCTGCCCGTCCCGGCGCGCGCGGTCGTGCAGCAGGTGGGCCACCGCCACCCGCGCGGCCGACCGCAGCGCGTCGGTGGCGTCGGCGACCACGAGGGGCTTCCCGTCCGCCGCCACCCAGATGGAGCCCAGCGGCAGGTCGCCGGCGCGGACGAGCACGATCAGACGCTCGGGGGCCTCCCCCTGCGCCTTGCGGTAGAGCACGTCGGTCGACTTCCAGAGCTGGCGGAAGAAGCCCGCCCGCTCCATGTCGACCAGGCGTCCCTCCGGCGGCTTGAGGGCCAGGATGGTCGCCTGCCGGACGGGGTCCGCCCCCTGGCCGGTGGGCGAGTAGGCGAGCACGTTGGAGTCCAGGTCCTCGATCGTCACCGACCCGCCGACCTGGACGGCGATCGCCTTCGCCAGCCCTTCCAGATCGCCCAGCCGGACGCCGGCGATGCCCGGCTCCCGCGCCACGGACAGCCCCGCGTGCAGCATCCCGATCGCGGTCGGCCAGTCGGTCCACCAGCCCCGGAACAGCACCGCCGTCCCGGCTTGCGCGGCGGCCTCGCGCAGCGCCTCGTTGCGGGGGCCCGTCCCGGCCGGGCCGAAGACCACGCCGGCCGCCCCGGCGGCGCCCGCCCTGCGCACCAGGGCCACCGCCTCCTCGGAGTGCGGGTCGACGCCGACGGCGACGAGCAGGTCCCCCGGCAGTTCCTGCGGCTCCAGCGGGTCGAGCAGCACCACCCGGCTCACCGTGCCGCCCGTCTCCTGCGGCGTGCCGTCCAGCTCGACGAACCGTTCCCCCACCAGCGCCAGCAGCCCGGTCAGGGTCTGCTTCGGCCCGCCCCATGACTCCGTGCCCGACATGGCAGCCCCTCCCCTTGGCACCACACGTCACTTCTGACCCGACGTCACTTCACGTCCGGCCGCCCCCGTCCGGGCGTCAGCCTAGTGCCGCGGCCGGCGATGTTCACCGCTCTCGCACCGCCGGGTCACGGCCGCCCGCCGGCGGTGACGGGCGCACGGCGATGTGCGAGGACCCGGGCCATGGCGGCGACCGGGACGGACCTCGTGCCTGACGGGCGCCCGCCCGGCCCGCCACCGTCAGAGCGTGCGCCCCTCGTTGTGCGGGACATGTTCGGCCGGCGTCGGGTCGGGCCGGTCGCGGGTGTCGGCGCAGAGGCCGTCGCTGAGGCGGGTGAGGAGCCCGGCGAGGTCGGCGTACTGCTTCTCGTCCCAGTCGCCGAGCAGCTCGGCCAGCTGGCCGCGCCGGGCGGCGACCAGCCGCAGGGCGGTCTCGTCGCCGGCCTCGGTCAGCCGCAGCCGCCGCCCGCCGCCGGTCCGGACGGCCAGCCTGCGGCTCTCCACCTCCCGTGCGGCCGCCTCGACGACCGCGAACGGGACGACCCGGCGCTCCGCCAGTTCGGCGGGCTCGACGGTGTCCTGGTGGTGCATCTGCAGGATCAGCCAGCTGGCCGCCGGTTGGAGGTCCAGGCCGGCGGCGGCGGTGATCCGGCGGAAGAGGTCGCGGCGGGCCTCGCGGGTGCCGAGCGAGGAGAGCGCGCGGGCGATCTCGTCGAGGGAGCTGCGCTCCACCGGGTTGACGCCGATCGACTCGCCGAGGTCGGGGGCGGTCACCGTGGAGCGCAGCGGCTGTTCGCGCAGCAGGAAGGAGAGCGCGAAGGCGACCAGGACGACGGGGACGGCGAAGAGGAAGACCCGGGTGATGGACTCGGCGTACGCGTGGTGGATGTCGTTCTGGACGGCGGCCGGCAGCTCGGTGATGGCCTGCGGGTCGGAGCTGATCGAGCCGGCGCTGAAGCCGGGCGGCAGCGGCACCCCGGCCAGTGCGTCGGCCAGCCGGCGGTTGAGGCCGCTCGCGAACACGGCGCCGAAGACCGAGACGCCGAAGGAGGCCCCGATGGAGCGGAAGAAGGTCGCGCCGGCGGTGGCGACGCCCAGGTCCTGGTAGCCGACGGCGTTCTGCACGGCGAGCACCAGGACCTGCATGACCAGGCCGATCCCGAGGCCGAAGACCAGGAAGCAGAAGCTCATCCGGGTGGTGGAGCTGTTCTCGGTGAGCAGCGAGAGCAGCAGCAGGCCGACGGCGGTGAGCGCGGTGCCGATGATCGGGAAGATCCGGTAGTGCCCGGTGCGGGAGACGATCTGGCCGGAGCCGATGGAGGTGAGCAGCATCCCGAGGACCATCGGCAGCATGTGGATGCCGGACATGGTGGGTGAGACGCCCTGCACGACCTGGAGGAAGGTCGGCAGGTAGGTGAGCGCGCCGAACATGGCGAAGCCGACCACGAAGGAGATGACGGCGACCAGGCTGAAGGTGCGGATGCGGAACAGCCGCAGCGGCAGGACGGGTTCCTCGGCCCGGCGCTCGACGGCGATGAAGACGACGAGCAGGGCGGCGCCGAGCGCGCCCAGGCCGATGATCCGCCAGGAGCCCCACGGCCAGGTGGTGCCGCCGAGCGAGGTCATCAGGACCAGACAGGTGGCGACCGCGGCGATCAGGAAGGTGCCGGGGTAGTCGATCCGGTGGCGGCGCTTCACCTCGGTGCTGTGCAGGACGGCGGCGATCACCACCAGGGCGACGGCCCCGATCGGGACGTTGATGTAGAACACCCAGCGCCAGCTGAGGTTGTCGACGAAGACCCCGCCGAGCAGCGGCCCGAGCACGCTGGTGACGCCGAAGACGGCGCCGAACAGGCCCTGGTACTTGCCGCGGTCCCGGGGCGGGACGAGGTCCCCGACGATGGCCTGGGTGAGCACCATCAGGCCGCCGCCGCCCAGGCCCTGCAGGGCGCGGAAGCCGATCAGCTGACCCATGTTCTGGGCCAGGCCGCAGAGCACCGAGCCGATCAGGAAGATCACGATGGACGACTGGAAGAAGCGCTTCCGGCCGTACATGTCGCCGAGCTTGCCCCAGAGCGGGGTGGCGGCGGTGGAGGCGAGCAGGTAGGCGGTGACGACCCAGGAGAGGTGTTCGAGACCGCCGAGGTCGCTGACGATGGTGGGCAGCGCGGTGGAGACGATGGTCTGGTCGAGGGCGGCGATCAGCAGGGCCAGCAGCAGGGCGCCGATCGGGAGCCAGAGGTTCTTCGCGGTGGTCCCGGGGGGCGCGGGTGCCGGGGTGGCCCGGGTCCGGCCGGGCTCGGCTTCCGGGTCGGCCATGGCGCGACTCCTCGTGGCTGGGGCCCCCGGCCGGCCGGGCACCGCTGAATGGTCGTTCCAACTGACCACATTGTCAGATTTGCCTGGGTATGAGGCATCTGATTGCGCCATCCGTAACGACTCCGGTCGGCGGCCCGAGGCGTCGCCGCACTGATTGTTCATCGGGTCCAATCGGCATCAACCGTCACAAGAGCCTCGTTGACGGCCGATCGCCCCTGTCCCCCCTTCGGGAACGTCATGCATAATCGGGCGCGTTCGCCTCCTGAACCGATCGGGCGCGCTCACCAACCCAGACCGAGGAGGACCGGCCGATGCCGGACCAGCACTGCCCCGCGTGCGGCGCCGTACGGACCGCCGGCGGCTGCGGATGCTCCTCGGACCTCTCCGACACGGCGGTGCTGCCGCACATCGAGGGGCCGCCGCTGGTCCGCCCCTACGTGCCGCGGGCCGTCGGGCAGGTCGGTGCGGAGGCCGGGACGGCCCCCGGGTACGACGCGTTCGGCCCCACCGGGGCCCCGCCGGCCACCGGCTACGACGACTTCGGCGGCCGGCCCGGCGCCGGCTACCGGACCACGCTGATGCCCCAGGCGCCGGCCTCGCCGCCGTACGGGCAGGTGCCCCCGCAGCCCGGACCCGCGCCGGACGAGTTGGGCCTCTTCGCGTTCGACAACACCCCCACCGTCCCGCAGGACGCTCCCGGCGGCGGCCGGGCCGGCCGACGGCGGGAGCAGCAGAGCCCGCTCGCCCGGCGCCGCGGGGCGATCCTGGCCGCGGGCGCCGGCGTGGTGGTCCTCGGCGTGGGGGCCGCCTTCCTGGCGTCGCCCTCGGGGAGCCCGGACCGGAAGGCGCTGCCCTCCCCTACCGCCGTCCTCACGCCGACCCTGACGGCGCCCACCGACCTGCCCAGCACCGGGCTCCCGAGCCCCAGCGCCGCGCCCGCCGAGTCCACCACGGCCGCGCCCTCCCCCAGCCGCCCCGCGAAGCCGAGCGGCAAGGCGTCCACCACGGCGGCCCCGACCACCGAGGCCGCGCCGCCGGCGCCGGCCGCACCGGCCCCGACGACGCCCGCCGGCACGCCCAGCCCGTCCCCGAGCCCGTCCCCGACCGTCCGGATCCTGGAGCGGGACATGAAGGGCGACGACGTCAAGGTGATGCAGCAGCTGCTGGTCACCGAGAGCTGCGGGACGGTCGACAAGTCGCTGATATCCGGCACCTTCGACTGGTGGACCGAGTTCGTCCTGAAGGCGTTCCAGGAGAACCACAAGCCCTCCCTCAAGAGCGAGTCGGGCAAGTACGGCCCGAGGACCAGGGCCGCCCTGGAGACCGCACCGCCCGACTGCTGAGCGGCTCCGGCCCACCGGCCGGACCCGCCCCGCCGGAGCCCGCCGGTGCCCCGATCAGCCCCTCACGGCCCTGAGGGGCAAGACCCGCACGGCCCTGATCAGCCGGTCACGGCCTTGAACAGGCTGAACCCGCCCATCAGCAGCATCACGCCGGCCGCCACCCGGACGATCACCTTCATCGGCACGTACTGCAGCAGCTTCTGCCCGCCCGCGATGGCGATCCCGCCGACGGCGCAGAGCGCCAGCCAGGCGCCCAGGCCCACGGCCAGCGGGTCGTCGTACTTGGCGGCCAGGTTGGCGGTCATGATCTGGGTGAGGTCACCGAACTCGGCCACCGCGACCACCGCGAAGCTGGCCCCGGCGACCTTCCAGAAACTGTTCGAGGACGGCTCCTTCGCGGCGTGGCCCTCCTCCTCCCCGCCGTGGTGGAAGAGCAGCATCGCGGCGCCGGCCAGGAACAGCAGGCCGGTGACGCCCTCCACCCAGCGCTGCGGCAGCAGGGCGAGCAGCTGGCCGGCGACCAGCGCCAGGCCCACCATGACGGCCATCGCGGCCGCGACGCCGGCGAAGACGTAACTCGCGCGGTAACGGGTGCCGAGCACAAGACTGGCCAGGGCCGTCTTGTCCGGCAGTTCGGCGAGGAAGACGATGCCGAAGGTGATGGCGAGAACGGTCAGACTCACGAGGTCAGGATTCCCTAGATCGGGCTGTCCGGCCTCAGCAGCTCCGTCAGGGGACGCCTCGGCCCGACAGCGCTGGTTGGTAGGCACAGCACTGCGGCCGAAGGTCTCGCCGGCACCCGGACCTGCCGGGTACCCCGGGCGCCGGGCCCCGTGAGGAGCCAGTATGTCGACGGTCCGGTGGAGGGCTACTCCCCTTCAACGTCACCGAGTCTACCCGACCGTCCCCGGGGGCCCGGCGGCCACCAGCCCCCGGCCGACCAGTTCCAGCACGGCCACGATCGCCACCGACTCCACCAGCAGCAGGGCGACCAGCACGAACAGCTGCACCGCGCCGGCCTGCACGGGAGAGGCACCGCCGAGCAGCATCCCGACCAAGGCGCCGGGCAGGGTGACCAGCCCGACCGTACGGGTCTGGTCCAGCACCGGGACGAGCGAGGTCGCGGCGGCGGTCCGGCAGATCTCCAGCCGGGCGTCCCGCTCCTCCAGCCCCAGCGCCAGCGCGGCCTCCACCTCGCCGTGCCGCTGGCGCAGCTCGTCCAGGGCGCGGCGGCCGGCCAGCGAGGTGGCGGTCAGCGCGCCGCCGATCAGGATGCCCGCCACCGGGATCACCGCCAGCCCCCGGGCCGGGAGCAGCCCGGTGGCCAGCAGCAGCGTCAGGACGGGCAGCACCGCGACGCCGACCGGCACGGCGGCCCAGACCCAGGCGGGCCCGTCGGTGATCCGCCGGCCCGCCGTCCGGACGGCGACGGCGAACATCAGCAGCACGAACAGCGCGGACGTCCAGAGCGAGCCGACCACCCAGGCGATGACCAGCGCGACGAGCGCGAGCTGCAGCACCGCCCGCCCGCCGGCCCGCAGCACCGCGTGCCCGTACCCGAGCAGCCCCCGGCCGGCCACCGCGACGGCGGCCGCGAGCAGCACGGCGATCCCCACCCCCAGCGCCGGGGTGACGGGCAGCAGCTGACCGCCGGCGGCGAGGGCCCGGCCGGCCGGGGGCGTCACCGGTCAGATCCAGCTGGTGAACCACATCCGGTCCTGCCAGTCCGTCATCGGGAACACCTCCGCCGTGTACAGGGGGTAGAAGTACGCGAAGCAGGCCATCACGGCGAGCACGATCACCCCGGCCCCGGCGGCGCCGATCCGGCGGCGTTCGGGCGAGCAGCCGGGCGGGCCGAGCATCGCGCCGAGCATCTGGGCCACCGCCAGGCACAGGAAGGGCACCAGCACCACCATGTAGAACGAGAAGATCGTCCGCTCCTGGTAGCGGAACCACGGCAGATAGATGCCGGCGACGGCGCAGAGCACCGCGCCCGAGCGCCAGTCCCGGCGGAAGAACCAGCGCCAGAGCAGGTAGACCAGCGCGAAGCAGGCCGCCCACCAGAGCACGGGGGTACCGAGGCCGAGGATCTGGCTGGCGCAGCCGCCGGCCGCCGTGCAGCCCTTCTGGCCCTGCGGCAGTTGCTCCCAGTACATCGAGACCGGACGGCCCTGGACCAGCCAGCTCCACGGGTTGGACTGGTAGGTGTGCGGGGTGCTCAGGCCGGTGTTGAAGTCCCACATCTGCGAGTGGTAGTGCCACCAGCCGCGCAGCGCGGCAGGCACCCAGGTCATGTCCACCTGCGGCAGCGACACGCCGAACAGCTTCTCGGTGGAGAGCCCGGCCCGGCCGTCCGCCCAGTGCCGGTTGTAGCCGCCGTCGGTGGCGAACCAGCCGCTCCAGGACGCCAGGTAGACCACCGCGGCCGAGCCCACCGTGGCGAGCAGGGCCGGGCCGGCGTCGCGGCGCAGCATCGAGCGGTACGGGTGGCGGGCGCCGGCCCAGCGGCGGCGGGAGGCGTCCCACAGGACGGTCAGCAGGCCGAAGGCGGCCAGGATCGTCAGGCCGTTCCACTTGGTGGCGCAGGCGGCGCCGAGCAGCACCCCGGCGGCGATCCGCCAGGGCCGCAGGCCCAGCCTGGCGCGGTCGCCGTCCGGCCGGCCGCCGTCCGGCCCCGGGGCGAGTCGGGCCCGGGCGTGGTCGCGGTCGACCAGCAGGCAGCCGAAGGCGCCGAGGACGAAGGCCATCTGGACGCCGTCGAGCAGGCTGACCCGGCTCATCACGAACTGCAGGCCGTCGACGGACATCAGCAGGGCGGCGGTGCAGCCGATCAGGGTGGAGCCGAACAGCCGGCGCCCGATCCGGGCCAGCATCAGCACGGTGAGGGTGCCGAGCAGCGCGGTCATGAAACGCCAGCCGAACGGGTGCAGGCCGAACAGCTGCTCGCCGAGCGCGATCACCCACTTGCCGAGCGGCGGATGGGCGATGAACTCCGGTGCGGGGGTCAGCGGGATGCGCTGCGGGACGCCGAGGACGTCGGCGTTGGCGCTGTCCGGCCAGACGCCCTCGTACCCCTGCCGGAGCAGGGACCAGGCGTCCTTCGGGTAGTAGGTCTCGTCGAAGACGAAGGCGTTGGGGTAGCCCAGCCGCCAGAACCTGAGCAGTCCGGCGAACAGGGCCACCGCGATCGGCCCCAGCCAGCCGGACCGGGCGACGGCCCAGGACACCAGCCCCCGCCGGGCCGGTTCGGGGCCCGCGGGGGCTGCCGGTGCCGGGGTGTGCGTGACTACCGCTTGTGTCATTGCCTCGCCGATTCGCTCACTCGCCTGCTCGGCCCAGGGCACTCCCGGCCCCGTGCCAACAGCGACTGACACTATGTGGCTCCCGGCGCGAAACCAAGCGTGTCGGGCCTGCGGGCGGCGATCGTCCGCGAACCCCGGGAACGCGCCGCGGTGCCCCGGGACGCGCCCGGGGCACCGCGGGCCCGCCCCGGCGGTCAGGCCGCGGTCTGCAGCTCCCGGACGTCGGCGAAGTGCGGCGCCGCCTGACGGGCGTTGTCCTGAGCCGGGGTCAGGTGACCGCGCAGCCGCAGGGCCATGACGACGATCAGCAGGGTGCAGAGGGCCATCGCGGCCAGGTACAGCGGCCAGGTGCCGGAACCGACCAGCAGGACGCCGACGGCCGGACCGACCGCGACGGCGATCTGCTTCACCAGGGCGTAGCCGGCGTTGTAGGTGCCGAGCAGCCGCGCGGGTGCCAGATCGGCGACGATCGGGCCCAGGGTGGGCGCCAGCAGCGACTCCCCGACGCCGAACAGCGCGTAGATCGAGACGATCGAGACCGTCGCGGCCAGAGCCTCGGCCCGGACCAGTCCGGCCACCAGGGCCATCGTCCAGGCGCCGAGCCAGACCAGGCCGGCGGCGGCCATCGCGGTGGTCCGCCGGCGGCGGGCGGTGATCCGTACGACGAACATCTGCAGCACCACGATGGTCAGCGCGTTGGCGCCGATGGCCAGGCCCAGGGTCGAGGGCGCCACGCCGACGGTGTCGGTGGCGAAGGCCGCGACGCCGGACTCGAACTGGCCGTAGCAGGTGAAGAAGATCAGCGCGGCGAGCACGCAGAGCCGCAGCATCGCCTTGTCGGCGACCAGCGCGCGCAGCCCGCTCGGGCCGGACCGCCCGCCCACCGGCGCGGGCTCGGCGGCCGGGATCCGGGCGCTGCCGGCGACCAGGCCCATCGCCAGCAGCGCGGCCGCCTCGATGGTGAACAGGGTGGTGAGGCTGCCCGGGACGGCGACGTCCACGATCTGCCCGCCGATCAGCGCGCCGATGCCCATGCCCAGGTTGACCAGGGTGAACTGGAGCGCGAAGGCGTGCGAGCGGGTGGCCCTGGTGGAGCTGCGCACGATCATGGTGGCGAGCGCGGGCTGGCAGGTGGTGAAGCCGGCCCCGAACAGGAACGAGAAGAGGATCAGCTCGGGGGTGCCGGTGGCCCGCCCGAAGGCGAAGGCGCCGATGGCCGCGACGGCGGCGCCGACCAGCAGCACCGGACGCGGGCCGTAGCGGTCGATGCCCCGCCCGGTGAGCGGCAGCACGGCGAGCGCGGCCAGCGCGAAGACGGTGAACACCATCCCGGCGGCGAGCGAGCCGAGGCCGCGCACCTGGTCCACGTAGACGAACATGTACGGCATCGTGAATCCGCTGCCGAACGCGCTGAGCGCGTTGCCGATCTGGACGCGGCGCAGCGGGCCGCCCGCCCCTTGACGCCGCTGCCTCTGCTGCTTCACCGTGCCGGTCACCGTGCACACCCTTTCCCTGGAGCCCGCTCCGGACCTCTCCGGCTGGACTTTCGCTGGATACGCTTAACTGCGCAAGATTTCAGAGCTAAACTCTAAGGACCGGAAGTCTCTCGTGTCAAAGGCTTAAACAGTGCACCCCGCACGTGCGACACTGGTCCCCATGAGCGCACGCAAGCCCGAGCCGCCCGCCGCCGGCGAGCTGGGGATCTCCGAGCAGGTGGCCGTCTACCAGCGGGAGTTCCCGCTCGTGGACCCTCAGGTCGAGACCATCGTGCAGACCCTCTCCCGGGTCACCCGGCGGATGAACGTGGCCTACACCCGGCAGCTGACTGTGCTCGGAATCACCTCCGCCGACTGGGAGGTGCTCAAGGCCCTGGTGATCGCCGGCAGCCCGTACCGGCTCGGCCCCGGCGACCTGGCCAAGCGGCTCGGCCTCACCCCCGCCGCGATGACCCACCGGATCGACCGGATGGTCGCCGAGGACCTGGTCACCCGGGAGCGGGACGAGAGCAACCGGGTCCGGGTGATCATCGAGCTGACCGAGAACGGCCGCGACAAGTGGCTGGAGTCGATGCGGATGGCCGCCGTCTTCGAGGAGGAGCTCCTCCAGGACGTGGTCGGCGAGGAGCGCGCGGTGCTCTCCGGCATGCTCGGGCGGATGCTGCGCCGGATCGAGGAGAGCCAGCCGGACGCCCTCGGCCGCACGGACGACCTGGACTGACCTTCCGCACGTGAACGGCCCGCCCCGGCCTGGGCGGGCCGTTCACGTGCGGCGGGCGGACGGACGGGTCAGGAGCGCCAGGCACAGGACGGCTGCCGATTCCTCGCCGAGCCGCGCCCGCATCCGCGCCGGTGCCCGGCTGCTGCGGGAGCGGACGGCGGTGGGGCTGAGGTGCAGCGCGGCGGCCGTCTCCTCCACGCTGCGGTCCTCCCGGAACCGCAGCACCAGCACCGCCCGGTCCACCGCGGCGAGTTCGCCCAGCGCCCGCAGCAGGGTCAGCCGCAGCGCCGGGTCCGGGTCGCTGACGCCGGCCTCGGGGATGCTGTCGGTCGCCCGCTCCGTGCTGCTGCGCCGCCGCCGGTACGACAGGAAGGTGTTGGCCAGGACGGTCTGCGCGTACCCGGCCGGGTTCTCCATGCGTGAGATCCTGCGCCACTTCCCGTACACCCGCCCGAGCGCCTCCTGCACGAGGTCCTCGGCGAGGTGCGCGTCACCGCCGGTCAGCAGGAACGCCGTCCTGAGCAGGTGCCGCCCCCGCGCCGCGACGAAGGCGGGGAACTCCAGTGGCTCCCGCGACGCCGTGCCCTTGCCCGTTGTCTGCTCCATGCCCCTATAACGCGACGGACGGCCTGTCATGTGGCAGGCCGTCCGTCGTGCATCACTGCCGGGCCGGGGCCGGACAGCCCTCCGGCCCGCCGGGAGAAGTCCCAGCGGGCCGGATTCGCGGACGTCCGGGGTGGCCCGTCCGAGGGGGATTCATCGTGGTGCGGGCTCCGTCAAGCGCCCTTCACTCAGCTACGTGTCGTCAGCAGGCGCCGTTGTCGGTCCAGACGCCCCACTGGCCACTGAGGCTCGGGTCCTCGTTCGTGGTCCACCACTTGTTGGTGTAGTAGTGGCCCTTCCAGGAGACCTTGGTCGGGGTCGCGTAGACGGCCGAGGCGCTCCAGCTCGGGGCGGTGCAGGCACCCGAGGTGGCGGTGGCGGTCGGGGAGACCGTCGCCGTCGGGGAGGAGGTCGCGGTGGCGGTGGCGGTCGGCGACGCGGTGGTCGACGGGGTCACGGTCGGGGAGGCCGTGGCGGTCGGCGAGGCCGAGGTGGTCGGGCCGGCCGGGCAGTTCGCGGCGGAGCCGTCGGTGGCCGAGGCCATCTTGTCGAACAGCGCGGTCTGGGTGCCCATGTCGTACAGGGAGAAGGCGAAGGAGCCGCCGAGGCCGTTGCAGTGCGCGTAGTCGACCTTGGCCTGGATGGACTGGGCGTTCTCGCCGGACCAGAAGGTGGTGCCGTCGTAGAAGTACGCGGCCTTGGCCGTGTCGTCCCAGTAGGTCTTCGACGGGTTGTCGACGAAGCCCGCGAGCTCCTTGTACATCTGGATGCCGGGGACGCTGCCGGACATCGCCGCGCCGGCCGCCGGGCCGGTGGCGGTCTGGAAGAGGCCGTTCTTGCCGTTGTTCGGCACGCCGGTCCAGCCGCGGTAGTAGAACGGCACGCCCATGTTGATCTTCTTGGCGGGGAAGCCGCCGGGGATGCCGTACTGCGCGTCACCGACCGTGAAGGCCTTGATGGCGTTGTCGATCGAGTACTTGCCGGTGCCCGGGGTGACCGGGGTCATCGGGTCGTTCGGACCGGAGTAGATCGGGGCCTGGTGGTTCGTCGGGCCCTTCGCCTCCCAGCCGCCGTGCATGTCGTACGTCATGACGTCGAGGAAGGTGAGGTACTGACCGATCTTGTCGGTCTCCAGGTTCTTGATCTTGTCCTGGCCGGCGCCGACCGCCGCCGCCGTGGCGTAGGTCTTGCCGTCGGCCGCACCCTGCGCGTCGAGCTGGGTGCGCAGCTCCTTCAGCAGCAGGGTGAAGTTCTGCTTGTCGTTCGGGCTCTCGTGGTTGCCGAGGTGGCCGCCGCCGCCCGGGTACTCCCAGTCGATGTCGATGCCGTCGAAGATGCCGGCGGCCGAGCCCGCGCCGCCGTAGCCGGCGTCGACGGGCAGGTTGCCCTTGATGAACATGTCGATGCAGGACGAGACCAGCTTCTTGCGCGAGGCGTCCGTGGCGGCCGCGTCGGAGAAGTACTTGGAGTACGTCCACCCGCCGAGCGAGATGAGGACCTTGAGCTTGGGGTTCTTCGCCTTCAGCTTCTTCAGCTGGTTGAAGTTGCCCGCGATCGGCTGGCCCCAGGCGTCGCCGACGCCGTCGACCGAGATGTCCGGACCGAAGGACTTCTGGTAGTCCGCGAACGCGTCCGCCGCACCGTCACCCGCGCTGGGGTTGTTCTCGTCCTGCGAGGCCGCCTTGGTGGCCTGGAAACAGGAGAGCGTGGTGGGGTTGATGTTGGCGAAGTCGTAGATCAGGTAGTCCAGCTTGCCGGCCACGCCGGTGTCCTGAATCGTCTTCGGGTAGTACGCGTTGCCGTAGATCGACCACTGGTCGAAGTAGGCGACCTTGATACCGCCGGAGGTCGCCGGGGCGCCGGTGGTGTTGGTGGCGGCCGCGCTGGCGGTGCCGCCGGAGGTGAGCGCGAGGCCCGCGCCGAGCAGCAGGGACGCGGCGGTGCCGGCCGCGACCGCGACCAGGCTCTTCGGCCGCCGCCTGCGAACCGGCTCCTGGGCCGTGGGAACAGAGCGAAGCATGGGTGCGTGACTCCAGGGTTGTGGGGGCTCCGCCACAGCCCTGGCACGGTTCGCACGGGGTGGGGCCGCGCGACCAGGGACATGACAGAAGGGAATCGAGCTGGGGCATGCCTTGACGGACGCCGGGGTGCGCCGAACCGGCGCCAGAGGTCTGGACCTCCGACGCCGGCTCAGGGGCTCCCTGCACCTGGGGATTAAAATGGACTAGACCAACTCACGCGTCAAGAGGCCCGGTTGGCCCTTGAGCCGCCCTTAAGGTTGCCCGATTCCCCTCACCACATCTGACCTGCGGGTAAACCCTGGGAACCTTAGAGACGATCGATCTCTGTCAGGTCGATGTCGACCGGGAACGGCACCCCGACCTTCAGCCGGTCGTGGTGGATCCCGTTGACGGCGTACGTGTCCGTGGCCGGGTCAAGTTCGTAGACGTAGACCACCGGCCGGCGCCCCTCGGCCTTCTCCACCCGCCAGAAGTGCGGAATGCCGGCCTGCGCGTACTTGCGCGGCTTGGTGTCCCGGTCCCGCTCCACGGAGTCCGGCGACACCACCTCGACGGCGAGCACCACGGCGGACGCGGGGAACCCCGTCTCCTCCGCCTCCTCGGTCACGGCGTCGGCCCGCACGACCGAGAGGTCCGGCTCGGGCCGGTCCCGGCGGCCCAGCACCACGCTCATCTCCCGCACCACCCGCAACTCGGGC
Organism: Kitasatospora herbaricolor; assembly: GCF_030813695.1. Taxonomy (NCBI): domain Bacteria; kingdom Bacillati; phylum Actinomycetota; class Actinomycetes; order Kitasatosporales; family Streptomycetaceae; genus Kitasatospora; species Kitasatospora herbaricolor. The sequence continues at coordinate 2,883,909 of NZ_JAUSVA010000002.1, forward strand.
GGGGCCGTCGCTCGGAGGCCCTGCTCCAGCAGATACATGGCCAGCGAATGAAAGTACTTCTGCGGGCTCATGAAGACGAGGCTCCCGTCGATCAACTCCGTGTGCGGCGGGAGGCCGGGCATCCTGTCGAGGTCGTCGGCGGTGAACCCGCCCTCCGGCGGGATGAGCCAGTCAGGCACGGCAGTCATGGTTGCTCCCATATGCGAGATCCTCGCCGTCACAGCCAGCCTACCCACGCCCGCCGGCACGACATCCACCTCTTGGGGCGACCCGCGATCCGCGCGTTGACGTCCGGACCCGTCCCCGGGTCAGTACCGCACCGCCCGGGCGACCACGGCCTTGACGTCGCCCGAGAGGTCCCGGTTGCTGACGGCGGTGGCCTGCGCGCTCTGGCCCGCCGCCACCTCGGGGACGCTGACGACCGTGGCGTCCAGCACGTTGCCGGACTGGTCGGTGAAGTTGACCTGGACGCTGTAGCGGTAGGACTGCGACTGCCCGTTCTTCACCGTGAGCTGCACCTGGGCCCGCCCCTGCGAGTCGGTGGTGACGTCGCCGGCGGTCACATCACCCTGGGCCTCCAGACCGCCCTTCACACCCGCGAGCGCCGAGGAGGCGGCGGCCTCCGCCGAGGCGGCCGCCGAGGCGAACTCGGAGGCTCCCGAGGCCAGCGCCGACTGCGCCGCCGAAGCGCCGGAGGCCAGCGCGGACTGGGCCGCCGAGGCGGCCGCGGAGAGCGCCGACTGCGCCGCCGAGGCCACCGCCGACGCCGCCCCGCTCGGTGTGCTGTCCGAGGAGCAGCCGGCGAGGGCGGCCGTGCCGAGCGCCATCGCGGCCAGGGCGGCCGCCGCACCGGCCAGCGCGGCGCGAGGGCGCCGGACGGTGGGAGCGGAGGTGTCCTGACGGGTCGGGCGGGGCTGCTGACGCTCCATGATGTCCTCTTCTCTCCCGGGTCCTCCCGGGCCTGGTCCCCCGCGACCCGGGGCTCCCGGGCCGGTCGTTCGCGGTGCCACGGCGGTGCGCGGGTGTCCGCGGCGGTGCGCGGGCCGCCCCCGCCGGCCGCGGCCGGACTCAGGAGAGCCCGGCGCCCTCCTCGCCCGCGTCCATCGCGGCCCGCTCCTCGCGCAGCCGCATCACGTGCCGGCGGCGGGACACCACCGAGCAGGCCCCGAGGGCGCTGGCCACGAAGGCGACGACGCCGATCCAGGGGCGGTCCACCCGGTGCCCGAGCGCGTGGTCCAGCGAGTACCGGCCCGCCCCCGACAGCCCCAGCGACAGGCCGGCGGCGCCGAGCAGGGCGGGGTACTCGTAACCCCCGGCCGTGCTGAAGAACCCGGCCGGGGCGTGCACCGAGATCGCGCCCGCCATGGTGCCCGCCACGATCGCCCCGGCCGCCGGGGTGGCCAGCCCGGCCACCAGCATCGCCCCGCCGCCCGCCTCACCCAGGCCCGCGGCGATCGCGCTCCGCCGCCCGGGATGGAAGCCCATGTGCTCCATGGCCTGCGTGGTGCCCTCCAGCCCCCCGCCGCCGAACCAGCCGAACAGCTTCTGCGTGCCGTGCGCGATGAGCACCCCGCCCACCGCGCCGCGCAGGGCGAGCAGACCGAGATCCTTGCGATTGAGACAGGTCATGTCGGGCCTCTGTTCGTACGGCTGATGATCCTGCTGCCCATCCCAGCCCAAAGGTCGGCCCGGTTCGACCCGGCGCCGCCATCCGGGCGAAGATCGTGGTGCGACCCGGACCCGCCGGGAGCGGCCGAGGACGGGGACCGGGATGACAGGGAACGAGACGGCGCAACCACCGCCCGAGCACCACCTGGACGGCTCCCGGATCACCGACCGGGCGAGCTGCTACGCCGCCCTCGGCGAGGCCGTCAACGGCCCCGGCGGCTACTACGGCAGCAACCTGGACGCGCTCGCCGACTGCCTGCGCGGGGGTTTCGGCGCGGAGCCGCCGTTCACCCTGGTCTGGCACGACGCGGCGGCGGCCCGCCGGCGGCTGACCGGTCCTGCGGTGATCGGCGGGCACGAGCTGAGCTACTTCGAGGCGGTGCTCGACACCCTGCGCGCGGGCGGCGTCACCGTGCTGCTCCGCTGAGCCTCTGCTGCGCGGGAGCCCGGCTGCGGTAAGGCTGGGGCCATGTACGTCTTCGATCTCAGCAGTGCCTTCATCGCGTTCTTCGCGGTGGTCGGGCCGCCCAAGGTCCTGCTGTCCTTCGCCCAGCTGGGGACCGGCCGCAGCACCGGCTACCTGCGCCGGCTGGCTCTGTGGAGCTCGCTGGTCGCCGCCGTCGTCGGCGGGGTGATGGCGTACATCGCGGACTTCGTCACCACGCTGTTCCACGTCAGCGACCAGTCGCTGCAGCTGGCCGGCGGGACGATCTTCTTCATCTACGCGGTGGCGCTGGTCCTCGGCATCCACCTGGGCGGCGGCGACTCGGACGACGAGCACCTGGCGAACCCGATGGTGGACGGCATCCGCGCGTTGCTGCTGCCCTACATCGCCAGCCCGCTGGCCATGACGGGCGTCCTGATCGGGTCGCTCAGCAAGGACACCTGGGGCTGGCACACCACCGTGGCCGTGGCCTACCTCGCGGTGGTGGCGATCAACTGCGTCTGCGTACTGCTGCTGGCCCCGCTGCTGCAGCGAAGCCGGCGGACCTCGCTGGAACTGCTCTCCCGGCTGCTCGGACTGCTGCTCGCCGCGGTCGGCGTGGAGCTGTTCCTGAACGGGCTGGCCGAGCTGGGCGTGCACATGGCCGTGGGCCATTGAGCGGGCGGGCGCCCGGGCGGGCCCGGTCCGCCGGGGCGCGGACACCCCGGCGGCCGGCGACGGGCGGAGCGCCGCTCCGGCGGCCGCCCGCGGGAGGATCAGCCGGCCGTGAGCAGCGCCAGCACCCGGGCGATCTCCGCGCGGGCCCCGGGGTCGGTGATCACACCGTCCGGGCCGACCACCGCGCGGTCCACCGGTACGGCGGCGCAGGCCTCCTCCAGCACGGCCGCGCCCGTGTAGCCCAGCACCAGGCGCAGGGTGGCCTCGGCGCCGAGGCCGCGGCCGGGGTTGGCCGCGTTGATCCAGGCCGTCGGCTTGTCGGAGATCTCGACGCCGCCGACGGTCCAGTCCAGCAGGTTCTTGAAGGATCCCGGCAGGGTGCCCGCGTACTCGGGGGTGCAGACCAGGATCGCGTCGGCGGCCGCGACGGCCGCGCGCAGCTCGGCGACCGGGGCCGGCAGCGGGTCGGCGTCGTCGTCCGGGTTGAAGTGCGGCAGCCCGGCCAGCCCTTCGTACAGCGTGGTGGTGACCCCCTCGGGGGCCAGGTCGGCGGCGGTGCGCAGCACGATCTCGTTGGAGGAGCCGGTGCGCAGACTCCCTGGCAGCAGCAGGACATGACGGTTCGTCGGCATGCCGGTCAACCTACCCGGCGGCCCTCAGGGGGCAACCACGGGCCGCCAGGGGACGGGACTGGAGAGGATCATCGAGCTGGCGGGTTGCCCGTACCCCGCCAGCCGGTCGATCAGCGCCTCGAACTGCGCCATCGCGGGCACCGCGACCAGCAGGGCGCAGCAGGCGCCGCCGGTCACCCGGTGCAGTTGCAGCACCTCGGGCCAGTCGGCCACCTCGGGGTCGCGGAGCAGGCAGCGCGGCCCGTAGCACTGGATCTGGACCAGCGCGGTGACCGGCAGGCCGGCCTTCGCGAGGTCGACGTGGGCGTGGTACCCGCTGATCACGCCGTCGGCCTCCAGCCGGCGGACACGCTCGGCGACGGCCGGCGGGGAGAGGCTGACCCGGCGGGACAGCTCGTTGTAGGAGAGCCGGGCGTCGGCCTGCAGTTCGGCGAGCAGCCGGCGGTCGACGGTGTCCATGATGGCTCCCTGCTGGTCGTGGTGGCCGGGGTGCCACCGGTGTGTCGGACGGGACGGAAGGGACGGTTTGCGTTCCTGAAGCCGAAAGGTCGAAAGACCATGCGATCGCAAGGCCCGACCGCCGATCCGGTGTCCGGAGCCCATTCAAGAGCGGGCAGGGCCGGCCGCACAATAGGTCCGCCCGGCCGGGACGGACCGGAGGCGCGGAAAGACCCGGCGCAGGGCGGGCTGTCAGGAAGGACCGGAAACATGGGGCACGACGCGGTGAGCACACCCAACCTGTCGTTCGGACGGGAGGAGGAGCCCGGCAGCGGGACGCCGTACGCGCGGTACGTCCGGCTGGAGGAGCTGCACAGCCTGCAGCACCCGCGCAGCAAGGTGCCGGCCGAGCTCTCCTTCATCATCACCACCCAGGTGATGGAACTGCTCTTCGACCTGCTCCGGCACGAGTGGACGCTGGCCCAGCAGGCCCTGCGCGAGGACGAGGTGCCGGCCGCCCTGGCGGCGCTGCGGCGCGGCACCCACGTGCAGGACGTGCTGGTGAACTCCTGGGACCTGCTCGCCACCATGACCCCGCGGGAGTTCGGCTCCTTCCGCGAGGTGCTCGGCGAGGCCTCGGGCTTCCAGTCCTCCGCCTTCCTGCGCCTGGAGTTCCTGCTCGGCAACAAGAGCGAGCACCTGCTGCGGATGTACGAGGAGGTGCCCGCCACGCACCAGGAGCTGGCCGGCGCGCTGCGGGCCCCGAGCCTGTACGACGACGTGCTGGCGTTGCTCGCGCGGCGCGGCCTGGCCGTCCCCCACGAGCCCTCGGCCCAGCGCTACCAGCCGCTGCCGCAGGTGCAGGAGGCCTGGCACCGGGTGTACACCGAGCCCGCGTACGCCGACCTGGCGGGCCTCGGCGAGGCACTGCTCGACGCGGCCGAGCGGGTCACCCGCTGGCGGCAGAAGCACTACTCGGCGGTCAAGCGCTCGATGGGCGACAAGCCCGGCACCGGCGGGTCCAGCGGCCTGACCTGGCTGAAGCGCTCCGCCGAGCAGGACGTCTTCCCCGAACTGTGGACCGTGAGGAACGAACTGTGAGCATCGGACCCGACGACACCCGGCTCTCCGGCGGCCGGCCCGGCACCACCCGGGCGCAGTGCGAGGCCCTGGACGCGGCGGACCCGCTGGCGGGGTTCCGCGCCGACTTCACCCTGCCCGAGAAGGGCGTCTACCTGGACGGCAACTCGCTCGGCGCGCTGCCGGTGCGGACCGCGGAGCGGGTCCGCGAGGTGGTCGAGGAGGAGTGGGGCCGCGAGCTCATCCGCAGCTGGAACGACGCCGGCTGGTTCGAGCAGCCGTACCGCCTGGGCGGCCGGATCGCGCCGCTGGTCGGGGCGGCCGCCGGCCAGGTGGTGGTCTGCGACACCACCTCGGTGAACCTCTTCAAGGTGCTCGCGGCGGCCCTGCGGCTGCGGCCCGGCCGGCACACGGTGCTCGGCGACGGCGCGGCCTTCCCCACCGACCTCTACATCGCCGAGGGCGTGACCTCTCTGGCCGGGGGCGCTCGCAGCGTCCTGCTGCCCTCGACCGGCGCCGAGGAGCTGGAGCGGCACCTGGACGGCGACGTCGCGGCCGTCGTCCTCTCCCATGTCGACTACCGCACCGGCGAGTTGCTGGACATGGCGGCCATCACGGCCCAGGTCCGGGCGGCCGGCGCCCTGATGATCTGGGACGTCTGCCACTCGGTGGGCGCGCTGCCGGTCGAACTGGACGCCTGCGGAGCCGACTTCGCGGTCGGCTGCACCTACAAGTACCTGAACGGCGGCCCGGGCTCCCCCGCCTTCCTGTACGTCGCCGAGCGCCACCAGAGCGCCGCCGAGCAGCCGCTGAGCGGCTGGTTCGGACACGCCCGCCCGTTCGCCTTCGAGCCGGCGTACGCGCCGACCGGCGGCATCGGACGCTTCCTGACCAGCTCGCCCTCCCTGCTGGGGCAGGCCGCGCTGGGCGCCGGACTCGACGTCTGGGAGCGGGCCGACCTGCGGGCCGTCCGGGCCAAGAGCCTGGCCCTGACCGACCTGTTCATCTCGCTGGTCGAACCGCTGGACGGCATCGAGGTGGTGACGCCGCGCGAGCACGACCGCCGGGGCAGCCAGGTCGCGCTGCGGCACCGGGACGGGTACCCGGTGGTGCAGGCGCTGATCGAGCGCGGGGTGATCGGCGACTTCCGGGCCCCCGACCTGATGCGCTTCGGGTTCACGCCGCTGTACGTCTCGTACACGCAGGTCTGGGACGCGGCACAGCAGTTGGCCGAGGTGCTGGAGTCCGGCGAGTGGCGCGAGGAGCGCTTCAACCGGCGCGGCGCGGTGACCTAGGCCACCGCCACCGACAGGGGCCCTTATATGACGGATCATCATTTCGTACGATGGTGCGCATGGGACCTCTGGAGCCTGACCCCGCGCAACTCCTCGTCGGACTGCTCTGCTTCTTCCTGATCTTCGGCATACTCGGCCGGATCGTCCTGCCCGGCCTCGAACGCACCCTCGCCGCACGGCGGGACGCCATCGAAGGCGGGGCCGAACGGGCCGCGGAGGCACAGGCCGAAGCCCTGCGCACGCTCGCCGCCTACCGGCAGGAACTCGCCGCGGCCCACCACGAGGCCGCCCGGATCCGCCAGGCCGCGGCCGAGGAGGGCGCCGCCCTGGTCGCGGCCGCCCGCGAGGAGGGCCAGCGCGAACGCGAGGAGCTCGTCCGCGCCGCCCGCGCCCGCTTCACCGTGGACCAGGCGCTCGCCGCCGTGGCGCTCCGGGAGAACGTCGGCACCCTCGCCACCGATCTCGCCGGCCGGATCGTCGGCGAGCCGCTCGACTCCTTCACCGCCGGGCGTGGCTCGGTCGAGCGGTTCTTCGCCGAGCGCTGATCGCACCCGGGCGGGCCGCCCCGCCGCCACGCCCCCGGGCGTGTCCGAGGCGACGACGGTGCCCCGGTGTCCAAGGACACCGGGGCACCGGGCTTTTCAGCGAAGGCCCTGCCGGGGGCGGGTCAGCTGTGGCGTCCGCGACGACGGACCACCATCACGACCAGACCACCACCCGCCAGCAGCACCGCACTCGCGAACCCCATCAGGACGGGGCTGACGCTGCTGCCGGTGGACGGCAGCGACGGACCGCTCGGGGATCCGCCACCGTGCCCGTGGGTCGGCGGGCCGCCGGGAGTACTCGGCGAAGGCACGACGCTCGGGCTGTGGGTCGGACTCGCGCTCTGCGAGGGCGAAGGCTTGGGACTGTAGGAGTGGGTGGGGCTGGGCTTCGGGCTGTACGAGTGCGTCGGACTCGGCTTCGGGCTCGGCGACGGACTCGGGCTCGGGCTCGGGCTCGGGCTCACCGACGGACTCGGACTGGGCGAAGGCTTCGGACTGTACGAGTGGGTGGGGCTGGGCTTCGGGCTGTACGAGTGCGTCGGACTCGGCTTCGGGCTCGGCGACGGACTCGGGCTCGGGCTCGGGCTCGGGCTCACCGACGGACTCGGACTGGGCGAAGGCTTCGGACTGTACGAGTGGGTGGGGCTGGGCTTCGGGCTGTACGAGTGCGTCGGACTCGGCTTCGGGCTCGGCGACGGCGACGGGCTCGGACTCGGGCTCGGGGACGGTGACGGGCTCGGACTCGGGCTCGGGCTGGGTGACGGGCTCGGCGACGGCGACGGGCTCGGACTCGGGCTCGGACTCGGCGACGGCGACGGGCTCGGGCTCGGACTCGGCGACGGCGACGGGCTCGGGCTCGGGCTCGGACTCGGGCTCGGCGAAGGCGACGTGCACTCCGGAAGGTCCCCGTCGAACGGGTAGGCGTGCAGCTCGTACCCGCCCGAGCCGCGCTGCTCCAGGTTGCCGGCCAGGTAGACCCGGCCGTTGATGCCGGGCATCTCGATGGTGGTGGTGCCGGCCGGGTTGCCCGCCATGATGCTGCCCTGGAACTGGGCCCCACCGGTGAGCAGCGCGGTGGTGGCGGTCGGGAAGTTGTACAGCAGCTTGGGCCGCAGTTCGGTGGTCTGGTCCCCGGGGAAGCCGGTACCCGTGTACGTGTTGATCACCGGATTGGCCGACAGCATGTTGACGATCACGGTGGCGCCGGCCGGGATGCCGGCGAACACCAGGCCGATCTGGCCGCCCGTCGGGCTCGCGAGGTCCCCGGCGACGTTGAAGACCTGCCGCGCGCTGGTTCCGTCGCCGGTGAAGGTGGCGCTGAAACTGGTGAGGGCGACCGTACCGGTCGCGGTCGCCTGACCGGTGCAGGCCGAGGCGTTCTCGATCTGGGTCAGCACGGACCGGTACTGGTCGACGGCGTGGGCGTCCTGGACGGCCTGGCCGGGCGCGGTGAGGGTGACGGTCCCGGAGAGGGTGCCGGCGTACCTGAGGTTGCCGTAGGCGTCGGGCCCGCCGACCTGGGTCCCGCCGAGCAGGAGCGTGTTCGTGGTCCTGACGTCGACGTTGCCGCCCACCGTCACGTGGTCGGTCCCGTCCGGCGGGGGCACCCGCGAGCCGACGCCGACGACGCCCGCGTTGAAGCTGCCGCCGCCGTTCTTGTCGATGGTGAAGTTGCCGAGCGTGACGATCTTGCCCTCGGCCTCGGCCGCGCGCTCGGAGGCCCGGAAGTAGCCCCCGGTGAAGATGTTGATGGTGGCGTCCCGCCCGGGGAAACTGCCGTTGTTCGGCGGCGAGGGGAAGACGGCCGGGCAGTCCGGCCCGCTGCAGGGCCCGAGCGGAGGGGCCAGGGGGGCGGCACTGCCGATGCTCAGCAGCGCGGTCAGCGGAGCCAGCGTCAGCCCGGCGACGAGGGCCGCCCTGACCACCCGGCGGTTGCGGGCGGGCGGCGGACCGGTCGCCGGAGGGGGCGGCTCGACCGGCCCCGTGGTGCCGACACCAAGATTCATTGACTGCCCCTTACGCACGTCGGAGCGGGTTGCCCCCCATCACCCGTCACTCATCTGATGATGTGTCCCATCCAAGCCCGCGAGCCGTCCGGTTCATGGTCACCACGCCGTCCCTTTTGCCCCGGGATCATACGGTTGGTCTCCCGTCGGCGGGTTGTCCGATCAGGCTCCCGGCTCATAGGTTGGGCACGGCGATCGGAGAGGGCGACAACGATGGACAACGCTTCGTACGAACCGGCGGGCCCCCTGGTGGCGGTCGCGGCGAGCACCGAGGTCATGCGGCACCCCGAGGCGGGCGAGCACCTGCTCGGCCCCGCCGAGCAGCAGCGCGCCGCCCGGTTCCACCAGGCCTCCGGACGGCTCGACTACGTCGCGGCGCACGTCCTCGTCCGGATCTGCGCCGCGCGGGTGCTCGGCGTGGACGCGAGCGGTCTGACGCTGGCCCAGAAGTGCCCCGACTGCGGCGATCCCACCCACGGGAAGCCCTACCTGCCCGGCCACCCGGACCTCCACGTCAGCCTCTCGCACACCCGCGGCGTGGTCGCCGTGGCCGCCGGGTACCACCCCGTCGGCGTCGACGTGGAGCTGCCGACCAGGACGGGGACGCCGGTCGAGGTCTTCGAACGAGTGCTCACCGAGGCCGAGATGCGGCTCGTCCAGGCGCACCCGGAGCCGGGCCGGGCCTTCCTGCGGCAGTGGGTCCGCAAGGAGGCCATGGTCAAGATCGGCCGGACCACGCTGGACACCCTCGGCGGACTGGACCTCTCCGCCCTGCCGCTGGACACCCCCGGCGAGCTGCCCCTGCACAGCCGGTTCACGGACCTGTACCTGCTGGACTGGCAGGACGGCGGGCAGGACGCCGACGGCCGCGGTACCGGCGCGACCGCCTGCGCCGTGAGCACCCGGGCGCCCCGGCTGGCGACCCTGGCCACCCTGGCCCCCTGAGGGCACCCGGCAGGCGGTGTCCGGACGTACGACGACGGCCGCACCCGCCCGGCCGGGCAGACGCGGCCGTCGTCGTCGGGGTGTCAGGGCACCCCGCCACCGCCCGTCAGGACACCTTGGCGTCGGCGAGCCTGCCGCTCTTGGTCAGGCAGTCGCGGAACTCGTACCAGGGTGCGGTGCCCGGCCAGCGGAGGAAGCCGGCGGCGCCGGTTCCCGCCGTCACGCTGCTGAAGCGGCAGCCGTCGTAGAGCAGCTTGCCCGCCGTGGTGGCGGTGGCGGCCGTCACCTGGTGGGAGCCCATGAGCGCGCAGTCCTGGTAGCGCACCATCGGACCGCGGGAGGGGTTGACGGCGTCGAAGCGGTACTGGTGGGTGACCGCGTTCGCCCCCCAGGCCTGGAAGGAGAGCGCGGTGTCGTCGCAGGAGACGAAGGTGATCGAGCCCTTGTACCAGCCCGAGTCGATGACCTTGTGGCCCGCGCCGCGCAGCTCGAAGCGGATGCCCTGCGCGTACAGGCGCATGGTCGAGTCGGCGCGGCCGCTCGCTGCCGAACCGAGCTGGAAGAACGTCCCGGTGGAGGCCGCGTCGGTGAGGATGTAGGAGCCCCCGACGAAGTTCATCGAGCCGCCGCGCTCGTTGCGCACGAAGGAGCCGGACTTGAACTCGACCTTGCAGTCCCGGAACCAGTAGTTCAGGAACTGGTCCTGCTGCGGCTCCGCCGGCGTCATGCCGATCACCAGGAAGGCGTCCGTGTAGGAGCCGCCGATCTGGCAGTGGTCCCAGCCCATCTCGCTGTTGAGGTCCGAGGTGGAGGCGGGCCCGTCGAGGCCGATGCCGACCTTCCAGGAGCCGCGCCACTCGACGTCCGTGTACCAGGTGTCCTGCACGCCGCCGGCGTCCGAGGAGTACGCGTAGTTGAAGGTCGCGGTGGCGTCCTGGCTGTCGAAGGTCAGACCGCTGATCCGGATGTTCTTGTACCGCTGGCGGTTGGTCCACAGCGTGGTGTTCCGGGCCGTCGGCGCGTACGTGATGCGGGAGAGCCGCTTGCCGTAGCCGGTGATCGAGATGCCGTCGACGATGCCGCCGTGGCCGACGCCGTCCTCCCCCGGCAGCAGCGAGTCCGGCTGCGTGAGCAGGTAGTTGCCCGGCGGGACGAGCAGCACCTTCTTCGGGACGGCGCCCGAGATCGGGCCCTGCTGGAAGGAGCCGAGCAGCTCCGCCGCCGCGGCCCGGAACGCGGTGTCGCTGGGCGTCTGGCCCGTCGGGTCGGCCCCCTTGGCGACGACGTCGACCACGTAGGTGTCCGCGCCCGTGGTCGCCGCCGAGGCGCTGGCGCCGCCGAGGACGACGCTGCCCGCGAGGGCGCCCGCCCCGGTGAGCCCCGCGAGCAGGGCGCGGCGTCCCGGCCTGCGCTCCGCGCCGCCGTCCGCCCGGCCGTCGCCCGGCCGTCGTGCGTCCGTGGTCATCTGTACCCCCGTGGTGTGCGTGCCGGTGAGGGACCGGCTCAGGATGGATCTTGATGGTGACCCGACACGATCTTCATACACATCCTCGCCCCGCGACAAGACTCGGCGGTCGGCCCGGTCACGCCGAAGGACCGTCACATCGGCGGCGCAGAAGGCCGGTTGCTGGTGGCCCGCCGGTCGCCGTACCGCCCCGGGCCTCCCGGCGCCCCGCGCCCCGATCGCCGCCGGAGCGCCGGCGTCCCGGCGGCGGCGGAGCGCGGCGCCCGCGGGCCCCGCGGCGGCCCGGAGCCCCCGGAGACGGTCCGGCGACCCCGGCCGGCGGAGCCCCCGAGGGCCGGTGTTAGCGTGCTCGGGGCTTCGCTCCGGTGGACGCCCCGCCGCACCGTCCCACCCGAGCGCGAAAGGGCCGCCCGCCATGGCCAAGTTCCTCCTCAGCCTGCACGTCCTCGTGTCGGTGCTGTTCATCGGTCCGGTCGCGGTGGCGGTCAGCATGTTCCCCGCCCGGGCCCGGGCCGCGCTCGCCGGCGGCCCCGACCGGGCCCCGGAGACCGGCTCCGTGCGGCTGCTGCACCGGATCACCCAGGTCTACGCGGGGCTGGGCCTCGCGGTCCCCGTGCTGGGCATCGGCACCGCCCAGGTGATGGACGTGCTGGGCCAGTCCTGGCTGATCGTCTCGATGGTGCTGACCGCGCTGGCGGCGCTCTCGCTGCTGCTCTTCGTCCTGCCCGCCCAGCAGGCCGCCGTGGACGCGCTGGAACTCGCCGACCCGCAGGCCCCCGAGCACGCCAAGGCCGTCCAGGGCCTGCGGCTGCTGCCGATGACGGCCGGCGTCTTCAACCTGCTCTGGGCCGTGGTGGTCGTCCTGATGGTGATCCGCCCCGGCTCCACCACCGGCGCCTGACGGCCGGATCCACGGATCGGCCGGTCGGCGCGGCCGCCCGGCCCGGGCCACCCCGAGCGGAGCGTCGAGATCCTCGAACCGAGCCGCGAGATCCACGGACGGACGGGCGAGGTCCACGAACGGACCGCGCGGCGACTGTTCCGTCCCCGCGTCGCCGGCGGAGCCGTCCGACACCCCCGTGGCCGGACCGCCCCGCGCAGGACGGGTCATCAGCCACCGATCCTGCGGGGTCCCGCCAACGGACCACTAACATGTCACCAACAGGACCGACGGCGCAGAGTCGATGGGGGCGGCCAGGTCCATCACGGGAGACTTGTGACATGCGTTTTGGTCTGCTCGGTCCGCTGACCGTGCACAGCGATGCAGGTACCGGGCGCCCGGTCGGCGCCCTCAAGAGCAGGACGCTGCTGACCGCCCTGCTGCTGCGCCCCGGCCGGCAGGTCCCGATCGACACCCTCAAGGAAGCCCTCTGGGGCGAGCACCCGCCCGCCACCGCGACCGCCTCGCTGCACAACCACGTGGCCCGGCTGCGCCGCGCGCTCGCCACCGACGGCGACTCGCGCCTGCGAGCCGTGCCCCAGGGCTTCCTGCTGCACGTCGAACCCGGCGAGCTGGACACCGAGCTGTTCGCGGCCCGGCTGGCCGCCGCCCGCACCGCCCACCAGCGCCAGGACTGGAACGGCGTGGAGCGGGAGAGCGCCGCGGCCCTCGAACTCTGGCGCGGGCGGCCGCTCGCGGACGTACCGGCCTTCGCCGAGCACCCGCTGGTCGACCGGCTGACGGACCAGCACCTCCAGGTGCTGGAGTGGCGCTACGACGCGGCCCTGCAGCTCGGACAGCACGAGTTCCTGACCGCCGAACTCGGCTCGCTGACCCGTGAGCACCCCTATCGGGAGGCCTTCCACCGGCAGTTGATGCTCGCGCTGCACCGGACCAACCGGCAGGCCGACGCCATCGCCGCCTTCCACGCCCTGCGCCGGGCCCTGATCGACGAGCTGGGGGTCGAACCGGGCCGCGCCGTCCGCGAGGCCTACCAGGAGATCCTCACCACCCAGCCGGGCCCGGCGGAACAGCCGGCGCCGGCCGCCGCCCGCCCCCGGCCCGCCCAGCTCCCGGTACCGCCCGCGCACTTCGTCGGCCGCTCCGAGCAGATCCGGGCCGTGCACGCGGCCCTCACCGGCGAGGACGGACAGCCCGCGGTGGCGGTCGTCAGCGGCATGGCCGGGGTCGGCAAGACCGGGCTGGCCCTGCAGGTCTCCCGGGCCCTGCGCGAGCACTTCCCCGACGGGCAGCTCTTCCTCAACCTGCACGGCGCCACCCAGGGCGTGGCACCGCTCGAACCGGTGCAGGCCCTCGGCGTGCTGCTGCGCGGGCTGGGCGTCGAGCCCCGGCTGATCCCCGGCGACGCCGACACCGCGGCCGCCCTGCTGCGCTCGACCTTGGACGCCACCCGCACCCTGATCGTGCTCGACGACGCCGCCTCGGCCGCCCAGGTCCGCCCGCTGCTGCCGGCCGGCCCGGGCTGCGCCGTGCTGGTCACCAGCCGGCCCCCGCTGGCCGCCCTGGACGGCGCCACCCACATCCCGCTCGCCCCGCTGACCGCCGACGAGAGCACCGCCCTGATCACCAGCGCCTCCGGGCGCGAGCCGTCGGACGACTGCCCGGCGGTCCGGCGGCTGGTCGAGCTCTGCGGCCAACTACCGCTCGCCCTCCGGGTCGTGGCGGCCCGCCTGGCCGTGCGGCGGGCGCTGACCGCCGAGGCGCTGGTGGAACTGCTCACCGACGAGGAGCGCCGGCTCGACCAGTTGGAGTACGACGACCTCAGCGTGCGCCGCTCGCTCGCCGTGGCCCACGACGCACTGCTCACCTCGGAGCGCGAGGACGACCGCGACGCGGCCCTCGCACTGCGCCGGATCGGCGCCCTGGACCTCGCCGAGTACGGCGCGCCGCTGCTCGCCCGGCTGATGGACGACGAGGAGCCGCGCGCGGCCGCCGCGCTGGAGCGGCTGGTGGACGTCGCCCTGCTGGAGGAGACCGACTTCGGCAGCTACGCGCCGCACGACCTGGTCCGCGACTTCGCCCGCGAACTGGCCGGCCGCCTGGACCCGCTGCCGGCCCGCGAGGCCGCCGCCGCCCGTGCCCTGCGCTGGTACGCGGCGGCCGCCCGGGAGTCGGTGCTGGCGATCCTGCCGGCCGGCGCGGAGCGCGACCGCCGGCTGCCCGAGCCGGTCGGCACGGCGCAGCCGTTCGCCGACTCCGCCGCGGCCTTCGCCTGGTGCGACCGGGAGCTGACGAACATGGCCGCGCTGGCGATGAACTTCGCCGACGTGCCGGCCCACCGGGAGGTGGTGCTGGCGCTGGCCCGCTCGCTCTCGCCGTACCTGCAGCGCCGCGGCCGGGTCGAGGCCCTGCGGGTGCTCAGCGAGATCGCGCTGACCACCGCGCGGGCCGCCGCCGACCCCTCGGCGCAGGGGCAGGCCTTCAGCGACCTCGCCGCCGCGCACTACATGGCCGGCCAGTTCGAGGCCGCGCTGGCCCTGAACGACCAGGCGATCGAGGTCTGGCGGGCGCTCGGTGACGACGACCGGGTGCAGCCGGCGCTCGGCAACCGGGGGCTGCTGCTCCGGGACCTCGGCCGGGCGGCCGAGGCCACCGTCGTCCTGGAGGAGTGCCTGCTGATCGCCCGCCGCCGCGGCGTGGAGCGGGACGAGGCGATCGTGCTGAGCACCCTGGGCAACCTCCGGGAGAAGGACGATCCCCGGCTGGCGATCCACTTCCACCGGCTGAGCCTGGAGTCGGGCGAGCGGATCGGCGACTCCATCATCCGGCAGGCGGCGCGCACCAACATCGGCTACGCCCACCTGACCCTCGGCGAACCCGACCAGGCCCTGCCGCACTTCGAGACCTGCATGCGGCTGCTGACCGGCAACGACGACTGGCACCACGAGTCGCAGGCCCGGCTCGGACTGGTCCGCTCGCTGCACGGCCTGCGCCGGGACGAGGAGGCCGACCGGGAGTGCCAGGCGCTGCTGGGCCAGGCCGCCGAGCGCGGCGACACCTACGCACAGGGCCTCGCCCAGCACGTCCGGGGGTTGATCCTGGACGCCCGGGGGCGCCGGGCCGAGGCCGTCGCGCACTGGCAGGAGGCGCTGCGGGCACTGGCCGGCACCGACTCCCCGCTGGTCGCCGAGCTGGAGGAGCTGCTCGCGCCGGCGGTGCTGGCCGCGCCCGCCCCGGCGCCGCTGCTGGTGACCGTGCCCTCCCCGCGCTCAGGCGGGTCGGGGGCGGCCGCCCGGCGCTGACAGCAGCACGCCGGCGCGCTTGACGGCCCGCCCGACGACGGCGGTCTCGGCGCGGGTGACGCCCAGCGGGCCCAGCGTGCCGGTGGTGAAGCGGTAGAGGCCGCCGTGGTCCGGGCAGAAGACGGTGGCCAGCAGGTTGCACGGGCCGCTGGTGGCGAACACCCCGTGCACCTGCGGGTGCGCGGCCAGCGCCTCGCCCACCTCGGCGAGCCGGCCGGGCGGCACGTCGATCCAGAGGTTGGCGTCCACCGCCATGCCCAGCAGGCGGGGGTCGACGGTGGCGTGGGTGCGCAGCAGGCCGCCGGCCGCGAGGCGGTGCAGCCGGCGCCGGACGGTGGACTCGGGGGCTCCGACGGCCGCCGCCAGGGCGGCGTGCGGGAGCCGGGCGTCCTCGCCCAGCCGGGCGAGCAGGCGCTGGTCCAGGGCGTCGGTGGCCGGCGGCGGGGTGCTGGGCGGCGGCGGCCTGAGGGCGGCGGCCTCGGCGGCGTCCAGGTAGCCGGCCTGCCACTGGCCGGCGTCGGCGAAGGCGTGCAGCACCACGTGCGCGGTGCTCTCCAGCACGGAGCCGGTGGCGGGCAGTTGGCCGTGCAGCAGCCGGTCGCGGGTGCCGTCGTCGGCCAGCACGACGGCACCGATCTCGCTGCCGCCGAGCATCACGTCGACGAACGGGACGTCCGGCCGGGCGGCCAGGGCGTGCGCGACGGTGTCGACCTTGCCGCGCAGCACCCGGACCCTCAGCAGCAGTGCGCCGACCGCCCCGAACTCGGCGTCGGGCATCCGGACGACCTTCAGCAGGCCGGCCTGCCGCATCCGGGCCAGCCTCCGGGTGACCGTCCGCGCCGAGACGCCGAGCACCTCGGCGAGCCGGCCGCTCTCGGCCCGGCCGTCGACCTGCAGGGCCGAGACCAGCCGGCGGTCCAGGGTGTCCAGCACGGTGGCCGGATCCGCTGTCGAGGTGTCCATGCTGTCCATTCTCCGCCGGTTGCGCCGTCCTGAGGTCCGGTCCGGCTGCTCGAACGATACGACTTGTCCTGCGGCCGGGACGCTCCCGGCGCACGGACGGAGGCCGGCATGAACGAGATCCAGCAGTTGCTCCCCGAGGTCGTGGACGCCGTCCGGGCGGTGGGCGCCCGGTTGGCGGCCGCCCGCCCGGCCGCACCCTCGCCGGCCCGGACGCTGCCGGAGGCGATGGCGCACTTCGCCGAACTGGACGGCCCGGCCGGCGAGGAACTGCGGCTGCGGCTCGGCCGGTTGCGCCCCGGGGCCGGCCGGCTGGACGACGCACCGGCGGCCGCCGTGCCGCCCGAGGGCGAGTGGTGGATGTGCGACCCGACGGACGGCGCCGTCCAGTACCTGCTGGGGCTGCCGCACTGGGCGGTGACGGCGACCCTGGTCCGGGACGGCCGGGCGGTGCTCGCGGTGGTGCACGCGCCGCAGCTGGGCGGCTCCACCTACGCGGCGGTGCTCGGCGCCGGGACGGTGCTGGACGGCCGGCGGGCCACGCCGGTCGACCGCGAACTCGCGGTGGCCGTCTCCGGGTTCGGACACCCGCCGCTGGCCGCACAGGACCCGGTGGCGCTGCGCCGGGCGGGCGCCGCGCTGCCGGCCGTGCTGGCCCGGGTGCTGGCCGTACGGAACCTCGGCCCGACCGCCCTGCAGGTGGCCCAGGTCGCCTCCGGCCACCTCGGGCTGTTCTGGGAGTACGGGCCGGACGCCGGCAATCTGCTGCCGGGCGCGCTGATCGCGGCCGAGGCCGGCGCGGTGGTGACGGACGCCCTCGGCGCGCCCTGGACACCGGCCGCCGACGGTTTCCTGGCGGCCGCGCCGAGCCTGCACGGGGACGCCCTGAAGGTGCTCGCCCGGATCGACTGACCGTCAGATGTCCTTGCCGGCGTCGAGGTCGAAGAGTTCCGCCGCGTTGTCGTGGCAGACCGCCCGCAGCCACTCCTCCCCCAGCCCGAGCCCGGCCAGCGCGTCCAGCGCCTCGGCGTACGGGTACGGGATGTTGGGGAAGTCCGTACCGAGCAGGATCCGGCCCTGGAGGGCCCGCAGGCGCGGGAGTTCGGCGGGCGGGAAGGGACTGTCCCGCTCCGTGAAGGCGGTGAACGCCATCGTGGTGTCCAGCCGGACCTGCGGGTACCGCTCGGCGAGGTCGAGGAAGTCCCCGTACTCGGGCAGGCCCATGTGCGCCACCACCAGGGGCAGTCGGGGATGCCGGGCGAGCACCGCCCCGATCGGCCCCGGGCCGGTGTGCTTGCCGGGGGCCGGGCCCGAGCCGCAGTGGGTGACCACCGGGGTGCCGTTCTCGGCGAGCAGCCCCCAGACCTCGTCCAGCAGCGGGTCGGCGGGGTCGTACCCGCCGACCTGGAGGTGCGCCTTGAAGACCCGGGCACCGTCCGCGAGCGCCCGCGCCACGTACCCGGCCGCCCCGGGCTCGGGGTAGAAGGTGGCGGTGTGCAGGCAGTCCGGGGTGCGGGCGGCGAAGCCGGCCGCCCAGGCGTTCAGCCAGGCCGCCATGCCGGGCTTGTGCGGGTAGAGCATCGCGGTGAACGCCCGGACGCCGAACTCCCGCAACAGCTCGACCCGCCGGGCCTCCTCCTCGCGGTAGGTGATCGGCCAGGGCCGGCCCAGCAGCGGGCCGGCCGCGTCGAAGTACGCCCACACCTTGTCCAGGACGTTCTTCGGCATGAAGTGGGTGTGCACGTCGACCAGCCCGGGCAGGCCGAGGCCCTGCCAGAAGGCCCGGACCTCGGCGGCGCTCACGGGAGGACCGGGGTGGCCGCCCGGGCCAGGATCGCGGCGGTGTCCAGGCCCGCCGGCATGGTGCCGAAGGCGCCGCCGTGGTCGCCGGCGAGCCGGGAGGCGCAGAACGCGTCGGCGACCGCCGGGCTGCCGTACCGGACCAGCAGCGAGCCCTGGAAGGCCAGCGCCATCGACTCGACCAGCCGGCGGGTGCGGTACTCCAGGTCGGTCGGGTCGGCGAGCTGCTTGCGCAGGTCGGCGACGGCGGTGTCCAGGCGGCGGTCCGCCCCGGCGGCCAGGTCGAGTTCCCCGAGGAAGGCCTCGACGCTCTCGGGGCGCTTGGCCATCGCGCGCAGCGCGTCCAGCGCCGCGACGTTGCCCGAGCCCTCCCAGATCGAGACCAGCGGCGCCTCCCGGTAGAGCCGGGGCATCCCGGACTCCTCCACGTAGCCGTTGCCGCCCAGGCATTCGAGGGCCTCGGCGGCGTGCGCCGGACCGCGCTTGCAGACCCAGTACTTGGCGACGGCCAGGCCGAGCCGGCGGACCAGCACCTCGCTCTCGTTGCCGGCCAGCGCCGCGTCGGTCGCGGCGGCCAGCCGCATGGCGACGGCGGTGGCCGCCTCGGACTCCACCGCCAGGTCCGCGAGCACGTTGCGCATCAGCGGCTGGTCGACCAGCGCGGCGCCGAACGCCCGCCGGTGGGTGGCGTGGTGCAGGGCGCGGGTGGTGCCCAGGCGGATGCCGGCGGCGGCGCCGAGGGTGCAGTCCAGCCGGGTCATGTTGACCATCTCGATGATGGTCCGCACCCCGCGCCCCTCCTCGCCGACCAGCAGGCCGACCGCGCCGTCGTACTCGATCTCGGCGGAGGCGTTGGACTTGTTGCCCAGCTTGTCCTTGAGCCGCTGGAGCTGGATCCGGTTGCGCCCGCCGTCGGGCAGCACCCGGGGCAGCATGAAGCAGCTGAGCCCGCCGGGGGCCTGGGCGAGGGTCAGGAACAGGTCGGACATCGGCGCCGAGGTGAACCACTTGTGCCCGGTCAGCCGGTAGCTGCCGTCGGGCTGCGGGACGGCGGTGGTGGTGTTGGCGCG
Organism: Kitasatospora herbaricolor; assembly: GCF_030813695.1. Lineage (NCBI taxonomy): Bacteria > Bacillati > Actinomycetota > Actinomycetes > Kitasatosporales > Streptomycetaceae > Kitasatospora > Kitasatospora herbaricolor. The sequence continues at coordinate 2,903,118 of NZ_JAUSVA010000002.1, forward strand.
GACGTCGGAGCCGCCCTGCTTCTCGGTCATCGACATGCCGGCGATCAGGCCGCGCTTGGTGTGCGGCTCGCGCAGCCCGAAGTCGTACTCGGGGGCCGCGAGCAGCGGTTCGAGCCACTCGGCGAGCGCGGGGGTGGCCCGCAGGGCCGGGACGGCCGCGTAGGTCATGGAGATCGGGCAGGTGTGGCCCGCCTCGACCTGGCTCCAGACGTAGAACTTGGCGGCCCGGGCGGTGTGCGCGCCGGGGCGGTTGTCGCGCCAGGGCGCGGCGTGCAGGCCGTGACCGACGGCGGTCCGCATCAGGTCGTGCCAGTGCGGGTGGAACTCGACCTCGTCGATCCGGTTGCCGAAGCGGTCGTGGGTGCGCAGTACCGGCGGGTGCTCGTTGGCCAGCCGGCCCCACTCGCCGGCCTGCTCGGAGCCGGCCAGCACGCCGAGCCGGTGCAGTTCTGGTTCGGCCCAGCCTGCGCCGGCCCGGCGCAGGGCCTCGATCAGGCCCGGGTCGTCGGCGGCGTCGTGGCCGTAGGGCAGCGGTACCTGGTTGGTGACGTCATGCGTCGGTGGCATCGTGTCCTCCCAGGGCACGCAGGGTGAAGGAGACCAGGCCGGGGATGACCTCGTCCGGGGCGGAGCCGGCGGCGAGCGGCCCGGCCAGCGCCTCGCCGACCGCGCCGACCAGCGCGGCGGCGGTGAGCTCCGGGTCCTGGGCGGGCAGCCGGCCGGCGGCGACGGCCGCCGCGATCTGGGCCGCTATCACGTCACGGAAGGCGCGCCGGAACACCAGCCGCTCGGTGTCGACCACGGCGTCGGCGGGTTCGACCAGCAGCGCGTAGGCGAGGCGCGGCGCCTTCAGCGCGCGGGCGGCGAAGGTCTCGACGACGGCGGCGACCTTGTCCGGCGGGGTGTCGTGGCGGGCGACGGCCTCGGTGACGGCGGCGATCTCCCGGCTGACCACCCGGCGGAACAGCTCCACCGACAGCTCGGCCTTGTTGGCGAAGTGCTGGTAGAGGCTGCCGGTGGCGATCCCGGCCCGGTCGGCGACGGCGGCCATCGAGCAGCCGCCGTAACCGCGCTCGGCGAGCAGGCCGACGGCGGCCTGCAGGACCGCCTCGCGCTGGGCGTCCAGGCGGGCCTGTACGGCGGGAGTGCGTCGGTAGGGCATGGGAAGCATTGAAGCACTCATTCAGTGCTTCGACCAGGGGGCGCGCGAAGCCTCCTCGGAGCACCGGGAGCGGCTCGTCCGGCCTTCGGCTCCCGGGCCCGCGGCCGGCCGGAACGGGTGACCGCGCCGGTACTCCTCCAGCCCGTCGTCGAGGCACGCCGCGCAGGCCGGCGGCGGCGCCCTGCCCGCCCGGTCACCCGTGCCGGAGCACGGGTGACCGGGCGGCCCGCTACAGCCGGTGGTGCTCCTCCAGCAGCCCGGCCCGGTCGAGGTCGGTGAAGGGCGCGCTCTGGGCGAGGGCCGCGGGGCGGCCGGCCTCGGCACTGCCCAGGCCCGCCCAGTCGAGCAGCTTGGCGGTGGCGGCGGCCGACTCGGCGGGCGTCAGCGCCGCGATCTTGGCACCGTGGTTGGCACCGGGGGCGGTGTAGACGTAGCTGTCCTCGCTGCCGCGGCCGAGGGTGAAGCGCTCGGCGCCCCACGGGTCGTTCTGGCCGTAGACGAAGATGATCCGCTCGGCGTCGTGCCGCACCCAGCGGTCGATGTCCCGCATGGCGGACGGGTCGAAGCGCATCGGGATCGAGCGCGGCACGTAGCTGCGCGGCGAGTAGAGCTCCTTGGTGTCGTAGTGCAGCAGGCCCTTGAGGTGCGACACGTCGAAGTTCGGGGAGCCCAGCTCGGTGCCGGCCTGGTAGTAGTACGCGGTGTACCCGGCGAGCGACTGGTCGCTGTTGGAGGTGACGCCGGAGTGGGTGTCGAGCCAGGCGTACAGCTGGTCGTCGGTGGCGCCGGCGGCCGGCACGTTCGCGCAGTCCGCCTCGGTGCTGTACTGCCAGAACGCCCAGACCACGTCGAGGACGCCGACCTCGTAGGCGCGGTCGGCGTCGCCGATGGTGCCGAAGGTGTTACCCACCGCCGCGTTGTCGGCGGCGTAGCGGGGCTCCAGCGTGGCCCGGCGGACGAGGAGTTCGCGCTGGGCGGCGTCCAGCGCGGCCCGGCAGGCGGGGGTGCCGACCTGGTCGAAGAAGGCGCTGTAGGCGGAGTCCTCGCGGTCGTCGACGTCGTTCGGGGCGACGTAGGCCACGGTGCCGTCCACGTCGTCCGGGTAGAACCGCCGGTGGTAGACGGAGGACATGCCGCCCTTGCTGGCCCCGGTGGAGATCCACTCGTGGTCGTAGATCCGCTTGAGGGCGGTGATCAGCCGGTGGGCGTCGCCGGCGGCCTGCTCGATGCCGGCCTTGGACCAGTCGGCGGGCTGCGGCCGGGAGGGCGTGAAGTAGCGGTACTCGACGGAGACCTGGTTGCCGTCGAGCAGCCGGGTGGGTTCAGTGCGCGAGGGGGTGGTGCCCAGGGTGTAGCCGTTGGTGTAGAAGACGGTCGGGCGGTCCTCGCCCCGGTGGAGCACGCTGAACCGCTGCTGGAAGGTGCCCAGCCAGGGCCGGCGGTGGTCGACCGGCTGGGTGTACGTCAGCAGGAAGTACCGGTGCCCGGTGGTGGTGGGCTTCTCCTCGGTGACGGTCACCCCGGGGATCGCCGCCAGGCGGTCCTTGATGTCCGTGGCGGCCGCGACGGGGCCGGCGCCCTCGCCGCGGGCCAGCGCCGGCGCGGCGGACCCGAGGGCGAGCAGGGGGATCAGTACTGCCGCTACCAGCAGCCTCTTGAGCGTGGTGCGCATCGACTCTCCGTTGTGTCGGCGGGTGGCGGTGCGGTGCCGGCCGGACGGGGCCCGGTGGGCCGTCCGGCCGGTGGTGCTCACGGCCGAGTGGGCCACCCGCTGGCTGCGGGCGGCCCACCGGCTGTCGGTCGGTCTCAGGGGCGCGGCAGGGTGCAGCCGGCGCGGGTCAGGTCGAGGCGGTTCCCGGCGGCGAAGCAGGCCGGGATCCCGTACGTCTGCTGGGCGTAGTTGATGCCCTGACGAACCGTCACCTTACCGTTCTGGTCGACCTCGCAGGGGTTGTTGACGGTGCACGACTCGCCGTCCTCGTTGCCGGTGTTGTTCACGGCGACCACCTCACCGGTGGCGGTGCTGACCACCGGCGAGCCGGAGGTGCCGCCGATGGTGTTGCAGCTGGAGGTGTAGCGGACGGAGTCCTTGAAGGTCCACTCCCCCTCCTTGAGGCGGTAGGCGAAGCCGTCGACCGAGCAGGAGTAGATCTTCTTCCAGTACCCGGAGACGACCTTGATCGACGCACCCTGGGCGGGGTGGGTCGCGGCGATGGTCAGCGGTGCGATGCCGTACCGCGACTGGATCGCGGCGTAGGTGGTGTTGAGCTGGTAGAGCGACACGTCGGTGTCGGTCATGGTGCCGTAGACGACCCTGCTGGCGCGCAGCGTGCCGAGCTTGCCGCCGGTGGAGTTCAGCAGCGAGAAGGTGCGGCTGGAGGCCTGGCCGACGACGACCTCGCCGGGGCCGGGCATCCCGTTCTCCAGGCAGTGCCCGTTGGAGAGGACCAGTGCCGGGTCGCCGGCGGCGGAGTTCGGCATCCGGACCAGGGAGCCGGAGCAGTTGCTGAGCGCGACCGTCCCGGCGAAGCTCACGGCGACGGCGGGCTGCGCCTGAGCCGGCGGACCGGCGAGGTCGACCCGGTCGGCGGAGATGGCCCGGCCCTGCGCACCGGAGGGGGCGGCGGCAGCGGCGGCGGGGGCGGCGAGGGCGGTGGCCCCGGCCAGCAGGAGCGCGGTGAGCACGCCTATGAGCGGCTTCTTCATGGGAGGGCCTCTCGTATGTGGGGGTGCACCAAAATTGGCGCGTGCATGACGAGATGTCAAGACACCCTCACCTACGAGCGGAAGCCGCCGCGCGACACCGACGGATCGTCAGGAATCCTTCCAGTGCCGGCGCCCGAGGCTGACCAGGCGCAACTGCATCCGGGCGGTGGCGGCCACCCGCCGGGCCGCTCCCGGGTCGTCGGCCGGGGCCTCCAGGAAGGCCGCCGCGGTCGACACCACATGGCCGACGTAGAGCTCCGCCAGCATCCGCAGCTCGACCTCCCCCCAGCCCGCGGAGGCCGACTGCAGCGCGAGCGCGGCGCCGACCTCCTCGGCGAAGCGGTCCAGTTCGGCCGCGATCGCCTCCCGGACCTGGCGCGCGCCCCCGTGCCGCTCGCGCGCCAGGAAGCGGACATGGGCGGGGTGCTCCCGGACGTGCAGCTCGATGATCTCGACCGTACGGTCGATCAGCTCCTCGGCGCCGCCGCGTCCCTCCAGCACCGAGCGGACCAGTACGTGCAGGCTGGCGAGCGACTCCTCCACCAGGGCCACGCCGAGGTCGGCCATGTCCCGGAAGTGCCGGTAGAAGCCGGCGGGTGACATGCCGGCGGCCCGGGTGACCTCGCGGACGCCGAGGCCGGTGAGGTTCTGGTCCTCCAGCAGGCGCAGGCCCGCGTCCATCAGCGCGCGGCGGCTCTGCTGCTTCTGGGCCTGTCTGACCCCCACGGTGTGACTCACATCATTCAGTAAACAACTGTTTGCCGAGATTCGCCAGCGTAGAGTGATGATGTCAGCGAACAGTTGTCATCCCAAGTGTTCGCCGACTTGCTCCCGTCCGCCGACCGACCCGAGAAAGGCCCACACCATGTTCCTGCTCGCCCTCCTGGTCGCCATGGGACTGCTCGCCGGCGCCGCCGTGCACACCTCGATGCCCGTCTTCCTCGCCGCCTCGGCCGTCATCGCCCTCTGGCTGCTGGCCTTCGGCGCCCGCGAGGGCCTCGCCCGGCGCAGGGCCCGCTGACCTGCCGACCCCGCGCATCCGGCCACCCGGCCACGGCCCACCGGCCATCGACCATCGGCCCACCCCGCACCGGCCCACCGGCCATCGGCCCGCCGGGCCGACCATCGGAGGAACCCCGTGAACAGCACCCTGACCGCCCGTCGCAGCACCGCCGACCGCAGCACCGCCGACCGCACCGACCGCACCGGCACCGACCGCAGGGCCGCCGACGCCGACAACCTGGCCGTCGCCTCCTTCCTGCTCGGCCTGCCGGGCCTGCTGCTCTTCAACATCGCACTCGGCCCGCTCGCGATCGTGCTGGCCGTCCTCGCCCTGGTCCGCGGCACCACCCGGCGCGGCCGCGCCCTGCTCGGCCTCACCCTCGGGGTCGCCGACCTCGCGGTGCTGGCCGCAGCCACCCTGGCCGGCCACGGCCAGCTCTGGCACCTCGGCTGACCGACCATCAGAACGACGGCGGCCCCGGGCGACGACGGCCCGCACCCGGCTCGGACGACCGCCCCGGAAGCCGAAAGGGCCGCCGCCCGAACGCCGCCCGGCCCGCGCGACCGAGCGAGGCCCCTGCCCGACCGGCACGGGTGGCGACTACGCTCCCCGCATGGAGCCAACCTTCGCCGACTTTGCTTCAACTCCCTTCATTTCCAACAACATCGGCATCCGATCCGGCCCCGGTCCGGCATCGGCCGAGGGCTACCACGCGGTCCCGCCCGGCAGCACGCTGGAGCTCGGCTTCGGACTGCCCGAGCACCCGGCCGAACTGACCGTCACCCTGGCGTCCGACGGCGCCCCCGTACTCTCCGTCAACGGCGAGCCGGTGGAGACCCGCCCCGGCCGCACCCGGCCGCCCGGCCCGGAGCCGGCGGGCGCCGCCCCCTCGGGCCGGCGGCACGACGGCCCGCCGCCGTTCGGCGGGCGGACCGCCACCGCCGCGGTCCCGGCCGCCCTGCTCCGGCCCGGCCGCAACCTGCTCACCGTGGGCCCCGCCCCGGCCGCCGCCCGGGCCCTGCGGATCAGCCGGATCCTGATCGACCCGGCCACCCACCCCGGCCGCGCCGAGCGGGCCCGGCTGGCCGACCCGGACCGCGACAGGTTCGTCCCGGTCCGGACCCGCCTGCGCGTCTTCAGCACCCTGCGCACCCCGCTCGACGACACCGGCGAACCGCGGCCCGGCGCCCTGTGGCTCGCCCTGGACGACGGCACCGCACCGCAGTTGCGCACCCTGTCCTGGCTGGACGCCGAGGGCGGCCGCGCGGCCGTCGGCTTCGGCGCCCGGATGCACCGCTTCCAGGGCCACTGGGTGGCGGCCGACGGCCGGCGGTTCAGCTACGAGGGCGACGCCGCCTCCCCCACCGGTCTGCCGACCGGACCGACCCCGGGCTGTCACGCCGTCTTCCACCGCCTCGCCGACGGCCGGCCGGGGCTCGACCTCCGGCTGGACGCGGGCGTCGCACCGCTGCCGGTCGAGCTGGCATGGACCGACACCGAGGGCCGCGCGACCGCCGTGCTGTTCGACGCCGGCTGGGACACCTTCGTCGGGCACACCCATCGCGACGGCGCGCCGCTCGGCGCGTACCGGGGGCGCCGGGCGCCCGTCGTCCCCGTCGCCGGCACGGGCGGCCCCGGGACCGGCCGGCCGGTCGGCGACGACGCCCGACTCCCGGGCACGGGAGCCGCCTTCGGCCGGGTGCGGGCCGAGCAGGTGGACTTCCCCGCGCTGTTCGCCTCCTACGCGCCGAGCCTCGCCCCCGGCCCGCGCCCCGGCACCCCCCATCAGATCCAGGAGATCGGCGACCTGGTGCTGCCCACCGGCGTCCTGGCCGTCACCGACCCCGGACCGGACGGGTGGGCCGGCGACACCGCGCTGCCGCCCGGGCGCTACCCCGTCGCCGTCGCCGTCGAGCCGCTGGCCGACGCCCCGCAGGCCGGGCAGCACGCCCGGGTCCGGATGCTGGCGGTGGCCCTGGCGACCACCCCACCGGTCAGCTGGGACAAGGAGACCTGGAGCGGCCCGAACGGCAGCGGACTGCTCTGCTTCGGCGGCCGCCCCGCCACCCTGTCGGCCGGGACGGCGCAGGCGGTCGGGCGGCTGGTGGAGCACGCCCGGCCGGTGCTGGCGGCCCGCCGGGCGGCACGCGACGCCACCGGCGCCGACGGGTCGGCGGGCGGCACCCGGCCCGAGGAGAACCCCTCGGGGCGCGACCCGGGCGCCTTCGCCCACGGCTGGCACGCGGTGGCGCACCCGGACGCCGGCGGCGTGGCCGTCGGCGTCCTGCTGGAGCGGACCGGCGTCGCGGCCGACCCGGGGACCGGGCGGGTCGGCCGCGACGCCGCGGGCCGCCCGGTGGCGTACGTGCACCACTTCCCGCAGGGCTGACCGCGGCGGGGGCCACCAGGTCCGCGGACCTGGTGGCCCCCGCCGGGCATGGTCCCGGACGGTGCCGGACGGGGCGGCCCCGAACGGTCAGTCGGCGGCGACGGCCCGCAGCACGTCGAGCCGGGCCGCCCGCCCGGCCGGGCGCAGGCCGGCGACCGCGCCCGCCAGCAGACCGGCGACCAGCACCACGGCCAGCTGGAGCGGCGGGATCGCGAAGGAGCCCGTCCCGGCACCGTCCGAGGCCTTCACCAGCGCCCAGCCCAGGAAGGCGCCGAGCCCGAGACCGCCGACCGTGCCGAAGGCGGCGACCAGCACCGACTCCCAGCGGACCATGCCACGCAGCTGGCCGCGGGTCTGGCCGACCGCGCGCAGCAGGCCGAGCTCCCTGGTCCGCTCGTGGATCGCCAGGGTCAGCGTGTTGGCGATGCCCAGCAGGGCGATCAGCACGGCCAGGGCGAGCAGCGCGTAGACGACCGACAGCATCATGTCGACGCCGGACGCCGCCCCCGCCGCGTACTGGTCGCGGTCCTGCACCCGCGGGTTGCCGAACGGCGCGGCGGCCCGCTCCACGGCGGCCCGGCCCTGGGCGAGCGGGACGCCCGGGCGGAGGGCGACGGCGACCATGGTGTCGCTGTCCTGCCCCCGGTGCGGCGCCCAGGCCTCGCGGGTGACCAGGTAGTCGCCGGCGAGCCCGGCGGAGTCGTACAGGGCCCGGACGGTGAACGGGCCGCTCGTCCCGTCGGTGAAGCCGACCGCGACGCTGCCGCCGAGCCGCCAGCCCCGCCGGTCCGCCTCGGCCCGGGAGACCGCGAGGCCGTCGGTGCCGAGCGAGCCCAGCGAGCCCTCCACCCGGCCGAGGTCGACGATGCCGGCCAGCCGCGCCGGGTCGGTGACGTCCAGGGTGCGGCCGTGGCCCTCGACCCGGGCGACGCCCCGGCCGAGTCCGACGCTCTGCCGCACCTCGGGCAGACCGGCCAGGGCGTCCGCCAGTCCGGGGCTGAGGCCGCTGCCGCCGGCGCCGAAGGAGGGCGCGGTGACGGCGAGGTCCCCGGCGAAGGAGTCGGCGACCGTCCGGTCGAGGGTGGCCCTGATCGAGGCCCCGAAGACGGTGAAGAGGGTCACCACCGCGACGCCGATCATCAGCGCGGTCGCCGTCGCGGCGGTCCGCCGGGGGTTGCGGGCGGCGTTGCGCCTGGCCAGCGTGCCCGGCACCCCGCGCAGCCGGGTCAGCGGGGCGCCCAGCGTCCGGACGGCGAAGGCGGCCGCGACCGGACCCAGCACCACCACCCCGGCCAGCACCGCCAGCGCCCCGGCGGTGGTCAGCGCGACGGACGGGCCGCCGGTGGCGCCGGTCACGGCCAGCGGGACCCCGGCCACCAGCAGCAGCCCGCCGAGCGCCGTCCGGGCCCGGCCGGCCCGGCCGTCGGCCGCCCGGTCCACGGCGGTCTCCCGCAGGGCGGCGAGCGGCGCCGTCCGCCCGGCCCGGACGGCGGGCAGCAGCGCGGAGCCGACCGCCACCACCGTGCCGACCAGCAACGGCAGCAGGACGGCGGCGGCGCCGATCACCATGCCGCCGGTCGGCAGCGAGAACCCGAGGGCGGCGAACAGCGCCTTCAGGCCGGTCGCCACCCCGATGCCGCCGAGCAGGCCGGCCAGCGAGGCCAGCAGGCCGACCGCCAGCGCCTCCGCCAGGGTCGCCCCCAGCACCTGGCCGCGGGCCGCCCCGAGCGCTCTGAGCAGGGCGTTCTCCCTGGTCCGCTGGGCGACCACGATGGCGAAGGTGTTGTGGATGGTGAAGGTGGCGACCAGCAGGGCGATGCCGGCGAAGACCAGCAGCAGGGTGGTGAACATGGTCAGGAACCGGCCGGAGACCTGCGCGGTGCTCTCCGCGGTGGCGGCCGCGCCGGTCACCGCCTGCACGCCCGCGGGCAGGTACGGGGTGATCGCCCGGACCAGTTCGGCCTGCGAGGTGCCGGCCGTGGCGCGGACCTGCACGGCCGAGGCCTGCCCGGCGCCCTTCGGGGTGAGCCGGGCCGTGGCCTGCGCCGTGGTCAGCGCGGTGAAGGTGCTGGGGCCCATCCCGTCGGCGCTGTCGCCGAAGGTGGCGATGCCGACGATGGTGATCCGCAGCGGGTCGGGGGTGCGCAGCACCGTGGTGTCACCCAGGTGCAGGCCGCCGCTCCGTGCGGCCCCCCGGTTGACCACCGCCTCGCCGGGCGCGGCCGGTGCCCGGCCCTCGGCGAGCCGGTACGGGTTGAGCTCCGGGTCGGCCAGCCAGTTGCCGGCGAGTGTGGGCGGCCCCTGGCCACCGACCGGTTTGCCGTCGCTGCCGACCAGCTGCCCCGCGCCCTGGACGGACGCCTCGGCGGCGGCCACCCCCGGGACGGTGCGCAGCCGGGCCGCCAGCTCGGCCTCGACCGGGGCCCTGACCCCGCCGGGGGTGCCCGGGGAGTCCAGGACGTCGGCGCTGCGCACCACGGCGTCGGTCCCGGCGTTGGCGTCGGCGAACAGGGTGTCGAAGTTGGCCCGCAGGGTGTCGCCGAGCACCATCGTCCCGGCCAGGAAGCTGACGCCGAGCAGGATCGACAGGAAGGTCCCGGCGAGGCGCCGGCGGTGGGCGCGCAGCGAGCGCAGGCTGATCCGCAGGGCGGTGGCGGCCGGGCTCATGACTGTCCCTTCTCGAAGGCCTTCATCCGGTCGAGCACCCGGTCGGCGGTGGGCGCGTCCATCCGGTCGACCAGTCGGCCGTCGGCCAGGAACAGGGCCTGGTCGGCGTGGCCGGCGGCGGTCGGGTCGTGGGTGACCATGACGACGCACTGGCCCATCTCGTCGACGGCCCGCCGGAGCAGGCCGAGCACCTCGCCGCCGGTGCGGGAGTCGAGGTTGCCGGTGGGCTCGTCCGCGAACACCACCTGGGGCCGCCCGGCCAGCGCCCGGGCGACCGCGACCCGTTGCTGCTGGCCGCCGGAGAGTTCGCTCGGGCGGTGATGCAGCCGGTCGCCGAGCCCGATCACGTCGATCAGGGAGTCCAGCCAGGCCTGGTCGGGGGCGGCGCCGGCCAGGTCCAGCGGGAGGGTGATGTTCTCCCGGACGGTCAGGGTCGGGACGAGGTTGAACGCCTGGAAGACGAAGCCGATCCGCTCGCGGCGCAGCAGGGTCAGCCGGCGGTCGTTCAGGGCGCCGAGTTCGGTGCCGCCGATCCAGGCGCTGCCGGCGCTGAGGGTGTCCAGGCCCGCGGCGCAGTGCATCAGGGTGGACTTGCCGGAGCCCGACGGCCCCATGACGGCGGTGAAGCGGGCGGCGGGGAAGTCGACGGTGACGTGGTCCAGGGCGCGGACCTCGGTGGCGCCGACGCCGTAGACCTTCACGGCGTCGGCGACCCGGGCGGCGACGTCCGGGACGAGGTCGAGGGTGGTCGCCCGGGGTTCGGTGGCACTCATTCGGCACCGCCCCGGCGCTCGCGCGGGTCCTCGGTGAGGACGGCGCGGCGGGCCCGGTACTCCTCGGCGTCGATGGCGCCCTCGGCGTAGCGGCGGCCCAGCACGGCCAGCGGGGCGTCCGGCCGGCCGGCCCAGCCCCGGCCCCGGAAGGTGCGGCGCAGGACGAGGACGACGAGGAGCACCACCGCGATCCAGAACAGCGGGAACAGCAGGATCCAGGGGCCCGGTCCGTCCCACCCGTGGTCGGCGAGGGCGGTGGCGGCCGGCGTCACGCCGGCCAGCAGGGTGTCCATGACGGTTCATCTCCTCGGCGGTGGCTCGTCCCGGGAGTGCTCCCGGGGCACTTCGAGCATTCCGCCGAGGGGGGTCGCGGCGCGTCGTACGGGCAGCGGCTTCGCCGGTACTGCGTGCGGAGTACCCGGCGGGCCGGCGGGTACCTCGGGGCGGCGTGTCGGTGGGTGGGGCCCGGCGGCCCCGGCGGCCCAGCCGGTCGGCCCCAGCGGGTCAGCCCAGCCAGCCGGGCCGGACCAGCCCGGACTCGTACGCCAGGACGACGAGTTGGGCCCGGTCGCGGGCGGCCAGCTTCACCATCGCCCGGCTGACGTGGGTCTTGGCGGTGAGCGGGCTGACCACCAGGCGCCGCGCGATGTCCTCGTTGGACAGGCCGAGGCCTACCAGGGCCAGCACCTCGCGCTCGCGGTCGGTGAGCACCGAGAGGTCCGGCCCGGAGCCGTCGGGCGCCTTGGAGCGGGCGGCGAACTCGCCGATCAGGCGACGGGTCACACCGGGCGAGAGCAGCGCGTCGCCGGCGGCCGCGACCCGGACGGCACGCAGCAGGTCGGCCGGCTCGGTGTCCTTGACCAGGAACCCGGCGGCGCCGGCACGCAGCGCCTCGAAGACGTACTCGTCCAGTTCGAAGGTGGTCAGGACGACCACCCGGACGGCCGCCAGCTCCGGCTCGCCGGCGATCCGGCGGGTGGCCTGCAGGCCGTCCAGCCGCGGCATCCGGACGTCCATCAGGACGACGTCGGGGATGAGTTCGCGGGCGAGCCGGACGGCCTCCTCGCCGTCGCCGGCCTCCCCCACCACCTCCAGGTCCGACTGGGCCTCCAGCAGGGCCCGGAAACCCGCCCTGACCAGCACCTGGTCGTCGGCCAGCAGGACCCGGATCACGTCGCCCCCTTCGTCGTCACCAGCACCGCCCGGACCCGGAAGCCGCCGCCCGGCCGCGGGCCCGCCTCCAGCGTGCCGCCGAACGCGGCCACCCGCTCGCGCATCCCGACCAGTCCGCTGCCGGAGCCGCCCGGGTAGGCCTGTCCGGCCGGGCCCGGGTCCTCCACCTGGACGGCGAGGGCCTCGGCACTCTCCCAGTCCAGCAGGACGTCGGCGGCGCGCGCGGCCGAATGCCGGATCACGTTGGTCAGCGCCTCCTGGACGATCCGGAAGGCCGTCAGGTCGGCCCCGGCGGCCAGCGGCCGGGGCCGGCCGGCGACCCGCACCGTCACCGTCAGCCCGGCCCGGCCGGCCTGCTCGACCAGCTCGTCCAGCCTGGCCAGGCCGGGGGCCGGCCCGCGCGGGGCGGCGGTGTCCGGCGAGCGGAGCGTGCCGAGCACCTGGCGCACCTCGCCGAGCGCCTCCTTGCTGGCGCTCTTGATCGTGGTCAGCGCCGTCCGGGCCTGTTCGGGCCGGGTGTCCAGCAGCTCCAGGGCGACCCCGGCCTGCAGGTGGATCAGCGAGATGCTGTGCGCCAGGATGTCGTGCAGCTCGCGGGCCATCCGCAGCCGCTCCTCGTCCGCCCGGCGGCGCTCGGCCTGCGCCTCGAAGGCCCGCCGGGCGTCCATCCGCTCCCGCCGGAAGCGCAGGATCTCGGCGACCGCGACCACCAGCAGCACCCAGGCCAGCGCGCCGGCCTCCTGCCACCACAGGATCCGCGGCGCCGGCGCGCGCGACCAGTCGGCGGGCAGGACGAAGGTGACCAGGGCGTGCGCCAGGTAGCAGACGCCCAGGCCGGTCCAGGCCGCCCGGCGGTGGCCCGTCTGCACGGCCACGCAGACGGCGACGACCAGGCTGACGAACACCGGCCCGTACGGGTAGCCGGCGACCAGGTACGCGACGGTCACCGCCGAGACGCCGGCCACCACCGCGACCGGCCGGCGGCGGCGCAGCACCAGCAGGGCCGGGCCGAGCAGGAGCAGCAGGTAGCCGAAGGCGTCCAGACCGGCCCGGCTGCCGGCCTGATGGCGGGCGGCCGCCGTGGTGCCGGCCACCTGGATCACCGCGATCACCAGCGCCGAGGCCACCGGCCAGCCGGCCTTGGCGGCGCGCACCCACGGGGGGCGCCAGGGCCCGCCGTCCTGAGGATCTGATGCCATGCCCGGAAGGCTAGACCGGCCTGGCGGCGGCGCGCGTCACCCCGCCGGGGCGGTCCGGCGTACTCCCTGCGCAGTACGGCGCCGGTACGCGGCCGGAAGGTACGGCGCCGGTGCCCGGTCCGAGCGGTGCGGGCCCGCCCCGCTCAGACCGGGCCGCCGACGGCGACGGCCGACGGGGCGGGCACCGGGAGGGCCGACGGGGCGGGCGCCGCCCCCGCCACCGCGGCGCTCCGCGCCAGCCGGTCGGCGAGCCGGGCGGCCAGGTCACGGTGGTGGGCGCAGCGCCGGGGCAGCGCCAGTCCGGGGATGAGCACCTCCCACATCTCCTGGAGCCGCGCGGGGAGGTGGCCGGGCGACTCCAGCACCCGGGCCACCGTCTGCACACCGGTGAAGGCGCTGAGCACGAAGCGCGCGCAGGCGTCCGGGTCGACGGCCGGGCGCACGTCCAGCTCCCGCACGCCCCGTCGCAGCTGCTCCGCGAGGACGCCGGTCCATTCCTCGTACGGTCCGTCGACCGGATTCCGCAGGGTTCCCCCCTCCAGGGTGAGCCGGACCCCGGCGCGGGCCACCGGGTCGGTGAGCACCTGCTCGGCCAGCAGGAACGGCGTCCGGAGCACCGTTTCGAGCCCGGGGAGACCGCGGGCGAGGAGCCTTTCCGCGGCATTCGCCGACAACTGGTGCTGGCGGGCGATCACGGCCCGGGCCAGGGCCTCCTTGGAGGCGAAGTGGAAGTAGAGGGCGCCCTTGGTGATCCCGCCCCGGGCGACGATGTCGCTGAGGCTGGTGGAGCCGAACCCCTGGCGGTCGAACATCTGCGCCGCGGCCTCGACGATCGTGGTCCGCGTCTGCTCGGCACGCAGCTGCTTCGCCATGGCTGGCTCCTCCGGGGGCTCGACAGGGGCTGAACGTCGGGCGCGCCCAGAAAACGGGTCGACCGGTACGGTCGGCGGTCCGGGGCAAAATGTTAACGCATCATCCCTATCCGCAATCCCGGCCCTCCGGCGCATTCGGGGCCCGTCGGCAATGTCATGTGCCCTACAGAATCGGCCCGCTGAGCCCTTGTCAGCGACCCCCGCCCGCCGTTTGACCGGTGACCATCAATCTTTTAAGAAGGTAACGAATTAGGCACTTGTCCAGCGTCAACGGTTTAGTTATTGACGACAAGCACCGAGGGGCGTTTGACTCCGTGCTCGGCCGCAACGATGCGGCGCAGTCAGGAGGCACCACCCCGCATGAATGTTGTGACGCGACGCACGATCAGTGGCACAGCCGCGCTCTCACTCGCGCTCCTGGGCCTGACCGCCTGCGGTCAGGACGACGCGGGCAAGAGCTCGGGCGGCGTCGGCGCCACCACCGTCGGCCTGCTGCTGCCCGAGAAGTCCTCCTCGACCCGGTACGAAGCCTTCGACAAGCCGCTGATCGAGGCCTCCGTCGCGTCCCTCTGCACCAAGTGCACCATCGACTACGCCAACGCGGACGGCAACGAGGAGACCCAGAAGCAGCAGTTCGACGCGCTGCTGGCCAAGGGCATCAAGGTCATCCTGCTCGACCCGGTCAACGCCAAGAACACCGCGCCCTGGGTCCAGGCCGCCGCGGCCAAGGGCGCCAAGGTGATCGCGTACGACCGCCTGGCCGCCGGCAACGTCGCCGCGTACGTCTCCTTCGACAACGCCCGCACCGGTGAACTCCAGGGCAACGCACTGCTGGAGGCGCTCGGCCCGAAGGCCGCCGAGGCCGACATCGTCATGATCAACGGCGCCGAGTCCGACCCCAACGCCGCCAGCTTCAAGACCGGCGCGCACAAGTCGCTGGACGGCAAGGTCAAGCGGATCTCGTACGAGCAGTCCGGCGAGTGGAAGCCGGAGGTGGCCGCCCAGAAGATGACCGACGCGATCCGCCAGGTCGGCAAGGACAACATCGACGCGGTCTACGTCGCCAACGACGGGATGGCCGCCTCGGTCATCGAGACCCTCAAGGGCGCCGGCCTCAAGAACGTCCCGGTCGGCGGCCAGGACGCCTCGCTCGACGCCGTCCGCCGGGTCCTCTCCGGCGAGCAGGCCTACACGATCTACAAGCCGTACAAGCCGGAGACCGACGCGGCCGCGACCATCGCCGTCCACCTCTTGAAGGGTCTGGACGTCACCTCCATCGCGAGCGCGATCACCGAGAGCGGCGGCTCCCACGTGCCGTCGATGCTCCTCACCCCGATCGTGGTGACCAAGGCCAAGGTCGCCGTCACGGTGATCGCCGGCGGGCTCTACACGGCGGCCGAGGTCTGCGCCGCGCCGTACGCGGACGCCTGCGCGGCCGCCGGCATCAAGTAGCACCGACCGGCCACGGCGACGGCGGGCGGGGGCCGACCCCGGTCGCCGCCGCCGGGTGGCCCGCCCGCAGTCGCGGCCGGTGCAGGGACGCGCCGGCCGCGGCCGCCGGCGGGCCACCGCCCCGGCGGTCAGGCCCGGGCCACCGCCGCCGACCGGCGGTCGAAGACCTCCGGCCGGGCGGTGCGCAGGGCTGTGGACAGCGCGCCGATCAGCACCGCCTCGTCCCCCAGCAGGCTCGGCGCCAGCCGCGGCCGCAACGGGGTGAGCGCGTGCAGCGCCTCCTCGACCCGGTCCAGCAGCAGATCGGAGCTCTGGCCCATCCCCCCGCCGAGCACCACCAGGTCGGGATCGATCACCGAGGACACCACGGCCACGGCGTAGGCGAGTTGCTCCGCCTGCCGCTGCACCGCGGCGAGCGCGGCCGGATCGCCGGCCCGGGCCGCGTCGAAGACCTGTTTGGCGGTGCTCGCCCCGCGCACGCCGAACTCCTTCGCGCTGCGGACCACGGACTCCGCCGAGGCCGCCGACTCCAGCATCCCGGGCCGCTGGTCGTGGTCCCCGCCCTGCTGGTCCGTAGTCTGCTGGTCCGTGCTCTGCTGGTCCCCGCCCCCTTGGTCCCCGTCCCGGCCCGCACCCGCCCCGGCCGGCCGGCCGCCCGGCAGCGGCAGGAACCCGATCTCGCCGGCCGCCCCGTGCGCGCCGCGCTGCAGCTTGCCGCCGGAGACCACACCCATGCCGATGCCGGTGCCTAGCAGCAGATAGACGAAGTGCCGGCTCCCGGCGCCCGCGCCGCGCGCGTACTCCCCCAGCGCCGCCAGGTTGGCGTCGTTGTGCACGCTGATGGTGGTGTCCAGCCCCGCCCTGATCCGGTCGAACAGGCCCCGGCGGCCCCAGCCCGGCAGCTGCGCCGCGTACCGGACCCGCTGCTCCGTCTCGTCCCAGACCCCCGGGGTACCGATGGCCGCGTGCACCACGGCGCCCGGTCCGATCCCGGCCTCCCCGATCGCGGCCCGGGACTCCGCGATCACCGCGTCGGCCACCGCGCCGGCACTGCGGCCGAGGTTCGGGACGTCCCGCCGCGCCGTGATCTCCCCTGCCAGGTCGGCCACCGCGACCCGCAGCCGGCCCCGGCCGATGTCCACGCCGAGCACGTACCCCGCGGTCGGGTCCGGCTCGTACAGGACGGCGACCCGGCCCCGGCCGGGAGCCAGCAGCCCGGCCTCGCGGGCCAGTCCGGCCTGCTCCAGGGTCGCCAGCGCAGCCGACACGGTGGGCTTGGAAAGGCCGGTGTCCCGGGCGAGTTGGGCGCGGGAGGCGGCGCCGGTGGTCCGCAGCCGCTCCAGCAGCATCCACTCGTTGTTGCTGCGCAGCCGCTGCCTGCTCCAGGGCTGCTCCGCGCCGGACCCGGGCGCCGGGTCGGGCCCGCCCAGGTCGAGGCCGCCCTGCTCCCGGCCGGCCCGGTCGCGGCCCTCGCGCTCCGGGCCGTCCTGCTCGCGGCCGTCCCGCCCGGGGCCGCCGTGACCGTCCTCGTCCGCCCCGGACCCGAGGGCCTCCCCCGCGTCCGGGGCCGGGCGGGACCCCGTGGCGGATCCCGTCCGGGCTCCCCGGCCGGACCCCTTCGCGGAGGGGTGGCCTGATGCCCCGTCGGCCACGGGCTGCCCGCCCGGGCCGGGGGCCCGGTCGGAACGCTGGTCGGAGCCCGGGCCGGGTCTCGCGGCCGGGTGGGAGCTCATGGGTCGCCTCCGCGCCTGAAGTGGTGTCGGTGATCTTCTGACTTCCTCCGCAACTGTATGCGCCGGGGCGGTTGCGCCGACCGGTGGTCGGCAAGGTGGATGTGCCGCCCGCGTGCCGCCGGTGTGAAGCGGGCGTGCGGGCGCGCCCGGGGCGGCGAGGGGTGCGTATGCGAAGGGGCGTTCGGCGGGCGGAGGGGGGCGGAGGCACGCGGAACGGGAGGCGACGCGGACCTGGCCACCCACTCCGTCCATGAGTTAAGTTAGGCTTACCTAAGTCAAGCGGAAGGCAGCCATGCGCCCCACCGACGTCAGCATCCCGGCCCCCACGGACGCCGAGCGGGTCCGAAGCGCGCTCCAGGCGGCCTCCTCCCTGACCGTGACCACCCGGGCCGGCCGCCACGACCTGATCGGCCCGCACCTGCTCGGATTCGGCGGCGCGAGCGGCTTCGGCCCGGCCCCGGAGCCGGCGTTCGCCGCCCGGGGCGCCGTCCCGTACCTGCAGGCCCCCCGGGACTGCCGGCTCACCCGCGAGGCGGCCGAGGCCGACGAGGACGGCGTGCCCGTCCTGCTCGAATGGACCGACGTCGCCCCGGTCGCCGTCCGCGACCGGATCCGCTGCCAGGTACGGATCGCCGGCCGGCTCGGCCGCCCCCGCGAGGCGGCCGACGGCACCGTCAGCATGCCGCTCGACCCGACCCAGGCCCTGCTCGGCAACGGCGGGACGCACACCCCCGTCGACCTGGACGCCCTCGCCCGCACCGCCCCCGACCCGCTCGCCCCCTACGAGGCGGTCCTGCTCACCCACATGACCGACGACCACCACGACCAGGTGGCCGCCCTCTCCGGCCTGGTCGACCCGCGGCTGCTGATCGGCGTCACCCGCGCCTGGCCGCTCGCCATGGACCAGTACGGCATCGTGCTGCGCCTGGAGACCCTGCGGACCCACCACGACGTCCGCCTCCCGTTCGAGCAGCCGCTGCTCGACCCGGACCAGGTCGGCTACCGCATCCACGCCCTGCTGCACTCGGCGAGCCGGGTCCGCACCCGCCGGCTCCGGCTGCACACCGAGCGCCGCTGACCCCGCCGGCCGCCCGGCCCGCGCCCCGGTTCACGTCCCCGGTTCACGTCCCCGTGGCCCACGGCCGGGCCCGCGTTCGCCCCGACCCCGGCCGCCGGACCGGGACAGGCTGACGGCCCCCGCCCGGTCCCGGCATGGTGACGCCGTGATCGGACACCGGTTCTCCCTCGTCGTCGACTGCCCCGCCCCGGCCGAACTCGCCGGCTTCTACGAGAAGCTGCTCGCCCTCACGCGCGTGGAGGACAGCGGCGACTACGTGGCGCTCGAAAGCCCCGACGGCCGGGAGCGGGTGGCCTTCCAGCGGGTCGGCGACGACCGCCGACCGGCGGCCTGACCGGTCGGGCGGGCTCAAGCCGGTCCGGTCCGGTCCGGTTCGGCTCGGATCGATCGAGGTCCGGTCAGACCGGGTCAGACCGGTCAGGAGTGGAAGACCTCCCACACCGAGGTGATCCCGCCCGCGGGGTCGAGCGCGATCTCGTAGGTGAAGTACGAGAAGCACGGGCGCCGCCGGCCTCACCGCCAGTTGTCCCCGCGTGGTTCGTCGCCCGCCGTCCTGACCTGCCTGCGGTAGGCCCCCGGCGGCGATCCGAAGTGCCGCTTGAAGGCCTTGGCGAAGGCGAACTCCGACGTGTACCCCGTGTGCCGCGCGACCGTGCCCAGCGGGGCCGCCGAATGGTGCAGCAACCGCGCCGCGGTGGCCATCCGCCAGTTGGTCAGGTAGGTCAACGGCGGCTCGCCGACCACCGAGGCGAAGCGGCGGGCGAACGCCGCACGGGACAACCCGGCGCGGGTGCCCAGCGACTCCACCGTCCAGGGGTGGCCGGGATCGTCGTGGATCGCCTTCAGGGCCGGGGCGACCGCCGGGTCGGTCAGCGCGGCCGTCCAGCCCCGGGACCGCTCCGCGGGCAGTTCGGCGTACCACGAGCGGAGGATGTACAGCAGCAGCAGATCGACGAGCGCGGTGACGACCGCGTCCGAACCCGGCTGCGGCGTGTGGAACTCGGCGCACAGCTGATCGACCGCCGAGCGCAGCACCGGATGGCGGCCGGGAACGGCGGGGAGGTGGACGACCTCCGGCAGTTCGCCGAACAGCGGATGCGGGCGATCGACGTCGATCGCGTACGCGCCGCACACCAGCACCGTGCGCGCCCCCGGTCCGTCCACCGTGACCTGGCCGATCGGCGAGGAACGGTCCACGCGGTCGGGTACGAAGTCCACCGGATCGCGGTCCGGCAGGTCGCACAGGATGTGTCCGCTGCCGCGCCGCAGGAACACGATGTCGCCTGGTCCGAGCGCGAGCGGTTGGCCCTGCGGTGGGAGCAGGTGGCAGTGCCCCTCCACGACCACGTGGAATCCGGCTCCTGAGACGGGTTGGAACCTCAGGGCCCAGGGAGCGTGCGCGTCGGTTCGAGTCACCATCGGGCGTCCCGTGCGCAGGACTTCGAGGGTGTCGCTCAGGATGTCCATAGCACCACTCTAGCGCCGGTAGGACGAGACGAGATGACAAAGAGTCGAGATCTTCAGTTATTCATCGTCTCGATGAGGAGGCGTACGTTCGGGCCATGGAGGTGCCGGGCCCCGGCACCGCGTCGACGAAGGAACGGACCTCATGTCTCTGGCCGGCAAGAAGATCGTGATCATCGGTGGAACCTCCGGCATCGGCTTCGCGGTGGCCCGACAGGCCGTGGCGGCCGGTGCGGACGTCGTGGTCGCCTCCAGCAACCAAGGCCGGGTGGACGCCGCGACGAAGCGGTTGGGCGGGCCGGCCGAAGGCCGCCGCCTGGACGTCGCCGACGGCGAGGCCATCGCCGCGTTCTTCGAGCAGGTCGGGGAGTTCGACCACCTCGTCTACACCGCGGGCGAATCCCTGCTGATCAAGCCGCTGGCCGACACCACCCCGCAGGAGGCCCGGGCCCTCTTCGAGCGGCGGTTCTGGGGCGCGTTCCTGTCGGCCAAGTACGCCGCACCGCGACTGCGCGACGGCGGCTCGATCACCTTCAGCTCGGGCGTCCTCGCGATCCGGCCCCTGTCCGGAGCCGCGCTCGCGGCCGGTATCACCGGCGGCGTCGAGGCCCTGTCCCGGGCACTCGCCGTCGAACTCGCCCCGCTGCGCGTCAACGTGATCCAGCCCGGTGTGATCCGCACCGAGCTGTGGGACAGCAGCGTCCCGGACCCGGAGGCCTTCCTCCAGGACGCCGGGTCCGGGCTGCTCACGGGGCGTGTCGGCACCGCCGAGGAAGCCGCGGCGGCCTATCTGTTCGCCTTGTCCAACGCCTACGTCACCGGCACCACGCTCGCGGTGGACGGCGGCGCGGCACTGGTGTGACCCGGGCGCCACGCCAACCAACCGACGGAGCGACGCCGCTGCCACGACCGGCAGCGGCCCGCCGCCCCTCCCGCGGGTGGATCGCCCGCGGCGTCCGACCGGAGTACCGGTCCCTGCCGGCCGGGCCGAGCGCGCCCGGCCGGAAAGGAGCGGCCCAACAGGCCCGGGGCCCCGGCAGGCGCACCGTCAGGCCGCCCGGGGCCCCGGCAGGCGCACCGTCACGCACAGGCCGCCGCCCGCCCGGGCCCGCGCCCGGACGGTGCCGCCGTGGCTCTCGACCACCGCCTGCACGATCGACAGCCCCAGCCCGGAGCCCGGCCGGCCGCTCGCCAGCCGGGCGGCCGCGCCCCGGTGGAACGGTTCGAACAGGTCGTCCACCTCGGCCGGGTCGACCGCGCAGCCGGTGTTCTCGACCCGCAGCTCCGCGCCGCCGCCGACCTTCGCCGTACTGACCCGGACCAGCCCGCGCCCGCCCACGGCCGGTTCGTTGTGCCGCACCGCGTTCTGGACGAGGTTCACGGCCACCTGCCCGAGCAGCACGGGATCGCCCGAGGTGGGCGCGCCCGCCAGGTCGCAGCTGAGGTCGATGCCCGCGGCGGCGGCCTGCTCCCGGTGCGCGTCCACCGCGTCGGCGGCCTGCCCCGCCAGGTCGGCGGGCAGGTAACTCCGCGGCCCCTGCTGCCCCTTGGCGAGCAGCAGCAGACTGTCGACCAGCCGCTCGCTGCGCGCGGTCGCCCGCAGCGCCCGCTCCAGCGACGGCCGGAGATCCTCGGGCACCCTGCCCTCGGCCAGCGGGATCTCCAGCGAGGTGCGCTGCAGCGCCAGCGGGGTGCGCAGCTCGTGCGAGGCGTTGGCGGCGAACCGGCGGTTCGCCGCGAAGGAGCGCTCCAGCCGGACGAGCATGGCGTCGAAGGTGTCGCCGAGCTCCTTGATCTCGTCCTCGGGCCCGGTCAGCGCGAACCGGTCGTGCAGGTTCTGCTCGGAGATCCGCCGCGCCGCCGCCGTCACGGTGCGCAGCCGGGCCACCGACCGCCCCGCCGTCCACCAGCCCAGACCCGCCGAGACCAGCGCCATCGCACCCAGGGCGGCCAGCGACTGACCCACCAGCGAGCCCAGCACCAAGGTCTTGAAATCGACGAACCGGGCTGCCGCGAAGGTGGTGGCCTGGGCCGCCTGCGGCGCGGTCAGCCCGGACACCACGCCCCCGTACGGTTCGGCCGGCCGGGCCAGGAGGGCGCCCGTCAGAAGCGGGTCGTCCGCCTCCGGGACGGTACTGGCCGCACCGGCCACGGTCGCCGGGACCGTGGTGATCACGGCCTGGTTGTCGCCGATGATCCGGTTGACCGCGAGGTACTGGACGATGAGCAGGACGGCCCCGCAGGCCAGGAACAGCCCGGCGTGCAGCAGCGCCAGCCGGGTGCGGATCCGCAGCCCGCCGCGCCCTCCCGTCCGCTCCGCGTGCTCCACCTGCTCCACCTGCTCCACCTGCTCCACCTGCACTGTCTGTTCCACCTGCACTGTCTGCTCCGCGCCCGCGCCCGCGCTCACAGCCGGTATCCGATCCCGGGCACGCTCTCGATCAGCGGCGGTTCGCCCAGCTTGCGGCGCAGCCCGTGGATGGCGACCTTCACCACCGTGCTGCGCGGGTCGACGGCCTCCTCCCACGCCTCGTCCAGCAGGTCCCCGTGGGTGACCACGCCGCCGTCGGCGGCCAGCAGCAGTTCGAGGATGAGCATCTCCTTCGGGCTGAGCCGCAGCAGTCGCCCGTCCCGCTCGGCCAGGTGCCGCTGGGTGTCCAGGACGACGCCGTCCCGTGCCAGCACGGTGCTCCGTGCCCCCGCACCGCCGCGCCGGGCCAAGGCGTGGACGCGGGCGACGAGTTCGGTGTACGCGAAGGGCTTGGCGAGGTAGTCGTCGGCGCCGAGGTTCAGCCCGTCGACCCGTTCGGCCAGCGATCCGGAGGCGGTCAGCATCAGGATCCGGGCCCCGTGGCCGGTGGCGACCAGGGTCCGGCACACGGCGTCGCCGTGCAGGACGGGCAGGTCCCGGTCCAGCACGACGACGTCGTACGAGGCGCCGGCCGCCCGGGAGAGCGCCTGCGCGCCGTCGCCGGCGGTGTCGACCGAGAAGCCCTGCCGGCGCAGTCCGTCGGCGAGCAGGTCGGCCAGCTCCGCCTCGTCCTCGACGATGAGCACCTTCATCCGTGTTCGACCCCTCTGGTCATGAATGTTCCGGGCCGGTCCGGGCCCATCGGCTGTCCACCGGGCCGTCCGCCGTCCGGCGTCCGGGCCTGGCGCGGATCCGCACGTCACGGGCCGCCGCTCCCGGCTTGGGACAGCATCCGCTGCGGGCGGTTAGCTCCCGGTTAGCACCGTCCGAACCGGGCCCGAACCGGCCCTTACGTAGAACTGCCGCATGCCGGGCGGCAGCGGGCCGCCCCGGGCGAAGGGACCTCGCGATGCGGAACCCCGGCGAACGTGACCGCGACCGTCACGGCAGCGGTCAGGACGACTGCCACGGCGCCTGTCACTCCTCCTCCGACCATCTCCCGGGTGGTGCCGAGCGGCGCACCGGCCGGCTCGGGCTCGCGGTGCTCGGTGCCACCGCACTGGCGCTCGGCACCGTGCTGCTGCTCTCGTCCTGCTCCGCCGGCGCCGGCTCGGGCCGCGGCGACAAGGTCGCCTCGCTCGCCGACAAGGGGGCCTCGTCGAGCGCGCCGGCGCAGGCCGCCGCCGGCGAGAAGGGCGACATGGTGAAGTTCGCCGGCTGCATGCGCGAGCACGGCGTCGACATGCCCGACCCGAACGCCGACGGCAGCATGCCGGCCATGGCCGCCCGGCCGGCGGACGCCGCCGGAAGCGCGGAGATGGACAAGATGCAGGCCGCCGACGAGGCCTGCCGCAAGTGGCTCCCGAACGGCGGTGTGCTCTCCGAGAAGGACAAGGCGGAGCAGCGGGAACGGGCGCTGACAATGGCGCGCTGCATGCGGGAGCACGGCGTCGACATGCCCGACCCCAAGCCGGGCGAGGAGGGCGGGCTGACCTTCGGCAGCGACAACGCCGACAAGGACACCATGGAGAAGGCCATGCAGGCCTGCGCGGGCGGCGCCCTCGGCGCGGCAACGGTGGTGGCCCCGTGACCGGCCCCGCGACCGATTCCGCCGTCGATCCCGCCGTCGATCCCAGCACCGATCCCAGCACCGACGCCACCGCCGATTTCTTCGCTGCCGGCTCCGGCCACCCGACGGCCGCCGCCGTCCCCGCCCCGCCCGGGCGCGGCCGTCGGAGTACCCGTACCCGGGCCTTCGTCGTCACGGCCGTCGCCGTGCTCGCCGCCCTCGGGGTCGGCGGCGCGGTGCTGCTCGCGCCCGGCGGCCCCGAGAAGGTGGCGGCCCAGGCGGAGGAGCACGGGACGACCGCGCCGATCGTCCGGGGCGACCTCACGGTGACCGCCGACATCGACGGGACGCTCGGCTACACCGGGACCGGATCGCTGTACGCCCAGGCCCCGGCGCCGGCGCCCGACCAGGGCTCGGGCCAGGGCGAGAGCCCCGGCGGCGCACCCCGGCCCCAGGGCGGCGGCCAGCCCTCGCCGAGCCCGTCGGGCGGCCCGAAGGGCGGCGACCCGGACGCGGACGACCGGAACACCGGCACCCGCCTGTTCACCGGGCTGCCCAAGGTCGGCGACTCGTTCAAGCGGGGCGACACCGTCTACCACGTCAACGGTCGTCCCGTGCCGCTCTTCCAGGGTGAGGCACCGCTCTGGCGAGCCCTCACCAAGGGCGTCCCGGACGGCCCGGACGTCCGCCTCCTGGAGCAGAACCTCGCCGCGCTCGGCTTCGGCAAGGACCTCCAGGTGGACGAGAAGTTCACCGACGCGACCACCGCCGCCGTCAAGCGCTGGCAGAAGTCCCTCGGGGTGCCGCAGAGCGGCCGGGTCGACCCGTCGGCGATCGTGGTCCAGCCTGGTCCGGTCCGGATCACCGCCGTCAAGGTGGTCGTCGGCGCGCCCGCACAGGGCGAGGTCGCCGCCGTCTCCGGCACCGGCCGCCAGATCAGCGTCAACCTGCCGGTCGACAAGCAGACCCTGGCCAAGCAGGGCGACAAGGTGACCGTACGCCTGCCCGACGGCAGGTCGACCACGGGCACGATCACCTCGATCGGCACCGTGGCCGCCAAGGACGACAACCCCGATCCGGGCCTGGGCGGCGGTGGCAAGGCCACCGTCCAGGTCCTGGTGGCGCTGGACAGGCCCGAGGACGCGGGCACCCTGGACGGCGCCCCCGTCACGGTCGGCTTCACCAGCCGGAGCCGCAAGGACGTCCTGTCCGTACCGGTCAACGCCCTGGTCGCACTGGCCGAGGGCGGGTACGCGGTGGAGGTCGTCGAGTCGGCGGGCAGCCGGCGACTGATCGGGGTCAAGCCCGGCCTGTTCGCCAACGGCCGGGTGGAGATCGGCGGCGAGGGCCTGCGCGAGGACCAGAAGGTGCTGGTGCCGAGCCCGTGAGCGCACTGCCCGACCGCCTGCCCGACCTGCTGCCCGATCCGGCCTACGGCCTGCCCGACGCGCGGCTCCCCGGCCCGGCCCCCGCGGTGATCGCACTGCGCGGGGCCTCGAAGACCTACCGCGGCGGCCTGACCGCCCTCGACCACGCCGACCTCACCATCCGCCAGGGTGAACTCCTGGCCATCGTCGGCCCGTCCGGCTCCGGCAAGTCGACGCTGCTCAACCTGATGGGCACCCTCGACCGGCCCAGCTCGGGCAGCGTCGAGGTGCTCGGGCACGACATCGCCAGGCTCTCCGACCGCCGCCTGTCGGCCGTCCGGGCGCACTGGATCGGCTTCGTGTTCCAGCAGTTCTTCCTCTCCCCGCACCTCAGCGCACTGGACAACGTCGCCACCGGGCTGCTCTACCAGGGGGTCCGCCACAGCCGGCGCCGCCGGCAGGCCGCCGAGGCGCTGGAGCGGGTCGGCCTCGGCCACCGGCTCGGCCACCGCCCGCACGAGCTGTCCGGCGGCGAGCGCCAGCGCACCGCGATCGCCCGCGCCCTGGTCGCCCGGCCGCAGATCGTCCTCGCGGACGAGCCGACCGGCGCGCTGGACTCCGCCTCCGGCGCCTCGGTCGTCCAGCTCCTGCGCGAACTCAACGCCGAGGGCACCACGATCGCGGTCATCACCCACGATCCGCAGCTCGCCGCCGGCCTGCCCCGTCGGGTGCGGATCCTGGACGGGCGGATCCGCGAGGACACCACGACGAAGGCGGTCGCATGAGCACCCCGGCCACCTCCCCCACCGCCCCCAACGCCCCCACCACCGCCACCGCCACCGCGTCGATCAGGCCCGCACCCGACGGCTCAGGGCGGCCCTCCCGGAGCGCCCACCCGTTGCCGGGGTCGGCGCGGCTCCGGCCCCGCGACGCCTTGGCCGTCGGCGTCTCCGGCCTGCGGGGCCGCAAACTGCGGGCCGTGCTCTCCGCCCTCGGCATCGCCATCGGTGTCGCGGCGATGGTCGCCGTGGTCGGCATCGGCACCTCCAGTCAGGCCCAACTCGCCTCCCAGATAGCCAAGCTGGGCACCAACCTGCTCACCGTCGGCCCCGGCCAGAGCTTCACCGGCAAGGACAGCCCGCTCCCCACGGACGCCGACGCCATGGTGAGACGCATCGGCCCGGTCACCTCGGCCACCGCGACCGGGAAGACCCGGGCGACCGTTCGCCGCAACGACCACGTCGACGCCGGGATCACCGGTGGCATCGCCGTCCTGGCCGCCCGCGAGGATCTGCTCGACACCGTCGGCGGCCGGCTGAGCAGCGGCCGGTTCCTGACCGCCGCGAGCAGCAGGTACCCGACCGTCGTGCTGGGTTCCAAGGCCGCGGCCCGCCTGGCCGTCGAGCGGCCGGGCGGCCTGGTCCGGCTCGGCGAGCAGTGGTTCACCGTCACCGGCATCCTCGAACCGGTGACGCTGGCCCCCGAGCTCGACACCGCCGCCCTGGTCGGCTGGCAGGCCGCGGCCGAACACCTCGGCTTCGACGGTCACCCCACCACGGTCTACACCCGCACCGCCGAGTCCGCCGTCGAACAGGTACGCGACGTGCTGGCCCCGACCGTCAACCCCGCGGGCCCCAACGAGGTCAAGGTCAGCCGACCGTCCGACGCGCTGGCCGCCCAGCTCGCCGCCAAGAACACCTTCAACGCCCTGCTGCTGGGCCTGGGCGCGGTCGCCCTTCTGGTCGGCGGCGTCGGCGTGGCCAACACGATGGTGATCGCCGTCCTCGAACGCCGGCAGGAGATCGGCCTGCGACGCTCCCTCGGGGCCAACCGGGCCCAGATCCTCACCCAGTTCCTCACCGAGGCGGTCACCCTGGCCGGCCTCGGTGGCCTGGCCGGAGCAGCCCTCGGCGGCGTCGCCACCTACGGCTACGCGGCCGCCAAGCACTGGCCCTTCGCCATCCCCGGCGGAGCCCTGGCCGCCGCCGTGGCCGCCTCGGCCCTGGTGGGCGCCGTCGCCGGCCTCTATCCGGCCTCCCGGGCGGCCAGGCTCACCCCCACCGAGGCCCTCTCGACGGGGTGAGCCCCGGACGGCGGCCGCCGGGCCCGGACGGTGCGGGCGCCCTCCCGGGGGGGCGCGCACCGTCCGGGCCCGGCGCGTGCATCGGACGCCCGCCGCTATTCGGACTCGCGCTTCCCGTTCTCCGCCTCGGCGATGCCCGCCGCCCGCCCGGCCTCGTACACCTCGCGGACGAACTGGACGGCCGCGTTCGGATCGATGCCCTCGGCGAGGTGGATCAGCTGCTCGGAGTACCTCGCCAGCCAGCGTTCAGTAGTAGCCATGCCCCTATCCGATCGCTGGTTCCGCCCGCCCGCACCCCGATGGGTCCGATCAGGGGTGCACCCGTCCCCCTCCGCGCTCCCCGCGCGCCCTCAGGCCGGGGTCTCCGCCGAAGCCGACTCCTTCGCCTCGGCCGCCACCGGATCCTTGAGACGCTTGCCCAGCAGCACGAACAGCAGGATCAACCCGACCGTGAGCAGGATGTGCCCCAGCCCGGCCGTCATCGACACGGCCTCCGGCACGCTGCTGCCCAGCACGGTCTCGGTCCCGTGGACGAACATCATCGAGACGGTGATCCCGATCCCGGCGTTGTAGAACCAGAAGAAGGCGGTGAACAGCCTCGTCCCGGACAGCTGGAACAGCTTGTCCAGGGCCAGCACGATCAGGAACCCCAGCATGCCCAGTGCAAGCAGGTGCGTGTGGATCAGCGCCAGTTGGGTGTCACCCTCGAAGTCGTTCGCCTTGGTGAACTCCCGGTAGTACAGCCCGGAGATCACGCCCAGGATCATGTGGACGTGCGCCGCGTAGTAGGACTTCCGCATCCTCGTACCCACTCCCCCGCAGATCAAGTACCGCTCTGTCGAGGGTCATTGAAGCACTCACCACGCGCCCGGTCACCGGTTCGGACATAAGGGAAAGACGTCGGACGACGCCACACCCTCCCCTTCGGCACCACCGCTCCTCCCGGACGGGCGCTCCGCCACCGCTCGACGGATCAGGGCCCCTCGACGGGCGTCGCGTGTGCGAGTACGTCGTCCAGCAGCCCCCTCGACCGCGCACCGGTGTCCAGCCGCTCGGTCTCGACGTACGTGACCCCGTCCTTCGTGTGCACGGCGGTCACCCGGAAGTCGCGGTCGAACCGGGGAAAGCCCGGAACGCGCCGGGCCCAGCACGAGCCGGCCTCGACGAAGAGGTGCGGGTCCGTCGTCACGCTTCCGTTCTCCCCTTACGCACGGGCCGCGGGCGGTCGGCCACCGCCGGACCGCCCTCGGCACCCGAGCGGTGGACCGGTCCGGGCTCCACCGCGTCGACGACAGGCGGTGGCCCCGCCGACGACGGATCAGTCGATCACGGCTCAGTCGATCACCGAGCCGCAACTGAGGTTGACCACCGTCCCCGTGACCGCGCCGGCCCGGTCGGACGCCATGAAGGCGGCCGTGTCGGCGACTTCGGCCAGCCTCGGCAGCCGGCGCAGCGCTGTACCACGCTCCATGTACGCCTTGACCGTCGCACTGCCTTCCGGATCGGGCGCGGCGTCCTCGATCATGCCCCAGGTCACCCAGGCGTCCGGAATCCCGTCCGGCCGAAGACAGACCACGCGCACCCCCGACGGCCCCACCTCTCCCGCCAGATGCCGCGACAGCAACTCCACCGCGCCACAGGCGACGCCGAACCCCCCGGTCGCGTGAAAACCCTGGTCACGCCCGGAGAGCCGGGACGCGGCGGTCGAAAACATCAGGATCACACCCGAGCCCCTTCCCGCCATGTGCCGAGCCGCCGCCGTCGCAGTGAGGAAATTCGCGGTCGCCGCGGTCTTCACCGGCGTGAGGAAATCCTCCAGGGACAACTCCACGAGAGGCGTCCCCTGCAAGTCCCCACGGATACTGACCGCATTGACGGAGATGTCGATCCCGCCGGCCATCTCGACCACCTCGGCGGCATGCCGATCGACCGCGTCCCGGTTGAGCGCATCAACCTGGGCCACCTCCGCCCGGCCGCCCCCGGCCCTGATCTCCGCCGCCAACTCCCCAAGCCCCGCCGACCTGCGCCCGGTGAGGAAGACCCACGCCCCCTCGCGGGCGAAGGCCCGGGACACCGCTTGACCGACCGCGCCGCCGGCGCCGTAGACGATGGCGGTCTTGTTCTCCAACAACACGTCTCAGCCTCCAGGACCAAGCTCTTCCCCAGCACACCCGCGAGCGCACCGTACGGCCGGGCACTGACAGGTGGCCTTCGGAAGACGGGCCGGACCACAGCTCATCGGCGACCCTTGCCCGCCCGGGCAGGAGCCCATGGCCTTCACGCACCCGGCGTTCTGACGCCCGCCCCGGCCACCAGGCAGGCGCCAGAACCGGGCCTACGATCCGGTTCCCCGTCGGCGCCGCCCCGCGGGTTGCGACGGAGATCCTGGGTCACAGCCCGACCGGGCTGACGATGAACGTCCGCACCCACGTGGCTCAAGGCACCCCGCGCCCGGCGCTCGACACCATGGACGTTCGGGCAACGTCGGGGACAAGTGCACGGACCTGCACCGACAGCCCCTGAACGTTCGTGCTTGTTCGCCCAAGTGCCAGCCCCTTGTGGCGCGGTCGGAGATTCAGCTGACCGGCCGAGGCTCTTCCTTCACTTCCCCTGCTCGACCAGCGACGGCTGCGGCGAGCGCGAGGGTCGCCTCGACCTTTGCTGCCTCAACGATGGTCGCGTCCGACAGTCGCTCGGGAAGCTTCGCCAAGTACGCCTGAGCGGCATTGACGTGGTTGAGGTAGTCACTCATGCAGGCCCCCGGAGAGATGTTCGTTCTATGCACTGCGAGCGTAGACCCGGGCTGCGGGTGCTGGGGTCTCTCCGGCCTCATCAAGCGCGGATCCTCGTCAGGCATGGGCCGCCGGGGAACCGTCCGCCGTCAAGGCCCATCAGCTCCTGCGGGCCATCACGCACACCGCCGTCGACGACGAACTGATCCAGCGCAACCCCTGCCGTACCAAGGGCGCCGACGCCTACGACGTGCCGGAGCGTCCCGTCCTCACGATCACCGAGGTCTTCACCGTCGCGGACGCCATCCGTCCCCGCTGGCGGACCCTTGTCCTCCTGACCGCCTTCACCCCCCCCCGCTTCGGAGAACTGGCCGCGCTCCGCAAGGACGGGCCACAGCACCACCCGCGCCGCGCTGATCTACCGGCACATGACCAGTGACCGGGACCGGGCCGACCGCATGGGTGAAACCGTCCGGAGGGCGCTCGGCCGGCAGGCCCCGCCGCCGGCATCTGGCACGGGGATGGCACGGCCCGGCTGAGCACTCCCCCGCCGCCGGGAACGACAGAGGGCCAGTTCGTGAGGATCAAGCCTCCGAACTGGCCCTTCGTGCTGGCGACCGTGGATCGCCGGATGTGGGCGCGGACGGTTTCGAACCGCCGACATCTGCTTTGTAAGAGCAGCGCTCTACCACTGAGCTACGCGCCCCCCGTCGCGGCCCGTGGGGCACGACGAAAGGCAAGAGTACCTGGTCCGGGGGACCCTCCGGTGCACATGGCCGAGGAGTGGGACAGGAGTGGGACAGGAGTGGAAGGGGAGCGGGGAGCCGGGGCGGCGGCAGGTGCGGCGGGGCTGGACGGGACGGGCGCGTGGCTGTGGTGGGAGGGGTGCCGGTCGGTGGGGGTGATCGGGAAGAATGGGTGGTGGATCAGCTGCCGGGCCGACCTTCGGGTGGTCCGGCGGGACGGGACGGCTAGGCAGGGAGCTCGGACGTGGGAGTGGCCGGCGGGAGCGGGCGGGGGCGGCTCGGGGGCGCGGCGGTCGAGGCGCTGGTGTTGCCGCTGGTGGTGGCGGGGATGGTGGGGGCCGCCGGGGCGGCCGCGTTCGGTGGCGCGGGGGGTGGCCGGGGCGGCTGGTGGCGGCGCAACGACACGCTGCGGGCCGATGCCCGAGCCGCCCGGGACGCCGCGCAGCAGGCGTTCTACGAGTTGGACTCGGCCCAGCGGGACGTGCAGCTGGCGGTGGAGACGGTGCGGGCGGCCGAGGACAGTGCGGCGGCGCGCCAGGTCCTGGCCGACTTCCAGCAGGTGTCGGGGCGGGTGGACCAGGTCAGTGTGAACTACCTGGCGGCGCTCGACGCGTACGACCTGGACGCCGAGGAGCTGGAGTCGGGCGCGGCCGCCCAGGCCCGGCGCCGGCTGGAGGACGTGAAGGGGCAGCTCGGGTCGGCGCAGGCCGAGCTGGACGGGTTCCTTCAGCGGTTGCAGCCGCTGCTGCAGCAGGCCGAGTCGCAGCTGATGCGGGTGACGCCGGCCGTCGAGAAGGCGAAGCGTTCGCTGCTGGCGGCGACCACCGCACTGGAGGCGGTCCGGGCGGCCGGGCTGAAGGCGGACGATCTGGCGGCGCAGCTGGCCGAGCTGGCGCCCGAGCTGACCCGGTTGAACGAGGGGGCCTCGAAGCACGGGGTCGCGCCGACGCTGAAGCGGGCGGACGACGTGGCGCGGCGGGCGGAGGCGGTGGCCGAGCAGGCTCAGCGGCTGCCGGAGCGGGCTCAGGAGATCGATCGCCGGGTGGCGAGTCTGCGGACCCGGATCCAGGCGCTGGAGACCAAGGCGGGGACGGTGGAGCCGGCGCTGAGCGAGCTGCGCCGCCGGTTCAGCAGTGCGTGCTGGCAGGACCTGCAGCGGGTTCCGGTGCAGGTGAGCGAGGCGGTGCGGGCCGCGCGGGAGAAGCTGGCCGAGGCGGCGCGGGCCCGGGACGAGCAGCGCTGGCCGGACGCGACGGGCGCGATCGGTACCGTACGGGCGTTGCTCACCACGGCGGACGACTCGGTGGCGGCGGTCAACGACCGGCTCCGGCGGTTGAACGAGGTGGAGCACGACCCGCACCGCGAGATCGAGCGGACGCGGTTCGCGCTGCGGGACG
Source organism: Kitasatospora herbaricolor (assembly GCF_030813695.1). Classification (NCBI taxonomy): domain Bacteria; kingdom Bacillati; phylum Actinomycetota; class Actinomycetes; order Kitasatosporales; family Streptomycetaceae; genus Kitasatospora; species Kitasatospora herbaricolor. Next base: position 2,935,094 of record NZ_JAUSVA010000002.1, read on the forward strand.
CCCAGCGGCTGGCGATGGCCGGCCGGCAGGCGCCGGACCCCCGGCACGCGGGCCCGCTGGACTCGGCGGTGGCGCGCCTCGACCGGGCGGTCGCCGCACTGGAGGCCGCGGGCCGGCACCCGGACTACTGGCACTTCCTCGGCGAGCTGGCTGCCGTCCGGGAGACGGCGGCCCAGGTGGTGGAGCTGATCCGGGGCGATCTGGGCGCGGGCGGCCACCACTGACCGCGGCGCGGGAGCGGCGCGGGAGGCGCGCGGGAGGCGCGCGGGAGGCGGTTCGGGTGGCCGGCACACGGCATTACTCGCCGGTAACTTGATCGGCTAGAGTCCTCCCATGGCACGTAAGCGCACCATGACCGCCGCGACCTTCCGGCGTGGGATCAACCTCTGGCCGCCCTTCCTCTTCGCGGGCATCCGGGTGCTGTCGGTCGCGGAGGACTTCCGCTTCGCGAAGGTCCGGCTCCGGCTCGGCCGGCTGAACCGCAACTACGTCGGCACGCACTTCGGCGGGTCGATCTTCGCGATGACCGATCCGTTCTGGATGCTGCTGGTCATGCAGAACCTCGGCCGGGACTACCTGGTGTGGGACGCCGCCGCCGAGATCAGCTTCGTCTCGCCGGGGCGCGGCGACATCTTCGCCGAGTTCACGCTGACCGACGACCGGCTCGCCGAGATCCGCGAGCTGACCCAGGACGGCAAGAAGGCCCTGGTCTGGTTCGACACCGAGGTGGTGGCGGCGGACGGTTCGGTCGTCGCGCGGGTGCGCAAGCAGGTGTACGTCCGGCAGAAGCGCGACCGGGGCGTGTCCGCGGGCTGATCTGCTGGGTACCCTGCGGACATGCCTCGTTATGACTTCCGCTGCCGCTCCTGCGGCGCCACGTTCGAGCTCCGCCGCGCGATGGCCCAGGCCAACGATCCGGCGGTGTGCCCGCAGGGGCACCCCGACACCGTCAAGCTGCTCTCCACCGTCGCCGTGACGGGCGTGGGCGGCGGCGCCTCGGCCTCACCGCAGCAGGCCCCCTCCGGCGGAGGAGGCGGCTGCTGCGGTGGCGGCTGCTGCGGCTGACCCGGGCGCGCGGCTCCGGGCCGGCGTCAGGGACCGGCCGCGTCCGGAGCTGCCCTCCCGCCCTGAGCGGGCGGTCCTGCCGCCCTACCGCGCGGGCGCGGTCCGCGCCGCCCCCGGGCGGGCGCCGGCCCGGACGCGGTCCAGGATCTGGCGGACGATCTCCTCGCCCGCCGCGACGCCGACCTGGGTGAGGGCGGTGACGCCGGGCGCCGTCCAGCCGGAGTCGGCGAGTTCGCCGTGCCCGGGGCGCCAGCCGGCGTCCGCGGCCAGCAGGAGTTCGGCGTCGAGCAGGGAGTCGCCGGCCGAGAACACGGTGGCGCCGCCGAGGCGGCGTTCGACCTCGGCCAGGGCCTCGCTCTTGCTGAGCGGGGACGGCACCGCGTAGACCTTGCGGCCCTGGAGGGAGACCGTCCAGCCGCGCTCGGTGCACCAGCCGGTGAGCTCGTCGAGCCAGCCCGCCGGCAGCTCGGCGCGTTCGACGACCAGGTAGGCGAAGAGGTCCTCGGCGACCCGGCGCTTGTGGGTCCACTCCGGGTCGGCCGCCAGGGCCAGGTGCTCGACGACCTCGCGCAGGGGGGCGGAGGCGGCCTCCAGCCGGGTGCGGACCTCGGCCTGCCAGTCCTGGTCCGGCACACCGTTGACCAGGATCTGGCCGCCGTTGGTGCAGATCGCGTACTGCGGGACCCACCCGGGTGTCGGGCCGGGCAGGTTGACCCGCTCGTACTGGGTGCGGGTGCGCGTCGTGGCGGGCACGAAGACGGCCGCGCCGACGAGCTCGACCAGCAGCTCGGCGGCCTGCTCGGTCATGAAGGAGAGCGCCTTGCCGTCGTGCACCTCGACCGAGAGCAGGCGCGGTGCCAGCCGGTCGGGGACGTCCAGCGCGAGGGCGCGGTTGGAGTAGATCAGGGTGCGGTCGAGGTCGCTCGCCACCAGGAACTGCCGGTCGGTACTCATCAGGCGTCAGGCCTCCTTCGTCAGGACGGCGGTGCCGGCTTCGCCGACCGCGCCCCGGCTGTATCGGGGGTGGATCAGGCCGACGCAGGAGTAGGGGAGGTCGTCGACCTCCTCCACGGGTACCCCGCGCTGGGCCGCCAGCAGTCGTACGTGGTCGAGGTCGGCGCCGGCGCCGCGCCGGGCGAGCACCCGCCAGGGCACCCGGCGCAGCATCACCCGGGTGGTCTCGCCGACGCCGGGCTTGACCAGGTTGACGTTGTCGATGCCGTACTCGGCGCTGATCCGCTCGACGGCGGCCCAGCCCTCCCAGCCGGGGGTGCGATCCTCCCCGGCCAGCCGCGCGGCGGCGGCCAGGGCCTCCTCGCGGACGGCCTCGAAGTGGTCGGCGACGGTCTCCAGGAAGGAGTTGGAGACGTCGGCGCCGGCGAGGTCGGCGTAGTGCTTGGCGCCGTGGAAGTCGTCCGGGCCGATCAGGTCGGCCCGCAGCACGGTGCGTGAGATCAGGCCGGAGACGGTGGAGTTGAGGCAGGCGGACGGGATCAGGAAGTCGTCCCGGGTGCCGTAGGTGCGCACGCAGCCGCCCGGGTCGGCGAGGACGGCGAGCTCGGGGTTGAACCCGGTGCCGACGAGGGCCTCGGCGAGTTCGCGGGTGATCGCGCCCTTGCCGGTCCAGCCGTCCACGAAGACCACGTCGGCGGCCTCGTGGTGGGCGGCGAGGTAGCGCAGCGCGACCTGGTCGATGCCGCGGCCGCGGACGATCGAGACCGCGTAGTGCGGGGTGTCGATGTCGTGGGCGAAGGCGAGCCAGCGGCGGATCAGGATGCCGACCGGGGTGCCGGCGCGGGCGAGCGAGGCGAGCACGAGGCCGCGGCCGCGCTCGCGCAGCAGGGTCTCGGCGACGGTGCCGACGGCCAGCGCGATCCGCCGGGCGGAGGTGCGCAGGGCCTGGTGGAACAGCTCCTGGTACTCGGGGCTGGGCTGGTACTCGACGGGCAGGGACTCCGCGTAGTGCGCGCCGCCGCTCTGCACGGCCTCCTCGCGCTCCTCGGTCGGGGCCTCCAGCGGGACGTCGGAGAGGTCGGTGAGCAGCCAGGTGACATCGGCGGCGGCGTAGGAGGAGAACTCCGGGCCGTACAGCGGGCGCGGTGTGGTCGCGGTGCTGGGGGGCAGCGTGGTCATGTTCGCCTTCGGTCTGGTGCGCGGCTGATGGTCGGACGCGGGCTGGTGGTCGGTCGCGGGCTGACGGTCGCTCGCGGGCCGGTGGTCGCCGGGGTGCGGGCGAGGGTCCCGGCCCATCAGGGGGCCGGGGGCGGTACGGGGACGGACGGGGCGGCGGTGCCCGGTCCGTCCGACGGCGCGGCGGGCGCGGCGGCGCGGCCCGGCCGGTAGGAGGGCAGGACGGCGAGCACCACGTGGTCGGTGACCTGCCGCAGCTGGCGCAGCAGCGCCCGCTCGCCCTGGTGCAGGGCGGCGGTGTCGCCGTGGTCGTCGACGACCAGGACGATCGCCTCGAAGCGGCGGCGGGGGTCGCTGCCGGGGGCCACGTTGTAGGCGTAGCGCTCGCCGGAGCCCTCGTCCGCCGGGTCGTCGTGGGCGGGGAAGGCGAGCCTGGTGCGGATCGCGTAGCCGGGGTCGTCCACGGCGAGGACCGGGGAGCGGGTGGTGGTGGAGAACCGGACGCTCTCCTCGCCGAGCACGCCGGCCAGTCCGCCGGCCAGCCGCAGCGGGGCGTACATCAGCTCCTCGAAGCCGAGGACGAGGACCCGGGGGGCGGCGGCGAGGCCGGGGTTCGGAGTGGCGGGGCCGGCGACCAGGCCCCGGAGCAGCTGCTTGGTCAGTTCGGGCAGCGCGGTGTCCAGGGCGGCCCGGTGCTCGGGCGTGAAGCCGTGCCGGCCGCCGTCGGGCAGGCCGGCGGGCCAGTCGAGGTCGACCCGGGTGACGGGGGCGGGCGGCCCGTCGGGCAGCGGGGCGGGGGGCTCGGCGCGGTCGATCAGCGCCTGGGCGCGGGGCATGACGTCCGCGGGCAGCCGGACGCCGCCGCTGACGGTGGCGACCAGGTCGAGGCGGGCCCCGAGGTCGGCGGCGGCCTCGGCGAGCCGGCTGCGGTCGGCCTCGCCGCGCAGGTCGACCAGGGAGACCACCACGTAGTGGGCGCGCGGGTGGCCGGCGTGCAGGGCGCGGATGGTGTTGAGGACGGTGTTGCCGGTGGAGAACTCGTCGTCGACCAGGACGAGCGGGCCGTCGCCGGCCAGCAGTGCGGGGTCGGCGGGGAGCAGCAGGTGCGAGGTGGCGTGCGAGTGCTCCTCCTCGAAGCCGCCGACCGGGGTGACGCCCGGGACCGGCCGCCGGGTGGAGTGCAGGTAGGGCGCGCCGAGGGCGTCGGCGACGCTGTGGCCGAGGCCGGTGGCGGTCTCGGCGTAGCCGAGCACGACGGCCTGCCGGGAGGCGTCCTCGCCGAGGAGTTCGCGGACCCGGCGGCCGAGGTCGAGGCCGGCGCCGTGGACGACGCCGGGGCGCTGCGGGACGTGCTTGCCGAGCACGTTGGAGACCAGCAGGTGGGCGCGCTTCTTGTTCTCGCGCAGGGCGAGGCCGACGAACTCGGGCAGCCGCTCCGATCCGGTCAGGCCGATGCCGAGCCGGTCGGTGACCCAGCGGCCCGTCCACGGCGCCGTCGCGGCGGTGGTGGCGGGGCCGGTGGGGGCGTCCTGTGCTGTCACTGCTCCTGCTTTCGTACTTGCTCACATGCGTTTCGGGCGTTCGTGCGGGTCCGGCTGCCCCGCGGGGCCGCTCGTGGGGGCGGGCCCGGGTGCTTGTCAGGCGTGCATATCAGGCCGAGGTGTCAGGAATGCGTACGGCGGTGTACGCGCGCCCGGCGTGCACGCCGGGCGCGCGGTCGCTCTCCTCGCCGGCCCGGCCGGGGCCGGCGGGCCTCGGTGCCCGGCCCGGCGGGCGGTCCGGGGCCGAAGGGCCAGCGTACGGGGGTGCGGGCGGCGGGGGGCACGGCCGACCGGCTCGCGGACGGGCGGACGGACGGCCGGACGGCCGGACGGGCGGACGGGCGGTGCGCCCTGCGGTGCGCGGGGCCCCGGGCCGGTGCCCCGGTCAGAGGCAGGCGGCCAGCAGCTCGGCGAAGCTGACGTCCTCCCGGGCCACGCCGAACACCTCTGCGCGCAGCAGCACCCGCTCCGCCCAGGCCCGGTGCGGCTTGGCCTCGTTCATCTTGTTGGTGTACGCCGAGCGCAGCACCCCGCCGCCGCCGCGTTCCTGGTCCAGGATGTCGCGGGCGTCGGAGAACTCCTCGTGGGTCACCACCGACAGGGCGTGCACGGCGGGCACGTGGCTGGGATGGATGCAGGTCTTGCCGAGCAGTCCGTTGGCACGGTCGAGCTCGATCTCGCGGATCAGGCCGTCCAGGTCGTGCTCGATGATCCGCTGCCGGACGGCCTCCCCCGGAGGGTCGGTGGCGGCGAACGGGGTGCGGCGCAGCTGGGGCTTGAACATCCGCTCCTGGACGGGGAAGTACTCCCAGACCGGCCCGGTGACGGTGAAGCCGCTGCCGTCGGCGCGGCCGAGCACGTTGACCACGTCGCCGATGACGGCGGCGACCAGGGCGACGTCGTAGGCGGTCAGGTCGGGCGAGCGGCGCAGGCCGTACGCGGAGCAGAGGTCGGTGACGCCCAGGCGGACGGCGAGGATCCGCTCGCGGTGCTTGGCGAGCAGCCGGGAGATCCCGAAGAGCTGCTCGCGGCGGGTCTCCAGGTGGGCGAGTTCGGGGGATTCGAGCACCGGCATGGCGAACAGCCGGTGGCCGCTGGTCTCCTCGGCGGCCGCGAGGGCCTCCAGGAAGTCGTTGCCGCTCTCCTCGGTGAACTTGGGCAGCACGAAGCCGGAGAGCAGGCCGACGGCGGGGCCGAGCCGGCGGGTGAGATCGGTGATCTGACCGGCGGTACGGACCCTGATGAAGAGAAGGGGAAGATCCTGTGTGCGAGTCGTGTGCAATTCGCCGAGCCGGGCGACCAGATTGGCTTCGGCGGCCGGTACCTCGTGGTCCGCTATCGCGTCCTCCAGGCAGAGCACCATGGAGACGACACCCCGCGCGGCCTGCTTGCGGACGTCCGCCCCGAGGGTCTCCCGGGTGGCGGGGCAGTAGAGGGTGGCGCCGAGCGCGGTGGACAGCACGCCGGCCTCGCTGTCCCGGTCGAAGCCCCCCGGCTGTTCGAGGAAGAGGCGTTCGCGTACGTCGTCGGCGAGGTGGCCGAAGTGGCGCAAGGTGCTCTCCTCAGGGGGGTGCGGCTCGCCGGGCGGCGGGGCTGGGGGTGGATCGGGCATGGTCACGGCGGTGGTGGCGCTGGGGTGGGTCCTGCTCGGCGGTGCTGCGCCGACACGTCGACAACCGGTCTGCCGGGTGCCGTGGTTCCCGGTTCGGGGTCACGTCCGGCGGGCGGACGGCACGGGAGGGCGCCCGCGTGCCGCGCGCCGTTGCGCGTCCGAGGGGCCGACGGCACTGCTGAGCTGCTGAAACCCCCCGGGGCCCCAGGCCGCCCATCGTACGGACCGTTGCGGCCCAATGCTCCGTCGAAACATTGAATTCTCGGAAGGTTACCGTCCACTTCACAAAGCGCAAGCAGTCGGCAAAGGCCTGCACGCTTCGGCCACCTTCGGCCACGTTGTCCGAATGGGTGGCGAAGGGGCAGGATGGTCCGCTATGACGCACGTGATGGCAAAGGGCGCCAACGTCGCGCTGCCGGTGGCCGCGGTCCGCGCCGTGCTGCGCTGGAACGCCGTACCCGGATCGCCGGACGTGGACGCCTCGGCGCTGCTGCTCGGCGCCGACGGCAGGGTCCGCTCGGACGCGGACTTCGTCTTCTACAACCAGCCCCGGCACCCCTCCGGTCTCGTGCGCCACCTGCCCAAGCACCGCACGGGCCAGGACGCCGAGGTCGCCGACACCATCGAGGTGGAGCTCGGCAAGCTGCCGGCGGACGTCGACCGGGTGGTGCTGGCCGGCTCCGCCGAGGGCGGCTCGTTCCGCGCGGTGGTCCGCCTGCGGGTGCTGCTGTTCGACGCCGCGGTGGGCGAGGGCGCCCCGGCGCTGGCCGAGTTCGCGGTGACGGACGCCGAGGAGGTCACCGCGCTGCTGGCCGCCGAGATCTACCGGCGCGACGGCGGCTGGAAGTTCCGCGCGGTCGGACAGGGGTACGCCTCAGGCCTGATCGGCCTGGCCACCGACTTCGGCATCACCGTCGAGGACGAGCCGCAGACCGCACCACCGGCCGCCCGGCAGCCGGCCGGCGGCCACACCCAGGACCCGCGCAACACCCCGCGCCCCGACCCCCGCTCGGAGCCCGGAACGTACACCCTGGCGCCCGCCACGCCCCCGACGGCGCCGCCGCCGCCCGTCGCACCGCCCACCGCACCGCCCGCGGTCCCGCCGGCCCCCCAGCAGCACCCGCAGCAGCACCCGCAGCCCGCGTACGGCTACCCGCAGCAGCAGCCGCCCCGGCAGCCCGGCTACGGCTACCCGCCGGCCCCGCAGCAGCCGTACCCGCAGCCCGGCTGGGGTTCCCCGCGGCCGGACGGCGGCGCCGGGTACCCGCCGCAGCAGCCGGCCGCGGCCCAGCAGTCCGGCTACGGCTACCCGCAGGCCCCGGCGGCCCCTCCGCCGCCCCCGCCGGCCGCCCAGCAGCCCGCGCCCCAGGAGGCCTTCGCCCTGCCCCCGCAGGGCCCGCAGTTCCAGCCGCGCTGAGCCCCCGCGCCTCCGGGGCCGGCGGGGCGGGCCCCGCCGGGCCGGCGCCGGGCCGGCCCGGGCGCGGGCCCCGCGCTCACTCGGCCGTCCCCGACGGCGTCTTGTAGCCGCGCTGCCACTGCATGCCGAAGCCGTACAGCCGGTCGATGTCCGACTGGAACCCGTTCACGTAGCGGACCTCGCGGCGCACCGTCAGCTGCCCGTCCCCGGTGTTCTCGATCAGCACCACCGCGCAGGAGCGCGCGGCGGGCGCCCGCTCCTCCAGCTTGATCTCGATCCGCGGGCCGGTCTGCGGGACGATGGTCACCACCGCGTCGGTCTGCCCGAAGGCCGGGGTGCCGTCGTAGATGTACACGAAGATCAGCAGCCGTTTGAACTGGTCCTTCTTCTCCAGGTTGATGTACATCGTCTCGCCGGAGGGCGCTCCGTACACGTCGTCGCCGCTGAGCTTGACGTACGGCGGCTTCTGCAGGTCCCCGAAGAGCTTGCCCAGCGGCTGTACCACGCCCCGCTTGCCGTCGCTGAGTTCGTACATGCAGGCCAGGTCGAGGTCGACGTTGACGGCCGGCCCCTGGTACGAGTCGGGCTCCATCGGGCTGAGGATCCGCGGGCTGAACCAGCGCCGTAAGGTCTCCCCCGCCGAGGCGCCGGGAGCCGCCGCCCTGGTCCTCCAGTGCAGGTTGACGTACAGGTTGCCGGTGGTGGCCGCGGCGCCGGTGAGGGCGTGCTGCGGCTTCGCCTTGGTGAGGGTCACCTTGTGCTGTCCACCGGGGTCGAGGGTGTTGCGCTCGCCCCTCAGGTACTCCCAAACCGAGGCCATCCAGTCCTCCCCCAGGTCCGCCAGTCGATCTGACGGTTCATGATCCGGCATCCGTCGACCGGGCGGCCACCGTGCGTACCGACACCCCTACCCAAGTCGGCGCCCGAGGCACCGTCAAGCGCCCCCCGCGTGCCGGATGGCGAGCAGAAGACGGCTCCCGTACGATGCCGCCCCTTCGGACGCGATATCGTCTAGCCGCACAGGTGTCCCGTCCGCATCACAGGGGCACCGCAGGTGCGCCCGCGGCCGGCAACGACGCACCGTCAGGCCCACCGTTCACCGCGGTACCTGATGTCCTGTGCCGCACACAGACCATTCCTGCGGAAAGCCGAGGCCCGACCCGCAATGAACCTCTCGTCCATACAACTGGTGTGGGCCGTCGTCGGCGGCGCAGCACTGGTGTTCACCGCCGTCCTGGTGGCGACCCTCCGCTTCAGGAACAACAAGACCGAGGAGTCCGGTGACTCCTGGGAGCGCACCGAGGAACGCCGTCGCCGCAAGGAGATGATCTACGGGATCGCCTCCTACGTCCTGCTGTTCTGCTGTGCCGGTGTCGCCGCCGCACTGTCGTTCCACGGCCTGGTCGGCTTCGGTACGGAGAACCTGGGCCTCTCCGGGGGCTGGGAGTACCTCGTCCCGTTCGGCCTGGACGGCGCAGCGATGTTCTGCTCCGTGCTGGCCGTCCGCGAGGCCAGCCACGGCGACGCTGCCCTCGGCTCCCGCCTGCTGGTCTGGGTGTTCGCCGTGGCGTCCGCCTGGTTCAACTGGGTGCACGCCCCGCGTGGCGGTGCCCACGACGGCGCCCCGCAGTTCTTCTCCGGCATGTCGATCTCGGCCGCGATCCTCTTCGACCGCGCGCTGAAGCAGACCCGCAAGGCCGCGCTGCGCGAGCAGGGCCTGGTGCCCCGCCCGTTGCCGCAGATCCGGATCGTCCGCTGGATCCGCGCCCCCCGCGAGACCTACGCGGCCTGGTCGCTGATGCTGCTGGAGAACGTCCGCAGCCTGGACGAGGCCGTGGACGAGGTCCGCGAGGAGCGCCAGTCGAAGATGGACGCCAAGCTGCGCGCCCGCAGCGCCGACCGGCGCGAACGGGCCGAGTTGAAGGCCATCTCCCGCCAGGGCGGGATGCTCGGCCGGTCCCGCGGCGGCCGCCAGGTGCCCGCGCTGACCGCTGCCGGGGACGGCCAGAGCGCTTCGGAGCCTGCGCTAGCCGGTGAACCGGACACCCTGACCGGCAGCGCCTCCGCGGTCCGGGAGCCCGCTCCCAGGAGCGCGCTCGAACCGGGCCGGCGTCCGCGGGCGGCGGTCGAGTCCTCGTACTCGTCCTCCTACTCCTCGTCGTCCCCGTACTCGTCGTCGTCCTCCTACTCGTCCTCCTCGGTGGACCTGACCGCTGACGACGACACCCTGTCGATGCCCAAGCTGGACTCGCTGGAGCGCAAGCTGCGCGCCATCGAGCAGCAGCTCGGCTGACGACCGGCGCACGCACGACGAAACGGCCGCCCCCCGCATGTGCGGGGGGCGGCCGTTTCGCTGTGCCGCCGCGGGCGTGGTGCACCGCGGGCCGGGTCCGCGTCCGGGCCCGGCGGGCGCCGGACGCGGACCGGTGACCGGCTAGTTGGAGTTGCTGCCGACCAGTTCGGAGTCCCCGCCGCCGCCGGCCGCCGCCGCCCGGCGGTTGCGCAGGATCGACGAGCCGAGGGCCAGGCCGATGAAGGCGACGCCGATCAGGCCGGTGACGATCTCCGGGATGTGGTACTCGATGCCGACCAGCAGGATGATCGCCAGGGCGCCGATCGCGTAGTGCGCGCCGTGCTCCAGGTAGACGTAGTCGTCCAGGGTGCCCTTGCGGACCAGGAAGACCGTCAGCGAGCGGATGTACATCGCGCCGATGCCCAGGCCCAGGGTGATCATGAAGATGTCCTGGGTGATCGCGAACGCGCCGACCACGCCGTCGAAGGAGAACGAGGCGTCCAGCACCTCCAGGTACATGAAGAGGAAGAACGCGGCCTTGCCGCCCACCTGCACGATGGACTTGCCGGCCTTCTCGGCCTCCTCCTCGGCCTCCTCTTCCTCCTCCAGGCCGGCCTCGAAGACGCTCGACAGGCCGTTGACCGCCAGGTAGGTGACCAGGCCCATGATGCCGGCGAGCAGCACCGTCTCGGCGTTCTCGGCGGCGAAGAAGTTGGCCGCCAGGGCCAGCGTGACCAGGGCGATGACCGAGGAGAACGCCTCCAGCTTGCCGACCTTCTCCAGCGGCTTCTCGATCCAGCTCAGCCAGTTGAAGTCCTTCTCCTCGAAGATGAAGTCGAGGAAGATCATCAGCAGGAAGATGCCGCCGAAGGCCGCGATCGCCGGGTTGGCGGCCTCCAGGTACTGGGCGTACGTCGACCCGTTGTAGGTCTGGTCGGAGTGCAGCGCGAGGTCGATCACGGTCGCCGGGTTGAGGTGCGCGGTGAGACCGACCACCAGCAGCGGGAAGATCAGGCGCATGCCGAATACGGCGATCAGCACGCCGACGGTGAGGAAGATCTTCTGCCAGTACGGGTTCATCCGCTTCAGCACCGTGGCGTTGACCACCGCGTTGTCGAACGACAGGGAGATCTCCAGGATGGAGAGGATCAGCACGATGCCGAAGCCCTCGGCGCCCCAGAGCAGGCCGGCGGCGATCAGGCCGACGAGAGTGATCGCGAACGACCAGCCGAATGTGCGGAGGAACACGGGATTTGGTTACCTTTCGGGTTTCAGGGCGCATGCCACGGGTGCGGCGTCGTCCTGAGACGCCCTGACCGGGACCGGATCCCGGTCAGGTCACCCCCGCGGTGCCCCTTGTTGCTCGTTCCGAGTGATGATGAGGCCTTTACTGTACGTTTACGCCAAAATCCAGAGCAATGCCGCGCAGGCCGGAGGCATAACCCTGGCCCACCGCGCGGAACTTCCACTCCCCCTGGTAGCGGTACAGCTCACCGAAAATCATGGCGGTCTCGTTGGACGCGTCCTCGGTCAGGTCGTAACGGGCGATCTCCTGCCCGTCCACCACGTTCACCACGCGGATGTACGCGTTGCGGACCTGGCCGAAGTTCTCCATCCGGGCCTCGGCGTCGTAGATCGACACCGCGAAGACCACCTTGTCCACGTGGGCCGGCACGAGGTCCAGGTTGACCACGACGACCTCGTCGTCGCCCTCGCCGTCACCGGTGAGGTTGTCGCCCTGGTGCTCCACCGAACCCTCGGGGCTCTTCAGGTTGTTGTAGAACACGAAGTACTCGTCGCCGAGCACCCGCCCGGCCTGGCAGAGCAGTGCGCTGGCGTCGAGGTCGAACGGCGCACCCGTGGTGGAGCGCGCGTCCCAGCCCAGCCCGATCTGCACCTGCGTCAGATTCGGTGCGGCCTTCGTCAGCGAGACGTTCCCGCCCTTGGCGAGCGTGACACTCATGACTGTTCTTCCTCCCACTCCCTGGCGGCTGCGGCCGGACGGCGGCACGACGAGGCGCATCCCAGATCTATGCCCTCGGACCCCCGAACGGCCACCGGCCGCCCACTGAACTTCCTGAACTAGCAGAACCTATCAGCGCCCGGCCCGGCCTCCGCCGGAGCCGCCGCCCCCGGCGGGCACCGGACGCGGCGGGCACCGGACGCGGCGGCCCGGGCCCGGCCGGCGGCCGGGGAAGACACCGCGGCCCCGCGTTCCGGGGAACGCGGGGCCGCGGCGGGGGTGCGGGCGGGTCAGACGTTCACACCGAAGTCCTGCGCGATGCCGCGCAGGCCCGAGGCGTAGCCCTGGCCGATGGCGCGGAACTTCCACTCGGCCCCGTTGCGGTACAGCTCGCCGAAGACCATGGCGGTCTCGGTCGAGGCGTCCTCGGAGAGGTCGTAGCGGGCCAGCTCCTTGTTGTCGGCCTGGTTCACGACGCGGATGAACGCGTTGCGGACCTGGCCGAAGTTCTGGGTCCGGTTCTCGGCGTCGTAGATCGACACCGGGAAGACGATCTTGGCGACGTTGGCCGGGACGGTGGCCAGGCTGACCTTGATCTGCTCGTCGTCGCCCTCGCCCTCGCCGGTGAGGTTGTCACCGGTGTGCTCGACGGAGCCGTCCGGGCTCTTCAGGTTGTTGAAGAAGACGAAGTTGCCGTCCCCGTCGACCCGTCCGCCCTCGTTGCAGAGCAGCGCGCTGGCGTCCAGGTCGAAGTCCGTGCCGGTGGTGGTGCGGACGTCCCAGCCAAGGCCGACGATCACGGCGGTCAGGCCGGGGGCCTCCTTGGTGAGGGAGACATTGCCGCCCTTGCTCAGGCTGACACCCACTGGTCCTCCAAGAATCGGGAGGCACGTCGTGGTGCCCCCGCGGTGCGGTCCGAAGCGGCCGGCCTCGGCCGGTGCGCCTCTGACCTGCCAACGGCCCGATCGTAGTGCCGGGTTCCCGTCCTGCGCAGTGACCGGGCCCAATCCTTGCGGATCGCCGTGGTCACGGCGCCGCACCGGCGAGCCGCCGGCCCCCGTCGGCCGCCGCGGTCCTCAGAGCGCGCCGAGGACCTTCAGGTACTCCTGCTCGTCGCGGGCGTCCGGCAGGCCGTTCACGATCGACCAGCGCACCACGCCGGCCTTGTCGATCACGAAGGTGCCGCGCACGGCGCAGCCCTTCTCCTCCTCGAACACGCCGTAGGCGCGGGAGACGGCGCCGTGCGGCCAGAAGTCGGAGAGCAGCGGGTACTCCAGGCCCTCCTGGTCGGCGAAGACGCGCAGGGTGAACGGCGAGTCGTTGGAGACCGCCAGGACCTGCACGTCGTCGTTCTGCAGGCGCGGCAGCTCCTTCTGGATCGCGCACACCTCGCCGGTGCACACGCCGGTGAAGGCGAACGGGTAGAACACCAGGACGACGTTCTTCTCGCCCTGGAAGTCGGAGAGCTTGACCAGCTCGCCGTGCTGGTTCTTGAGCTCGAAATCCGGAGCCTGGGTGCCGACCTCGATGGCCATGATGCGGACCTTTCTGAACGCGACGTGGCCGCTCTGCGGGCGCGGCCGAGCCACATCCTTGCATCCGTCCGGGGCGATTAGGCCGAACGGGTGAGCGAGCCCGGGCCCGGGCGCCTCACTTTCGCCCTCGGCGAACAACTCGCCCGGCGACACCTACAGGCCCGCCCCGGGAACGACCGGGCCCCGCTGGAGGAAGCTCCAGCGGGGCCCGGTACAGGCTTCTCCGGCGCTCAGCGCTTGCCCGACTTCGCCGCCTTCGGGGTGGCCAGACGGGTACCGGCCCAGTCCTTGGCGACGGCCACCGAGCTCGTCTGGGAGAGACCGGCGGTCTTGGCGGCGTCCGCGATCTCATGGGCCTCGACGTGCCCGTCACGGCCCGTCTTGGGGGTCAGCAGCCACACCAGGCCGCCGTCGGCCAGGTATTCCTGGGCGTCGACGAGGGCATCGGTGAGATCCCCGTCCTCCTCGCGGTGCCACAGCAGAACGGCGTCGGCGACGTCGTCGTAGTCCTCGTCGACGAGATCCGTACCGGTGATCTCCTCAATGCCTTCGCGGAGATCCTGGTCAGTGTCATCGTCGTACCCGAGCTCCTGGACGATCTGGCCTTCTTCGAAGCCCAGACGGTGCGCCGGGTTGGACTTGTCCGCGGGGTCCGCGGTCGCGCTCACGGGAATAACCTCCAGTATTCGGCTCGGCATCCATGCCGAGGCTTGGCCGTAGTCCACACGGGCGCGGCGGTTCGCGCAAGTACCCGGCCCCCGATCCCACCCAAAGGTTGACGACTTGTGGCAAGACACGCCGTTCGACGTGTCGGTAATCACACCCATTTGCCCGTGTCTGCACCGGTCGGCCACGCCGCGCGGGGTGCCCGCCGTGGTGGCGCCGGCAGGCACCCGACCGGCGTACACGGGGCGTACGCCTGCCCGAGATACGAACGGCATTCGGAACCGGTGTACTCGCGGGCGTAGAGTCTCCTGTTGGCCCTCAGCCCGACCGCCCGCCCATCGGACGGAAGGGTGCCTGGAGGCCTGGAGAGCCCGTACCCCCGAATCGGGGATGCAGGCACAGCAGGCACAGCAGGTAAAGGTCGGACCACCTCTTCGTAACACCCGGGGGTGCGCGAGTCAGGCAACGGAGCCTGCCGCACACCTCATGACCGGCCCGCCCACCAGGCGGAACGGTTACCCATCGGTAGAGATGACGGCTCTCCGAGTTTCGGTACACGATGGAGGCGGCGCGACACACCTCAGTTTCGACCGACAGTGAAGGAACAGCGTGGCTTCCGGATCCGATCGCAACCCGATCATCATTGGCGGCCTTCCGAGTCAGGTCCCGGACTTCGATCCCGAGGAGACCGCGGAATGGCTGGAGTCGCTTGACGCGGCCATCGACGAGCGGGGGCGCGAGCGTGCCCGTTACTTGATGCTCCGCCTGATCGAGCGCGCCCGCGAGAAGCGTGTCGCCGTGCCCGAGATGCGCAGCACGGACTACGTCAACACCATCGCGACCAAGGACGAGCCCTTCTTCCCCGGCAACGAGGAGATCGAGCGCAAGGTCCTCAACGCGACCCGCTGGAACGCGGCCGTGATGGTCTCCCGGGCGCAGCGCCCGGGCATCGGTGTCGGTGGCCACATCGCCACCTTCGCCTCGTCCGCGTCGCTCTACGACGTGGGCTTCAACTACTTCTTCCGGGGCAAGGACGCGGACGGCGAGTCCGGCGACCAGATCTTCTTCCAGGGCCACGCCTCCCCCGGCATCTACGCCCGCGCCTTCCTCCTGGACCGGCTCACCGAGCAGCAGCTCGACGCCTTCCGCCAGGAGAAGTCCAAGGCGCCGTACGGTCTGTCCAGCTACCCGCACCCGCGGCTGATGCCGGACTTCTGGGAGTTCCCGACCGTCTCGATGGGCCTCGGCCCGCTCGGTGCGATCTACCAGGCGCGGATGAACCGCTACCTGGAGCACCGCGGCATCAAGGACACCTCCGACTCGCACGTGTACGCCTTCCTCGGCGACGGCGAGATGGACGAGCCGGAGTCGCTCGGCCAGCTGTCGCTGGCGGCGCGCGAGGGCCTGGACAACCTGACCTTCGTCGTCAACTGCAACCTGCAGCGCCTCGACGGCCCGGTCCGCGGCAACGGCAAGATCATCCAGGAGCTGGAGTCGCAGTTCCGCGGCGCCGGCTGGAACGTGATCAAGCTCATCTGGGACCGCAGCTGGGACCCGCTGCTCGCCCAGGACCGCGACGGCGTCCTGGTCAACAAGCTGAACACCACGGTGGACGGCCAGTTCCAGACCTACGCCACCGAGACCGGCGGCTACATCCGCGACCACTTCTTCGGCGGTGACCTGCGGCTGCGCAAGATGGTCGAGGACATGACCGACCAGCAGATCCAGCACCTGGGTCGCGGCGGCCACGACCACGCCAAGGTCTACGCGGCGTTCAAGGCGGCCCGCGAGCACACCGGCCAGCCGACGGTCATCCTCGCCCAGACCGTCAAGGGCTGGACGCTCGGTCCGAACTTCGAGGGCCGCAACGCGACCCACCAGATGAAGAAGCTCACCACCGAGGACCTCAAGCGATTCCGCGACCGGCTGCACCTGCCGATCACGGACAAGCAGCTCGACGAGGGCTACCCGCCCTACTACCACCCGGGCAAGGACTCCGAAGAGATCCAGTACATGCACGACCGCCGCAAGGAGCTGGGCGGCTACATGCCGACCCGCAAGGTGCGGCCGCGCAAGCTGGAGCTCCCGGGCGACGAGGCCTACAAGGCGGTCAAGAAGGGGTCCGGCAACCAGACCATCGCCACCACCATGGCGTTCGTCCGGGTGCTCAAGGACCTCATGCGGGACAAGGGCATCGGCAACCGGTTCGTGCCGATCGCGCCCGACGAGTACCGCACCTTCGGCATGGACTCGCTCTTCCCGTCGGCGAAGATCTACAACCCGCTCGGCCAGACCTACGAGTCGGTCGACCGTGATCTGCTGCTCGCCTACAAGGAGTCCCCGAAGGGCCAGATGCTGCACGACGGCATCTCCGAGGCGGGTTGCACCGCCTCGCTGATCGCCGCCGGTTCGTCGTACGCGACGCACGGCGAGCCGCTGATCCCGGTGTACGTCTTCTACTCGATGTTCGGGTTCCAGCGCACCGGCGACCAGTTCTGGCAGATGGCGGACCAGCTGGCCCGCGGCTTCGTGATCGGCGCCACCGCCGGCCGCACCACCCTGACCGGTGAGGGCCTGCAGCACGCCGACGGCCACTCGCAGCTGCTCGCCTCGACCAACCCGGGCGTCGTCGCGTACGACCCCGCGTACGGCTTCGAGATCGCGCACATCATGCAGGACGGCATCCGCCGGATGTACGGCTCCAGCGCCGAGCACCCGCACGGCGAGGACGTCTTCTACTACATCACGGTGTACAACGAGCCGATCAAGATGCCGGCCGAGCCGGAGAACGTCGACGTCGAGGGCATCCTCAAGGGTCTGCACCGGTACGCCCCGGCGACCGCCGGCCGGATCCCGGCCCAGATCCTCGCCTCGGGCGTGGCCGTGCCGTGGGCCCTGGAGGCCCAGCGCATCCTCGCCGAGGAGTGGAACGTCAAGGCCGACGTGTGGTCGGCGACCTCCTGGAACGAGCTGCGCCGCGACGCGGTGGAGACCGAGGAGTTCAACCTGCTGCACCCGGAGGAGCCGCAGCGCGTCCCGTACGTGACGCAGAAGCTCACCGGTGCCGAGGGCCCGTTCGTCGCCGTGTCCGACTGGATGCGCGCGGTGCCGGACCAGATCTCGCGCTGGGTGCCGGGCCAGTGGCAGTCGCTGGGTGCGGACGGCTTCGGCTTCGCCGACACCCGTGGTGCCGCGCGTCGCTTCTTCCACATCGACGCCCAGTCGGTGGTCCTGAGCGTGCTCACCGAGCTCGCCAAGCAGGGCAAGGTCGACCGCAGCGCGCTGAAGGAGGCGATCGACCGCTACCAGCTGCTCGACGTCGCCTCCGCCGACCCGGGCGCCGCCGGCGGCGACGCCTGATCCGGTAGGACCACCAGGTCGTACGAGGGCCGGACTCCCTTCGGGGGGTCCGGCCCTTCGGCATCCGCCCGCCGCACTGGTGTTCGCCGGGCGACCGCCGGGCGTGTCGGCCCGGGCGGCCGGCGCGGTGGCGATAGCCATGAGGCATGTCCGTCTCCATCGCGCTCTTCACCCAGGACCTGCGGCTGCACGACAACCCCGTGCTCCGGGCCGCCCTCGCCGACGCCGACGAGGTGGTGCCGCTGTTCGTCCTGGACGACGGCGTGGCCGCCACCGGCTTCGCCGTCCCCAACCGGTCCGCCTTCCTCGCCGGCTGCCTGGCCGACCTCGACGCCGGCCTGCGCTCCCGGGGCGGGCGGCTGGTGCTCCGGCGCGGCCCGGTGGTCGCCGAGACCGCCCGGCTGGCGGCCGCCACCGGCGCGGTGTCGGTGCACGTCGCCGCCGGGGTGAGCGGCTTCGCCCAGCACCGCGAGAGCGCCCTGCGCGAGGCCCTCGGCGACCGGCTGCGGGTGCACGACGCGGTGCTGACCGCCCTGGCCCCCGGCGCCGTCACCCCCGCCGGCAAGGACCACTACGCCGTCTTCACCCCGTACCTGCGGGCCTGGCGGGCCGCCCAGCGGCGGCACCCGGTGGCCGCGCCGCGCACCGTACGGGTGCCGGACGACGTTCCGGACGGCCCGCTGCCGCAGGCCCGGCCGGACTCCCCCGGGCTGCCCGAGGGCGGCGAGAGCGCCGGCCGCGCACGCTGGACGGCCTGGCAGGTCGGCGCGTACGACGAGGTGCACGACGACCTGGCCGGCGACGGGACGTCCCGGCTCTCCCCCTACCTGCACTTCGGCTGCCTCTCCGCCGCCGAACTGGTCGCGCTCGCGGAGCGGCGCGGCGGCCCGGGCGCCGAGGCCTTCGTGCGCCAGCTGGTCTGGCGCGACTTCCACCACCAGGTGCTCGCCGCCCGCCCGGCCGCCGCGCGCCGGGACTACCGGCCGCACGACGACCACTGGCACCGGGACGAGGCCGAACTGGCCGCCTGGAAGGCCGGCCGGACCGGCTACCCGATCGTCGACGCCGGGATGCGCCAGCTCGCCCACGAGGGCTGGATGCACAACCGTGCCCGGCTGCTCACCGCGAGCTTCCTCGCCAAGACCCTCTACCTGGACTGGCGGGCCGGCGCGGCCCACTTCCTCTCGCTGCTGGTCGACGGCGACGTGGCCAACAACCAGCTGAACTGGCAGTGGGTGGCCGGCACCGGCACCGACACCCGCCCCAACCGGGTGCTCAACCCGCTCACCCAGGCCAAGCGCTTCGACCCGGACGGGGCGTACGTCCGCCGCTGGGTCCCGGAGCTGGCGCACGTCCCCGGGGCGGCGGTCCACCGGCCCTGGCTGCTCGCCGAGCGGCCGGACTACCCGGCCCCGCTGATCGGGCTCGACACCGGCCGGTTCCAGCAGGGCCGCGGCCGGTAGCGCCGGGGCGGGCCCGCGGGACGCCCTGCGGCCCGGGCTACCGCTGCACCTGCTCCGGGGCCCGGCTCGGCTCCTGCCGGGGCGGCGGCAGCGCGCCGCCGCCGGCCGGCCCCGGGGCGGGCGCGCAGCAGAGGCCGGCCGCGGCCAGCACCAGGACCAGCCCGGCCGCGTAGATCGCGAAGACCTGGTGCTTGACGCCCTCGACCGCCTCGCCGTACGCGGCGGTGAGGAACTGGACGGCCGTGACGCCGGCCAGGCAGAGCACCGCCGCGGCGAACGCCCGCCGGGCCGGGTGGTGCCGCAGGGCGCGCAGCCGGCCCGCCGCGACCGCACCGAGCCCGAGGACGACCAGCAGCAGCGGGCCGCCGCCCAGCAGGCGCAGCAGCGTCCCGAAGACCGCCAGCCGGGACTCCTGGGCACCGGCCGGCTCGCCGGCCCCCACCGGGTAGGAGCCGAGGTAGCCGGGCCGGGCGGCGCCGAAGTCCTCGACCGCGCCGAGCGCGATGTCGACGGCGACGCCGGGGTGGCGCAGCAGGAACCCGGCGACGGTGGGGTAGGTCATCCGGCCGCGCACCTCGGGCCAGCGCGGGTCGTCCTGCGGCGGGTCCGCCGACCACCAGCTGCGCCCGGCGTACCGCCCGAAGTCGGCGGGCAGCCCCAGCTCGACGGCTGCGGCGGCCGGGTCGTCGACGGCGCCGAGCAGGCCGGCGAAGACCATCTCGGTCGGGTTGACCACCTTGAACTGCTCCGGCTGCCACTGGGCGGCGACCGCCCCCGTCGCCAGGATCACGGCGGCCGCGCAGCACGGCAGCACCCGCGCCGCCCGGGCCTTGGCCGCCCGCCACGGCGGGACCTGCGCGAACAGCGGCAGGGCGGCGAACGGCAGCGCCGTCGTCACCGCCTGGGTCTTCGAGGCGACGGCGAGCACCGCGCCCGCCGTGAGGACCAGCAGTCCGGCCCGCCGTGCTCGGGGGGAGCCGCCCAGATGGGTCGCTCCCGCGGCCGCCAGCAGGATGCCGAGCAGTCCGGCGCCCTCGCTGTAGGGCGAGGCGGCGTAGCCCGCGAAGATGCTGTCCCCGACCACCAGGAACAGCGCCAGGCACACCAGCGAGCGCGCCGCCGGGCCGCCGCGCAGCGCGGCCGCGAACACCCCGACGGCCAGGCCCGCCAGCAGGCAGAAGAGCACCGCGAGCGCCCGCAGGTCGACCTCGCCGGGCAGCCCGAGCCAGTGCCCGAGCGGCCGCGCCAGTCGCAGCAGCAGCGCCGCGCTGCTGGGGTAGCCGCCGTCCGGGTCACAGGCGCCCGGCTGCGCCCGGACGTAGCCGAAGTTGACGTACGCCCACCAGGGGGCGGAGCCGGGGTCGACCTGCGCGACGCTGTCCAGCGCGCACATCCGGCGCGGGCCGTCGCCGTTGTCGGCCAGGCCGATCGGACCGGGCAGGAAGATCCGGGCGGCCATCAGCGCGGCCGCGGCGGATCCGGCGGCGGCGGCGAACACCCCCGGCCGGCCGAGGAGGCGGGCCGCGCCGCCCGGGGCGCGCGGGGCCGGGGCGGGAGACGGGGGCGCGACGACGGCTTGCTGGCTGGTCATGCCGACAGCCCACCGCGCACCCGGGCGGCGGGCAAGGCGCCACACCCTCGGCGGCCGGGTGATTCCGCCGGTCGGTGCGGGCCGGTCGGTCGGCCGGTCGCCGGTCGGTCCGTGCCCGGCCGGACCGGCCGACGGCGAGGCCCCTGCCGCCGGGAGGGCGTCAGGGGCCGGGTACCGGGGCCGGTGACCGAGGCCCACGGGGTCGGCGGGACGGCCGGGCCGGGATCAGATGTGCACGGCCGGGCCGGTGTCGGTGCTGCCGCGCCGGGCCAGCAGGCCGAGCAGGGCCGCCACGAAGGCCACCACCGCGGCGACCGCGAAGGCCAGCGACATGCCGCTGACGAAGGAGTCGTGGACGGCCGTCGCCATCGCGTCCACCACCTGCTGCGGGGTGCCCGGCGCGGGGGGCGGCGCGATGCCCAGCTGGGCGGCCTGCTCCAGGCCCTGCGCCTGGGCGCCCTCGACCGGCGGCAGCCCGGCCGCGGCCCAGTTGCCCGGCAGCACGTCGGTGACCTTGGCGGCCATCAGCGCACCCAGCACGGCGGTGCCGAGGCTGCCGCCGACCTGCATCGCGGCCTGCTGGAGGCCGCCCGCCACGCCGGACAGCTCCAGCGGCGCGTTGCCGACGATGACCTCGGTGGCCCCGACCAGGACGGGGCTGATGCCGAGGCCCATCAGCACGAACCAGAGCGACATCACGCCGCTGCCGGAGCCGGCGTCCAGGGTGGACATGCCGTACATCGCGACGGAGGTGAGCACCATGCCGACCACGATCGGGATCCGCGGGCCGACCCGGCCGATCGCGGCGCCGGCGGCGGGGGCGCCGACGATCATCATGCCGGTCATCGGGAGCAGGTGGACGCCGGCGTCGACCGGCGACATCCCGTGCACGTTCTGCAGGTAGAAGGTCACGAAGAAGATCGCGCCGAAGAACGAGAAGGCCATCAGGATCATCAGCAGGGTGCCCGCCGAGAGCGGCACCGAGCGGAACAGGCTGAGCGGGATCAGCGGCTCGCGGGCGACCCGCTGCCAGAGCGCGAAGGCCACCAGCGAGAGCACCGCGCCGCCGAGGAAGAGCAGCGTGCTGGTGTCGCCCCAGCCCCAGCTGGGGGCCTTGATGATGCCCCAGACCAGCATGAACATCGCGGCCGACAGCAGCAGGATGCCGGGGATGTCGAAGGACTTCGCGGCGTTCTCGGCCCGGACGTCCTTCAGGACCCAGATGCCGAGCGCCAGGGCGGCCAGGCCGACCGGGATGTTGATGAAGAACACCGACTGCCAGGAGACGTGCTCGACCAGCAGGCCGCCGACGATCGGGCCCGCGGCGGTGGAGGCGCCGATCACGCCGGCCCAGATGCCGATCGCCATGTTGAGCTTCTCGACCGGGAAGGCCCCGCGCAGCAGGCCGAGCGCGGCGGGCTGCAGCAACGCGCCGAACAGGCCCTGCAGGACGCGGAAGGCGATCACCGTCTGGATGTTGCCCGCGAAGCCGATCGCGGCCGAGGTGGCGGCGAAGCCCACCGCGCCGACCAGGAAGGTCGACTTGTGGCCGAAGCGGTCGCCGATCTTGCCGGCGGTGATCAGGAAGACCGCGAGGGCCAGCAGGTAGCCGCTGGTCACCCACTGGATGTCGGCCGGCGAGGCCTTGAGGTCGGTCTGGATCACCGGGTTGGCGATCGCCACGATGGTGCCGTCCAGGGCGACCATCATGACGCCTACGGCGACGGTGAGCAGGGTCAGCCAGGGGTGGCCCTGCAGGCGCCTCCCCGCCGGGGCGGCCTGGCCCGGCGGCGAGGCGTCCGCCTTCGCGTTCTTGACGACGGACTGGCTCATCTGACGGCCCTCCGGGGGGCGTTGACGACACGGGACGTTGGCGTGGCGCCGCGGGCCCGCCCGTCCCCACGAGTACTACGGCCCGGCGGACGCCACTCCGGGGAGATTATGTCAGCTACTGACATTCGGCAAACCCTGCCTTCTGCCTATGGCTGACATTTGTCAGAGCGCTATCGTTGGCGCTGACCCCCCTGCCCACCCGCAGTCGGAAGGCCCCCGCCATGGCCGCGCAGCTCACGACCCCCGCGACCGACCCGGCCGGCCGGGTCGTCGGCCTGCGCGAACGGAAGAAGCAACGCACCAGGGACGCCCTGGTCGAGGCCGCCCACCGGCTCTTCCTGGACCAGGGGTTCGGGCACACCACGGTCGACGAGATCGCCGCCGCCGTGGACGTCTCGCAGCGCACCTTCTTCCGCTACTTCGCCAACAAGGACGAGGTCGCCCTTGCCGTGATGGCCGACGCCGAGGACTACTTCATCGAGTGCCTGCGCGGCCGCCCTGCCGGCGAGAGCCCGCTCCAGGCCCTGCGCGCCTCGATCGTCCAGTGCTGGCGCGATCTGGCCAGCAGCCGGCACGACGGGCCGAACGGGGTCACCGCCGCGCTGGAACTGATGCAGATGATCGAGGACACCCCGACCCTGCTCGCCGCCCACCTGCGCCGGATCACCGAGCAGGAGCAGGTGGTGGCCGGCCTGCTCGCCGCCCGCGAGGGCCTGGACCCGGCCGTCGACCTGCGCCCCAAGGTGATGGCGGCGGTCTTCGGCGGGGTCCTGCGCTCGGCGCACCTCGCCTGGTCCGCCCAGCCCGAGGACAGCGGGCCGGAGGGCATGATCGCGCTGATCGAGCGCCACTTCGACCAGCTCGGACCGGCCCTGGCCGGCGACTGGCGGTCCTGACCGGCTGCCCGGCAGCCGACAGGACAGCCGACCGGACACCCGCCCGGGCGGCCGGCGGCCGGCCGGGTGTCATACCCCGGTAGCACCCGCAGGACAGGCCCCCGGTGGGACGCCCGGCGATCGCCGCGCTCCTAGGCTTGGGCGGCATGGACTCCCCGCCCACCGGACGTACCGGCCCCTCCACCCTGGCCGCGCTGGCGACCGCCCTGGCCCGGCCGTCCCGGGACCACACCCCGCTGTTCGCCCACGCCTCCCCGCGCTGGCTGCGCTACCTGCCGCACGTCCTCGCCCTCGGTGCGGTGACGGCGCTGCTGCCCAGCTCGATCAACGTGCTGGCAGACGACTACGGCATGAACGCCGGCCTCGCCGCCGGGCTGGCGGTGGCCCAGAGCGTCCCCCTGCTGCTCGCCGTCAGCCGCCCGCTGCCGGCCTGGTGGATCATCGGCTCGGCACATCTGCTGACCGCCCTGCTGCTGCTCGCCGCCGGGGAGCCGACCGGCTCCGTCTGGCCCTGGCCGGCCACCTCGATCGTCGGCTACTGCCTGCTGATGATCCCGCTCTCCCTGCGGGAGCCCCGCCGGACCCTCTTCGCGGTCTGGCTGGTCACCGCCGCCGCCACCCTGGCGACGGCCCTGCTCGCCCCCGACGGGCAGTTCGGCGGTGACAACAGCCTGCTGGGGATCACCCTGCCGGGCGCCGTGCTGGTGCTCGGCGGCGCGCTTCGCGAGCGCGCCGAGGCCCGCCGGCTGCTGGTCGAGCAGGAGCACATCAGCGAGGCCGAACGCGGGCGCCGCACCCTGCTCGAGGAGCGCGCCAGGATCGCCCGCGAGCTGCACGACGTGGTCGCCCACCACATGTCGGTGATCGCCGTGCAGGCCGCCAGCGCGCCCTACCGGCTCACCGGCGTACCGGCCGACGCCGCCGAGGAGTTCGCCGCCATCGCCGGCACCGCACGCGCCTCGCTGACCGAGATGCGCCGCCTGCTGGGCGTGCTGCGCAGCGAGGACTCCGGCACCGAGACGGCCCCGCAGCCCGGCGTCGGCGACCTCGCCCGGCTGGTCGAGACGGTGGGCCGGGCCGGGGTGAGCGCCGACCTGACCGTCAGCGCGGAGGCCGCCGGGCCGCTGCCGCCGGCGGTGGACCTCTCGGCGTACCGGATCGTCCAGGAGGCGCTGGCCAACGTGGTGCGGCACGCGCCGGGCGCCGAGGCCTGGGTCTCTCTGGCGGTCGAGGACGGCCGGCTGCTGGTCGCGGTGGCCAACGCGGCCCCGCCGGCCGGGGCCGAGCCACTGGAGCACGCCGCGGAGGGCACCGGCCACGGCCTGGTCGGGATGCGTGAACGCGTCCGGCTGCTGGATGGCAGGCTGGACACCGGCCCGCTGCCCGACGGCGGCTTCAGGGTCGCCGCCGCACTGCCGATCGACAGCCTCCAGGAGAACGCCGAGTGACCATCCGAGTGATCATCGCCGACGACCAGGCCATGGTGCGGGCCGGCTTCGCCGCCCTGCTGAACGCGCAGCAGGACATCGACGTGGTCGGCGACGCGGCGGACGGCGCGCAGGCCCTGGAGGTCAGCGGCCGCACCCACCCCGACGTCGTCCTGATGGACGTCCGGATGCCCGTCATGGACGGCCTGGAGGCCACCCGGCAGCTGCTCGGCCGCACCGACGGCGGGCACCGCCCCCGGGTGCTGATGCTGACCACCTTCGACGTGGACGACTACGTGTACGAGGCGCTGCGCGCCGGGGCCAGCGGCTTCCTGCTCAAGGACGCCCCGCCGGCCGACCTGATCGCCGCCGTCCGGGTGGTCGCGGCCGGCGAGGCCCTGCTCGCCCCCTCCGTCACCCGCCGGCTGATCGAGGACTTCGCCCGCACCCGGCCGGCCCCGCGCCGCGACCCGAAGCTGCGGCTCAACGGCCTGACACCGCGTGAGACCGAGGTGCTGGAACTGATCGCCCGGGGCCTGTCCAACCAGGAGATCGCGGCCGGGCTGGTACTCGCCGAGCAGACCGTGAAGACCCACATCGGCCGCATCCTCGCCAAGCTCGACCTGCGAGACCGCGCCCAGGCGGTGGTGCTGGCCTACGAGTCCGGACTGGTGACGCCGGGTCAGTGAAGCCCCTCCTGACACCCGCCTGATACCCGGGTGCTACCCGGTGGTTGGCCCCGCGGTGTGACGCCCGCGGGGCCTTCGCCTTCCTACCTTCTCCCTCGTCGCACCGGACGCACGAGGGAGAAACAGAACGATGCTGCTGCGCTTCAGGCGGACGCTGGCCGCCGCCGCGATCACCGCCGTCACCCTGCTCGGCGCGGGCGGCTGGGCCGCCGCCGACTCGCAGACGCCGGTCACCGGGCCGCCGCCGGGCAGCGCCGCCTGGGTCGCCGACACCACACTCGGCGTCCGGCTGCCCGACCCGGCCGGCGCGACGCCCGCCGAGGTCGCGGACTTCTTCGCCGGCCTGCCGCCGGCGCAGCGGGACGCCCTCGCCGTCCGCCACCCCCAGGTGGTGGGCAACCTGGACGGCGCACCCGTCCCGCTGCGCTACCGGGCCAACGCGCTGGCCCTCGGCGAGGAGCTCGGCAAGGAGCGGGCCAGGGCCGGCGACCCTGCGCTGACCGGCCAGGACCACGAGGCGGCCCGGGCCCGCGCCGAGCGCTGCCGGAGCCTGCTGACCGACGGGCGGCAGATCCTCGCCTTCGACCCGCGCGGCCGGGGCACGGTCGCCGAGGCCTACGGGGACCTGACAGCCGCCCGGCACACCGCGGTCGTGGTGCCCGGCTCCGACATCGACCTGATGAGCTTCGACCGCGCCGGGGACCCGTACGGCACGCCCGCCGGCATGGCCCGCGCCCTGTACGACGCCACCGGCCGGGCCGCCGCCGTGGTCGCCTGGGCGGGCTACACCACCCCCGTCGGGGTCGGCCTGGACGCCGCCGCCGAGGACCTCGCCGAGGCCGGCGCCCGGCGGCTCGGGCGGTTCCTCACCGGCCTGGCCCGGACCACCTCGCCGGACGCCCCCGCCACCGTCCTCTGCCACAGCTACGGCTCGGTGGTCTGCGGGCTGACCGCCCCCGGCCCGGCGCAGGCCTCCGGCGTGGTGGTGCTGGGCTCCCCGGGCATGGGCGTGCCGGACGCCGCCGCCCTCGACCGCCGGGTGCCGCTGTGGGCCACCGACCGCAACGGCTCGGACTGGATCGGCGACGTCCCCAACGTCTCGCTGCTGGGCCTCGGGCACGGCGCCGACCCGACCGGCGCCGGCTTCGGCGCCCGGCACCTGCCCTCGACCGGATCGCACGGCCACACCGGCTACTTCGCGCCCGGCACCGCCTCACTGGCCCGCTTCGCCGACCTCACCCTCGGCCGCCCGGCCGGCTGAACCGGCGCCGGACCGCCCGGACCGAACCGCCCCTGGCCGAACCGCCCTGCCCCGGACCCACCGGGCCCACCGGGCCCACCGCACCGAGCCACCCCGAGCCGTACCGAGCACCCCGAGCCGCCCCGAAGGAGCCGCACCATGGCCGCACCCCTGACCGCCCTGCGCCGAGCCGCCGCCAAGGTCGACGCGCAGACCCCCGCCACCCGCGACCGCGCCCTCGACGGGCTCCGCGCGCTCGCCCTGCTCGCCGTACCGGTCGGGCACTGGATGCTAGGCGGCCTCACCCTCTCCCCCGACGGCGCGCTGCACAACGCCAGCCCGCTCAGCTCGCTGGGCTTCTTCGCACCGGTCAGCTGGCTGCTGCAGATGCTCGGCGTGTTCTTCCTGGTCGGCGGCCACTCCTCGGTCCGCTCGCTGGAGCGCGCCCGGGAGCGCGGCGCGAGCACCCCGGCCTGGCTGCGCGGCCGGGCGGTGCGGCTGCTGCGGCCGGTGCTCGGCGTCGCCGCCGTCTGGGCGCTGCTGATCCCCGTGCTGCACCGGCTCGGCGTGCCCGACGGCACCGTCCGGACCGGCTCGGTGCTGGTCGTCCAGCCGCTCTGGTACATCGCGGTGTACCTCGGGCTGACGGCGCTCACCCCGTGGTGCGTGGCGCTGGGCCGGCGGTTCGGCGGCCGATCGGCGGCCGCGATGCTGGCCGTGGTCGCCCTGGTGGACGCCCTGCGGTACGGGCCGTGGGCCGACGCGGTGCCCTCCTGGCTCGCCCTGGTCAACATCCTCCCGGGCTGGATGTTCGCCTACCAGCTGGGCGTGCTCTGGGCGCAGGGCCGGCTGGGCCGCCGGGCCGCGCGGCTCCTGCTGCTGGGCGGCGGCGCGCTGTTCGCCGCCCTGCTGCTGTTCTTCCACTACCCGGCCAGCATGGTGGGCGTGCCGGGTGCGGCGCGCACCAACTCGCACCCGCCGTCGCTGCTGGTGCTCGCGCTGGCGGCGGTGCAGTGCGGGGCGGCCGTCCTGCTGCGGGAGCGGATCGGGCGGCTGCTGCGCCGGCCGCTGCTCTGGCTGCCGGTGGTGCTGGTCAACCTGTCGGCGATGACGGTCTTCTGCTGGCACCAGAGCGCGATGCTGGCGGTGGCGGTGCCGGGCGCGGCGGCCTTCGGCGCGGTGCCGGGGCTGACCACCGCCCCGGACTCGCCGGCCTGGGTGGCGGGCCGGCTGGTGCTGCTGCCGCTGTTCGCCGCGGGGCTGGTCGGGATCGGCCGGTTCGCCCGCCGCTTCGACGGTCCGTGGACCTCGTTCTCCCGCACCTGGAAGGCGGTGGCGGGGGCCGGGGCGGCCGTCTTCGCGGGCTACGCGCTCGGCGTGGTGTGACGGTACGGCGGCCGGCCGGCCGTCACTCTGCGGAATCGGTCAGGTGAGCCCGAACGGCTCATCCTGGCGCACCCGCCGGTCGAGTCGCATGCGAACCACCACGGGGCGTGATGATGTGGCCGCGTCGGCCCCGGCCCCGCGCGGCCCCGCCCACGGACTCCCGCGCGTACTCCCCCGCCGGCCCCGCACCCCTGCCCCCACGCCCCTGCCCCCGAGGAGCCCCATGTCCCGCAGGAAACTCTCCGCCGCCCTCTCGGCGTGCGCCGTCGTCTCCGCCCTGACCGGCGCGAGCCTGTTGACCACCGCCGCCCCGGCCCTGGCCCGCGCCGCCCAGGTGCACGGCCACGACGGCCACTCGGCGGGCGAGGAGGCCGCCCCGCACATCACCTCGCCCCGGGTGATGGCCGAGATGCGCCCCGACGAGGTCGCGTCGCTGGGCCAGGAGCACGCCGAGGCGCACGCCGGCGCCAGGGCGGCGATCCGCGGCGTCGGTGACTACCCGCAGACGACCAGGACCAACCGGCTGAACGCGCTGACGGACTCCCAGGCGACGATCAACGCGGGCTTCGACCCGACCACCTCCGGCGCCTTCAAGCAGTACTTCTCCTCGCCGGAGTTCGCCGCCCACATCGCCATGCTGCCGACCGGCAAGGTGCTGCTCTTCTCCTTCGAGCGGATCGAGACCAACCCGGAGAAGGAGCCGGCGCCGACCCAGACCACCGGTAAGGAGAACGCCGGCCGCGCCTTCCTCTGGGACCCGGCCAAGGGCACCGGCCCCGGCGCGTTCACCAAGGTCACCCCGCCCGTGATCGACATGCCGGACGGGCTCGGCGAGCCCCGCCCGGCGCCGTTCTTCTGCGCCGGGCACTCGTTCCTGCCGAACGGCATGCTCGGGGTCTTCGGCGGCAACCTCGGCGGCAACGGCGGCAGCGGCGCCAAGCTGTCGCTGATCTTCGACCCGTGGACGGAGACCTGGACCCGCAACCCGGACATGTCGGTCGGCCGCTGGTACCCGTCGGTGGTCACCGGCCCCGACGGCCGGCAGCTGATCATGTCCGGCCAGTCCGAGCTGGGCTGGGGCACCCCGACCCCGGTGGTCGAGCGGTTCCCGGCGAAGGACTTCCCGGTGCCGCAGACCAAGTCGGACCTGCCGCGCAACACCCCGGTGGACACGTTCAGGGCGAGCGCCCCGTTCACCCTGGACTACCCGCACCTGTTCTCGATGCGCGACGGCAACGTCTACGGCTTCGGCCGGCACCCCGGCGAGCAGTGGCTGTTCGACCCGAACAACGAGACCCGCTCCGACCTGCCGGCCAGGCCGGACGGCAAGAAGCGCAACTACGGCTCGGCCGTGCCGCTGCCCGGCGGCCCCGAGGGCCCGGACGCCACCCTGCTGCTCGGCGGCGACCGGGACAACCCGAACACCCTCAAATTCTCCAACGGCGCCTGGACGGCGGAGAAGTCCCGGGCCTTCGGCCGCACCCAGGACGACACCCTGCTGCTGCCGGACGGCACCCTGATGACGGTCAACGGCGCCTACGACATCCGCGACTACGGCAACGGCCCGTACAACCCCAACGCGGACCTGAAGTACCGCCAGACCGAGCTGCGCGACGCGCAGGGCAACTGGCGGCTGGGGCCCGTCCAGCGCCTGCCGCGCGGCTACCACTCCAACGCGGTGGTGCTCCCGGACGGCCGGGTGATGGTGACCGGGGACGAGCTGCAGCAGCTCGCCAACGACCCGGACATCACGGACGACATGAACGGCAGCATCGAGATCTACGAGCCCGCCTACCTGGCCAAGGGCAACCGTCCGGTGCTCGACAAGGCGCCGCAGAGCATGATCGGCTACGGCGGCAGGTTCCTGGCGACCACCTCGACGCCGACGCTGGCCGCCCGCGCCGTGCTGCTCTCGCCGACCACCGCGACCCACTCGGTGAACACCAGCCAGCGCCACGTCGAGCTGCGGATCACCAGCCGGGCCGGCACCAAGCTGGAGCTCCAGGCGCCGCCGTCGGCGGCCGCGGCGCCGCCCGGGTACTACATGCTCTTCCTCCTCGACGACAAGGGCGTCCCGAGCACCGCGCAGTGGGTCCAGCTGGGCACTCCGTCCTGACGGCCGGTCATCGGACGGCCCCACCCGGCCCCGCACCCCGGACGGGGGCGCGCGCGACGGATCCCGCGCGGCCCCGTCCGGGTGACTTTTTGGTTCGTCCACGATGAACCCGACTACCGTACGTGTTCCTGTGAGACCGCCCCAGGAGGGCACGCATGACCGATCTGAGACTGCGCGAGAGCGACGAGATCCAGGGCGACATCCTCGCCGGATTCAAGAAAGACCACGTCACCCTGCTGTTCCTGAAGTTCGAGGACGCCCCCAAGGCCCGGGCCTGGCTCAAGGCCCTCACCCCCAGGATCGCCACCACCCGTCAGGTGGCCGCCTTCAACGCGGCCTTCAGCGCCGCCCGCCGGGCCTCCGGCGGCGACGACCCCGGCTCGCTGAAGGCCGTCTGGACGGGCGTCAGCTTCACCTACGCCGGCCTGGCCGAGCTGTCCGGCCGGGAGCCCTACGAGAACGCGCCCGTCGGCGGCACCCTGGAGGCGTTCAAGGACGGCTCCGCCAAGCGGGCCGGCGCGCTCGGCGACACCGGCGACAACTCCCCCGACAACTGGCTGTTCGGCAACGGCCGGACCCAGCCGGTGCACGCGGTGCTGACCGTCGCCGCCGACACCGCGCAGGACCTCCAGGCCGCGGTCACCGAGCAGCGGGACGCCGCCGCCCAGGCCCGGATCGTGATCGTCTTCCAGCAGAACGCGGCGACCCTGCTCGGCACCCGCCGGGGCAAGGAGCACTTCGGCTTCAAGGACGGCGTCAGCGAGCCGGGCGTCCGCGGCTTCGACCGGCCCTCCGCGACGAACCCGGACGAGGTGGATGGCCACCCCGGCACCCGGATCGTCCCGGCCGGCGAGTTCGTCGTCGGCGAGGAGCCCGCCCCCGGCAGCAGCACCGGCCTGCCCGACTGGGCGCGGAACGGCTCCTTCCAGGTGGTCCGCCGGCTCGCCCAGGACGTTCCCGGTTGGTGGGCCCAGGTCGGCGTCCAGCTGAGGATCCTCAAGCAGGCCAAGGCCGTCCCGCCGGAGGCCACCACCGAGTGGCTGGCGGCCCGGCTGGTCGGCCGCTGGCGCTCGGGCGCGCCGGTCTGCAAGCACCCCGGCGCCGACGTGCCCTTCGACCCGGCCGCGTCCGACGACAACGACTTCGGGTTCCGGGACGACCCGGACGGCCTGGTCACGCCGCTCTTCTCGCACCTGCGCAAGACCAGCCCGCGCGACGGCCTGCGCGAGCGACCCGGCGAGCCGCCGCTGGAGGCCGGACTCCTCGACGGGCGGCGCATCATGCGCCGCGGCGCGCCCTACGGACAGCCCTTCGACCCGGCCTCCGAAGGCCCCGGCGGACCGGACGACCCGCGCGGCCTGCTCTTCGTCTGCTACCAGGCCGACATCACCACCCAGTTCGAGTTCATCCAGACCGCCTGGATCGACGAGACGAACTTCCCGCCCGGGCGCGCGCCCCACGAGCCCGGCGGCGACCCGATGATCGGACTGGACTGCCCGGTCAGCTACGAGAGCCGGGCCGCGGACGGCAGCCGTCAGGTCACCCCGCTCGGCTTCAAGCAGTTCGTCCGCACCGAGGGTTCGGTCTACGCCTTCGCGCCGTCCCTCAGCCTGCTGCGCGGGCTCGCCGACGGCACCCTCGCCCCGCTGGCACCGGCGGCGCAGCAGCCCGGCGGCGGCGCCCCGCAGCAGGGCACCGGCGCCCAGCAGCCCGGAACCGCCCTGCCCGGCGGCGGGTCGACGCCCCCGCGGCCCCCCGCCCAGGTGGTGGACGAGTTCCTCGCGGTGCCGGACGCGCAGGTCCCGGGCGGGGTCAGCGAGTTCTGGGTCTTCCGGCAGGGCCGGTACCGCAAGATCTCGGTCGCCGGCGGCACCCACGACGACGCCCTGCTGAAGTCCGACGGCGCCCTCACCGGCTGGGCGGCACTGCAGGGCGTGGCCCGGGTGGACGCCGTGCTGCCGATCCCCGGCAAGCAGCGGGTCGGGGGGCGGAGCCGGTACTGGTTCTTCCACACCGTCGAGGGCAAGCAGGTCTACCGGGGCGTGTCGATCGCCGACGGCGTCGCGCACACCGACACCCTGGACCACGCCGACCGCGGCCTCGGCCGGTGGGGTTCGCTGGCGGGCGTCGCGCAGGTCGACGCCTTCCTCCCGGTGCCGGACCTGCAGGGCGTCGGCGGGAAGAGCTGGTACTGGGTGTTCCACAGTGCCGGCGGACGGCAGGTCTACCGGCTGATCTCGGTCTTCGACAGCGGCCTGCACATGGACGCCCTGGAGCGCTCCGACCGCGAGCTGACCGCCTGGGTCTCGCTCGAAGGCGTCACCCGGGTCGACAGCTTCCTCGCCGTGCCGGACCGTCAGCGCACGGGCGGCAAGAGCGAGTTCTGGGTCTTCCATCAGAACAGGTACCGCCGGATCTCGGTCGCCGACGGCAGCGGGCACCCGGACCGCCTCGAACAGGCGGACCGCGACGCCGGCAGCTGGACCTCGCTGGCCTGACCCCGGACGGGCCGGTCCGGCCGGGGCCTCGGGCACCCCGGACGGGCCGGTCACCCACCGGCACACCGGCCCACCGAAATCCGCGAGCAGGACGTTGACCTGCACCGGCGCACCCCGCGCACGCGCCGGTCGGGCGTCGCGACCCACGGGCGCCCGTCCGGCGACGCGCGCGGGCGGATCATCGGACCGCCGAGGTGGCACCCCGGCGAAACTCCCGGTTCAGCCCGGCGATACGGGGCCGACGGATCGACATGTGACCCATCCCACAGTTTAGGGCTCGCCCATCGCTCCTCCCGACCACCTACGCTTGCCGGAGCAGTAGGCAGTCGTACCACCTCCGGGCCCCGCCCGCAGTGACGGTCACGGGTCCCCGAGGGAGTTGACGCCATGCGCCGAAGGCGTTGGAAGCGTGTACTGATCGGCGCCTTCGCGGGCTGCGCGGTCCTCGTGGACGCCGGAGCGGCCGCGGCCCAGGCCGCCGCCTCCACCGAACAGGTCGCCATCGCGTCGCCCCCGGCCGGCAGCGCCGCCTGGGTGCAGGACCACTCCCTCGGGCGCGCCCTCCCTGACCCGGCCACCACCTCGGCCGGCACCGTCGCCACCTTCTTCGCCTCGCTGAAGCCCGCCGAGCTGGACCGGCTGCTCACCGAGTACCCGCTGGTGGTCGGCAACTTCGACGGCGCCCCGCTCGACGTCCGCTACCGCGCCAACCGGCTGGCCGTCGCCGCCGAGCGCGAACGCGCCCGGGCCCGGGCCGCCGACCACTCGTTGGACTCCGCCGAGCGCGCGCTGGCCGTCTCGCGCGCCAACGACTGCGACCACCTGCTGCAGGCCGGCCGGCAGATCCTGGCCTTCGACCCGCGCGGCCGTGGCCTGGTCAGCGAGGTGTTCGGCGACCTCGCCCGCGCCCAGCGCGTGTCCGTGCTGGTCCCCGGCTCCGACGCCGACCTCGGCCACCACGACCAGGCCTCCGAGCCGCTGCGCTCCCCCGCCGGGATGGCCCGCGCGCTGCTCGCCGAGGAGCAGCGCCAGGCCCCCGACACGGTGAGCGCGGTGATCGCCTGGACGGGCTACGTCACCCCCTCCGGCCTCGGCCCGGACGCGGTCACCTCGCGGCTCGCCGACGTCGCGGCGCCCCGCCTGGAGCGGCTGCTCGGCGGCCTCAAGGAGACCACCGCCCCGACCGCCCCGCCGGCCCTGTTCTGCCACTCCTACGGCTCGGTGGTCTGCGGGATCGCCGCCCCGGACATCCCGCCAGCCACCGGCGCGGACGGCGAGCCGGCCGGGATCACCGACGTGGTCGTGTTCGGCAGCCCGGGCATGGGCGTGGAGAGCGCGGCCGAGCTGGGCGGCGGCGTCCAGGTCTGGGCCACCCGCAATCCCACCGACTGGATCGGCAACGTGCCGTACCTGGAGTTCGGCGGGCTCGGCCACGGCGCCGACCCGACCGGCGGCGGCTTCGGCGCCGAGGAGATCTCCTCGGCCGGGGCGGCCGGCCACAACGGGTACCTGGCGACCGGCACCCACAGCCTGCAGAACTTCGCCTCGATCGCGCTCGGGCGCTACCGGGCGGTCAGCCACACCCTGCCGGCGCAGAGCTGAGCGGCGGGGCCTCCTCCCCCTGAGCGGCGCCGGTCACCGCCCGGCGTCCGGGCCGTCCGCCTCCGGGCCGGGCACGGCCGCGTCCCGCGCGTAGAGCCGCACCGCCTCGGCGGCCGCCGCCGCCAGCTCCCGGCGGGCCTCGGGCGGGGAGTGCACCTCGACGTCCGCGCCGAAGGCCAGCAGGGCACGGACGGCCCGCACCGCCCGGAACCCCATCACCAGCTCGGCCCACTCCCCCGCCGGGGCGGGCGGCGGCGCCACCAGCAGGGCGCCGTGGATCCGGACGAACATGTCCAGCCGCTCCCGGCGGACCCTCAGCCGGACCGTCACCTCGACCGGCAGCCGCTCCACCCGCTCCCGCAGCCCCGCCCAGACCTCGCCCAGGCTCGCCCCCGGCCGGCGGCGCACCGGCTCCTCCAGGGTCTCCGCCGCCGACGCCCGGTCCGCCCGGAACAGCCGCGGCTCGCCGGCCAGATCGGCCACCAGGTACCAGACACCGGCCTTGCTCACCAGGCCGTACGGGTCGACGGTGTACTCGGCCGGCCCGGCGGCGCCGCTGTGCCGGTAGGCGAGCCGCAGCCGGCGGTCGGCGAACACGGCCCGCTGGAGTTCGCCCAGGTCGACGGCGGTGTCCGGGCCGGTCCGCATCCAGCGCGCGGGGTCGACCAGGACGCGTTCGCTGGTCCGCTCGGCGGCCGGGCGGTGCGGGGCGGGCAGCGCGGCCATCACCTTGCGCAGGGCGGAGCCGAGCGCGCCGTCCAGCCCGAGCGCGC
This sequence comes from Kitasatospora herbaricolor, assembly GCF_030813695.1. Taxonomy (NCBI): domain Bacteria; kingdom Bacillati; phylum Actinomycetota; class Actinomycetes; order Kitasatosporales; family Streptomycetaceae; genus Kitasatospora; species Kitasatospora herbaricolor. Next base: position 2,970,190 of record NZ_JAUSVA010000002.1, read on the forward strand.
GGTGCGCGCCCTCGGCCGCCAGCACGAACAGCGCCCGGGCCTCGTCGCCGGTCAGTCCGGTGACGTCGGTGCGGTAGCCGGGCAGCAGGGCGACGCCGCCGTGCCGCCCGCGCTCGGTGTAGACCGGCACACCGGCCGCGGAGAGCGCCTCGACGTCCCGGTAGACGGTCCGGACGGAAACCTCCAGCCGCTCGGCCAGTTCGGCGGCGGTCACCCGCCCGCGGGTCTGGAGCAGCAGCAGGATCGACAGCAGCCGGTCGGCTTTCATGGCGTCGAGAATGCCAGGAAAACCTGACGGCGGATGTCAGGTTTTCCCGCGAGGGTGGGTCCCGAAGCAGAGACCCGCTCATCGCTTGGAGAACACCGTGGACATGACCCAGGACCCCCGCCCGCTGTACCTGCTCGCGCTCGGCCAGCTGGAGAAGCTGCTCGCCGAGGTGACGCCCGAGGCGCTCGGCAACGCCACCCCGTGCACCGAGTACGACCTGCGGGAGCTGCTGAGCCACACCGTCGGCGGCGTGCACCGGATCGCCTACATCGGGGAGGGCGGCCGGGCCCAGGACGTGGCGGCCGCCTGCGGCGAGATCGAGGACGACGAGTGGCCCGCCGTGTTCGAGCGGGCCGTCGCCCGGGTGACGGCGGCCTGGGCCGAGGACGCCAAGCTGGACCGGCCGAGCGTGGCGCCCTGGGGCGAGGTGCCGGGCCGGGGCGCGCTGGGCGGCTACGTGATGGAGGCGGTCACGCACTCCTGGGACATCGCCCGGGCGCTGGACAGCACCCTCCCGCTGGACGACGGGCTGGCCCTGGCCGCGCTGGCCGTCGCGGAGGCCGTGCTGCCCGCCGACATCCGCGGCTTCGTGCCGTTCGGCGAGGTCCGGCCCGTCCCGGCGGACGCGGCCCCCTACGCCCGGCTGGCCGGCTGGCTCGGCCGGGAGGCCTGAGCGCGGACGCCGGAGGGGTCCGGAGCGGTCCGGGAGCGGCCGGCCGGCCCAGCGGGCCGGGTGGAGCGCGGGGGGCGTTCCACCCGGCCCGGACGGGCTACTCGCGCCCGGCCGAGGTGAACGACATGTCGGCGTACCGGCTGCCGGCGACCCGGGCGGCAATCGGCTCCAGCTCGGCGAGCTCCTCGGCGGTCAGCCGCAGGCCGGCCGCGGCGGTGTTCTCCGCCAGCCTGCTCCGGCGGCGGGTGCCCGGGATCGGCACCACCGGCAGGCCGTGCACCTCGGCGCGCTGGTGCACCCAGGCCAGGGCGACCTGCGCGGCGCCGACCTCGCGGGCGGCGGCGATCTTCAGCACCGGCTCCACCAGCAGGGCGTTGCCCTCGGCGTTCGGGCCGCTGAACTGCGGGTGCCGGCGCCGGTAGTCCCCCTGCGAGAGCTCCTCGGCGGCGGTGAACGCGCCGGTCAGGAAGCCCCGGCCGAGCGGCGAGTAGGGCACGAAGGCGACCCCGAGCTCGGCGGCGGCGGGCACCGCCGTGCGCTCGACGTCCCGGGAGAAGATCGACCACTCGGACTGCAGGGCGGCGATCGGGTGCACGGCGTGGGCCTCCCGCAGCTCGGCGCCGGTGACCTCGGACAGGCCCAGGTGGCGCACCTTGCCGGCCTGCACCAGCTCGGCCATCGCACCGACCGACTCGGCGAACGGGACGGCCGGGTCACGGCGGTGCATGTAGTAGAGGTCGATGACGTCCACGCCGAGCCGGCGCAGCGAGGCGTCGACGGCGGAGCGGATGTAGGCCGGGTCGTTGCGCACGCCCCGCCAGGCCGGGTCGTCCTCGCGCCGCTCGATGGCGAACTTGGTGGCCAGCACCACGCGGTCGCGGTTGGCCCGGACGAACGGGCCGATCAGCTCCTCGTTGTGCCCGCCGCCGTAGGCGTCGGCGGTGTCGAACAGGGTGACGCCGAGGTCGAGCGCGGCGTCCAGGGTGGCGAGTGCCTCCGGGGTGTCGGTCGGGCCGTAGAACTCGCTCATGCCCATGCAGCCGAGGCCTTGGACGCCGACGACGGGGCCGGTGCTGCCGAGCTTGGTGGTGGGGATGGTCATGCGCTCTGTTTCCTCTGCTTGCTCGGGGCCCGGGTACGGGGGGCCCGTGCCGTGACGGGGGGCTGCTCTGTGACGGGGGCCTGCTCGGTGACGAGGTGCCGCTCCGGGACGGGGTGCTGCTCCGTCGCCGTGTGCCGGATCCGTGCCGCCGGCCGCCGCGCTCTCGCCGGGTCGGGCCCGGTCGGGGGCTCGCGCAGTGCCGTCGGGTCCTGGGTGCCGGAGTAGAGGTCGATCTTGTGGTCGAGCACGGCGAGCGTCGCGTGCAGGTCGGCGAGCCGCTGCCGCACCTCCTCCCGGTGGGTGACCAGCAGGTCGCGCCGCTCGGCGAAGGTGTGCTCGCCGAGACGGGCGAGCTCCACGTAGCGGAGCATGTCGGCGACCGACATGCCGGTGAGCCGGAGCCGGCTCAGGAAGCCCAGCCGGGCGAGGTCGCCGTCGCTGTAGCGGCGCTGGCCGGAGTAGGTGCGGTCGACCGGGTCCAGCAGGCCGATCCGCTCGTACCAGCGCAGGGTGTGGGCGGTGAGGCCGGTGGCGGCCGCGACCTCGCTGATGGTGTGCCGCGGGCTCCGGTCCGGGGTGCTGTCCGGTGCGGCGTACGCCTCGGCGCAGCTGCGCCGCCCGGTGTCGGCCGGGTCGGGGGACGGGCCGGCGGCCCGGGCCGGCGGGCACACCGCGACGGCGTGCCGGGCGGCCGGTGCGTCGGTGGCCGGAGTGAGTGTGGTCATGGGCTGGACCCCCTGGTGTGCGGTGACTACGACGCTAGTGAGTTGGAGCGCACTCAAAGCAAGCCTCGCACGCGGCCGTCCGGGGGAACTGGCTAGAGTCGGGCCCATGCAGAGCTTGCGGATGATCGAGGACTGGCCGGTTACCAACGCGGCGACGGCCGTGGTGCGCGGCGCGGACGGCGCGCTGCTGGGTGAGAACGGGCCGCAGGAGCACCCCTTCCCGCTGGCGTCGGTGACCAAGCTGCTCAGCGCGTACGCGGCGCTGGTCGCGGTCGAGGAGGGCGTCTTCGAGCTGGACGACCCGGCCGGCCCGGACGGGTCCACGGTGCGTCACCTGCTGGCCCACACCTCCGGCCTGGCCTTCGACGAGCACCGGACCATGGCGGCGCCGGGCACCCGGCGGCTCTACTCCAACGCCGGCTTCGACGTGCTCGCCGAGACCCTGGCGAAGGCGTCCGGCATCCCGTTCGCGCAGTACGTGGCGGAGGCGGTGTTCCAGCCGCTCGGCATGGCCGCCTCGTACCTGGACACCGGGCACCGCTCGCCGGCCGGCGCCGGCGGCGTCTCCACGGTGGCCGACCTGGTCCGGTTCGCCGCCGAGCTGCAGGCGCCCCGCCTGCTGGACCGCTCCACCGTCGAGACCGCCACCCGGTCGGTCGCCTTTCCCGGGCTGAGCGGCGTGCTGCCCGGCTTCGGGCACCGCAAGCCCAACGACTGGGGCCTGGGCTTCGAGATCCGCGGCGGGAAGGCCCCGCACTGGACGGGCACCACCAGCTCGCCGGCCACCTTCGGTCACTTCGGGCAGTCCGGGACCTTCCTGTGGGTCGACCCGACCGCGGGCGTCGCCTGCGTCGCCCTCACCGACCGCGACTTCGGCCCGTGGGCGGCCGAGGCGTGGCCGGCCTTCACCGACGCCGTGCTGGAGGAACTGGACGGCTGAGCCCGCCGGGGCCCGGCGGCCGCCGGGGCGGGCCGGGCCCCGGGTCAGCCGTACGAGACGGGCGAGTGCATCTCCCAGAGCAGCAGCTCGGCGCCGTGCTCGCCGGCCGTCGGGTCGGCGAACGCGTCGCCGCTGATCCGGGCGCTGTCGCCGGGCTCCATCGAGCGGCCGCCGCCCTGCGGACCCCGGACGGTGCGGAAGCCCAGCGAGCCCGCCGTCAGGTGCGCGTAGCGGTACTCGGCGGCGGGCAGCTCGGGCAACGGCAGCCAGGGGCCGGCCGTGACCAGCCAGAGCGCGGCGTCCGAGCGGCGCAGCCGCAGGGCCGGCGAGTCCGCGTCACGGGCCAGGCCGGAGGCGAGCAGCGTCAACCCCTCGGCGGCCCGTTCCACCCGGCGGAGCCCGTACGCGGGGGGCGCGTCGAAGACGTCCGGCTGGAGCCACATCTGGACGAAGCGGACGGGCACCTCGGCGCCGCCCACGTTGCGCTCGGTGTGGGTGACGCCGGAACCCGCGCCCAGGTGCTGCACCATGCCCGGGCGCACCACGCCGCTGTGGCCGTCGCTGTCGCGGTGGGCGAGCGCGCCCTCCAGGACGACGGTGACGATCTCGGTGTCCCGGTGGCGGTGCTCGTCGAAGCCGGCGCCGGGTGCGAGCCGTTCCTCGTTGCAGGCCAGCAGGGCGCCGAAGTGGGTGTTCCTCGGGTCGTAGTGCCCGGAGAAGGAGAACGCGTGCCTGGTCTCGATGCCGGGAGCCGGGGTCGAGAGGTACCGCTCGGCGGTGCGGCGCAGGTCGGTCCGGGGGCGGAGGGCGGCGTCGGTCACGGGCCCCACGGTAGCCGGTGTGACCGCTGCCACCGGGCCGGATCGGAGGGGCTGTGCACGAGCGGTCACCCGGGTGAGGCAGTCTTGTCCTGTGCCAGCCGCCTCCGCGAACGCCAAGAACGACCAGTCCGACACGCCCGACGACGCCACCGGCGCGGCGGAGCCCGCCGCGCCGGGCGCTGCCAGGGCCGGAGCAACCAGAGCAGCGGCCCGGTCCGGCGCGGCCGCGAAGGGCGGCAAGGCCGCCGCGCCGCGCGCCGGACGGGCCGCGCCCCGGCTGACCGCGCAGGAGCGCAAACTGGCGGCCGACCGCGCCGAGCGGCGGGTCGCGACCCTGAAACGGCTGGAGAAGTCCTCGGGCAAGCTGGCCTCGGCCGCGATCGCCCGGATGGACGACCAGCTCGGCTGGTACCGGCGGATGCCGCCGGAGCACCGGTCCTGGATCGGCCTGGTCGCGCAGGCGGGCATCGCCGCCTTCACCGAGTGGTACCGGCACCCGGACGCGCCGCAGGCCATCTCCACCGACGTCTTCGGCACCGCGCCGCGCGAGCTGACCAGGGCCATCACGCTGCGCCAGACCGTCGAGCTGATCCGCACCACCATCGAGGTGATGGAGGAGGCCATCGAGGAGGTGGCCGCCCCCGGCGACGAGGCCGACATGCGCGAGTCGGTGCTGGTGTACGCCCGCGAGATCGCCTTCGCCACCGCGCAGGTCTACGCCCAGGCGGCGGAGGCGCGCGGCGCGTGGGACGCCCGGCTGGAGGCGCTGGTCGTCAACTCGCTGCTCTCCGGTGACGCGGACGAGGGCGTGCTCTCCCGGGCGGCCGCGCTCGGCTGGGGCCAGCCGAGCCAGGTCCGGGTGGTGATGGGCAGCGCGCCCGACGGGGACAGCGAGCTGGTGGTGGAGGCGATCCGACGGGCCGCCAGGTACGCCAAGCTGCACGTCCTGACAGGTGTGCTGGGCAAGCGCCTGGTGGTGGTGGTCGGCGGCGACAAGGAGCCCGTGCACGCGGCCCGGGCGCTGATCGGCCAGTTCGCCCCCGGCCCGGTGGTGGTCGGCCCGACCGTCGGCGACCTGCTGTCGGCGACCAGGTCGGCGCACGCGGCCGCGGCCGGCCTGCGGGCCTGCGCGGCCTGGCCGGACGCCCCGCGCCCCGTCCTGGCGGACGACCTGCTGCCGGAACGCGCGCTCGCCGGGGACAAGGCCGCCCGCCGCCAGCTGGTGGAGGAGATCTACACACCGCTCGACGAGGCGGGCTCGGCCCTCCTGGAGACGCTGAGTGTGTACCTGGAGCAGGCCTCCTCGCTGGAGGGCGCCGCCCGGATGCTCTTCGTCCACCCCAACACGGTGCGCTACCGGCTCCGACGTGTGACTGACGTCACGGGCTATGCTCCCTCCGACGTACGGTCGGCCTTCACGCTGCGCATCGCACTCGCACTGGGCCGGCTCGGCACGGTCGGGGAGCAGAACTGACAGCGCTGTAGGGACTCCACAATCCCGCGTGCTTTTCTTCGTTACCGTCGCCTACCCGCCCCCGGGCTCCTGGCAAGAGAGGCTTGAACCGTGCTCGTAATCGTCGCCCCTGGACAGGGTGCCCAGACTCCCGGATTCCTCAGCCCCTGGCTGGAGGTGGACGGCGTCGCCGACCGCCTGCGCGGCTGGTCCGACGTCGCCGGGCTCGACCTGGTGCGCTACGGAACCGAGGCCTCCGAGGAGGAGATCAAGGACACCGCCGTCGCCCAGCCGCTGCTGGTGGCGGCCGGCCTGGTGACCGCCCGCGCGCTCTTCCCGGACGAGGACCTCGCCCGGGAGATCGTCGGCGCGGTGGCCGGACACAGCGTCGGTGAGATCACCGCCGCCGCCGGCGCCGGGGTGCTCAGCGCGCACGACGCGCTGACCTTCGTCCGCGAGCGGAGCCTGGGGATGGCCGAGGCCGCCGCGGTCACCGCGACCGGCATGGCCGCCCTGCTCGGCGGGGACCCGGAGGCGGTCGCCACCAAGCTCGCCGAGCACGGCCTGACCGCGGCCAACAACAACGGCGGCGGCCAGATCGTCGCGGCCGGCACGCTGGCCCAGCTGGAGGCCCTCAAGGCCGATCCGCCGGCCGGCACCCGGGTGATCCCGCTGAAGGTGGCGGGCGCCTTCCACACCGAGCACATGGCCCCGGGCGTGCGGCGCCTCGCCGAGCTGGCGCCGACCCTGAAGGTCTCCGACCCGGCCGTGGCGTACGTCTCCAACCGGGACGGCGAGGTCGTGCGGTCCGGCGCCGAGGTGCTGGAGCGGCTGGTGTCGCAGGTCTCCAGCCCGGTCCGCTGGGACCTCTGCATGGAGACCCTGCAGCAGCTGGGCGCGACCGCCGTGATCGAGCTCTCGCCGGCCGGCACCCTCACCAACCTGGTCAAGCGCAACGTCAAGGGTGTCGCGACGCTGGCCCTCAAGACCCCTGCCGATCTCGACAAGGCTCGCGCGCTGGTGGCTGAGCACGGTGCCCACGCGTCCGGCGGTCAGGAGCAGAACGCATGACCACCCCACAGATCCGGCCCGCCACCGGCGCGGCGTTCTCGCGCATCCTCGGGGTCGGCGGGTACCGCCCGGTCCGGGTGATCCCGAACTCCGAGGTGCTGAACTGGATCGACTCCTCGGACGAGTGGATCCGCAGCCGCAGCGGCATCGCCGAGCGCCGCTGGGCCGGCCCGGAGGAGAGCGTCGCCGAGATGTCGGTGCAGGCCGCCGGCAAGGCGATCGCGCAGTCCGGGATCTCGGCGGAGCGGATCGGCGGCGTGATCGTCGCGACCGTCTCGCACCTCAAGCAGACCCCGGCCATCGCCACCGAGACCGCCCAGCGGCTCGGCTGCGGGACGGCCCCGGCCTTCGACATCTCCGCGGCCTGCGCCGGCTTCGGCTACGGCCTGGGCCTGGCGGACGGCATGATCCGCGGCGGCAGCGCCGAGTACGTGCTGGTGATCGGTGTCGAGCGGCTCAGCGACCTGACCGACACCTCGGACCGCTCGACCGCCTTCATCTTCGGTGACGGCGCGGGCGCGGTCATCGTCGGCCCGTCCGACACGCCGGGGATCGGCAAGGTCATCTGGGGCTCGGACGGCTCCCAGCGGGACGTCATCTCGCAGACCCAGGCCTGGGACACCGCCTTCGCCAAGCAGGACGCCGTCAACGGCGTCGGCGAGGAGCAGAAGTGGCCGGCCCTGCGGATGGACGGCCAGCCGGTCTTCCGCTGGGCCGTCTGGGAGATGGCCAAGGTGGCCCAGCAGGCGCTGGACGCCGCCGGGATCACCGCCGACCAGCTCGGTGCGTTCATCCCGCACCAGGCCAACATGCGGATCACCGATGCCATGATCAAGGCGCTCAAGCTGCCCGCGTCGGTACCGGTGGCCCGCGACATCGCCGAGACCGGCAACACCTCGGCGGCGTCCATCCCACTGGCGATGGAACGCATGCTGGAGAGCGGTGAAGCCCGGAGCGGCGACCTCGCCCTGATCATCGGATTCGGGGCGGGTCTGGTCTACGCGGCGGCAGTCGTTACGCTCCCCTAGGCACACCGCTGTACCGCTGTACCCACTGAACCTGCGGCCGCCCGCCGGGCCGTCGCATCTACACCGAAGAGGAGCAGCCACCATGGCTACCACCAAGGACGAGGTCCTGGAAGGTCTCGCTGAGATCGTCAACGAGATCGCCGGTATCCCGGCCGAGGACGTCGAGCTGGACAAGTCCTTCACGGACGACCTGGACGTCGACTCGCTGTCCATGGTCGAGGTCGTCGTGGCCGCCGAGGAGCGGTTCGACGTGAAGATCCCGGACGACGAGGTCAAGAACCTGAAGACCGTCGGCGACGCCGTGGACTACATCCTCGCCAACGCCTGAGCACTGGTCACCACCTCCGGCCCGGTCGACCCGACCGGATCGCCCGGTGCGACCGCCTGAAAGACCGGCCGGGGCCCTGCGCCCCCGCGTAGCGCCCCGGCCGGGCCCCACCCCCGGCGCCGCCGAACCCCCGCCACACGTGAGAGAGAAAAACCAGTGACCGCTGAAAACCGCACCGTGGTCGTCACGGGTATCGGCGCCTTCACGCCGCTGGGCGGCGACGCCGCCTCCACCTGGGAGGGCCTGCTCGCCGGCCGTTCCGGCGTCGGCGTCCTGACCGAGGAGTGGGCGGCCGACCTCCCCGTGCGGATCGCCGCCCGCACCGCCGTCGAGCCGGGCGAGATCCTGCCCCGCCCGCTGGCCCGCAAGCTGGACCGCTCGGCGCAGTTCGCGCTGATCGCCGCCCGCGAGGCCTGGGCCGACGCCGGCTACGAGACCCCCGCCACCGACGTGTCCTCCAAGCTCGCCCCGGAGCGCCTGGGCGCCGTGATCGCCTCCGGCATCGGCGGCGTGACCACCCTTCTCGACCAGTACGACGTGCTGAAGGAGAAGGGCGTCCGCAAGGTCTCCCCGCACACCGTCCCGATGCTGATGCCCAACTCCCCGGCGGCCAACGTCGGCCTGGAGGTCGGCGCTCGCGCGGGCGTGCACACCCCCGTCTCCGCCTGTGCCTCCGGCGCCGAGGCGATCGGCTACGCGATCGAGATGATCCGCAGCGGCCGCGCCGACGTCGTGGTGGCCGGCGGCACCGAGGCGGCGATCCACCCGCTGCCGATCGTGGCCTTCGCCAACATGATGGCCATGTCCAAGAACAACGACGAGCCGCAGCGCGCCTCGCGTCCGTACGACAAGGCCCGTGACGGCTTCGTGCTGGGCGAGGGCGCGGGTGTGGTCGTGCTGGAGTCCGCCGAGCACGCCGCCGCGCGCGGTGCCCGGGTCTACGCCGAGGCGATCGGCCAGGGCCTGTCCTCGGACGCGCACCACATCGCGCAGCCGGAGCCGACCGGTGCGGGGGTGGCCCGCGCGCTGGCCGACCTGTTCGACCGCAACCAGCTGGACAAGGCCGAGATCGTGCACGTCAACGCGCACGCCACCTCGACCCCGCAGGGTGACGTCGCGGAGCTGAAGGCCCTGCGCAAGGAGCTCGGCGAGCACCTGGACCACATCGCCGTCTCGGCCACCAAGTCGATGACCGGCCACCTGCTGGGCGGCGCCGGCGGCATCGAGACCGTCGCGACGGTGCTGGCCCTGTACAACCGGCTGGCCCCGCCGACCATCAACCTCGACGACCTGGACGACGAGGTCGACGCGGACGTGGTGACCGGCGAGCCCCGCAAGCTGCCCGAGGGCCCGATCGCGGCGCTGAACAACTCGTTCGGCTTCGGCGGCCACAACGTGGTGCTGGCCTTCCGCAGCGTCTGATCCACGGGGGCGTCCTGACGCCCCCGGCATGACAGTGGGGCCGGTGTCCGCTCGGACACCGGCCCCACTGTCATGTCCGGCTGTCGGATCCGGCCGTCATGTCCGGCTGCCGGGTCCGGCGGCGGAGCGGGCGGGCGGCGAGGGTGCCGCGGGCCGGCCGGGCCCGCGGCACCCTCGCCCGGACGGCCGGGCTCAGACCACCTGGTGCAGCCAGCGCACCGGGGCGCCCTCGCCCGCGTAGCGGAACGGCTCCAGCTCGTCGTCCCAGGGCTTGCCGAGCAGCCGGGAGATCTCCGCCTCCAGGTCGCTGCCCTCGTTGCGGGCCCGCAGCAGGACGGCGCGCAGTCTGTCCTCGGGGATCAGGATGTCGCCGTGGATGCCGGTCACGGCGTGGAAGATGCCCAGGCCGGGCGTGCTGCTGTAGCGCTCGCCCTCGGCGGTCGCGCAGGGCTCGCTGGTCACTTCGTACCGCATCAACTGCCAGCCGCGCAGGGCGGAGGCGAGCTTCGACGCGGTGCCGGGCTCCCCCTGCCAGGAGAACTCGGCACGCCAGTGGCCGGGTGCGGCCGGCTGGCGGATCCAGTCGAGGCTCACCCGCACACCGAGCACGCCCGCCACCGCCCACTCGACGTGCGGGCACAGCGCGCGGGGCGCTGAGTGGATGTACAGGACTCCACGTGTCGTCACCGGGACCTCCAGGCTGTGGACGAGGGTCGCCTTCCCCAGCTGCCTCGTGCCTGCAGGTGATCCACAGTTACCCAAGTTAGGCGACATTAAGCCACTAAATTGAGCAAAACGGACAGGCTTTCACTCAATGTTAGTCGGATCCTCAACGAGGTCCACCCCTCGTTCGGATCTCTCCCCCGAACGGCCCCATGACGGGGCGGGACCACCGTACCGCGCCGCCCCCCACCTCGGGTGACGCTCTTTCGGATCCGGCCGGGATGCGGTAGTGCGCGGCCCCGGCCAGCGCCCGTACGCAAACCGCCCGCCGGCCCGGAGGGGGCGGCGGGCGGCGGGCGGAGCAGTTGACGCGGCACCAGGCCGGCTCCGACCGGGGGCCGGAGCCGGGAGGAGGGCCGGGTCAGGGGGCGAGGCGGACGACCATCTTGCCGGTGTTGCCACCGCGCAGCAGTCCGATGAAGGCGTCGGTGGCGTGCTCCACGCCGTCCACCACCGTCTCGTCGTAGTGGAGGCTGCCGTCGCGCAGCCAGCCGGCCACCTCGGCGGTGAACCGGGGCTGCAGCTCGGCGTGGTCACGCACCAGCAGGCCCTCCAGGCGCAGCCGCTTGCCGATGGCGAGCGCCAGGTTGCGCGGGCCGGCCGGCGCGGAGGTGTCGTTGTACTGGGCGATGGCGCCGCAGAGCACGGCCCGGCCGTGCACGTTCAGCGCCCAGATCGCCGCCTCCAGGTGCTCGCCGCCGACATTGTCGAAGTAGACGTCGATGCCCTCGGGCGCGACCTTCTCCAGCTGTTCGCGGACCGGTCCGTCCTTGTAGTTGAAGGCGGCGTCGAAGCCGTAGTCGTCCACCAGCGTGGCGACCTTCTCCGCCGAGCCGGCCGAGCCGACCACCCGGGAGGCACCCTTCAGCCTGGCGATCTGGCCGACCAGCGAGCCGACCGCGCCGGCGGCGCCGGAGACGAAGACCCGGTCGCCCTCCTTGAGGCCCGCCACCGCGAGCAGGCCGGCGTAGGCGGTGAGGCCGGGCATGCCGAGCACGCCCAGGTAGTAGGAGAGCGGCGCCGCCTCGGCGTCCACCTTGACGGCGTGCCCGGCGTCCAGGGTGGCGTACTCGCGCCAGCCGAGCCCGTGCAGCACGGCGTCGCCGACCGCGAAGCCCTCGGCCTGCGAGGCGACCACCCGGCCGACCGCGCCGCCGTCCATCACCTCGCCGAGCGCGAAGGGCGGCACGTAGGACTTGACGTCGTTCATCCGGCCCCGCATGTAGGGGTCGACCGAGAGGTACTCGTTGCGGACCAGGATCTGGCCCGGGCCCGGCTGCCGGACCGGCGCCTCGACCAGCGCGAAGTCCGCCGGGGTCGGCCAGCCCTGGGGGCGGGCGGCGAGGTGCCATTCACGGGCGACAGTGGGCACTGCCTGCTCTGCCATCGATCTCTCCTTGCGGTTGCGGCGGGTCAGCCCGGGGGCGGTCCTGAGGACTCTCCCCCGGTTTACCGGCCCACCTGAAAGGTTGAGCCGGTAAAGCAATCGTGGGCATGAAAGGTTCACGTTGTCAAATGTTCAGGTAGACTGGTCGGTATGGACACGCAGCCGACCGAGGTCATCGCCCCGCAGCCGACCGATGCGATCACCCGCGAGGTCGTCGACCTCATGGCGAACCTGGTCGCGCTCTTCCACCGCGAGTACGAGGAGGCCGCCGCCGCCCGCTCGCTCACCGGCGCCCAGGCCAAGGTGCTCGCCCTGCTGCGCCGCGGCCCGATGCCGATGCGGCACATCGCCCAGACGCTCAGCTGCGAACCGTCCAACATCACCGGCATCGTCGACCGCCTGGAGTCCCGCGGCTTCGTCACCCGGGAGGCCGACCAGCACGACCGCCGGGTGAAGCTGGTCGCCGCCACCGAAGCCGGCTCCGACGCCTCCGAGGAGCTGCGCGAGTCGCTGAACTTCGCCCGCGAGCCGCTGGCCGCACTCGGCGACGACGAGCGGGCCGTGCTGCGCGACCTGCTGCGCCGGATGCTCGACGGCGTCGGCCCGGGTACCCCGGCCGACCTCGCGTCCACCGACCCCGCCGGCCCGGCCGCCTGACCGCCCGTCGGGCCGGCCGCCGGCCCCGCCCGGCACGGTGCGGGCACGCGCGGGCCGCCGACCCCGGGGCGAACCGGGGCGAAAGCGGCCGCCGGGCGTGAGACGTGTCACACGGCCCGACCGGATCGCCCGCGGGTGTAACCGAACGTTCTCCCGAAGCGTCTTACCCATGAGACCAGACCGCCGGCCCCGGGCCGGCGGCCGACGAGAGAGCACAGGGGCGATGACCGATCCCACGAACGGCCGTACCGACGGCCGGCGCAGCGGCACGCCCCGGCGCCGGCGGCTCGCCCGTACGGCCATCGGGCTCACCGCCGTCCTGGTGCTCTCCGTCGCGGGTGCGGGTGCCTGGTTCTACCACCGGCTCGACACCAACATCAGCACCTTCGACCCGGGCGGTGTCGCCACCAGCCGCCCGCCGGCCCCCGTACCCGTCACGCCCGGCGCCAGGCTGCCGGTGAACGTGCTGGTCCTCGGCTCGGACACCCGGGAGGGCGGCAACGACGAACTCGGCGGCGGCGACATCGGCGTGGGCCACTCCGACACCGCGATCCTGCTGCACGTCTACGCGGACCACAAGCACGCCGTCGGCGTCTCGATCCCCCGCGACACCCTGGTCACCATCCCGTCCTGCAAGCTGCAGAACGGGACGTGGACGACCCCGCGCACCAACCAGATGTTCAACGAGGCCTTCACCGTCGGCGAGTTCCCCAACGGCAACCCGGCCTGCACCCAGAACACCGTGGAGGCGCTGACGGGCCTTCGGATCGACCACACCGTCGTGGTCGACTTCCGCGGCGTGGCGGCGATGACCGAGGCCATCAACGGGGTCGACATATGCGTCCCCAACGATGTGAACTCGCACGACATCCACCTGAAGAAGGGCCCGCAGAAGATATCCGGGCAGCCGGCCGTCGACTTCCTCCGGGCCCGCTACGGATTCGGCGACAACTCGGACATCGGCCGGATGAAGCGTCAGCAGGCCTTCCTCTCCTCGATGATCAAGAAGGTCCAGGGCCTGGGCTTCTCGCTGCCGACCCTGCTCCCGCTCGCCGACGCCGCCACCCGCTCGCTCACCGTGGACGAGGGCCTGGGCACCGCGATGAAGCTGGTGGACTTCGCGCAGTCGCTGCAGAACATCAAGCTCGCCGACATCACCTTCGTCACCACCCCCTGGCGCTTCGCCGGCGACCGGGTCGCCCTGGTCCACCCCGACGTGGACACCCTCTGGGCGCTGCTGCGCCAGGACCGCACGCTCGACGGCCGGCCCACCGGGCAGAGCGATCCGGCCACCGCCTCGCCGGCCGCCGGCCCGACCGCCCCCGGGACCCCGGGCGGCACGGCCCCCTCCTCCTCCGCCGCCCCGGCCACCGGCCCGGCCGCCCCCGCCACCGCCGCCTCGGGCCCCGCCGCCCCCGTCGCCGCGCCGATCGTGGTCGTCAACGGGACGAAGACCGCCGGGCTGGCCGGCCGCGCCGCGGACACCCTCCGGGCCAAGGGCTACCAGGACGTCACCCTCGGCGCGAGCGGCGGCGGCCGGCTCACCACCGAGATCACCTACCCCGCGGCCCAGCAGGCCGCCGTCCAGCAGCTGGCCACGCTCTTCCCGGGCGCCCGGCTGGTCGCCGAGGCCGGCGCCGACAGCGTGGTGATCACCCTCGGCCGGGACTACGAGCCGGCCGCCGTGGGCCCGGCCGGCGGCGCCACCGGCGGCCCGAGCCCGTCGAGCACCATCCCGTCGACGATCCCCACCGGCATCGCCGACAACGCCCGGACGGCCGACACCGACCCCTGCGCCAACCTCACCTTCGGCTGACCCGGCCCCTGCGGGCCCTGCGGCCGACCCGGTCCCGGCCGGCCCGCACCCCCGTGGCGGGCCGGCCGGGACCGGTGGCTCACCCGCCCTCCGCCACCCGCAGGACGATCTTGCCCTGGATGTGCCCGCGCTCCGCCCGCTCGTGCGCGTCGGCCGCGCGGGAAGACGCTGTCCACCCCCACCGTGAGCAGGCCCTGCTCGACCATCCGGGCCAGCTCGCCCAGCTGCGCCCCGTCCGAGTGCACCTGACCGGAGGGGAAGGTGATGCCCAGTGCGCCCGCGCGCTCGCGGTGGTACTCGCCCAGGAAGACCGGGCTGAGGGTGCCGCCGCGTCGCACCACCGGCAGGAGCCGGTGGCCGTCGGGGCCGCCGACGGTGTCGACGAGGTGGTCGACCTCGCGCACCACGTCCTCGACGGCGGTGCTCGTGTAGTCGACGAAGCGATCCGCACCGAGGGCGCGCAGGAACTCCTCGTGCCGCCCGCTGGCCACCGCGACCACCTCGGCGCCGATCGCCTCGGCGAGCTGGACGGTGAAGTGGCCGACCCCGCCGGCCGCGCCGTTGACCAGGACCGTCCGGCCCGCCGCCGCGTCCGGGCCCCGTTCCAGGCCGATGTGGTCGAAGAGGTACTGGTAGGCGGTCAGCCCGGCCATCGGGATCCCGGCGGCGCCCACGTGGTCCAGCCCGGACGGCTTGCGCGCGAGGTGCGTCCCCGGCGCCGTCGCGTACTGGGCGTACCCCCGGCCGGCGTCGCCGGCGGAGGGGAACCGCACCAGCCCGAACACCTCGTCACCGACGGACCAGCCGGAGTCCCCCGGCCCCAGGGCCACCACCACGCCGGAGATGTCCGTCCCCGGGACGAACGGCAGCGTCAGGCGGGCCCGCAGCGCGGCGGGGATGTTGGCGAAGCCGATCCGGGCGTACCAGTCCGGCGGGTTGAGCCCGGCCGCGCGGACCTCGACCAGCACCTCGCCCGGCGCCGGCTCGGGCACCGGCACCTGCTCGTAGCGCAGCACGTCCGGGCCGCCGAAGGCGTGCACCCGAATCGCACCCATCGTTGCCTTGGTCATGACTCTCCCCTGGTCGCGCGAGTGCCCCGTAGAATGCGGAGCAATGCTCCGGATATAACCGGAGCAGTGCTCCACTTGTCAACGGCCGCAGCCCGCGCGGCCGCCGACCGGCCCCCGCCGCGAAACACCCGGACGCCCCGGCGACCGGCCCCCGACCGGAGAGAACGCATGACCGCAGAGAGCCCCGCCGCCCCCCGCGGCCGACGCGCCGACGCCGAGCGCAACCGCGAACGCATCCTCGAAGCGGCCCGGACCGTCGTCGACGAACAAGGCACCCAGGCCTCCCTGCGGGACGTCGCCCGCCGCGCCGACGTCGGACTGGGCACCCTCTACCGGCACTTCCCGACCCGCGAGGACCTGCTGGAGACGCTGCTGCGCGAACGCTTCGACGGGCTCGCCACCCGCGCGGCCGACCTCGGGCGCACCCTGGAGCCCGCCGCGGCACTGACCGAGTGGCTGCGCGGCTTCATCGTCAGCACCGGCGGCTACCGGGGACTGGCCGGCTCGCTGATGGCCACCCTGAACGACCCGGACTCACCCCTGCACGCGTCCTGCGTGGCGATGCGGCAGGCCGCCGGGGACCTGCTCGGGCGGGCCCAGGAGACCGGGCGGATCCGCCCGGACATCGACGGCACCGACCTGTTCACCCTGGTCAACGCCCTCGGATGGATCGCCGACCAGGCGCCCTCGGAGGCCGGCCGCGGCGCCCACCTGTTCACGGTCTTCATGGACGGACTCGCGATCAGCCCCGGAGTTGCCGCACCGGGTCCGGCAGCCCCGTGACGACCACCGTCACCCGGGTGCCCGGCGCCAGCTCGCCGGCCGCGGCCAGGTCGTGGACGGCCAGCAGCGTCTTGGCGACGTAGCGCCGCTCCAGTGCGACCCCGTGCCGGTCCTCGAACCCCGCGGCGAAGGCCTCCAGCTCCGCCGGGACCTTCCCGTAGCCGCCGCCGTGGTGCCCGTGGTCGATCCGCCAGTTCGCGAACTCCCGCCCGTAGGCCTCCCGGTGGAGCCGGGCCAGCTCGCCCTCCAGGTACCCCTCGCCGCCGCGCAGCACCGCCACCCCGAGGGCGCGCGCGCCCGGCGGCAGCCCGGCCGCGATGCCCGCGAGGGTGGCACCGGTGCCGACCGGGCAGCAGAGCAGGTCGCCCGGGCCGAGATCCGGGATCTCGGCGGGAATCGCCGCCGCGCCGGTCACGGCCGGCCCGTTGGAGCCGCCCTCGGGCAGGACCAGGCAGCGGCCCCAGCGCTCGGCCAGCTCCGCCGCGACGGCCGGGTCCGCCAGCCCGGCCACCGTCCGGCGGTAGTCGCCGCGGGTGAGGAACCCCAGCTCCATCCCGGACGCCTCGGCCGCCCGCAGCGACCAGTTCCGCGGCGCCGCGGCCAGCTCCTCACCCCGGACCAGACCGACGCTGGACAGGCCGAGCGCCGAGGCCGCGGCGGCGGTCGCCCGCAGATGGGTGGAGTAGGCCCCGCCGAAGGTGAGCAGCCGGGTGTGCCCCCGCTCCCGCGCCAGCTCCAGGTTGGGCACCAGCTTGCGCCACTTGTTGCCGGGCACGGCCGGGTGCAGCAGGTCGTCCCGCTTGAGCCGCAGCTCCAGGCCGGCCCGCTCCAGCACCGGGTCGGACAGCCGGTGCAGCGGGGTCGGCAGGGCGGCGGGTGCGAGCATCGCCCCAGCTTACGGACCGTGCGGCTCACGGACCGTGCGGCCGGCCCCGGCGGTGGAGGAGCGGCGGCCGGCCCGGCGGACGGGGCGGGGGTCAGCCGAGCCGGATGCCGGCCGCCGGCACCACCGCGCCGAACCGGGGCAGGTCCAGCGTGACGGCCGCGCGGTGCTCCTCCTCCGTCAACGCGGTCATCGCGTCCTCGGCGAACACCAGCTCGTACCCGTGGTCGTCGGCCGACCGCGCGGTCGACTCCACCCCCATGTTGGTCGCGATGCCGGCGAACACCAGGGTGTCCACCCCGCGCTCGCGCAGCAGAGCGTCCAGGCCGGTGCCGTGGAAGCCGCCGACGGTCCGCTTGACCACCACCAGGTCGGCCGCCTCGGCGACCCCCGCCGCCAGCCCGCTGCCCGGCGGCTGCTCCGCGACGCCCGGCCGCTCCACCCGGATCGCGGCCACCGTCGCCCCGGCCGCCCGGAACCTCCCGGCGAGCGCGAGCGAGGTCGCCAGCACCTCGTCGCCGCTCCTCGGCCGCAACGGCAGCGCGACGATCCGGTCCATCAGATCGACCAGCACCAGGGCGGTGCGCGCCGCCCCCAGCTCCACCGACGTCTCCACGAGTTTGCCCCCGGTTCTCCGTGGTCGGGTGATCACCTTCTCGGGGCGCACTCTCTCACAGACCGCCGAGCGCCGTCCTCAGTCGGTGAACCCGGCGTGGACGTGATCGTGGTGGGTGTCGTCGGAGAAGAACTGATTGGCCGTCACGCCACCCCTCAGCTGCCGCGGCCCGCCGACGTTGTAGGAGCCCGCCGCGGCGGCGGCCCGCATGAAGCCGTCGACCAGCGCGTGGTCGGTCGACGGGTCGGCGACGGTGTGGCCGTCGATCTGCCAGACGTCCACGCCTCGCCCCTGCGGGTGGTCGCTGGGCCGGTCGGTGCCGAAGACGTCCAGCGGGTGCCCGGAGCGCAGCACGGTCACCTGGAAGGTGTACGTCCCCGCCAGCGTGAGCATCGCCCGCAGCACGCTGTCGTGGACGGCGCCGCTGGTGACGTCGGCCAGCGCGGCGGGCGGCAGCTGGATCCGGGTGTCGGTCAGCACGGCGCGGGCTGCGGCGGAGAGGGCGGCCGCGGGCGGTCCCGGGTCGGCGGGGTGCAGCTCGGTCACCGTCCAGCGCGGCTGCGCCCGGCCGAGCCGGACGTCGACCGTGGTGCCGCCCTCGGCGACGGTGCCGTCGGCCCGGGCCGTCCACTGGCGGCACACCACCATGACACTGGCGCTGTCGGCCAGCAGTCCGCCGTACTGGGCGTACACCACCTGCACGACGGCCCGGTCGGCCGCCGGGAGCAGCGGCCCGGCCTGGGCGGCCAGGGCCGGGTTGAGCCCGAGCGCGGCGGCCCGGGCCCCGGCCGCGGCGACGCCCTGGCCGCCGGCCGGCCAGGTGCCCAGCGCCTCGACCAGCTGCACGGCCCGCAGCTTCACGTCGGGGGCCACCTCGCCCGGGCCGGGCACCCAGGGCGTGACCGCCGGCAGGGCGGCGGCCGTACCGCCGGTGGCCACGGCGGACGGGGAGCCGGTGGAGGGGGAGGGGCCGGTGGTCGTGGCGGGGGTCGGCGAGCCGGTCGGGGCGGCCGCCGAGGGGCCGGCCGGCCCTCCCCGGGCGCAGCCGGCCGCGCCCAGGAGCACCCCCGCGCCCCCGAGCAGCACCGCCCGCCGGGGCAGCACGCCTCGGAGCGGCACGGGCGTGGTCGGAGGCTGTCGCACCACCCGGCCGAAGCTGGAGTCCATACCCCAACTATGCGCGGCGGACGGACCGCCCGGGCGGGTGAGGAGCACCGGAGGAGTACGGGCGGCGCACCGTCCGGCGGCGGCCGGGCCGGACCATGCGGTCCCGCGCCGGCCGGTGCGCGGGCCGGTGGCCCGCCAGGGCCCGGTCGGGCGACCGGCGCGGGGATCCGCGACGCCACGGCGGCGGGTTGTGCGGGCGGCGCCGGACGGATCGTCAATACCTCGGCGCCGGCGGCATCCCGGATGGGTGAACCTCGGCATGTCCGTGCCCGGAGGAGGGTGGCGCTGCCCTAGAGTTCCTCCAGGACAGTCGACCGTTTCGGCAGGTCAGCGCGGCGAATTCGCGGCGGGCCGACATCTTTCGACGGTGGGGCGGGTGGGACTCGAACCCACGACCAAGGGATTATGAGTCCCCTGCTCTAACCGGCTGAGCTACCGCCCCGGTTCGCCGTGCGCGCCCGGTGGGCCGGTCGCGGCAGCAGCAGACGGCCCCGGAAGGCCGTCCCGGGCAGCATAGCCGGTCGATCACCCGTGATGCGCGCCGGGGGCGCACATGGGTACGCGGGCCCGGTGCCCTCCCCGTCCGGGCGAATCCCGGTGGCCCGGCCGACCCCCGGGCCCGATCCTGGGAGCCGACGAGCCGGCCCGGTCCACGGTCCGGCGCGGCGCGGAGGGTGCCGGGGTGCGGCGGATGACGATGCGTGAGCTGACCGCGGGAACCTGCGCCCTGGCCCTCGCGCTGGCCTGCGCGGGGTGTCTGTCCCCGGCCGGGCCGCCCGCCGCCACGGCGTCCGGCACCCCGACCACCGGCACCCCGGCACCGGGCACCCCGACGCCGGCGGCCGGCGGCACCGACGCGGTGCACGGCTGGACCAAGGACCGGATCCGAGCCGCCGTCGCCGAGCACCCCGGGACGACCCGCACCGCCGCTCCCACCGCGCTGAACAGCCTGGTCGGGGCGGTCTTCACACATTCGGCCGCCGGCGACCACTTCTGCACCGCGAGCGTCGTCGACAGCGCCGGCCTCAACCTGATCGTCACCGCCGCGCACTGCGTCGACGACCCGCGCCTCGGGCCGCGCGGCGACCTGGTGTTCGTCCCCGGCTACCGCGCCGGCGAGACCCCGAACGGCGTCTGGCCGCTGCTGTCGGTGACGGTCGACCCGCGCTGGGAGGAGTCCGGCGATCCCGACATCGACGTCGCCTTCGCGGTCGTCGCCCCGCAGAACGGCCGGCAGGTGCAGCAGGTGCTCGGCGCCAACCTGCTGGGCATCGACCGGGACCACCGGCTGCCGGTGAAGGTGACCGGCTACCCGAGCAGCGGCGACCTTCCCATCACCTGCAGCAACACCTCGCAGGAGCAGAGCCCGACCCAGCTGCGGATCGACTGCCCGGACTACACCGGCGGCACCAGCGGTAGCCCCTGGGTGACCGACTTCGACCCGGCCACCATGACCGGCACCGTGGTCGGGGTGATAGGCGGCTACCAGCAGGGCGGCGACACCCCCGACATCTCGTACAGCAGTTACTTCGGCGAGGACGTGCAGGCCCTGTACGACCGGGCCACCGGGTGAGCGGGCCGGGCGGTGGCGCCGCCCCCGTCCGGACTGGTAGATCTTCCAGGTACGGGGCGCCGGACGACGGCGGCCCGGCGCGCCGGACGGCCGGCCCCCGGCGCGGCGCCCGTACACCCGACACGCGGCCGCCGGACGCGAGGACGAGAGGCGGAGTCCTGATGGCACTCGGCCCGGCCCGGCCCGTACGCGCTCGGCTGCTGCCCCCCGCGGCCGCCCTGCTGATCGCCGCCACCGCCTGCAGCGCCGCCGTCGAGGCGCCCCCGGCGGCCCGCACCGCTCCCCGGGACGCCGCCGGGGACCGCGTCGGCACGCTCTCCCTCGGCACCGCCCAGGGGCCCCGCGCCTGTACGGCCAGCGTGGTGCGCAGCCCCCGGCACAACCTGCTGGTCACCGCCGCGCACTGCGTGGTGCCGGACGACTACGGCCCGCAGGAGGGCCTGGTTTTCACCCCCGGCTACCGCAACGGCACGTCCCCGTACGGCAGCTGGGCGCTGGACGCGGTGACCGTCGACCCGCGCTGGAGCGAGGAGGCCGACCCCGAGTACGACGTGGCGTTCGTCACGGTGAAGCCGTCGGGGGGCCGCCAGATCGAGGACGTGGTCGGCGGCAACAGCCTCGGCGGCGAGAGCGGCTTCGGGCTGGCCGTCTCGGTGACCGGCTACCCGAACGGCGGCGAGGAGCCGATCACCTGCTCCACCCGGACGGCCTCGCAGAGCCCCACCCAGGAGCGCTTCGACTGCGACGGCTACACGGACGGCACCAGCGGCAGCCCCTGGATCACCGGGGCCGGCGCGGTGGTGGGCGTGATCGGCGGCTACCAGGAGGGCGGGGACACCCCGCGGATCTCCTACAGCGTGACCTTCGACGAGCGGGTCACCGAGCTCTACCACCGGGCGGCGACCGGCTGAGGCCGGCCGAAGGCAGCGGACGGCCGGCCGGGGACGGGAGCGGGGCCTGACGGTGACGGGCCGGGAAACACGAAGGCCCCCCGGTCGATCGGGGGGCCTTCGCTCTGAGCACTCACCGGGGACGAACCCGATGAAGCTCCCGCATTTGGACTCGAACCAAAAACCTGCCGGTTAACAGCCGGCTGCTCTGCCAATTGAGCTATGCGGGATCGCGCGTACCGAGGTACTGCACAGCAGGCGTGCCGGGCCCGTGGGCCCGGCTTCCTGTGGCTCCCCCAATTGGACTCGAACCAATAACCTGCCGATTAACAGTCGGCTGCTCTGCCAATTGAGCTATGGGGGATCGGCTTCCGCTCCGGGCTTCCGGTCTCCCGGGCCCTCGGCGCTCGCTGCGGGACATACATTAGCGCACTCAGGGGGGTGGTCCGCCAATCGCTTTCCCGCCACCGCTCCGCGACCCCCCGCCCGGCGCGCCCGGCGCGCGGCCGGCGTACCGCACGGGGATGCTGGGGACACGGACGGTTCGCCGCCGCGAACGGCGGGTAGGGCAATGCGGCACAGTCCGCGAGGAAGGGTGGAGACCGAGCATGTGGAAGCTGAGTTTCATCGTGGGGGCCGCGGCCGGGTACGTGCTCGGTTCGCGGGCGGGCCGGCAGCGGTACGAGCAGATCGCCAAGGCCACCCGCAAGGTCGCGCAGAACCCGCGGGTGCAGAGCGCCGCCGGCAAGGCCAAGCAGCAGGCGGGCGCGGCGGCCGGCAAGGCGGCCGGCGCGGTGGCCGACAAGGTCGGTGACAAGCTGCCGAACTCGCTGACCGAACGGGTGCCGTACTTCAACCGCGAGCCGGTGCCGGCGGACGACAGCTGGGGAACCTTCCGGCCGTGAACGGACCGCTCGCGCCCCGCGCGGACGCCGGGCCGGCGGGCGGCGGCACCACCGCGCCGGCCGGCCGCACCGGAGCGGTGCACGAGGCCGGGTCGCCCGCCGAACCACCGTGCGACCGGACGCCTACCGGCCGGTACCGACTGGGCAACACTTGTGCCGCCCGGCCGCGTCCGGCCGCCCGCTGAGGCATGATCTCGACATGGCCATCGTCGCGGGGATAGACAGTTCGACCAACCGCACCAAGATCGTGGCGTGCGACGCCGAGACCGGCACCGTGCTGCGCTCGGGCAAGGCCCCGCACCCGGCCCCCGAGGGCGACGACGCCCGGGCCGGGACGGACCCGCAGTCCTGGCTGCACTCGCTGGGGGAGGCCGCCGCGGGCGGCCTGCTGGAGAGCGTCCGGGCGATCGGCGTCTGCGCCCAGCAGCACGGCATGATCGGCCTGGACGCGGGCGGCGTGCTGGTCCGCCCCGCCATCCTGTGGAACGACCCGCGCTCGGCCGGCGCCGCGGCGGCCCTGGTGGACGCCCTCGGCGGCCCCGCCGCCTGGACCCAGGCCATCGGCGCCGTCCCGACCGCCAGCTACACCATCGCCAAGCTGCGCTGGCTGGCCGAGTTCGAACCGGCCTCGGCCCGGCGGATCGCCGAGGTGCTGCTGCCGCACGACTGGCTCATCTGGCAGCTCCTCGGCCACCCGCAGCGCCGCACCACCGACCGCGGCGACGCCTCCGGCACCGGCTACTGGTCGCCGGTCACCGGTGACTACCGGCAGGACCTGGTGAAGCTCGCCCTCGGCCACGAACTGCGGCTGCCGGAGGTCCTCGCCCCGGCCGAACCCGCCGGGCACACCCCCGAGGGCCTGCTGATCTCGGCCGGCACCGGTGACAACATGGCCGCCGCCCTGGGCCTGGGCCTGGGCCCCGGCGACGCGGTGGTCTCGATCGGCGGCAACGGCACCATCTTCGCGGTGCACGACCGGGCCGTGGTGGACGCCTCCGGCGTCATCTCGTCCTTCGCAGACGCCACCGGCCGCCACCTGCCGATGGCCGCCACCCTCAACGCCGCCCAGGTGCTACGGGCCACCGCCGGGATGCTCGGCACCGACCTGGAGGGCCTCAGCGAGCTGGCCCTGCAGTCCTCCCCCGGCTCCTACGGCCTGGTGCTGCTGCCCTACCTGGACGGCGAGCGCACGCCCAGCCTGCCGCACGCGGCGGGCACCCTGACCGGCCTGCGCGCCGAGTCGATGGCGGCCCACCACCTGGCCAGGGCCGCCGTCGAGGGCATGCTCTGCAACATCGCCGACGCGCTGGACGTGCTGCGCGCCAAGGGCGTGGAGGTCCGCCGGGTGTTCCTGCTGGGCACCGCCGGCCGGCTGCCCGCCGTCCGGCAGATCGCGCCCCAGGTGTTCGGCGTGCCCGTCGTCGTCCCGGCGCCCGGCGACCACGCGGCGCGCGGCGCCGCCCGGCAGGCCGCCTGGGCACTGGCCGGCGGCGCCGAGCCGCCGCACTGGGAGCTGCCGGAGGGGGCCGTCACCACCGTCCCCGACCAGGAGCGGGACCTGCCGGTCGGGTCGGCGGTGCGCCGGCAGTACGCGGCGGCCCGGGAGCAGATCCACCCGGAGACCGCCTCCTGAGACCGTCCGGGGGCCGGCCGTGGTGGCACCGGACGTGCGTCACCCGGCCACCGGTGGCAGCGTGGAGCGGGACACGGCCGCCGGAGCGAAGGACGGATCCCCCATGGCGCTGCACGAGGGAGCCGACGACGACCGGCGGCTGACGGTCAGCCCGTTCATCGGGGCGGCCGACCCGCTGGGGTCGATGGAGCTGGCCCCGCCGGTGCACCGGCTGGCCCGGGGCCCCGTCCCGGCGGAGACCGCCTACCAGCTGATCCACGACGAGCTGATGCTGGACGGCAACGCCAAGCTCAACCTGGCCACCTTCGTGACCACCTCGATGGAGGCCCAGGCGACCCGGCTGATGACCGAGTGCCTCGACAAGAACATGATCGACAAGGACGAGTACCCGCAGACCGCCGAGCTGGAGCGGCGCTGCGTGGCGATCCTCGCCGACCTGTGGCACGCCCCCGACCCGAGCAGCTCCGTCGGCTGCTCCACCACCGGCTCCAGCGAGGCGTGCATGCTGGCCGGGCTGGCCCTCAAGCGCCGCTGGACGGCCCGCAACGCCGAGCGGTACGCCGCCGGGGCCCGGCCCAACCTGGTGATGGGCGTCAACGTCCAGGTCTGCTGGGAGAAGTTCTGCGCCTTCTGGGAGGTGGAGGCCCGCACCGCCCCGATGGAGGGCGAGCGCTACCACCTCGGCGCCGAGCAGGCCGTGGCGCTCTGCGACGAGGACACCATCGGCGTGGTCGCGATCCTCGGCTCCACCTTCGACGGCAGCTACGAACCGGTGGCGGAGATCTGCGCGGCCCTCGACGGACTCCAGGGCCGCACCGGGCTCGACGTGCCGGTGCACGTGGACGGCGCCTCCGGCGGCATGGTCGCGCCCTTCCTCGACCCCGACCTGCCCTGGGACTTCCGGCTCCCCCGGGTCTCCTCGATCAACACCTCCGGCCACAAGTACGGGCTGGTGTACCCGGGCGTGGGCTGGGCACTCTGGCGCGACAAGGAGGCCCTGCCGCAGGAGCTGGTGTTCCGGGTGAACTACCTGGGCGGCGAGATGCCCACCTTCGCGCTGAACTTCTCCCGCCCCGGGGGCGAGGTGATCGCCCAGTACTACACCTTCCTGCGGCTCGGCCACGACGGCTACCGGGCCGTCCAGCAGGCCTCCCGGGACGTCGCGCTGTACCTGTCGGGCGCCGTCGAGAAGCTGGGCTGCTTCCGGCTGCTCACCCGCGGCGACGAACTGCCGGTCTTCGCCTTCACCACCACCGGCGACGTGCCGTTCGACGTCTTCGACGTCTCGCGCCGGCTGCGCGAGCGGGGCTGGCAGGTCCCCGCCTACCGCTTCCCGGAGAACCGGACCGACCTCGCCGTGCTGCGGGTGGTCTGCCGCAACGGTTTCTCCCGCGACCTGGCCGACCTGCTGCTCGCCGACCTGACCCGGCTGCTGCCGGAACTCAAGAGCCAGCCCGGCCCGTTGAAGGACCTCGGGGTCCCGGCCCGGACGGCCTTCCACCACTGACCCACCGTCGGGCGGCGCTCCGGGTGCCTGCCGGGCCGCCGCCCGTCCTGGGTGCGGGCGGCGCGCGCTATGCTGCCCGACGGACTCTCAGGACCACCAAACCGCCGGGCCTTGAGGAGGGGGCCGTCCAGGCGCGTGGCACCGTCCCGTACTCAGCCGGACCCGGTCACCCCCAGGCGAACGGCATGACGATGACCACCGAGGACTCCCCCACCACGCCCCCGAACAGCGCCTCCGGCCCCGTACCGGACGCCGGGCCCGAGGCCGCCGAGCGGCTGCGCCTGGAGCTGCTGGCCTTCAAGGACGCCTCGGGGCTCAGCTACGCCAAGATCGGCGAGCGGACGCACTACGCCAAGTCCTCGTGGGAGCGCTGGGTCAACGGCAAGCAGTTCCCGCCCCGCGGGGCGGTGGAGAGCCTGGGCACCGCCTTCGAGCACGAGGTGGCCCCGCTGCTCGAACTGTGGGACCTCGCCGACCGGGAGCGCAGCGAGCGCGAGCAGGTGGCGGCCGGCGCGGCCGCCACCGGTGCCGGGGCGGCCGGCGCCGAGGGCACCGGCGCCGAGGACGGCGCGGCCGACGCACCGGCCGGACGCACCACCCGGTGGACCGCCCGCCGCGCGGTGGCCGCCGGGGCGCTCGCGGCCGTCCTGGTCGCCGCCCTGGTCCTGGTCCTCGGGCTGGCCCGGGACGGCGACGCCACGGACACGGCCGCCGGCGCCGCGCCCACCGTCGCCGCCACCGGCAGCGCGGCGGCCGCGCCCGCGCCCACCGGGTCCGCCTCCACCACCGCCTCCGCCCCCGCGACGCCGCGTCCGATCGGCTGCAGCGCGGCCGGCTGCAGCGGGAAGGACCCGGGCGCGATGGGCTGCAGCCAGGACGGCCAGACCCTCGTCCTGGGCAAGAACCAGGAGATCGTCATGGAGTTGCGCTACAGCAAGGCCTGCTCCGCGGCATGGGGCCGGATCACCTACGCGGCGCCCAACGCCATCGTCTCGGCGGAGAACTCGGACGGGACCACCTCCCCGTACGCCGTGAAATGGGGCAACGACGCCTACTCGCCGATGGTGGAGCTGACCGGCGACAAGTCCGCCTGGGTCTGCGCCACCCTGCCCGACGGAGCCACCCGCGCCTGCACCGACCACGTGAAGGCGCCGGCCGCGCCCTGAGGCCTGCCTTCCGCCCGGCCGAAGGAGCCGCCGGACAGCCGACACCGTCCCCACTCCGCGACGTCCCTGCAGGTCAGAGCCTTGGGGACGCCGCGGCCCGGTTGGGGACGGCGTGGAGCTGGACCGCGCGGTGGGCCGGGCCGGAGCATGGTGATCACCGCAGGGAAGGCGTCCTCGCCTTCCGTCGGGCCCGCCGGGCCCGTCGTCCGCGCGGCCGATCTCCACGGAGTCCCTCATGTCCGTCGGCTCGCTGCTCGACCGCAGCTGCCTCCCGTCCGTCCTGACCCGCCCGGCCGCGGCCGGCCCCGCCGGAGCGCGCGGCCCCGCCGCCTCCGCCACCACCGCCGCCCCGGGCACCGGCCTCGCCGGCCTGGCCCGGCCGCTCGCCAACAACAGCATCTGGGGCTGAGTCCCGCACGATCCGGGGGCCGACCTCCGGACGTCAGTCCAGGTAGCCGCGGAGCTGCTCGGCGAAGGCGTGGTCGCGCAGTTTGCCGAGGGTCTTCGACTCGATCTGGCGGATCCGCTCACGGGTGACCCCGAAGAGGTGCCCGATCTCCTCCAGGGTGCGCGGGCGCCCGTCGTCCAGGCCGTAGCGCAGTTGCACCACCTGCCGTTCGCGTTCGCCGAGGGTGGCCAGCACGGCCTCCAGGTGCCGGCGCAGCAGCAGGAACGAGGCCGACTCGACGGGTGAGGCCGCGTCGGCGTCCTCGATCAGGTCGCCGAGGGCCACGTCGTCCTCCTCGCCGACCGGGGTGTGCAGCGAGATCGGCTCCTGGGCCAGGCGCAGCACCTCGCGGATCCGGGTCTCCGGCAGCTCCAGGACGGCGGCGATGTCGGCCGGGGTCGGCTCGACGCCGCGCTCCTGGAGCAGTCCCCGCTGGATCCGGATCACCCGGTTGATCAGCTCGACCACGTGCACCGGGACCCGGATGGTGCGGGCCTGGTCCGCGAGGGCCCGGCTCATCGCCTGCCGGATCCACCAGGTCGCGTAGGTGGAGAACTTGTAGCCCCGGGTGTAGTCGAACTTCTCCACCGCCCGGATCAGGCCGACGTTGCCCTCCTGGACCAGGTCGAGCATGGTCAGGCCGCGTCCGATGTAGCGCTTGGCCACCGAGACCACCAGGCGCAGGTTGGCCTCGATGAGCCGGCGCTTGGCGATCCGGCCGAGCACCACCAGACGGTCGAGCTCGTCGGCGAGGCGGTCGTCCGGGCCCGGGGTGCGGGAGAGCCGCTCCTCGGCGAACAGGCCGGCCTCGACCTGGCGGGCGAGCTCGACCTCCTCCGCCGCGGTCAGCAGCCGGACCCGTCCGATCTCGCGCAGGTACTGGCGGAACAGGTCCGCGGCGGGGCCGGCGGCGGCGTCCAGGGAGGCCGCCCGGGCCGGCCCATCGCCGGGCCCTTCGTCGGGCTCCTCGACGGGCTCCTCGACGGGCTCCTCGGGCGGCTCCTCGACGAGCTCCTGGGCGGGATCCTCGACAAGCTCCTCCGGCGGCTCCTCGACGGGTACCGCCGGCCGGCCGCCGGGGGTACCGGACCGGGCATGGGGCAGCTCCGGACCTGGTGGGCGCGGGCTCGCGGCGCCCCGGCCCGAGGCCTCCCGGCCGGGGCCGTGCGGGCCCGGGAGATCGGCGCTGTCGAAGGTGTCGGGGGTCCGGGTCGGCGTAGGACGAACTGTCGCGGCTGGGTCCACGGGCATCCCCTCGGGGCCGTGCGCGACTCTGGCGGACCCGCGCTGAACGGAGGTGGGACGCCCTCCAGTGTGGGGTACGCCACACGCTCCGGCCGAGACTCGTGCGCGCACTTTCTGCCGCCGGGCCGCGGCGGGCCCGCGACCGGCCGTCACCGGCGGGGGTTCGCCGGCTAGAGCGCGGCGGCGCCCCGGCTGCGCAGCTGCTGGCCGTACTGCTGGAGCTGCCACAGCTCGGTCTGCACCGCGTGCAGCTCCTCGGGGGCGGCCCGGTTGCCCAGCCGCTGGAGCTGGGCCCTGACCTCGGCCACCCGCCGCTCCACGGCCTGCAGCCGCAGCTTGACCAGGAACTCGCCCGCGTAGATCTCGTCGGGCTTGCGCCGGGTGCGCACCGGCTCGACGGTCAGCTCGGTGACCAGCGAGCGCACCTGGTCGTCCGGCGCGATCTCCCGGACGGTCTTGGTGAAGTCGGGCAGGGCGGCCCCGTACGCGGCGCCGCCGGCCTGGCCGATCGCCCTGCGCACGGCCGTGTACGGCGGGGTCGGGAACTCGTCCTCGCCGTAGTTGTCGAAGGCCGGGCTGACCAGCGCCGGGTACTGCAGGGCCAGCTTGAGCAGCTCGCGCTCGACGAACTGCGCCGGGTCGCGCGGGTTGAGCCGGAAGACCGGGCGGGCCGGCTGCGCCGGCTGGGCCTGCACCTCCGGCCGGCGGGCCTGCTGCTGGTTGCCGCCGCGCTGGTTCTGCTGCTTGTTGTCGCGGTCCCAGCGGGCGAGCTGGCCGACCCGGCGGACCACGAACTGCTCGTCGAGGATGCCCAGCATGCCGGCCAGCTGGACGGCGTACTCGTGCTGGATCGAGCGGTCCTTGATCTTGGCGACGATCGGCGCCGCCTCCAGCAGCGCGGCGGACCGGCCCTCGGCGGTCTCCACCCGGTGGCGGGCCACGGCCGAGCGCAGCGCGAACTCGAAGAGCGGGACGGGGTTGTCGATCAGCGTCCGGACCGCCTCGTCGCCCTGGGCGAGGCGCAGGTCGCACGGGTCCATGCCGCCGGGGCTGACCGCGATGGAGGTGCGGGCGGCGAACTTCTGGTCGTCCTCGAAGGCCCGCAGGGCGGCCTTCTGGCCGGCCGCGTCGCCGTCGAAGGTGAAGACGGTCTCGCCCCGGTACTGGGAGGTGTCCATCAGCAGCCGACGGATGATCTTGATGTGGTCCTCGGCGAAGGCCGTGCCGCAGGTCGCCACCGCCGTGGTCACCCCGGCCAGGTGACAGGCCATCACGTCGGTGTAGCCCTCGACCACCACCGCCCGGCCCGACTTGGCGATCTCCTTCTTCGCCAGGTCGATGCCGTACAGCACGTTGGACTTCTTGTAGATCGGCGTCTCGGGGGTGTTGAGGTACTTCGGACCGTTGTCGTCCTCGCGCAGCCGGCGGGCGCCGAAGCCGATCACCTCGCCGCCCATGTCCCGGATCGGCCAGACCAGCCGGCCGCGGAAGCGGTCGATCAGGCCGCCGCGCTGGCCCTGCGAGGCCAGGCCGCCGAGCAGGACCTCCTTGTCGCTGAAGCCCTTGCCGCGCAGGAAGCGCACCAGGTGCTCCCAGCCGGCCGGCGCGTAGCCGACCCCGAAGTGCTGGGCCGCCTCCTCGTCGAAGCCCCGCTCGGCCAGGAACCGCCGGCCGATCTCGGCCTCCGGCGACTGCAGCTGCTCCTGGAAGAACGCGGCGGCCACCTTGTGCGCCTCGACCAGCCTGGTCCGCTCGCCCTGCTGGTGGCGGGGGTTGTAGCCGCCCTCCTCGTAACGCAGGGTGATGTTGGCCTGGGCGGCCATCCGCTCGACGGCCTCGGCGAAGGTGAAGTGCTCGATCTTCATCAGGAAGGCGATGGTGTCGCCGTTCTCCTGGCAGCCGAAGCAGTGGAAGACGCCCTTGGACGGGTTGACGTAGAACGACGCCGACTTCTCGTCGTGGAACGGGCAGACGCCCTTGTACTCGCCCCCGCCGCCGTTGGTCAGCTGGACGTACTCGCCGACCACCACGTCGATGGGCAGCGCGCTGCGCACCGCCTGTACATCTTCATCCCTGATCCGCCCGGCCACTGTGGAAGTCTACGTCCCCGGCGGCCCGTCCCCGGGTGCCTTCAGGTCCGGGCCGCCGGGCCGAGCAGCCGGGCGTGCAGGGCGAGTGCCGAGGCGTCGGTCAGGGTGGCGATCTGGTCGATCACCGCGCGCAGGGCGGCGCAGTCGTCCTCGGCCTCCTCGTAGCGGGCGGCGAAGACCACGTCCAGACCCTCCGGGGCCCGCCGGGTCAGCACCTCGGCCAGCTCGGCGATCACGATCCGCTGGCGCGAGCGGAGCTGCTCCTGCTCGTCGCGCTGCATCACGTACCGGACGGCGACGGCCTTCAGCACCGCGCACTCCAGCCGCACCTCGCGCGGGACCACCAGCTCGGCCGCGTACCTGGTCAGCCGGCCGGGGCCGTAGCGGGCCCGGGTGGCCTGCTCGGCGGCCAGGCAGAACCGGCCGATCAGCTGGCTGGTGAGGTCCTTGAGCCCGGCCCGGGCGCGGGCCGAGCCGTCGTAGGCGGCGGGCCACCAGGGCTGGGCGTGCAGGCGGTCCAGCGCCTCCGAGAGCTCCTCGGGCGGGGCGTCCGGGGCGTACCGCCCGGCGACCTTGAACAGCTCGGCGCGCTCGACCGGGGAGCGCAGGGCGTCCGGGTCGATGTGGCCGGCCTGCAGGCCGTCCTCGACGTCGTGGGTGGAGTAGGCGACGTCGTCCGACCAGTCCATGACCGTCGCCTCGAAGCACTTGCGGTCCGGCGGGGAGCCGGCCCGCAGCCAGCGGAACACCGGCAGGTCGTCCGCGTAGACGCCGTACTTGGTGGAGCCCGGGTCGGTGGGGTGGGCGCCGCGCGGCCACGGGTACTTGGTGGCGGCGTCCAGCGCGGCGCGGCTGAGGTTGAGGCCGACGCTGCGGCCGGGCCAGGGCGCGAGCCGGGCGGCCTCCTCGTCGAGCGGGGCGAAGCGCTTGGGCTCCAGGCGGGTCAGGATCCGCAGCGACTGGGCGTTGCCCTCGAAGCCGCCGCAGGCCTCGGCGGCCTGGTCGAGCGCCTCCTCGCCGGTGTGGCCGAACGGCGGGTGGCCGATGTCGTGCGCCAGGCAGCCGGTCTCCACCAGGTCCGGGTCGCAGCCGAGGGCCGCGCCCAGCTCGCGGCCGACCTGGGCGCACTCCAGCGAGTGGGTCAGCCGGGTGCGGGGGAAGTCGCTGCGCATCGGGGCGACCACCTGGGTCGTCCCCGCCAGCCGGCGCAGGGCGGCGGAGTGCAGGACGCGGGCGCGGTCGCGCTGGAACGCCGTACGGCCGGGGCGTTTGTCCGGCTCGGGCACCCAGCGGGCCTCGGCGGCCCCGTCGTACGGGCCCGGCTGGTTCGAGGGGGTCAGGTCCGGGGTGGCGGTGCGGTGCGCGGTGTCGTCCATATGGCAGTCACGGTACGCCGCCCGTCCGACAGCCGGGGGGTGCCGCGCGTGACCGGGCGCACAACAGGGCGCGAACCCCGGGCGGGGGCGCGGCCTGCGGCCGGGCGCCCGCGGGCACCGGGTGCGGGCGGTCGGGCACCGGGTGCGGTCGGGCGGGGGCAGGCGGGGGCGGGCGGCCGCCGCCGCGGCTCAGGCCGCCGTCCGCAGCCGGGAGTGCTCGTAGCGGGCCAGCACCAGACGGGCCATCAGCTCGTGCGCGCCGAGCGGGGCGCTGGTCAGCCAGTCCCCCGCCGCCGCGGCCAGCCGGGCGAAGTCGCCGGGGGCGGTGAAGTACCCCGCCACCGCGATCCGGCGGTAGCCGCGCGCGGACAGCCCGGCCACCGCCTCGGCCACGCTCGGCGAGCCGGCCGCCACGTACCCGGGCACCACCGGCACGTGCAACCGCCGCGCGAGCAGCCGGGCCTGGGCCTCGGTGTCGACCGCCGCGTCCGGGTCACGCGAGCCCGAGGCGGCCAGCACGACGGCGTCGCGGCCGTGCCGGTGCCGCTCGCGGACGGTCGCGGGGTCGCTCCAGCCGGCCTCCACCAGCCGCTCGTACAGCACTTCGGTGAGCAGCCCGTCCGGCCCGAGCGGGGCCGTGATCGTGCCGCTGACCTGCGGCGCGGCCGCCAGCAGGGCCGGCAGGTCGACCTTGACGTGGTAACCCCGGCCGAGCAGCAGCGGCACCAGGACCACCGGGCCGGCCAGCTCCGCCAGCACGTCCGGCAGCAGCGGCGCGTTCAGCCCGAGGTGGGCCAGCCGGACGTCGAGCTCGGGGCGGGCGCCGCGCAGCAGGGCGAGCAGCCGGCGGATCTCGGCGAGGGCCGCCGGATCGCGCGAACCGTGCGCGACCAGCACCAGGGCCGGGCGGCGGGCCGAGTGCAGGACCAGCGGCGGGCGGACGGCCGGGCGGCCGGCCGAGGTGCCGGCCGAGGTGCCGGCCGACCTGGCGGTGAACTGCTGCGAGATCTCGGCGAGGAGGTCGGAGGAGCTGGAGGTCCAGGTGGGCGGCGTCATGGTTCCAGCGTGGCCGCTCGCTGTTTCCCTGCCGTTGCCCGGCGGTCACGACTGGTTTCCCCGCCCTCACAGCCGGGGCCCGCCGGGGTGAGCCCGGTGTGCGGAAGCCGTAACGCGCGGGTCGTGGCGGCGAAACAGCGCCGTAGCAGGGTGACGGCATGAGCAACGCCGTCGCCACCACCGACACGCACTGCCCGTACTGCGCCCTCCAGTGCGGCATGGGGCTGCGCCCCACCGGGGGCGCCGTCCCGGTCTCGGTGGTCGAGCGGCCCGGCTTCCCGGTGAACCGGGGCGCGCTGTGCGGCAAGGGCTCCAACGCCGCCGCCGTGCTGGCCCCCGGGGCCCGGCTCACCACGCCGCTGGTCCGCCGCGACGGCACGCTCCGGCCGGCCCGCTGGGAGGAGGCCCTGGATCTGGTCGCCGACCGGCTGGCCGCCACCGCCGCGACGTACGGGCGGGACGCCGTCGGGGTGTTCGGCGGCGGCGGGCTGACCAACGAGAAGGCCTACCTGCTCGGCAAGTTCGCCCGGGTGGCACTGCGCACCTCGGCGATCGACTACAACGGCCGGTTCTGCATGTCCTCGGCCGCGGCCGCCGGGACCCGGGCCTTCGGGCTGGACCGCGGCCTGCCGTTCCCGGTCGCCGACATCCCGCGGGCCGGCTGCGTGATCCTGGTCGGCAGCAACCCGGCGGAGACCATGCCGCCCTTCGTCCGCTACCTGCGCGAACTGCGGGAGAACGGCGGCACCCTGGTCGTCGTCGACCCGCGCCGCACCCGCACCGCCGAGCTCGCCGACCTGCACCTCGCCCCGCGCCCCGGCACCGACCTGGCCCTCGCGCTCGGACTGCTGCACCTGGTGGTCGCGGACGGCCGCACCGACGAGGCCTTCATCGCGGAACGCACCACCGGCTGGGCCCAGACCAGGGCCGCCGCGATGGCGCACTGGCCCGAGCACGTCGAGGCGGTGACGGGTGTCCCGCTGCCGCAGTTGCGCGAGGCCGCCCGGCTGTTCTGCGACGCCGACGCCGCGATGGTGCTCACCGCGCGCGGCCCCGAGCAGCAGGCCAAGGGCACCGACACGGTGAGCGCCTGGATCAACCTCTGCCTGGCCACCGGCAACGCGGGCCGCCCGAACGCCGGCTACGGCTGCCTCACCGGGCAGGGCAACGGCCAGGGCGGACGCGAGCACGGCCAGAAGGCGGACCAGTTGCCCGGCTACCGCAAGCTGGACGACCCGGCCGCCCGCGCCCACGTCGCCGCCGTCTGGGGCGTCGACCCCGACTCGCTGCCCGGCCCCGGGCGCAGCGCGTACGAGCTGCTGGACTCGCTCGGCGGGGAGGTCCGGGCGCTGCTGCTGACCGGCTCCAACCCGGTGGTCTCCGCCCCGCACGCCGGGCACGTCACCGAGCGGCTGCGCTCGCTCGACTTCCTCGTGGTCAGCGACGTGGTGCTGTCCGAGACGGCCGAACTGGCCGACGTGGTCCTGCCGGTCGCCCAGTGGGCCGAGGAGACCGGGACGATGACCAACCTGGAGGGCCGGGTCGTCCTGCGCCGCAAGGCCGTCGACGCTCCGGCGGGCGTACGGACCGACCTGGAGGTGCTGCACGCGCTGGCGGCCCGGCTCGGCCACGGCGAGGGGTTCCCGACCGACCCGGAGAAGGCCTTCGACGAGCTGCGCCGCGCCTCGGCGGGCGGCGCGGCCGACTACGCGGGCATCAGCTACGAGCGGATCGCGGCCGAGGACGGCGTGTTCTGGCCCTGCCCGTCGCCGGAGCACCCGGGCACCCCGCGGCTCTTCCTGGAGCGCTTCGCCCACCCGGACGGACGGGCCCGCTTCGTCCCCGTCCAGCACCGGCCCGCCGCCGAGGAGCCGGACGCCCGGTACCCCGTGCGCCTCACCACCGGCCGGGTGCTGGCCCAGTACCAGTCCGGCGCGCAGACCCGCCGGGTCGACGCCCTGAACGCCGCCGCCCCGGGCCCGTACGTCGAGCTGCACCCGCTGCTCGCCGGCCGGCTGGGCGTGCGGGACGGGGACCAGGTCGCGGTGGTCAGCCGGCGCGGACGGACCGTCACCCCCGCCCGGCTGACCACCGCGATCAGGCCCGACAC
Organism: Kitasatospora herbaricolor; assembly: GCF_030813695.1. NCBI lineage: Bacteria > Bacillati > Actinomycetota > Actinomycetes > Kitasatosporales > Streptomycetaceae > Kitasatospora > Kitasatospora herbaricolor. The sequence continues at coordinate 3,005,122 of NZ_JAUSVA010000002.1, forward strand.
CGTCTTCATGCCCTTCCACTGGGCGGGCGAGGGCAGCGCCAACATCCACACCAACCCGGCGCTGGACCCGGTCTCCCGGATGCCGGAGTTCAAGGTCTGCGCCGTGCGGCTGGAGGCGGTGGCCGGCGCCTGAACCGTCCCGGGAACTGCCGGCCCACGGCTCAGATCGCCCGCCGCACCTCGGCGGCGAAGCGCGGCGCGCCCGCCGAAAGGCGTTCGAGCAGCCCCCGGAGTTCCCGCGCCCCCGGCTGTTCGCCTTCAGACGACCGGGCGGCCGCTCGCGGTGCTCTCCGGAACGGCCTCGCTGAGGTCCCAGTGCTCGGCGATCAGGCCGTCGGCGATCCGGAAGACGTCGACGACGGCGCGGCCCGGGTCGCCCGGTGCGGCGGTGAAGTGGGAGTGGGCGAAGACCAGGTCGCCCTCGGCGGCGAGGCGGCGCAGCTCGAAGCGGAGCTCCGGGAGCTGCCCGCGCAGGCCGGCGACGAACTCGGCGAGCGGGGCGCGGCCGTCGGGGAGGTGGGGGTTGTGCTGCTGGAGGTCCGCGGCGAGGTAGCGGTCGGCGAGGTCGGTGCGGCCCTGGTTCCAGAAGTTCTCCAGGTAGTCCTGGACCAGCGCGCGGGCGGCGGCGGTGTCCGTGGGATCCCCCGCGGCGGGAACGGCGGCGGCGGGAACGGCGGGGGAATCGGTGGTGGCGGTCATCGGGTGACTCCTTCTCGGTCGGTGCCGGCCGTGGACGGGGCCGGCGTGGAGCGGACGGTGCGGCGGACGGAGGCCCGGTGGGCCAGGCCCGCGAGGGCGAGCGGCAGCAGGCCGAGGGCGGGCAGCGGGCCGGCGCCGAGGACGGGCAGGAAGGTGCCGGCGAGCAGGCTGCCGAGGCTGATGCCGACGTAGAGCATCGAGGCGTTGAGGGCCAGCAGCAGGCCGCGCTGCCCGGGCGCCAGGGCGATCAGGCGGGCCTGCTGCGGCGCCTGGTAGAGCTGGCTGAAGAAGGCCCAGAGCGCGAACAGCAGGACCGCGGCCGGCAGGGCCCGCGGGGCGGCGAGCAGCCCCAGGAAGGCGGCGGCCAGGCCGGCCTGGGTGAGGGTCACCGTCCGGGCGCCGCCGAGCCGGGCGGAGAGCCGCGCGCCGCAGGCGTTGCCGGCCACCCCGCAGAGGCCGAAGGCGAACAGCACCAGGGTGACGGCGCTCGGGGAGGCACCGAAGCGGGCCGCGACGTAGCCCCCGGCGACGCCGTAGACGGTGAACTGGGCGGCCATGTACAGCAGGGTGGTCAGCACGGTGGCGGCGGCGCCCGGGGTGGCGAGCACCCGTCGGTAGGCGGCGGCGGTGGGCGGCTCGCCCGCCGGGACGGCCGGCACCAGGGCGGCGACCAGCACGAGCGCCAGCAGGGTGGCGGCCGCGATGCCGGCCAGCGTCCAGCGCCAGCCGACCGCGCCGCCCAGGTAGGCCGAGAGCGGCACGCCGAGGACGGCGGCGACCGTCATGCCGGCGAAGACCGTGGCCAGCGCCCGCGGGCGGTGCTCCTCCGGGACGATCAGCGAGCCGACCGCCGAGGAGGCGGGCCCGAAGACGGCGCCGCCGAGCCCGGCCAGCACCCGGGCGCCGACCAGCACGGCGTACGAGGGGGCAAGCGCGCCGAGGACGCCGCCGGCGGCCATCAGGGCGAGGCCGAGGAGCAGCGCGCGGCGGCGGTCCAGGCGGCCCAGGACGGCCGGGGCGAGCGGGGCGGCCAGTGCGAAGGTGAGGGCGAAGACGGCGACCAGGACGCCGACGCCGCCGGGTGCGGTGTGCAGGTCGCGGCCGATCGGGCCGCCGAGCCCGACGACGGCGAGCGAGGCGGTGCCCAGGGTGAAGTAGCCGAGCGAGAGGGCCGCGAGCGCGGGCCGGGCGGTGCGGTGGGATCGGCCGGCGGGCCCGGGGGCGGCGCCGGGAGCGGTCGCGGCGGGGAGGGCCGGGACGGGGAGAGCTGGGCGGGCCAGTGGGGCCCGGGTGGTACGCATCGGAGACCCCCATTCCAATACGGTCCGTTGCGTATCCATATTTCAATACGAGACGGACCGTATGTCAATCCGTAAGGTGAAGGCCATGACCGGACGCCCCCGTGACCCCGCCGTCGACGAAGCCATCCGCCGAGCCGCCGTCGACCTGACCGAGCAGCACGGCTACCGCGGCCTCAGCATGGAGGGCATCGCGGCGCTCAGCGGTGTCTCCAAACAGACCGTCTACCGCCGCTACCGCAGCAAGGGCGAGGTCGTCCTGGACGCCCTGGCCGGCTACGCCTTCACCCACCTGCCCACCCCCGACACCGGCACGCTGCGCGGTGACCTCACCGCTCTGCTCACCGCGACCTTCGCGGGCCAGCAGGGCGTCAACGGCACCCTGAACCGGGCGCTTGCCGCCGAGGCCGTGCAGGACCAGGCGTTCGCCGCGCTGCTGTGGGAGAAGCTGATCGCCGTCCGCCGCGAGTCGGTCCGCGAACTGCTGGCCCGCGGCCGGGCCCGCGGCGAGGTCGGGCACCCCGACGACGAGTTCCTGCTCGACCTGGTCTACGGGCCCATGTGGTACCGGCTGCTGTTCGACCCCGCGGCCCTCACCCCGGCGTACGCCGCCGAACTCGCCCGCAGCGTGGCCCTGGTGGCCGCCGGGCCGGCGCACTGACGACCGTCGCGCGCCGCCACCGCGGCGCGCGACGGCGGGGCCCCGCGGGGCTCACACCCGGCCCTGGACCCCGCTGAGGTCAACGTTCCGCCTCCGAAACAGACCGGCCCCGGACGGGAAACACCCGCGCCACATGCTCAAAGGCATGACAACAACCGGTACTCCCCCAGCGGACGGCATCGTGGTCGTCGGCGCGGGGATGGCCGGCCACCGGCTCGCCCAGCAGCTCGTCCAGCACGGCACCGACCGCCCGGTCGTGCTGCTCGCCGAGGAGGAGCACCCCGCGTACAACCGGGTGCTGCTCGCCGAGGTGCTGGCGGGCCGCTACGCCCCCGGCGTGGCCGCGCTGGCCGCACTCCCGCCGCAGGTCGAGCGCCGGCAGGCCCGGGTGGTGCGGATCGACCGGGAGCAGCGCCGGGTGCTCTGCGACGACGGATCCACGATCGGCTACGGCGACCTGGTGCTCGCCACCGGGAGCAACCCCGTCCTGCCGCCGCTGCGCGGCCTGTTCGACGACTCCGGGGCCGGGCGGGAGCGGCACACGCTGCCGAGCGGCGTCTTCGCCTTCCGGACGATGGCCGACTGCGCCGACATCGACGCCTACCTGCCCGGTGTCGCGCAGGCCGTGGTGGTCGGCGGCGGGCTGCTCGGGGTGAGCGCCGCCCGGGCGCTGGCGGCGCGCGGCGTCCAGGTGGTGCTGGCCCACCAGGGCGAGCACCTGATGGAGCGCCACCTCGATCCGGCGGCCGGCGCGCTGCTGCGCAAGCACCTCACCGACCTCGGCATCGAGGTGCACACCGAGTGCCGGGTCCGCTCCGTGCTGACCGAGGACCGCACCGTCACCGGCGTCGAACTCGCCGACGGCTTCCGGCTGGAGGCCGGCCTGCTGGTGGTCGCCGTCGGGGTGCGGCCGCGGACCGGGCTCGCCGAGGCGGCGGGCCTGGAGACCCGCCGCGGCGTCGTGGTCGACGACCGGCTGCGGACCAGCGACCCGCACATCCACGCGGTGGGCGACTGCGCCGAGCACCGCGGCGTGCTCTACGGCCTGGCCGGCCCCGCCCAGGAACAGGCCGACACCCTGGCCCGGCTGCTCGCGGCCGGCCCGGCCGGCCCCTCCTACACCGGCAGCCGGCTGCTCACCCGGCTCACCCTGACCGGCCCCGACCGTGCGCCGCTCGACCTCGCCGCCTTCGGCGAGACGGAGCCGGCCGCCCCCGAGGACCGGGTGATCCGGCTCGCCGACGCCGCCGGCGGCACCTACCGCAAGGTGATCGTCCGCCGTGACGAGCGGGGCGACGACCGGCTCGTCGGCGGCGTCCTGCTCGGCGACCTCAGCACAGTCGGCACCCTGGCCCACACCTGGGAGGGCGACGAGGCCCTGTCAGCCCACCCGCTCCACCTGCTCACCGCCACCACGCAGAGCAGCACGACCCCCGGAGGGACCCGATGACCACCACCACCAGGCCGACCGTACTGCTGGTCGGATACGGCATGGTCGGCCACCGCTTCCTGGAAGCCCTGGCCGACGCCGGAGCCGCCGACCGCTACCGGGTCGTCGTCCTCGCCGAGGAGCCCCGGCACGCCTACGACCGGGTCGCGCTGACCTCCTACTTCTCCGGCAAGACCCCCGAGGACCTGCTGCTCGCCGAGGACGGCTTCGCCGAGAAGCACGGCTACGAGATCCACCTCTCCGACCCGGCGACCGCGATCGACCGCGAGGCCCGGACGGTCACCACCGCGAGCGGCCGCAGCATCGGCTACGACACCCTGGTGCTCGCCACCGGCTCCTACCCGTTCGTCCCGCCGGTGGACGGCAAGGACGCCGAGGGCTGCTTCGTCTACCGCACCATCGAGGACCTGCACGCCATCGAGGCGTACGCGGCCGGCTCCCGGGTCGGCGCCGTGGTCGGCGGCGGCCTGCTCGGGCTGGAGGCGGCCGGCGCGCTCAAGGGCCTGGGCCTGCAGACCCACGTGGTCGAGTTCGCCCCCCGGCTGATGCCCGTCCAGGTGGACGAGGGCGGCGGCGACGCGCTGCGCCGCACCATCGAGGAGATGGGGGTGGTCGTCCACACCGGCATCGGCACCACCGCCGTGACGGTCTCGCCCGAGGGGGCGGCCAACGGGATGATCTTCACCGACGGCAGCAGCCTCGACACCGACCTGGTGGTCTTCTCGGCCGGTGTGCGCCCCCGTGACCAGCTGGCCCGCGACTGCGGCCTGACGGTCGGCGAGCGCGGCGGCATCGCCGTGGACGAGCACTGCCGGACCTCCGACGAGAACGTCTTCGCCATCGGCGAGTGCGCACTGGCCGTGGACGGCCGGGTGTACGGCCTGGTCGCCCCCGGCTACGAGATGGCGGGCGCGGTCGCCCACCAGCTGGCCGACAAGGCCGCCAAGCCGTTCACCGGCGCCGACCTGTCCACCAAGCTCAAGCTGCTCGGCGTGGACGTGGCCAGCTTCGGCGACGCCTTCGGCACCACCCCCGGCGCGCTGGACGTCGTCTACTCCGACTCCCGCTCCGGCATCTACAAGAAGCTGGTGGTCACCCCCGAGGGCGCGCTGCTCGGCGGCATCCTGGTCGGCGACGCCGAGGCGTACTCCTCGCTGCGGCCGCTGGCCGGCACCGGAACCCCGCTGCCCGTCCCCGCCGAGTCGCTGGTGCTGCCCGCCGGGATGGGTGCGCCGGTCTCGCTGGGCAGCTCCGCGCTGCCGGACGAGGCGGTGGTCTGCAACTGCCACAACGTCACCAAGGGCGAGGTCCGCGCGGCCGTCACCGAGCACAGCTGCGGCACCGTCCCCGAGGTCAAGAAGTGCACCAAGGCCGGCACCGGCTGCGGCTCCTGCGTCAAGCTGCTCTCCACGATCGTCAGCGACGAGCTGGAGGCCTCCGGCATCGAGGTCGACAAGGGCCTCTGCCCCTGCTTCGGGCAGACCCGCGCGGAGCTGTACGAGATCGTCCGGGTGAAGCGGATCTCCACCCACCGCCGGCTGCTGGCCGAGCACGGCCGCCTGGGCGGGGAGGGCTGCGAGGTCTGCAAGCCGACCGTCGGCTCGATCATCGCCTCGCTGGCGCCCGAGCTGGAGGCCTCCGGCCACGTGCTGGACGGCGAGCAGGCGGCCCTGCAGGACACCAACGACCACTTCCTGGCCAACCTCCAGAAGAACGGCTCCTACTCGGTGGTCCCGCGGATCCCCGGCGGTGAGATCACCCCGGAGGGGCTGATCGTGATCGGTGAGGTGGCCCGTGACTTCGGCCTCTACACCAAGATCACCGGCGGCCAGCGGATCGACCTCTTCGGCGCCACGGTGGACCAGCTGCCGCTGATCTGGACCAAGCTGGTCGCCGCCGGCTTCGAGTCCGGCCACGCGTACGGGAAGTCCCTGCGGACGGTGAAGTCCTGCGTCGGCTCCACCTGGTGCCGCTACGGCGTCCAGGACTCGGTGGCCATGGCCATCCACCTGGAACTGCGCTACCGGGGCCTGCGCAGCCCGCACAAGCTGAAGTCGGCGGTCTCCGGCTGCGCCCGCGAGTGCGCCGAGGCCCGCGGCAAGGACTTCGGCATCATCGCCACCTCCAACGGCTGGAACCTGTACGTCGGCGGCAACGGCGGCGCCACCCCCCGGCACGCCGACCTGCTCGCCCAGGACCTCGACGACGACCAGCTGATCAAGCTGATCGACCGGTTCCTGATGTTCTACATCCGGACCGCCGACCGGCTGGAGCGCACCTCCGCCTGGCTGGAGCGGATCGAGGGCGGCCTCGACCACGTCCGCGACGTGGTGGTGCACGACAGCCTCGGCATCGCCGAGGAGCTGGAGGCCCTGATGGCCAACCACGTGTCCGACTACCAGGACGAATGGGCCGCCACGCTGGCCGACCCGGAGCGGATGCGCCGCTTCGTGTCCTTCGTCAACGCCCCCGGCGTGGAGGACCCGAGCATCCGGTTCACCCCCGAGCGCGGCCAGGTCAAGCCCGACCTCACGCTGCTCGCGACCGAGGCCGATCTGCTGGCCGCCCTCGACCCCGACAACTCGCTCCTGCTGGAGGTCCGATGACCACCGTCGCCACTGAGACCGCCTTCACCGTCGCCACCGAGGGCGTCGCCACCGACCGGATCGAGGTGCTCGCCGAAGGCGTCTGGGCCCCCGTCTGCGACCTGGAGCGGCTCGCCCCGGGCCGCGGTGTGGCCGCCCTGCTGCCGGACGGCCGGCAGGCCGCGGTGTTCCGCGACCACCTGGACCGGATCCACGCGATCGCCAACCGGGACCCGTTCACCGGCGCGTACGTGCTCTCCCGCGGGCTGCTCGGCTCGACCCCGGACGGCCGGGTCTACGTCGCCTCGCCGCTGCTCAAGCAGCGGTTCGACCTGGTCACCGGCGAGTGCCTGGACGACGAGTCGGTGCGGATCGTCGTCCACCCGACCCGGCTGAGCCCGGCCTGAGGCCGGTCCGAGCCCGGCCCGAATACCCGGCCCGAGAGCCCGGCCGGGCCCTGATCGGCACCTGAAGCACCCCCGCCACCGGAACCCCCGGCCCCCCGGCGGCCGTCCGTGGTCATCGCCCTGACCGCGCGGACGGCCGCCGGCCCGTTTCCCGGGGCGTCCGCCCGGGCCGCCCCCACCGGACCGCCGGACTACCCCCGGACGGCCTGCAGCACCGCTGCCGCCATCCCCTGCTGGCCCTCGGCGTTCGGGTGCACGGCGGCCAGGCCGGGCGCCGGGAAGGGCGGCTCGACCCAGCGGGCCGCCCCCGCGCACATGTCGTGGCCCGCGGAGGGCGTGGCGGTGTCCACGAACCGGGCCCCGGCCGCCGCGGCCCGCTCGGCGAGCATGCCGTTGAGCTCGCGCTCCTTCTCGCCCAGGAAGCCCAGGTCGGCGGGCGCCACGCCGGCACCCAGCACGGGCGCGCAGGCGCTCGGGTCGGCCGGGAGCAGAGCCGGGTACCCGACCACCAGGACCCGCGCCTGCGGGGCCCGGCGCCGCACCTCGGCCAGGACCCCGGCGAGCTTCTCCCCAGCCGCGTCCACCTTGCGGCGGACCTGGTCGGCGCCGCCCGAGGCGTAGTGGTCCCGGCACGGCGCCGCGGCGGCCTCGCCGCCGGCCAGGCTCCGCGCCAGCGACTGCACCAGGATCTGCCGGGCGCACTCGCCGACCACCTCCATGAACCCGGCGTCGTTGCCGCCGATCCCGACGGTCACCAGCCGGGTGGCCGCCGAGAGGGCGTCCAGCTGGGGCGGGTTGGAGCCGTCGTCGGTGCGCTGGGCGCCGGTCAGGTCGGCCGTGCGGGCCGCGCTGCAGCTGACGTCCCGGAAGTCGGCCCCGGCCAGGCCGAGCGCCTTGGCCACCAGGGAGGGGTAGTTGACGGCCGAGCGGGCGCAGCCCCGGGGCTCTCCGACCTGCGGTTCGATCTTCAGACCGGAGGTGTACGAGTCGCCCAGCGCCACGTACGGGCCCGCCGGGGCGGCGGGCGTCGCGCTGGGGCTCGGACCGGCGCCGGCCCGGCCGGGACCCTGCTCCGCCGCCTTCGGGCCGTCCGTCCCGCCGGTGCAGCCCGCGGCCAGCAGCACGGCGGCGAGCAGGACCGCGACGCGGGCGGCGGCGGGGCCGCCGGGTGATCGCCTGTGCACAGCAGAGCCCCCCTGGGGATAGGAAAACCGCACGCCCTCGGTACGTGCGCGGCCGGCGACCCGTCCCCCGGGCACCTCGGCAGCAGCAACGAACGGGCCCGGCCCGAGGACTCCCGCCGGCGGAAACTTTTCGCGCCCCGGCCCCGCCCCGGGGTCGGGACGGAGCCGGGGCGCGGTTTCGGGCCGGGGCCGGGGCTTCGGGCCGGGGCCGGCTCCCTCGCGAGAGCCGGCCCCGGCCCGTGTCGGGCTCAGCGCTTGAGCGTGAAGCCGAAGTCGCCGGAGAGCTTGCCGCCCAGCCGGACGGCCGACACGAGTTTGCCCTGCTCGACCAGTCTCGCGACCTCCGCCCGCGAAAGGCCGCAGCCCTCCGCGATCAGCCGCAGCGGCCGGACCGGGATCCGCGCCGCGAAGCGGACCGAGACGTCGATCACCTCGCGGCCGAGGTGATCCGAACCGCCGGTGTCCAGGCGCCAGGCGTCGTCCCAGTCGAGGGCGATGCGATTGCGCCGCCGCAGGACCGGGTCCTGCAGCAACTCGGCCGCCAGGCCGGGATCGTTGCCGTGCAGCCGGCCGAGCAGCCCGGGTCGTACGGAGCGAACGTTCACCCGCTCCAGGACGGTGAGCTTGGTGGTGTCCCCGCACCCGGTGCAGAGGGCGAGGAGCCAGGCGTCGACGACCTTGTGATTGGCGTTGACGCGGAACTTTCCGCCGGCCCGGAAGCGCCCGGACGGGCACGCGTGACAGCGGCGGATGACGAGAGGGAGGCAGGTGGGCATGACCACCCAGTCCTTGAGCACAGAAGTACACCGGTTCCAGTGAGAAGACCGCAGCAAAAAGGTGCGCGGCGCACAGGTGCGACGCGCGACGAATCAGCGCTCGGGAGGTCTCACACGGTGTACAAGGGCTTGTCCTTCACTGGACAACTGGGTTCCGCAGCACGGTAGCGGCGCACGGCGACGCGGCTCCACCGGTTTTTCGAAGGCCGGGCCGGAGTGGAATCCGGCCGGTCGGTACGGGCGCGGGCGACGGCCGGCACGCACGCACGCAGACAGATATGCAGACAGGCAGACACGACGGTGGGCGGGATCGACCGGTCACATCACGGTCGTTCCCGCCCACCACCCCCGCGCGGGGCGGGGCACATTTGCCCGGGCCCGGCGCGGTCAGGTCGTCAGGGCCTGCCGGGCCCTGTCGGACGCCCCCTAGTCGGCGTCCCGCTCGTGCTCCGCCAGGAACTGCTCGAAGCGCCGGCCCAGCTCGTCCGCCGAGGGCAGGTCGACCGCCTCGGCGAGCAGGCTGTCCCGGCCCTCGGCGCCGGCCACCGCGTCGTACTGGCCCTCCATGCCGCGGATGGCCGAACGCAGCTCGCCGTCGCCCTGGGCCAGCTGCTCCTCGATGTCGGCGTACACCTCGCCGACCCGGTCGCGCAGCGAGTGGCCGGGCAGCACCAGGCCGGTGGCCGACTGGACGGCCTCCAGGATCAGCACGGCGGCGGCGGGGTAGGCGGAGCGGGCCACGTAGTGCGGCACGTGCACGGCGAAGCCGAGGACGTCCTGGCCGGCCTCGGCCAGCCGGTACTCCAGCAGGGCCTGGGCGCTGCCGGGCACCTGGGCCTGCTCGAACCACTGCGGGTAGCCGGACGCCAGGTCGAGGCGGTTGCCGTGCGGGGTCAGGCCGACCGGGCGGGTGTGCGGCACGCCCATCGGGATGCCGTGGAAGTCGATGGCGAGCCGGACCTCGAACCGCTCCGCCAGCTCGCGCACGGCGGCGGCGAATCGCTCCCACTCGACGTCCGGCTCGGGGCCGGTGAGCAGCAGGAACGGCGAGCCGGCCGCGTCCTCGACCAGCTGGAGCAGGATCTCCGGCGGGTCGTAGGAGGCCCAGTGCTCGCGGTCGAAGACCATCGCGGGGCGCCGGGCGCGATAGTCCACCAGGCGGTCGTGGTCGAAGCGGGCGACGACCTGCGGGGAGCCCTCCTCCAGCAGGTGCGCCACCACCTGGCCTCCGGCCTCGCCTGCGTCCATGAAGCCCTCGAAGTGGTACAGCAGCACCAGGCCCGCGCCGGTGTCGCCCAAGGCCGCGTTCGCGGCGGCCACGGCGGCCACACCCTGCGGTTCCAGCTCGTACAGCGCCTGGTGATCTCGCACCGCGTACCCAACCCCGTTCGTTCTCGTCGTCGGTCTGTCTCGGTCTGACTGTCTCGGTCTGACGTCCTGCGTCGCGGGCCCGTTCCGGTCCGGCCGGGCCCTGCGGCCCGTCCCGGCCGGTTCCGGCCTCGGGATCCCCGCGCGGGCTGTTCGCCGACGCGGGTCTCCGCTCACTCCAGCGTGCCGGAGGCCCCTTGCATTCCCGTTGCGGCCGCGCTTCGTGCCGGGAACGGCGCCCGGCCCTCCCCCGGTCGGAGAATCATCGCACCCTGCCGGAAACCCGCTGGTCACACCCCCTCCGCGGGTCCGGCGCGGCGTGCGCCGGGCAAATTCCGGGGCCCGCGCCCGGGCGGCGCAGCGTACGGCGGGGACTCACACGCCCCCTTTCGCGTGCCGCGAAGTGACGCACCGCCCTTTGACGGGTATCGTCCTCTCGCTGCCTCGCATCGTCGCGTCGTCGTCTCGTCGTCGGTAACGCCGTTGACCACGTCCCGGACCGCTGTTGGGCCAGCCCACACGACGCACCTTGCCTTCATCTGGCCGCCTGCTTCCCTTCGCGTACTCGTTTCCCCCTCGGCCATATCGCGGACGCACACTGTCCCCTCGCTCATCCCGCCGGACCGGTCCGTGGACCCGTGTCCGTTCCGGCACCGCGCTGCCCGCCTCCGGGCCGCCTCCCCCGCCGTACGAACCGGGCACTCCGGCGTACGCCGGAACGGGCGGATCCCCCTGGAGCCGGGGCGAAGTCCAGTCGCCCTCCGCGCCGTATCCCGGCGCGAGGTCTCCCTCCGACGCCGAAGGACGGAAGGTTCCGTGCCCGTACCCGTCATCCTCGCCGGCCGCACCGTCCGGCTGGAGCCCCTTGCCGCGTACCACGCCGAGGCGCTGGCCCAGGCCGGCGCCGAGGACCGTACGACCTACGCCTTCACCCCCGTCCCGCACGGCCTGGAAGCGGCCCGCGACTACGTCGCCCGCGCCCTCGCCGACCAGGCGGCCGGCCGCTCGCTGCCGTTCGCGACGGTGAGCACCGCCGACGGCCGGGTGGTGGGCTCGACCCGCTTCCTCGAACTCGACTACTGGCAGGGCCCGCTGGTCTGGCCGCCGGCGCCGGGCATCCCGTTCGGCGATCCGGCCACCGCGGTGCCCGACGCCGCCGAGATCGGCAACACCTGGCTGTCCCCGCGCGCCCAGGGCACCGGCATCAACACCGAGGCGAAGCTGCTGATGCTGCGGCACGCCTTCGAGGTGTGGGGCGTGCAGCGGATCTCGATGCGCGCCGACGCCCGCAACCAGCGCTCGCGGACCGCCATCGAGCGGCTCGGGGCCACCTGCGAGGGCGTCCGCCGGGCCCACTCGCGCGGCCTGGACGGCGTGGTCCGCAGCACCGCCTTCTACTCCATCCTGGACGAGGAGTGGCCCGCCGTGCGGGACATCATCGAGCTGCGGATCGCCGCGGCCACCTCGCCCAGCGCCCCGGACCGGGCGATCAACCAGGAGTGCCTTAGACACGGCGGTGGCACTGGGCAGCTGATCCCCGCCTGACCGACCGGTCGCTACGCCGGCGGGGCCCGCCGGACGGGCCCCGCCGGCGTTCCCGCACGGGTCAGTACCCGCGGGCGGCCAGCCGCAGGACCGCGGCGAAGAACGCGTCGGCGTCGAGGGCGCCGACCCGCAGGCCCTCGAAGCGCTCCTCGACCAGTGCCGAGACCGGCCGCCACCCGCCGCCGCGGACGGGTGCCACCCGGACCTCCCAGACCGCGTCACCCGTCCAGCTGCGGTGCAGGTGGAGGGTGCCCTCGGCCGTCCAGGAGACCCACTTGTCCTCCATCGCCGCCGGGCGCAGGCCGCGCCGGACCCGTTGCCACTGCTCCTCGCTCCAGAGCAGGTCCGGCACCGCCTGCGGGCGCGGGGAGAGCAGCGGACGGGCGGCGACCGGGTCGGTCGTGGCGGTCGCGACGCTGCCCGGCTCCGGGGTCGCCCAGCCGGGCAGCGGCTCGCGGGCGGCGAGCCACCCGGCGGGGATGCCGGCCGTGCCGGTGCGCGCGGCGACGATGCCGCCGGTGATCGCGGCCGTGGTGTCCATGTCCCCGCCCGCGGCGATCGCGTCCCGGACCGCGCCCGGGTAGTCCCCGAGCCGGCGGGCCGCGCACCAGAGCGCGTACGGCACCGTGTCGGCGGCGCTGACCCGGCTGCCGTTGCCGAGCACCCGGGCGACCGCCCGCAGGTCCGGCGCGGCGAGCAGGCCGATCGCCTCGCCGATGCCCTCCCGGACGGCGCCGGGCGGGGTGAGCTCCCGTACCGCCGTCAGAAGGGCGGCGGGGGTGGTGGGTTCCGGGCCCGGGCGGCGTGGGCGGCCGCCACCGCGACGGCGATCGCGCCGGCGACCGCCTGCGGGTGGGTGTGGGTGATCACGGCACTGTCGGCGGCGGGCCCGACGGCGGCCGCCGGGTCGTGGGCGAAGGCGGCGCCGAGCGGGGCGACCCGCATGGCGGCGCCGTTGCCGTACGAGCCCTGACCGTCGAAGAGTTCGGCCGCCAGGCGTTTCGGGTCGCCGCCCTCGCGGATCAGGCGCAGCAGCCGGTTGGCGGCGGGGCCGTAGCCGCGGTCGAAGTCGTGCCGGCGGGCGAAGGCGTGGGTCAGGTCGAAGGTGTCGATGCTGCCGCGTTCGCGGTGCGCGGCGTGGACGGAGCAGGCCATCTCGGTGTCGTCCGTCCACGGCCAGGGGCCGGGCGGGGTGGTCCGGGCGGCCAGGTGGCCTCCGGTGCCGGGGACGAAGAACTGGGCGCCGAGGGCGTCCCCGACGGCCAGGCCGTGCAGGGAGTCGAGGGCGGGGTCGGTGGTCGCGTCGCTGTCGGCGGGAAGGGTCATCGGGCGTCATGTTCTCAGACTGAGAACATGACGCCCAGTGCTTTTCCGGGCCGCCGTCCGGCCCGGTCCGACCGTGGCCGGCCCGGATGACCGGGCCCGGTGCGCCGGCCCGGGTGACCGGCCCGGTTCAGCAGCGCGGGTCGATCTCCTGGAAGCTCGCGTAGTGGTCGGCCGTCCAGTACTGCTCGCCGACCGCGCCGGTGACGACGCGTCGGGTGCCGCGGTCCTGGGAGCCGGGGGTGACCACGGTGTACTCGTGGTAGTAGCCGGCGCGCTGCCGGGGCAGCCGGCTCTCGCGGTTCTCGAAGACGACGCCGTCGGAGCGGTACGGGTAGGGGCCGCCCGCGGCGATCAGGGCGAGGGTGCTGCGGGCCGGGGTGGGGAGCCTGCTCCGGCAGACGTCGGCGATCCGCGGGTCGGCCGGCACCCAGGCTGCGGCGGTGGGGCCGGCGCCGGGCGAGCCCGGACCGGCGGTGGGCGAACCGGGGGCCGAGCCGGAGGCGGCAGGCGGGGAGGGGGTCGCGCCGGCGTCCGCCGGGTCCCGGTGCGCACTGAGGGCGTAGGCGCCCGCGGCGGCGATCGCGCAGACCAGGAGCACGGCGACGGCGATCAGGCGGTTGCGGCTGGTCATGGGACTGGTCATGACATCCAGCTTGCCGGGCACGTCGCGCCGGCCGTCCGAACGGGGTGCGTCATCACCCGATCGGCGCAGGGAATGCGGAAGGGGCGGGAGCGGACGCCATTGTCCGTTCCCGCCCCAACTGCTGTACGTACGCCGGTTCTCCTGCGCCGAGCTCCGGTGTACGCCCCTCCCGGCGGGAGGGGATGCGGTCAGCGACCTGCGCCGAGGCGGGTCGGGCCCCGGACGGCCGATGCCTGGCCGCCCGGGTGCCCGCCACCGTCAGCGCGAGTCGCTGCCCGCCGTCTCGAGGGCGGCGCGGCCCGCTTCCAGGCGCGCCACCGGGATCCGGAAGGGGGAGCAGGACACGTAGTCCAGGCCCACCTCGTGGAAGAAGTGCACCGAGTCCGGGTCACCGCCGTGCTCGCCGCAGACGCCGAGCTTGAGGTCCGGGCGGGTGGCCCGGCCGGCTACGACGGCCTGCTTCACCAGCGCGCCGACGCCGTCGCGGTCGATGGTCTCGAACGGGGAGACCCCGAAGATGCCCTTCTCCAGGTACGCGGTGAAGAACGAGGCCTCCACGTCGTCGCGGGAGAAGCCCCAGACCGTCTGGGTGAGGTCGTTCGTCCCGAAGGAGAAGAACTCGGCGGCCTCGGCGATCTGACCGGCCGTGATGGCGGCGCGCGGCAGCTCGATCATGGTGCCGAGCTTGATGTCCAGCTGGACACCGGTGGAGGAGGAGACCTCGGCGAGCACCCGCTCGCACTCGTCCCGGACGATCTCCAGCTCCTGGACGGTGCCGACGAGCGGGATCATCACCTCCGGGCGCGGGTCGCCGCCGGCCAGCTTGCGCTCGGCGGCCGCCTCGGCGATCGCCCGGACCTGCATGCCGAACAGACCGGGGATGACCAGGCCGAGGCGCACGCCGCGCAGGCCCAGCATCGGGTTCTGCTCGTGCAGCTTGTGGACGGCCTGGAGCAGGCGCAGGTCGTTCTCGTTCGGGTCCTTGCGGGCCTCCGCGAGGGCGACGCGCACCGACAGCTCGGTGATGTCGGGGAGGAACTCGTGCAGCGGCGGGTCGAGCAGCCGGACGGTGACGGGCAGTCCGTCCATCGCCTGGAAGAGCTCCAGGAAGTCGCCCTTCTGCAGCGGCAGCAGGGTGCCGAGCGCGGACTCCCGGTCCTTGTCGTTGTCCGCCAGGATCAGGTGCTCGACCTCCTTGCGGCGCTCCTCGCCGAGGAACATGTGCTCGGTGCGGCACAGGCCGATGCCCTGGGCGCCGTAGCGGCGGGCGCGCCCGCCGTCCTCGGCGTTGTCGGCGTTGGCGCGGACCGCGAGGCGGCGGCGCACGTCGGCGTGCGACATCAGCCGGTGGACGGCCTGGACGAGGCCGCCCTGGACGTCGGCGCCGGCGTGCAGGGTGCCCTCGAAGTACTCGACCACCGGGGAGGGCAGCACGGGTACCTCGCCGAGGTACACCTTGCCGGTCGCACCGTCGATGGAGACGATGTCGCCCTCCTCCACGACCTGCCCGTCGGCGGTGGTGAAGCGGCGGCGCTTGGTGTCGACCTCCAGCTCCTCGGCGCCGCAGACACAGGTCTTGCCCATGCCGCGGGCGACGACGGCCGCGTGCGAGGTCTTGCCGCCGCGCGAGGTGAGGATGCCCTCGGCGGCGATCATGCCGTCCAGGTCGTCCGGGTTGGTCTCCCGGCGGACCAGGATGACCTTCTCCCCGGAGCGGGACCACTTCACGGCGGTGTAGGAGTCGAAGACCACCTTGCCGACCGCGGCGCCCGGCGAGGCCGCGAGACCCCAGGCGACCCGCTTGGAGCTGGCGTCGGGGGCGAAGCGCGGGAACATCAGCTGGGCGAGCTGCCCGCCGGTGACCCGGTGCAGCGCCTCGTCCAGGTCGATCAGGCCCTGGTCGACCAGCTGGACGGCGATCCGGAAGGCGGCGGCGGCGGTGCGCTTGCCGATCCGGGTCTGCAGCATCCAGAGCTTGCCGCGCTCGATGGTGAACTCGATGTCGCACAGGTCGCGGTAGTGCAGTTCGAGCTTGTGCATGATCGCCATGAGCTCGTCGTACGACTTCTTGTCCAGCTTCTCCAGCTCGCTGAGCTGCAGGGTGTTGCGGATGCCGGCGACGACGTCCTCGCCCTGGGCGTTGGAGAGGTAGTCGCCGTAGACGCCGACCGCGCCCGTGGAGGGGTCACGGGTGAAGGCGACGCCGGTGCCGGAGTCCTCGCCGAGGTTGCCGAACACCATGCTGCAGACGTTGACCGCGGTGCCCAGGTCGTTGGGGATGCGCTCCTGACGGCGGTACAGCCGGGCCCGGTCGCCGTTCCAGGAGTGGAAGACGGCGTGGATGGCGAGGTCCATCTGGTCCCGCGGGTCCTGCGGGAAGTCACGGCCGGTCTCGCGCAGCACGATGGCCTTGAAGGTGTCGACCAGTACCTGGAGGTCGGAAGCGTCCAGGTCCAGGTCGTCGGCGGTGCCCTTGGCGGCCTTGGCCTCGTCGAGGGCCTCCTCGAACAGCTCGCCCTCGACGCCCAGCACGGTCTTGCCGAACATCTGGACGAGGCGGCGGTAGGAGTCCCAGGCGAAGCGCTCGTTGCCGGACTGCGCGGCGAGGCCGAGCACCGAGGCGTCGGAGAGCCCGATGTTGAGGACGGTGTCCATCATGCCGGGCATCGAGAACTTGGCGCCGGAACGGACGGACACCAGCAAGGGGTCGTCGGCCTGGCCGAGCTTCTTGCCCATCTCCCGCTCCAGGGAGTCGAGGTGCGCACTCACCTCTTCGTGGAGCGAGGCCGGCTCGCTGCCGGTCTCCAGGAACACCTTGCAGGCCTCGGTGGTGAGGGTGAACCCCGGAGGGACGGGGAGGCCCAGGTTGGTCATCTCGGCGAGGTTGGCGCCCTTGCCGCCAAGAAGATCCTTGAGGTCCTTGTTTCCTTCAGTGAAGGAGTAAACAAACTTCTGCTGGGACGGCACGGGTCGGTCTCCTCGCACACGGTTGCCCTGACGCCGGAGAACATACCCATTTCGAAGGCGTTCTTGCGCTGCCAATAGGCCGTACGAGGCCGGTACCGATCGGTAACCCAGCAGATCGAATGCCCGTCAGGGCGTTCACCTCTGGTGCTGAAATCGTCCGGCTGACGCTAGCTAGCATTCAAGTCTTGAACGCATGGAAACACGAAGATCACACGAAGCGGACAGAGCGTGATGGTGAGCGCCCGGCCGTGTTGCCCCGGTTTGATTTCCTGCACCCCGACCCTCCGATACTCCGCCGACCCCTTCGGAAGGCGATTTGCGCCTTCCGGGCCAAGACCGACACCTGACCGTATGTCAGTCGCCACGGTATGTGGCAAGCGTCACGGGCGCATCTCACCAGTCGTGCGTAGCGACACTGCGCCAATCGTCGCACTGTGTCCAGAAACGTGTTCGTTCCGTGATCGGACCAAGCCCGAATGGAGCCCTCTTGGCCAGGTTGTCCAAGAGGGCTGGGCCGCTCCGGCAGTCACCCCCTCCGGGGCCGACCGGCCGGAACGTCCAAGTCACCCGCCGGAGGTGTCCGATTCGGCGTCAACGCCCGGCAGGGCGCAGTCGTACGGATCGTCCAACCAGCCCTCGGGGAGGACCACCCGGTTGTTGCCACTGGTCCGGCCGCGGGGGCCGTCCGCGCCGGCCGGCCAGAGCTGCGACTGCTCCACCTCGGCCAGCGTCCCGCCCAGCTCGGCCAGCGAGCTGGAGTTGGCCAGCCGCACCCGCAGCTCGGAGCCGACCGAGAAGCCCTTGGTGTACCAGGCGACGTGCTTGCGGAAGTCCACCACCCCGCGCTGCTCGTCCCCCATCCACTCGCCCAGCAGCTGCGCGTGGCGCACCATCGCCCGGGACACGTCCGCGAACGAGGGGCGCGCCGGGTCGGCGTCCCCCTCGAAGACCGCGACCAGGTCCTTGAACAGCCACGGCCGGCCCAGGCAGCCGCGGCCTACCACCACACCGTCGCAGCCCGTCTCCCGCATCATCCGCAGCGCGTCGCCGGCCGACCAGATGTCGCCGTTGCCCAGCACCGGGATGTGCGCCGGGACGGACTCCCGCAGCCGGGCGATCGCCGACCAGTCCGCGGTGCCGCCGTAGTGCTGGGCGGCCGTGCGGCCGTGCAGGGCGATCGCCGAGACGCCCTCCTCGGCGCCGATCCGGCCGGCGTCCAGGTAGGTGAGGTGGTCGTCGTCGATGCCCTTGCGCATCTTCATGGTCACCGGCAGGTCGCCCGCGCCCGCGACGGCCTCGCGCAGCAGCTCCCGCAGCAGGTTCCGCTTGTACGGCAGCGCCGAGCCGCCGCCCTTGCGGGTCACCTTGGGGACGGGGCAGCCGAAGTTGAGGTCGATGTGGTCGGCCAGGCCCTCGTCCGCGATCATGCGGGCGGCCTTGCCGACGGTCACCGGGTCCACCCCGTACAGCTGGATGGAGCGCGGCTTCTCGCTCGGGTCGAAGCGGATCAGCTGCATGGTCTTGGCGTTGCGCTCGACCAGCGCCCTGGTGGTGATCATCTCGCTGACGAACAGGCCCTTGCCGTCGCTCTGCTCCCGGCACAGGGTGCGGAACGGCGCGTTGGTGATGCCCGCCATCGGGGCCAGCACGACGGGCGGCCACACCCGCATCGGGCCGATGTCCAGCGGCGCGAACTCGGAGTCGGCCGGGGCGGGCACGGGCGTGGCGGTGGCGGGCGTGGCGGTCATGCGCGGCGCATCCTCAGCAGCTAGGCGGTCCCGCCGGGCGCGGTCCGGGACTCTTCATTGTCCCCCACCCGGCCCGGTGGCCGGTCAGCCGTCGGACGACCTGATGAACACCGCCCCCGAGCGGGTGGAGACGTCGATCCCGCGCGGCGCCTCCGGGTCCTCCAGCACCGGGTCGATGCTGCGCCCGCCCGAGGACGAACGGCCGGTGATCCGGTACCGCGAACCGGTGGGAACGGTGATCCACAGCTCCCCGGACGTGGTCGAGGCGGTGACCGCGTCCGGCGGACGGGCGAAGGCCAGCCGGGCGTCGCCGGAGCCGGTGCCCACCTCGACCCGCGCCGACGCCAGCGCCGTGCCCCAGACCGATCCCGAGCCCGACCGGGCGGTCACCCGCCCGCCGAGGCCCGTCAGCACCAACGCCCCCGAGCCGCTCCGCAGCCGGACCTCCCCGGTCAGACCGCGCACCTCGACGGACCCCGACGTGCTCAGGCCGGTCACCACGGTGGCGGCCGGCACCCGGATGTCGAGGCCGACCCCACAGCCGAGACCGCCGAGGTCGAGCATCCGGTCGCAGCGCACCGTCACCTTCAGGGTGTCGCCCTCCCAGAGCATCGCCACCAGCGGTTTGCGCAGGGTCCAGTCCAGGCTGCTGCGGACCAGCACCTGCCCGGGCAGTCCCGGCTCGATCCGGACCTCCGCCCCGGTGGTGTCGAGCACCAGCTCGCGGGCGGCCAGCGCGTACGTCTTGTCCCGCACGGTGTGCTGCCGCACCAGCACGCCCACGGCCTGCGAGCCGGAGAGCACCAGCACCACCGCCATCACCAGCCCGCCGCCGAGGCGCCAGACCCGGAGTCCGCGCGCCGTCCCGCCCGGCCGCCGCGTCCCCTCCGGACCGTCCGTCCAGGCCCCGTCCGCGTCCGCGGCCCCCGCCCTCTGCCCTCCGGCGACCCGCTCCATCGTCAGCCGACCTCCAGGAAGCGCAGCACCGCGAGCACCCGGCGGTGGGTCGCGTCCGCCGGCGGCAGGTCCAGCTTGGTGAAGATCGAGTTGATGTGCTTGGCGACGGCGCTGTCGCCGACCACCAGGGCCGCCGCGATGGCCGCGTTGGAGCGGCCCTCCGCCATCAGGCCGAGCACCTCCCGCTCCCGCGGGGTCAGCCGCTCCAGCGGGTCGCTGTTGCGGCGCACCAGCAGCTGGGCGACCACCTCCGGGTCCAGCGCGGTGCCGCCCTCGGCCACCCGCTGCAGGGCGTCCACGAAGTCGTCGACGTTCGCCACCCGCTGCTTGAGCAGGTAGCCGACACCGCTGGTGTTGGTGGCGAGCAGGTCGGCGGCGTAGCGCTCCTCCACGAACTGGGAGAGCAGCAGCACCGCGACCTCCGGCCACTGCCGCCGGATCATCAGTGCCGCCCGGACGCCCTCGTCGGTGAAGCCCGGCGGCATCCGGACGTCCGTCACCACCACCTGCGGCGCGTGCTCCTCGACGGCGGCGAGCAGCTCCTCGGCGTCACCGACCGCGGCCGCCACCTCGAAGCCCACCGCCTCCAGGACCTTGACCAGCCCGGCCCTCAGCAGGACCGAGTCCTCGGCGATCACAGCACGCACGGCAGCTCCACGGTGATGGTGGTGGGGCCCCCGAGGGGGCTGTGGACGGCGAGGGTGCCGTCCACCGAGGCGGCGCGTTTGCGCAGTCCCGTGAGTCCGGTGCCGCCCGCCGGGTCGGCTCCGCCCACGCCGTCGTCGGTGACGGTGATCCGCAGCCGGCCGCCCCGCCCGCGCACCGACAGGTCGACCCTGGAGGCGCGGGCGTGCTTGGCGACGTTGGTCAGCGCCTCGGAGACGGTGAAGTACGCGACCGCCTCGACGGTCGGCGCGATCCCCGGCGGCACCTGGACGTCGAGGCGCACCGGCAGCGGGGCGCGGGCGGCGATGCCGGACAGCGCGGCGTCCAGGCCGCGGTCCTCCAGCACCACCGGGTGCAGGCCGCGGATCAGGTCGCGCAGCTCGGCGATGGCGGCCTGGGCCTCCTCGTGCGCGTCGACGATCACCTGCATCGCCTCCGGGGGGGACGTCCTTGAGGGTGCGCCGGGCGAGGCCCAGGTTCATCGCGAGCGAGGTCAGCCGCTGCTGGGCGCCGTCGTGCAGGTCGCGTTCGATCCGGCGGCGCTCGGCGTCGGCCGCGTCCACCACCCCGGCCCGGCTCTCGGCGAGGTCCTCCACCCGGCGTTCCAGTTGCTCCGCCCGGTTGGGGCCGAGCATCGCCCTGGTCACCCGCTCGTCCAGCCCGGCCAGCCGGCCGGCCGCGTACGGCGCGACGGCGAGCAGCACCAGACCCGCCAGCGTGACCAGGGCCTCCTGCGGGACGAGCCAGTTGTCCGCGTGCACCCGGCTGCCGGGCGGCATCAGCCACTCCCAGCCGTACACCGTCGCCAGCACCAGGCCGACGCCCCAGCCGTACAGGACCAGGGCCGCGCCGACCGCCAGCAGCGGCGCGGCCACCAGGTGGTACCCCGCCTGCCGCCGGGCCGCCGGTGAACGCAGCCGGCGCAGCGGGCCCAGGCCGTCCCGGGCCCTGCGCGGGATCTCCACCCCGCGCAGCACCCGCATCCGGCTGCGCTGCGCGGCGCTCAGCGGGCCGAGCGAGAGCAGCACCAGCCCCAGCAGCGGGAAGAGCAGCTTCGGGACGAGCACCGCCGCCCAGAGCGGAACGCTCAGTGCGGCCCCGGCGGAGACGAAGAGCGTGTCGTGCCAGGGCCCGGCCGACCAGGGGGCCCGCCCGGCACTCGCGGTGAGCGCGCGGCGCAGCGGGGTGGGGGTCGGGGGCATGCCCGACAGCCTAGGACGTGATGATCACGGCCCGCCATGAAGGGGGCTGCCGGGCCGGGGGTGCAGCTGGCTACACCCCCGGTCGGGTCGATCGCGCTACCGACATCTCCCGCCCCGACAGCAAGGCTTGACGGCATGACGAGGACAACGGGGACAGCAGTGGAGGCGGCGGACGCACCGTCGGGCACCCGCGACGAAGGGCGGGAGCCGGCCGCGCCGGGAGGGCCGTGGGAGGTCCGCCGCAGCGGTGGCGGCGGTGGGCACCGGCGGGGGCGGCCCGCCCTGGAGGTCTACGAGCACGGCGAGTTGCTGGACGTCCTGGTCCTCTCGCGGCTCTCGGCCCGGCTGCTGCGGGGCGCGCGGCGCAGCACGGACGGCGGGCGGCGCCTCTCGTTCGCCTGGGGCCGGCTGCCGGCCCACGGGCCCGTCCCGGTGGTGGAGTTCTCCGCCGGACGGCTGCCGCTGCGGCGCCGGGCCCGGCTGGTGGCACCCGCCGTGACGGTGTCCGGGGTGTTCTGGCTGGCCTGGGCCGAGGGCCCGTTCAGCACCGTGACGGTACGGGACTCCACCGGTGAGGCACCCGCCGAGCGGCTGCCCCTGGTCCGGTCCCGGTCCAGGACCACGGGCGCCCACGGCGGCGATGCGGCGTGAATCCCGCCACCCGTCCCGGCCCTGGACGCCCGGAACCTCTCGGCCCCTGCGAACGCCTGGCCGTACGCCTGCCCGGCCCGGCCGCCCTCGCGCTGCTGCCCTGGCTGGCGGTGCTGGCCGCCTGCGGGGAGACCTGGTGGGTGGTGCTGGACACCCTGGAGTTCGGGGCGCTCGCCGCCACCCATGTCCTGCTCACACATCCTGCACGGTCGGCCCGTCGGACGGCGGCCGGCGCCGCGGTGCTGCTCTGCGCCGATGCCCTCGCCGACGTGGTCACGGCCGCACCCGGTGTCGCCCTCGCCTCGGCGCTGGTGATGGCCCTGTGCGTCGAACTGCCCCTGGCCGCCGCCTGCCTGCTCGTGGCCCGGGCCGGCGCCCCGGCCGCTCAGCCGTCGACCTCGCACCAGAGCCCGGTGCGGCTCGCGTACCCCCAGCGCGTGGTGGCGCCGAGCACCGGCAGCAGGGCGCCCTGGATCAGCGGGTCCGCCGGGGCCGCGAGGGTCAGGCGGTACCCGGCGGGAATCCTGGCGAGCCGGACGTCCTGGCCCGTCACGGCGGCGAGCAGTCCGGCGATCCGGTAGGCCCGGGCGACGCCGCCGGTCCCTCCGCCGGGTCGGCGGGGCGGCGGGTCCGGGGTCACGGGGCGAACCCGGCGCCCGTCCGGTCCGCCCGGGCCACGGGGAGCTGCGCCGCGTGCCAGGCCTCCAGGTGCTCCAGGCAGGACGAGCAGACGTACAACGGCACCTCCACCCCGCCCCTGGCGAGCACCCCGGTCTCGGTCACCGCCGCAAGTCGGACGCAACCGAAGCAACGCCCTCGCCGCGGGGGCACCTCCTCCGCCGGCGCGGGCGGCGGCAGCACGGCCTCATGGCGGGCCGGCTGCCGCGCCACCGTCTCCTCCGTGTCTGCCCCCGTTCCTGCCGCTGTCTCCGCCCTTGCCCTTTCCGGTGCTCCCGAGACCGCGATGCCCGTCATCAGCGCCATCGCGAAGGCCAGCAGTGCCACCAGCCCCGTCGTCCCCGGCGGGCCGCCCCGGACCGGGATCACGGCGGCAACGGCGACCGCCGCAGCGGCCACCACGACCACGCCCGCCGTGACCAGCGGCCGCACCCCGTCCGGACTCCTCACGCCGCACCCTCCTCCCCGTCGGCGCCCAGGTCCCCCAGCGGCGCGATGTGCTCGGGCCTCGCCGTCCACTCCACTCCCCCGCCCTCGGGGCTCAGGTAGACCCAGCCGCCCTGGGTGTCCATGCAGACACCGGTCAGCCGGCGCCTGCTGTCCCGTACCGTCTCGCCCTCGCGGGGCCGGTACGGCTTCGCCCGGTCGCTCATCGCGCACCCTCCTCCTGTTCCTCGCCCGTCCACGCCGCCACCTGGTGCACCCGCCGCAACCGCAGGTGCCCGAGCACCCGGACTGTCACCAAGTCACCCACCACGTCGACCACTTCGCCCCGGCAACGAGGGGCCGCCGGATCGGTGATCTCCCAGTCCGGGGGGACGACGGCGACGGCTTGACCAGCGCCAGGCGACCACGGGATCGGCGCAACACCAGCCGAAGGCCCTTCCGGTCGCACCGGATCAACCCAAGGGGCGGCTTTGCCCATGGACGAATCAAGCTCCTTCTCGAGCTTCGAAGAAACACCTGCTCCCATACGTATTTCCTTTCATATGAAGCTGGGGATACGCCCGAATTGGGGCACCTGGGGATGCCTCAAGGTTGCCGCCCCCGGAATCGCTTGGGAATGCCGCAGCGTTGCACTTTCGTGGCAGTTCCGGAGCACCTTCGCCTCGATGCATGCTTCGATGAGTTCTCCCACAGTGCGAGGCGGACATGACGACTGTTCAGCAATGGAGTGGCATTGAGGCACGCGCCCTCCGAAAGGCAAGTCGGCGCAGCGTGCGGGACTTCGCAGGGGACCTGGGCGTGGCAGTTCGCACTGTGTCGAACTGGGAGAAGCTCGGCGCCACGACGGTGCCTCGGGCAGACACTCAAGCCATCCTCGACACCGCGCTCGCGCGGTGCGACCCGGCGACGCACCTACGCTTCGAGTCGCTTCTGTCTGAGGGCAGCGGCCCAGCTCAATCTCAGCCGGACCCCGCAAACAGCCCACGATTGTGGGACTACGAGTCCTGGACCGAGGACATCGACCGCTCCGTGGCCGCGCTCAGTCGTCAGGACTTCAACTTCGCTGCCAGCCTGCTCGACAGGTGGCGAGGGCGCTGGCCGGCACGGGAACTCGACGAGAAGGGCCTATACCTGTATGCCCGCTCCACCACGCTGCTCGGGGACCTCCAGCGCGACAAAGGCGCTCTCGTCGGGCCTCTGTCAGCCTCGCACTCATACTCGGAATCGCACGCTCTCTTCACTCAGTTGGGCATCCCTCGCCGAGTCGCTCAACTGGACCTGTCGCTGGCAGTAGTATCCGAGATGTCCGGCAAGCTGGACCTGGCAGCAAAGCGGTACGAACATCTTGCCGTCGATGACCGACTGAGCCCACGCGATCGGGCCCGCGCACGGCTCTGGGTGGGCACAGCACTCAGCAAGAGCGGCGAGCATGACTACGCTGCAAGCGTCATGGAATCCGCGATCCGGGCGTTCGAGGGTCTCGGCGAGCCCGAGGATTGGTCGGTGGCACACCAGAAATTGGCATTGGCCCACCGAGGCGCCGGCAACCTCGAGACTGCCTCTCGCCTGATCGAGGTGGCGAGGAGCACGAGCGCGGGTGACTCGCCGATGCAGCGTGTACGCCTGACCACCGCCCACGGACACATCCTGCTGTCCGATCGGGCGACCGCCGGCGAGGGTCTGCATGTGCTGGACACGGCTGCACGGCAGGCCGCCCAGTACGGTATGAGCCACCAACTGAAGAGCATCGAGGGAATCAGACGGCAGTTCACACAGTCGCCACCAACCCTCGGCCCCGGGGTGACTGGAGAGCCAGGATGACGGAAACGCAGCAGTGCCGCATCACCGACCAGCAGTGGGCCGATGCCGCGTTGATCTGGGACTACCACCAGATGAAGCACGAATTGCGCCCTTGCGACGCCGCGATCGGCCTGGGCAGTCACGACTTCGGCGTGCCGACCTACGCCGCCGAGCTGTTCCACGCCAACCTCTTCACCACGCTCGTGTTCACCGGCGGACCCAACCCGACTCACCCTGAGCGCTTCCCCCGGGGCGAGGCGGCTCACTTCACCGAGCAGGCCGTCGCCCTGGGCGTTCCCGCCAACGCCGTACTGCAGGAGCCGACGGCGCGGAACACCGGCCAGAACATCCAGTTCTCCCGCGATTCGCTCGCTACGGCGGGGCTGGACGTCCGGTCGGTGATGCTCATCTCCATGCCCTACATGGAACGCCGGGCCTACGCGACGTGTCGCAGGCTTTGGCCGGAGGTCGAGGTGATTTGCGCGTCAGCACCCATGAGCCTGGACGACTACGTGGAGGCCATCGGCGATGACACCCTCGTCATCGACAATCTGGTGGGCGACCTGCAGCGGGTCATCGAGTACCCGCGGCTCGGTTTCGCCATCGAGCAGGACGTACCAGTGAGAGTGCGTGACGCCTACGGACGCCTCCTGGACGGCGGCTTCGACAGCCGTCTCCTCCGCTGAGCGGCTACCACAGGCCGCCTCGCTCGCCCTCATCCGCGCTGTACGGAAGGAATTCGAGAACCATGCAACGTGATTCGGCCATAGCTCCCTGACGCAAGAGCACATACAGCGGCGGGCAGAACGGCTGCGTGGAGGTCGCCGACGGCTACCCCGACCTCACGCCCGTCCGCGACTCCAAGAACCCTGACGGCCCGCCCTCCTCTTCCCCGCCGAGGCCTGGCAGGCCTTCGTCACCGCCACCGCCACCGGCGAGTTCACCGTGGCCTGAAAACTCCAGCCAGTGCCGACGGTTCGGCCACGGAGAGCGGCGGGTTCGCCGACCCGCGGTGGCGCCGACCACCTCAGACAGGCCCGATCCCGCGCGAACGCGGCGCCTCCCCGAGGGTGTGAGGTCCCGCCCCGGCCGGCTGGCCGGCAGGCCGTCGGCCGGGGCGGGTTCCGCGGTGCCGACGGGCCTGGCCACCGACCGGTGACCGGTTCGCACCGGCGCGCGGAGCCACCAGTTGACCACATCGACGGGCAGAACCCGGTAGGACGTCCCCGCCCGGTCGGCGGGCCCGGCGCAACCGCGGTCGGCGGAGGTCCGCCAGCGCGGAGCGGAGTCGTCCGGCAGGTCGGGGCTCGCGACGTGGAACGGCACTCCGAGGCGCTCCGCGAGCGCCTGCCCGACCGGGCTCGCCTCCGGCGCACCTCCGGCCACGGCGGGACGGCGCCGTTGAACAGGCGCAGGTCCCTCCCGCGCTGGAGGTGCGCCGGAGGCTCCGCCCGCAGCGGCAAC
The DNA here is from genome assembly GCF_030813695.1 of Kitasatospora herbaricolor. Taxonomy (NCBI): domain Bacteria; kingdom Bacillati; phylum Actinomycetota; class Actinomycetes; order Kitasatosporales; family Streptomycetaceae; genus Kitasatospora; species Kitasatospora herbaricolor. Next base: position 3,031,644 of record NZ_JAUSVA010000002.1, read on the forward strand.
CGGTCCGCCACGGGAACCCGGTGGCATGTACGCCGCCAACCTGCCACCATGCCCGGATGATCAACCTCGCCGACGAACTCGGCCACCTCGCGTACACCGTCACCGGTGACGGTCCGCCCGTCGTCCTCGTGCATGCCGGCATCGCCGACCACCGGATGTGGGACGCGGTCGTCCCCGCGCTCGCCGAGCGGTACACCGTCGTCCGGTACGACCTGCGCGGCTTCGGCGCATCCCCGGTGCCGAGCGGCGAGTTCGGCGAGACCGACGACCTGCTCCGGCTGCTGGACCACCTCGGCCACGAGCGGGTCCACCTGGTCGGGGCCTCCTGGGGCGGCCGGGTGTCGGTGGGCTTCACCCTCGCCCACCCCGAGCGGGTGCGGTCCCTCGCGCTGCTGGCCGCGCCGTGGCCGGGGTACGACTGGTCGGCGGACATGTTCGCCTACGACGAGGCGGAGACCAAGGCCCTGGCTGCCGGAGACCTGGACGCCGCCGTCCAGGTGAACCTGGACATGTGGCTGCGCGGGGCGACCCGCGGCTGGGAGGAGATCGACCCCGGGCTGACCGAGCGGCTCCGGAGGCCGGTACGGACGGCACTGGCCAACCAGGAGGCGGTGGGCGAACTGTCCCGGGGCGTCACGGGCAACGAGGTCGCCACGATCGGCGTCCCGGCCCTGGTCGGCATCGGCCTGCGCGACAACGCCGACTTCCAGGCCATCGCCGGCCGCTACGCCGCCGAGATCCCCGGCGCCGAGCTGGTCGAGTTCCCCGACGCGGCCCATCTGATCGCCGTGGAGTCGCCGGCCGAACTCACCGCCGCCCTGCGGCCGTTCCTCGACGCCCAGGGCTGACGGCCGGCCCGCCCCGGGCGCCGGCATCCGCCCGCCGGCGGCGGCCTACCGGGCGGCCAGCAGCGCCAGCCGCTCCCGGGTCTCCTCGCAGCGCGGGGTGTACACCACCATCCGGGAGCCGGCCCGGGGGCCGAGCCACAGGCCGGTGTAGTCGAAGCTGAGCAGACCGGCGCCGGGGACCAGGAAGCGCTTGACGCCGTTGCCGGGCCGCGCCACCTCGTGGCGCGCCCAGGCGGCCTCGAAGTCCGGGGAGGCCTGCCGGAGCCGGGCCACCAGGGCCTTCCAGGCGGGTTCGGCGCTGTGGTCCGCCATCGCGGAGCGGAACCGGGCCACCATGCCCTCGCGCTCGACCTCGACGTCCACCAGGACGTCCTGGAAGCGCGAGGGGGTGAAGGCCATCCAGAGCAGGTTCCGGTCCTCGAAGGGCTGCGCCTCGAGGTCCCCGGCCAGGTGGGTGTAGGCGTGGTTGTGGGCCAGGATGTCGTACCGGCTGTTCACCACGGCCGCGGGCATCGGCCCGAACTGGTCCAGCATCAGGCGGACCGCCGGAGTCACCGTGGCGCACTCCTGCACCGGCGAGGGGTCGTCCGCGCCGGCGAGGGCGAACAGGTGCGCCCGCTCGTTCCGGTCCAGCAGCAGCGCGCGGGCGACCGCGTCCAGGACCTGGACGGAGACCTGGATGGCCCGGCCCTGCTCCAGCCAGGTGTACCAGGTGACCCCGACGGCGGCGAGCTGCGCGACCTCCTCCCGGCGCAGGCCCGGGGTACGGCGGCGGCCGGTCACGGGCAGGCCGACCTGCTCGGGGGCGATCCGCTCGCGGCGGCTGCGCAGGAAGGCCGCCAGCTCGTGCCGGCGCGCCTCGGCAGGCGCCTCCACGGGTGCGGACCGGCCGCCGGCGCCGATGCCGGCAACGGGGTCGGCGGGTGCGGTGCTCAGGCTCATGGCACCAGCATGCACCTTCTCGCAGCCGGTTGCCAGGTACTTCCTATACCTGGATAAAGAGACTCTGGTACCAGGGTAGGCGGCGGCCGATCGTAGTAGTCGTGACCCAGCCACTAGAAGCAGTCAAGGCCCCCGCCACCCCGCACCCGGGACGATCGATCATCACCGCCACCGCTCCCGCCACCGGCTCCCGCGACACCGGCTCGACCGGCGCCGCGGCCGCCGGCGCCCCCACCCCGGGCGCCGGCACCCTCGGCACCGCCGGACTCGTCACCGTCCTGCTCGGCGCCTTCCTGCCGATGCTCGACTTCTTCATCGTCAACGTCGCCCTGCCCACCATCGACCACGACCTCGCCGCCGGCCCGGCCCTGCTGGAGCTGGTCGCCGCCGGGTACGGCATCGCCTTCGCCGTCCTGCTCGTCCTCGGCGGACGGCTCGGCGACATCTTCGGCCGCCGCCGGCTGTTCGTGATCGGCGCCGCCGCCTTCGCCCTCACCTCGCTCGCCTGCGGGCTGGCCCCCGGCGCCTGGACCCTGGTCGCCGCCCGCGCGGCCCAGGGCGCCTCGGCGGCGCTGCTGCTCCCGCAGGTGCTCGCCACCATCACCGCGGCCACCGGCGGCGCCCGCCGGGCCCGGGCGCTGAGCATCTACGGCGCGGCCGGCGGCCTCTCCGTGGTGATCGGCCAGGTGCTCGGCGGCATGCTGGTCGCCGCCGACCTCTTCGGCACCGGCTGGCGCTCGGTCTTCCTGCTCAACGTCCCGTTCGCGCTGCTCACCCTGGTGCTGGCGCTCCGCTACGTGCCGGAGAGCCGCTCCCCGCAGGCCGCCCGGGTGGACGTGCCGGGCACCGCCCTGCTGACGGCCTCGCTGCTGGCGCTGCTGGTGCCGCTGATGGAGGGCCGGGCGGTCGGCTGGCCGCTCTGGACCTGGCTGCTGCTCGCCCTGTTCCCCTTCCTGGTCGCCGCCTTCGTCCAGGTCGAGCGCCGCTCGGAGCGGGCCGGCGGCCTGCCGCTCGTCCCGCCGTCGCTGCTGCGGATCCCCGAGATGCGGCGGGGCCTGGGCATCGCGGTGCCGTACTTCGCCGGCTTCGGCGGCTTCATGTTCGTCGTCGCCGTCGCCCTCCAGCAGGGCCTGCGGCTGGGGCCGGTCGCGGCCGGCTGGGCCCTCGTGCCGATGGCCGTCGGGTACTTCGCCGCCTCGCTGTCCGGGCCGCGGCTGATCGGGCGCTTCGGCAGCCGGGTGCTGGCCGCCGGCGCGGTCGTCCAGGCCCTCGGACTGGCCACCCTCGCCACCACGGTGCTCACCGACTGGGCGCACTTCTCGCCGCTGCGGATGGCACCCGGCGTCGCCCTGGCCGGCATCGGGCAGGGCCTGATCGGGACCCCGCTGTTCCGGATCGTGCTCTCCAAGGTCCCGGCGGAGCGGGCGGGTGTCGGCAGCGGCGTACTGGCGACCGGTCAACAGTCCAGCCTGGCGCTCGGGGTGGCCACCCTCGGCACCCTCTACCTCGCGCTCTCCCCCTCGCTCGGCATGAGCCACGCGCTCGCCCTCGTACTGGGCATCCAACTGCTGGGCTCGTTCACCATCCTCGGCCTCAGCCTGCGGCTGCCGAGGGTGGTGGGGTGAGCGTACGGGCCCGCTCCCGTCCCCGGTGCCCCGGGGCGGGAGCGGCCTCGCGTCCGGGGGGCTGCGGCGCCGCGCCCCGGCCGCCCTTCGGCGGCCGTCGGCGGCCCGGCGGGTCACACCGCCTGCCGCACCTGCCGCATCAGGGTCGTGGCGGGCCTGCCAGGCGCTGCCGCCCTGCACCGCCCGGACGCTCGCGAACAGCCGGACGCCGGCCGGCTCGTGGCCGCGGACCCGCAGCGGCCGGAAGCCGCGGGCGGCCAGCCGGTCGAACTCGGCCTGGTGCTCCGCGGCGGTGGGGCCGCGCCGCCCCTGCCGTTCCGTCACGATCACCGGTCGGCTCCGGGTTGCTCGCCGCAGCGGGACGTCACCCAGGGTGGTGGATCGGCCACGCCCCGCCCCGTCCCCGGGGGCTCGCCCGGCCCGGAGCACGGCGCGCAGTGACCATCCGCGCCGCCCGGAAAACCCCGCGCCCCTCCCCCGCCGACGGTGCGAGGATGCCCCCATGACGATCAGCCGCCCCACCGCCCCCGCCGAGACCCGCGACCGCGAGGAGCTCACCGCCCTGGTGGCGGCCGGGGTCCGGCCGAAGTACCTGCTGTTCTGGGGTCACCGGCCGCAGCCCGGCGGCAGGATCGGCCCCGGGGCGCTGAGCCAGTGGTGGCCGTCGCCGTTCGTCGTCGACGGGGTGACCTACCCGACGGCCGAGCACTGGATGATGGCGGGCAAGGCGCGGATGTTCGGCGACGAGCAGATGGTGCCGCGGATCCTCAAGGCCCGCACGCCCGCGGAGGCCAAGGCGCTCGGGCGGCAGGTGACGGGCTTCGACGACCAGCGCTGGACGGCGGAGCGCTTCGAGCTGGTGGTCGCGGGCAGCGTCGCCAAGTTCGGGCAGGACCAGGCGCTGCGGTCGTACCTGCTGGACACCTCCCAGCGCGTCCTGGTGGAGGCCAGCCCGGTGGACCGGATCTGGGGCGTCGGGCTGGCCGCCGACCACGAGGACGTGACGAAGCCGGCCCGCTGGCGGGGGCTGAACCTGCTCGGCTTCGCCCTGATGGCGGCCCGCGCACGGCTCTCGGCGTGAGCGCCCGGTGCCCGCCCCGGTACCGCTGCTGATCGACGCCACCGTGCTGGCCTCCGTCCTGGCCGGCCTGCTCCTCGCCCCCGAGGTCCTGCGCGCGGCCCCCGGATCGCCCGCCCCGGCCGGCCCGGTGGCCCCGCCCCGCCGCCGGCCGCCCGGCACGGGCGCGGCCCTGGCCGTCGTGATCGCGCTGCTCACCCTCAACCAGGTGCTGGTCACCGTGTACGTGCTGCGCGAGCACGGCGGGGACACCTCCTTCATCACCCGCCACCTGCCCGCCGGGTGGTTCGCGCTCGCCGACGGGAACGCGCCGGTGCGGTGGCTCGCCGCGCACTGGCCCGCCCCTCGGCTGCTCGCGCCGTCGGTGCTGCGCGTCCCCGCGCTGCTGGAACTGCCCTTCGTCCTGCTGGCGTTCGCCACCGTGCTGCGGATGCTCGACCCCGGGCTGTACCGGCGGGCGGCCCGCTCGCCGCTCCTCCCGCTGGCCGCCGTCTCGTACACGGTGGCCTTCTGCGCCGTCGAGTGGCAGCTGCACAACCCGTACACCGTCGACGACATCCTGCTGCGGGTGCTCTCCGCCGCCCTGACGCCGCTGCTGATCCGCCGGCTCGCGGCCCGGGACGACGCCCCGGCGCCGCCGGCCGGCGCGGCCGGGCTGCTGCTGTTCGGCGTCGGCCTGTGGGCGGTCGGCCGCCTGGTGCTCGCCCTCTACGACACCGTGCTGCTGTACAACCTGGGCCGGCTCGGCGCCGAACTCCCGGCCGCGGCCGGGGCGGTGGCCGTGCTCGCCGCCGTGCACCGGGTCCGGGTCGCGCTGCCCGCGCGGGGAGCGCCGGCCGGGCCCGCGGTCTCGGCGATCGGGACGCTGCTGCGCCGGGGCCTGGTCCTCTTCCTGGTACCGGCGCTCGCCGTGCGCTACGGGACGGCGTTCGGGACGCCCGTGGTGGCGCTCGCCGGCGGACTGCTGGTCCTGCTCACGGCCGCGCTGCCCGCGCTGCGGGCGGGCGCGCCGGGCCGGCTCGCCCTCGCCGGCGCGGCCGGCCTCGCCGCCGCCCGGCCCGCGGCCCGCTGGGTGCCGGACGCGTACTACGAGGCCGGCCTGCTGCGCGCGGCCACCGCCTTCCTGCTGGCAGCCGTCGCCGCGGGCGCGCTGGCCGACCGTCTACAGGCCGACCGCGCGCCGGCCGACCGCCTCCTGGACGGCCCCGGCGCCGCCCGCCGGCCCCGGGCGGCACCTCACGCCGACCCTGTTCGTACACCGGACGGGCATTCCTCCCCGGACCGAAAACGAGCGGACTCACGGCCGTAACACGCCCGCCGTATCGCCCCGCCAGGATGACCGGCAACCAGGGTCGGGGCACGGTGGAGAGGTCGGGCGGGCGATGACGGTGCACCAGGAGAGCAGGACCCGCTCATCGGTGGGACAGGACGCCCGGGCGCTGCGGGCCGAACTCGACGAACTGCTGCGCGCCCGCCAGTACGCCACCCAGCGCGAACGCCGGCTCGGCGAAGCCGTCCGCGCGGTCAGCCTGCCCGGTCGTGACCACGGCTACGCCCAGCCCCAGCAGCAGCCCGACCCCGAACTGCTGCGCCAGCTCGACCACGCCCGGCAACTGCGCGAGTCCCTCGGCGCCCGCTGCCTGGAACTCAGCGAGCACCTGCTCACCGTCGAGGACCGGCTCCGGCGCCAGGACGAGGCGGCCGTACCGGCGCAGGCCGCCGCCCCCGAGCCCGCGCCGGCCCCGGCGCCCGAGCCCCGGCGCAAGCGACCGACCGGGGCGCGCTTCGGCGGCGCGTACGAGCAGGAGCCCGCCGCACCGCCCGCGCCGGCACCCCCGGCCGACACCCCGCCGACGGCCGCCGCACCGCGGGCCACGGGCGCCCGCTTCGGCGGCGGACGGGCCGCCCGGCAGACCGACCCGGACGACGCCGCCGCGGGCGGTCCGGCACCGGCCGAGGCCCGGACCGACGATGCCGGGCCGGCCGACCTCCACGCCCCGCCTGCCCCGGCCCCGCAGCCCCGCACCCCCGCCGAACTGGCCGGCCTCGCCGAACGGATCGCCGGCCTGCACCGGCGCGGCTCCGCCCAGGAGTCGGCCGCCCTGGTCGCCCAGGCCGCCGTCACCCTCGCCCCCGCCGACGTCGCCCGGCTCACCGCGCTGCTCCGCTCCGGCGGCCCGGCCGGCGCCGCCGCCTACCTCGCCCGGGCCGTCGCCCACGGGGCGCCGGGCCACGCCGCCGGGACCCTCGCCGAACTGCGCCGGGCGGCCCTGGTCAGCGAGGCGGCCGAGCTGTTCCACGCCCTCTGGGGCTACCCGGCCGCCGTCCTGCCCGAGCTGCTGGCCGCACTGGAACGCTCCGGCCAGGACGCGGACGGGCAGACCCTGCTCTGGGAATGGGGCTCCGCGCCGCCCGCCGACCTGGCCGCCCTGGCCGAGCGGCTGCACGCGGCCGGCCGGCCCGGCGACACCCGGACCCTGCTGCGCCAGGCCGCCGCCCGGCCCGGCCCGGAGATCTCCGCCTTGGCCGCCGCCCTGACCGAGCCGCTGGCCGGCGCCCTGCTGCGGGAGCTGGTGGCGTTGCGGCAGCCCGCCGAACTGGCGCAGGTCGGCGTGGCGCTGGCCGGCGACCCCGGCCGGTACGGCACGCTGCTGACCGCCGTCGCCGAGGGCGACCCGGGCCGCCGGCGAGCGGCCGAGGCGGCCCTGCGCGCGGCCGGCCTGGCGACCGAGCCGCCGGCGCCCCGCTCCCGCCGCTCCCGCCGCTGACCGGCGCCCCGCGGGCGGGTCCAGGACATACGAAGGCCCCCGTACGCCGCGATGGCGTACGGGGGCCGAAGCGTGCTGTCAGCAGCCGATCAGACGGCTCGCCAGGTAGGTCTTGACCTGGTCGAGCGAGACCCGCTCCTGCGCCATGGTGTCGCGGTCGCGGATGGTGACCGCGTTGTCCTCAAGGGTGTCGAAGTCGACCGTGACGCAGAACGGCGTACCGATCTCGTCCTGGCGGCGGTAGCGCTTGCCGATCGCGCCCGCGTCGTCGAACTCGACGTTCCACGCGGTGCGCAGGTCGGCGGCGAGGCCGCGGGCCTTGGGCGAGAGGTCGGCGTTGCGCGACAGCGGCAGCACCGCGACCTTGACCGGCGCCAGGCGCGGGTCAAGGCGCATGCCGACGCGCTTCTCCATGACGCCCTTGGCGTTGGGCGCCTCGTCCTCGAAGTAGGCGTCGAGCAGGAAGGCCAGCATCGCGCGGTTGAGGCCTGCCGCCGGCTCGATGACGTACGGGAAGTACCGCTCGCCGGACTCCTGGTCGAAGTACTTGAGGTCCTGGCCGGAGTGCTCGCTGTGCACCGTGAGGTCGTAGTCGGTGCGGTTGGCCACGCCCTCCAGCTCGGAGAACTCGGTGCCGCCGAAGTTGAAGCGGTACTCGATGTCCACCGTGCGCTTGGCGTAGTGCGAGAGCTTCTCCTTCGGGTGCTCGAAGAAGCGCATGTTCTCGGTCTTCATGCCGAGGCCGACGTACCAGTCCCAGCGCTGCTGGAGCCAGTACTCGTGCCACTCCTCGTCCTCGCCCGGCTTGACGAAGAACTCCATCTCCATCTGCTCGAACTCGCGGGTGCGGAAGATGAAGTTGCCGGGCGTGATCTCGTTGCGGAAGCTCTTGCCGGTCTGGGCGATGCCGAACGGCGGCTTCTTGCGCGAGGTCTGCTGGACGGCCTTGAAGTTGGTGAAGATGCCCTGCGCGGTCTCGGGGCGCAGGTAGGCCAGGCCGGAGGCCTCCTCGGTGACGCCGAGGTGGGTCTTCAGCATGCCCGAGAACTCCTTGGGCTCGGTGAAGGAGCCCTTGTTCCCGCAGTTGGGGCAGTTGAGGTCGGCGAGGCCGTTGGCCGGCAGCTTGCCGTGCTTGGCCTCGTACGCCTCCTCCAGGTGGTCCGCGCGGAACCGCTTGTGGCAGGAGAGGCACTCGGTCAGCGGGTCGTTGAACGTGGCGACGTGGCCGGAGGCCTCCCAGACCTCGCGGGCCAGGATCACCGACGAGTCGAGCCCGACGACGTCCTCCCGCGCGGTGACCATCGAACGCCACCACTGGCGCTTGATGTTCTCCTTGAGCTCGACACCCAGCGGTCCGTAGTCCCAGGCGGCGCGCTGGCCACCGTAGATCTCGCTGCAGGGGTAGACGAAGCCACGGCGCTTGCTCAGGCTGACGATCGTGTCGATCTTGTCGGCGGCCACAGTGCTCTCTTCAGTACGACGGCACGGTCAGGGCACGGCTGGTTGCTCGTACCCGAATACCTCAGGTTACCGGCCATACGGGTACCGGGTTCAAATCGGTATCGGCAGCGAGGCACCGGCCCGGTGACGACACGGCGCCGGAGCGGCCCGAACAGGTGTCCCCCGGACGGCCGGGTCCATTGACCCGAACGGGTGAGTTGACAATCATTTCCACATAAGATGAGAATGGTTGTCATGATGATCCTCCGACGCGCCCCCCGCTCCATAGCCCTGGCCGCCACGGCCGCGATCGGCGCCCTGGCCCTGTCCGCCTGCGGCGGCACCAGCAGCGCCAAGGGCTCGGACGGCAAGCTGGACGTCATCGCCTCCTTCTACCCGATGGAGTTCCTCGCCGCGCAGATCGGCGGCGAGCACGTGAGGATCACCGACCTCACCGCGGCCGGCGTCGAGCCGCACGAGCTGGAGCTCACCGCCAAGCAGGTCGGCGCGGTCCAGAAGGCCGACGCCGTGCTCTACCTCAAGGGCCTGCAGCCCACCGTCGACCAGGCCGTCGGCCAGTCCCACAGCAAGCACCTGGTGGACGCCGCCGCCGCCAGCCCGCTGGTCGACCACCACCTCGACGAGGGCACCGAGGAGGGCGGCGGCCACCACCACGAGGGCCCGGCCGGCGACCCGCACATCTGGCTCGACCCCACCCGCTACGCGGCGGTCGCCAGGAGCGTCGGCGCCGAGTTCGCCAAGGCCGACCCCGAGCACTCCGCGGAGTACACCCGGAACACCGACGACCTGGTGAACAAGCTCACCGCGCTGGACCAGCAGTTCCAGGACGGCCTGCGGAACGCGACCACCAGGACCTTCGTCACCAGCCACGCCGCCTTCGGCTACCTCGCCGAGCACTACGGCCTGACCCAGGTGGCCATCAACGGCGTCGACCCCGAGGCCGAACCCACCCCCGCCCGGCTCGCCGAGGTCCAGAAGGCCGCCCGCGACAACGGCGCCACCACCATCTTCTTCGAGACCCTGGTCAGCCCCAAGCTCGCCGACACCGTCGCCAAGGACCTCGGCCTGAAGACCGCCGTCCTCGACCCGCTCGAAGGCATCAAGCCCCCCACCGGGGGCGCGGCGGCCGACGACTACCTGACGATCATGAAGCAGAACCTCGCCAACCTGCAGGCCGCGCTCGGCGCCACCAGCTGACGGGACACCACACCCCATGCTCCAGAACAGCACCAAGGACGTCACACCCCCGACGGATCCCGACCCGGCACCGCTCCCCGGCACCCCGACGGCCGCCGCCCCCGCCGTCGTGCGCCTCACCGGCGCGGTCGCCTCGCTCGGCGGCCGCCCCGTCCTGCGCGGCGTGGACCTCACCGTCCGGCCCGGCGAGGTGGTCGCCCTGCTCGGCGCCAACGGCTCGGGCAAGTCCACCACCGTGAAGAGCGTGATCGGCGCCGTCCCGCTGGAGCGCGGCACCCTGGAGCTGTTCGGCACCGCGTACGCCAAGTTCCGTCAGTGGCACCGGATCGGCTACGTCCCGCAGCGCACCACCGCCGCCGGCGGCGTCCCCGCCACCGTCCGCGAGGTGGTCTCCACCGGCCGGCTCCCCCAGCACCGGCTGCTGCCGTTCCGCCGCAAGGACCGCGAGGCGGTCGACCGGGCCCTCGACGCCGTCGGCATGCTCGACCGCGCCCGCGACGGCGTCGCCGACCTCTCCGGCGGCCAGCAGCAGCGGGTGCTGATCGCCCGCGCCCTGGTCGGCTCCCCCGACCTGCTGATCATGGACGAGCCGATGGCCGGCGTGGACGCCGCCAGCCAGCAGGTGCTCGCCGACACCCTGCGCAGCGAGGTCGCCCGCGGCACCGCCGTCCTGCTGGTGCTGCACGAGCTGGGCCCGCTGGAGCCGCTGATCGACCGCGTGGTGCTGCTCCGGGACGGCTGCGTCGCCCACGACGGCCCGCCGGTGCCGAACACCGGCCTGCACGCGCTGCCCGGCCACGACCACGTCCACCCGCACGCGGACGACCACCACCTGACGAGCACCGGCCTGACGGGTACCGGGCTGACGACCACCCCGAGGCGGCCGGCATGACCGAGATGCTCTCCTACGACTTCATGCAGCGGGCCCTGCTCGCCGCCGTCCTGGTCGGCGTCACCGCGCCCGCGGTCGGGATCTACCTGGTGCAGCGGCGCCAGGCCCTGCTGGGCGACGGCATGGGACACGTCGCGATGACCGGCGTCGGCCTCGGCTTCATCTTCCAGACCAGCCCGGTCTGGATGGCCGTCCTGGTCTGCGTGCTCGGCGCGGTCGTCATGGAGCTGGTCCGCTCCCGCGGCAACCAGCGCGGCGACATCGCCCTCGCCATGCTCTTCTACGGCGGCATGGCCTGCGGCAAGCTGCTGGTCTCGCTCTCCGCCGAGGCCGGCTCGGGCAGCCTGGAGAGCTACCTCTGGGGCTCCATCCTCACCGTCGCCCCCGCCGACCTGCTCACCATCGCGATCCTCGGCGCCGTCGTCATCGCCGTCACCGTCGGCCTGCGCCGCCAGCTCTTCGCGATCTGCCAGGACGAGGAGTTCGCCCGGGTCACCGGCCTGCCGGTGCGCCTGCTGAACCTGCTGCTCGCGGTGATGGCCGCCGTCACGGTCACCGTGGCCATGCGGGTGGTCGGCCTGCTCCTGGTCAGCGCCCTGATGGTGGTCCCGGTGGTCGCCGCCCAGCAGCTCACCCGCTCCTTCGCCGCCACCCAGGCCGCCGCCATCGCGCTCGGCGTGGTGGTCTCGCTGGCCGGCGTGACCGGCTCCTACCAGGCGGACGTCCCCTCCGGCCCGGCCATCGTGCTGCTCGCCATCGTGGTCTTCGCCCTGTTCAGCGCCGTCTCCGGGCCACTCGCCCGACGCCGCCACCGGGCCCCGGCCGACCGCGGCCCCGAGGTCTGCGACGTGCGGCTGCCGGGCCAGGGCGGGGCCGAGGCGAACGCCTGCGCGCAGAGCGGCCCGACGAGCGGAGCGGGGCTGGCACAATGAGGTGCGAGACGCCCCCACCCCCAGGAGGACCCACGGTGACCACCGCAGGCCCGACGCCGCGCGCCCGATCGACCCGGCAGCGAGCCGCCGTCTCGGCGGCCCTGGACGAGATCGAGGACTTCCGCAGCGCGCAGGAGCTGCACGACATGCTCAAGCACCGGGGTGACTCGGTCGGCCTGACCACCGTGTACCGCACCCTGCAGTCGCTCGCCGACGCCGGCGAGGTCGACGTGCTGCGCACCGCCGACGGCGAGGCCGTCTACCGGCGCTGCAGCAGCGGGCACCACCACCACCTGGTGTGCCGTCACTGCGGAGCCACCGTCGAGGTCGAGGGCCCGGCGGTGGAGCGCTGGGCCAACGCCGTCGCCGCCGAGCACGGCTTCAGCGACATCGCGCACACGCTGGAGATCTTCGGCACCTGTGCGGACTGCGCCGCCAAGGCCTGAGCCGCACGCACCGAGGGCCCACGGGACGGATCCCGTGGGCCCTCGGCACGTCCGCGCGGACTCAGCGCTGGGTCGGCACCTCGGCGGCGGGCTCCCCCGTCACCTCGTTGGGCAGGGCGCCGCCGAACCGGCGGTCACGCATCGCGTACTGCTCGCAGGCCCGCCACAGGTCGCGGCGGTCGAAGTCCGGCCAGAGCACGTCCTGGAACACGAACTCGGCGTAGGCGGACTGCCAGAGCAGGAAGTTGGAGGTGCGCTGCTCGCCGCTGGGACGCAGGAAGAGGTCCACGTCCGGCATGTCCGGGTGGTACATGTACCTGGCGACGGTCTTCTCGTTGACCTTCTTCGGGTCCAGCTTGCCGGCCGCGACATCGGCCGCGATGGCCGCCGCCGCGTCGGCGACCTCGGCCCGGCCGCCGTAGTTGACGCACATGTAGAGCGTCACGGCGTCGTTGTCCTTGGTCTGCTCCTCGGCGACCTGCAGCTCCTGCACCACGCTCTTCCAGAGCTTGGGCATCCGGCCGGCCCAGCGGACCCGCACGCCCATCGCGTCCATCTCGTCGCGGCGGCGGTGGATGACGTCCCGGTTGAAGTTCATCAGGAACTTCACCTCCTCCGGGGACCGCTTCCAGTTCTCGGTGGAGAAGGCGTACAGCGAGATGTTCTTCACGCCCAGCTCGATGGCGCCCTTGAGGACGTCGAGCACGACGCTCTCGCCGACCTTGTGGCCCTCGGTGCGGGGCAGCCCGCGCTCCTTGGCCCAGCGGCCGTTCCCGTCCATCACGATGGCGACGTGGCCCGGCACCAGCTCGCCGGGGATCTTCGGCGGCCGGGCGCCGCTCGGGTGCGGGGTCGGGGGGAGGTAGTCCCTCTGCTTGCTTCCGCCGAAGAGCCGTCGCGCTGCCATGCTTACTTCTCCACGTATCTCATCGAGCGGATTCCCCGCTCCAGGTGCCACTGCAGATAGGCCGCGACCAGACCGCTGCCCTCCCGCCAGTACCGCGGCTCGCAGGCGTCGGCCGTCTGCCAGTCCCCTGACAGGAGCGAGCCGAGCAGTACCAGTGTCTCAGGGGAGGGTACGGCACAGCCAGGCACCCGGCAGTCCCCGCAGAGCACCCCGCCGGCCTGCAGCGAGAAGAACCGGTTGGGCCCTTCGAGTCCGCACTTCGCGCAGTCGGTGAAGCTCGCGCCGTACCCGTTGACGGCGAGCGAACGCAGCAGGAACGCGTCCAGCACCAGGTGCGACTCGTGCTGGCCGGCGGCGAGCGTCCGCAGTCCGCCCACCAGCAGCAGGTACTGCTGGACGGCCGGCTCGCCCTCGTTCTCGGCGAATCGTTCCGCCGTCTCCAGCATCGCCGTCCCGGCGGTGTAGCGGCCGTAGTCGGCGACGATCGGGCCGCCGTACGGCGCGATCGTCTCCACCTGGGTGCAGAGCGGCAGGCCACGGCCGATCAGGTCGCTGCCGCGGCTGAAGAACTGCACGTCCACGTGCGAGAACGGCTCCAGCCGGGCGCCGAACTTGGACTTGGTCTTGCGCACCCCGCGGGCGACGGCGCGGACCTTGCCGTGCCGCCGGGTGAGCAGGGTGATGATCCGGTCGGCCTCACCGAGCTTCTGCGCCCGGAGCACGACACCGTCGTCCCGGAACAGGCTCATGCCGCGGCCCCGCCGGTCCGCGCCGGACCACCGGGGGGCACGGCGCCGCCGGGGGGCGCGGAACGCCGCGGGGGCACGGGGCCGTCGAGGGGCGCGAGACTCTCGAACAGAGGGGGCATCCCTCCATTCTCGCGTACCGGCCGCGTGCTCCGGCCGCGTGCTCCGGGCGGGGCGGCGGGCGGCGGGCGCGGCATCGGGACGGCAGCCGTGATCCCGCACCGGGGTCCGTGGGGGGATGTCCGCCGGTACGGGTCGCGGCGGGCCCGAGGGGGGAGGTCGGGCCCTGCTCCGGGGCAGGGGGGAGGCCCCGGAGGCTCAGTGCGCGGCGCGGGTCGCCGCTTCCAGCAGGGTGGCGACCTGCTCCTCGCCGAGGCCCAGGCACCGGCCCACCTCGGTCAACGCCTCGCGCTCCTGCGGCAGGTACCGGCCGTCGGCCAGCGCGATCCAGGCGCCCTGGAGCAGCAGCCGCTCGCGGCCCTGCTGGGCGAGGTGCGGGGTGAGCGGTTCGAGCGCCGCGTGGAGTTCGATGGCCAGGCCGTCGGCCAGGCCGTGCGCCTGGTGGAGTTCGCCGCCCAGACCGGACAGCGCGGCCAGCGCGGCGAGCACCTGGGCCTCGCCGCAGTCCTCGAAGCCGGCGTCCTTGACCACCGCGCAGGCCGCCTCGCGGGCGCTGCGGCCGCCGGTGCCGCCGGCCGCGAGGACGGCCAGGGCGACGGTGTACTGGGCGTCGCGGAGCATCGCCGAGAGGCGGACGCCGGTGAGCTGTTCCAGGCTCTGCACGCCGTACCGGCCGTGGCAGGTGGTGCACTGGACGCTGCCGATCACCGGTCCCAGCGGGAGCACCGGCGTGCCGAGGAGACGCAGCCACCGCCGGCCGTGCTGCCGACGGTAGTTGCGGTCCCCGCCGCAGCCTGGGCAGAAGAAGTCACCGAGAACGTCAGTCCGCCACCGAGGACGGACACCCCACAACCCTGTCACGGCGCCACTCCCCAGACATGGCAGGCGGCCTGCACAACAATGGGCAGGTCACGCGACCGGACGCCGTGGCCGTCCCACCGACCCCGGATTTCCGGTGGGTCGATGTTGCCATGGTTACGGGCATGTGTCAGCACCCCGAACGGCTTCCGACGCAGAAAAATGTGGCGCAGAACACAGCCTTGTTGGGGCTCGGCTCGCCCTGGTGGGGGCTGGGGTCACTACGTGCGGGGGTGTGGCGGGGTGGAGGGGGCGGGGCGAGTGGTCCCGGGAACGCGAGCGGGCCGCCCCGGAGGGCGGCCCGCTCGGTCCTGCGAGGTTCAGCCGGACGGATTACCCGCGGCGCGCGCGGTTGACCGCGCTGATCATCGCCTTCAGGGAGGCCAGCACGGTGTTGCTGTCGATCCCGACGCCCCACAGCACCTTGCCGTCCACCGCGCACTCGACGTACGCGGCGGCCTGGGCGTCGCCGCCCTCGCTCAGCGCGTGCTCGGCGTAGTCCAGGACGCGGACGTCCACGCCGATGCCGGCCAGCGCGTCGCCGAAGGCGGAGACCGGGCCGTTGCCGGTACCGGTCAGCGTGGTCTCCACGCCGTCCACCAGGGCCTGCGTGGTCAGCGCGTCACGGCCGTCCTCGGTGGTCAGGCTGCGCGAGCCGGTCAGCGAGATCCGGCCCCAGGCGTTGTCGGGGGTGGGCAGGTACTCGTCCTGGAAGACGGCCCAGATGTCGGCGGGGGTGACCTCGCCGCCCTCGGTGTCGGTCTTGGCCTGGATGATCTTCGAGAACTCGATCTGCATCCGGCGCGGCAGGTCCAGCTTGTGGTCGTTCTTCAGGACGTACGCGATGCCGCCCTTGCCGGACTGGCTGTTGACCCGGATGACCGCCTCGTAGCTGCGGCCGACGTCCTTCGGGTCGATCGGCAGGTACGGGACGCCCCAGGTGTACTCGCCGACCGGCACGCCGGCCGCCTTGGCGTCGGCCTCCAGGGCGTCGAAGCCCTTCTTGATCGCGTCCTGGTGCGAGCCGGAGAACGAGGTGTAGACCAGGTCGCCGGCGTAGGGGTGGCGCTCGGGGACGCCCATCTGGTTGCAGTACTCGGCGGTGCGGCGGATCTCGTCGATGTCGGAGAAGTCGATCATCGGGTCGACGCCCTGCGAGAACAGGTTCATCCCGACGTTGACCAGGTCCAGGTTGCCGGTCCGCTCGCCCTGCCCGAACAGGCAGCCCTCGACCCGGTCGGCACCGGCCATGATGGCCAGCTCGGCCGAGGCGACGCCGGTGCCGCGGTCGTTGTGCGGGTGGGTGGACAGCGCCACGAACTCACGGCGCGTCAGGTTCCGCGACATCCACTCGATCTTGTCGGCGTAGACGTTCGGCGTGGAGCGCTCGACCGTGGTCGGCAGGTTCAGGATGATCTCGCGGCCCTGGCCGGGCTGCCAGACGTCCATCACCGCCTCGCAGACCTCCAGGGCGAAGTCCAGCTCGGTGTCGATGAAGATCTCCGGCGAGTACTCGTAGCCGAAGACGGTCTCGTCGCCCAGGATCTTCTCGGCGTACTCCATCACCAGGCGGGTGCCGTCGACGGCGATGCCCTTGATGTCGTCCTTGCTGCCCTTGAAGACCACCCGGCGGAACAGCGGGGAGGTCGCGTTGTACAGGTGGACGGTGGCGCGCGGCGCGCCCTTCAGGGACTCCACGGTGCGCTCGATCAGGTCCTCGCGGGCCTGGGTCAGCACCGAGATGGTGACGTCCTCGGGGATGGCGTCCTCGTTGATCAGCGAGCGGACGAACTCGAAGTCGGTCGCGCCGGAGGACGGGAAACCGACCTCGATCTCCTTGTAGCCCAGCTTCACCAGCAGGTCGAACATCTTGCGCTTGCGGGCCGGCGACATCGGGTCGATCAGCGCCTGGTTGCCGTCGCGCAGGTCGGTGGAGAGCCAGCGCGGCGCCTGCGTGATCACCTTGCTCGGCCAGGTGCGGTCCGGCAGGTCGATGGTCCCGAAGGGTACGTAGCGGCCGAACGGCATGCCCGAGGGCTTCTGCCGGACGCCGGCGGCGGTGATCGGGGTGGGACGGTCGACGAACGGGCGCCCGGCGGGAATCGACGTGGCGGAGCTCTGCTCGGTCATGGAGTGACTCTCGGCTTCCGTGTGTGATGCGGGCTGGTCGGGGTGATGGACACCCGACTGGCCGGCTGCTGCCGCGCTTGGCGTTCATACGCGCACAGCACAGTCCCCCGCGGCAAGGGAGCCGGCCTCAGTGGACTACAGGCCCTCGCCGCGGCGGCTAAGAAGAAGCTGCCGGATACGCATGATGTGAACCAGCCTAACCCAGGCCCTCCCGAGGCCGAAGCGCGTCCACGGACTTTTTCACCCTTTGAGACGAACGGCTGCGTGACGGCCTGGTGACAAATTGTCACGGCTGCGTCACCCTTGGCGCCATGACTCCCCTCCCTCCGCGCTGCTCGATCGTCCCGCCCTACATCCTGGACCGGCTCGCCGAGCAGGGCCACGCGGCCGCCGTCCGCTCGCTCGCCCTCGACGCCGCGCACCGCGAGGCCCGGCTGGTGGCACCGGTGCCCGCGCCCGGAACGGACCGTCCCCGGCGCGTCGTCCGCGACGCGCGGCACACCGAGCGGCTGCCCGGCCGCACGGTGCGCCCGGAGGGCGCGCCGCCGGTCGCCGACCACTGCGTCAACCAGGCCTACGACGGCCTGGGCGCCACCTACGCGCTCTTCTCCGACGTGTACGGCCGCCCCTCGATCGACGGCGCCGGCATGCGGCTGGACGCGACCGTCCACTACGGCGAGCACTACGACAACGCCTTCTGGGACGGGCAGCGGATGGTCTTCGGCGACGGGGACGGCGTCGTGTTCGGCGACTTCACCGCCTGCGTGGACGTCATCGGCCACGAACTCTCCCACGGCGTCACCCAGTTCACCGCCGGGCTGGCCTACCACGACCAGTCCGGCGCGCTCAACGAGTCGCTGTCCGACGTCTTCGGCTCCCTCGTCAAGCAGTACGCCCTGCGGCAGGACGCCGACGAGGCCGACTGGCTGATCGGCGCCGGCCTGCTCGCCCCCGGCGTGCAGGGCGTGGCGCTGCGCTCGATGAAGGCGCCCGGCACCGCCTACGACGACCCCCGGCTCGGCAAGGACCCGCAGCCGGCCCATCTGCGCGACTACGTCGAGACGGCACAGGACGAGGGCGGCGTGCACATCAACTCCGGCATCCCCAACCACGCCTTCTACCTGCTCGCCACCGCCCTCGGCGGTCCGGCCTGGGAGCGGGCCGGCCGGATCTGGTACGACACCCTGACCACCGACCGGCTCACCCCCGACGCCGGGTTCACCGCCTTCGCCCGGGCCACCGTGGCCGCCGCCGCGGCCCGCTACCAGGACGCGGCGGTCGCCAACACCGTGACGGCGGCCTGGGCCAAGGTCGGCATCAGTGTCGGATGAGGTCCGGTTAATGTGAAGCTCTGGGAAAGCGACCGCAAATCCCAGCCCTGGGTAGCACCATGGACACCATGCGTATCCATGTGACCCGGACCGGCGGCCTCGCGGGCCGCACACGCCAGGCGGAGCTGGACACCGCCGAGCGCACGGACGCCCCGCACGTCCACGCCCTCGCCCGGGAGGCCGTGGTGGGCGGGTTGCGCGCGCCCTCGTACGGCGTACCGGACGGCTTCCACTACGCCATCACCGTCGACGGGCGCACCGTCCACTGCGCCGATCCCAAACTGACCGACTCCCAGCGCGAACTCGTCTCGCTGGTCCTCCGCGAGGGCGCCTGAGCCCCCGGCCGCCCCGCCGGGCCGGGGCCGCCCGGCGGTGGGCCGGCCCCGGCGGGTCAGCGGCCCTTCGCCTCGAACCGGACGAAGTCCCGGCCCCGCGGCCCGGCCTGCTCCAGCAGCGACTGGCCGACCACCGTGTCCGGCGCGCCCACCACCGCGCAGAGCCGCCGCAGCACGTCCTCACCGCTCGGCCGGCTGCCGTCCGGCGCCGGGTCGTTGCGGACCTCGGCGAGCGGGCCCGCCGCCCCGGGCACCAGCCCGGCCTTGCGGGTGATCTCCGCACAGTGCTTGTCCCAGCCAGCGCGCTGGGCGTCCCGTTGCCGCGGGTCCCCGGCCGGGGTCCAGTCGGCCGCCCAGCCCATCTCCAGGTAGCCGCCGCCGGGGAAGCAGGCCGTGGCGCAGGCGCCGCCCTGTTCGTCCCGGAGCAGCCAGACCGTCTCCTTGAGCTCGACCGCGAGGTCCCAGGCGGGGTTCCGCAGGCGGCCCGCCGAGATCCGCCCGAACCGGGGCCTGGGCGGGTCGAAGAGGACGCCGCTGCCCCGGCCGTCCGCCCCGGGGAAGAGGTAGCCGCCGAGCCTGGAGCGGCCCAGGGCCGCCAGCGTGCGCTCGGTCGGGGCGCCGGTGACTGCGGCGTAGGTGGGCACGGTGTGTTCCGATCGTTCGCTGGGCGGAGGGCGAAAACGCTTGAGCGGTGGGTCAGTTGTCCGCGCTGCGGAACCCGGAGGCGGCGTAGCGCAACTCCTCGGGCACGGCCGCGTCGAGGGCCCGCAGCCCGGGCGTGAGGCCGGCGAACATCTCCGGCAGGACGGGGATGACGCAGGGCGCGGCCCCGAACACCACCCGCCCGGGCCCCTGGATCTCCACCCCGACCACCTCCCGGTACGGGATGTGGTGCACCTCGCCGTCCGGGTTGCGCAGCCAGACGCCCGCGTCGTTCAGCACCAGCCGGGCCCGTCGGGCCGCCGGGTGGAACAGCCGGTCCTTGACCGAGGGGCGGAACTGCTGCCCGTCGGCCGGCAGGCCGGCCGCGGTGCAGCGGGCCTCGGGCAGCGGGGAGCCGTCGGGCAGGCGCAGCGAGACCTCGGTCCCCGGGGGGACGACGAGCAGCGCGGAGTCCATCGCCCGGGCGAAGGCCTGGCGCACCTGCTCCGCGGTGACCTTCTCCAGCAGTGCGAGCCGCTCCGGGACGGGCCGGTAGGGGGTGCCGAACAGTTCGGCCGAGGCCGCGAGTTCCAGCTCGAAGGAGACCGCGCGGGGGTCCAGGAACAGCTCCCGGGCGGCGGCGATCTCCTCGGCGACCTCCTCCTCCGAGGGGCCTTCGGCGGCCAGCTTCAGGGCTCCCTCCCAGAGCAGTACGGCGACCCGCTGCTCCTCGCCCTCCCGCGCGTCGAGGTGCACGACCCGCTCGCCCCGGCCGAGGCCGGCCGCCGCGGAGGCGCAGGAGACGTCGTAGCTGAGCCCGTGCTGGTGACGGGCGGTGTTGCGCAGGCGCTCCTGGAGGACGGCCAGCGCCAGCTGGAGCGGCTGGTCGGCCAGGTCGCAGTCGAGGCCGAGGCCCGGGCCCGGGACGGCGTCCTCCTGCCAGCGGGAGTGCGCCGTGCGGACCTGCTGGGCCTCGCCGCGGGCCGGGCGCGGCCCCGCCGGCAGCGGCAGCCGCAGGCCCTCCGGCGGCGGGCCGGTGAGGACGAGGACGGCGTTGCCGGCGTGGAAGAAGCGCGCGACGACGTCGCGGACCGCCTCCAGCGGGATGCGGTCCGGCCCGGGACCGTTCCAGGGGGCCAGGCCGAGCCCCTCGATGCCGTAACGGTGCGAGAGCAGGGCGCCGACGGTCGGGTGGCTGGCGCAGCCGTCCTCGGCCGCCAGGACGCCGCTCTCCTGCTCGATCCGCTGGACCGGAAGGTCCGCGAGCGCCTGGCAGACCAGCGTCAGGTAGGCGGCGATCTGCTCGGGCCGTCCGGTGGCGGTGAACTGGGTGAGCTCCAGGTCGACCATGGCGTTGTGCTCGTGGTGCAGCCTGGGCAGGGTGCTCATCGCGAGGTGCTCGACGAGGTGCGTCACGCCGAGCGTGCGGAAGGTCTCGTCCCTCGCCCCGCAGCCGAACACCAGGGCGGCTTCGAGCGGGCCGGGGGCCTGCTCCCAGAGGACGGGGACTCCGTCGATGACATCACGATGCATCGGGCGATCATACGATTGCCCAGGTCAGATGGGGTCACGGGGCCCCCGGCGGCCGTGCCCCCGGGGGCACGGCCGGGCCGGCGGTCCGTCAGAAACCGAGCTTGCGCAGCTGCTTGGGGTCGCGCTGCCAGTCCTTGGCGACCTTGACGTGCAGGTCCAGGTAGACAGGCGTGCCGAGCAACGCCTCGATGTGCTTGCGGGCGGTGGTGCCGACGTGCTTCAGGCGGGCGCCCTTGGCGCCGATCACGATGGCCTTCTGGCTCTGCCGCTCGATGTACACGTTGGCATGGATGTCGAGCAGCGGGCGGTCCGCCGGGCGGCCCTCGCGCGGGATCATCTCCTCGACCACCACGGCCAGCGAGTGCGGCAGCTCGTCGCGGACGCCCTCCAGGGCCGCCTCGCGGATCAGCTCGGCCACCATGACCTGCTCGGGCTCGTCGGTGAGGTCGCCGTCCGGGTAGAGCGGCGGGCCGGCCGGGAGCAGCGGGGTGAGCAGGTCGGCCAGCAGACCGACCTGGGTGTCGGCGACGGCGGAGACGGGGACGATCTCGGCCCACTCGATGCCGAGTTCCAGGCCGAGCTGGTGGATGGCGATCAGCTGGGCGGCCAGTGCCTTGGAGTCGACCAGGTCGGTCTTGGTGACGACGGCGACCTTGGGCGTCTTCTTGACCTCGGCGAGCTCCTTGGCGATGAACTTGTCGCCGGGGCCGAGCTTCTGGTCGGCGGGGAGGCAGAAGCCGATCACGTCGACCTCGGCCCAGGTGCTGCGGACCAGGTCGTTGAGGCGCTCGCCGAGGAGGGTGCGGGGCTTGTGCAGGCCGGGGGTGTCGACCAGCACGAGCTGGGCGTCCGGGCGGTGCACGATGCCGCGTACGGTGTGCCGGGTGGTCTGGGGGCGGTCGGAGGTGATCGCGACCTTCGTCCCCACCAGGGCGTTGGTCAGGGTCGACTTGCCCGCGTTGGGGCGGCCGACGAAGCACGCGAAGCCGGATCGGTAGGTGCCGGCCTGGGAGGGGGAAGTAACGCTCATGCGCCCCATTGTCCCTGATCACCAAGGTCTGGACGGACAGGCCGCCGCAGCCCGGTCGCGCGCTACGGCTTCTTGCCGCCGCCGAGCGAGGCCAGGCCGCTGACCAGGACGATCACGAAGAGGGCGATCGAGCCGCCCAGCCACCAGGGCGAGCCGGTCTCCTGCCACTTGCCCATGCCCATCACGCTGGCCAGCAGCCCGGCGAAGAACGCCCACGTCCCCATCGTCCGGCTCCCCCGGTCAGGAGCTCCCCCCGGAGCTCTCCCGGTGAGATTATCCGTCGGATCGACGGGAGTGGGCGTCCGTCCGCCTGCCGGTCCGGCCGGCCCCGGCGGCCGTCGTTCAGCGGGCCTCGGCGGCCACCCGCAGGGCGCCGTCCGGGCCTGCGAGCAGCACCGGGGTGCCGGCGCCGCCGAGGTCGCGCACGGCGGCCAGGTCGGCCTCGGCGGGCTGCCCGGCCTCGGTGACCACGGCGGCCGCCTCCAGGCTGCGCGCCCCGCTGGCCACCGCCATCGCCACGGCCGTCTGCAGCGCGCTGAGCTTCAGCGACTCCAGGGCGACCGTGCCGGCGACGTAGGTGCGGCCGTTCTCGTCGCGCACCGCGGCCCCCTCCGCCACGCCGTTGCGGGCGCGGGCGGAACGGGCCAGGGTGATGATCTTCTTGTCCTCAGGGTCCAGCTCGGTGACATCACTCATGCCGCAGAGCATAGGCCGCCGTGATCGTCGGGCGTCGGCGCGTTCCGACCGGCGGTCGCCCGGCCGCTCCGGGCGAGGCGGTCCCGGGCCGCGGCTGCCGGCCGGCCCGGGACCGCCGCGCGCCGGGTCGGCGCCCGACCGGGTCCGGTCAGTGCCCGATCGGGTTCGGCGGCCCCGGCTTGAGGACCTTCACGAACGCGGGCGGGCCGGAGGGCAGCGGCTCCTGGTCGCGGTGGCGCTTCTGCCAGTAGGGATTGTCGTGCGGCAGGTGGCTGCTCACCCGGCCGTACATGCCGAAGGTGAGGACGACGAATCCGAAGATGAAGGCGAACAGGCAGTTGGACATGCGGAAGTTGAGGATGTTCGCGTCCGGCCGGCCGAGCACGGTCAGGCCGTAGAAGCCGGAGAGCACGAACAGCACGCCGACGATCATGTTCAGGTTGGAGGCGAAGTTGCCGCCCACCACCGCGCCGCCGACGAGTACGACGCCCATCACCACGGAGAGCAGGCTCAGCGCGCCGTTGGTGGACATGCCCGCGATGTGGTTGCCGCTGGTGGACAGGAAACCCGGGTGGTCCAGCAGCCCGAGGATCCCGAAGACCAGCAGGAACACGCCGCCCAGGCCCGCGCTGTACCGGTAGACCGAGGCCAGCCGGTGGTCGACGGGCAGTTCGTCTTGCAGTTTCATGGAGACCTCCACGATGCGGAAGAAGCCGTGGACCGCCCCCCGGACGGACAACGCGCCCCGCGTTCCACGCTACGCCCGATCCCGGGGACCGCATGGCGGCGGGCGCGGGCCCTGGGGCGTGTCCGACACTTCCCGCCGGGCGCGCGAATTGTCCGACACGGCCTAGCGGTGCGGGTCGCCCGACCCGTGCGGCACCTCGTGCAGGTACAGCGAACCGCACTGCTGGCAGGCCGGCCGCTCGGTCCTGCCCCAGTCGTCCTCCGGGCGGGTCTCCGCGTCCGGGTCGATCGTCCGGCCGCACATCGCCTCGGTGGCCCCGACGGTGCGCATGATGTGCCAGGTCCTGACGCCGCCGGACCGGCCCTGCGGGCCGTACTCAGCGCGCAACTCATGAGTCATGACCACATCGTGGTGACGTGCCCGGCGGCCGGGCAACTCGTGCTGAGCCTTCCGGGGCGGGCCGCGCCCGCCCCGGAGGGTCCTCGTCCGTCGCCCCGGTCAGCGCCCGTCGGCGCGGTCGGCGTCCTCGCCGTCGCCGTCGTCCACCGGGCGGACGGGGGCGGCCACCACCGTGCCGATCCGGTTGCGCCGGCCGGCCGAGCTCTCGGCCGTCAGCAGGATGGCGCTGAGGTCGGTGCCGGCGTCCTCCGGCAGCGGTATCTCGCAGGACGACCCGGGGATCGGCACCCGGCCGAGGTGCTTGGCGAGCAGGCCGCCCACGGTCTCGACGTCCTCGTCCTCCAGCTCGATGCCGAACAGGTCGCCGAGGTCCTCCACGAGCAGCCGGGCGGTGATCCGGTACGAGCCGTCGCCGAGGTCCTCGACGGGTGCGATCTCCCGGTCGTACTCGTCGGTGATCTCACCGACGATCTCCTCCAGGATGTCCTCGATGGTGACCAGGCCGGCCGTGCCGCCGTACTCGTCGATCACGATCGCGACGTGCGAGCGCATCTGCTGCATCTCGCGCAGCAGGTCGCCGGCCGGCTTGCTGTCGGGGATGAAGACGGCCGGGCGCATCATGCCGCCGACCGGCTCGGACTCGGCGTCACGGTTGATGTGGGTGAGGCGTACGAGGTCCTTGAGGTAGACCATGCCCACCACGTCGTCCTCGTTGTCGCCGACCACCGGGATCCGCGAGAAGCCGGAACGCAGCGCCAGCGTGAGGGCCTGCCGGACGGTCTTGTGGCGCTCGATCATCACCAGGTCGGTGCGCGGCACCATCACCTCGCGCACGATGGTGTCGCCCAGCTCGAAGACCGAGTGCACCATCCGGCGCTCGTCGTCCTCGATCAGGTCGTCCTTCTCGGCCAGGTCGACCAGGGCCCGCAGCTCCGCCTCGGAGGCGAACGGACCCTCCCGGTAGCCCTTTCCGGGGGTCAGCGCGTTGCCGGTCAGGATCAGCAGCCGCGGGATCGGGCCGAGGATCCGGGCCAGCGGCAGCAGCACGAAGGCCGCCGCCGTGACGGTGCTCAGCGGGTGCTGACGGCCGATCGTGCGCGGCGAGACGCCGACCGCGACGAACGACACCAGCACCATCACCCCGAACGCCAGCAGCACGGCCTGCCAGGTCGGCTCCACGTTGCGGACACAGACCACGGTGACCATGACCGCCGCCGCCATCTCGCTGGCCACCCGGATCAGGGTGGCCAGGTTGAGGTAGCGGATCGGGTCGGAGGCCAGCGTCAGCATCCGGTCGGCGCCGCGCCGGCCGGCCCGGACGGCCTCCTCGGCGCGGAACCGGGAGACCCGGGAGATGCCCGCCTCGGCGCAGGCGGCCAGCCACCCGACGCCGGTGAGCAGGACGGCGCCCAGGATGAAGCTCGTACTCTCGCCACTCACAGCGGACCGGACCCCGCGCTCAGTGGGTGGTGGGGGCCGGCGAGATGCCGCCGAGGCCCCGACCGGCACGCCAGTCGTCCAGGATCCGCTTCTGGAGCGCGAACATCTCGCGCTCCTCGTCCGGCTCCTCGTGGTCGTAGCCGAGCACGTGCAGCACCCCGTGGACGGTGAGCAGCTGCAGCTCCTCGTCCATCGAGTGCTTCGACGGCGCCGCCTCGCCCTGCTGCTTGGCGACCTCCGGGCAGAGCACGATGTCACCGAGCAGGCCCTGCGGCAGCTCGTCGCCCTCCTTGCCGGGACGCAGTTCGTCCATCGGGAAGGACATCACGTCGGTGGGGCCCGGCAGGTCCATCCACTGGATGTGGAGCTCCTCCATCGCCGCGCTGTCCACCAGGATCACGGACAGTTCGGACTGCGGGTGGATCCGCATCTTGTCGAGGGCGTAGCGGGCGATGTCGAGGATGGAGTCCTCGTCGGCGTCCCAACCGGACTCGTTGGCGATGTCGATCGACATGGAGGGGCTGTTACTCAGCTTTCGGTGCGATGGGACTGGCGGGGTGCCCGGGCCGACGGCGGCTTGACGGTGCGCCGCTGGGAGGGCTTGCGGGCGGGCGGGGTGTTCTCCTCGGCCTCCTGGCGGGCGTCCCAGGCCTCGTAGGCGTCCACGATCCGGCCGACCAGCTTGTGGCGGACCACATCGGTGCTGGTGAGGACGGAGAAGTGGATGTCGGGGACGTCCACGAGGATCTCCTGGACGACCTTGAGACCGCTGCGGGTGCTGCCCGGGAGGTCGATCTGGCTGGTGTCGCCGGTGACCACCACCCGGGAGTTGAAACCGAGGCGGGTGAGGAACATCTTCATCTGCTCGGGGGAGGTGTTCTGGGCCTCGTCCAGGATGATGAAGGCGTCGTTGAGGGTGCGCCCGCGCATGTAGGCGAGCGGGGCGACCTCGATCGTCCCGGCGGCCATCAGCCGCGGGATCGAGTCCGGGTCCATCATGTCGTGCAGCGCGTCGTAGAGCGGGCGCAGGTACGGGTCGATCTTCTCGTAGAGGGTGCCGGGCAGGAAGCCCAGCCGCTCCCCCGCCTCGACGGCGGGCCGGGTCAGGATGATCCGGTTGACCTCCTTGGCCTGCAGGGCCTGCACGGCCTTGGCCATCGCGAGATAGGTCTTGCCGGTACCGGCCGGGCCGAGGCCGAAGACGATCGTGTGCTTGTCGATGGCGTCGACGTAGCGCTGCTGGTTGAGGGTCTTGGGGCGGATGGTCCGGCCGCGGTTGGAGAGGATGTTCGCGGTGAACACCTGGGACGGCGACGGGTCGTCCGGGTTGTCCCCGGCGTTGCGCAGCATCGCGATCGAACGCTCCACGGCGTCCTCCGTCAGGGGCTGGCCGGTGCGCAGCACCAGCATCATCTCGTTGAAGAGCTCCTGCACGAGGGCGACCTCGGCGCGCTCCCCGGTCGCGGTGACCTCGTTGCCCCGGACGTGGATGTCGGCGGCCGGGAACGACCGCTCGATCACGCGCAGCAGCGAGTCGGTGGCACCGAGCAGGGTGACCATCGGGTGCTTCTCGGGAATGACGATCCTGGCGCTGGCGACCCGCTCGGAGCCGGCCGCCTCGGCAGGCCGCGACTGTCCGTTCGTACGGGTATGTGATGTGTTACTCATAGGTCGGCGCTGAGGCCTGCCTCATCCCATCCGTGGTCTCGTGGTGCCGCTCGGTCGGTCCGGGGTCACCAGGGTACGCCGCGCGCGTGATCGCCGGGGCGGTGCGGCGCCACCTCCCGGCGGACGAATCGCGCACGCGGTCGATGCTCCGGCAGTTCCGGGGCCGATGCGACTGGTTTTCCGGGCCGGGCACCGAGGCCGTCCAAATTCCGACGCGGTCAACGCCGGGGCGGGACGGGCACCCGGGCGAGGTCCTCGGCGACCACGATCTCCCCGTCGAAGTACCGGCGGGCCTCGGCCAGGTGGCCGCCGAGGTCCGGGTAGCGCTGGGAGAAGTGGGTGAGCACCAGGGTCCGGGCGCCCGCCTCCGCGGCCACCTGGGCGGCCTGCCCGGCGGTGAGGTGGCCGTGCTCGCGGGCCAGGTGCGCGTCGGCGTCCAGGAAGGTCGCCTCCATCACCAGCAGGTCGGCGCCCTCGGCCAGCTCGCCGACGCCGTCGCAGAGCCGGGTGTCCATCACGAAGGCGAACCGCTGACCCGGCCGCGGCTCGCTGACCTCGTCCAGGGTGACCGTCCGGCCGTCCACCTCGACGGCGCCCTGGTGCTGCAGCCGCCCCACCGCCGGGCCGAAGACGCCCAGCTCGGCGAGGCGCTCCGGCACCAGCCGGCGGCCGTCCGGCTCGGCCAGCCGGTAGCCGAAGGACTCCACGGGGTGCGACAGGCGGACGGCGTCCAGCGTGAACCGGGCCCCGGGGACGGGCAGCGGGCCCGCCTCCTCCACCGGGTGCGGGCGCAGCACGGCCGTCTCGTGGAAGGCCGTGGCGTGCCGCAGCCGGTGGAAGAAGACCTCGCCGGAGGCCGGGAAGTAGACGTCCACCGGGTGCGGCACCCGGTCCAGGTTGATCCGCTGGATCACCCCGGCCAGGCCCAGGCAGTGGTCGCCGTGGAAGTGCGTGACGCCGATCCGGGTGATCTGGGTGGCGGAGACCCCGGCGTGCAGCATCTGCCGCTGGGTGCCCTCGCCGGGGTCGAAGAGCAGGCCCTCGCCGTCCCAGCGGAGCAGGTAGCCGTTGTGGTTGCGGTGCCGGGTGGGCACCTGGCTGGCGGTGCCCAGGACGACGAGTTCGCGTTGCGACACGGTGTCAGACCAGGCCCTCACGCAGCGGCGTGCCGCCGAGCACGTGGACGTGCGCGTGGAAGACGGTCTGCCCGGCGCCGGCACCGGTGTTGAAGATCAGCCGGTAGCCGGCCCGGTCGATCTTCTCGTCCGCCGCCACCTCGCCCGCCTCGACCAGCAGTTCGGCGGCCAGCGCGGGTTCGGCGGCGGCGAGCGCGGCCGCGTTCGGGTAGTGCGCCTTGGGGATCACCAGGATGTGGGTCGGGGCCTGCGGGCTGATGTCCCGGAACGCGACGGTGCGCTCGTTCTGCCGGACCACCGTCGCCGGGATCTCCCCCGCCACGATCTTGCAGAACAGGCAGTCGGACTGCGGCTCGCCGGACATCGGTGTCTCCTCGCGGAATCGGGTCGGGGCTACGGCCGCATGCTAGCCGAGCCGCCCGGCCCGCTGCTCCCGGGCGGCCAGGTGCTTGCGGCGCACGACCCGGACGCCGCAGGCCTCCGCCGGCTCCAGTTCCTCGACCATCAGGCCGATCGGGATCAGCACGAAGCCGAGCAGCCAGCGCCTGGTCAGCCGCCAGGTGCCGGGCCGGCTGACGTCCTTGTACCGGATCACCCGCACGGCCAGCGCTCCCTTGCCCAGGCTGAAGCCGAGCAGCCGGGCGAGGACCACGTGGTTGACGAAGGAGAAGCCCACCGCCACCGCGAGCAGCAGCCCGAAGTAGGCGCCCGCCGAACCGCCGTGCTGCGAGGAGTTCTTGGCCGCCGCGAACCCGGCCACCAGGGCGAAGACCCCGTCGAGCAGGGCGGCCAGCATCCGGCGGCCGTCCCCCGCCTCCGCCGGCGCCGGCGGGAGCTGCGGGCCGTGACCGGGTTGGGGGTACCGGGCCTGGGGGTAGGGGGGCTGGGGGTAGGGGGGCTGGGGGTACTGGGCGTACGGCTGCGCCGGGTACGGCTGCTGGGCGTACGGCTGCGCCGGCTGCCCGTACGGGCCGGCCGGCGGCTGCCGGTACGGATCCTGGCCGTACGAACCCTGCGGGTGTGCCTGTGCCATCTCGCTGCCCCCGTTGCGCGGTGATCATGGATCAGCCACGCATCCTAACCGGCCACCGCCGGGCGGGAGGCCTGCTCCCGCCCGGCGGACCACCGGCCCGGCTACAGCCCCGGCACCGGCGGCGGCGTCTTCGCCGGGTTCTCCGCCAGGGCGGCCAGGGCCAGCCGGACGCCCTCGGCGAGCTGCGGGTCCTCGCCGGCCGCGTACTGGTGCGGGGCGATCGGCACCTCGACGTCCGGGTCGACCCCGTGGTTCTCCACGCCCCAGCCGTAACCCTCCAGCCAGAAGGCGTACTTGGGCTGGGTCACCCCGGTGCCGTCGACCAGGCTGTACTTGCTGTCGATGCCGATCACCCCGCCCCAGGTGCGGGTGCCGACCACCGGGCCGATCTTGAGCGCCTGGATCGCGGCGTTGACGATGTCGCCGTCCGAGCCGGAGAACTCGTTGGCCAGCGCCACCACCGGCCCGCGGGGGGCGTCGCCCGGGTACGGGTCGGCGCCCGCGACGTCCCGCGCGCGGTCCCAGCCGATGATCTTCCGGTTGAGCTTCTCGATCACCAGCTGCGAGGTGTGGCCGCCGCGGTTCTCCCGCAGGTCCACCACCACGCCCTCCTTGGCCATCTCGACCCGCAGGTCGCGGTGCAGCTGAGCCCAGCCGGCACTGACCATGTCCGGGACGTGCAGGTAGCCCAGCCGGCCGCCGGACAGCTCCCGGACGGCGGCCCGGCGCCCGGCCACCCAGTCGTGGTAGCGCAGCGCCTCCTCGTCCGCCAGCGGCACCACCACCGGGTGCCGCTGGTCGGTGCCGTCCTTGCCCGCCACGGTCAGCTCGACCGGCTGGCCGGCCGTGCCCGCCAGCAGCGGCGCCGGGCCGGTGACCGGGTCCACCGGGCGGCCGTTGACGGCCAGCACGGCGTCACCCGGGCGCACGGCGGCGCCGGGCGCGGCCAGCGGCGAGCGGGCCCGCGGGTCGGAGGACTCGCCGGGCAGGATCCGCTCGATCCGCCAGACCTCGCCGTCCTTGACCAGGTCCGCGCCGAGCAGGCCCTGCCGGCGGGCGGCCTCGGTGCCGGTGCCGTGCGGGGTCACGTAGGCGTGCGAGGTGCCCAGCTCGCCCTGGACCTCCCAGAGCAGGTCGACCAGGTCGTCGTGCGAGCCGAGCCGCTCCACCAGCGGCCGGTACCGGGCCAGCGCACCGGCCCAGTCGAAACCGCCCATGTCCGCGCGCCAGAAGTTGTCACGCATGATGCGGCCGTTCTCGTCGAACATCTGCCGCCACTCGGCCGCCGGGTCGACGGTGACCCGCAGCCGGGAGAGGTCCACGTCGGTCTCGTCGTCCTCCCCCGCGGCCTTGTGGTCGGCCGGGACGATCCGCAGCTGCCCCTCGTCCAGCACCGCCAGCCGGCTGCCGTCCCCGGTCACGGAGAACGAGTCCAGCCCGGTGACCAGCTCCTCGGCGCGCAGCTTCTTGAAGTCGAAGCGCTCCAGCACCGGGCGCGGCCGCTCGTCCTCCAGCGAGGCCGCCTCGTCGCCCAGTTCGCCGACCAGCGGCAGCCTGGTCCAGAGCACGCCGTCCTTGACCGCGCGCAGGCTGCCGAACCGGCCGCCCTCGACCGGGAAGGGGATGATCCGGTCCGCGATGCCGTCCAGGTCGACCCGGGTGACGGGAGTCGTGTCGGAGCCGTCCTCGGCGTCCGCCTTCTTGCCCTTGGCCTCGTCGTCCTCGCCGCCGAACGGACGGCCGGCGCGCTGCGGGCCGAACGGGGACGGCGTGTCGGCGGCCAGCGTGATCAGGTACGGGCGGCAGCCGTTGGGGAACGACAGGTCGAAGACGTGCGCGTCGTACACCGGGTCGAAGTTGCGCACCGACAGGAACGCGAGGTGCTTGCCGTCCGCGGTGAAGGCCGGCGAGGTGTCGACGAACCGCTGCGGGGTGGCCTCGCCGACCGAGCGGGTGGCCAGGTTGGCGAGCACGATCTGGCGCAGCGACCACGGTCCGAGCGCGGGCTGCGACCAGGCCAGCCAGGCCGAGTCGGGGCTGAAGACCAGCCCGTTGACCTCGCCGTCGGTGCTCCGGGCCAGCTCGTGCACGGTGCCGTCGGCGAGGGTCACCAGCAGCACCCGGCCGTCGTGGGAGGCCACCGCCAGCTGCTTGCCGTCCGGCGAGACGACCAGGCCGAGCACCCGGCCGAGTTGCCCGGCGGCCAGTCGGCGCCGCTCCGCGCCGAGCACCGCCGGGGCGTACTCGACGGCGTCGTCGCCCTCCGCGTCGGTCACCCAGACCACGCCCTGGGCGCCGTCCTCGCCCGGGACCACCCGGGCCAGCCTGGCGCGGACGCCCGGCGTCTCGTCCAGCACCCGGGCCGGTCCCTCACGGTGCGTCAGCCAGTGCACGCTGCCGCGCACCACCACGGCGCTGGCCCGGCCGGTGCGGTCCGGGGCGACGCCCGACAGCCAGTGCGCGGCGCCGACCGGGCGCGGCCGGCGGCCGGTCGCGGGGCCGGCCAGCCGGATGTCGAGCCGGCGCGGCTCGGCGCCGTCCAGGTCGTCCAGGATCCAGAGGTCGCCCGCGCTGTGCCAGACCACCCGGGCGCCGTCGGTGCTGGCGTTGCGGGCGTAGAAGCCGTCGTCCGCGGTGGTGTGGACGCGCAGGTCGCTGCCGTCCGGGAGGCTGGAGTACAGCCGGCCGACGCCCTCGTGGTCGGAGAGGAAGGCGATCCGGCCGCCGACCCAGAGCGGGGACTCGATGTTGCCGCCCAGCCCGGCGTGCACCCGGGTGAACTCCTCGGTGCCGATCCACAGCTTGCCGACCGTGCCGCCGCGGTAGCGCTTCCAGTGCGCTGGCTCGCGGCTCCAGGCGGACAGCAGCAGCACCCGCCCCCCGCCCCCGGCCGGGGACTCCCCCGTGGCCCCGGGCTCCTGCGCCAGGCCGCCGACCGGACCGTACGGCAGCCGGGCGGGCTCGCCGCCGTCCAGCGGGACGGCGAACGCCCAGCTGCGCCGCAGGGTCGCCTGGCCGGCCGTGGTGGTGGCGATCGGGCGGCCGTCCGCCGTCCAGCCGCGCATCCTGGTCTGGCCGCTGCCCCAGTACGTCAGCCGGCGGGCCGGGCCGCCCTCGACCGGCGCCAGGTGGATCTCGGGCGCGCCGTCGCGGGTGGACGCCCAGGCGATGTGCCGGCCGTCCGGGGAGAATCTGGGGTGCGAGACCGGGACCTGATCGGCGGTCAGCCGCCAGGCCCGGCCGCCGTCGAGCGGGGCCAGCCAGATGTCGTTCTCGGCGACGAAGGTGATCAGGTCACCGTGCAGGTGGGGGTGGCGCAGGTACGCGCCCGCGAGGGTGCTGTGGGGTTCGGTCACGGCGTCACTTTATGCATGTGCACGCACAGTGCGAAGCGTTTTCTTCGACAGCGAACCCGGGTGGGCGCCCCCCGCCGCGGGGCCCGGGACGGGCCGGCCGCGGGCCCGGCCGTGGGGCGGCCGTTCGCACCCGGCCGGTCGCCGGGCGGACCGGCGGCAGACGGCAGACGGTGCGGCACCCGGTGCCCGGTCAGGCTCGGTGCCCGGTCAGGACCAGCGCCCGGTCCGCCCGAGCAGCAGGGCGCCGGCCGCCACCCCGGCCGTCGAGGTGCGCAGCACGGACGGGCCCAGCCGGTACGGCCCCGCGCCGGCCTCGGCGAAGGCCGCCAGCTCCTCCGGGGAGACCCCGCCCTCGGGGCCGACGATCAGCACCAGGTCACCGGCGGGCGGCAGCGCGGCGGCGGCGAGCGGCTGGGCGCCGTCCTCGTGCAGCACGGCGGCGAACGCGGCCCCGGCCAGCAGCGGCGCCAGCTGGCGGGTCGTCATCGGGTCGCGGACCTCGGGGAACCGCAACCGGCGGGACTGCTTGCCCGCCTCCCGCGCGGTGGCCCGCCACTTGGCGAGCGCCTTCGCCCCGCGGTCGCCCTTCCACTGGGTGATGCACCGGGAGGCCGGCCACGGGATCACCACGTCGACGCCGACCTCGGTCATGGTCTCGACCGCGAGTTCGCCCCGGTCGCCCTTGGGCAGGGCCTGCACGACGACGATCCGCGGGGACGGACCGGGCTCGCGGCGCACCGCGAGGACCGTGACGTCGATCGCGTCCTTGCCGTGCACGGCCGCGACGGTGCCGTCCACGCCCAGGCCGAGCCCGTCCGCGAGGGTGACCGCCTCGCCGGGCTCCAGTCGCTTCACGGCGGCGGCGTGCCGGCCCTCGGGGCCGTCCAGGCGGACCAGCGTGCCGGCGGCGGCGCCTTCGAGCCGCGCGGAGTCGGTGACGAACACGGGTGCGGTCATCGGGGTCTGCCTCCGGGGGCTGGCGGTGCTGGTGCTGGTGCTGGTGCTCAGGTGTGCGGGTCGGGGCCGCGGGGGCTGCTCGGGCGCGCGGGCCTACGGGGGCGCTGACGCGTACGCCGGGGAGCGCACGTCGCCGCCCCCGCGCGCGAGGCGTCCCGCGGCGCGCTCCGACGGGCCCGCGCGGGGGTGACAGCGGCCCGCGCCCCCGTCGTACGGGGTCACGGGCCGCTGCCGCGCTTGCGCCCGGGGCTCGGCGGCTCAGCGGCCGTTGAAGGCGTCCTTCAGCCGCGAGAACAGCCCCTGCTGCCCGGGGGCGAAGGTGCCCGAGGGGCGCTCCTCGCCGCGCAGCAGAGCCAGCCGGCGCAGCAGCTCCTCCTGCTCGGGGTCGAGCTTGGTGGGCGTCTGCACCTCGACATGCACTATCAAGTCGCCCCGGCCGCCGCCGCGGAGATGGGTGATGCCCCGCCCGTGCAGCGGGATCGACTGGCCGGACTGGGTGCCGGGCCGGATGTCGACCTCCTCCAGCCCGTCCAGGGTCTGCAGCGGCACCTGGGTGCCGAGCGAGGCCGCCGTCATCGGGATGGTGACCGTGCAGTGCAGGTCGTCCCCGCGCCGCTGGAAGGTCGGGTGGGCG
The DNA here is from genome assembly GCF_030813695.1 of Kitasatospora herbaricolor. Classification (NCBI taxonomy): domain Bacteria; kingdom Bacillati; phylum Actinomycetota; class Actinomycetes; order Kitasatosporales; family Streptomycetaceae; genus Kitasatospora; species Kitasatospora herbaricolor. The sequence goes on from NZ_JAUSVA010000002.1 coordinate 3,065,472, forward strand.
GTCTCGGCGATCTCGACGTACAGGTCGCCGGCCGGGCCGCCGCCGGGGCCGACCTCGCCCTCGCCGGCCAGCTGGATCCGGGTGCCGTTGTCGACCCCGGCCGGGATCTTGACGGTGAGCGTGCGGCGGGCGCGGACCCGTCCGTCGCCCGCGCACTCGGGGCAGGGGGTGGGCACGACGGTGCCGAAGCCCTGGCACTGCGGGCAGGGGCGGGAGGTCATGACCTGGCCCAGGAAGGACCGGGTGACCTGGGAGACCTCGCCCTTGCCGCGGCACATGTCACAGGTCTGCGCGGAGGTGCCGGGGGCCGCCCCCTCGCCGGAGCAGGTGGTGCAGGTCACGGCGGTGTCGACCTGGAGTTCCTTGGTGGTGCCGAAGGCGGCCTCCTCCAGGGTGATCTCCAGCCGGATCATCGCGTCCTGGCCGCGCCGGGTCCGCGAGCGGGGCCCGCGCTGGCCGGAGGCGGCGCCGAAGAACGCGTCCATGATGTCGGAGAAGCCGAATCCGGCCGCGCCCGCGCCGAATCCGCCCGCGCCGCCGCCGTTCGGGGAGAGGGGGTCGCCGCCGAGGTCGTAGACCTGGCGCTTGGCCGGGTCGGAGAGCACCTCGTAGGCGGCGTTGATCTCCTTGAACCGCTCCTGCGTCTTCGGGTCCGGGTTGACGTCCGGGTGCAGTTCACGGGCAAGGCGCCGGAACGCCTTCTTGATCTCGTCCTGCCCCGCATCCCGTCGGACGCCGAGTACCGCGTAGTAGTCCGTGGCCACCAAATGCTCCGCTTGTTCCGCCTCTAGAAGTGCTGCGACTGGTTGTCACCGTTGGAGGTCCAACGGCGCTGTTCTACGACTCGGCCAGGATCTGACCCACGTACCGTGCCACCGCTCGCACCGCCCCCATTGTGCCCGGGTAGTCCATCCGGGTCGGACCGATCACGCCCAGCTTCGCCACACTCTCGTCGCCCGAACCGTAACCGACCGAGACGACCGAGGTGGAATTGAGCCCTTCGTACGCGTTCTCCCGGCCGATCCGGACCATCATCCCGGCGTCGCCGGTCTCACCCAGCAGGCGGAGCAGGACGACCTGCTCCTCCAGCGCCTCCAGCACCGGCTGGATGGTGAGCGGGAAGTCGTGCCCGAAGCGGGTCAGGTTGGCCGTGCCGGCCAGCATGATCCGCTCCTCGTTCTGCTCGGCGAGCGCCTCGAAGAGGGTCGCCAGCACGGTGGTGACGGTCGGGCGGTCGGTCGCCTCGAAGGCGGCCGGCAGGCCTTCCAGGAGCTCGGGGACGTCCGGCAGCCGCTGCCCGACGGCGCGGGCGTTGATCCGGGCCCGCAGGTCCGCCAGGACGGTCTCGCCGACCGTGCCGGGACAGTCGACCATCCGCTGCTCGACCCGGCCGGTGTTGGTGATCAGGACGAGCATCACCTTGGCCGGCGCGAGGGCGACCAGCTCGATGTGCCGCACGGTCGAGCGGGAGAGCGAGGGGTACTGCACGACGGCGACCTGCCGGGTCAGCTGCGCGAGCAGCCGCACCGTCCGGGCGACCACGTCGTCCAGGTCGACCGCGCCGTCCAGGAAGTGCCGGATCGCGCGCCGCTCGGGCGCGGTCATCGGCTTCACCTCGGCGAGGCGGTCGACGAAGAGCCGGTAGCCCTTGTCGGTGGGGATGCGGCCGGCGCTGGTGTGCGGCTGCTGGATGTAGCCGTCCTCCTCCAGGGCCGCCATGTCGTTGCGCACGGTCGCCGGGGAGACCCCGAGACTGTGCCGCTCGACCAGGGCCTTGGAGCCCACCGGCTCCTCGGTGCCGACGTAGTCCTGGACGATCGCGCGCAGCACCGCGAGCTTGCGGTCGTCCAGCGGACGCACGTCGAGCTGCCTGCCGTCGAGGTGCCTGGTGTCGGACTTGCGGTCGTCCGCCCTGCGGTCGTTGGCCATGGGCACGCACCTCCGTCTTCGCACGTTGTCCGTTATGACTCGGTCTGGGTCACCCGGTGGATCACCCGCTGTGGGCCGCCTGGCACTCAGGACAGTCGAGTGCCAGAACCGTACCTGCCAGTGTAAGGCCCGGGCCCGACGGCAGGAACGGCCCGTCGGTGGTGATCCTGCACGCACCGCCCCGCGCGGGGTGATGCCGCCCGCCCCGCCAGGTGGCAGCATCGAAGTCAACCGGCGAATGCGAGGAGCAGCGATGTCGACCTCAGGGCAGCACACCCGTTTCGCGCCCGACCGTGGACTGACCGGCCGGATGGTCGCCACGATGTTCGTGATCGGCCTCCTGTACGTGGGCTTCACCGGTGTGCTCATCGTGCTGCTGCGCGGGGCCTGGCCGATCATCGTGCTGATCTCGGGCGGGCTGTTCGTCGCCCAGTTCTGGTTCAGCGACAAGATCACCGAACGGGCGATGGGCGCCCACGAGGTCACCCCCGAGCAGTACCCCCAGCTGCACGGAACCATTGACCGGCTCTGCGCACTCGCCGACATGCCCAAGCCCAGGGTGGCGGTCTCCCGGAACGACATGCCGAACGCCTTCGCCACCGGCCGCAAACCCGAGAAGTCCGTGGTCTGCGTCACCACCGGCCTGCTGCGCCGGCTGGAGCCGGAGGAGCTGGAGGGCGTCCTCGCCCACGAGCTCTCGCACGTCGCCCACCGGGACGTCGCCGTCATGACCGTCGCGGGGTTCCTCGGCGTGCTGGCCGGCGCGATGACCCGGATGGCCATGTACAGCGGGCTGATGGGCGGCAACCGCAACAGCAACGACCAGAACGCCGCCATCGCGATGCTGATCATCCCGCTGGTCTCGATGGTGGTGTACGTGATCAGCTTCCTGCTGACCCGGCTGCTGTCCCGCTACCGCGAGCTGGCCGCCGACCGGGCCGCCGCCCAGCTGACCGGGCGCCCCAGCGCGCTGGCCTCCGCCCTGACCAAGGTGACCGGCCAGATCGCCGCGATCCCCACCAGGGACCTGCGCCAGGCGCAGCCGTACAACGCCTTCTACTTCGCCCCCGCGCTCAGCGCCCGGGAGGCGGCCGGCCAGCTGCTGTCCACCCACCCGTCGCTGGAGAAGCGGCTGGAGCAGCTCGCGCGGATCTCGACCGACCTCAACCGCTGACCGCCCGGGAACAGCGGATCCCGTAAGGCCCGATCCCTCGCCCGATCGACCGTGGAGGAGCCCGATGGGATTCCTGGACACCCTGTTCGGCCGCAGCAAGCCCGTCCGGCCCGACCTCGACCAGCTCTTCGGCGTGCCGTCGGCGGCGCTGACCCTGGAGGCCGCCGCCGGGTTCCGGCCCACCGGGCTCGGCTCGGTCTGCTTCGCGGCCGTCGAGGGCGGCGCCTTCGGCGAGGTGGAGCGGCAGGTGCGCGAACTGCTGGACGCCGACACCGGCCGCGGCGGCGTCCCGGTGGAGGCGAGCCAGGACGGCTACGGCTACTCCTGGCTGCTGGCCCGGCACACCCCCGAGGAGCTGCCGGAGCTGGTCAACGACCTGCACGCGGTCAACAGCGAGCTGGAGGCGAACGGCTTCGGCCCGCAACTGCTCTGCTCCCTGGTGGGCTTCCGCAACGACGCCGGGCAGTCGCTGGCCCTGGTCTACCTGTACAAGCGCGGCACCTTCTTCCCCTTCGCGCCCGTGCCCGGCGGCGGCGAGAAGCGCAACAGCCCGCTGGAACTCCAGATCAAGGCGATGCTCGGCAACGACCTGCGGGTCGAGTCCGACCTCTCCCGCTGGTTCCCGGTCTGGGGCGCGCCGGGGCTCTGAGCCGGCCCGGAATCCCTGGTACGGGCGCCGTCCGGGCCCTACCGTTGCCGGTCATGACCGACTGGCAGCAGATCATCGACCACGGTTCGGCCCGGCCCGCCGACCGCTCCCCGGCCGGACTGGTCGCCGAACTCACCGAGGCGCTGCGCTCGCCCGACCCGGTGCTCCGCGACGACCAGGCGTACACCCTGCTGGCCCGCTGGATCCCCGGGCTCGACCGGGAGCTGCGACGCGACCTGGGCGACACGATGGCGGCGCGACTGTCCGACCCAGAGATCCAGACCCGAAGCTTCGCCGCGCCGGTCCTCGCCGCGCTCGTCAGGAACGGCGACCACCGGGCCGGCCGGGTCACGGCGTTCGCCGACTGATACCCCGCCGAGACGGACCTGCGCGGCCACCACCCGCAGCTCGGCCGGCTGCACGCGGTGGCCCACGGCGCCGACCTGCTGGGAGCCCTCGGACGCTGCCCGCAGGTCGCACCGGCGCCGCTGCTCGACCTCGGCGCGGCCCGCCTGTTGGCCCCCGCCACCCACGTGTGGGACGCGCAGGAGGACGACCGGCTCGCCCGGGCGCCGGCCCTCGTCCTGACCCGTCCCGAACTGACCTGGGAGGAGTCGCTCGGCTGGCTGGACGCCGTCGCCGCCGACTTCGCGGCCGGCACGCCCGGCCCCGTCCCCGCGTACGCCTCCAACACCATGCGCACCCTGCGGATGCTCTATCTGCTGGCCGACCGCGGTGTGCGACCCGGCCCCCAAGGCGTCGGCGAAGCCGTACCGCTGACGCACCGTACGGCGCTGCTCGCGCGGCTCGCCGAGGTGCTGTCGGTGGTCGCGCCGTTCCTCGGGTGAGGCGCCGGGTGCGCGTGCCCGGCGGTGGGGTGACGGAGGGTTTCGTATAGTCCGAGGATGCGCAGCAGGAGTTACGGCCCGGACCTGACCCCGCCGTGGAAGCGGCAGCAGCCCGCCCCGGAGGTGCCCGCCGAGCGGGGCCTCGTGGTGGAGGAGGCGGCCACCGGCTTCTGCGGGGCGGTGGTGCGGTGCGAGAAGACGGCGGAGGGGCTGACGGTCACCCTGGAGGACCGCTTCGGCAAGCACCGGGTGTTCCCGATGGGCGCGCGCGGCTTCCTGCTGGAGGGCCGGGTGGTCACCCTGGTCCGGCCGGCCGGCGCGGCACCCGCGCCGGCGAAAGGGCCGGGCCGGACGGCCTCCGGCTCGGTGGCCGTGCCCGGGGCCCGGGCCCGGGTCGCCCGCGAGTCGCGGATCTACGTGGAGGGCCGGCACGACGCCGAGCTGGTCGAACGGGTCTGGGGCGACGACCTGCGGATCGAGGGCGTGGTGGTGGAGTACCTGGAGGGCATCGACGACCTGCCCGCGATCGTGGCCGAGTTCTCCCCCGGCCCGGGCCGGCGCCTGGGCGTGCTGGTCGACCACCTGCTGCCGGGCACCAAGGAGCACCGGATCGCCGGCCAGGTCACCGGCTCCTCGGTGCTCGTCGTCGGCCACCCGTACATCGACGTCTGGGAGGCCGTGAAGCCCGCCAGCGTCGGCATCCCCGGCTGGCCGCAGGTGCCGCGCGGGGAGTCCTGGAAGGAGGGCGTCTGCCGCCGGCTCGGCTGGCCGGTGGACACCCCCGCCGCCTGGAAGCGGATCCTCGCCTCGGTGAACTCCTACCGGGACCTCGACCCGGCCCTGCTGGGCCGGGTCGAGGAACTGATCGACTTCGTGACGCTCACGGAGGACTGAGCGCCCTCGGGCGTGGGTCCGGTACTCCACCGTGTCGGGCGTCACCCCGAGCACGGCCGGCGAACGGGGTCGCCGAACCTGCTGGTCCGCTCGGAGCGGTGATCGGGCAGGCCCCGGGCGACGGCTGCTCCCACGCCGACGGGACTCAGTCCACGAGGTCACGCACGACGCCGTCCGCCAGCAGCCGCCCCCGCAGGGTCAGCACGGCGCGGCCGGCCTCGAAGGCGGCGGGGTCGAGCAGGCCGTCGTCGAGCGCCCGGTGGGCGGCCTCCAGGCCGGCCGGGGCCAGCAGGGAGAGCGGGCAGCCCTCGACCAGCCGCAGCTCCAGCAGGATCCGCTCGACCCGGCGGTCCGCCGCCGGGAGCACCTCGCGGCCCTGGCCGGGCGTGCGGCCCTCGGCCAGCGCCTGGGCGTACGCGGCGGGGTGCTTGGCGTTCCACCAGCGGACGCCGCCGACGTGGCTGTGCGCGCCGGGGCCGGCGCCCCACCAGTCGGCGCCGGTCCAGTAGAGCTCGTTGTGGCGGCAGCGGGCGGCCTCGGAGGTGGCCCAGTTGGAGACCTCGTACCAGCCGAACCCGGCCTTGCCGAGCGCCTCGTCGGCGATCAGGTAGCGGTCGGCGTGCACGTCGTCGTCGATCATCGGCAGCTCGCCGCGCTTGACCCGGGCGGCCAGCTTGGTGCCGTCCTCGACGATCAGCGAGTACGCGGAGACGTGGTCGGGGCCGGCGCCGACGGCGGCGTCCAGCGAGGCCCGCCAGTCGTCGTCCGACTCGCCGGGGGTGCCGTAGATCAGGTCCAGGTTGACGTGCTCGAAGCCGGCCTCCCGGGCCTCGGCCACGCAGGCCTCGGGCCGGCCCGGGGTGTGGTGGCGGTCGAGCAGCTCCAGGACGTGCGGGCGGGCGCTCTGCATGCCGAAGGAGATCCGGTTGAAGCCGCCCTCGCGCAGCTCGGCGAGGTAGGCGGGGTCGACCGACTCCGGGTTGGCCTCGGTGGTGACCTCGGCGCCGGGCGCCAGGCCGAACTCCTCGCGGATCGCCGCGAGCATCCGCACCAGGTCACGGGCGGGCAGCAGGGTGGGGGTGCCGCCGCCGAGGAAGACCGTCCGCACCGGGATGTCGGCGTCGCCGAGCACCGTCCGGGCGAGCCGGATCTCCGCCACCAGGTTGTCGGCGTAGGTCTCCTGCGAGGCGACCGTGCCCGAGGAGCGCAGCTCGGTGGCGGTGTAGGTGTTGAAGTCGCAGTAGCCGCAGCGGGTGGCGCAGTACGGCACGTGGACGTAGAACCCGAAGGGCCGCTCTCCCAGCCCGTCGAGGGCGTGGGCGGGCAGGGAACCGTCGGACGGCACGGGTTCGCCGTCGGGGAGTGCGGAAGGCATTGGTCCATTGTCCCGTACGGCACGGGTGTGCCGTACGGGACGACGGAGGAGCCGCGGACGGGCCGGTCAGGCCTCGACGGCCCCCGCGTACATCTGGGTGACCGCGTCGGCGTAGGTCTTCTCGACCACCGGGCGCTTGATCTTGAGGCTCGGGGTCAGCTCGCCGTGCTCGATGTCCAGGTCGCGCGGGAGCAGGGTGAACTTCTTCACCGTCTGCCAGCGCTGGAGGTCGGTGTTCAGCCGCTGCACGAAGCCCTCGATCAGCTCGCGCACCTGCGGCGAGGAGACCACCTCGGCGTAGGACCGGCCGGCCAGCTCGTGCTCGGCGGCCCACGGCATGATCACCGCTTCGTCCAGGGCGATCAGCGCCGTGCAGTAGTTGCGGCCGTTGCCGATCACCAGGATGTTGCTGACGAACGGGCAGATCGCCTTGAACTTGCCCTCCACCTCGCTGGGCGCGACGTACTTGCCGCCGGAGGTCTTGAACAGGTCCTTCTTGCGGTCGGTGATCCGCAGGAAGCCGTCCTCGGTCAGCTCGCCGATGTCCTCGGTGTGGAACCAGCCGTCCGGCTCCAGCACCTCCGCGGTCTTCTCCGGCAGGTTGTGGTAGCCGCGCATGACGCCCGGGCCGCGCAGCAGGATCTCGCCGTCCTCGGCGATCCGGACCTCGGTGCCCGGCAGCGGCAGGCCGACGGTGCCGATCCGGAAGTCCTCCGCGCGGTTCACGCAGGACCCGGCGCTCGTCTCGGTGAGGCCGTAGCCCTCCAGGATCGGGACGCCGGCCCCGGCGAAGAAGTAGCCGATCTCGGGCGCCAGCGCGGCGCTGCCGGAGACCGAGCCGCGCATCCGGCCGCCGAAGGCCGCGCGGATCTTGGCGTAGACGAGCTTGTCGGCCAGCGCGTGCTGCAGGCCCAGCGCGAACGGCACCGACTCCCGGCCGGTCGCGATCCGGGTGGCCTGGGAGATCCGGGCGTGCTCACGGGCGACCTTGGCCGCCCACTGGAAGATCTTGTACTTGGCGCCGCCCTCGGCCCGGGCCTTGCCGGCGATGCCGTTGTAGACCTTCTCGAAGATCCGCGGCGCCGAGGCCATCAGGGTCGGGCGGATGACCGGCAGGTTGTGGATGATCCGGTCGACCCGGCCGTCCAGGGCCATCACGTGCCCGGTGGCGATCTGCCCGGAGATCAGGGTCTTGCCGAAGACGTGCGACAGCGGCAGCCACATGAACTGGATGTCCTCGGCCCGCAGCAGCCCGCTGGCCTCCTGGGCCCGGCCCTCGTACGCCCAGCAGTCGTGCACCAGGCGCACGCCCTTGGGGCGGCCGGTGGTGCCGGAGGTGTAGATGAGGGTGGCCAGCTGCTCCTTGTCGATGGCCGCCACGGCCTTGTCGACGGCGTCGGCGTGCTCCGCCAGGTACTCGTTGCCCAGCCGCTCCAGCTCCGCGAAGGTGAGCACGGTCAGGCCGGCCGGCTCGGGGATCTCGGCGGGGGCGTCGAACAGGATGACGGTCCTCAGCTCCGGCAGGTGCTCCCGCTGGCTGACGGCCTTGTCCAGCTGGGCCGCGTTCTCGGCGAACAGGGCCTTCGAGCCGGAGTTCGACAGGATGAACGCCGTCTCGTCGGCGTTGGTGCTCGGGTAGACGGTGGTGGTGGCCGCGCCGGCGCACATGTTCCCGAGGTCGGCGATGATCCACTCGACCCGGGTGGACGAGGAGAGCGCGACCCGGTCCTCGGCCTCGATGCCGAGCGACATCAGCCCGGCGGCCACGGCCTTCACCCGGGCGGCGGTCTGCGCCCAGGTGAGCGAGCGCCACTGCTCGGCGCCGGGGGCGCCGTCCGCGGCGTGCTCGTCCACCGGCACGGGGTAGCGGTAGGCCTCACCGTTGGGTGTCGCCGCCACCCGGTCGAGGAAGAGGTGTGCGACGGAGGCGGGGCGCCCGGCGACGATGTCGACACTGCCGGAGCCGATCAGGGACTGCGCGGAACTCAACGAGACCTCCGGGGGCGGGTGGCCGAGGGTGAACGGTGACCGTGGGGGCGGCCGCCGGGCCGTCTTGTTAACCGACAAGTAACAAGGGGATGGCAGCAGCCTAGGGGGAAACCAGCCGTTCCGTAAGAGGGTGACTCCAGCTGGCACACCGGCGCGCCGCAAGTGCAATGCGCGCCACTAGTCTCAGGGTCGGACCGAGGCAATGCCGTTGTACGAGTCCCCCGAGGACCCAAAATCGGGATGCGAATCCCACTGTCGAGCATGAGAGTGTTGCCAGTGCTGATCAGACTGCTCAGGGCCCATTTGACGCCCTACTCCCGACCGATCTCCCTGCTGGTGCTGCTCCAGCTGGTCTCCACCATCGCAGCGCTCTACCTGCCGACCCTGAACGCCGACATCATCGACGACGGCGTGGTGAAGGGCGACACCGGCTACATCCTGCAGATCGGTGCGGTGATGATCGCCGTCACCCTGGTCCAGGCGGCCTGCTCGATCGGCGCGGTGTACTACGGCGCGCGCACCGCGATGGCGGTCGGCCGCGACATCCGCGCCTCGGTCTTCGACCGGGTGCAGAGCTTCTCGGCCCGCGAGCTGGGGCAGTTCGGCGCGCCCTCCCTGATCACCCGCACAACCAACGACGTCCAGCAGGTCCAGATGCTGGTCCTGATGGGCTTCAACCTGATGGTCGCCGCGCCGATCATGTGCTTCGGCGGCGTGCTGATGGCCCTCAACCAGGACGTCCCGCTGTCCGCGCTGCTGCTGGTCGTGGTGCCGCTGCTCGGCACCGTGGTCGTCCTGCTGGTGCGCCGGCTGCGGCCGCAGTTCCGCAGCATGCAGAAGAAGATCGACACCGTCAACCGGGTGCTGCGCGAGCAGATCACCGGCATCCGGGTGATCCGCGCCTTCGTGAAGGACGGCCACGAGCAGGAACGCTTCGCCGGCGCCAACCAGGAGCTGACCGACGTCTCGCTGCGGGTCGGCAAGCTGATGGCCTTCATGTTCCCCAGCGTGATGTTCGTGGTGAACCTCTCGAGCGTCGCCGTGATGTGGTTCGGCGCCCACCGGATCGACAGCGGCGGGATGCAGATCGGCGCGCTCACGGCCTTCCTCTCCTACCTGATGCAGATCCTGATGAGCGTCATGATGGCCACCTTCATGTTCATGATGGTGCCGCGCGCCGAGGTCTGCGCCGAGCGGATCGAGGAGGTGCTGGGCACCGAGTCCAGCGTCGTCCCGCCCACCGACCCGGTCACCGAGCTGCTGCGACGCGGCAACCTGGAGCTGCGCAACGTCGAGTTCCGCTACCCGGGCGCCGAAGCCCCGGTGCTGCGCGGCATCGACATCCTGGCCCGGCCCGGCGAGACCACCGCCGTGATCGGCTCCACCGGCAGCGGCAAGTCCACCCTGCTCGGCCTCGTCCCGCGGCTGATCGACGCCACCGGCGGCGAGGTGCTGCTGGACGGCGTGGACGTCCGCCGGCTGGCGCCCGAGCTGATCGCCGAAACCGTCGGACTGGTCCCGCAGAAGCCGTACCTGTTCTCCGGCACGGTGGCCGGAAACCTCCGCTACGGCCGGCCGGACGCGACCGACGAGGAGCTGTGGCACGCGCTGGAGGTCGCCCAGGCGAAGGAATTCGTGGAGAAGTTCCCCGAGGGCCTGGACGCCCCGATCGCCCAGGGCGGCGGCAACGTCTCGGGCGGCCAGCGCCAGCGCCTGGCCATCGCCCGCGCCCTCGTCCGCAAGCCCGGCGTGTACCTCTTCGACGACTCGTTCTCGGCACTCGACTACGCCACCGACGCGAAGCTGCGCAAGGCGCTCGCCCGGGAGACCGCCGAGGCGACCGTGCTGATCGTCGCGCAGCGGGTCAGCACCATCCGCGACGCCGACCGGATCATCGTCCTGGACGAGGGCGCCGTGGTCGGCGTCGGCACGCACCACGAGCTGATGGCCGACAACCCGACATACCGGGAGATCGTGCTCTCCCAGCTCACCGAGCAGGAGGCGACGTGACCACCCCGATGAACAAGGGCCCCGAGAAGCCGGGCCCCGGGGGCAAGAGCCCCGGCGGCGGCCCCGGCCCGGCGGACGGCGCGGCGCCGAAGATCGCCGTCAGCGACTCGCAGACCGCCGCCGCCCGTCGCGGCCCGGCCGGCCCCGGCCGGTTCATGGGCGGCCAGGGCGCCGAGAAGTCGATGGACTTCAAGGGCTCCGGCAAGCGCCTGCTGAACCTGCTGCGCCCCGAGCGCGCGGCCATCGTCGGCGTGCTGGGGCTCGGCGTGCTGAGCATCGGCTGCGCCGTGGTCGGCCCCAAGGTGCTCGGCAACGCGACCGACCTGATCTTCGCCGGCGTGGTCGGCCGACAGGCCCCGGCCGGCGAGACCAAGGCCCAGGTCCTCGACGGCCTGCGCGCGAACGGCCAGGGCGGCGTCGCCGACATGCTCAACTCGGTCGACTTCACCCCCGGCCAGGGCATGGACTTCGGTGCCATCGGCACCGTGCTGCTCTGGGTGCTGGCGATCTACGTGGCCTCCGCCCTGTTCGGCATCGTGCAGGGCCGGATCGCGGCCAACGCCATCCAGCGCACGGTCTTCCGGATGCGCGAGTCGGTGGACGCCAAGCTCTCCCGGCTGCCGCTGAGCTACTTCGACAAGCAGCCGCGCGGCGAGGTGCTCAGCCGGGTCACCAACGACATCGACAACATCGCCCAGTCGATGCAGCAGACCACCGGCCAGGTGGTGAACTCGACCCTCACCGTCGTGGGCGTGCTGGCCATGATGTTCTGGATCTCGCCGCTGCTGGCCCTGATCGCGCTGATCTCCGTCCCGGCCTCGATCGTCGTGGCGACCAAGGTCGGCAAGCGGGCGCAGCCGCAGTTCGTCTCGCAGTGGAAGACCACCGGCCAGCTGAACGGCCACATCGAGGAGATGTACACCGGCCACGCGCTGGTGAAGGTCTTCGGCCGGCAGAAGGAGTCCGCCGAGACCTTCCGCGAGCACAACGAGGCGCTGTACGCGTCGAGCTTCCGGGCCCAGTTCATCTCCGGGATCATCCAGCCGGCGATGATGCTGATCGGCAACCTGAACTACGTGCTGGTGGCCGTGGTCGGCGGCCTGCGGGTGGCGAGCGGCGCGCTGTCCATCGGTGACGTGCAGGCGTTCATCCAGTACTCCCGGCAGTTCAGCCAGCCGCTCACCCAGGTCGCCAGCATGGCCAACCTGGTGCAGTCCGGCGTCGCCTCGGCGGAGCGGGTCTTCGAGCTGCTGGACGCCCCCGAGCAGTCCGCCGAGCCCGTCAGGCCCGAGCGCCCGGCCGAGCTGCGCGGGCGGGTCGCCTTCGAGGACGTGGCCTTCCGCTACGACCCGGAGAAGCCGCTCATCGAGGACCTCTCGCTGAAGGTCGAGCCCGGCCACACGGTGGCCATCGTCGGCCCGACCGGCGCCGGCAAGACCACCCTGGTGAACCTGCTCATGCGGTTCTACGAGGTCAGCGGCGGCACGATCACCCTGGACGGGGTGGACATCGCCGCGATGACCCGCGAGGAGCTGCGGGCCGGCATCGGCATGGTGCTCCAGGACACCTGGCTGTTCGGCGGCACCATCGCGGAGAACATCGCGTACGGCGCCGACGGCGGCGCCACCCGCGAGCAGATCGTCGAGGCGGCGAAGGCCGCGCACGTCGACCGCTTCGTCCGCACCCTGCCGGACGGCTACGACACCGTCATCGACGACGAGGGCACCGGCGTCAGCGCCGGCGAGAAGCAGCTGATCACCATCGCCCGGGCCTTCCTGGCCGAGCCGAGCATCCTCGTCCTGGACGAGGCGACCAGCTCCGTCGACACCCGCACCGAGGTGCTGATCCAGCGGGCCATGGCCCGCCTGCGCAGCGGCCGGACCAGCTTCGTGATCGCCCACCGCCTCTCCACCATCCGGGACGCCGACGTGATCCTGGTGATGGAGAACGGCTCGATCGTCGAGCAGGGCTCGCACGACGACCTGATCGCCGTCGGCGGCGCCTACGCCCGCCTGTACCAGGCGCAGTTCGCCGAGGCGGTGGCCGAGGTCGACTGACCGCGGCGGGGGCGCGGGTCCGCGCCCCCGCGGGCGGAGGGCGAGGGGGAGGCCGGTGGGACCGGCCTCCCCCTCGTCGTGTGCCGGCTCCCGGAGTGCCCGGCCCCCGGCCGCGGACCCACCGGCCTCCCCGGCCCCGCGGCCGCCCGCCTCCCCCGGCCCCGGGCCGCCTCGGCGGCCGAACCTCGGACCGGCCGCTCCGAGGCCTGAAAAAGATCTTCCGTGCCGCCCCCGGCACTGCCACACTCGCACCCGTGCCAACACCCCAGGACGTCTACGAGACCCACTTCGGCTGGACCGGTCGGAGCACCCGCAAGGCCGTCACCAACGCCGTCGGCGCGCTGACCGGCCTGGTGGCGATCGCGATCGGCGTGCTCGTCAGAGGCGCGGCCGGACTGGTGCTGGTCACCCTCGGCGTCCTCGCCCTGCTCACCGCGGGCGCCTCGCTGGCCGTCACCGCGGCCGCCGTCCGCGGCCGCCGGACCGCCCTGCGGGTGGACCGCGAGGGCATCCTGCTGGGCGGCCACCCCCTGCGGTACGAGGGCACCAGCGCACTGGTGCCCTGGGGCGACATCGTCGGGGTGGAGCTCTGGGTCCGGCGGACCGGGGCCATGTCGTACGTCGGCCTGCACCGGATCGAGGGCGCCCCCGACCTGCCGGCCACCACGACCAATCCCAAAACCCTCCAGGCCGCCGAACGGGCCGCCGGTCGGCCCATCGCGCTGGTGACCGCCAGCCGCCCGATCCACCTCTGGGAACTCGACGTCCGGCAGCTGCTGAACACCATCGCGAGGTACGCGCCGCAGGCGGTGATCACCGTCGACCCGGCCTTCCCCGGCGGGGCCTGAGCACCGCGGTTGACCGGGCCGGACCGTCCGGGCGACGCACGAGGGCGCCACCACCCCGGCCGGGGTGGCGGCGCCCTCGTGCGCTACCGGGTTCCGCCTACGGACACCGGCCCGCGGGCTACTTCTTCTCCTTCGGGGCGTCCGCGTCGGTGGACAGCGCGGCGATGAAGGCCTCCTGCGGGACCTCCACGCGGCCGACCATCTTCATCCGCTTCTTGCCCTCCTTCTGCTTCTCCAGCAGCTTGCGCTTGCGCGAGATGTCACCGCCGTAGCACTTGGCGAGGACGTCCTTGCGGATCGCGCGGACGGTCTCACGGGCGATCACCCGCGAGCCGATGGCGGCCTGGATCGGCACCTCGAACTGCTGGCGCGGGATCAGCTTCTGCAGCTTGCCGGCCATCATGATGCCGTAGTTGTAGGCCTTGTCCTTGTGCACGATCGCGGAGAACGCGTCGACCGCGTCGCCGTGCAGCAGGATGTCGACCTTGACCAGGTCGGCCGTCTGCTCGCCGATCGGCTCGTAGTCGAAGGAGCCGTAGCCGCGGGTCTTGGACTTCAGGATGTCGAAGAAGTCGAAGACGATCTCGGCGAGCGGGAGCGTGTAGCGCAGCTCCACCCGGTCCTCGGACAGGTAGTCCATGCCCTGCATGTTGCCGCGACGGCTCTGGCAGAGCTCCATGACGGCACCGACGAACTCGTTCGGCACCAGGATGGACCCGCGGACCACCGGCTCGTGCACCTCGGAGATCTTGCCGGTCGGGAACTCGCTCGGGTTGGTGACGGTGTGCTCGGTGCCGTCCTCCATCACCACCCGGTAGACCACGTTCGGGGCGGTGGAGATCAGGTCGAGGTTGAACTCACGCTCCAGCCGCTCCCGGACGATCTCCAGGTGCAGCAGGCCGAGGAAGCCGCAGCGGTAGCCGAAGCCCAGCGCGACCGAGGTCTCCGGCTCGTACACCAGGGCGGCGTCGTTGAGCTGGAGCTTGTCGAGGGCGTCGCGCAGCAGCGGGTAGTCGCTGCCGTCCAGCGGGTAGAGACCGGAGAACACCATCGGGCGGGGCTCCTTGTAGCCGCCCAGCGGCTCCGTCGCGCCCTTGTGCATCGAGGTGATGGTGTCGCCGACCTTGGACTGCCGGACGTCCTTCACACCGGTGATGATGTAGCCCACCTCGCCGACCCCGAGGCCGTCGGCGACCTTGGGCTCGGGCGAGATGACGCCGATCTCCAGCAGCTCGTGGGTCGCGCCGGTGGACATCATCTCGATCCGCTCGCGCTTCGTGAGCTCGCCGTCGACCACCCGGACGTAGGTGACCACGCCGCGGTAGGTGTCGTAGACCGAGTCGAAGATCATCGCGCGGGCCGGGGCGTTCTTGACGCCGACCGGGGCCGGGATCTTCTCGACCAGGTGGTCGAGCAGCTCCGGCACGCCGAGGCCGCTCTTGGCGCTGACCTTGAGGACGTCCTCCGGCTCGCAGCCGATGATGTGCGCGATCTCGGCGGCGTACTTCTCCGGCTGGGCGGCCGGCAGGTCGATCTTGTTCAGCACCGGGACGATGGTGAGGTTGTTCTCCAGCGCCAGGTACAGGTTGGCGAGGGTCTGCGCCTCGATGCCCTGGGCGGCGTCCACCACGAGGATGGTGCCCTCGCAGGCGGCGAGCGAACGGGACACCTCGTAGGTGAAGTCGACGTGGCCCGGGGTGTCGATCATGTTGAGGATGTGGGTCTTCCCCGCACCCTCCCCGACCGTCGGCGCCCAGGGGAGGCGGACCGCCTGCGACTTGATGGTGATACCGCGCTCGCGCTCGATGTCCATGCGGTCGAGGTACTGGGCACGCATCTGCCGGGGGTCGACGACGCCGGTGATCTGCAGCATCCGGTCGGCGAGGGTCGACTTGCCGTGGTCGATGTGGGCGATGATGCAGAAGTTGCGGATCAGCGCCGGGTCGGTACGGCTGGGCTGTGGCACATTGCTGGGGGTCGCGGGCACCTTGGTCCGATTCTCCGTTGGTCCGGGGGCCGGGCGCTCGCCCCCTCGCCGTCGCACTCGACGTCGGGCTGAGGAGCCGCTTCCCGGGGACCGGACGGTCTCGTCCGATCGATATGGCTCCGACCATCTTCCCACGAGCGGGCATCGGCTCACCGTCCAGCCGGGAACCCGTCGCCGGAACCGCTCCTAGACTGCCTTCCATGATCTTGGAAAGCGCACTGCTCGACGTAGTGTCCGGCCGCGAGGAGGACTTCCTCGCGGCGTTCACCGAGGCCAAGCCGCTGATCGCGGTCCAGCCGGGATTCCGCTCGCTGCAGCTGCGCCGCTGCCTCGACGAGGGCCGCGGCTCGCGCTTCCTGCTCCAGGTGGAGTGGGAGACCCTGGCCGACCACACCGAGGGCTTCCGCCGCTCCGCCGAGTACGGGCGCTGGCGCGCCCTGCTGCACCCCTACTACTCGCCGTTCCCCGAGGTCGAGCACTACGGGGAGCCCGTGCTCACCGCGTAGCGCGGCGCCGTCGGCCCGGGGCCCGCCGGGACGGTGACGTGCCGGGCCCGGCACGTCCGCGGGCCCCGCCGGTTTGGGGCGAGCCGCCCGCCCCTGGTAGCGTTGGCCGCTGCACCTGGCCCTGGCATGCCCTCTCAGCAGACCGGACCGTGCGGTGCTGCCTCCCCCGGTCTCGGCCGGGAGGTACCTCCAGAACCATTACGAAAAAGACTGAGGCTCCTTCGTGGCGAACATCAAGTCCCAGATCAAGCGCAACAAGACCAACGAGAAGGCGCGCCTGCGCAACAAGGCCGTCAAGTCCTCGCTCAAGACCGCCCTGCGCAAGGCCCGCGAGGCCGCTGCTGCCGGCGAGACCGAGAAGGCCACCGTGCTGGCCCGCGAGGCCTCCAAGGCCCTCGACAAGGCCGTCAGCAAGGGCGTCATCCACGCCAACCAGGCCGCCAACAAGAAGTCGGCCATCACCAAGCGCGTCAACGCGACCGTCCAGGCCTGACGCCCCGGGGCCGTCACGGCCCCACCCCCTCAGGTCGAACCGGCCCTCTACCCGGGACCCTGAGGCGCACAGACTCGTACCGCACGCGGCCTGCGTTCGCCACGCGGGTGCGGTGCACACAGATTGACCCAAAGTGCCAGCTCATAGGCGCTTTCGCTACTGCCCGTCAGGGGATGCCCTGGCGGGCAGTACGCATTTTGTACACATGGATCCTGGTGCCTCTCTAGGCGGCGAGCGCAGTACGGGCCGCGAGTGCGGCCGCCCGGCCGATGTCGAGGGCGTCCGCGACCTCGTCCAGCCGCTCCGGGAACAGGTGCCCGTAGACGTCCAGGGTCATGGCCGCCGACTTGTGGCCGAGCATCTGCTGCACGACCTTCACGTCCGCGCCGGCCGCGATGGCGAGCGAGGCCGCCGTGTGCCGCAGCTTGTGCGGGGTGATGCCGAGCCCGTCGAGGCCGGCCGCCTTCACCGCAGGGTCGAAGATGCCGGACCGGAACTCCCAGTACGTCATCGCCTCGCCGCCCGCGCCGCGGAACACCAGCTGATCGGTCGGGCGCCGGTCGACCACGGCCTTGAGGTCCGAGACCAGTGACGCCAGGAGCGGGACGGACCGCTTCTCGTGGTTCTTCACGTCCTTGAGCAGCAGCCCGCCGCCACGCTGGCGGGTGTATGCCTGCACGATGCGCAGCCGGCGGGCGCCGAGCTGCACCCGGCCGACCTTCAGTGCCGACGCCTCACCCCAGCGGATCCCGCAGTAGGCCAGCACCAGGAGGAGCAGGCCGTTCGGGCCGGCCGCCTCGACCAGGTCGGCGACCTGCTCGTGCGTGAGGTAGACGTGATCGTCGTCGTCCTCGTCTGGCGGAAGCTCGTGATCGGCGGCCGGGCTGGTCGACACCTTGCCGGTCTTCACGGCGTACTTCATCACCATGGAGAGCACTAGGTGCGTCTTGCCGATCCGGGCCGGTGACAGGACCCGCCCGCGCTTGCCGGGCGTCTCGCACAGCACGGTCAGCCACGCGGAGACGTCCTCCCACCGGATCGACGCGACCGGCCACGTCCCCCACTTCGGCAGGACGTAGAGGTCGAGCAGCTCCCGGTAGTCAGCCTTGGTGCGCTCCCCGGGCCGGCGGAGCGCCCCGTACCACTGCTCGGCGACCTCGGAGAACAGCGCCTTGCCCTGCTTCGGGTCCCGGTAGGTGCCCTTGTCGAGGCGCTGGATGAGCTCCTGCTGTTCCTTCTCTGCCTGCGGCAGCTTGGCGCAGGTCAGCGCCTTCGGCTTGCCGTCCGGCCCGTACCAGCGGACCCGCCATCGGCCGGGCTCGGCGCGCTTACTGCCGGCCTTCTTCGCCGCCCGCCACTTCTCCATCGCGGCGGCGTAGTCCTTCTGTGTCGCCCGGTCTTCAATCCAGACCCTGGCCATCAGCCAGCCCTTCCCCTTCGCGCGGGCGGCAGAAAGCCCCGGCGCCGCGACTCCTGAATCCATCGACGAACCGTCGCTACTGGCACGCCCGCCTCTTCGGCCAATGCCGGGGCCACCGCATTGGTGCGCTGGACAACGTCGTTGTAGGCCTCGGCAACCCGTCCATAGAAGTCCTCTGGGTCCATGCCCGTCGGCCGAGTAAGAGCAACCCGGGTCGACGCCGGCAACTTCTCTCCGCCGCCGCCCGATGCCATCCCGTCGATAGAGATCTCCAGCTCCGTCAGGAGCTCGGCCATGGACGACCCGGTGTGGGTAGTGCCGGCATTCTCGGCGCTCTGCAGGCTTGCGGAGCGCTCGGGAACGTTGACGACCCCCTCCAGCCAGCCAATCGGCAAGGACTTGAGGACGCCCGAATCGACGCGGGTGTCCGAGCGCACCACCAGGTCGGTGATCACGCGCCGGCCGCGCTGTTCGGCTGTCTTGGCAAGAACCCGGTACGGGCGATCTCGCCACGTAACTCGAACCCAGCCACCCGCACCGAAGGACATGATCTCTGGCTGCTCCATGCCAGCCATGATGCCCCGATCAACTTGATCGCGCAACCCCCGGAGTTTCCCCGATTCACCCGGACCTACTTGACCGGGTGGCGCATCCCATGGCAGCCTCTGGTCATACCGAGCCAGTTGCTCGGTCAAGTTCCGGAGGTGGATCGTGCAGGACGAGAGCCTGACGCCGGCTCAAGCTGCCGTGCTGGTGAACGTCACCGAGAAGACCCTGTCGAACTGGCGGTACTTGGGCGTAGGCCCGACCTACCGCAAGCTCTCGCCCGGCCGAGGCGGACGCGTCCGCTACAGCCGGCGCGGCGTCGAGAAGTGGCTCGACGCCCAGACCATCGCGGCATGAAAACGCGAACGGCCCCCACCTGGACGCGAATCCAGGTAGAGGCCTGACGCACTCCGACACGACGAAGCCCCGGGCTCATCGCCTGCCAGCGACCCGGGGCAACGACCTCACGAAGGAGAACGCTGTGAACCACAGTAAGGGCACCATCACCAAGACCACCACCCCGACTGAGCTCGTCGCCCCGTTCGGCGGTGACCACTTCTGGCACGACGCCGACCGCCGCACCAAGTACCCCCACCTCGACCAGATCGCCGCGATCACCCTCGCGCTGCCCGCCGCCCCGGCCGGCGACTACAACGGCCTGCAGCTCGACGGCGGAGAGTGCGCCGTTCACGCCGTCGACCCCGGCGACGACGTCCCGCTGCTGCCGTGGGCGATCACCCCCGACGGCCACGTGCTCCACACGTGCGGGGACATCCAGTGCCCGCCGGCCGCCGAGGTTCTGCCCGCCGGGATGCGGCTCGCCGAGAACGCCATCCGGGCGGCACTGACCGCCGCCGACCGCCCCCACGACGTCGTGCGCAGACTCCTCCTCGCCGTCGTCGAGATCGCCGAGGACGTCAGCCCGTTCTGCGACCAGTCCGACTGGACCAACGCCGACCGGGCGTCCAACCCGTTCTACCGCGCCGCCGACACCCTGATCTCCGAGGTCGTCCAGCGTCACGCCGAGGGCGCCCAGGCGGACGGGCTCACCGCGGCCGCTGGCGCGCTCGACACCCGCGACGGGCTGTACGCCTCCGTCGAACTGGCCATCGCACGATGCGCCCGCCCCAAGCTGTACGCCGCCACGGGCGAGGACGAGTGACCACCCGCACCACCCCGGAGGTCCCCGCCGTCCTGGCGGGGGCCCCCGGGCCCGCACCCTACGGACTCACCCCCGGCGAGGCGCGCGCCGAGCTCCGCCGCCTCGCCGCCGCCGGGTGGCAGCTGTGGGAAATCCACCGCCGCTTCGGCAATCCCCGCCAGTGGCAGACCGCCACCCCACCACGAACAGCGAGAAGGAGGTGACCGCATGGTGAGCGCCCTCGACCGCGTGCGCGACGCCCTCACGAGCCACGGCTCCCGCAGCGACCAGACGGGCCGCTCCTGGCAGTGCCCCGCACACGAGGACCGCAACCCGTCCCTGTCCGTCGGGGCCGGCACCAAGGGCGCCGACGTCGTCCTGCACTGCCACGCCGGATGCGCCAACGAGGACGTCGTCGCGGCCCTCGGCCTCACCCTCGCCGACCTGTACGACGAGCCCGCACAGAAGAAGGACAGCCGCCCCGTGAAGGTCGCCGAGTACCCGTACTGCGACGAGAACGGCGAGCTGCTGTACAAGGTCGCCCGCTACACGCCGAAGACGTTCCGCCAGTTCGCCGCCGACGGCACCCCGAGCGTCAAGGGCATCCGCCGCGTCCCGTACCGGCTGCCCGCCGTACTCGCCGAGGCCCGCGCCGGCGGCCTGGTCCTGATCGTCGAGGGCGAGAAGGACGTCGACAACCTCGCCACCGCCGGGGTCGTGGCAACCTGCAACGCCGGGGGCGCCGGGAAGTGGACCGACGACCACACCCGGCACCTGCTCGGCGCCGGCGAGATCGTCGTCGTCGCGGACAAGGACGGCCCCGGCCGGGCGCACGCCGCCCAGGTCGCCGAGTCCCTGCAGCGCGCCGGGATCCCGCACCGGGTCGTCGAGCCGGCCGCCGGCAAGGACGTCTCCGACCACCTCGCGGCCGGTCTCGGCTTCGCGGAGCTGGTGACCGTGGATCCGCGTCCCACATATCCCACAATCCCGAATCAGTCTCAGCCTGCGGACCCTCATGGCGATTCTGGGATTTCTGGGACGCGATTCGAGGATGACGGGTGGGACGTTCCGATCCCCCTCGATGCCCGGCCGCTGCCGCCGTTTCCCGTCGAGCACCTGGGCGAGCTCGGCGCGTTCGTCACGGCCAACGCCGCCTCCTTGCAGGTCCCGCCCGACCTGGTGGCGTTCGCCGCCCTCGCCACCATCTCGACCGCGACCGGCGGCCGGCGACAGGTGCGAGTCAAGGCGGACTGGCGCGAGTCCCTGGCGCTCTACCTCGCGGCCCTCGCCGACTCCTCCGAGAAGAAGACGCCGGCACTCAACGCCGCTGCCGCCCCCCTGCGGGAGATCGAGGACATCCTGATCGAGGCCGCCCGCCCGCAGGTTGAGGCCATGGCCCAGGAGATCCGGATCACCCAAGGACAGATGGCCAAGGCCGAACAGAAAGCAACCGGGGACAAGCCCGAGAACGCCCTCGCGGACGCCGAGGGCTTCCGCATGAAACTGCTGGAGCTCGGCGAGCAGCCCGAGCTGCCCCGGCTGCTGATCCGCGACGCCACGTTGGAGGCCATCGCCAAGGTGATGCACGGTCAGGGCGGTCGGATCGGACTCCTCGCCTCCGAAGGCGGCCTCATCAAGGTCGCCGGCGGCCTGTACGGCAGCAACGGGAAGGCGAACACCGACCTGCTGTTGGAGGCCTACACGGGCAGCCCGTACACCATCGACCGCACTGGCCGATCGTCGGCGCGCATGTCCACGACGTTCCTGTCCGTCGGGCTGATCATTCAGCCGGGTGTCCTTGCCGGGCTGGAGAAGAAGAACCCGGAGTTCCGCGAGAACGGCTTGCTCGGGCGGTTCCTGTTCGCCCGCCCGGCGCCCACCGAAGAGGACACCTTCGACTCCCCGCCCGTGCCGCACGGCGTCACCGATGCGTACGCCAAGCGCATCCGGTCCCTGATCGAGCGGGTGTGGAACCGCGAGGAAGTGCTCGCCCTCGACCTCGACCAGGACGCGCGGATCATGTTCGGCGAGTTCTACAACGGCTTCGCCAAGCGCCGCAAGCCGGGCGGCGACCTGCACGACGTTGCTGACTGGGCCGGCAAGTTCCGGGGCCAGCTCATCCGGATCGCCGGCTGTCTCACCGTCTACGAGAACCCCGAAGCGACGCACATCACCCGCGAGCGCATGGCCTCGGTGCTGGCCATGGCCCCGTACTTCATCGCGCACGCCAAGGCCGTGTTCGACCTCATGGGAGCCGACGGTGACGGGCGTCTCGGGCCCCTCCGCGACCTCCTCGCCTGGCTGCGCGGACGACCCGACCCGGCCGCTTCGTTCTCCGTCCGCGACGCCTGGCAGGCCCTCAAGGGGCGCAAGTGGGCCGGAGAGGCAGAGGACGTCACCACCGCACTCGGCGAGCTGGAGGACCACGGGTGGATCGCCTTCCTGCCGCCACCCGACCGCCCCGGGGTCCGGGGCCGGAAGCCCTCGCCCAGGTTCGACGTGCACCCGCTGATCTACACCAAGTCCGAGACCACCACCCTGTGAATCACGTCCCACAAATCCCAGAACGATCACACAGTGACCCGGAAGGAAGTTCCACGTGAGCGACTACGACTACATCCCCGGCGGCGGCTGGCAGGTCGCTGGCCTCAACGACGACGGCACCGGCTGGTCCGAGCCGGTCATCGCCTGGGAGTTCGTCATGGGCTCCGGCTGCCCCGTCCTCGCCAAGGCCGGCACCCTGCTGGTCGGCGACCCGGCCGCACGCGGCGGCGTGACCGCCGGCTGGTGGCTGGTCCCGCCCGGCGAGAAGCCCGAGACCAGCCGCTACCGGCCCACCACCACGAAGGGGGCGGCCCGGTGACCGCCCACGACCGCGTGGCCGAGCTCATCGCCGAAGCTGCCCGCCAGCGGGACGCGGAGAAGACCCGGCGCGCCCGCTACGCCGCAGCCCGGGCCTACGGCCTGCAAGCCCGTGTACGGGCCAAGCTCGCCCGGCTCGGCCAGCAGGACGACGACCCCAACGGACCGACCGCAGCGTGACCAGGGGAAGGGGTGTCGCCATCACGGCGGCACCACCTCGGGGCCCCGTCGCGGTTAACCAAGAAGACGCCCACTCAGAATCCGGCATAGGGGGTCTGGCGGCCTCCCGCCGAGGTCAGATCGGGTGTATGGCATCGCAATGATCAAGGAGAAGAGGACATGGCAGAGCGAGACGACGGACAGGCCGCGGTCGAGCAGTCGGCACGGCCGGCCACCCACAGGGTGGTGCTGAAGGAAGACCAGCGCGAAGCGGGCCCGCTTGGCAGGCCCCGTACGACCGAAGTGTCCGACGAGTGGGCGGACCAGTGGGACGAGCGGATTTGGAGGCGGGCATGAGCGAGCGTCTGGTGCGGACGGTGGACGGGACGGTGCCGCAGGGCATGAGGGTGGTCCTCGATGTGATGGAGCACGCGCCGGTGGAGCCGCCGCGGCCGTGGCTGGTGCGGCAGGCGGCCGGCCAGCTGCTCGACGGCGAGGACGTGACGTGGTTCGCCGAGCCCGGCCGGGTGGTGCGCCTGGTCGCGCTGGTCTGCCCGTGTTCGTGCGTCGAGCTGACGGTTTACGAATCCGGCATGGAGACCTCCCGGTTTGTCGCTCGACTGGAGTAGCCTGTAGGCAGGTTGATCGACGGCCAGCGCAAGCGGCCGGGCGTGAGACCGTCCGTGAGTAGGACCGGCACGGGGTGCGTGCGGCGGCCAGCGGTGAGACTCCGCCCGCCAAGTCGCCCGCCCCGCGACTGGCAGCCGGACGGCCCGCCCCGCCGCATCTCGTCCGCCAAGTCGGCGCCCCCGGTACCACCTGTGAGGCCAACCCCCGCCGCCGCTCTGCGGTCGCGTAGTGCGGTCCGTCTCCAGATCACCGGGAAGCATCCACGACTTCCCAAGGGGACGAACATGTCTGTGTACAAGGATCTGGCCATGGAGCTCCGCGCCAAGCTTGAGACGGCGGAAGCGATCGCGCTGAAGGCCGAGGCTGAGGGCCGCGAACTGACGGCCGAAGAGATCATCGAGGGCAAGGACCTGATCGCCGAGGCGTACCGCATCAAGGGTCGGGCCATGCAGGCGAAGGCCGACGCGGCAACCCGCAAGGAACTCGCCGAGTTCGGCGCCGCCATCGACGGGCCGCGGCTCAAGGACGGTGACCGCAACCAGGGTGGGCGAGGTTTCGGCTCGAAGGGTCACCACCTCGACCCGCGGGTGAAGGCGGCTGGCGGCTCCACCTGGGCCGACACGGTCATCAGGCGGAGCACCGACGAGTTCGGCCACTTCAAGGGTCTGCTGGCCGCCGGCACGGTCCCGGTGTCGGTGCCGCTCGACCCGGAGCCGATCCGCACCGACGTCCCGGTCCTGTCCCTGCGGCAGCTGATCCCGGTCGCCCCGAACACCGGGCCCCGGTTCTCCTACCTGCGGCAGACCACCCGCACGAACAACGCCGCCGTGGTGGCGGCCGGCGCGAAGAAGCCGACCAGCCTCTACACCCTGACCCGGTTCGACGACCGGGTCCGGACGATCGCCCACCTGTCCGAGCCGATCAACAAGTTCGACCTGGAGGACGCGCCGTCGCTGCGTCAGTTCCTCGACCAGGAGATGCGCCTGGGTCTGGAGCTCGGCCTTGAGGGCGAGATCCTCAACGGTGACGGCACCGGCGAGCACATGACGGGCGTCGCGAACGTCTCCGGGTCGCAGAGCCAGGCGTTCACCACCGACATCCTGACGACCGCCCGCAAGGCCGTCACGAAGCTGGAGAAGGTCGGACACCTGACCGGCGCCGGCTGGCTGATGCACCCCGATGACTGGGAGGCGTTCGAGCTGCTGCAGGACAACGAGGCGCGGTTCTACTACGGCGGCCCGGGCAACGCGGTGAATCCGACCTCGCGCCGCCTGTGGGGCGCCCCGGTGGTCACGTCGTCGTCGCAGACGGTCGGCACCACGCACCTGGTCGACTGGCAGGCCGCGACCCGCCTGCACGTCCTGGAGGACGGCACGCTCGACTGGTCGGAGAACCTCTACGACCCGAACGCCCTCGGGGCCGGGGTCGGCGCGTCCGACTTCGAGCGGAACATGATCCGCTTCCGGTTCGAGGGCCGGTTCGGCCTGGAGATCCTGCGCCCGTCCGCGATCGTCGAGGTCGACCTGACCGCCTGATCCACCACGATGCGCCCGGCTGCCACGGCGGCCGGGCGCATCGCCATGTCCGGCCCCACAGGTGCCTCCGGCCGCCCGTGACGGGTGCCTCTAGGGGCCGTTACTCCCGAGGTGAGGGCCCGTGCGGGGCCCCTCTACGCACGAAGTGGCCCCCCGCTAGATCCTGGGGACCGTAGTGGGGGGCCGGAGGGGTGTCGGTAGCGGGCCCGGGTAGGGCCCCGGGGTCTACCCGCGGGCGGCGAGCAGCAATTCGGCGGGCACCGCGCCTTCGAGGTCGGAGCGGCGGTAGCCGGCGAGGTTCTTGCCCTTGATGTTGACCTGCTTGGTGGTGCGCACGACGCCGGCGGCGTCGAGTTCGCGGGCGAGGCGCTCGCCGTCCCAGTCCCCGTACCGGTCGTCGTCGAGGTTGACCAGGCGGTCGAGCAGCTCGACGGTGTGCATCCGCTCGGTGTGCCGCATGACGTCGAGGCAGTCGGACAGGACGGGGGCGATGTTCAGGCCGGCGTCGTCGGCGGCCGCTGTGACATCCCCGGTGGCGTCGCCGGTCAGCGTCTTCGCCTCGACCCGCAGGGCGCGGCCGCGCTGGCACAGTTCGGCGAACGCGGGGCCGTCGAGGTAGTCCGCGCGGACCGTGACAAAGCTGGCCGGGCCGGTCACCAGCACGCCGACACCCTTGTGCTCCTCGGACAGCACGGACGCATCGGCGCCCTGCGCCGCCTTCCCCTTCCCGAGCACCATGTCGGAGGACGCCCGGTCGATGACCTGCGTCGAGTACCGGATGGTGACGATCTCGCGGAGCTTGGTCGGCACCGAGTCGGCGTCCGGGCGCTGGCTGGCGAAGTTGGAGATGAACCCGGCAGCCGGCCCCCGGCGGGCGATGCGGCACAGGTCGTCGATGACCTGGTCCCGGTCCTCCTTCTCCATGGCGGTGAAGTACTCCTGCAGTTCGTCGATGGTCACGAAGATGACGGGGACGTTGAACCGCTTCACGATCTCCGGGGTGAGCTTGCCCTCGGGGCACACCGAGGTGGGCAGGCCCCGCAGCAGGGCGAAGCGCCGTTCCATCTCGCCGAGCAGCTCCTTCAGCATCGCCTTGAGCGCCTCGACGGCGTCGTCCTCGGCGCCCATCACCAGGCGGTGCGCGACGGCCTTCATGGGCATCCAGTCAGCGCCGCCCTTCCCGTCGGCGACGTAGTGCCGCACATACGGGTCGAGCAGGCCGGCGGCGGTCAGCAGGCGCTGCGTGAAGGTCTTGCCGCGCCGGGGCAGGCCGCCGAAGAACATCGACTGCCACATGACGGGGACGTCGATGCGGTTGCCGCGGGCGTCGGCGCCGAACGGGATCGGCTCCCACACGGAGAACTCCCGCAGGGCGACCAGCGGTGAGGGGGTGGGCGTGCCGAGGTACGGGTCGTCGTCGGCGACCCACATCGACACCCGGCCGGCGTTGCCCCCGCCGGACGCCCGGACCCTCGACATGATCAGCTGGATCTCGTCGACGCCGAGCTCGGCGGCGATCTCCTCGCGCTTGGCGAGGACGTCCGCGGCCTTCTTCCCGCCGCCGGTCGGCAGGTCGAAGATGACCGCCCACCCGGACCCGTCGCGGACCGGGCCCATGCTGCAGCGCACCCGCGGCCCCTCCTCCTCGCCCTTGCCGGCCTTGAGCAGGCCGACGGAGCGCAGCGCGTCGTTGAGCTGCTGGGCGTTCATGTCGATGCGCAGAGGCACGTCGGGCTGGTCGAGGAAGGGGCTGTCCTCACCCCGGCCGGCGACGGCGAGCAGAGCCAGCAGCGCGGCACCGAGGACCGACTGCCATAGCGGCGGGGCGAGGGCGCCGGCCGCGACGGCGGCGGAGACGACAGCGGCGGCGGCGCCCCACCGGGAGCGGCGCGCTTCGGTGCGCAGCCGGTGGGCGGTCTGGTGGCGCAGGGCGACGTCGGCGTCGTCGGGCTTGGCCTTGGACTGGGCGGCCATCGCCTTGACGGTCTTGGTGTGGTCGGCGGCGGTGAGGACGGGCCACAGCCGGATGCTGGCGCGCCAGGCGCCGCGGGTGGCGAGCCAGACGCTGCGGGCGCCGTACTTCGGCAGCCGCAGGGTGTGGAAGGCGCCGTGGTAGGCCGTCAGGCGGCACAGGGCGCCGGCGTTGGCGCGGACCAGGGCGGGGGTGCGGGCCCACGCCGGGAGGATCGGCACGTCCGGGACGGACAGCCAGTCCGCGAGGGGGTTGCCCGGCCGGTCGACGGCCTCGACGCCGTCGAGGTCACCCTCATCAGTGGTGAGGGTGGGGGCCGGCTTGGTGAGGTCGAGGGGCTCGGCCGGGTCGGGGACGGCGGTCAGGTGCGGGCGGGTGGCGAAGGCTTCGGACACAGGGGTCTCCTGAGGGTGGCCCGGGGTTCGATCCGGCGGCGGACGGAACCCCGGGCGGGGCGAGGGGAAGGTCAGGGCCGGCGGATGTCGCGGATGATCCAGCGGCACACCAGCGCGCACACCGCAATGGCAACCGCGGCCAGGCCGAGGGCGAGCAGCAGCGCCGTGATGGTCATCAGGACCGGCACCAGGACGGCCGCGGCGCCGACGCCGGCTGCCACGTACCCGCCGATCGGGCGGGCGGGTACAGGCACCGGGGGCTGCGGGTACACCGGGTACGCGGGCGGGTACGGCGTCTGCTGGGCCGGGTACATGGCGTGCCCGTGGTCGTGTCCGCAGGTGCAGCGGTGGTCGGTGCTCATGCCCGCACCCCGCTCTCGACGTCGCGGCGCAGGACGTCCTGTACCCGCTTGGCCCGGTCCTGGCCGACGGCGAGTACGGCCCGGATCTCCCTGATCGGGGGCACCTTGCCGTCCGCGATCCGGTCGGCGAACTCGGCGCGGGCCCGGGCGGTCAGGTCGTCCTCGGACTCGCCCGTACCCGGGTCCTGGCCGTCCTCGGGTACGTACTCGGCGTCGACCTGCAGCCGGGTACGTGGCGGCTCGGCGGCAACCGTTGCCGTCTGAGCAACGACTGCCCGGGGCCGGTCGGGCAGCGGCAGGAACGCCAGCTGTACCCGCTCGTGCTCCGCCGGGTACGCGGCGGGTACAGGCTCCGGGTACACCGGGCCGTCGATGAAGTCGGCCAGGCCGACCCCGTCCGAGGGGGTACCGCTCCGGTAGTCCCCGGGGGTGTGCGCAGTGTGCACACCCTTCGTGGCGGCGTCCATGGTCGTGGACGGCCTTTCCGTCACGAATTCCGTCACGACAGCTGACGGAACCTCGGGGGTCTCCGCACTGTGGAGACCGTTCGCGGCGCCAGGGGTACTCAGCCGGTGAGTACCCTCCCCGCTTGTAAGGTCCCCGAGGGACCCAACAGACAGGGGGACAGGGTGTCCCTCTGTGAGGGACGGCCTGTCCCCCACCGGTCCGGTGAGCGGACGCCCCTGCCCGGCTGCCGGGGCATTTTCCCGGATCCGGGAAAATTGCAGGTCAGAGGCCGTTCCTGTTTCGGCGATCGCCGGAAAAGCCTGGTCAGAGACCTCGTTGACAATGTGAACGAGGTCGCCCGCAGGGGTCTCAGCAGTGCTTAGGGCGGTCTGACCTGCACCGTCGCTCAGCGCGTCGTGGACCTGCCGCATCAGCGCACCGAAGGCCAGCAGCGCAGCGGTCGGCGGCACCGCGGCGACCACGTAGTCCAGCGGCTGGGCGTGAGTGCCGACGCCCGCGATGTTCAGGGCGATGGACCCGCCCGAGCCCACCACGGTCAGGGCGATCGCCCACCAGTCCGTGCGGCGGGACAGCGAAGCGCGGAGCATCAACAGCTCGCCCGCGACGATGAACAGGTCCAGGCAGCCCGGCCACGCCCACGCCCGGGGTTCGGACCCGCCGAGACCGTGCTCGGCGGCCACGGTGTGCAGGTGGGCGTAGGACAGCCAGAACGCGGAGCCGGTCAGCAGGCCGATCACGGCGGCCGCGGCGGCGGTCAGCCGGCGGGAGTGGTCGCGCATCACAGGGCACCCTCCACGCGAAGGATGAGCGCCAGCTGCCGGGCGAGGATCCGCAGCTCGACTGCGTGCCCGGCGAGCGTGTCCGCGAGGGCGTACAGGGCGGTGTCGTCGCGGAACCGGTGGCAGTCGCCGCCGATCTCCACCACCAGGCTGGTGCGCCGGTTCTCGGGCCGGCCGGAGTACGGGGACCGGGTGAGGAACAGCCGCATCACCCCGACGTCGCCGTGCTCGGCGCCGACGGTCAGCACGGTCTCGGGGCCGTCGTGGGAGAGGTCGACCAGGTGCAGGCCGTCCTCGTGCCGGCCGGTGCACCACGCGGGCTCGGGGGCCGTCACGGGGCCGTGGTCGCTGGTGTGCACCGTCACGGTGCGGCCGGCGCTCACAGGACACCCCGCCCGAGGTCGGTGTACTCAGCGAAGTGGGCGCGAAGGTGGGCGCTGTACGGGCCGGCGGTGAGGCGGGCCGCGTACGAGGCGTCGAGCAGGTCGTCGCCCTCGGCGTCCCACGGCGCCGTGCGGCGCTCCAGGCGGGCCGCGAGCCGGTAGGCCGCGGCGAGCAGGACGTCCCGCGGGTCGTCGACGCTCAGGCCCATGTTCAGCATGAGCAGGTGCAGCGGGCCGTCCGCCGCGTAGTCCGGCAGTCGCCGCCGGCGGGCGGGCATGGCGGGGGTAGGGTCGTTCATCAGGTCGGACTCCCTGTTCTGGAGGGGTCCGGCTCAGGCGCCGCCCGGTGTGCAACCACCGGGCGGCGCCGTCCTGTCTCGCAGTACACATTCAGTACACATGAGGCAGGGATAAGCCGGGATATCGCGGGATAACGCGGGATTGCGTTTCCCCAGGTCAACCGGCCTATGAGGCTGTTTCTGCAGGTCAGTCAGATGCTTCGAACACACGCGGCCTGCGTTCGCCACGCGGGTGCGGTGCACATGGATCGACCGAAGTGCCGGCTCGCCGGCGCCTCCGCTACTGCCCGCCAGGGATGCCCTGGCGGGCAGTACGCGTTTGGCGCGGGGCGAGTCGCCGGTCCTGCCGTCCTGCGGTCCTGCCGGACGGAACACGGCAGGGCAGGCCCACCGGATTCGCTCCCGGCGTCCGGTCGACCTGCCGGACCACGGACGGCGCGAAGCTGGCCGCGCCCGGCCTGACGTCCGGCCCCGATTCGCCGGGCCGGCGGGCCACCGGGCGGCGAGCGGCGGACGGGGGGAGCTGCCGGCTCGGGACACTGCGCAGGGCCGCGACAGTCGAGCGCGCGAGCCGTCAGGGTGACCGGCGGGCGTTGAGGCGGGCGGCCTGGCGCGTCAGGTGGTCGCGCTCGGCGAGGTTCGACGCCTCCCGGGCCGCCTCGGCGTAGAGCCGGGCGGCCGTGGCCAGGTCGCCGTCGCGCTCGTGCAGGTACGCCGCCACCGCCGTGTAGCGCGGGACGGGGTGTCCCCCGTTCCGGGAGCGCGGGGAGGCGTCGTCCAGCGCCGCGAGCGCGGCCAGCCCGGCGCGCGGTCCGTCGGCCTCGCCGACGGCGACCGCGCGGTTGAGCCGGACGACCGGGCTGTCGGTCAGCCGCACGAGTTCGTCGTACCACTCGACGATCTGCACCCAGTCGGTCTCCTCGGCGGTGGGAGCGTCGGCGTGCAGGGCTGCGACGGCGGCCTGGGCCTGGAACTCCCCCAGTCGGTCGCGGGCGAGGGCCGCCTGGAGGATCTCGACCCCCTCGGCGATCGACGCGGTGTCCCAGCGACTGCGGTCCTGCTCGGCGAGCGGCACCAGACTGCCGTCGCGCGCGGTCCGGGAAGCGCGCCGGGCGTGGTGGAGCAGCATGAGCGCGAGCAGCCCCGCCACCTCCGGATGGTCGATCGCGGCCGCGAGCTGACGGGTGAGCCGGATCGCCTCGGCGGCGAGGTCGACGTCGCCGGAGTAGCCCTCGTTGAACACCAGGTAGAGGACGCGCAGCACGGTGGCGACATCGCCGGGCCGGTCGAACCGTACACCCGAGACGGTGCGCTTGGCCCGGCTGATGCGCTGCGCCATCGTCGCCTCGGGCACCAGGTAGGCCTCGGCGATCTGTCGGGTGGTCAGCCCGCCGACGGCCCGCAGCGTGAGGGCGACCGCGGACGACGGCGTCAGCGACGGGTGGGCGCAGAGGAAGTAGAGCTGGAGCGTGTCGTCCGTCGAGGGCGCTGGTCCGGGCGCCGGCTCCTCGTCGACCAGGAGCTCACGCCGATGGCGGGCGGCGTCCGCCCGGGCCGCGTCGAGGAACCGGCGCCAGGCCACGGTCACCAGCCAGGCCTTCGGGTCCCGCGGCCGGTCGGCCGGCCAGACGCGGGCCGCCTCGACCAGGGCGTCCTGCACGGCGTCCTCGGCCGCCGCGAAGTCGGCTCCGCGGCGGACGAGGACTCCGAGCACACCAGGGGTGAGGCTGCGCAGCAGTGCCTCGTCCATGGGCAGGGTCACTCCGTGACGGTGGGCGGCTCGGTCAGGAACGGACGCAGCTCCAGCCACTCGTGGATCGGCTCCCCGCCCGCCCCGGGCGCGGCCGACAGCTCCCCGGCCAGCTCGACGGCGCGCTCGTAGCTGTCGACGTCGATCACCATCCAGCCGGCGATCAGGTCCTTGGTCTCGGCGAAGGGGCCGTCGGTCACCGGCGGGCGCCCCTCGCCGTCGTAGCGGACGAACGTGCCGCCCGGGGCGAGCGCCTGGCCGTCGACGAACTCGCCCGTCCCCTCCAGCCGGGTGGCGAAGTCGCGCATGTACTGCACGTGGGCCGAGATCTCCTCCGGCGTCCACTTCTCCATCGGCACGTTGTTGACCGGGGCCGGGGCGCCGCGGTAGTGCTTGAGCAGCAGGTACTTGGCCATGGTGTGACTCCTCGGTGCTGTGCGACCCATTGTGGTCGCATTCACCCCTGGGACGGAGCAGGTCACGGGTTCTCGACATCGGCGGCCGAAGTTTTCTTCCGACTTTCCCTACGGCGCGGCGGACGCCCTCTCCTGGCCTACGACCGGCGGCCGAGCAGGTGGGCGTCGAGGAAGCCCCGTTCGGAGGCCGGGTCGTGGAGCAGCCTGGCGAAAGGGGTGAGGCCGGCGTCGGCGACCAGTCCGGCGAGGCGGTCCACCGGCCAGCTGTAGGCAGGCGTGACCTTGTGGTCGAACCGGACCGGCTCCGGTCCGTCGGTCCCGAAGAAGGAGACCAGGAGCAGGCCGCCCGGCGCCAGGACGCGTGCCTGCTCGGCGAGCAGCGCCGGCAGCTCTCCGGGCGGGGTGTGGATCATCGAGTAGTGGGCCAGCACGCCGCCGAGCGCGCCGTCCTCGACCGGCAGGGACTCCATCCGCGCCTCCTCGAAGTGCAGCGCCGGACGCGCCCGCCGGGCGTGGTCGACCATGCCCGGGGAGAGGTCGAGTCCGAAGGCGTCCAGGCCCAGTTCGTGCAACAGGGCCGTCAGATGTCCGGGCCCGCACCCGACGTCCGCCGCCCGCGGGTTGCCCGTCGCCCGCACCAGTTCGGCGAACGTGCCGATCATGGCGCGGGCGAACGGCTGCCCCTCCAGCCGGTCCGCGAACAGCGACGCGTACAGCTCGACGACCCCGTCGTAGGCGGTCCTGGTCTCGTCCTGATGATCCGCCACAGGAAGGACTCTAGGGCCGGCCGGCCCGCCGTGTGTCAGGTACGGCCGGGCCGGGCGAACTCCGCGTGGACCGCGTCCCGTTCCCGCTCCCACAGCTCGGCGCCCCGGAGCGGACGGGAGAACGGGGACCGGGCGGCGAGTTCGAAGAACCCGATCGACGGCATCCCCAGCTCCTTGCTCGTCACCAGGGCGGAGAGCATCGGGCGCCTGCCGTCCTCGTTCTCCCAGAGCGAGGCGTCCTCCAGGAGGTGCGGCATGATCCCGCCGTGCGGGGGGACGTCCCGGACG
Organism: Kitasatospora herbaricolor; assembly: GCF_030813695.1. Taxonomy (NCBI): domain Bacteria; kingdom Bacillati; phylum Actinomycetota; class Actinomycetes; order Kitasatosporales; family Streptomycetaceae; genus Kitasatospora; species Kitasatospora herbaricolor. The sequence goes on from NZ_JAUSVA010000002.1 coordinate 3,098,403, forward strand.
TTCCGCTCCCGCAGCGCCGAGGACAGGTCCGTGTACGTCTTCGGCGTCGCCTCCCGCCCTTCGGCCGCCCAGGCCCTGAGGATCTGCACCGTGGCCGCGAGGGCGTCCGGGTAGCCGGCGTCGGTCTTCTTCACTTGCGCTCCAGGGTCGTGGTCAACGCGGCGGCACACACGCACGGCACACGCTTCCAGGCCTACCGGCGGAGCCGCCGGGGAGTTGCGGACCCGTTACCGGCGCCGCCCCTCGGAACCGCACCGCGGCGACCTGCCTCCCGCGATCGACAGTCGGCTTCTCCGACCGATCGTCAACTCGGGTACGACGAACATGCGCTCCCGTCATCGGGACGAGTCGCGGCGGCATGCGCCCCTTGCACCCGCCCCACCACGGCCGCTTCGCCGGGCACCCCTGCCACGGGCGTCAACTGGTCGACACACGAAGCACCTTGAATGCTCATGGTGATGGACCGGATGCTCTGCGTGTCGATAGTGTGCTGCCCATGACGCTCCCCACGGAACCCATCGGCAGTCTTCCCCGCTCCGCCCAGCTCCTGGCGGCGGTCGAGCAGCACGCCGCAGGTCAGCTCGACGACGCCTCGCTGGCGCAGCAGCGGCAGGACGCCGTACGGGACACCATCGCGCGCCTCGAAGCCCTCGGCTCACCCGTCGTGACCGACGGCGAGCAGGCCAAGTCCAGTTTTGCCACCTACCCGCTGGAGGGGCTCACCGGCCTGGCCCCGGACGGCGCCGTCATCCCGTTCGCGGACGGGCACACGCGTCAACTGCCGCTGCTCACCGCCGGACCGTTCCGCTACGGGACGTACGCCGACAGCTACCTGCTCGCCGCCCAGCAGTACGCCAAGGTGCCGGTCAAGCAGGCCGTCATCGCGCCCTCGGCGATCAGCCTGATCTACCCCGCCGACGGCATCGCCGGGTACCCGCGCGAGCAGTTCGTCGCCGACCTCGCGGACCAGGCGGAGCAGGACATCCGCCGCTGCCTGCGGGCGGGCGCCCAGCGCGTCCAGATCGACTTCACCGAGGGGCGCCTCGCGCTGAAGCTCGACCCCTCGGGCGGGCTCCTCGACTCCTTCGTCGCGCTCAACAACAGCGTGCTGGAGCGGTTCTCCGACGAGGACCGGGCCCGGATCGGCGTGCACACCTGCCCCGGAGGCGACCAGGACTCCACGCACAGCGCGGACGTGGACTACGCCCAGCTGCTGCCCCGCCTCTTCGCCCTCCGGGCGGGTGCGTTCTACCTGGAACTCGCCGGGGAGGCGGAGCCGCGGCGGGTGCTCGACCTGGTGGCCAAGCACGCGGGTGAGGACCAGCAGATCTTCGTCGGCGTGACTGACCCGATCGACCCGGTGGTCGAGACCCCGCAGCAGGTACGGGACCGGGTGCTGACGGCGGCCGAGTACATCGACCCGTCGCGGCTCGGCACCTGCGACGACTGCGGCTTCGCGCCGTTCGCCGACGACCGCTCCACCTCCAGGGAGACCGCCTTCGCCAAGATCGCCGCGCGGATCGAGGGCACCGCCCTGGCCTCGACCGAGCTGGGAGTCTGATCGCGGCCGTGACGAGCGCTGCGATGACCGCCGCGATGACCGCCGCGATGACTACCGTGATGACGCCGCGACGGCGGCCTGGACGGCGGACTTGACGGTGACTGCCCGCTGAGGGCGGGCCCGTGGCGCGTCCCGCGGGAGTGGGGCCTCGTGATCACGGGGCCCCACTCCTGCGCGAGGCGGTGACGCGGCGGGCGTACGGGGAGACGAGGTGCGGGCGGGGACGCGACGTGCGGGCGGGGACGCGACGTGCGGGCGGGGACGCGACGTGCGGGCGGGGACGCGACGTGCGGGCGGGGACGCGACGTGCGGGCGGGGACGCGACGTGCACTCAGGAGCCGGGTCGCCGTAGGCCGGCCTTCCCGCGGAGGCCGACGAACACTGCCGCTATCGTCTTCGAACCGGCATACCGATGCCCCACGACGCTGGACATCTCAGGGGGATTTCATGACGACGCCACCGCGGACCGGCACGGGCTACGGAGGATTCCCTGCGCAGCAGACCGCGGCGCCCGGCTACGGTCTCCCGAACCCCCAGCCGGTGCAGCCGGTGTCCGAGAGCCGTCGGGGAAACCTGCGGCGAAACGCGGGCTGGGCCTTCGTGGGCGCCGCCCTGGTCTCGGTCGTGTGGACGGCCGTGGTGCTGACCGTGCCCGGGATGGTCACCACCAAGGGCTCGCCGCTGGGCCTGCGCGGCTACCACGCCGTCGACGACCTCTGCGCCACGGCCAAGTTGGTCAAGTTCAACCAGATCTACCGCAAGCCGGACGACACCCCGAACCACCGCACCGACCGGGCCACCGCCCTCGACTCGATGAGCTGCGTGCTCTCCCTCCAGCAGGGGTCGGTCGGCGGCAGCGACGGTGACGCCGACTACGCCTCGCTGTACGCGCAGGTCGGCCTGCACAAGGCGGTCAACGTGAGCGCCGAGTTCGATGCCGAGAAGGACGGACGCCGGCAGGCCGGGTACCGGGTCACCGACGTTCCCGGCTTCGGCGACTCGGCCTACACCGCCTACCGGGACGAACCCAGCGGGACGGACAAGAGCTGGCACAGCATCACGCACGAACTGCTGCTCCGCGAGGGCGGCATGACGTACTACCTGTCCTGGTCGGGGAGCTACCAGGAGGGCCGGACCACCGTGCCCGAGCAGGAGACGATCCGCCAGGCGCTGCTCGCCGACAGCCGGGACCTGCTGAAGGCGATCGGCGGGCGCTGACCGCTCCGGGCGCCGGCCCGGGCTCAGTAGGAGCGGGCTCCGGAGCGGGCCGCCTTCGCGACCGCGACCACGGCGCGTTCCAGCGCGTAGGCGGGGTCGTCCGATCCGCCCTTGACCGCCGCGTCGGCCTGGGCGATGGCGGTCAGGGCGGTGGCGACGGCGTCGCCCGTCCAGCCGCGCATCTGCTGGCGGACCCGGTCGACCTTCCACGGCGGCATGCCCAACTCACGGGCGAGGTCGGCCGGACGCATGTTCCGCCCGGTGGTGGCGAGTCGGCCGATGCTGCGGACGCCCGAGGCCAAGGCGTAGGTGATGCCGGTCGGCGGCTGCCCGACGGCCAGCGCCCAGCGCAGTCGCTCCAGCGCCTCGGCGGCCCGGCCGGTGACCGCCAGGTCCGCCACCTCGAAGCCGGTCGCCTCGGCCCGGCCGCTGTAGTAGCGGGCCACCACGGTCTCGTCGATGGTGCCCTCGACATCGGCGGTCAGCTGGCTGCAGGCGGCGGCGAGTTCGCGCAGATCGCTGCCGAGTGCGTCGAGCAGGGCCTGGCAGGCCTCCTGGCTCGCGGAGCGGCCGAGGGTGCGGAACTCGCCCCGGACGAAGGCGAGCCGGTCACCGGCCTTGGTCAGTTTCGGGCAGGTGACCTCGCGTCCGCCCGCCTTGCGCCCGGCGTCCAGCAGACCCTTGCCCTTCACGCCGCCCGCGTGCACCAGGACCACGATCACTTCTTCGGCCGGGTTCTCGATGTACGCCTTGACCTCCTTCACGGAGTCGGCCGAGAGGTCCTGAGCCGCGCGGACCACGATGACCTTGCGCTCGGCGAAGAGCGAGGGCGTGGTGAGTTCGGCCAGGCTGCCGGGCTGCAGGCCTCCGGGCGCCAGATCGCGTACGTCGGTGTCAGGGTCGGCCGCCTTGGCCGCCGCCACCACCTGGGCGACCGCGCGGTCGAGCAGCAGCTCCTCCTGGCCGACCACGAGGGTCAGCGGGGCGAGCAGATCGTCGGGTGCACTCTTCCTGGCCATCGCGTACCAGCATCCCACGCGGCCCGGACAATCCCGGCGGGAGCAGCGGCAGCAGGCGGTCGGCGAGCGGGCGGCGGTGGACGGGCGGTCGGCGGTGGACGGGCGGGCCGGTTCGGGGTGCGGCGGCGGGACCGGCCAGGGTGCGGGACCGGCCAGGGTGCGGGACCGGCAGGGGTACGGGTACGGGGTGCGGGGCACCTGGGCGGGATCTGGAGAATGGGGGCGTGAACGACAACGACATCGACCTCCACGCCCGCCAACTGCTCGTACTGCCCGATCGTGACGCCGCCGACGAGGCGGCGGAGGACCTCTCCGCCCGTCAGCCCTCGCTCGGTGACCTCGACGTCGTCCGGGACGCACTGGCCGGTGAGGACGACGCCGAGGACGCGCAGTGGCTGGTGGTCGTGGAGCCGCCGGAGAGCGGGTGGACGACGGACCTGCTCGCCGAGCTCGACGCCCTGGCGGTCGAGTACGAGGGCTGGCGCGAGGAAGGCTGAGCCACGGGAGGCCGAGCCGCGGGGCCGGAGTACGGGCGGCACGGTGCGGGCGGGCGAGGTGCGGGGAGGCGGGGCGGCGGGGTAAGTCCTCATCGGGGGGAGCCCGCCTCCCGGTCGTGGGGACGGGTGAGCGCGCCGAGGGTGGCAGGGGTGTCACCGACGACCGCGACGTCGCCGGCCAGGTCGGTGCGCAGCACGGTCGCGCCGAGCTCCCGGAGGTGCTCGACCGTACGGGGTGCGGGATGGCCGTAGGGGTTGTCCCGGCCGCAGGAGATGAGGGCCAGCCGGGGGCGAAGGGCCGCGGCGAGGCTCCGGTCCTGGTGGGCGGAGCCGTGGTGGGCCACCTTGAGGATGTCCACCCGGCCGGTTCCGCGCCCGGCCAGCAGGGCGGCCTGCGCCGGGGGTTCCAGATCCCCGAGAAGGGCGACGCGCAGGCCCCCGGCCGAGCCGCCGGCGCGCCCGAGGGTGACCAGCAGCGCGACGCTGGCGTTGTTGGCCCCCGGTGCCTCGACACCGTGCTCCCCGGCCGGCCAGAGCACCTCCCAGGACAGCCCCGGCCCCGCCGTCCGATGCTCCCCCGGGCCGGCCCGGAGGAGCGGTACGCCGGCCGCTGTCGCCCAGCCCCGCACCCTGGCGGCCTCGGCCGGCGGCTCGTCCAGGACGGTGGTCTCGACGGCCCCCACCTGCCGGCCGCGCAGCACGCCCGGCACGCCCTCGACGTGGTCCGCGTGGAAGTGGGTCAGCAGCAGGAGCGGGACGCGGGTGATGCCGAGGCTCCGCAGGCAGGCGTCGGCGGCGCGCGGGTCCGGTCCGGCGTCGACGACCACGGCACTGTCGGGCGGATTGCCGTCGGGCACCCCGCTCTGGGACACCCCGCTCTCGGACGCCCCGCTCTCGGACGCCCCGTTCTCGGACGGCGCACCATCGGCCACGGCGCCCGCCCGGTCCTCCGGGAGGACCGGCAGCACGAGCATGTCGCCCTGGCCGACATCGCACATGGCGAGCCGCCATCCCTCGGGCGGCCAGCCCGTGGCGATCCTGGTGAGGGCCGGCGGGCGCAACAGGACGAGCAGCAGGGTCAGGGCGAGGACGGCCGCCGACAGCACCCGGACCCGGCGCGAGCGGACGCCCCGTGGTCCGGGCACGCCGCCCGGGGCCGTGGGCGGAGGCAGCAGGAGCGGCGCTGCCCAGCACGCGGCCAGGGTCGCCACGATCAGGGTGCCCGCGCCGAACAGTCCGCCGGGCCAGGCGAGCTGGGCGCCCGGGAGGGACGCGCCGACCCGGGCGACCGTGGCCAGCCAGCCGGCCGGGATCCCGGCCACGCAGGCCAGCAGTCGTGCAGGCGAGGGTGCGAGTGGTTCGAGCGCCAGGACGGCGAAGCCGAGCAGGGTGGCCGGCGCCACGGCCACTTCGGCCAGCAGGTTGCAGGGCACCGCGACGAGGCTGACCCGTGGTGCCAGCAGCACCGTGACGGGGGCGCAGAGGGCCTGCGCGGCCGTGGCGGCCGCGACGCCCGTCGCCAGCGGGCCCGGCCAGCCCCGGGCCCGCAGGGCCGCCGCCCAACGCGGGCCCAGCACCAGCAGTCCGGCGGTGGCGAGCACCGAGAGCAGGAACCCGTAGGAGCGGGCGAGCTCGGGGTCGAGCAGGACGAGGACGAGCACCGCGCCGGAGAGCGCCGGCAGCGCGTGCCGGGGCCGGCCCGAGGCCAGGGCCAGCAGCCCGATCAGGCCGGTGGCGGCCGCCCGGAGCACGCTCGGGTCGGGGCGGCAGACGGTGACGAAGGCGAGTGTCACGGCCGTCCCCAGCAGTGCGGTCTTGCGCAGGGAGAGCCCGAGCAGCGCGGCGAGCCCACGGCGTTCGGGGGTGCCCGCCCGGCCGGGAGCGCCGAGCAGCACCGCCAGCAGGATCGCCAGGTTCGCCCCGCTGACCGCCGTCAGGTGGGTCAGGTCGGTGGCCCGGAAGTCCTCCCTGAGGTCGTCCGGAAGGCGGGAGGTGTCCCCCACCACCAGGCCGGGGAGCAGACCACGGGCATCGGCGGGCAGTCCGTCGCAGGCGGCGCGGAGCCCGGCCCGGAGCCGGCCGGCGATGCGCTGGGGAAGGCTCGGACCTGCGATCGGCCGGGGCGGGCCGTGCGCCAGCAGGACGGCCGCGCTGTCGCGGAACCCCTCGCCCGCCGGGAGGACCCTCACCTCGGCGGCCAGACGGGTCGACGGCAGCAGCGGCAGCCAGGGGCCCGCGTCCTGGGCCCGCACCATGACCAGGACCGGGGTTCTGCCCCGGGTGACGGTGACCCGGCCGCCCGCGCCGGGAACGGCCACCTGATCGGCGACGGCCTCGACGGTGACCAGGGACTGCCCCGGAGCCGTTCCCCGGGCCCGCGAGGTACGGGACTTGGGGTCGCCCGTGATCGTGAGTTCGACCCGCAGCTCGGCGCCGGCGGCCGGCGATCGGGCCGGTGAGGGAGAGGTCGCGGTGGCGGCTCCCGGAGCGGTCTGGGGTGGGGCTGCGGCGGACTCGGGGCGGGCGAGGGCGGGGAGCGGGCCGCGGTGCAGGTCGGCGGTGTGCAGCAGGGTGGTGGCGGTCGCCGTGGCGGCGGTGAGGAGGACGGCGGCCAGGGTGGCGGCGGCCCGGCCCTGGAAGCCGCGACGGAGGAGCAGGAGGACGGTCGCCACGACCGCGAGGAGGCAGGCGGCGACAGCGGCAGCCGGGCGCTGGCCGGGGACCAGGTGGAGCACCGCCGCCGCGGCACCCCAGGCCGAGGCGGCCGGCAGCAGCAGCCGGAGGTCCGCCGCGGGCACCGGGACGGCTGCTCCGCCGGCTTCGTGGTGCCGAGGGCCGTCGCCGGCGGCGGGCACGGGGGCGGGAGGAGGCGCAGAAGCGAGAGCGGGAGCAGGAGCGGGAGCAGGAGCAGGAGCAGCGGGACCGGGGACAGGACCAGGATCGCCGCGGTCGGGCAGGCGGGCGGGGTGGGGAGGAACGGCTGGATCGACGATGGTTCACCTCCTCGCTGTCGGCTCGCCCAGGTGTGCCGGGGCAGGCCCACGCCCGGTCGGGGGCGGGTCAGAGGGTCAGCAGTGGTTTCAACTCGGCGTACGTCCGCTCGCCGATTCCGCTCACCTGGCGGAGCTGGTCCAGGGAGCGGAACCCGCCGTGCGCCTCCCGGTAGGCGACGATGCGCTGGGCGAGCGTCGGCCCGACGCCGGGCAGTGCGTCGAGTTGCTCGGTCGTCGCGTGGTTGAGGCTCACCGGGCTCCTGCTGGTGGGCCCCGCGGCCGGCGGTGGCGCCGGCCCGCCGACCAGGATCTGCTCACCGTCCGTCAGGACACGGGCCAGGTTCAGCGTGCTGGTGTCCGTCTCGGGCAGTGCGCCGCCCGCCGCGCGCAGGGCGTCGGCCACCCGGGAGCCGCCCGGCAGGGCCCGGATCCCCGGGGTCCGGACCTTGCCGGCGACGTCCACCACCACGACTCCGCCGGCCTCGGGCGGTCCCGGTTGACCGGCCGCACCGGCGGACTGCGCAGGTCCGACGGGTCGGGCAGGTTGGGCACCTTCGGTGGAGGTGGCCGGGAGCTCGGGGCCGGCACGCACCGTCGGCGACGCCGCAGGCGGTACCTGGACGGTCTCGGGGCGCCCGAACCAGAAGTGCTGCACCGCGTACGCGACGGCCAGCGCGAGCAGGACGGCCAGACCGAGCACCGCCCGCCGGTCGAATCCGAAGGCCGGACGCAGTCTCGGCCACGGTGGGCGAGGAGCCACGGCTGCCGCCGGCTCCCACCCGTCGTCCGCCCCGGACACCTGGGCGGGCGACGCACCCGGATCCGGTGGGGGTTCCGGCGAAGGCCCTGGCGGGGATCCGGGCGGCGACACGAGTGGAAGGACCGGTGGAGGCACCCCACCGGGAGGCGCCCGGAAGAGCGGATCCGGGTGGGGCGGGGGAAAGTCGGAGCCGGCACCGCCGCGCGTGCCCCGCCCGGTGCCGCTCGGAGGCTCACCACGGCCAGGAAGGCCGGGCCGGCGATCGGCCTCCGCCTCGGCAGACTCGGAGGGTGCGGAGGGTGCGGGAGAGGCGGAGCCGGAGGCAGGACCGGGGTCGGGAGCGGGGTCGGGATCAGGGACGGGGACGGCAGGCTCGCCCGGCGGCCACCCGGCGAGGAGCTGCGCCATCCGGGCGCGGACGGTCTCGGCGGTCTCTCGGCGCTTGGCGGCGCCCGGTGTCAGGGTTCTCATGGCCCAGGACGGTACGCACCGCCCCCGTACCTGCGGGAAACCCGCTCACAGCCTGTGGACAACCCCGGCCTGTGGATATCCGGCGTCACCCACAGGAGTGCATCGCGGCCCGAGCTGTAACGCGGAGGCCGCTCAGCGCGGGGAGAGGACCACCGCGAGCAGGCCCGGCCCGACGTGCGCGCCGATCACCGCGCCCACCTCACCGACGTACAGCTCGCGCAGTCCCGGAACGCGTTCGCGCAGCCGCTCGGCGAGGGGCTCGGCCCGGTCCGCGGAGGCGAGGTGGTGGACGGCGATGTCCACCTCACGGTCGGCCGCCCGATCGACGGCGATCTCCTCCAGCCGGGCGATCGCCCTGGACGCGGTGCGGACCTTCTCCAGGGGCTCGATCCGGCCGCCCGAGAGGTGGAGGAGGGGCTTGACCGCCAAGGCCGAGCCGAGCAGCGCCCGGGCGGCGCCGATCCGGCCGCCCCGGCGGAGGTGCTCCAGCGTGTCGACGTAGAAGAATCCGCTGGTCAGACCGGCTCGCCGGGTGGCCGAGGCGGCCACCTCGTCCAAGGTCAGGCCGGACTCGGCGCCTTGGGCGGCCGTCAGCACGCAGTACCCCAGAGCCATGCCGACCAGGCGGCTGTCCACCACCCGGACGGGGATCGGAGCCTCGGCGGCCGCCAGCCGGGCGGCTTCGCAGGTGCCGGACAGTTCGGCCGACAGGTGCAGCGAGACCACACCGGTGGCACCCGACTCGGCGGCCGCCCGGTACGCCGCCGCGAAGGTCTCCGGGTTGGGGCGGGAGGTGGTCACACGGCGCTTGCCGCGCAGCGCCTCGGCGACGTCCTTGGGCGAGATCTCCACGCCCTCGTCGAGCACCTCGTCACCGACCGCGACGCTCAGCGGCACCACGGTGATCCCGTGGCGGTCGACTGCGTCCTGCGGCAGGTAGGCCGTGGAATCGGTGACGATGGCGAGGTCAGCGGGCATGAGCCGGAGGTTACTCCCCGTACGCCCCGGAGGACAGCGCCGTACCGGCCCTGGCCGTCCTGTCCAGCCTTCGTGATCGAACGAGCCGCATCGGCCGGTGACCCGTGCCCGAGCGTCGGGGGCCGGTGACCCGTGCCCGAGCGTCCCCTCGGGCACGGGCGGGGAATCGTGGGTCCCGCCGGATGCCTCAGCCGGCGGAGGGGCCCGTCGACGGCTTGCGGAGACGCTGCGCGAGGCGCGAGAGCGGGTCGCCCAGGCCGAGGAGCTCCTCCGCGCCCGGACCGCCCGGGCCGGTGGTCAGGCCCGCCCGGCCATGCGTACCGGCCCCCGAGCCGCCGCCCGCCCCGGAGCCGTCCAGCGGAGCCGCTCCGGACCCGCCCGCCGAGGAGCCGGCGGCGCCCGGCACCCGCGGCGCCGCGTCCCAGTGCCGCAGGGCGCCCGCCTCGCTCTCGCACTCCTTGCTGAGCCTGGTCAGTTCGTCCTCGGCGAAGCGGTGCATGCGGTCCTGGGCGGCCCAGCGCATGGTCTCGGCGGAATGCGTGATCCGCTCGGCGCGCTCCCGCAGCTCGGGGAGCTTGGCGGCGATCCGGCCGGTGTCGGGCTCGCGCTCCAGGATCCGCAACTCCCCGTCCAGCTCGGCGGCGTGCACGTCCAGCCGGGCCAGCAGCTGGAGCGACTCGGCCAGCTGGTGGTCCTCGGCGAGGCCGGACTCCAGCACCAGACGGGTGCCGTCGAGCGAGGTCCGCAGGGCGAGGCGGGTGGCGGAGATCTGCCCCTGCGCGCCCGGCTTGGTGTACGTCTTCGCCTTCAGGGCGACGTTCTCCACGGCACGCCTGGCGTTCGCCTCGTGCCGTTCGACCTTGGCCGCCATCGCCTTGGCCGCCTTGACCGTGCCGACCACGGCAAGGCTCAGCAGGCCGACACCGATCAGCAGGACCAGGCCCAGCACCACTCCGACCGCGTCCATCACGAGCCACCTTCCACCGAAACCGAGCACGCCGACCCGGCCGCACCGGACCTCCCGCCGCCGGGCAACGGCCCGCAGCGGTCACCGAGGTTTCCACGGTAACCGTCCCGCCGGGCCGGGGGCGGGGCAAACCGGGCACCGCGGCCGAGATCAGGGACAGATCGGGGTTCTCCCCCAGCCTTGACGGGGACCGTAAGGGGCGGATCGCCCCCGACGGACGCCCGGGACAGGCCCGGGAACAGGAACCGGCATGGGGCAGGCGCGGGCACGGCAGCCCCGAAGCAGCGGACGCAGGCAATGGGCACGGGCAACGGACACAGGCGACAGGCACAGGCGACGGACGCAAAAGGTCGGCCCCGCCGGACAACCGGCGGGGCCGACCTCCACCGACGATCCGTCAGCCGGTGACGATGTTCACCAGCTTCGGCGCCCGCACGATCACCTTGCGCACCGCGGCGTCGCCGACGGCGGCGATCACGGCCGGGTCGGCCAGTGCCAGCGTCTCCAGGTCGGCGTCGGTGATCTCCGGGGAGACCTCCAGCCGGGCCTTGACCTTGCCCTTGATCTGGACGACGCAGGTGACCGACTCGTCCACCACGTACGCCGGGTCGGCGACCGGGTAGTCGGCGTACGCCAGCGACTCGGCGTGGCCCAGCTTGCGCCACAGCTCCTCGGCGATGTGCGGGGCCAGCGGCGCGACCAGCAGGACGATCTGCTCGGCCACCTCACGCGGCGTGGAACCACGCTTGACCAGGAAGTTGTTCAGCTCGATGGCCTTGGCGACGGCCGTGTTGAAGCGCAGGCCGGCCATGTCGCCGCGGATGCCGTCGATGGCCTTGTGCAGGGCCCGCAGGGTCGCCTCGTCGGCGGGCTCGTCGGTGACGACCAGCTCACCGGTGGACTCGGAGGCGATGTTGCGCCACAGCCGCTGCAGGAAGCGGTACGAGCCGACCACGGCGCGGTCGTCCCAGGGGCGGGAGACGTCCAGCGGGCCCATCGACATCTCGTACAGGCGCAGGGTGTCTGCGCCGTACTGGTCGGCGATCTCGTCCGGCGCTACGGCGTTCTTCAGGGACTTGCCCATCTTGCCGGCCTCGCGCTTGACCACCTCGCCGTTCCAGGTGTAGCCGCCGCGCCCGTCCTCTGCGACCTCGGCGGCGGGCACCGGGAAGCCCCGCTCGTCGCGGTAGACGTCGGCGGTGATCATGCCCTGGTTGAACAGTTTGTGGAACGGCTCGACCGAGGAGACGTGACCCAGGTCGTGCAGCACCTTGTGCCAGAACCGCGCGTACAGCAGGTGCAGCACGGCGTGCTCGGCGCCGCCGACGTACAGGTCGGCGCCGCCGGCCGGCTTCTCGGCGGTCGCGCCCAGCCAGTACCGCTCGTTGGCCGGGTCGACGACCTTCTCGCCGTTCGCGGGGTCGATGTAGCGCAGCTCGTACCAGCACGAACCCGCCCAGTTGGGCATGGTGTTGGTCTCGCGGCGGTACTTCTTGACGCCGTCGCCCAGGTCCAGCTCGACGTTGACCCATTCCTCGTTGCGCGACAGCGGGGTCTTCGGCGAGGAGGTGGAGTCGTACGGGTCGTAGGTGTGCGGCGAGTAGTCCTCGACCTCGGGCACCTCGACCGGCAGCATCGAGTCGGGCAGCGCGTGCATCACGCCGTCCTCGTCGTAGACGATCGGGAAGGGCTCGCCCCAGTAGCGCTGGCGGCTGAACAGCCAGTCGCGCAGGCGGTAGTTGACGGTGCCCTCGCCGATGCCGCGGCCGGCCAGCCAGGCGGTGACGGCCTGCTTCGCATCGACGACGCTCAGGCCGTCCAGCGAGATGCCGTCCTCGGCGGCCACGTCGTCGGTGGAACGGGCCGAGTCGACGATGACGGAGTCGTAGGTGTCGAAGGCGTCGTCCCAGGTGTGCGGGTCCTGGTCGCGGCCGTCGGTGGGCTTGACGACGCAGCGCATCGGCAGGTCGAAGGCGCGGGCGAAGGCGAAGTCGCGGTGGTCGTGGGCGGGGACGGCCATGATGGCGCCGGTGCCGTAGCCCATCAGCACGTAGTCGGCGATGAACACCGGGACGGGCTCGCCGCTGACCGGGTTGGTGGCGTACGCGCCGGTGAAGACACCGGTCTTGACCTTGGCGTCGACCTGGCGCTCGACGTCCGACTTGGCGGCGGCGGTCGCGCGGTAGGCGGCCACGGCCTCGGCCGGGGTGGCGGCGCCGCCCGTCCAGTCGTCGTGGGTGCCGGCCGGCCAGGCGGCCGGGACGATCGAGTCGACCAGGGCGTGCTCGGGGGCCAGCACCATGTAGGTGGCGCCGAACAGGGTGTCGGGGCGGGTGGTGAAGACGGTGATCGCCGGGCCGTCGGCGCCCTGCCCGTCGACCGCGAACTCGACCCGGGCGCCCTCGGAGCGGCCGATCCAGTTGCGCTGCTGCTGCTTGATGGCCTCGGGCCAGTCCAGCAGGTCCAGGTCCGCGATCAGGCGGTCGGAGTAGGTGGTGATCCGCATCATCCACTGGCGCAGGTTGGACTTGAACACCGGGAAGTTGCCGCGCTCGGAGCGGCCGTCCGCGGTGACCTCCTCGTTCGCCAGCACGGTGCCCAGGCCGGGGCACCAGTTGACCGGCACCTCCTTGGAGTACGCCAGCCGGTACTCGCCCAGCACGTCCTCGCGCTCGGCGCCGGACAGCTCGGCCCAGGGCCGGCCGTCGGGGGTCGGCCGCGAGCCGTCCCGGAACTGTGCGATCAGCTCGGCGACCGGGCGGGCCCGGCCGGCCTCGCCGTCGTACCAGGAGTTGAAGATCTGCAGGAAGATCCACTGCGTCCAGCGGTAGTAGTCCGGGTCGATGGTCGCGATCGAGCGGCGCGAGTCGTGGCCCAGGCCCAGCCGGCGCAGCTGGCGGCGCATGTTGGCCATCGCCGCCTCGGTGGAGACCCGGGGGTGCTCGCCGGTGGCGACCGCGTGCTGCTCGGCGGGCAGGCCGAAGGCGTCGTAGCCCAGCGTGTGCAGCACGTTGTGCCCGGTCATCCGCTGGTAGCGGGCGAACACGTCGGTGGCGATGTAGCCCAGCGGGTGGCCGACGTGCAGGCCGGAGCCCGACGGGTACGGGAACATGTCCATGATGAAGCTGTGCGGCTTGGCCGCGACGTCACCGGCGGCCGGGTCGGCCAGCGCGCCGACCGGGTTGGGGGCGTTGAACGTCCCCTCCTTCTCCCAGACGTCCTGCCAGCGGGACTCGATGTCGGCCGCCAGCGCGGCGGTGTACTTGAAAGCAGACTCCGCGCGGATGGGCTCGGTTGCGTCCTCGGCCGGGCCGGAGGCAGGTGTCGTCTCGCTCATGGTCCTTCAGGCTCCATCGATGTCGGTGCGCGAACCAGCGGCCGGTCTCGGCTGCTGCGAAATCGGGCTGTGTCCGCCGGAAACGGCCCCGGAAAGCAAAAAGGCCCCTCGCAGGAGGGGACGCCACGCCGACTCCGGCACCCGCCCGGGGGCGCGGCCGGCTCTGGTCAGCGCGGCCGGCTAAGGAGCAGGCACACGGTTCGCATGGGCTCAGGGTACCGCAAGCCCGTCGGCGGCCCGGCGGTTATCCCGCCCTGGTGGCCGAGTCGAAGTCGCGCAGGGCCCGGGCGACCCGTTCGGACTGCATGCCGGCGGCCAGCAGCCGCGCCCGGTCGGCCGTCCGCGCGGCGTCCTCGCCGTCGCCGGTCCGCCGGTAGGAGTCGGCCAGTCGCACCATCAGCAGGGCGCGGGCCCGGGCCCGCGCCGGCTCCAGCACGGCCACGGCGCCCGACAGCAGGGCGCGGGCCCGCTCGTGCTCACCGAGGAAGAGGTACCCCTCCCCCACCATGCCGTCCAGGTCGGCGCGTTCCTGCCGGCGCCCGGGCACGCCGTCCAGGGCCCGGAACGCCCGGGCGGCGGCGGCCTCGGCCTCCTCCCGCTCGCCCCGGCGGCCGTGCGCGCGGGCGATCCGGCCGAGCTGCAGCGCGAGTTCGGCCGGGGTCAGCCGGCCGTCGGCGGCCGCCAGCGCGGCGGTGAGCATCGCCACCGCGTCCAGGCCGCGGCCGCCGGCGGTGTGGGTGGCCTGGACGACCAGGCAGCCGACGACGCTCACGCCCAGGCGGGGGTCCCCGCAGACGTGCGCGGCCCGCAGTGCGGCGACGAAGGCGCGTTGGGCGGCGGCCTCGTAGCCCATGTCGTGGGCGGCCCAGCCGACCAGGCGGGCGAGCCGGGCGGCGGCGGCGTACAGCTCGCGGCCGAGCGGCTCGCCGTACGAACCGAGTTCGAGGAGTTTGCCGACCATCGCCAACTCGGCCCGGGCCGGGTCGAGGATCAGTCCGCCGCCGCAGGCCCGCTCCAGGCGCCGCTTGCTGTCGTGGCCGAGCCTGAGGTCGACGAGTTGCTCGGGGGCGATCCGCAGGGCGCCCTCGCCGCCGGTGACGGGCGGCGGGGGCGAGGCCCAGTGCCGGGCGGCCTGTTCGAGTTCGTCGCCCCGGAACAGGTCGGTGAGGCGGACCGGGCCGCCGTGGGCGCCGGCCTCGCGCAGCGCGGTCTGCGCGGTGTCGGCCGTCCACGGGTCGGTGAGCAGGCCCGCGGAGAGGATCTTGGCACCCCGGTTGCCGCCCATCGGGCCCCAGAGCTGCTCGTAGGTGACCGCGATGCCGAGGGTGCGGCTGAGCACCTCGCACACCGTCTGGTCGTGCGGTGCGCGCGGCACCATGCCCCGGTCGCGCCACTTGTAGGGCGCCGTGGAGCTGATCGCGAGCCCGTTCGGCAGGGTGAGGTTGACCTCGCGGGAGAGCCGTTCCGGGCTCCAGCCGAGTTGGTGGAGTATCCGGGCCAGCTCTTCGTTCCGCTTGCGCGCCAGGTCGGCCATGGCCACGACGGTAGCGGGCGACCTGCACCGCCCGGTAGGCCGGTTCTCCCTCCGGCGGCGCGGGCCCCGGACGGCCCGGGCGACCGGGAGGTCGGGCGGCGCCGGACGTGAAGCGGGTGACGGTGCCGCCCGGCCAGGGAAACGCCAAGGGCCGCCTCCCTGTGCGGGAGGCGGCCCTTGTTGCTGTGGAGCTACGGGGAATTGAACCCCGGACCTCTTGCATGCCATGCAAGCGCTCTACCAACTGAGCTACAGCCCCTTGACCTGCGATGTCACCGCTGGCCCCACTCTTCGGTGGTTTCCCTCGGCGACATCGCCCACTTTACACGGTCGAAGGGGTGCTCCACGAATCCATAACCCCGGGCCGCCCGCCACGGCCGGCGGCCGGCCCGTCACCCGTCGTCCGCCACCCGCCGGGTGCGGGCCGCCAGCACGCCCGCGGCCGCCACCACCAGGGCGATCGCACCGGTGGTGACCAGCAGCGCGTGCCCGGACTGCCGGGCCGGCGCCGGCAGGTGCGCCGCCCCGAGGAAGACCGTGCCGAGCACGGCGACGCCGACCACCTGGCCCAGCTGGATGACGGTGACGACCACCCCGCTGGCGTCCGCCGCGTCCTGCGGCGCCACCTTGCCGAGCGCCCGGGCGAACAGCGGGGCGTACGCGCAGCCCGCAGCCAGGCCGAGCCCGGTGGTCAGGGCCAGTTCGAGGGGCCCGATCGGGGCGCCGCCGCGCAGCAGGAGGCCGAGCAGCAGGTACCCGGGCGCGACCAGCACCGTGGCGAGGACCGGCAGCACCGGGTGCAGGCGGGCCGGCAGCCGCTGCCAGTGCAGGCTGGAGAGCCCGAAGCCGACCGAGACGGGCACGGAGAGCAGTCCGGCCCGCAGGGCGCTGCTGCCGAGCCCGACCTGCTGGTGCAGGGCGAAGGCGAACATGAAGCCGGAGAAGGCCGCCATGATCGTGAAGATCGCCCCGGCGGCCGGCAGCAGCCCCGGCGCCGCGAGCACCCTCCCGGAGATCAGCGGCTCTCCCCCGCGCGCCGCGACCCGCCGTTCGACCGACCGGAACACGCCCAGCATCAGCGCGCTCCCGGCCAGCATCCCCCAGCCCCAGGCCGGCCAGCCCAGTTCGTGCCCGAGCACCAGCGGCACCACCAGCAGGCCCAGGGCCACCGCCAGCACCACCAGGCCGGGCAGGTCGAAGCCGCGGCTGCGGTCCCCGGGCAGCCGGGGCAGCAACCGGGCGCCGGCCACCAGCAGGGCCAGCCCGAGCGGCACGTTGACCAGGAACACCGGGCGCCAGCTTGTCCCGAACAGGTCCGCGCCGACCAGCAGCCCGCCGGCCGCCTGGCCTACCGCCAGCCCGCCGGCCAGCACCGCCGAGTACAGGCCCAGCGCCCTGGTCCGGGCGGCGCCGGTGAAGGTGCGCTGGATCAGGCTCATCACCTGGGGGACCATCAGCGCGGCGCCGAGCCCCTGGAGCACCCGGAACGCGATCAGCCAGCCGGTGCCGGGCGCCAGCCCGCAGGCCAGCGAGGCGGCGGTGAAGGCCGCCAGGCCGGACCGGAACAGCCGGTCGTACCCGTAGCGGGCGCCCAGCCGGGCGCCGGTGATCAGCAGCACGGCGTACGCGATGGTGTAGCCGGCGACGACGAGTTGGAGGGAGGCGCCGGAGGCGCGCAGGTCGGTGCGGATCGTGGGCACGGCCACGTTGACGATGGAGATGTCGAGGACGGCCATGAACTGGCCGCTCAGCACCAGGGCGAGGAGCAGCCCGGGCCGGGTGGCCCTGGCCGGGGGCCGGGCGGGCCCGCCGGGGGCGGCGGGTCGGGTCTGAAGGTCCGTCATGGGGCCAGCGTGCGCGGGTACGGGTACTGGTGGTTAGAGCCTGCTGATCCTGGTACCGGCAACACCTGGGACGGCGGCCCGGGTTGCGGCACGATGGCGGGATGACCACCTTCGAGGAGAGCGCCCCGCCGGTCCGCGGCCCGCAGGGCCGGCCGCAGCCGCAGGACCGCCGCCGGACCGAACTCGCCGGGTTCCTGAAGGCCTGCCGGGCCAGGGTCACCCCGGAGGAGGTGGGCCTGCCGCCGGGCCTGCGCCGCCGCACCCCGGGGCTGCGGCGCGAGGAGGTGGCGCAGCTAGCCGGGGTGGGGGTCACCTGGTACACCTGGCTGGAGCAGGGGCGGCCGATCAACGCCAGCGAGCAGGTGCTGGCCGCAGTGGCCGGCTCGCTGCGGCTGGACGCCACCGAGCGGGACCACATGTTCCGGCTGGCGGGGGTGCGCGTCGAGCTGCGGCCGTCGCCGGCCCACCCCAACCTCGACCCGTCCGTGCAGGTGATCCTGGACGCGCTGGCGCCGCTGCCGGCGGCGGTCTGCAACACCCGCTACGACGTGCTGCTGCACAACGCGCCGTACGAGTCGCTGTTCGGGGCGGACCGCCCGACCGCTCCGCACGGGACCTTCAACAGCCTGTGGTGCACCGTCACGGCGCCGGTCTGCTGCAACCCGTTCCTCAACCGCGACGAGGAGCTGCCCCGGATGGTGGGGGTGCTGCGGGCCGCGTACGGCAAGCACGTGGGCGAGCCGGTCTGGGAGTGCTACATCCGGGAGCTGACGCTGGCGAGCGAGGAGTTCGGCGCGTTGTGGGCCCGGCAGGAGGTGGCACCGGCCAGGAGCGCGCTGAAGGTGTTCCGGCACCCCGTGGTCGGGGAGCTGCGCTTCACCGCGGCCTACCTGACCCTGCCGGCCGTCCCCGAGCACTACATGGTGGTCTACACGCCGCAGGGCCCGCAGGACCGGGAGCGGGTGGAGCGGATGGCGGCGCTGCCGCCGCAGCCTTCGCCCCGCTGCCCGCACTGAGGCTCCGTGCCCGGGGCGCCGGGCCGTCCGAGGGGGCCCGGACGCACCGAAGGCCGTCACCCGAGGGGTGACGGCCTTCCGAACTGTTGTGGAGCTACGGGGAATTGAACCCCGGACCTCTTGCATGCCATGCAAGCGCTCTACCAACTGAGCTACAGCCCCGCGACACGAATGGCCCTCACGGACCGGTGGTGCGGAGTGGAGCTACGGGGAATTGAACCCCGGACCTCTTGCATGCCATGCAAGCGCTCTACCAACTGAGCTACAGCCCCGCACTCGTGGGTTTTCCCGCTTCCCTTCCGGGCCGCGTTCTCACCTGCGAACGAGGAAGACTCTAGCTGGTCAGGCCCGGAACTGCGAAATCCCGCCTGCGGCAGACCCGCCGGCCTCAGGTGTCGTCGCCGATCACCGGCTGCGGCAGGGTGCCCGCGTTGTGCTCCAGCAGGCGCCAGCCGCGGGCGCCCTGGCCGAGGACGGACCAGCAGCAGTTGGACAGGCCCCCGAAGCACTCCCAGAGCTCCGGCTCCAGGCCCAGGAGCCGGCCCAGCATGGTGCGGATGGTGCCGCCGTGGCTGACCACCACCAGGGTGCCGTTCTCCGGCAGCTTCTGGACCGCCTCCAGCACCACCGGGACGGACCGGTCCGCGACCTCGGTGGACAGCTCGCCGCCGCCGCGCCGGACGGGCTCGCCCTGCGCCCAGGCCTCGTACTGCTCCGGGAACCGGGCCCGGATCTCCGCGTTGGTCAGGCCCTGCCACTCGCCCGCGTACGTCTCGCGCAGGCCCTCGTGGTGGTGCACCTCCAGGCCGGTGACCTGGGACAGCTCCGCGGCCGTGCGGGCGGCCCGCTGCAGGTCGGAGGAGATCAGCAGGTCCGGGTGGAGGCCGGCGAGCAGCCGGGCGGCGCGCTGCGCCTGCTGCACGCCCTGGCCGGTCAGCTCGATGTCCGTGGTGCCCTGGAAGCGCGATTCGAGGTTCCAGGAGGTCTGGCCGTGCCGCCAGAAGACGATGCGCGGTCCCCGCGCCTCCCGGCTCAGCTGTGGTCCTCGGCGACGTAGATGCCGACCCCGAAGTCGTCCGCCGGCGGGGCGGTGACGTTGCCGGCCGCGTCGGTCTCGGCACCCTCGGGGCGGTTGCGGGAGGCCAGCGCGTCCTCGGGCAGGGCCAGCTCGGGGCAGTCCTTCCAGAGCCGGTCGAGGGAGTAGAAGGAGCGCTCCTCGGAGTGCTGGACGTGCACCACGATGTCCAGGTAGTCGAGCAGGATCCAGCGGCCCTCGCGCTCGCCCTCGCGGCGCACCGGCTTGACGTCCAGCTGCTCGCGCAGCTGATCCTCGATCTCCTCGGCGATCGACTTCACCTGGCGGTCGTTGTTCGCGGAGGCGATCAGGAAGGCGTCGGTGATCGACAGCACCTCGCTGACGTCGAACGCGATGATGTTGTGGGCCAGCTTGTCGGCCGCCGCCTGCGCGGCGACGTTGATGAGTTCCTGGCTGTGGTCGGTGACGGTCACTGTGTTCTTCCGGCTCGGCTGCAGAGATGGCGCCCTCGCCCCGCCCGCCGGCGGCTGTGCCGGCTCCAGGGCAGGAGGACCCCAGTCCAGGATCTCACGCCGCCGCCGCGGCCCCGGACCGATTAACGGTGGGGCCGCGGCGGTGCGGGCCGTTGCCCGGGCGGCGCGCCGTGCGGGCGCTACTGCGGCTTGGGCACCTGGTAGTCCTTGCCGAGCACCACCAGGAGGTCGGCGTTCTGCGCCTCGGTGACCTTCTTCACGGCCGTCTCCGGCAGGTTCAGGCTGGTCGCCAGCGACTTGGCGGCCTCCAGCCGGGCGTCGTCGGTGTACCGGATCTCGGTGGTCGCCTGCGGGCTGCTCTTCGCCGCGCCGGGCACGAAGGTCAGGCCCGCGTTGAGCACCTGGACCTGGGCCGCGGCGGCCGCCTGGTCGTTGCCGGAGGCGTCCTGGATGGCGACCCGGGCGGCGGCCCCGGCACTGTCGGCGTTGCGCACCGTGCCGCCGAGGACCTCCTTG
Organism: Kitasatospora herbaricolor; assembly: GCF_030813695.1. Taxonomy (NCBI): domain Bacteria; kingdom Bacillati; phylum Actinomycetota; class Actinomycetes; order Kitasatosporales; family Streptomycetaceae; genus Kitasatospora; species Kitasatospora herbaricolor. Next base: position 3,118,623 of record NZ_JAUSVA010000002.1, read on the forward strand.
ACCTGCTTGCCGGCGGTGGCGTCGTCCAGCGTGCCGTCGGGCTTGACCGGCAGCGCCGAGGTGGCCAGGTGGCCGTCCTTCCCCTGCTGGGCGAGCTGCACCAGGACGCCGGCCAGCGCGTCCCGCGGGAGGGAGGGGTCGAGCACCGCGCCCACCCGCTGCACCACGTCTGTGGCGTCCTTCAGGTCGGTCGGCATCGTCCGGACGATCGACTCCAGCACCTTGCCGAACCGCGCCAGCTGCACGTCCCGGCTCTCGCCGGCCGCCTGGTAGGTGGCGAAGAGCACTGCCGCCTGCCCGCTGAGCAGGACGTTCTTGCCGGCCGCGGCCAGCACCTTGCCGTCCGCCTTGCCGCCCTCGCGCAGTTCCACGTCGGTGTCCACCCGGACGCCGCCGAGCTGGGAGACCAGCAGCTGCAGGTACGGGGTGTCCAGCCGCCAGGTGCCGGCCACGGCGGCGCCGAGGACGGTGCCCAGGCCCTCACGGGTGCTGGAGGTGCCGATGGTGTCCATCGCCTGGCCGAGCGGGACGGTCGCCGCGTCACCCACGCCGGGCAGCTTGAGGCTCTCCGGCAGGAGCAGCACCGAGCCCTTGTGGCCGGAGGCGTCGTTGACCAGCAGCGCGGTCGAGACCTTGCCCTGCAGGTCGCGCAGGTGCACCACGTTGACCTGGCGCGGCCCGGCCGCGGCGGCCGCCGTCTTCGCGCCGCCGAGCTTGCCGGTGTACCAGAGGTAACCGGTGCCGGCGCCGCCGAGCACGGCCAGCACGACGACCGCACCGATCAGCCGGCTGCGCAGCTTGCGGCGGCGCTCGTCCCGGCGCTCGGTGCGCGACTCCGCGAACTTCAGCCAGTCGATGACGTCCTCGGACTCCTCCGCCTCCTCCTCGACGAAGGTGAACTCGCCGGTGGCGTAGGCGTCGGCGGGCGCCTTCGGGCCCTTGGCCGCCCGGGAGCCGCCGACCTGCTCGGAGGGCTGCTCCGGCTTGGCCGGGGCCGCCTGCGGCGCGGGGCGGGCCGGGCGCGGACGTGGCGGCGCGGCGGGGGCGGCGGCCACCGGTGCGGCGGCGGGCGCGGCAGCGGCGGCGGGCGACTGCGGCCCGGCGCCGAAGTGCTCCTGGCCGGGCTGCTCGTACACCGGCTGCTCGTAGCCCGGCTCGTAGCCGGACTGCTCGTAGCCGGACTGCTCGTACCCGGGCCGGGGGACGGCCGGCTGCTGGTACGGCTGGTAGGGCTGCTGCCCGTAGCCGGGCTGCTGGTACTCCTCGTAGGCCTGCGGCTGCTGGTAGGCCTGCTGCGGCTGCCCGTACTGGTCGTACTGCGGCTGGTAGGCCTGCGGCTGCTCGGGCCGACCGTACGGGTCCTGGCCGTGGCCGGACTGCGGCCGGGCCGGCTGCTGCGGCCGGCGGGGCGGGTAGGGCTGCCCGTACTGGTCGTACTGCGGCTCGTACCCGCCTTGCCCGTAGCCGGCCTGCTCGTAGCCCGACTCGTAGCCGGACTGCTCGTAGCCCGGCTGCTGGTACGGCTGGTAGGGCTGCTGCTGGTACTGCCCGGCCGGCCAGTCGTCGTCCTGCTGGCCCCTGCGGTCTGCCGTTCCGGTCACGCCGACCCTCCTGGGATCAAGGCTGGGCCGGCGCGTAGAGCGCCCGCTTGTCGATGTAGCGGACCACGCCGTCCGGGACGAGGTACCAGACCGGTTCGCCCTTGGCGACCCGGTTGCGGCAGTCCGTGGACGAGATGGCCAACGCGGGGACCTCCACCAGGGAGACCCCGCCCACCGGGAGTCCGGCGTCGGTCAGGGTGTGTCCCGGCCGGGTGCACCCGATGAAGTGGGCGAGCGAGAAGAGTTCCTCGGAGTCGCGCCAGGACAGGATCTGGGCGAGCGCGTCGGCACCGGTGATGAAGAACAGGTCGGAGTCCGGGTGCAGGCTCCGCAGGTCGCGCAGGGTGTCCACGGTGTAGGTCGGGCCCTGGCGGTCGATGTCGATCCGGCTCACCGAGAACTGCGGGTTCTCGGCGGTGGCGATGACTGTCATCAGGTAGCGGTCCTCCGCCGGTGTCACCCGACGGTCGTCCTTCTGCCACGGCTGCCCGGTCGGCACGAAGATCACCTCATCGAGGTGGAACGCGCTCGCCACCTCGCTGGCGGCGACCAGGTGCCCGTGGTGGATCGGGTCGAAGGTGCCACCCATCACGCCGAGGCGCTTCTTCGCCGGTTGGAGTCCGCCGGGGGTCTCGGCCTGCTGTCCCATGCCGCCACACCTTACGCGACGCCTGTCGGCCCGCGCGTCCCCCCGGGGCACGCGCGGGCGCGGACATGGCAAAGGGAGCGTCCGCCGCTTCGCGGTGCGCTCCCTGGCCCTGTCCGCCCGGCGTCACGACGCCGGGCGCCGCGGACTCAGCGGTCGCGGTTGAACCGGGTGGTGATGAAGAGCAGCAGCAGCAGGATGAACAGCCCGGCGCCACCGGTGAGGTAGGGGCTGAGGCTGTCGTGGTTGCCACCCTCGCCCTCGGCGATCAGGTTGAGAACGGGGAGTGCAGCGGCAGTGCTCATGGTCGCAGGACCTTCTCGGCTCGGGTGACGGACCAGGGGTCTGGGCCGGTGAGGGCCCACCGGGCCATCGTACGGGTGGCCCCGGCGCAACCGCGCGGCGGCCCACCGCGTCTGAGCCCGCGTGAGCCCGCGCCGCGCGCGGAGCGCGGCTCAGCTCTTGCGACCGGCCCGCAGCAGGACCCAGGCCAGCAGGCCGACGCCGACGAAGGAGGCAACCACGACCACGCGCAGGAACAGCCCGGGGCCGGCCTCCGTGGAGATCGGGCCGGCCAGGGTGACAAGGGTGTCGGGGGACATCTTCGGGCTCCTCGGTCTGCTCTGCACCGCGGCCAGGTCCGGTCCCGGTTCTCCAGGACACCCAGCGTAGACCGGGCCGGTCCGCCGGTCCGCCACCACCCCCGGACCGGCCCGGCGCCGAAGCGTCCGGCCCGGGCCGGACCCTCGGAGCCGGGCCGGGCACCGCGTAGGGTGACCGCGGGGACGAGTACGCAACCGCACACGTTGCACAGACTGTCGTTGCAGGCGAAGAAGAGCGGGGGCCGGCCACCGGCCGGGACCGGCGTCGACCAGGAGGTACTCAGACCATGACCGATACCAACCAGGCGAAGAGCCCGAGCCGGCGCCGCCAGCGCTTCCCGGAGATCTCCACCCGGGCCTGGGAGCACCCCGCCGACCGCTCCGCGCTGGTCGCCCTGCGCAAGCTCACCGGCTTCGACGACGTGCTGAAGAAGCTCGCCGGGCTGGTCTCCGAGCGCTCGATCCGGCTGATGTTCCTGGCCACCGCCGTGAAGACGTCCGAGCGCCAGTTCCCCGAGCTGTACAACATGGTGCGCGACGCCGCGTACGTCCTGGACCTGGAGAAGGTCCCGGACCTCTACGTCACCCAGGACCCGACGGTCAACGCGATGTGCATCGGCATGGACACCCCGATCATCGTGCTGACCAGCGGCCTGGTCGAGCTGCTCGACGAGGAGGAGCTGCGCGCGGTCGTCGGCCACGAGGTCGGCCACGCGATGTCCGGCCACGCCGTCTACCGGACGATGCTGCTGATCCTCACCAACATCGCCACCCGGATCGCCTGGATCCCGCTCGGCAACCTCGCCATCATGGCGCTGATCACCGCGCTCAAGGAGTGGTTCCGCAAGGCCGAACTCTCCTGCGACCGGGCCGGGCTGCTCGCCGGACAGGACCTCCAGGCGTCCATGCGCGGCCTGATGAAGCTCGCCGGCGGCCACAACCTCGGCGAGATGAACGTGGACGCGTTCCTGGAGCAGGCCGAGGAGTACGAGAAGGCCGGCGACCTGCGCGACGGCGTCCTGAAGCTGCTCCAGGTGCTGCCGCAGACCCACCCCTTCGCGGTGGTCCGGGTCGCCCAGCTGAAGAAGTGGTCGGAGAGCGACGAGTACCGCTCCATCCTGGCCGGCGCCTACCCGCGCCGCGACGGCGACGCCAACGCCTCCGTCAGCGACCAGTGGAAGGCCGCCGCCGACCACTACTCGACCTCCGTCAAGGAGAGCAAGGACCCGCTGATCGGCCTGCTCCGCGACGTGGCCGGCGGCGTCGGCACCGTCGGCGGAAAGCTCCGCGACACCTTCACCGGCGCCCGCAGCGGCGCCCCGGCCGGAGGCACCGACTCCGCCGCCCCCGCGGACGACGCCCCGCGCGGCTGAGCGACCCGCTGCCGGCCCCGGACGCCCCCGGCGTCCGGGGCCGCGGTGTCTTCCCGGCCACCGGCGACCTGGGCGGGACGGTGGCCTTCACCGACCCGCCGGGCGGCACCCGTGCCCGGGTGGTGGTCCGCCTCCCGGCGGCCCGGGCGGACGCCGAGGAAACCGAGGGCAAGGCCGACACGGACGACGCCCGGCAGGTCACCGTGCGGAGCCGCTGACCTCACCTGCCCCGGCCGGGCCCTCACTCAGGGTGCGGCGAGCACGCCGCACTGCTGCCAGGCCGGGGCCGCCCGGTCGGCCGGGTCCACGGCGGGCGGGGCGGGCGGCGCGGTGCCGCCGGGGGTGGCCATGATCGGCTGGAGGAAGGTGGTCTGCGGGGTGCCGCAGGCCGTCGGACCGGTCTGCACGACCGCGTCGACCAGCCTCAGCTGGGCGACCGCGATGTCGCCCCGGTCGAACTCCATCCGCAGCTCGCGGCGGACGCTCAGCAGGGTGACCGGGCCGGTGGCCGGGCCGTCCGCCGCCCGCAGCGCGTAGACGAAGGTGTGGTCGGTGGTGATCTGCAGGGCGCCGTTCTCCGCCTCCTCGATCCGCATGGTGCCCGCCACCTTGACGGTGTCGGCGGCCAGCGCGGTCTTCGACGGGTCGAAGCGGACCATCCAGCCGGTGGCCGCGTGGTGCTGGTCGTCGCGCGGGCTGGTCACGCTCTGGTCGAACTGCACCTGCTCACCGGTCGTGACGAAGGAGCGGACGTCCGTGGTCACCCCCTGCACCAGCGTCCTGGGGGCGAGCGCGGAGGCCACCAGGTAGCGCTGCGCGGTGTCCAGCGCCCGGGTCACCTCGACCCGGGTGTAGTGCGCCGTGGCGGCCCCGGCCGGGACGCCAAGGCCGGCGGAACCGTCCGTGTACCCCGCGGGCAGGCCGGCGAACGGCGCGGCGGGATCGGCGACCGGCTGCACCGGCGAAATCGGACTGAGGGCGACCAGGCTGACGGTCAGTTGGCTGCCGGCCGGCTCGGCGCCCGGCCGGCCCGGTGAACTGATGCCGAAGTAGACGGCGGCCGCGAAGGCCACCACGATCAGCAACAGCAGGGCGACCGCCTGACGCGGCACCGTCCCCAGCGCGCCCAGACCGATCCGGGGCCGGGTGGCGCGGCCGAAACCGCCGCTGAGGCGCTCGCGCGCCGAGAGCTCCTGGATCCGGGCAGCCCGGACGAACGACTCGTCGAAGACGACGGATCGGTACTCGTCCTCGTTCCCAGAACCGCCCTCGGGTACACCCTCAGGAGGCTCTCGCGGGTCACCCATACAACCAGGGTAAGGCGCTGCGCCGCGCGCCACGAGGGCTGGCGGACAACTTCTGCGTGACGCTCGGCGACCGGGACAACCGGGTCAGCCGGCCGGAGCGATCACCGCGAGCGAGGGCTCGGCGGAGGGCGGCACCGAGGCGGTGCCCGGACTGCTGCTGCCGCTGTCGGGGCGCCGCTGCGAGCCGCCGGCCGCGTCGAAACCCTGGTAGACGGCGGCCACCGCCACCGCGACCAGGCTGACGCCCATGATCACGGCGAGGATCCAGGCCACCGGCCGGTGCCAGCGCTGCTGGGCCACCGTACGGCCGCGGGCGGCCCTGGCCGGGTCGTAGCCCGCGTGCCGGCCCCAGCGCCCGGAGCGGCCCCAGCGGCCCGCCCGGCGCCCGGCGGCCCGCCCCGGGCCCGACCACGGGTCCGGGTAGAGCCGGTCGTCGTCCAGCGCGCCCGGGTACGGGCGCAGCTCCAACGGCAGTCCGTCGGCAGCCGGCAGATCGTAGCCCCAGCCCGGTCCGGCGGTCTCCGGCTCGAATCGGGCCTCGGCCGCGGCCAGCTGCCGCTCCTTGGCGCTCGGCTCGTGCACGGCCGCGGAACGGACGAAGGCCTCGTCGAACACCACGGTGGCGAACTCGTCGTCCGCACCACCGTGGTCGGCGCCGTCAGGGTACGGAGAGCCCCCCACATCCTCAGCCACGGATTCAGCGTATTACCGGTCGGCCGTTTTGTCTGTGGCTCCTCGCAGTTGGTCCGTCACACGTGTGACGGACGGCGCTCAGACGGCGGTGCCGGCGCCGCCCACGGTCTGCGCCGCCTCGCCCCGGACATGGCCGTCACCAGTGACGATGTACTTGGTGGAGGTCAGCTCCGGCAGGCCCATCGGCCCGCGGGAGTGCAGCTTCTGGGTGGAGATGCCGATCTCGGCGCCGAAGCCGAACTCACCCCCGTCGGTGAACCGGGTCGAGGCGTTGACCGCCACGGTGGCCGCGTCGACCAGCTGGGTGAAGCGGCGGGCGGCGCCCTGCGAGGCGGTGACGATGGCCTCGGTGTGGCCCGAGGACCAGCGGCGGATGTGCGCCACGGCCTCGTCCAGCGAGGGCACCACGGCGGCCGCGATGTCGTAGGAGAGGTACTCGGCCTCCCAGTCCGCGTCGGTGGCGGGCAGCACGGTGGCCCCCGTGCCCTCGGCGGCCTTCAGCACCGCGTCGTCGCCGTGCACGGTGACCCCGGCCCCGGCCAGGGCGGCCAGCGCGAGCGGCAGGAAGCTGTCGGCGATGTCCTGGTGGACCAGCAGCGTCTCGGCCGAGTTGCAGACGCTGACCCGCTGCGCCTTGGAGTTCAGCAGGATCCCGACGGCCATCGCCAGGTCCGCCTGCGCGTCGACGTAGACGTGGCAGTTGCCGGTACCGGTCTCGATCACGGGGACGGTCGAGCCCTCGACCACGGTACGGATCAGCGAGGCGCCGCCGCGCGGGATGAGCACGTCCACCAGGCCGCGGGCCCGCATCAGCTCGGTCACCGACTCGCGGCTCTCGCCCGGCACCAGCTGGATCACGTCGGCGGGCAGGCCGGCCGCGGCCACCGCGTCGCGCAGCACGGTGGTCAGCGCCGTGTTGGAGCGGTAGGCGGAGGCCGAGCCGCGCAGCAGGACGGCGTTGCCGGACTTCAGGCAGAGCGCGGCGGCGTCCACGGTGACGTTGGGGCGGGCCTCGTAGATGATGCCGACCACCCCGAGCGGCACCCGCACCTGGCGCACGTCCAGCCCGTTGGGCAGGGTGTAGCCGCGGACCACCTCGCCGACCGGGTCGGGCAGGCCGGCCACGTCCCGGACGTCGGAGGCGATGGCCGCGATCCGCGCGTCGTCGAGGGTGAGCCGGTCGACCACCGAGTCGGCGGTGCCGGCCGCGCGGGCCCGGGCCACGTCCTCGGCGTTGGCGGCGGTGATCTCGGCGCTGCGGGCGACCAACGCGTCCGCGATCGCCAGCAGGGCGGCGTCCTTCGCCCGGCGCGGCAGCGGGGCCAGGGCGGCCGCGGCCTCCCGGGCCCGGCGGGCGACGGTGGTGACGGGACTGTCTGCGGTGGCGGGATCGCTGGTCATGGCGTAAAGCCTAACGACTGCGGGCCGCTCGCCGGGCGCCGTACCGTCCGATGAGACGGGCCCCGCCGCGGCTCCCCCGCCCCGGCACGGCGGCACCCCCGGACGGGCGCGGTGGACGGGCCCGGCCCGGTACGGCTGGACGTCAGTACGGCTGCACGCCGCCCGGACGCTGCGGCGGCTCGCCGAAGCCCTCGGCGACCCGCTTGTGGTAGGTCGGGCGGTCCACCACCTCCAGGCCGACGATCTCCCAGGGCGGCAGGTTCGCGGTCGCCTTGTGCTCGCCCCACAGCCGCAGCGCGATGGCCGCCGCGTCGTGCAGGTCGCGGGCCTGCTCCCAGTAGCGGATCTCGGCGTGGTCGGCGGCGTAGCGGGCGGTGAGGAAGAACGAGTGGTCGTGGGCGAGGCGCTCCAGCCCGGCCCGCAGCTCGGACAGTCCGGTGGCCTCGCCCGCCACGCTCAGCACCACGTGCCAGAGCCTGGCCTGGTCCGGTGTCCCGGCCGGGCCGGGGCCACCGCCGGTGTCCGGGCGCAACTCCCGCACCGTGTCCAGCGGTTCCGCCGGCGCCGGGCGGCCGGTCGCGGCCGGCTCCGCGGGGCCGCGCCCGCCCCCGATGCTGCTGAGCCTGCGCTCGGCCGTTGCTCCGGGCAGCGCTCCGTCGCGCCTGCGTCCCACCGGCGGCCTCCTGTTCGGCGATGTCGTGTCGTCGTGCGAACCGCGGCGCCGGCCCCGGCGCGTACGGCTGCCCCTCCCTCGCCCGGAACCGGGCGCAGCGCGCCCGCCCACCCGTACGGAGCGGCCCGTCAGCCGCGCAGGACCACCAGGTCGTCGCGGTGGACGACCTCGCGCTCGTACGCGGCACCGAACTCCTGTGCCAGGTCACGCGTGGACCGGCCGAGCAGGCGGGGCAACTCCCTCGCATCAAAGTTGACCAGCCCGCGCGCGACGATGTGGCCGTTTTCGCCAAGAAGGTCCACCGGATCGCCGGCGGCGAAATCACCGTCGACCTTGGTGACCCCGGCCGGGAGCAGCGAGGCGCCGCCCGACACCACGGCCTGGACCGCGCCCGGGTCCAGGTGCAGGGCGCCGCGCGGGCTGCTGGCGTGGGCGAGCCAGAGCAGCCGGTCGGCGGTGCGGCTGCCGGTGCGCAGGAACAGCGTGCCGGTGGGCCGCCCGGCGAGGGCGTCGGCGGCCTGGCTGGCGGCGGTCAGCACCACCGGGATGCCCGCCCCGGTGGCGATCCGGGCGGCCTCGACCTTGGTGACCATGCCGCCGGTGCCGACCCCGGCCTTGCCGGCGCTGCCGATCTCGATGCCCTCCAGGTCCTGCCGGCCGCGCACCTCGGCGATCCGGCTGGTGCCGGGGCGCGCCGGGTCACCGTCGTAGAGGCCGTCCACGTCGGAGAGCAGGATCAGCAGGTCGGCGCGGACCAGGTGGGCGACCAGGGCGGCCAGCCGGTCGTTGTCGCCGAACTTGATCTCGGCGGTGGCGACGGTGTCGTTCTCGTTGACGACCGGCATCGCGCCCATCGCCAGCAGCTGGTCCAGGGTGCGGTAGGCGTTGCGGTAGTGGGCCCGGCGGCTGGCGTCCTCGGCGGTCAGCAGCACCTGGCCGACCCGGATGCCGTACCGGGCGAAGGAGGCGGTGTAGCGGGCCACCAGGAGGCCCTGGCCGACGCTGGCGGCGGCCTGCTGGCGGGCGAGGTCCGGCGGGCGCCGCTCCAGGCCGAGGGGGGCGAGGCCGGCGGCGATGGCGCCGGAGGAGACCAGCACCACCTCGGGGGCGTCCGGCTGGCTGCGCACCTTGGCGATCGCGTCCACCAGGGCGTCGACCCGGTCGGCGTCCAGTCCGCCGGCGGCGGTGGTGAGTGAGGAGGAGCCGACCTTGACGACGATCCGCCGTGCGGTCAGGACCTCCTCACGGAGTGACTGCTCGCTCATCGCGCTGGTGCCCTTCGCCGTTGCCGGGCGACAGGCGCCCGAGCCTGCCGCTCCCCGCAATCTACGCGATCGGCGCGAGCCGCCCGAACGCCATTTCACCGGCTGGACGAGCCGCCCCCGCCGGGGCCCGGGCGGGGCGGGCGGCGTACTAGCGCCGAGGCGCCCGCCCCCCTCAACGGGTGGCGGGCGCCTCGGTGTTGACCGGCCGTTCAACGGGCCGGTCAGTGGTCCTCGTCGTCGCCCTCGTCGATGGCGCCCGGGCGGCCGCTGGACAGCGCCTCGAAGGCCAGGTACTCGGACTCGGCTGCGTCCCGGCCCTTGGCCTTCTCGCGGCGGCGGTCGACGGCCGGGCGCGGGCTCTCGAAGCGGTGGTCCTCGCCGCGGCGGCCGAGCATCTCGGCGCCGGCGGCCATGGTCGGCTCCCAGTCGAAGACGACCGCGTTCTCCTCGGCGCCGATGATGACGGTGTCGCCCTCCTGGGCGCCGACCTTCCAGAGCTTGTCCTCGACACCGAGGCGGGCCAGACGGTCCGCGAGGTAGCCGACGGCCTCGTCGTTGGAAAAGTCGGTCTGGCGGACCCAGCGCTCGGGCTTGAGGCCGCGCACGCGGTAGGCGCCGTCCTCCTCGGTGACGGTGAAGCCGGCGTCGTCGACGGCCGTCGGCCGCAGCACGATCCGGGTGTTCTCCTCGATCGGCTTGGCGGCCCGGGCCTCGGCGACGATCTGCGCCATCGCGAAGTTCAGCTCGCGCAGGCCCTGGCGGGAGGCGGCGGACACCTCGAAGACGCGGTAGCCGGCCTCCTCCAGGGAGGCGCGGGTGATGTCGGCGAGGTCCTGCCCGTCCGGGACGTCCACCTTGTTGAGGGCCACCAGCCGCGGCCGGTCGTCCAGGCCGCCGTACTGGGACAGCTCGGCCTCGATGGTCTCCAGGTCGGTGAGCGGGTCGCGGCCCGGCTCCAGGGTCGCGCAGTCCAGCACGTGCACCAGGACGGTGCAGCGCTCGACGTGGCGCAGGAACTCCAGGCCCAGGCCCTTGCCCTGGCTGGCGCCGGGGATCAGCCCGGGGACGTCGGCGACGGTGTAGACGGTGTCGCCGGCGGTGACCACGCCGAGGTTGGGGATCAGGGTGGTGAAGGGGTAGTCCGCGATCTTCGGCTTGGCGGCGGAGAGCACCGAGATCAGCGAGGACTTGCCGGCGCTCGGGTACCCCACCAGCGCCACGTCGGCGACGGACTTGAGCTCCATGACGATGTCACGGGCCTCGCCGGGCTCGCCCAGCAGCGCGAAGCCGGGGGCCTTGCGGCGGGCGGAGGCGAGCGAGGAGTTGCCGAGGCCGCCGCGGCCGCCGGCGGCGGCGATGAAGCTGGTGCCGTGGCCGACCAGGTCGGCGAGCACGTTGCCCTCGCGGTCCATCACCACGGTGCCGTCCGGCACCGGCAGGACCAGGTCGCCGCCGGTGGAGCCGGTGCGGTGGCCGCCCGCGCCCGGCTTGCCGTTGGTGGCCTTGCGCTTGGGCGAGTGGTGGTACTCCAGCAGCGTGGTGATGCTGGCGTCCACGGTGAGGATGACGCTTCCGCCCTCACCGCCGTTGCCGCCGTCGGGGCCGCCGAGCGGCTTGAACTTCTCCCGGTGCACGGAGGCGCAGCCGTGGCCTCCGTTACCCGCGGCGACGTGCAGTTCGACGCGGTCCACGAAGGTGGTCATCGGTGTGCCTTCCAGCTAGGAGAAAAATCGGGTCAGAACGGATGAACCGCCCCGGGGTCAAAACCCAGAGGGTGGACCGGAAATTTCCGGTCCACCCTCCAGAATGTCCTACCTTGCACCACGGTGACGCGGCGTCAGGAAGATCAGGCCTCGACGGCCACGATGTTCACGACGCGACGGCCACGGTGGGTGCCGAACTGGACCGCACCGGCGTTCAGCGCGAACAGGGTGTCGTCGCCACCGCGACCGACGCCCGCACCCGGGTGGAAGTGGGTGCCGCGCTGGCGGACGAGGATCTCGCCGGCGCTGACGACCTGGCCGCCGAAGCGCTTGACGCCGAGGCGCTGGGCGTTCGAGTCGCGGCCGTTACGGGTAGAGCTTGCGCCCTTCTTGTGTGCCATCTCGCAATCCCCTTACTTACTTCGCGGAGTCGATGCTCGTGATGCGGACGGCGGTGTGGCGCTGGCGGTGACCCTGGCGCCGACGGTAGCCGGTCTTGTTCTTGTAGCGGAGGATGACGATCTTCTCACCCTTGGTGTGGTCGACGACCTCGGCGTGAACCTTCACACCGGCGAGGACCCACGGGTCGGAGGTGACGGCCTCGCCGTCGACAAGCAGGATGGTCGAGAGCTCGACCGAGTCACCCGGCTTGACGTCAACGCGGTCAATCTCCAGCACGTCGCCGATGGCGACCTTGTGCTGGCGGCCGCCGGCGCGAACGATCGCGTACATGCGGTACCTGCTTTCTCTACTCGGTCGGAACTCTCGATGCCAGCCGCCTGGGTACGGACACAGGCGGCCTCCCCCGTCCCCCGAAGGGTCTGGGAGGTGATCTGCTCGGGAGCATGGCGTAGACACGCCGAATGTCAAGAATACGGATCCGCCGCCGCTGGAGCAAACCGGCCCCGCCGCCCCGGAGGGCGGGCGCGCGACGGACCCGTACAACGCCCGGCGGGGTGGGCGGCGAACGCCCACCCCGCCGGGCGGCGGACTACTCGGCTGCCGAATCACCCTCGGCGGCCGCGGCCTTCTTGGCCGCCGCGCTCGTCCGCTTGGTGGCGGTCTTGCGGGCGGTGGTCTTCTTCGCCGCTGCCGTGGTGGTCTTCTTGGCGGCGGTCTTCTTCGCGGCGGCCTTGCGGGGGGCCCGCTTCTTCGGCGCGGGCTCCTCCTCGGCCTCGGCGGCCTCCACCGGCTCGGCGGGGACCTCGACGGGGGCCTCGGCCACCGGCTCGGGCTCCACCGGGGCGGCGGGCGCCTCGGGCTCGGCCTGCGGGGCGGTCTCGGCGGCTGCCAGCGCCGCCTCCATCGCCGCGTCGGCCCGGGCCTGCAGCACCACGATCTCGGCCTCGGCGGGGGCGCCGGCCGGGGCGGTGGCCTTGCGGACCGCCCGACGGCGGGTACGGCCGCCGGCCACCGGGGTGGCCGGGATCTCGACCAGGCTCGGACGCTCCGGCGCGGCCGGCTCGGCCTCGACCGGTGCGGCCGGCTCGGCGACCTCGGCCGTCGGGCCCTGCGGCACGTCGATCACGAGCTGCTCGCCGCCCGAGATGATCTCGAACTCCTCGTGCTCGTGGTCGTGGTCGGCGCCCTCGTCGGCCGTCTCCTCGTCCAGCAGGTGCGGCTGCGGCTCCTCCTGGCCCGCGCCGCCCTTGCCCCGACGGCGGCGCTTGCCGCCGGTGGAGCCGGCCTCGCCCGAGGTGCCCACCGGGCCGCCACCGCCACCGGGGGCGGTCGGCTGCTCCATGTGCACGATGACGCCGCGGCCGTTGCAGTGCACGCACGGCTCGGAGAAGGACTCCAGCAGGCCCTGGCCGACCCGCTTGCGGGTCATCTGGACCAGGCCCAGCGAGGTGACCTCGGCCACCTGGTGCTTGGTCCGGTCACGGCCCAGGCACTCCAGCAGACGGCGCAGCACCAGGTCCCGGTTGGACTCCAGCACCATGTCGATGAAGTCGATCACGATGATGCCGCCGAGGTCGCGCAGCCGCAGCTGACGCACGATCTCCTCGGCCGCCTCGATGTTGTTGCGGGTGACGGTCTCTTCGAGGTTGCCGCCCTGGCCGACGAACTTGCCGGTGTTGACGTCGACGACGATCATCGCCTCGGTCCGGTCGATCACCAGCGAACCGCCGCTGGGCAGCCAGACCTTGCGGTCCAGCGCCTTCATCAGCTGCTCGTCGATCCGGTACGTCGCGAAGACGTCCACGTCGGAGGTCCAGCGCTGGAGACGCTCGGCCAGGTCGGGGGCGACCCCGCCGACGTACTCGTGGATGGTCTTCCACGCCTCGTCGCCGGAGACGATGACCTTGGTGAAGTCCTCGTTGAAGATGTCGCGGACGACCCGGACGGTCATGTCCGGCTCGCCGTACAGCAGCGCCGGGGCGTTGCCGGTGGCGGCCTTCTTCTGGATCTCCTCCCACTGCGCCTGCAGGCGCTGCACGTCACGCGTCAGCTCGTCCTCGCTGGCGCCCTCGGCGGCGGTGCGCACGATGACGCCCGCGTCCTCGGGGACGATCCGCTTGAGGATCTGCTTCAGGCGGGCCCGCTCGTTCTCGGGCAGCTTGCGGCTGATCCCGGTCATCGAGCCCTCGGGGACGTACACCAGGTAGCGGCCCGGGAGGGAGATCTGGCTGGTCAGGCGCGCGCCCTTGTGGCCGATCGGGTCCTTGGAGACCTGCACCAGCACGGACTGGCCGGACTTCAGCACCGACTCGATCCGGCGCGGGCCGCCGTGGCCGCCCAGCGAACCGAAGTTGACCTCACCGGCGTACAGCACCGCGTTGCGGCCCTTGCCGATGTCGACGAAGGCGGCCTCCATCGACGGCAGCACGTTCTGGACCTTGCCCAGGTACACGTTGCCGACGTAGCTGGTGGCCTGCTCCTTGTTGACGTAGTGCTCGACCAGCACGCCGTCCTCCAGCACGCCGATCTGGGTGCGCAGGCCGTTCTGGCGCACGACCATCACGCGCTCGACCGACTCGCGGCGGGCCAGGAACTCGGCCTCGGTGATGATCGGCACCCGGCGGCGGCCCAGCTCGCGGCCCTCACGGCGGCGCTGCTTCTTCGCCTCCAGGCGGGTGGAGCCCTTGATGGACTGCACCTCGTCCGGGTCGAACGACGGCTCGGTGGAACGGCGGCGCGGCTCGCGGACCTTCACGACCGTGCGGACGCCGTCCTCGGCGGAGTCGCTCTCGGCCGGCTCGGCGCCGCTCTCGCCACTGCGGCGACGGCGACGACGACGGCGGCGCGAGGAGGCCAGGCCCGAGGCCAGGTCGTCGTCCTCGTCCTCCTCCTCGGCGACGGCCGGCTCCTCGGCGGGCTGCTCGGCGGCCTCCTGCGTCTCCGGCTCGAACTCCTCGGCCTCACCGCGGCGACGGCGACGGCCGCCCCGGCGGCGGCGGCGCGACGGACGGTCGTCCTCCCACTCGCTGTCCTGCTCGGGACCGGCGGTGACGGGCTCGGGCTCGACGGCCTGCGCCGGCGCGGGAGCCTCCACCGGCGCGGGGGCCGGCGCCGCCGGGGCGGCCTGCTGGACGGGCTGCTGGGCCTGCCGCTCGGCGGCGGCCGGGCGCTGGCGGGACGGCGTCTGCACCCGGACCTGGGTCCGGGTCCGGCGACGACGGCCGACGCCGCTGTACTCGAACTCGTCCTCGTCCTCGGCGGCCGGAGCGGCGACCGGGGCCTGCTTCGCGGCGGCGGCCGGGGCCTGCCTGGCGGCCGGGGCGGTCGCCGGGGCCGCGGCGGCGGGCGCGGCGGCCTGGGCCGGCGCGACGAACGGGGCGGGCTCCTGGAAGACCGGGGCCTGGAAGATCGCGGTGGACGGGCGCACGGCCCGGCGGCGGGCCCGCGGCGCGGGCCCGTCCTCGGCCGGCGGGGCCACCACGGGCGCGGGCTCGGCCACCGGGGCGGCGGCGACGGGCTCCTCGACGGGCTCCTCGACGACCTCTTCCTCGACCGGCTCCTCGACCGCGGCCGGGGTCTCCTCGACCACGGGGGCGCTCTCCACCACGCGACGGCGGCGGGGCCGGCGGGCGGGGGCGGCCGGGGCCTCCTCCACGGCGGGCTGCTCGGCGACAGGCTGCTCCACGACGGGCTCCGCGACCGGCTCCACCACGGGGGCGGCCTCGGCGGCGGGCGCCCCGGCGGGGGCCTCGGCGCGCTTGCGGGTCCGGCGGGCCCGGACCGGCTTCTCGGCGGGCGCGGCCTCGGCCGGCGCCTCGACGACCGGCTCTGCGACCGGCTCGGCGGCCTCGGCCACCGGTGTGACGATGATCTCGGCGGCCTCCGGCGCCCCGGCGGGGGCCTCGGCGCGCTTGCGGGTCCGGCGGGCCCGGACCGGCTTCTCGGCGGGCGCGGCCTCGGCCGGCGCCTCGACGACCGGCTCGGCGGCCGGAGCGGCGGCCTCGGCCACCGGAACCACGGTCTCGGCGCTCTCGCCGGCCGCGCTCTGCGGCGTACCCGCCGGGCGGGACACGGCACGGCGACGGCGCCGCGGCGGCGCCGCGGACGTACCCTCGGTGCCGGCTTCGTTGTCTCCCGCGGCAGCGGACTGCTGCGGATCGGTGTTATCGAGCATGCGGGTGGATCTCCCGTCAGGCCCCCGGGCTCCGCATCGGGCACGGTGCGGCACCGGTGGCCGGCCGGCATCCTCACGGATGCCCCTGCCGGACCTTCCTCGGTGCCACCGTGCGGACGCGAGGCCGCACAGGAACTCGTAGTCTCGCTCGGCGCCCCGCACAGTTGCGGGGTGTCGAAAGTCTTCTGGTCTGACCAGTCTTCTCAGGTGTTCCCAAGCTGCGCCGTCCCCCAACCCCGGGTGGCTCCCGGAAGGGGTCCTCGGGCCCGCCGACCATCGGGGTCGGCGGGCCGCAAGGGGCCGGCCTGTGCTTCGACGACGCTCGCTCCCCTGGGGAGCCGCGGGGGCCTGGAGCGCCAGACGGTCCAGTTGTCCTGGACCCGGCCTCCGCCCGCTAGGCGGACGCGGTTGCGCGCGGCCCGGCAGCCTCTACAGGGCCGGCCGGGGCCGCGGCGCGGTCGAGCGCCAGCGGGTCGGTCACCGTGCCGGTCTCCTCGTCGAGCGGCCCCTGCGCCAGCCTGGTCACCTCAGCGGGGACCGGCGGCGCCAGGTCGGCCGTCGCACGGAGACCGGACAAAACGTCGTCGGGTCGTACGGCGGGTGTGGCGTGTCGTACTACCAGGCGCAGTATCGCACAGGGACGGGCCGTCCGAACATCGGACTCCCCCTCCAAGTGCCCGTCCGGACCATTTCCCACCTGCGGCGCGACGATTTCGAGCGCCGCCACCGGGCCGCGCGCGTCGAAGCGGCGGACCCCGTTCTTGGTCAGGCGTTCGACCTCGACCTGCTCGGCGGCGAGGAACAGCGCGACCGCGCGGGCGGCCTCGTCCTGCTCCACCCCGTCCAGCCGGACCAGCCACTCGGAGGCCTCCAGGCGCTCCACGAAGTGCGGGGTGCGGACCTCGACGGCGTCGATGACGTCCAGCCCGGCCGGCAGCGACTCGTCGAGCTGCGCGCGCAGCGCCTCCGGGTCGCGGACGGCGGCCAGGCCGATCTCCAGGTACTCCGCCTCGCTGGCCACCCCGGTCGGGGCGGCGTTGGCGTACGAGACCTTGGGGTGCGGTGTGAAACCGGCCGAGTAGGCCATCGGGACGGCCGAGCGGCGCAGCGCGCGCTCGAAGGCGCGCTGGAAGTCACGGTGGCTGGTGAAGCGCAGCCGGCCGCGCTTGGTGTAGCGGAGACGGATGCGCTGCACCGTCGGCGCGGGCGGCGGACCGTCGGGCGTACGGCGTGCCAGGTCGCTCAGTCCTTAGTCAGTGTCCCCGTCCGGCCGCGCGCGCTGGCCCGGCCCGGACTCTGTCGTACCAAAGGGTACGCGCCCGGCGGGCCCTCGTGCTCCGCCCCTGGTCAGAAGCCTGACCGGGAGCGGCGCCGCAGGCCGGAGGCGGTCACCCGGTCAAGGAGCGCCGGACCTCCCGGATGGTCTCGCGCACCGAGCGCCGGACCTCCCGGATCGTCTCGCCCACCGTCCGCCGGGCCCGGCGGAGCTCCTCCTTGACCGGCCACCACACCTCGCGCCGGGCCCACCGGCACGGGCGCACCACCGCGAACCGCCAGATCCGTCCGCCCAGCCGCCAGGCCCGCAGCACGGCCCGGCCCAGCTCCCGCAGCAGCGGGAACAGCAGGACCCGCCAGAGCCACCCGAGCGGGACCAGCAGCAGGTGCTCAACCAGCCATATCAGCATGTCGGCCGCCGGACGCAGCACGTACCGTCCCAGCGCGGCCAGCGGGATCAGCACCAGGTACTCCACCAGCCGGGCGAACGCCGTCAGCAGCAGGCGGGCGAGCAGCACCAGTGCCCGGCCCAGCGCGACGTCCGCCGCGATCAGCCACCGCCCGGCCGGGGCCAGCACCGACCGGCCCAGCCATGCCACGGGCCGGACCAGCAGCAGGACGAACAGCCGGACCAGCAGCCGGGCCGTGGCCACCAGCAGCCGCGCCGCCAGCCCCACCGCGTCGACGGCCAGCCGGACCAGCCCGGCCCCGAGCCGGCGCAGGGCCGCCCCGGACGGGCGCAGCACGTACCGCCACAGCCAGCGGGCCGTGCGGACCACCAGCAGCTCGAACGAACTCCCCAGCAGCCGGCCCAGCGCCAGGCCGAACCGGCCGAGGGCCTTGCCGACCGGCACCAGCACCGCCCGCACCAGCCAGCCGGCGGGCAGCAGCACCACCAGGTCGAAGAGGCGCAGGAGCAGTTCGAAGGCACCCGCCACCAGCCGGACCAGCCCCAGCAGCAGCCACTCCGCGAACCGCCCGAGCGGGCGCAGCAGGAAGCGCCCGAGGAAGGTCAGCGCCGGCAGCAGCGCCGTCCGCCAGAGACCCGTGCAGAGCCGGAGCAGCAGGTGCGCCGCCAGCCGGCCGGCCCGGGCCAGTCCCCGGCCGAGCGGCGCCAGCAGGTGGCGGTGGAGCGCGACGAACGGCTGCACCAGCAGCCGGTACAGGCCCCGCCCCGCCGCCCGCCCGGTCCACCCGAGCGCCGCCCCGACCGGGCGGGCCACCAGGACGAGCAGTTCCCAGAGGAACCGCAGCGGCAGGATCACCGCGAACGCGAAGACCCGCACCGGCACCCGGACGACCGCCACCAGGCAACCGGCCTGCGCCGGCCGGTCGCCCTCCCCCGTGGCCGCCGGCCCGGCCGCGCCCTTCGCCAGGTCCGCCGCCGGTACCGGTCCCTCGGATCCAGTCATGCCCCGCCCGCCCCCCGTTGTCCGAACCGCCCGTCGTCCGGACCGCCCGTCGTCCGAACCGCCCGTCGTCCGCCGACAGGCCGTCAGCCCGGCGCGCGCCACGGTGGCTTCGAGAGGGTGATCGTAGTGCAGGGGGTCGTCACCGGGGCGTCCCGGAACGGCGGCAGGCCCCGTCGGGGAACGACGGGGCCTGCCGGGTCGGGCGGTGCTGCCTACTTGTTGACCACGGTCAGCGGCAGGAGCTTCACACCGGTCGGGCCGATCTGGATCTCGGTGCTCATCTGAGGACACACGCCACAGTCGAAGCACGGCGTCCAGCGGCAGTCGTCGACCTCGACCTCTTCGAGGGCGTCCTGCCAGTCCTCCCAGAGCCAGTCCTTGTCGAGGCCGCTGTCCAGGTGGTCCCAGGGCAGCACCTCCTCGTAGGTGCGCTCGCGGGTGGTGTACCAGTCGACGTCGACGCCGGTGCCGGCCAGGCCCTTCTCGGCGGAGGCCATCCAGCGGTCGTAGCTGAAGTGCTCGCGCCAGCCGTCGAAGCGGCCGCCGTCCTCGTAGACGGCGCGGATCACGGCGCCGATGCGGCGGTCGCCGCGTGAGAGCAGGCCCTCGACGATGCCGGGCTTGCCGTCGTGGTAGCGGTAGCCGATGTTCTTGCCGTACTTGCGGTCGCCGCGGATGGAGTCGCGCAGCTTGGTCAGCCGGGCGTCGGTGTCCTCGGCGGAGAGCTGCGGGGCCCACTGGAAGGGGGTGTGCGGCTTGGGAACGAACCCGCCGATGGAGACGGTGCAGCGGATGTCGTTCTGGCCGGTGACCTCGCGGCCCTTCTGGATGACGTTCTTCGCCATCTCGCCGATCTGCAGCACGTCCTCGTCGGTCTCGGTCGGCAGGCCGCACATGAAGTACAGCTTCACCTGGCGCCAGCCGTTGCCGTAGGCGGTGGAGACGGTGCGGATCAGGTCCTCCTCCGACACCATCTTGTTGATCACCTTGCGGATCCGCTCGCTGCCGCCCTCGGGGGCGAAGGTGAGGCCCGAGCGGCGGCCGTTGCGGGTCAGCTCGTTGGCGAGGTCGATGTTGAAGGCGTCGACGCGGGTGGACGGCAGCGACAGGCCGATCTTGTCCTCGGTGTAGCGGTCGGCCAGGCCCTTGGCGATGTCGCCGATCTCGGTGTGGTCGGCGCTCGACAGCGAGAGCAGGCCCACCTCCTCGAAACCGGTCGCCTTCAGCCCGCGCTCGACCATCTCGCCGATGCCGGTGATGCTTCGCTCCCGCACGGGGCGCGTGATCATGCCGGCCTGGCAGAAGCGACACCCTCGGGTGCAGCCTCGGAAGATCTCGACGGACATCCGCTCGTGCACCGTCTCGGCGAGCGGGACGAGCGGCTGCTTGGGGTAGGGCCACTCGTCGAGGTCCATGACGGTGTGCTTGGAGACCCGCCACGGCACGCCGGCCCGGTTGGGGACGACCCGGCCGATGCGGCCGTCCGGCAGGTACTCGACGTCGTAGAAGCGCGGCACGTAGAAGCCGCCGGTCTTCGCGAGGCGCAGCAGCACCTCGTCGCGGCCGCCGGGGCGCCCCTCGGCCTTCCAGGCCCGGATGATCTCGGTCATGTCGAGGACGGCCTGCTCGCCGTCGCCGACCACCGCGCAGTCGATGAAGTCCGCGATCGGCTCGGGGTTGAAGGCCGCGTGGCCGCCGGCGAGGACGATCGGGTCGTCGAGGGTGCGGTCCTTGGCCTCCAACGGGATGCCGGCGAGGTCGAGGGCGGTGAGCATGTTCGTGTAGCCGAGCTCGGTGGAGAAGGAGAGCCCGAACACGTCGAAGGCCTTGACCGGGCGGTGCGCGTCGACGGTGAACTGCGGCACCCGGTGCTCGCGCATCAGGGCTTCGAGGTCG
The DNA here is from genome assembly GCF_030813695.1 of Kitasatospora herbaricolor. Lineage (NCBI taxonomy): Bacteria > Bacillati > Actinomycetota > Actinomycetes > Kitasatosporales > Streptomycetaceae > Kitasatospora > Kitasatospora herbaricolor. Next base: position 3,139,046 of record NZ_JAUSVA010000002.1, read on the forward strand.
GGCCAGACGCTGTAGGTCCGCTCGGCGAGGACGCCCTCGCGCTCGTTGAGCACCTCGTAAAGGATCATGACGCCCTGGTTCGGCAGGCCGACCTCGTAGGCGTCGGGGTACATCAGTGCCCAGCGGACGTCGCAGGCGTCCCAGTCCTTGACGGTCGAGTTGAGCTCGCCGCCGACGTACTGGATCGGCTTCTGGACGTGCGGGAGGAGGGCCTCCAGGCGTGGGAAGACCGATTCGACAGTCATGTAACTAGGAACCCTTACGACAGGAACTGGGGTGACCCTCAAGGGTAGCCGAACCGCCGGGGCGTCCGGACGGGACGATCTTCCGCCTCCCCCTCCCCCTCCGCCTCCCCCTCCGCCTCCGCGGCCTCGGCGCTGGCGGGGCTCCCGGCGCCGGCCGCCCGACCGGCCCGGCCGCTACCGCCCGAGCGGGATCGCCCGCAGGAACGGAGCCATCCGCCCGGCGAGTTGGTGCTCGCCCTCGGGCGTGGGGTGCAGTCCGTCCGCGTAGAGGCCGTCGGCGTCGGCGACCGGCAGCACGGTGAGGCCGTCCACCAGGTGCAGCCGCCGGTCCCCGAGCCCCTGGAGCACCCGGACGGCGTCGGCGGTCAGCTGCCGGATCCCGGCCAGGGTGACGCCGGCGGTGTTCACGACCTGCTCGCGCTCGACCGAGGGCAGGGCGGTGATCACCGCGATCGCGGTGTCCGGCTGGCCGTCGCGGACGGTCTCCACGAATCCGCAGAGCGCCGAACCCCAGCTGCGGGCGGTGAAGACCCCGCGGATGTAGGCGTTGGTGCCGATCTCCAGGGTGATCAGGTCGGCCGGGGTGTCCCGGACGGCGCGGGCCACCACCGGGTCGAGGTAGGCCTCGCCCGCGAAGCCCAGGTTGCGCAGGCGCCGACGCCGAACTGGACGTCCGGCTCTCCAAGTCGACCCTCTCCCACCATCTCAAGGTGCTGCGCGAGGCAGGGGTGACCTGGACCAGGATCGAGGGCACCAGGCGGCTGACGGGACTGCGCCGGGACGACCTGGACGCGCTGTTCCCCGGCCTGCTGCCGGCCGTCCTCGGCGCCGCGGCGCAGCCGGCCGGCGGCGGCCAGGACCGGCCCTAGGACCGCCGGTCCGGCGGATCCTGCCGGGCGCGGGACGCGGGGCGGCGGCGCTCGCGGTGGCGGGTGAGCAGCCAGAGCACCTGGGTGCCGCCCAGCACCAGCAGGACCAGTGCGGAGTCGAGCCGGCCGGTGAGCGGCCGGCCGGCGCCGAGGCCGGCCACGGCGCGGGCGAGCAGGGTGAGGTCGGCCGGGAGGGTGACGCAGAGCAGTCCGGCGAGGGCCGAGGCGCCCCCGAGGGCGAGCACCGCGCTGTAGGCCCGTACGACGCGGCGCTCCCCGGCAGGCAGGCCCCGGCCGGGGTCGGCGGGGCCCGGTCCGCTCCGGCGGCGCAGCCGGTGGCCGGCCAGCCGGGCGAGGTGGCGGGCGTACGCGGCGCCGTCCCCGTGCAGGTCTCGGCAGCGGGTGAGGTCCTGGAGGACGAAGTAGAGGTCGGTGCGCAGGAAGACCAGGGCCTGGAACGGGATCTGCAGCAGGGAGAGCAGCGCCAGCGCGGAGAGCGGCCGGGCCGGGCCGCCGGCGGGCGTCGCGGGCAGCGCCGCGGCGAGCAGCAGGGCGGCCGAGGCCACCGCGAGGTTGACCGCGATGCCGGCCAGGTAGGCGGTCAGCCGGTGGCGCCGGGGCGCGAGTTCGATGCCGCTGAGGTCCGTCTGCAGGACCAGGAACTGCATCCGGGTGCCGAAGCGGATCCGGGCCGGCACGCCGGTGGCGCGGGCCGCCGCGAGGTGTCCGGCCTCGTGCAGCAGGACGAGCAGCCAGGAGACCAGCAGGGCGGAGCCGAGGACCAGGCTGCCGTGCGGGCTCCACAGCAGGTCGCGGTAGCCGGGCAGCGGGCGCGGGCCGAGCAGCACGGCGGCGGCCGCGGCGGCGGTCAGCGCGCCGAGCAGTGCGGGGACGGCGGGGCTCAGCACCCAACGGACGTGCCGCGGGCGCAGCCGGGGCAGGGTCGGGCGCGGCGGGGCGGGGCCGCGGACGGGCCGGCCGTCGACTTCGCGGACGAATCCGAGGTCGAGCAGGGCGTGCACGAAGCCGGTCAGGTCGGGGCGCCGGCCGGTGCCGGTGGTGAGGGCGCGTTCGGTGTCGGCGAGGGTGCGGCCCTGTCCGAGCAGGCGCAGGGCCTGTTCGCCGGTGTCGGGCAGGGCGACCACCACGCCGGTGTCGAGCCGGCCGACGAGCCAGTCGGCGCTCTCCCGGCGGGTGGTGAGCCGGTGCAGGCGCAAGGTGCTGGTGGGGGCGAGGGGGCTCGTGCTGGTGGCGGCGAGCGTGCTGGCGGGCGTGATCGTGGTCGCGGGGGTGATCGTGGTCGCGGGCGGCCGGCCCCGCGGGGCCGGGCCGTGCGGGGTGCTCACCGGCCCGGGCCCGGCGGCCGGTCCCCGCAGGCGGGGCAGTCGGGGCGGCGCGGGGCGTCCTCCAGCACGGGTTCGCCGGGCAGCATCAGGTTGATCCCGAAGCGGCGGCCGGGCACCGGCCGGGGAACGCCGGTGAGCAGGGAGAGGGCGGCGTGGGCCATCAGGGCGCCGGAGAGTCCGGCGGTGACGGCGTTGACCGGGTTCCAGGGGGTGGCGGGCAGGGCGGGGGTGTCGGTGCCGGGGGCGAGTCCGAGGTCGCGGCCCTCCCGCTCGGCGGTGTGCAGGCACTCCCAGCAGGCGCCGTCACCGGGCCGGTAAAGACCCGCCGTGGCCAGCGGGCCGTGGTAGCCGCCGTCCACCCAGGGGACGCCGGTGGCCAGGCAGGCCTGGTTCGCCCAGCGGCGGATGCCGGCGGGCCGGTCGGCGCAGAGGGCCAGCAGGCCGTAGCCGGCTCGGCCGGCGCCGAGCAGGTCGGTGAGGTCGCCGGGGCCGGTGATCCGGCGGTGCTCGGCGGTGACGGTGATGTCGGTGTTGGCCGCGCGCAGCCGGACGGCCGCCGCCTCGGCCTTGGGTCTGCCGAGGTCGGACTCGGTGAAGAGGGTCTGCCGGTTGAGGTTGGAGAGGTCCACGGTGTCGAAGTCGACGCAGTGCAGCCGGCCGACGCCGGACGCGGCGAGGGCCAGGGCGAGGGTGCCGCCGGTGCCGCCGAGGCCGATGACGAGGACGGCGGCGTCCCGGAGCAGCAGTTGGACGTCCCAGCTGCTGCTCCGGGGCGTGGTGTCCATCCAGCGGAGCAGGCCGACGCCACGGCTGTAGCGCTCCCGCTCCCGGCGGCTGAGGGCGGGCGGGGGCGGGGCGTCGGCCTCCTCCAGGAAGCCGGCTTCGGTCAACATGGCCAGGGCGTCGACGACTTGGACGAATCCGACGGCAGGGTGCCGGGCGCTGACGGCTTGCGCGATCTCGTCGGGCGGGCGGGTGCCGTCGGTCAGCGTGGTGAGGGTCCAGACCCAGCCGGCCGGGTCCTCGATCTCCGCGCCGATCCCGTGCACCAGTCCGCCGATCCGGACGTTCCCCGCGGTGGTGCGATAGGCGGTGTGCTCGGGTTTGATCCGTGGCCGTCGCATTGGCTTCACCTCTGGCATTTCCCCAACGTCCCTTCCGGTCAGCCCTGTTGACATGCTCTTCCGGGGCGTGCGGTACTGGCAAGGCCGTCCGGGCCCGCAGGCCGGCCGGCGACCTGAGGCACCGCCGAGTCCCGGGAGCAAAGATGACGGAACAGCCCGACCAACCCGCCGCACCGAGAGAGTTCGGGCCGGAGGCGGACGAACCCGCGGGTGCGCCGGTGGCGATCGTGATCCGCCGTCTGGAGAAGAAGGAGACCACCAACGCGAGCAATTCCACCGGCAACTGAGCCGGTGAACCGGCCGCGCGGGCACCGCCGGGCGCGGCCGGGCCCGCGCGGCGATGTCGTGCGGGCGGCCGGCGGGCCGTGCGCGCCCGTCCCCGGGAGAGTCATGAGCCACACCGACCGGCCGGCCCGCCCGCGGCCCGGCGCCGACCGCTTTCCGACCGTCGCCCAGGCGGTGGCGGCCGCCCGCCGGCTGGTCCGGCACCACCCCGGTCGATGCCGGCTGCGCCAGGTCGGGGTGTCCCGCGGCGGCCGGCCGCTGGTGCTGCTGTCGGTCGGCCACGGGCCCCGGCACGTCCTGGTGGTCGGCGGGCCGCACCCCAACGAGCCGTCCGGGGTGGCGGGCGCGCTGCGGATCGCCCGGGAGGTGCTGGGGCGGCCGGAGCTGGCCGACCGTCCGGGGGTCGGCTGGAGCTTCCTGCTCTGCCTGGACCCGGACGGCGCGGCGCTGAACGAGGGCTGGCTGCACGGCCCGCCGACGATGGCCAGGCATTTCGAGCACTTCCACCGGCCCGCCTTCGAGGAGCAGCCGGAATGGCTGCCGCCGGCCGGTTCGGGCCGGGAGGCGATGCCGGAGACCGCCGCGCTACTGCGGGTGATCGACGAGTTGCGGCCCTTCCTGCAGGTCTCGCTGCACGGGGTGGACTTCGGCGGCACCTTCCTCCAGCTGACCCGGGAGGTGCCCGGGCTGGCGGCCCGCTTCGCCGGTTCGGCGGCCCTGGCGGGCGTCCCGCTGGACGTGGGGACGTACGACGCCCTCGGCTGGCCCAGCCCCGCGCCGGGGACGTACCTGATGCCGCCGGGAGGCCGGGGCGGCCCCTCCCCGCTGCCGGACGACCCCGCCCGGTCGACCTGGTCCTACCCTGGACGGTACGGCGGCGTCACCGCGCTGCTGGAGGCGCCGATGTGGGCCGTGGACGCGGTCGGGGACGGTGCGCGGCACGCCGATCCCCGGCGGGCGGTGCACTCGGCCGCCCGGTCGCTGCTGGACGGCACGGAGGAGCTGGCCGGGCTGCTGGAGCGGGTCCGGCGGTGCACCGCGGAGCCGGACGGGCCCGCCGTGCGGTTCGTGGAGTTCAATCTCGGCGTCTGCCCGGGGATGGCCGAGGAGTGGCGGGCCGTGGTGGACACCGGGGCCGGGGTCTCGGTGTCGCGGGTGACCGGGCTGGAGATCGTGGCCGAGCGGATTCCGCTACGGATCTCCGCGGCGCTGCTGCGGCTGCTGGCGGCGGCCGGCGGTGCGGGGGCCGAGCGGCTGCGGGCCCGGGTCAGGCAGCTGGTGGAGGAGCGCTGCAAGCTGCTGCGGTCGGGCTTCGGGGCCCGCTGGGTGCCGGTGCGTGACCAGGTGGACCACCACGCCCGGAGCGCGGTCGCGGCCTTCGAGTGCCTGGTCTGAACCGGGCGGCTCCCGGCCCCGCCGGAGCCCCGCGGCGCCCCTGGGCGGGAGCGGCTCGGGACCGGGCCGGACAGCGGAAGGCGCCGCCGGCCCGAACCGGGCCGGCGGCGCCGCGCGGGGGTCAGACCCCTATCGGCCGCTGGCTGTGCACGGCCTGCATCAGCCCGATCGCGACCCAGACCGCGAACATCGACGATCCCCCGTAGCTGACGAACGGCAGCGGGATGCCGGCGACCGGCATGATGCCCAGGCACATCCCGATGTTCTCGAAGGCCTGGAAGGCGAACCAGGCGACGACGCCGGCGACCACGATCGTGCCGTACAGGTCGGTGGCGTGCCGGGCGATCCGGCAGGCGCGCCACAGGACGACGCCGAGCAGCAGCAGTATCGCCGCGGCGCCGAGGAAGCCGAGCTCCTCGCCGGCCACCGTGAAGACGAAGTCGGTCTGCTGCTCGGGGACGAACTGGCCGGTGGTCTGGGTGCCGTGGAAGAGCCCCTTGCCGGTCAGCCCGCCGGAGCCGATCGCGATCCGGGCCTGGGCGGTGTTGTAGCCCACGCCGGACGGGTCCAGCGCCGGGTTGGCGAAGGCCGCGAAGCGGTCGATCTGGTACTTGCTCAGCACGCCGAGCTTCCAGATCGCGACGCAGCCGCCGACGCCGGCCAGCAGCAGCCCGAAGGTCCAGCGGTTGGCCGCGCCGGAGGCCAGCAGGATGCCCAGCACGATGACGGCCATCACCATCACCGACCCGGCGTCCGGCATCAGCATCACGATCGCCATCGGGATGCTCGCCGCGACCAGGGCCTGGAAGACGCTGCGGTCCGGGGGGAACTCGCGGTCGCCGGCGTCCACCCGGGCGGAGAGGATCACCGCCATCCCGAGCACGATCGCCAGCTTGGCGAACTCGGCCGGCTGCATCGAGAACCCGCCGCCGAACTGGATCCAGGAGTGCTGCCCGTTGATGGTGGAGCCCAGCGGGCTGAGCGTGGCCACCAGCATCAGCATCACGGCGACGTAGACGAACGGCACCAGGGTGCGGAACCGCCGACTCCCTATCCCGATCACCACCGCGCAGAGCGCGAGCCCGATCACCAGGTTGGTGAGGTGGCGGTACAGGAAGTACTGCGGGTCGCCGTGGGTCAGGTTGTCGCGGCCGCGGGTGGCCGACCAGACCAGCAGCGCGCTGCCGAGCGACAGCACCAGTGCGGCCAGTATCAGTATCCAGTCGAGCTTGCGCAGCGGGGAGTCCTTGGCGAGCGCCTTGGACACCGCCCCGCGCTGCGGGGAGAGCCGGACCTGACGGTAGGAGCCGTAGGAGGTCATCACCGCCCCCTTCCGGAGCTGCCGTTCCAGGTACTGCGGGTGGGTTCGAGGGCCGGGCCCGCGGTCGTCCAGTACGCCGGGCCGCCGGTGGGCTGCGCCGGGTCCAGGAAGGCCGGACGGTCGTACTGGTAGGCGGCGGGCTTCACGATCGCGGTGCCGTCGGGGCCGAACTTGGGCAGCTCGGCCTGCGGCTTGGCCAGCAGTGCCTTGCCGCTGTCGATGTTGCCCTTGTCGTCCACGCCGTAGAGCGCCTGGTAGATCCGGCGGATGGCGTCACCGGAACCGCCGGAGCCGGTGCCGCCCTGGCTGATCGTCATCACGACCGCGTAGTCGCTGCTGTACGTGGTCAGCCACGAGGTGGTCTGCTTGCCCTCGACCTCGGCCGTGCCGGTCTTGGCATGCAGCTCGATCTTGTTCTGCGGCCAGCCGACGCTGGTGAACTTCCAGGCGGCGGTACCGGTGGTGACGACGCCGGCCGTGGCCTGGTTGATGTAGCTCAGCAGCTTCTGGTCGCCGGGGATCCGGCCGTCCTCGTGCGGGGCGATCTCGCGGACGAGATCCCCGGCCGGGCTGACCACGGCCTTGCCGATGGTCGGCCGGTAGAGCGTGCCGCCGTTGGCCAGCGCCGAGTAGATCCGGGCCATCTGGATCGGCGTGACCAGGGTGTCGCCCTGGCCGATCGCGTAGTTGACCGAGTCACCGGCGCGCATCACGTAGCCGTCGACGCAGTTCTCCTTGGCGATCTGGTCGGAGTAGCTGTTGCCGCCCTTGGCAGCCTGCGCGCACCAGGCGTCCTTGTTGTTGTCGAAGAACGACTGCTTCCACTGCCGGTCGGGCACCCGTCCGGTCACCTCGGCCGGCAGGTCGATGCCGGTCCTGGCCCCCAGGCCGAACTGGTGGGCGGTCTTGTAGAACCAGTCGCCCGGGTCCTTCTTCGGCTTGATGCCGCCGTCCTTCATCCACTGGTCGTAGGCCAGGCCGTAGAAGACGGTGTCGCAGGAGACCTCCAGCGCCTTCTCCAGGGTGATCGAACCGAAGCTCTCGGCCTCGAAGTTCTTGAACTCGCGGCCGCCGATGGTCAGGCTCGTCGGGCAGGGGTACGTCCCGTCGAGCGAGTAGCCGGCCTGCACGGCGGCGGTGGTGGAGATCACCTTGAAGGTGGACCCGGGGGCGGACTGACCCTGTATGGCCCGGTTGAGCAGCGGGAAGTTGGACTCCTTGCTGGTCAGCGCCTGGTAGTCCTTGCCGGAGATGCCGCCCGCCCAGAGGTTGGGGTCGTAGCTCGGCGCACTGGCCATCGCCACGATCCGGCCGGTGTGCACGTCCATCACGACGGCGGCCCCGGAGTCCGCCTCGTAGTTGCGGCTGGTGACCTTGTCGTAGGTCTTGCGGGCGTCCGCCATGGCCTGCAGCAGGTTGTCCTCGGTCACCTTCTGGACCCGGGCGTCGATGCTGGTGACCAGGTTGTTCCCGGGCTGCGCCTCGACGGTGCCGGCGGTGCCGATCACCCGGCCGAGGTTGTCCACCTCCAGGCTGGTGATGCCGGCGGTGCCGCGCAGGTCGCTGTCGTACACCGACTCCAGCCCGGCCCGGCCGATCTGGTCGGCCGGCAGGTAGCGGTCCCGGCCGGACTTGGCGGCGCTCTTGGTGACCTCCTCGTCGGTGACCGGGGAGAGGTAGCCGAGCACCTGGGCGGCGTTGGCGCCCTCGACGCCGGTGTAGTGGCGTACGGCGGTGGGCTGCGCGGTCACGCCGGGGAAGTCCTCACGGCGTTCCATTATCTGCATCGCCTGCTGGGTGGTCGCCTCCTTGGTGACCGGGATCGGCTGGTAGGGCGATCCGTTCCAGCAGGGCTGCGGCGTCTTGGCGTCGCAGAGCCGGACCTTCTCCTGGATGTCCTTGGCGGGCATCCCGAGCACCTCGGCCAGCCGGCCCAGCACGCCCTTGCCGCCGTCCTTCTGCTGGAGCAGCGAGGTGCGGCTGACCGAGACCACCAGGCGGGCCTCGTTGGCGGCCAGGATGCGCCCGGAGGCGTCCAGGATCTCGCCGCGGACGGCCGGTTCGACCACCTCGCGGATGTGGTTGCCGGTCGCCTTGGCGGTGTACTCGCTGGCGCTGCGGATCTGCAGGTACCAGAGCCGCCCGCCGAGCGTCGCCAGGAGGGACAACACCAGGATCTGCAGGACCACCAGACGGATCGTCACCCGCCGGGTTCGTCCGGTCTCGGGGATGTTGCTCACGTCGCGTGTGCTCCAGAGGGCGAGGTTTCGGGCGGTGGTTCGGGGAGCCCGGCCGGCTCCCGCGCGGGGGCGCTACGGGCGCTTGGCCAGGCCCAGGCCGCGCTTCTTCTTGCCGTAGCCGGGGCCGGCCGAGGCCTCCCGGGTGGTGCGGTAGCGGGCCAGGGTGCCCAGGTTCCCGCCGCTGCCGGCGCTGTCGCCGTTCGCGGCGGCCACCGGGTCGTGCTCGAAGCGCCGGGCCACCAGCATCACCACCGGCACCACGAACGGGGCCAGTAGCAGGTCGTACAGCAGGGCGCTGACCACCAGGCCGACGAGGCCCACGTGCCGGGCGGCGGTGTCGCCGACCAGGGCGCCGACCATCGCGTACAGCAGGGTGGAGACCGCGGCGGCCGCGGCGACCACCAGCAGCGCCCCACCCACCGAGCGCTGGCGGCCGTGCTCGCCGCGGAGCAGTCCGGCGGCGTACCCCATCAGGCACAGGACGAGCGCGTAGCGGCCGATCGCGTGGTCGGAGGGCGGGGCGAGGTCGGCCAGCAGGCCGGCGGCGAAGCCGACCAGGCAGCCGCCGGTCGGCCCGTAGACCATGGCGAGGCCGATCACGACGAGCAGCAGGACGTCGGGGGTGGCGCCGGGCAGCTGGAGCCGGCCGAACACACTGACCTGGAGGACCAGGCCGAGCAGGATCAGGACGGCGGAGACCGGGATCCGGGTGAGACGCATGGGTCAGTTCCCCCCTGTGGGACTGGCGGGCGGAGCGGCGGCCGCCGGGGCCGCGGGTGCGGCGGGGGCCTGGGCGGCCGCGGCGACGGCCGGCGGCAGGACGGCGTCGCGGGGGTCGGTGCGGGGCGGCACCACGACCACGCCGACCAGGTCCAGCCGGGTGAACTGGACGTACGGCTCGACCATGACGGTCTTGGTGAGCTGGCCGGGGGTCGCCTCGACCTCCACCACCTTGCCGATCGGCACGCCGGGCACGAAGGGCCGCCCGCTCTGCGACCCGAAGGTGACCATCCGGTCGCCCTCCTTGACCTGGGCCCGGCCGTTCAGCAGCGAGACCTTCATCGGGCCGGTGCCCTGCCCGGAGGCGAAGCCGATCTCGCCGCCGCCCTCCAGCCGGGCGCCGGCGCTGAAGCCGGGGTCGGAGGCGAGCAGCACGGTGGCCGTGGTCGGCGCCACCGTGGTGATCCGGCCGACCAGGCCCTGGCCGTTGATGACGGTCATGTCGCGGGTGAGGCCGTCGTCGCTGCCGGCGTCGACGGTGATGGTCCAGGAGAAGCCCTGGGCCGGGCCGATCGCGATCACCTGGGCGGCCTTGACGGTGTAGCCGCCGGCGCCGGCCGTCCTGAGCAGGTCGTCGAGCTGCTTGGTGCGCCCGGCGGCGGCGTCCGAGGAGGCCAGCTTCTGGCGCAGCTCGGTGTTGTCCTTGTTGAGCTGGTCGGTCCGGCCGCGGTTGGTGACGGCCTCGCGGAAGGCGCGGACGGTGTCCGCGACCGGGTCGACCGCCGAGGCGGCGCCCCGCTCGACCGGTCCAAGGACACCCGCGGCGGCCCGCCGGGCGCCGCCGAGCGGCGAGCTCTCGCCGCCCTTGATGTCCACGGTGATCAGGGCGAAGGCGACGGCCACCAGCAGGATGAGCAACAAGCGGCTCTCTCGTGTGTCCCTCACGGTGCTGGAGCTGCCCCTTCGTCCGAGTCCTGGTGCCGGGCCCCCACCGGGCTGTGGGCGGGTGAGGGCCCTTCAGTTGATAGGCCGTCCGTGTCGAGGGACGTCCGTGTGCGGCGTGCGGTTGCTCAGCGCCGCGGCTGGGCGTCCAGCACCTGCTGGAGCGCCTCGAACTCCTCGACGCACTTGCCGGAGCCCAGCGCGACCGAGTCGAGCGGGTTCTCGGCGATGTGGATCGGCATGCCGGTCTCGCGGCGCAGCCGCTCGTCCAGGCCACGCAGCAGGGCGCCGCCGCCGGTGAGCACGATGCCGCGGTCCATCACGTCGCCGGCGAGCTCCGGCGGGCACTGGTCCAGGGTGGTCTTGACGGCGTCGATGATGGAGTTGACCGGCTCGTCGATGGCCTCGCGCACCTCGGCCGCGGAGATCACCACGGTCTTGGGCAGGCCGCTGACCAGGTCCCGGCCGCGGATCTCGGCGTGCTCGTCCTTCTCGCCCTCCAGCGCGAAGGCGGAGCCGATGCTCATCTTGATCTGCTCGGCGCTGCGCTCACCGAGCAGGAGCGAGTACTCCTTCTTGATGTGCTGCACGATCGCGTTGTCCAGCTCGTCGCCGGCCACCCGGATCGACTGCGCCGTGACGATGCCGCCGAGCGAGATGACCGCGACCTCGGTGGTGCCGCCGCCGATGTCGACCACCATGTTGCCGGTGGCCTCGTGCACGGGCAGGCCCGCGCCGATCGCGGCCGCCATCGGCTCCTCGATGATGTGCACCTGGCGCGCGCCGGCCTGCGAGCTGGCCTCGATCACGGCGCGGCGCTCGACCCCCGTGATGCCGGAGGGCACGCAGACCACCACCCGGGGGCGGGCCAGGTAGCGGCGGCGGTGGATCTTCAGGATGAAGTAGCGGAGCATCCGCTCGGTGATCTCGAAGTCGGCGATCACGCCGTCCTTGAGCGGGCGGATGGCGACGATGTTGCCGGGGGTCCGGCCGATCATCTTCTTCGCCTCGGAGCCGACCGCGAGGATGCCGCCGGTGTTGGTGTTCACCGCGACCACGGACGGCTCGTTGAGGACGATCCCCTTACCCCTGACGTACACCAGCGTGTTGGCAGTGCCGAGGTCGATCGCCATGTCACGGCCGATGAACGACAGGTTGTTGGCCATGGGGTTGGTGTGCCTTCCCGGGCTCGGAGTCAATGGCGGGGGTGGACCGATCGCGCACGCCCGTGACAGGGCGGACACCAGCTGAGCAGCCGTACCGGGCCCATGAGTTGTGTCCATCGTAGCCACGCCCGTCCGGGTGGGCGGAGGTGGACGGGACAGCACCCATTGTCCGGCGCGTGATCGCTTCTACGAGGATTGGGACGCCGTGTCGGAGCCCGGAGTTCCGTATTTGAGGATAAGAATGCCCCGGCCGGCCCAAGGGCGGCCGACCGGGGTGTCCGCTCACGCGTGCGAGGGGAAGAAGATCTTGATCTCGCGCTCGGCGGAGGCCTCGGAGTCGGAGGCGTGGATCAGGTTCTCGCGGGTGATGGTGGCGAAGTCACCGCGGATCGTGCCCGGACCGGCCTGCAGCGGGTCGGTCGCGCCGGCCAGCGAACGGATGCCGGGGACGACGTTCTCGCCCTCCACGATCAGCGCGATCGACGGGCCGGAGGTCATGAAGTCGAGCAGCGGCTCGTAGAACGGGCGGCCGACGTGCTCCGCGTAGTGCTGCTCCAGCGTCGCCCGGTCGAAGGTCCGCAGTTCGACGGCGGCGAGCTGCCAGCCGGCCTTGCGCTCGATCCGGCTGATGATCTCGCCGGCCAGGCCTCGCTTGACGGCGTCGGGCTTGAGCAGGACGAGAGTGCGCTGGGACACGGTGCGGCTCCAGGGGAATCGGTTCGGCATGGTGTATGCGGCTGCTCCGAAGGTTACCTTGCGTGAGCGCCGCAGCTCATCGGGCCGCCCCCGGGACCGGCGGGACGGGCCGGCCCTGAGCGGCGAGGCGTCGGAGAGCGTCGGGACGCCCCGCGCGGGCGGGCTCCGGCGTCAGGCTACTACCGCCGGCCCGGCACTCTGCGCGGCCCGGGCGGCCTTGATCTCGTCGATCTTCCGGCCGTAGTGCACCGAGCACCACCACAGGCCGGCGAAGACCAGCCCGAGGCCGAACATGGTCGGCAGCACGAAGCCGCTGGCGATCAGCCCGATCTGCAGCACCCAGCCGACCGCCACCGCGCCGGGACGGGTGATCATGCCGCAGAGCAGCACGCAGAGCACCATCGCGACGGCGCTGACCGTCCAGACGGTGGCGCCGGAGACGTCGGTGAGCCGGGTGGCCACCAGCCCGGCGAACATGATCAGCAGCACCTCGCCGATCAGGGTCGAGGAACAGAGCGTCCTCATGTCACTTCCTTCCGAGCAGCAGGCGCGCCTCGCCCACCGTGATGACCGAACCGGTGACCAGCACGCCGCAGCCGCCCAGGTCACCCTCCTCCTCCGCCAGGGTGACGGCGGCGTCGATGGCCTCGTCCAGCCGGGCTTCGACCTGGACCCGGTCCTCGCCGAAGATCTCGACCGCGACGGCGGCCAGCTCGTCCACCGGCATCCGGCGGTGGGTCGAGTTCTGGGTGACGACGACCTCGGAGAGCAGCGGCTCGAAGGCCGACAGCAGACCCGAGACGTCCTTGTCCCCGCTGGTCGCGATCACGCCGACCAGCTTGGTGAAGCCGAAGGACTCGCTGATCGCGGCGACCGTCGCCTCGGCGCCGGCCGGGTTGTGGGCCGCGTCCAGCAGGATGGTGGGGCTGCGCCGGACGACCTCCAGGCGGCCGGGCGAGCTGACGCCCGAGAAGGCCTGGCGGACCTTGTCGATGTCGAGCTTGCCACCACGGGCGCCGCCGACACCGAAGAAGGCCTCCACGGCGGCGAGCGCCAGCGAGGCGTTCTGGGCCTGGTGCTCCCCGTGCAGGGGGATGAAGACGTCCTCGTAGTCCTCGCCGCCGAGCCCGCGCAGCGTCATCAGCTGGCCGCCGATGGCGACCTCGCGGTGGCGCACGCCGAACTCCATGCCCTCGCGGGCCACCGTGGCGTCCACCTCGACGGCGCGCCTGAGGATCGTCTGGGCGGCGTCCAGCTGCTGCTGGGCCACCACCGCGATCGCCCCCGGCTTGATGATCCCGGACTTCTCGACGGCGATCTCGCCGGTCGTGGAGCCGAGCTTGTCGGTGTGGTCGAGCGAGATCGGGGTGATCACCGAGACGGCGGCGTCGATCACGTTCGTGGCGTCCCAGGAGCCGCCCATGCCGACCTCGACCACCGCGACGTCCACCGGGGTGTCGGCGAAGGCGGCGTACGCCATGCCGGTGAGCACCTCGAAGAAGGACATCGCCACCGGCTGGCCCTCGTCGACCATCCGGACGTACGGCTCGATGTCGCGGTAGGTCTCGACGAAGCGCTCGACGCTGATCGGACTGCCGTCCAGGCTGATCCGCTCGGTGACGGACTCCACGTGCGGGCTGGTGTAGCGGCCGGTGCGCAGCTCGAAGGTGTTGAGCAGCTGCTCCACCATCCGGGCGGTGGAGGTCTTGCCGTTGGTGCCGGTGATGTGGATCGACGGGAAGGCCCGCTGGGGCTGGCCGAGGATGTCCATCAGCGCCTCGATCCGGTCGAGCGAGGGCTCCAGCTTGTTCTCCGGCCAGCGCTTGGCGAGTTCCTGCTCGACGTCGCGCAGGGTCTCTGCGGGCTCGGCGCCGTCGGGGCGGATGGTGTACGGGTTCTGCTCGGCCTTGTCGCTCACGGGGTCAGTCTACGGAGCCGCCGGGGGGCCGGCCGCCGCGGTGCGGGTGGGCGCACCGACTGTTTCCGATTTGTCCGCTCCGGGGCGAATGAGGTGCTTGTCCGGTCTTCCGCGCAACGGGCGGGCGCGGCCGGCCGGCGACCGCTCGCCCGCCCCGCGGGCACCGGCCCACCGCCCTCGTGATCGTCGCCGGCGGCCACCCCTCCCCCGGAGCGACGTGCGAGGGCCGCCGGTCCGGCCGCCCGGCCGCCACCGGACCGGCGCAAGCCGCCCCGCGGTCTTGACAGCCGGATTGGTCTACTCCACCTTGTGAGGCAAGTACCCGGACCTACCGGCGACTTGAACTGTCGGACGCTCCCGCGCGCACCATCGACACCCGGCACGACCCGCCCCCACCGGGTCGGCCGGCCTCCCCCACTGGAGATGGAGTCATGCCACCTGCCCGACACCGCCGCGCCCGCGGCGTCCAGACCGCGATCGCCGGATCCGCGGCGATCGCGATCGGCCTGAGCTGCCTGGTCCTGTCGACCGCCGGCGCCCAGGCCGCCGACATCGAACTCATCGCCAACGGCGGCTTCGAGTACGGCAATCACCTGACCAACTGGAACTGCCCGGCCGGCACCACGCCCACCACCCCGGCGGACCACCCCTCGATCGCGCTGCGGGTCACCCCGACCAGCAGCGACAGCGGCGAGTGCACCCAGACCGTCACGGTGAAGCCGTCCTCGACCTACACCCTGCGCTCCGAGGTGCAGGGCCCGTACGTCTACCTGGGCGCCCGGGGCACCGGCGGCGCGGACCCCAGCACCTGGTCCAGCAGCACCAGTTGGAACAACCTGAGCACCACCTTCACCACCGGGGCGAGCACCACCAGCGTCACCGTCTACGTCCACGGCTGGTACGGCCAGGGCTCCTACCTGGTGGACAACGTCTCGCTGATCGGGCCCGGCACCCCGTCGCCCTCCCCGTCGGGCAGCACGAGCGGGCCGGCCACCCCCACCCCGACCGTCAGCACCAGCCCGTCGCCGACGGCCACCACCCCCACGCCGACCGCCACCACCCCGACCCCGACGGCCACTTCGACCGGCCCCGGCCTGCCCAGGCACCTGCTGACCGGCTACTGGCAGAACTTCGACAACGGCGCCACAGTCCAGCGGATCAGTGACGTCCCGGCGGCCTACGACATCATCGCGGTGTCCTTCGCCGACGCGACGAGCACGCCCGGCGCGATCAGCTTCACCCTGGACAGCACGCTCTCCAGCCGCCTCGGCGGTTACACCGACGCCCAGTTCAAGGCCGACATCGCGGCGAAGCACGCGGCGGGCAAGAAGGTGGTGCTGTCGATCGGCGGCCAGAACGGCACCATCTCGGTGAGCAGTTCGGCCTCCGCGACCAACTTCGCCAACAGCGCGTACACGCTGATCCAGCAGTACGGCTTCGACGGGATCGACATCGACCTGGAGAACGGCGTCAGCGCCACCTACATGGGCCAGGCGCTGCACACCCTGGCGGGCAAGGTCGGGGCCGGCTTCGTGCTCACCATGGCACCGCAGACCATCGACATGCAGTCGACCGGCATGGAGTACTTCAAGCTGGCGCTGAACGTCAAGGACATCCTGACCATCGTCAACATGCAGTACTACAACTCCGGGGCGATGCTCGGCTGCGACGGCCAGGTCTACTCGCAGGGCACCGTGAACTTCCTGACCGCGCTGGCCTGCATCCAGCTCAAGGGCGGCCTCAAGCCCAGCCAGGTCGGCCTCGGCGTACCGGCCTCCACCAGCGCGGCGGGCGGCGGGTACGTCAGCGCGAGCGTGGTCGACAACGCGCTGGACTGCCTGGCGGCCGGCACCAACTGCGGCACCTTCAAGCCCGACACCAAGTGGCCCGACATCGGTGGCGCGATGACCTGGTCGACCAACCACGACGCCAAGGCCGGCGGCCCGATCGCCGGCACCGTCGGCAGCCACCTGCACGCGATGCCCTGACCGGCGGCCGGTGACGGCCCCCACGACCCGGTCCGTACCGGCCGGCCCGCACCCCGGGGCCGGCCGGTACGGCCGTTCGCGCGCTACGCCTCGCCCCGGGCCTCCGGGATCTCCGGGACGGGGCCGCAGTGCCGGCGGCGCAGCTCGGCCACCACCTCGCCGGCCTCCCCCTCCGGGAGCAGCGGGAGCATCATCGCCACCGCCTGCAGCAGCCCGCCGAGCAGGAAGGTGGTGTCGGCGGTCTCGGCCACCAGCGCGCGCACCACGCCGACCTCGCCTGCCCCGACGGCCTCCAGCAGCCGGGCCGCGTCCGCGGTTTCCTCGTCGATCGCGACCCGCGAGGTGTCGGCGGGCGCGCGGCGGGCCAGCCCGCGCAGCACCCGGTCGCCGACCTCGGGCGCATAGGCCTTGCGCACCGCCTCGGCGGCGATCCAGACCAGCAGGGTGGTCACCTCGCGTTCGGCGTGCTCCGCGAAGAGCCGGTCCAGGGCGTGGTCGTACGCCAGCTGGTTGCCGTGCCGGAAGGCGAGCAGCAGGGTGGCCGCGCGGGCCTTGGCCTCCTCCACCGCTTCCGCAGGCAGTTCGTCGGCCAACTCCTCGGTCACCACCACGCCATGCCCTCCCGTCAGCCAGTCGGCTCCGCAGAACTCCTGCCCACCGTACACAGCCGACCTGCGAACTTCGCCGAACCCGCCCGTACAAGACCGGAAGGAAATCGACCGGGTTTTGACCAGAGTGCGGCACGGATTTCCCCACCTTCCCCCAGGAGCAGGCCGATTACCCGCGAATGGCCACAGGAATCAGTCGTACGGGAAGCAGAATTCACCCCGGCCGGGCCTCTCCCCCCAGGCCGGCCACCGCTCGGGAGCCCGGCGTCCCGGGGCCGCCGCCGGAAGGATGCGGCCGATTGCCGGTACCCCCGGAATACCGCCGAACGGGTTTCCGGTGACAGCCGTGATGAATATTCGCCGGAACAGCGCAAGGCCCGGATCCGAACCGGGCCGTCCGGGTGAATTCCGGTCGGACTTTCCCGAGGCGATCGCGCCGCCGTCGCCCGGCCGGCCACGGAATCCGCAGGAATGCGCCGGGAACGCCCGAGGGCCACACCCCTGGTGACGGGGTGCGGCCCTCGGGGACCGTCCGGGCGGGCCCGCGCCTGCCGTGGCCGGCCGGGGCGCCGTGGATCAGGCCTGCGGCAGCGCCGCGAGCTGGGCGGTGATCCGGGCGATGTCGGCCTCGGCGGCCTCCTGGCGAGCCCGGATCTTGGTCACCACGTCGTCCGGCGCCTTGGCGAGGAAGCCCTCGTTGCCGAGCTTGGCGGTGGTCTGCGCCTTGTCCTTCTCGGCCGCCGCGAGGTCCTTGGCGAGGCGCTTGCGCTCCGCCGCGACGTCGATGGTGCCGGAGAGGTCCAGGGCCACCGTGGCCCCCGCGACCGGCAGCGAGGCGGTGGCCGCGAAGCCCTCCTCGGGAGCGGTCAGCCGCAGCAGCGAACGGATCGCGTCCTCGTGCGGGGGCAGCACCGTCCCGGCCAGGTCGAGGGTGGCCGGCACCTTCTGCGCGGGCTGCAGGCCCTGGTCCGAACGGAACCGGCGGACCTCGGTGACCACCTGCTGAAGGGTGGCGACCTCGGCCTCGGCGGCGGCGTCCCGGCGGGCCGGGTCGGCGGTCGGCCAGGCGGTGACGACCAGCGACTCGGCACCGGTGAGGGTGGTCCAGAGCGCCTCGGTGACGAACGGGACGACCGGGTGGAGCAGGCGCAGCGTCACGTCCAGGACCTCGCCGAGCACCCGGCGGGCGGCGTCGGCCTGCGGGCCGCCCTTGGCCAGGGTGGTCTTGGAGAGCTCGACGTACCAGTCGAAGACCTCGTCCCAGGCGAAGTGGAACAGGGTGTCGGCGACCTTGGCGAACTGGTAGTCGTCGTAGAGCCCGTCGACCTCGGCCACGGTGGCGTTGAGGCGGGACAGGATCCAGCGGTCGACCGCCGTCAGCTCCTCGGGGGCCGGCAGCGGGCCCTCGACGGTGGCGCCGTTCATCAGCGCGAAGCGGGTGGCGTTCCAGATCTTGTTGCAGAAGTTGCGCGAGCCCTTGACCCAGTCCTCGCCGATCGGCACGTCGGCACCGGGGTTGGCGCCGCGGGCCAGGGTGAACCGGACGGCGTCGGCGCCGTACTCGTTCATCCAGTCCAGCGGGTCCACGGCGGTGCCGGAGGACTTGGACATCTTCTTGCCGAACTGGTCGCGGACCAGGCCGGTCAGCGCGATGGTGTGGAAAGGCGCCTGACCGTCCATCGCGTACAGGCCGAACATCATCATCCGGGCGACCCAGAAGAAGATGATGTCGTGGCCGGTGAGCAGGACGTCGGTGGCGTAGAACTTCTCCAGGTCCGGGGTCTGCTCGGGCCAGCCCAGGGTCGAGAACGGCCACAGGGCGCTGGAGAACCAGGTGTCCAGGACGTCCGGGTCCTGGTGCCAGCCCTCGCCGGCGGGCGGCTCCTCGTCGGGGCCGACGCAGACGACCTGGCCCTCGGGGCCGTACCAGACCGGGATCCGGTGGCCCCACCAGAGCTGGCGCGAGATGCACCAGTCGTGCATGTTGTCGACCCAGCTGAAGTAGCGGCCCTCCAGCTCCTTCGGGTGGATGGCGACCCGGCCGTCGCGGACGGCGTCGCCCGCGGCGGCGGCCAGCGGCTCGACCTTGACCCACCACTGCAGCGACAGCCGCGGCTCGACGATGGTGTGGCAGCGCGAGCAGTGGCCCACGGCGTGCATGTAGGGGCGCTTCTCGGCGACGATGCGCCCCTGCTCGCGCAGGGCGCCGACGACGGCCGAGCGGGCCTCCAGCCGGTCCAGGCCGAGGAAGGGGCCGTGCACGGTGATCACGCCGTGCTCGTCCATCACGGTCAGGTTCGGCAGGTCGTGCCGCTGGCCGATGGCGAAGTCGTTCGGGTCGTGCGCCGGGGTCACCTTGACGGCGCCGGTGCCGAACTCCGGGTCGACGTGCTCGTCGGCGACGACCGGGATCCGGCGGTCCGTCAGCGGCAGCGCGACGGTGCGCCCGACCAGGTGGGCGTAGCGCTCGTCCTCGGGGTGGACGGCGATCGCGGTGTCACCGAGCAGCGTCTCGGCCCGGGTGGTGGCGACGACGATGGAGTCCTCGCCCTCGCCGTAGCGGATCGAGACCAGCTCGCCGGCGCTGTCCTCGTGCTCGACCTCGATGTCGGAGAGTGCGGTGAGACAGCGCGGGCACCAGTTGATGATGCGCTCGGCGCGGTAGATCAGGCCGTCGTCGAAGAGCTTCTTGAAGATGGTCTGGACGGCCTGCGAGAGGCCCTCGTCCATGGTGAAGCGCTCGCGCGACCAGTCGACGCCGTCGCCGAGGCGGCGCATCTGGCCGAGGATCTTGCCGCCGTACTGCTCCTTCCACTCCCAGACCTTCTCGACGAAGGCCTCGCGGCCCAGGTCGTGGCGGGAGAGGCCGGACTCGGCGAGCTGCTGCTCGACCTTGTTCTGGGTGGCGATGCCCGCGTGGTCCATGCCGGGCAGCCAGAGGGCCTCGAAGCCCTGCATGCGCTTGCGGCGGGTCAGGGCGTCCATCAGCGTGTGCTGGAAGGCGTGGCCCAGGTGCAGGGCACCGGTGACGTTCGGCGGCGGGATGACGATGGTGTACGCGGGCTTGTCGCTCTTGGCGTCGGCGGTGAAGTAGCCGCGCTCCACCCAGCGCTCGTACAGCGCGCCCTCTACCTCCGCCGGGGCGTAGGTCGTGGGGATGCCGCCGCCGTTGGCGGTGGTCGCTGCTGCGTCGTCCCCATGGGAGTTCTCGGGGCGCTGGTTCGTGGTGTCGGTCACGACGCACAGTTTACGTAACGGCGGACGCGGGTTACGAACCGCTTTCCCGGCCGGCCGCGCGGGGCGGGTCGGCGGGGCCGGTATTCCGAGCGCGGCACGAGCCTCCTGCGATAGCGTGCGCCGCACTCGCACGAGCTTTCGTCCGGGTGCAGACCGAGCCCGGCCGGACCACCACCGATCGCCGTGCGAGCGCTCAGCAGAGAGGGCCACCGTGTCCGACCAGAACCCCTTCGGCCCGCCGCCGGCCCAGCCGTACGCCGCCCCGCCGCAGTACGGCGCGGTGCCCCCGCAGGGCGGGCCGGTCCCGCCCGGCTACGCCTACGGCTACCCGCAGCCCGTGCCGCCGAAGAAGTCCCGCCGGACGCTGTGGATCGTGCTCGGCTGCGTGGCCGGCGCGGTGCTGCTCGGCGGCGGCACGCTCGGCTGGTTCCTCTGGGACGTCGCATCGAAGACCGGCACCCACAAGGTGGTGCTGCCCGCGACCTTCCAGGGCGCCGAGCGGGACGACGACAACCCCACCGCCCGGACCCTCCAGAGCGGCCTGGCCGAGGTGTACTCCAGCGGCAGCAACCCCTGGAAGCCCACCGCCGTGGCCGGGGTCTACGCAGACCAGGAGCACGGGACGGGCGTGATCGTGGCCGGCGGGTACGGCAAGGTCGTCAGGCCGGAGAGCGAGCTGCGGAAGTTCCTGGAGGGCTTCGAGTCCAGCGGCAAGGCGCAGGGGACCACCTTCGGCCCGCGCCGGACCTTCGACCCGGGCCCGCTCGGCGGCTACCTGACCTGCGAGACCATGAAGGCCCCCGAGGAGACGGACAGCGTCTGCGTCTGGGCCGACAACAGCTCCGTGGTGATGGTGCTGAGCGGCGGCCCGGACGTCGAACCCGACCTGGACCGGGCCGCGGCCGCCGCCCGCGAACTGCGCCTGGCCGCCGAGATCGCCAAGTGACCGACTGACGGCCGGCCGCGCCCGACATGCGGGGGCCCCGCGCACCGGACGGTGTGCGGGGCCCCTGCGTGTTCCGGGTCAGGCGCTCTTGTCGCGCCGCTCCCGCTTGATCATGTCGCGCGGCACCAGGGTCGGGATGGCGTGCTTGGAGACGACGTCCCCGGTCACCACCACGCGGGCGACGTCCTGACGCGAGGGGACCTCGTACATCACGGACATCAGCACCTCCTCCATGATGGCGCGCAGGCCGCGCGCGCCGGTCCCGCGCAGGATCGCCTGGTCGGCGATCGCCTCCAGCGCGTCGCGGGAGAACTCCAGCTCGACGCCGTCCAGCTCGAAGAGCTTGCGGTACTGCTTGACCAGCGCGTTCTTCGGCTCGGTGAGGATCTGCAGGAGCGCCTCGCGGTCCAGGTTGTGCACGCTGGTGATGACCGGCAGACGGCCGATGAACTCGGGGATCATGCCGAACTTCACCAGGTCCTCGGGCATCACCTGGCGGAAGTGGTCGCTGGAGTCGCTCTCCCGCTTGGAGCGGATGTTGGCGCCGAAGCCGATGCCCTTGGCACCCGCCCGGCCCTCGATGATCCGCTCCAGGCCCGCGAAGGCACCGCCCACGATGAACAGCACGTTGGTGGTGTCGATCTGGATGAACTCCTGGTGCGGGTGCTTGCGCCCGCCCTGCGGCGGCACCGAGGCGGTGGTGCCCTCCAGGATCTTCAGCAGCGCCTGCTGGACGCCCTCGCCGGAGACGTCACGGGTGATCGACGGGTTCTCGCTCTTGCGGGCGACCTTGTCGATCTCGTCGATGTAGATGATCCCGGTCTCGGCCTTCTTGACGTCGTAGTCCGCCGCCTGGATCAGCTTGAGCAGGATGTTCTCGACGTCCTCGCCGACGTACCCGGCCTCGGTCAGCGCCGTGGCGTCCGCGATCGCGAACGGCACGTTGAGCATCCGGGCCAGGGTCTGGGCGAGCAGCGTCTTGCCGGAGCCGGTGGGGCCCAGCAGCAGGATGTTGGACTTCGCGAGCTCGATCGCGTCCTCACGGCCGTTGCCGCCGCTTCGGCCGGCCTCACCGGCCTGGACGCGCTTGTAGTGGTTGTACACGGCCACCGACAGCGACTTCTTCGCCGTGTCCTGGCCGACCACGTACTGGTCGAGGAACTCGTAGATCTCGCGGGGCTTCGGGAGCTCCTCGAACCGCACCTCGGAGGTCTCGGCGAGCTCCTCCTCGATGATCTCGTTGCAGAGGTCGATGCACTCGTCGCAGATGTACACGCCAGGCCCGGCGATGAGCTTCTTCACCTGCTTCTGGGACTTGCCGCAGAACGAGCACTTGAGCAGGTCGCCACCGTCTCCGATGCGTGCCACGAGGTGCTTCCCCTTCGCCAGGGGCCCCGCGGGGGTTCCGGGGCCTGGTGCTGTGGACCGTCAACGCCGATGGCGCTCGGTCTCGCTATCCGACGGTACTCTGCCGGGCCGGTGATTCCGCTGTCTTCGGCAGGTCTGCCCTACGCCCTGGGCGAATTGATACCGAACAGATGCCGTCCGGCAGGCGTGGGCCGTGCTGGGGGCGGCCGGGCGGGCAGTGCCGCGACCGCCGGAGCGGGACGCACGGTGCTCGTTCGAACACGGAAGTGCGCCCCGCCCGGACCGCCGGTGACCTCAGTCGGTCAGCGAGGTCTTGCGGGTGGAGATGATCTGGTCGATCAGCCCGTACTCCAGCGCCTCCTCGGCCGTCAGGATCTTGTCGCGCTCGATGTCGTCGCGCACCTGCTCCACCGGCTTCTTGGAGTGCTTGGAGAGCATCTCCTCCAGCTGCTCGCGCATCCGGAAGATCTCCTTGGCCTGGATCTCCAGGTCCGACACCTGACCGCGGCCGGTCTCGGTGTACGGCTGGTGGATCAGGATCCGGGCGTTCGGCAGCGCCATCCGCTTGCCGGGGGTGCCGGCCGCCAGCAGCACGGCCGCGGCGGAGGCCGCCTGGCCCATGCAGACGGTGGTGATGTCCGGCTTGACGTACTGCATGGTGTCGTAGATCGCGGTCAGCGCCGTGAAGGAGCCGCCGGGCGAGTTGATGTACATCTGGATCTCGCGGTCCGGGTCCATCGACTCCAGGCAGAGCAGCTGGGCCATGATGTCGTTCGCCGAGACGTCGTCCACCTGCGAGCCGAGGAAGATGATGCGCTCCTCGAACAGCTTGGCGTACGGGTCGTACTCGCGAACGCCCTGCGAGGTGCGCTCGACGAAGCGCGGGACGATGTAACGGCCCTCTGCCCGCGGGGCAGTGGACTCGGAGCGGGCGCCGAAGTACTCGGCGCGCGGCGTGTTGGGGCCGAAGGGGGTGTTGCTGGCCATGGGAGTTCCGTCCTCCGAATGCGTGCGTGCCGTCGTGTGTGGGGTGCGGGAGGGGGCGCTCAGGCGCCGGTGCCGCCGCCGCCGGGGACATCTGCGGCACTGTGCATGATCGAGTCGATCAGGCCGTACTCCTTGGCCTGCTCCGGGGTGAACCAGCGGTCGCGGTCGGAGTCCGCGGTGACGCGCTCGAAGGTCTGGCCGCTGTGGTGCGCGATCAGCTCGGACATCCGCTTCTTGGTGCGGAGCAGCTGCTCGGCCTGGATCCGGATGTCGGTGGCGGAGCCGCCGAGGCCGGCCGAGGGCTGGTGCATCAGGATGTTGGCGTTCGGCAGCGAGAAGCGCTTGCCCTTGGCGCCGGCCGTCAGCAGGAACTGGCCCATCGAGGCGGCCATGCCCATCGCGATGGTGACCACGTCGTTCTTGATGTACTGCATGGTGTCGTAGATCGCCATGCCGGCCGTGATCGAGCCGCCCGGGGAGTTGATGTAGAGGTAGATGTCCTTCTCGGGGTCAGCCGCCAGGAGCAGCAGCTGCGCGGTGATCTTGTTCGCGATGTCGTCGTCGACCGCCTGGCCGAGGAAGATGATCCGCTCGTTGAGCAGCCGGTTGTAGACCTGGTCGCCCAGGCCGCCGAGCACGTCACCACCGGCGGCGTGCGGCGCCATCAGGCCAGGCATCTGCATCTGCGGGAACGTCACTTAGCCACCTGCTCAGTCGATTTGGACGGTCGCTCCACGGCCGTCACTTTGTCGCACAGCTTGAGATATCACTGCGTGAATGTCGCTGTCCAAGGACCCTAACGCGCAGGCCGGGCCGCAGAATCCCCCACGCAGAACTGTTCGCTGTGAGCGCAGGGTCCGGCGGCCCCCGAAGGGCCCCGAAGTGCCGTGCGCACACGCCCCGCGCACAGACGGCAGTGGGCCCGGGCGCCGCTGCACGGCGTCCGGGCCCACTGCTCGATCAGGCGTCTACCGGGGCTCAGGCCTCGGTCGACCCCTCGGCGGTCTCGTCCGCCGCAGCGGCCTCGACGGTCTCGGCCGACTCGTCGGTCTCGTCGTCGTCGAAGTTGATCTCGTTGCCCTCGGTGTCGACGACCTTGGCGGCCTCGACCACCAGCGCCAGCGCCTTGCCGCGGGCGACCTCGCCGACCAGCAGCGGCACCTGGCCACCCTGGACGACCTGCTGCGCGAACTGGTCCGGGGTCAGGCCCGAGCCGGCGGCACGGCGGATGAGGTGCTCGGTGAGCTCCTCCTGGTTGACGCCCAGCTCCTCGTTGCCCACGATCTGGTCGAGGACGAACTGGGTCTTGATGCCCTTCTTGGCCTGCTCCTCGGTCTCCGCCAGGAAGTCCTCCAGGGACTTGTCCTGGGTGGCGAGGTAGGCCTCCAGGGTCAGGCCCATCGGCTCCAGCTGGTGGTGCTCGAGGTTGTGGCGACGGGTCTCGATCTCGTCCTTGAGGAGCTTCTCCGGGTAGTCCATCTCGACCTTGGAGAGCAGCTCGTCCAGGACCTTCTCCTGGGCCTGGGTGGCCTGGTCGAACTCCTTCATGCGCTCAAGGCGCTTGCGGGAGTCGGCACGCAGCTCGTCCAGGGTGTCGAACTCGCTCGCCAGCTGGGCGAACTCGTCGTCCAGCTCGGGGAGCTCCTTCTCCTGGACGGCGGTGACGGTGACGGTGACCTCGGAGGTCTTGCCCGCCTGGGTGCCACCCTTGAGCTCGGTGCTGAAGGTCGCGGTGCCACCGGCCGCCAGGCCGACGACGGCGTCGTCGATGCCGTCGATGAGCCGGCCGGAGCCGATCTCGTAGCTGACGCCCGACGCGATGCCGTCGTCCGGCACCTCACCGTCGACCTTGGCCTCCAGGTCGACGACGACGATGTCGCCGGCGGCCGCCTCGCGCTCGACGTCCTTGACCGAGGAGAAGCGCTCACGCAGCTGCTCCAGGGACTTGTCGACGTCCTCGTCGGAGACGACGATCGGGTCGACGGTCACCGAGATCTCGGTGAAGTCGGGGAGGGTGACCTCGGGGCGGATGTCGACCTCGGCGGTGAACTTGAGGTCACCGCCGTCGGCGATCTTCTCGACACCCTCGATGTCGGTGATGTCGGGCTGGCCGAGGACCTCGATCTTGCCCTCGTCGACGGCCTGCGTGTAGAAGCGCGGCAGGGCGTCGTTGACGGCCTCTTCCAGCACGGCCGCACGGCCGAAGCGCTGGTCGATGACACGGTTCGGGATCTTGCCCTTGCGGAAGCCCGGGACCGAGACCTGCTGGTTGATCTTCTTGTACGCCGCGTCGAGGCTGGGCTTGAGCTCCTCGAAGGGCACCTCGACGGTGAGTCGAACCCGGGTCGGGTTCAGAGTCTCGACGGCGCTCTTCACGGTTGGGTCTCCTATTGGGCTTGCGGTCAGGGTTGTCTCCGCCGTTCCCGGCGGCCGGCATGGGCCGGTCAGGTCGGGCGAGACGGGCGATGGGCGGTTGGGGCTGCATCTCCCGTGGGGGTGGACGCTGAGAGTGACTCCTCGCCCTCGGGTGGCTGACCTGGGTATACACCACAGGCACTACCACCAGCGGCCCATCCTACCGGTACCACGAAAGGCGGACGCCAGGACGCCGCCGCCGAAGTGCTCTCAGACCGCCCGCGAGGCGTCCCGGAGGGCCTCGCCGGCGGGCTCCGCGGCAGGCCCGGGAACCTTTCGCATCGTCGCCGCCGCATCGGAATCCCGGACGGACAACGCGATGACGGCCGCCACCAGGGCCAGCCCGGAGGCCACCAGGAAGGCCGCCCGGTACGCGGCCAGGTTCGCCACGGGCGTACCCGCGGTGTCCACCGTGACCGTCCCGACCGCGGTCAGGACGGTGCCGAGGACCGCCACCCCGAGCGCCGAGCCCAGCTGCCGCTGGGCGTTGTACAGGGTGGACGCCGCCCCGGTCGCGCGGGCCGGGACGGTGGCGAAGGCGGCGGTCTGCGAGGGCATGAAGACGTGCGACATCGCGAACCCGGTGACGAACATCAGCCCGCGCACCGCCCACAGGTTGCTCTCCGGCGTGATCGCCGTCATCGCCGCCAGGCAGAGCGCCACCACGGTGGCGCCCACGACCAGGATCCGCCGCGGGCCGATCCGCGGGTAGAGCCGGCCCGCCACCTGTGAGGCGATCATCACGCCGATCGCCTCGGGGAACACCATCAGGCCGCTGTGCAGCGCGTCCATCCCGAGCGCGTCCTGCATCAGCAGCGGGAAGAGGTAGAGCATGCCCAGGAAGGCCGCGCCGGAGAAGAGGGAGAGCAGGTTCATCGTCCGGAAGATCCGGTCGCGCAGCAGCCGCAGGTCGAGCATCGGCTCCGGGCGGCGCAGCTCCACCACGACCAGTGCGGCCAGGGCGAGCGCCCCGGTCACGCCGGACACCAGGATCCGGGCGCTCCCCCAGCCCTGGCCGGCCCCCTCCGCGAGGGCGTACATCAGCAGGCCGAAGCCGGCCGCGGAGAGCAGGAACCCGGCCGCGTCGAAGCGCCCGGCCCGCTCGACGCGGTAGTCGGGCAGGAAGAGGAGGCCGAAGACCAGGGCCGCGACGCCGACCGGGATGTTCACGATGAACACCCAGTGCCAGGACCAGCCGTCGACCAGCCAGCCGCCCAGCACCGGGCCGAGCGCGGGCGCGACGGCGGTCGGCAGCATCAGCACCCGGGTGGCCCGCATCCGCTCCTCCTGCGGGAAGGCCCGGAAGAGCATGGTCATCCCGACCGGGGTGAGCATGCCGCCGGCCGCGCCCTGGAAGATCCGGTAGAGCGTGAGCTGCGCCATCGAGTCGGCGGCGCCGCAGAGCAGCGAGGCGACGGTGAAGAGGGAGAGCGAGACCAGGAAGACCCGCCGGGTGCCGTAGCGGTCGCCCAGCCAGCCGGACAGCGGGACGAAGACCGCGAGGCTGACCAGGTAGCCGACGTTGACGATGCCGACGCCCGCCGGGTCCACGCCGAACTGCCGCCCGATCGAGGGCAGCGCCACGTTGACGATGGTGGTGTCCATGATCGACATGAACAGCGAGGCCACGAAGACGACGCCGACGGCGGTCTTCGCGTTGATCCCCCGGCGCGGTGGGACGGTGGGGTCGGGGGCGGGCATCCGGTCTCCAGCTTTTGGTGAACAATCAACATTCCACCTTGCCCGACCGCGGCGCGAAGCGCGAGTCCGTGACCGGACCGGGCGGACGTGCACGTTCGACCCGGCACGGAGAAGGCCTGAAGCACGGAGAAGGCCTGAAGGGGGACGCACCCACCCCTGGCAGCACCCGTCGCACCGCACCGGCCCAGGCCGCGGAACACCCGGCCGAACAGCGCCCGCACCGCGGAACGACAACAGGGCCCCGCCTGTCCGACGAGACCCTGCCGCACTGTCGGGGTGACCGGATTCGAACCGACGGCCTTCCGCTCCCAAAGCGGACGCGCTACCAAACTGCGCCACACCCCGTGGTGCCGAGAGGAAGCGTACACGCCGGGCCCCCACGGCTCGCCGACATTCTCCGAGGCCGCCGCGGCGAAAGGAGTGTGCACACACCCGACCGGACCAGGTAGGCTGGCCCCGTCCTCGCGACCGGCAACGGCCGCGGGGTGCGTGCTCCCGGGCACGCGTGCGGGCGTAGCTCAATGGTAGAGCCCTAGTCTTCCAAACTAGCCACGCGAGTTCGATTCTCGTCGCCCGCTCCGTCACTTCGGCCCCTGGCCGGCGGTACTTCCGCCGGCCAGGGGCCGAAGTCGTTGCGGGGCATTGCCGTTGGGGGGCGCCGGCCGGCACCCGTCACCGCCTCCGGCCCTGATCCACGCCCGGGTGGGGTTCAGGGCCGGAGCCACGCCGCAGGGCGGTCGGAGGCCGAGGGGCCGGGCGCGGTCAGAGCCCGAGCGACTGGGCGCGGGCGGCGGCCCGGTCGAGGAGCTGGTGGATGTCGGCCTCACGGGTGGTGGGGCGGTCGTTGTACTCGTCGGGGGAGCTGACCGGGCGTCCGGTGGCGTGCAGGATCTCCATCACCTGGACGCGGGCGGTCTGGACGGTCAGCGGGGTGCCGTAGCCGTGGGCGAGGACGGCCGCCTGGGCGCCGAGCAGGCAGACCCGGCCGGCCTCGTCCCACATGGCGCCCTGGAGCCAGCCGAAGGCGCCGATGTAGCGCGAGGTCAGCCGCAGGTGACCGGCCGCGGTGAGGCGCAGGGGGCGGGGCGGGCGGCGGGCGATCCGGTCGAGCAGGGTGGGCCGGGGCAGCGGGTGGGCGGCGTTCCAGGGCTGGACGACGCTGCCGAGCGGTGCGACGTACGGGATCGCCGGGTGCCGGGCCGGGGCCGGGAGGGTGGCGAGGTAGGCCTCGATCTCCTCGGCGAGGCCGGAGCCGTCCGGGGTGAGGACGAACGGCGGGGGCGGGGGCCTCGGAGTGGTGCGGGTCATGGCGTCTGCTCCTGCGCGGGCCGGCGGGTATTGCTACCCAAAATGGTGCATACCGGCGCATTCCGCTAGCCGGGGCGCCGCGCCCCGGCTCCGCCCGGCCCGCTCCCGACCACCGGGCCACCCACCCCGGGGCCGCACCCCCGGCGTAGGCTCCCGTCCGGCGGCGGACCGCCGCCGGACTCGGGGAGGACAGCATGGAACTCACGCAAGTACGGCTGCTCGTGGACGATTTCGGCAGCTGCTTCCGCTTCTACCGGGACGTCCTGGGACTGACCCCGCAGCAGGACGACGAGAGCGGCCCGTACGGCAAGCTGAGCCCGCCGGCCGGCGCGGCGGCCGTGACCCTGCAGCAGCGGGAGCACTTCGCCCGGGCACTGCCGGACGGGGCCCTCGACACCGGAACCCCCGGAGGCCCCCGGGCCCTGGTCGTGCTCAAGGTCGACAGCGTGGACGAGGCGGCCGCCCGGATCGCCGCCCGGGGGCACGAGCTGCTGGCGGAGCCCCAGGTGCAGTGGGGACGCCTGCGGGTGGCCTACCTCACCGATCCCGAGGGGAACCTGGTGGAACTGCAGGAGTGGCTGACGCCGCCCGCGTGAGGACGGTTTCCCGGCCGGGGCCACGGCCGATAGCCTCGCTGGCGTCCGACGTCAGTTCGACGCCGGACCGTACGTTCGAGCCCCACCCGGGCGTTCGAGCTTCAAGGGTGAGGAGTGTCCCGTGCGTCCCCAGGAGCGACTGGACGTCATACAACGCAGCGTGGTCCAGGAGATGGCACGGCTCGGTCAGGAGTTCACGGTCGAGGGCAGTGTGGTCCGCGGCCCCGGGACGACGGCGGTGGCCGTCCGCGAGCACCCCGGCCAGGACGGCGCCGGGCACGTCGACCTCGGCTTCGTGCTGCGGCTCGGCCGGGCGGACGCCCCCGTCGTCTGGGACTGCGCGGCGGG
Source organism: Kitasatospora herbaricolor (assembly GCF_030813695.1). Classification (NCBI taxonomy): domain Bacteria; kingdom Bacillati; phylum Actinomycetota; class Actinomycetes; order Kitasatosporales; family Streptomycetaceae; genus Kitasatospora; species Kitasatospora herbaricolor. The sequence goes on from NZ_JAUSVA010000002.1 coordinate 3,168,815, forward strand.
GCTCGGGCAGACCGAGGAGGAGAAGCTCGCCAACGCCGTCCGGATGTGGGCGACCACCACCGCCGCCACGCTGGTCGAGGTGCAGGACGGGCGGGGCGAGCACGGCGACCACTACGAGCCCCGGGAACTGCCGGGCTGGCAGGCCGTCCAGGGCCCGGCGGCCGTGTTCGGCTTCGGCAACGAGCGGCTGGCCCAGTGGCTGTCGGAGCACCAGGTGCTGCCGGCGCTCGCCCCCGCGCTGCTGCCGGCACTGAGCGGTCCGCCGGTCCACGGCGTCAAGTTGTTCCTGGGCGGCAAGGCCGGTGACGACGTGGCCGAGGTCCGGGTCGACGGCGAGGTGTCCGAGGCCGCGTCGGCGGCCCTGCGCGCGCTGGACTGGCCGCGCGGCGAACGGCTCTGCTGGGCCCGCCTGTTCATCCTGCTGAGCACGGCGGAAGGCCTCTCCCCCGCCGCCCCGGGGCATGCCGGATCGGCACCGGTGCCCACGACGGGACCGGCGCGGGTGCGCCCGCGCGGACTGCTCGGCCGGTGGCGCCAGGCCCGGCGGGCCGGCCAGTAGCCCTGTCGGGCCCCGTCCCGGCCGCCGGGGCCTACTGACCCGTCAGCTGGCGACGCCGGAGATGGTCTTCGCCAACTGGCTGAGGAAGTCCTGGATCGGCTTGGCGGCCGTGCTCTGGTTGAGCATGAAGCCGAAGAGCGCGGCCAGGATCGCGTGACCGATCTTCAGCTGCTTGTTGCGGATGAAGATGATGCAGATGACGCCGAACAGGACCAGCGCGGAGACGGAGAGTGCCACCCGGACTCACTTCCTCGTTTCATTGGGAGCTTCGCCCAGAAGCTCCGTGCGAAGCCGGACCCCGGTCTGTCCGACGGTCCCGAGGCGGAAGTCGATCGATCGCATCGCGGTCGGCGCGCCCGGCGGCCCTACGGTGCATACCGCGCCGCACCTGACGCCCCCAATCCCCCGAGTCCCCGAGTCACAACCAGTCCCGCCCGGACTCAGTGTGGTCGACCGTGCGGGTTGCGTAAAGGTGTTACCGGCAGCAGGAGCCCGAGATCCTGCGATGTGAGACGAATTTCCGCCGACCGAGACGATAGCGGAGCGGTGCTGACGGATCGTCGGCGGGGCGGCGCTGAACGGTGCGGGGGCACCGGCAGGCGCCGGTCCGAGGGAGCGCGCGCGGGGGGCCCGCGCTCCCCTGACCGCCGACCAGGAATGGCCGAAGATCAGCTGCGCCGCGGAACAGGGGTTGACAGCGGCACATGCACCGGGGCGAACGGGCCACGAGGGGTGGGCGGCGACGCCCCGGTGACGCCCGTCCGGCCAGGTCGGCGGGCCGGCAGGGCCGGCGGGGAGCCACGACGGGTGACGGCGAGCGGCGCGGAGCCCCGGGGCCGGGCAGCCGACCGGGCCGCACGGACCGACCGCACCTTCGGACGGGCGCGCCGGCCAGGGTGACCTCCGGTCAGTCGCGCCAGAGCAGCAGGACCGCGCGGTCGTCGTTGATGTCCTTGGCCACCGTCTCGATCAGGCGGGCGGCCGCGCCGTGCCGGCTGGCCGGGCCGGCGCCCGGCACCAGCCGGTCCGCCTCCCCCATCAGCCGGTCCATGCCCTCGGAGAGGTCCCGGCCGGGCGCCTCCACCATCCCGTCGGTGCAGAGCATCAGCACGTCACCGCGGTTCAGCCGGCCCCGGACGCCCTCGAACTTGGCGCCGTCGTAGATCCCGAGCAGCGGGCCCTCGGTGGTCTCCTTGACCTCCCAGCGCCCGGCGCCGGAGAGCCGCTGCATACCGGGCAGGTGGCCCGCCGAGAGCAGCTCGTACTCGCCGGTGTCCAGGTCCAGCACCAGGTGGACGGCGGTGGCGAAGCCCTCGTCCCAGGACTGCCGCAGCAGGTAGCCGTTGGCCGCGGGGAGGAACTCGTGCGCGGGCAGCGAGCCGAGCAGGCCGCCGAAGGCGCCCGAGAGCAGCAGGGCCCGGGAGCCGGCGTCCATGCCCTTGCCGGAGACGTCCGCCAGCACCACCTCCAGCACGCGCTGGGCGGGGCCGGTGCGGGAGGCGACCACGAAGTCCCCGGAGAAGGACTGCCCGCCGGCCGGGCGCAGCGCCATGTCGGCGTGCCAGCCCACCGGCAGCTCGGGCACCCGGCTCTGCACCCGCAGGCGCTCGCGGAGGTCGAAGAGCATCGTGGACCCGCCCCACCAGGGCACGCCGACCCGGCTGCGGAACTGCGCCAGCAGCAGGCCGGCCACCCCGGCCGCGCCGACCACCAGGGCGGCGCCGGGGGTGACGCCGTAGGTGTAGGCGTCGGGGTTCTCGCTGGCGACCCGCTCGCCGGTGTGGATGACCGACTCGGCGGAGAGTCCGACCGCGGCCAGCGCGTAGAGGACCACCAGGCTGCCGGGGCGCAGCAGCAGGGCGGCGGCCAGGATCGGCAGGACGAGGGCGGTGGGAGGGGCCCAGGCGGGGGCCCAGACGTTGAGCACCACCAGGACCGGGACGAGCAGGGCGAGCGCGCCGAGGACGGGCCAGTCGGCGGCGCCGCCGCGGAAGTAGTCGACGCCCGCCGTGCGGAGTTTGCGACGGACCTTGCGCTGCCATTTGCGCAGCCTGGCCGCGACGGGGTCCGTGGCCACCTGGGCGGCGTCGGGCCTCGTCGCTGTTGTCTGGGGCGCTGCGCCCGGAGGTCTGCCAGCCATGGGGTCCGACCATATCCACCGGCACTGGCCGCCGTCGACGGGATGCGCGAGTGCCGTCCGGAGTTCCTGCGGGGCGCCAACGGGTTTCGGCCGAGTGCCGCAGCGGCCAACCGTTCCGTCAACAGGCTTGGACGGGTGGGTCGGCGGAACAGGAGCGCGGTGTGCGCGGGACGCGCGCGGTGCTCTCCGCGCGCCCCCGGGCGCTGCCACTGCTGTGTCGCACGCCACAGCCGCGCCCTGCCGCACCCGCGCCGGGCTGCGGACGGAAGGGCAGAAGCGGGCGGACGGAAGGGCACATCCGGCCGGACGAACGGCCGGCCGGGCGGCCCTGCGGGCAGGCGACCGGGCGAAGCGGTGGCAGCCGACCGGGCGGGCCGCGGCCGATCACGGCGTCCCGGGTGCCGCGCGGCCCGGAACGGCGACGGCCGGCCGCTGCGGGCGAGCGGCCGGCCGTACGAACGTGGTCGTGAGGGGGGATCAGCCCTGCGGGTGGTGCGCCGGGATCGGGGGCAGCTCGCCGGTGATCTCGTAGTCGCTGAGCATCTCGATCCGGCGGGTGTGCCGGTCGGCGCCGCTGTACGGGGTGTTGAGGAAGATCTCGACGAACTTGGTCGCCTCGTCCTCGGTGTGCATCCGGCCGCCGATGCTGATCACGTTGGCGTTGTTGTGCTCGCGGCCCAGCTCGGCGGTCTGCTCGCTCCAGGCCAGCGCGGCGCGGACGCCCTTGACCTTGTTCGCGGCGATCGCCTCGCCGTTGCCCGAACCACCGATCACGATGCCCAGCGCCTCGGGGTCGGCGGCGGTGCGCTCGGCGGCGCGCAGGCAGAACGGCGGGTAGTCGTCCTCGGCGTCGTAGATGAGCGGTCCGCAGTCGACCGGCTCGTGGCCGGCCTCCTTCAGCCACTGGACGAGGTGGTTCTTGAGGTCGAATCCGGCATGGTCGGAACCCAGGTACACGCGCATGCGTATGAGTGTGGCATGCGCCCTCGGCCGACCGCGGCAGGGGCTCGGCCGTGCCTCGCACGGCCGGCGCGGCCCCCCGCCGCCGGCCGGGACCCCCGCGCGCGCCGGCCCGCCGGGGGCCCAGCGGCGCGCCGGGAGCGCTCAGCCGCGCTTGAGGAGCTTCCAGACCAGCGGGAGCGCCCCCATCGCCAGCAGGGCCTTCAGGCCGTCGCCCACCAGGTACGGGTAGAGGCCGAGTTCGGCCGCGCGGGCGAGGGGGACGTGCAGCGCGACGGCCAGGTACGGGACGCCGACGGCGTAGATGGCGAGGGTGCCGAGGATCATCGCGCCGGCGGTCCGCAACGGGCTGCGGTCGGCGCCGCGGCGGGCGAGCGCGCCGGTGAGACCGGCCGCCAGGACGAAGCCGATCACGTAACCGAGCGAGGGCATCGCCCAGCCCGAGGTGCCCTGGGCGAACCAGGGCAGGCCGGCCATGCCGGCGAGCAGGTAGAGGCCGAGCGAGGCGATACCGCGGCGGGCGCCGAGGGCGGTGCCCACCAGCAGCGCGGCGAAGGTCTGGCCGGTGACCGGCACGGGCGAGCCGGGGACGTTCACCGAGAGCTGGGCCGCCAGCCCGGTGAGGGCCGCGCCGCCTGCCACGAGGGCGAGGTCGCGGGCCTGCGCGCCGAGGCGGGTGGACGCCGAGGGCAGCAGGTCGGCGAGGACGGCGCCGGTGCTTATCGGGGTGCTGGCGGTGGTGCTGGCAGTGGCCATCGGGGATCTCCGCAGTCTGGAAGCCGGTCAACCCTTGTGAACCTACGCGTCCGGCAGCTGCGGCACCGTCAGGGAAACCGACAAAGGGCCGCCCGGCGCCGTTGTCGGGATCGGCGTGACCGACAGCACCCACCGTGACCGGATGGCACGGATCCGGTCACGGTTCGTCATGATCCGGTCCGCATGCTGAGCCCCGGCCCGGGTTTCTTGGCATGGACAGAGGTGGCACCGGATATTGGACCGCTCCACCCGGTATCCGAACAGTCTGGACCACCCTCATGGCCCGTATCACCGCGCCACCGGCGATCGAAGAGACGTCCGCCCCGACCTCGGCCCCCGCACCGGCCGACGGCCCCCGGCTCGCCCACGGACTCAAGCAGCGGCACCTCTCGATGATCGCCCTCGGCGGCGTCATCGGGGCCGGTCTCTTCGTCGGCTCGGGCGCGGGCATCGCGGCCGCCGGCCCCGCCGTCATCCTGGCCTTCACCCTCTCCGGCCTGCTGGTCATGCTGATCATGCGGATGCTCGGCGAGATGTCGGCGGCCCGGCCGGCCTCCGGCTCCTTCTCGGTGCACGCGGAGAAGGAGCTCGGCCCGTGGGCCGGGGTCACCAGCGGCTGGATGTACTGGGTGATGCTCTGCTGCGGCGTCGCCGCCGAGGCCACCGCGGCCGGCAAGATCATGAACGGCTGGGTGCCCGGCGTCTCGGCCTGGGTCTGGGTCGGCATATTCATGGCCTTCTTCTGCGCCAGCAACCTGACCGCCGTGAAGAACTTCGGCGAGTTCGAGTTCTGGTTCGCCGCCGTCAAGGTGGCCGCGATCGTCGCGTTCCTCGTCCTGGGCACCCTGGGCGTGCTGGGCGTGCTCGGCGACGGCCACCCCGGCACCGGCAACCTGACCGGTCAGGGCGGGTTCCTGCCCAACGGCACCAGCGGCCTGATCGTCGGCCTGCTGGCCTCGGTGTTCGCCTACGGCGGCCTGGAGACCGTCACCATCGCCGCCGCCGAGTCCGAGGACCCGCGGCGCAGCGTCGCCAACGCGGTGCGCACCGCGGTCTGGCGGATCGCGATCTTCTACATCGGCTCGATGGCCCTGGTCGTCACGCTGGTCTCCTGGAAGGACCCGTCGATCGTCGAGAACGGCCCGTACGTGACCGTCCTGCAGCACCTGGGCGTGCCCGGCGCGGGCACCATCATGGAGGTCGTGGTCCTGATCGCGCTGCTCTCCGCGATGAACGCCAACATCTACGGTTCCTCCCGGATGGCGTACTCGCTGGTCGCCCGCGGCCAGGGTCCGAAGGCCCTGGCGAAGATCAGCGGCGGGGTGCCCCGGCTGGCCGTGATCGCCTCCTGCGGCTTCGGCTTCGGCGCCGTGCTGGCCGGCAAGTTCTGGCCGGACACCGTGTTCACCTGGCTGATGAACACCACCGGCGTGGCCATCCTGGTGGTCTGGTTCTTCATCTGCGTCGTCCAGCTGCGGATGCGCCGCCGGCTGGAGCGCGAGGCCCCCGAGCTGCTCACCGTCCGGATGTGGGGCTTCCCGTACCTGACCTGGGCAGCGCTGCTGGCGGTCCTCGCCATCCTCGGCCTGATGACCACCACCGAGGGCAACCGCGAGCAGCTGTACGCGGCGGGCGTGCTGGTCGCGGTGCTCTCGCTGGGCGGCTACCTCAAGCAGCGCCGCGACGCCCGCACCCGCGCGCTGCGTCCCTGACGGCGCGGGCCGCGACCCGCACGACGAAGGGCCTCGTGCCCGTCCTGACCGGACGGGCACGAGGCCCTTCGTCGTACCGCCCGCGCCGCCTACTCGAAGGACGGGCCGGCCGTACGGGTGCGCTTGATCTCGTAGAAGCCGGGGGTGGAGGCGACCAGCAGGGTGCCGTCCCACAGCCGGGCGGCGGCCTCGCCGCGCGGGGTCGGGGTGACGACCGGGCCGAAGAAGGCGACGCGCTCGCCGTCCGCCCCCTCGACCGCGATCACCGGGGTGCCGACCTCCTCGCCGACCAGGCCGATGCCCTCGGCGTGCGAGGCGCGCAGGGCCTCGTCGTGGATGTCGGTGTCGGCGGCGTCCGCCAGCTCGGCCGGCAGGCCGGCGGCGACCAGGGCGGCCTCGATGGTGGCGCGGTCGCGCGGCAGGGCCTGGTTGTGGAAGCGGGTGCCGATCTCGGTGTAGAGCCGGCCGAGCACCTCGTCGCCGTGCTTCTCGGCGGCCGCGATGCAGACCCGGACCGCGCCCCAGGCGCCGGCGAGCAGCTCGCGGTAGGCCGGCGGGATGTCCTTGTCCTCGTTGAGCACGGCCAGGCTCATCACGTGCCAGCGCACGTCCACCGGGCGCAGCTGCTGAACCTCGATCAGCCAGCGCGAGGTCATCCAGGCCCAGGGGCACAGCGGGTCGAACCAGAAGTCGGCGGTCTTGCGGTCTTCGGCAGCAGTCACGGCCTTGTGATCCTTCGGTGAGTCGGGCTCCGGACACGGGTAGTACCCAAGGGCCCAACGCCCCAACCCGCCCGCTGATTCCGCCCGGCCGTCACCGGCCTGTGCAATGGTACCGACCGGCGGGCCCGTGAAAGGATGCCCGGGAAAGCGCCGGCCGCCGACCAGCGGCCCGCGGACCGCAGAACGCACCACCGTGCGAGCCGGACAAAGGAGTACCGCCGTGCCGGGCAAGAACCTGAGCCGTGAGGAAGCCCAGCAGCGGGCCGGCATCCTGGAGGTGGACGGCTACCGGGTGCACCTCGACGTGACCTCGGCCACCGACCCCGCGGCCGGTACCTTCCGCTCCAGCACCACCATCGGCTTCCGCTGCTCCGAGCCGGGCACCGCCACCTTCGTGGACCTGCTGGCACCCGCCGTGCGCTCGGTGCGCCTCAACGGCCGCGAGCTGGCCCCGGCCGAGGTCTTCGACGGCGCCCGGATCACCCTGGCGGGCCTGGCCGCGGAGAACGTCCTGGAGGTGGAGGCGGACTGCGCGTACAGCCGCACCGGCGAGGGCCTGCACCGGTTCACGGACCCCGCGGACGGCGAGACCTACCTCTACACCCACTACGAGCCGGCCGACGCCCGCCGGGTCTTCGCCGACTTCGAACAGCCCGACCTGAAGGCGCCGTTCACCTTCTCGGTGACCGCGCCGGCCGCCTGGGACGTCTGGTCGAACGCCGTCCACGAGAACGTCAAGGACGAAGGCACCGCCCGCACCTGGGAGTTCGCGCCGACCCGGCCGATCTCGACGTACCTCACCGCCGTGGTGGCCGGCCCGTACCACGTCGAGCGCGACCACTACAGCCGCGAACTGCCCGACGGCAGCACCCTGGAGATCCCGCTCTCGGCGCTCTGCCGCAGGTCGCTGGCCCCCTACTTCGACGCGGACGAGATCCTCGGCGTCACCAAGCAGGGCCTGGACTACTTCCACCAGGAGTTCGACTACCCGTACCCGTTCGGCAAGTACGACCAGGCCTTCGTCCCCGAGTACAACATCGGCGCGATGGAGAACCCCGGCTGTGTGACCTTCCGCGAGGAGTTCATCTTCCGCTCCAAGGTCACCGAGGCCGCCTACGAGGGCCGGGCCAACGTCGTCCTGCACGAGATGGCGCACATGTGGTTCGGCGACCTGGTCACCATGCGCTGGTGGGACGACCTGTGGCTGAAGGAGTCCTTCGCCGACTTCATGGGCTCGTACGCGCTGCTCGCCGCGGGCACCAAGTACGGCTCGGCCTGGATCACCTTCGCCAACCAGCGCAAGGCCTGGGCCTACCGGCAGGACCAGTTCCCGACCACCCACCCGATCACCGCCGACATCCGGGACCTGGAGGACGCCAAGCTCAACTTCGACGGCATCACCTACGCCAAGGGCGCCGCGGTGCTCAAGCAGTTGGTGGCGTACGTCGGACGGGACGCCTTCTTCGAGGGCGCCAGGCGCTACTTCAAGCGGCACGCCTACGGCAACACCGTCCTGGACGACCTGCTCGGCGCGCTGGAGGAGACCAGCGGGCGCGACCTCACCTCCTGGGCCCGCGCCTGGCTGCAGACCGCGGGCGTCAACGCGCTCACCCCGCAGCTCACCGTCGACGCGGAGGGCCGGATCACCGAGCTCGCCGTCCTGCAGGACGGCGAGCCGCAGCGCCCGCACCGGGTCGCCGTCGGCTGCTACGACCGGGACGCGGACGGCGCCCTGGTGCGCACCGACCGGATCGAGCTCGACGTCACCGGCGCGCGCACGGTCGTCGCCGAACTCGCCGGGCGGCCCCGGCCGGCCCTGGTGCTGGTCAACGACGACGACCTCACGTACTGCAAGATCCGCTTCGACGCGGAGTCGCTGGAGACCCTGCGCACCGGCCTCGGCGACATCAGCGACGGCCTCGCCCGGGCGCTCAGCTGGTCGGCGGTCTGGAACCTCACCCGGGACGGCCTGATGCCCGCCCGCGACTACGTCGCGCTGGTGCTGCGGTTCGCCGGGCAGGAGTCCAACATCGGCGTCCTGCAGTCCCTGCACCAGCAGGTCAAGGACGCGGTCGACCTCTACGCCGACCCGGCCTGGCGGGCCGAGGGCGGCCGGCTGCTCGCCGAGGGCGCGCTGCGGGAGCTGCGCGCCGCCGCGCCCGGCGGCGACCACCAGCTGGCCTGGGCACGCTTCCTGGCCCAGACCGCGAGCGGCTCCGAGCACCTGCGCCTGGTCCGCGGCCTGCTGGCCGGCAGCGCCCGGATCGACGGCCTGGCCGTCGACCAGGAGCTGCGCTGGTCGTTCTGGCTGGCGCTCGCCGCCGCCGGCGAGGCGACCGACGAGGAACTGGCCGGCGAACTCGCCGCCGACAACACCGCCGGCGGCCGGCGGCAGTACACCCAGTGCCTGGCCGCCCGCCCGACCCCCGAGGCCAAGGCCGCCGCCTGGTCCGCCGTGATCGAGTCCGACGAGCTGCCCAACGCCCTGGTGGAGGCGCAGATCGCGGGCTTCGCCCCGGCCGGCCAGCGCGAGCTCACCGCCCCGTACGCCGAGCGGTACTTCGGGGTGCTGGAGCGGATCTGGGCGGAGCGCACCATCGAGATCGCGATGCGCATCGTCGGCGGGTTCTTCCCCCGGCTGCAGATCAGCACCCGGACGCTGGCCGCCGCCGACGCCTGGCTGAGCGGCCACCCGGACGCTGCGCCCGCGCTGCGCCGGCTCGTGCTGGAGTGCCGGGACGACCTGGCCCGGGCGCTGCGGGCCCAGGCCTGCGACCGCGTCTGACCCCGGCACGCGGAAGGGGCCGTCCGGGGTGGCACTCCCACCCCGGACGGCCCCTTCGCCGGCTCAGCGGCCCTGCAGGCCCTTGTCCAGCGCCTTCACCAGCGAGCCCTGGGCGTCGTCGTTGTCCAGCGCCCAGGCCATCACGCCGGCCAGGTCGTTCCAGCGCGAGTACTCGGCCTTGCGGGTGAGCAGCTCGGGGGTGTCGAAGGACCAGAACTCGGTGCCGTCGTACTTCCAGGTCGCCCCGTGCTGGCGGTCGTAACTGACCTTGCCGGGCAGGTCCTTGATCTGGTTGTAGGGCAGGCTGCCGCCCCGGGCCAGGCCGGTCGCCGGCTGGAAGAGGCCGCTGCGGGTGCCGGCCGGCACGCCCGTCCAGCCGTAGCCGTAGAACGGCACGCCGAGCACGGCCTTGTCGGCGGGCAGGCCGTTGTCCAGGTAGTGCTGGACCACCCGGTCGACGCTGTAGAACTTGTTGTCGGTGGCCGGGTCGGCCTTGTCCGCGTACAGGTTCGCGTTGTGGTTGGTCGGCCCGAGGGTGTCCCAGCTGCCGTGCAGGTCGTAGGTCATCAGGTTGAGCCAGTCCACCGACTTGGCGACCTTGCGCAGCTCCAGCTGGTCGGCGCGGCCCTCGTTGGAGGCGACGGCGGCGGTCAGCAGGTAGTGCGGGCCCTTGCGGCCGCTCAGCGCGTCCAGCTGCTTGCGGAACTCCTGCATCAGCAGGGTGTAGTTGCGGCCGTCCTCCGGGCGCACGATGTTGCCGGCGTCACCGCCGCCGCCCGGGTACTCCCAGTCGATGTCGATGCCGTCGAAGGTGCCCGCGCCGGCGCCGGCGCCGCCCTCGGCCGAGCCGAGCTGCGGGAGGTTGCCCTTGATGTACAGGTCGATGCAGGAGGCGACGAACTTCTTGCGCGAGGCGTCGGTGAGCGCGGCGTCCGAGAAGTACTTCGACCAGCTCCAACCACCCAGCGAGATCACCGACTTGAGCTGGGGGTTCTTGGCCTTGAGCTTGCGCAGCTGGTTGAAGTTGCCCTTGAGCGGCTGCTCGGCGGTGTCGGCGACGCCGTCCACCGACTCCTCGGCGCCGACCGGGCGCTGGTAGTCGGCCCAGGCGTCACCGACACCGGCCGCGTTGGCCTCGAAGCAGGTGCCGTCCGAGGAGACGTTGCCGAAGGCGTAGTTGATGACGGTGAGCTTCCCGGCCTGGCCGGAGTCCTGCACCTTCTTGGCGGAGAAGCCGCTGTAGATGCCCCACTGGGTGAAGTAGCCGACGCGCTGGCCCTTCAGGCGGGGTGCGTGGTGGTCGTCGTGGGCCTGGGCGGCGGGAGCCGCCGCCAGGGTCGCCACCGTGAGGGCGGCGAGGAGGGCGGCCGTGCGGCTGGGCATGCGCATACGAGAAGACCCCGTGGCTCTCTCTGAGTCAGCACTTAATGGTCTGGACCAAGCTGAAACAGAGGTTTAGTCCACTCGGGCACCTCCGCACAAGGGGTAGCGGCCCACGGATTCGCCCGGACGGGCCGCCAACATCCCGTCCGGGCACGGTTCCTGGCACGACGAAGGCCGGGCCGCACCCCCGTGGGGATGCGGCCCGGCCCGGTGCCTACGGCGTCGGTCAGCCGATCAGGCTGCGCAGCACGTACTGCAGGATGCCGCCGTTGCGGTAGTAGTCCGCCTCGCCGGGGGTGTCGATGCGCACGACCGCGTCGAAGCTGACGTCACCCGCGGTGACCTTGACGGTCTTCGGGGTGCGGCCCTCGTTGAGCTCGGTCACACCGGTGAAGGAGAAGGTCTCCTCGCCGGTCAGGCCCAGCGACTCGGCGGTCTGGCCGGCCGGGTACTGCAGCGGCAGGACGCCCATGCCGATCAGGTTCGAGCGGTGGATGCGCTCGTAGGACTCGGCGATGACGGCCTTGACGCCGAGCAGCGCGGTGCCCTTGGCGGCCCAGTCGCGGGACGAGCCCGAGCCGTACTCCTTGCCCGCCAGGACGACCAGCGGGATGCCGGCGGCCTGGTAGTTCTGCGAGGCGTCGTAGATGAACGACACCGGCGCGTCGGCCTGGGTGAAGTCGCGGGTGTAGCCGCCCTCGGTGCCCTCGGCGATCTGGTTGCGCAGGCGGATGTTCGCGAAGGTGCCGCGGATCATCACCTCGTGGTTGCCGCGACGCGAGCCGTACGAGTTGAAGTCGCGCTTCTCCACGCCGTTCTCGGTCAGGTACTGCGCGGCCGGGGTGCCCGGCTTGATGTTGCCGGCCGGGGAGATGTGGTCGGTGGTGACCGAGTCGCCCAGCTTGGCCAGCACGCGGGCGCCGGCGATGTCGCTCACCGGGCTCGGGGTCTTGGCCATGCCCTCGAAGTAAGGGGGCTTGCGGACGTAGGTCGACTCGGCGTCCCACTCGAAGGTGTTGCCGGTCGGGACGGGGAGCGACTGCCAGCGGTGGTCACCGGCGAAGACGTCCTGGTAGCCCTTGTCGAACATGGCCTCGTCGATCGAGCCGGCCACCGTGTCGGCGACCTCCTTCTCGGTCGGCCAGATGTCGGCGAGGAAGACGTCGTTGCCGTCGGCGTCCTGGCCCAGGGCGTCCTTGGTGATGTCGACGTTCATGTTGCCGGCCAGGGCGTAGGCGACCACCAACGGCGGCGAGGCCAGGTAGTTCATCTTGACGTCCGGGTTGATCCGGCCCTCGAAGTTGCGGTTGCCGGAGAGCACCGAGACGACCGCGAGGTCCGACTCGTTGACGGCGGCCGAGACCTCCTCGGGCAGCGGGCCCGAGTTGCCGATGCAGGTGACGCAGCCGTAGCCGACCAGGTTGAAGCCCAGCTTCTCCATGTACGGGAGCAGGCCGGCCTTCTCGTAGTAGTCCATGACGACCTTGGACCCGGGGGCCAGGGTGGTCTTGACCCACGGCTTGACGTGCAGGCCCTTCTCCACGGCCTTCTTCGCCAGCAGGGCCGCGCCCAGCATGACGGAGGGGTTGGAGGTGTTGGTGCAGGAGGTGATCGAGGCGATCACGACCGCGCCGTTGTCGATCTCGTACGACGAGCCGTCGGGGGCGGTGACGGTGGTCGGCTTCGAGGCCTCGGAGGAGTACGTCGGCAGCGCCTCGGCGAAGCGCTCGGCGGCCTCGGCCAGGATCACGCGGTCCTGCGGGCGCTTCGGGCCGGAGATCGACGGGACGACGGTGGAGACGTCCAGCTCCAGGTACTCGGAGTAGACCGGCTCGACCGACGGGTCGTGCCAGAGGCCCTGCTCCTTGGCGTACGCCTCGACCAGGGCGAGCTGCTGCGCGTCGCGGCCGGTGAGCTTGAGGTAGCTGATGGTCTCGGCGTCGATCGGGAAGATCGCACAGGTCGAGCCGAACTCCGGCGACATGTTGCCGATGGTGGCGCGGTTCGCCAGCGGGATCGCGGTGACGCCCTCGCCGTAGAACTCGACGAACTTGCCGACCACACCGTGCTTGCGCAGCATCTCGGTGATGGTGAGGACCAGGTCGGTGGCGGTGGTGCCGGCCGGGAGCTGGCCGTTGAGCTTGAAGCCCACCACGCGCGGGATCAGCATGGAGACCGGCTGGCCGAGCATCGCGGCCTCGGCCTCGATGCCGCCGACGCCCCAGCCCAGCACGCCCAGGCCGTTGACCATGGTGGTGTGCGAGTCGGTGCCGACGCAGGTGTCGGGGTACGCCTGGCCGCCCCGGACCATGACCGTACGGGCCAGGTGCTCGATGTTGACCTGGTGGACGATGCCGGTGCCCGGGGGGACGACCTTGAACTCGTCGAACGCGGTCTGGCCCCAGCGCAGGAACTGGTAGCGCTCCTTGTTGCGGCCGTACTCGATCTCGACGTTCTGGGTGAAGGCGTCCTTGGTGCCGAACTTGTCGGCGATGACGGAGTGGTCGATGACCAGCTCGGCCGGGGCCAGCGGGTTGATCTTCGCCGGGTCGCCGCCCAGCTCCTTGACGGCCTCACGCATGGTGGCGAGGTCGACCACGCACGGGACGCCGGTGAAGTCCTGCATGATCACGCGGGCGGGCGTGAACTGGATCTCCTCGCTCGGCTCCGCCGTGGCGTCCCAGTTGCCCAGGGCCCGGATGTGGTCGGCGGTGATGTTCGCGCCGTCCTCGGTGCGGAGCAGGTTCTCCAGCAGCACCTTGAGGCTGTAGGGCAGCCGCTCGGAGCCCTCGACGGCGGAGAGCTTGAAGATCTCGTACGACTCGTCGCCCACCTGCAGCGAGCTGCGGGCGTCGAAGCTGTTCGCGGACACGACTGACTCCTTTTAGGTGCTTCGTGCGGTGCCCGGCCCCTCGGTGCTAAGGTCTGCCTAACTTAGGTCTACCTAACCCGGATCGCCGGTGAGCGCCTCTCGGCAAGTATCTTGATGTCGAGATAAATAGTAGTGGGCAGTTATCTCGATGTCGAGATAAACCATAGTGCATGTCTCGCGCAAGCACGCGCCCGGCATGCCCGTGTGCCGCCCTGCCCGGATTCGGCCCCGCGGGACATGACGCGGGGCAGGCCGCTCACCCGCCAAGGGTCCCGCGGGGACACGAACGGCGAGGAAGCGGCAGGTGGCCGGAGGCGGCCCGGCGCGCCGCGCGCCAGGGCGCCGGACGACACGGACCCCTGGCGGCACGGACCCCTGGCGGCACAGGCGCCGCCCGCCCGGGCGCCGGACCGTACGGGCGCCCGGCGACAGGGGTACCGGCACCGGACAGCGCGGCGGGCCGGCCGCCGGCGGGGGCGGTCAGTCCCGACGGCGGGAGCGGGCGATCCGGACCAGGAGCACCACCCCGACGAGCACGGCGGCGGTCACCACGATCACGGCCACCAGCAGACCGGCCGACCCGTCGGGTTCGGGGGCGATGTCAGCGAGACGCACGGGGGTTCCTCCCGGTGGGGTCGATACCTAGGACGAGCACGAGCAGGACGGGGAACTCGAGGTAGGCGTGGTAGCTCGCCAACGCCGCGTACAAGGCCTTGCCCTGGGCGTAGTCACTGACGAACAGGACGGCCAGCGCCGCGCCGGCCGCCACCCCGAGCGCCCAGGCCCGGCGACCGCGCAGGGCCGGGGCCCGGCGCTCGAAGGCGGCGCTCGCCTCGGGGGCGTAGCGCGGCAGGAACCACACCCAGACGACGTAGTGCATGGTCTGCAGGAAGGCGAAGACCGCCACGAAGCGCAGCCCGGCCGAGCCGTCCAGCCAGCCCGGCGGCGTGTAGGAGGCGGCCAGCCGGTCGGCCGTGGCGGTGGCCGGCGCCGCCCAGCCGTCCAGGGCCCCGCCGAGCAGCAGCGCCGGGACGACCAGCACCCAGCCGCACTGCACCGCCATGAACGCGGCCCGCCCGCGCGGCAGCCCGCGCGACCACTCCAGCAGGAACAGCAGCGGCACCAGGTTGTGCAGGTGGGTCAGCACCACGAAGTGGTAGCCCGGAAAACTCAGCGAGGCGGCGGCCGCGAGCAGCAGGAGCACCGCCGACGCCGCCAGCAGCCACGGGCGCCGGCGCAGGGCGTGCAGGCAGGCCGCCGCCAGCAGCCCGTACACCAGCATGATCTCGGCGGCGCGGGAGGCGTCGGAGACCGGCAGCAGCCGGCACAGCACGATGCCGGTGATCAGCACCACCAGCAGCTTCAGGAACGGCCCGGCCAGCACGGTCTCGAAGCGGCCGGTGACGTAGCGCAGTTCGAGGACGTTGTGCAGGATGCCGAAGAGCGCGAGGCCGAGGACGGCCGTGCCTGCGGGCGCCCGCAGCGCGGCGGCCAGCGCCAGGACGGTGGCCGCGAGGAACCCCGCCAGCGGTGCGGCGCCCACCCCGCGTGTCGGGGCGGCGAGTGCCGCAGTGGCCATTCTTGTCCCCTCCCTGTCCCCCGCGTTCCGGCGCCGGCCCGCACCTGGCACGATCACGCCCGTGCCGTATCTCCTCGCCTTCGCGCTCACCCTGCTGGTCGAGGTGCCGCTGTACGTCGGGGCCCTCGCGCTCGGCGGCGCCGGGCGGGCCCGCGCCGCGGCGGCGGCCGTGGCGGTCAACTGTGCGACGCACCCGCCGCTCTGGTGGTTCCTCGGCCGCTTCACCGGCGCGACCGCCGCAGAATACTGGACGGCCGTCGCCCTCGCGGAGCTGGCCGTCGTCGCCGTCGAGGCGGCCCTGGTCGGACGCCTCGCCGGCTGTCGCGGACCGCTGCCCCACGCGGCCTCGTTGACCGCCAACGCGGCCTCGGTACTGGCCGGGATGCTGGTGGCGCGGGGCCTGGCGGCCGGCTGACGGCGGCCGGTGCCGTGACCGGACAGGGTCACCGAAGTCTCGTGGTCGGCGGGTGCGCGAGTCACCGTTGCTCCCCGGTCTCGGTCGGTCGCAGGGGTGAACGACCCCGGTGCACGGTGGTAATCGACTTGCTGCCCGCCCCGGCGGGCGGGCAGGGTCTGGATCATGCTTGAACTAAGGACCTTGAAATCGGACGACTGGCCCCTTTGGCGGGAGTTGCGACTGGCTGCCCTTGCCGAGGCGCCTTATGCGTTCGGATCGACACTGGCCCAGTGGCAGGGAGCGGGCGACCGGGAGGAACGCTGGCGTGCCCGCCTGTCGATCCCCGGCGCGCACGATCTCGTCGCGCTCCTGGACGGCCTTCCGGTGGGCATGGCCAGCGGAGTGCCGGGCGACGGAGCGGAGAAGGTGGAGTTGATCTCGATGTGGGTCGACCCCACGGCTCGGGGCAAGGGCGTGGGCGACTGCCTGATCCAGGCGGTCGAGCGGTGGGCGGTGGAGCGCGGGGCCACGACGCTGCGGTTGTCCGTCATGCCGGACAACCGCGAGGCAACCGCGCTCTACGAGCGGCGCGGTTTCACGGACACGGGTGAGCCCGGCGATCTTCTGCCCGATGGCGTCGGCCGGGAACGGGTCATGGCGAAGAGCCTGGCCGCTGGCTGATCTCCACAACCGGGCACGGCGGGATCCCTCACTCGGTCAGGCTGCGGCAGCGAGGGGGTGTCCGCCCCGGTGAATTCCCCTCTCGCTGCGGATGCGGGCGGGTTCGCGGCGCTGGGCTGCGAGGACGTCGGGGTGGCGGGATCCGTCGGTCTCCGAACCTTGACCGGCTCCGCCACCAGGCCTCCCCGAACCCTGGATGCCGACTGCCGTCCAACAGGTCCGGACCATGCCACCGCCGACCCGGTGGACCCAGGCGGTCGGAGCACCAGCGTGAGCGGGGCGGGCCCGCGGCGGGCCCCGACCGTGACGTACCGACAGGCCGGAGGCCGTGAATGATCGTGGTGGACGCTTCCGCACTGGTGCTGGCCCTGGCGGACGAGGGCGGGCGCGGCGACCGCGCGCGGGCGCTGCTCGCGGCCGGCGGCGAGTGGGTGGCCCCGGAGCATCTGCTGATCGAGGTGATGCAGTCCCTGCGGGGGCTGTACCTGGCGAAGGAACTCACGGCCGCGCGGGTGGCCGAAGTGGCAGCGGAGCTGCCCGGGCTCACGGTCCGCACGGTGGCGGTCGCGCCGCTGCTGGAGCGGATCTGGGAGCTGAAGGACAACCTGACGCCGGACGACGCCGCGTACGTGGCGGTCGCGGAGCGGTACGGCGTCCCGCTGGTGACGGCCGACCTGCGGCTGATGCGGGCCAGCGGACCGCGCTGCGAGATCCAGGGGATCACCCGCGGCGAGGGCTGAGGGCCGCCTGGAGAGACCGAACGAGGCCACGCCGGGCCGGGCCATGCCGAACCAGGCCGCACCGGGCCGCACCGGGCCGGGCCCGAACAGGCCGGGCCGGGCCGGCGCGGCCGGCCCGGCCCGCTCAGGCGCCCAGGGTCGCGACCAGGACGGCCTTGATGGTGTGCAGCCGGTTCTCCGCCTGGTCGAAGACCACCGAGTGCGCCGACTCGAAGAGTTCGTCGGTGCATTCCAGCTCGGTCATCCCGGTGGCCTCGAACATCTGCCGGCCGAGTGCCGTGCCGAGGTCGTGGAAGGCCGGCAGGCAGTGCAGGAACTTCACGGCCGGGTTCCCGGTGGCCCGGACGGTGTCCATCGAGACCTGGTACGGCTTGAGCAGCTCGATCCGCTCGGCCCAGACCTCCTTGGGCTCGCCCATCGAGACCCAGACGTCCGTGTAGAGGAAGTCGGCGCCGGCCACACCCGCGGCGACGTCCTCGGTCAGGGTGATCCGGGCGCCGGTCTCCTCCGCGAGCGCCAGCGCCGCCTTCCGGACGTCCTCGGCGGGCCAGAGTTCTCTGGGGGCGACGATCCGGATGTCCATGCCGAGCAGGGCGCCCGTGACGAGCAGCGAGTTGCCCATGTTGGAGCGGGCGTCGCCGAGGTAGGCGAGGGCGGTCTCGGCGAAGGGCTTAGACGAGTGCTCCTGGACGGTCAGGACGTCCGCGAGCATCTGGGTCGGGTGCCACTCGTCGGTGAGCCCGTTCCAGACCGGGACGTCGGCGTGGGCGGCGAGCTCCTCGACGATCTCCTGGCCGTGGCCCCGGTACTCGATGCCGTCGAACATCCGGCCGAGCACCCGGGCGGTGTCCTTGATCGACTCCTTGTGGCCGATCTGCGACCCGGAGGGGTCCAGGTAGGTGGTGCTGGCGCCCTGGTCGTGGGCGGCGACCTCGAAGGCGCAGCGGGTCCGGGTGGACGTCTTCTCGAAGATCAGCGCGATGTTCTTGCCCCGCAGCCGGGGCTGCTCGGTGCCCGCGTACTTCGCGGCCTTGAGCTGGGCCGCGAG
Organism: Kitasatospora herbaricolor; assembly: GCF_030813695.1. Classification (NCBI taxonomy): domain Bacteria; kingdom Bacillati; phylum Actinomycetota; class Actinomycetes; order Kitasatosporales; family Streptomycetaceae; genus Kitasatospora; species Kitasatospora herbaricolor. Next base: position 3,187,149 of record NZ_JAUSVA010000002.1, read on the forward strand.
GTCCACCAGGAAGCGGAACTCCTGGGGAGTGAAGTCGAGCTCCTTGAGGAAGTGCCTGTTCCGGAGGTTGAACGCCATGCCGGGCTCCTGAGTGGGTGACGCGGACCGTGAAGCGGCAATTATATACGATCCTTCGAATTTCTATGCAGAGGGGGCGGGGCCCGCCGGAGACCCGGTGGGCGCACGGGTCGGAGTGACCGTCGCGGCCCGCGGCGGGACTCCCTCGCGACCCTGGACCCGCCCTCGTCGTGGGGCGGGTCGGCGGGTGGCCGGCGTGCGCGGACGCGCCGCCGGCCACCCGCCCGCGTTCCTAGAGCCGGGGGTCGACCGGCTCGGACTCCAGGGCCAGCACGGCGAACACCGGTTCGTGCACCCGCCAGAGCGGCTCGCCGGCCGCCAGGCGGTCCAGCGCCTCCATGCCGAGGGCGTACTCGCGCAGGGCGAGGGAGCGCTTGTGGCCGAGGAACCGCTGGCGCAGCTGGTCCAGGTACTCGGTGTAGTCGGGGCCGTAGATGATCCGCAGGTACTCCCTTCCGCGCACCTTCACCCCCGGCTGGACCAGGCCGCCCGGGCGTCCCTCCCCCGCCCTGCCACGGGCCGGCGAGGAGAGCGGCTTGACCACCATGCCCTCGCCGCCCGCACCGGTCAGCTCCTCCCACCAGGCGATGCCCGCCTCGATCGACCGCTCGTCCGAGGTGTCGACCAGCAGCCGGCCGGTGCCGCGCAGGAGCGGGACCTCGTGGTCGTCCGCCGCTACCAGCCGGTCGATCCAGCCGAGGTGCTCGTCGTGCGGGCGCACGGCGAGGTTGGCCCCCTCCGCGGCCAGCACCTGGAACGGCGCCAGCCGGATGCCCGCGAGGCCCTCGGTCGGCCAGCAGTAGCGGCGGTAGGCCGCGACGAAGGCCTCGGCGTCGGCGGCGCGCCGACGCTGGCGCTCGGTCAGCTCGCCGAGATCGAGCCCCCGGCCGGCGGCCTGCTCCAGGGCCGCCAGCACCGTGGGCAGGGCCGCCCCGGCCGCCGCGCCGACGGCCGCGTACTGCCGGCGCAGCAACTCCAGGGCCTTCAGCGACCACGGCATCAGCTCGGCGTCCAGCAGCAGCCAGCCGGTCTCCAGCTCGTCGAAGAGCCCGGCCTTCTCGGCGGCGCCGCGGACCCGCTCCAGGACGGCGCCGGTGACCGCGTCGTCGCTGAGGAAGGCCCGGCCGGTCCGGGTCCAGATCGCCCCCGGGCCGGCGATGCCGAACCGCTTCTCCAGCGCGGTGTCGTCCCTGGCCACCAGGACGACCGCCCGGGAGCCCATGTGCTTCTCCTCGCAGATGACGTGCTGGACGCCGTCGGTGCGGTAGCCGGAGAAGGCCTCCTCGGGGTGTTCGAGGTAACCGGGGCGGCGCGAGGTGGCGCTCGGCGCCATGGTCGGCGGCAGGTAGGCGAGCAGTCGCGGGTCGAGGGCGAAGCGGCTCATCACCTCCAGAGCGGCCGCGGCGTTCTCCTCCCGCACGCTGACCCGGCCGTGCAGGGAGGTCTCCACGACGCGGCGGCCGGCCACGTCGGCGAGGTCCAGCGGCCGGCCCTCGTGGGGCGCCGGGGCGTCCGTGGTCAGCGGGCGGACCGGTGCGTACCACTCCTGCTCCGCCTCGACGCTCACCAGCTCGCGCTCCGGGTAGCGCAGCGCGGTGAGGCTGCCGCCGAAGACGCAGCCGGTGTCCAGGCAGATGGTGTTGTTGACGAAGCCGGGCACCTGGACGGGCGTGTGGCCGTAGACCACCAGTGCCTTGCCGCGGTACTCCTCCGCCCACGGGTAGCGGACCGGCAGGCCGTACTCGTCGGTCTCGCCGGTGGTGTCCCCGTACAGGGCGTGCGAGCGGACCCGGCCGGAGGTGCGGCCGTGGTACTTCTCCGGCAGACCGGCGTGGCAGACCACCAGCCGGCCGCCGTCCAGCAGGTAGTGGCTGACCAGGTCGCGCATGAAGGCGCGGACCTCCTGCCGGAACTCCTCCGGCTCGGCGGCCAACTGGTCCAGCGACTCCTGCAGGCCGTGCGAGACGGTGACGTTGCGCCCGTCCATGGCGCGGCCGAGCTTGTTCTCGTGGTTCCCGGGCACGCAGACGGCGTGGCCGGCGCCGACCATGCCCATCACCAGGCGCAGCACGCCCGGGGTGTCCGGGCCCCGGTCGACCAGGTCGCCGACGAAGACGGCCGTCCGCCCCTCGGGGTGCGTGGCGTCGACCGGACGGCCCTCGGCGTCGCGGTCGACGGTGTAGCCGAGGCGGGTGAGCAGGGTCTCCAACTCGGAGCGGCAGCCGTGGACGTCCCCCACGATGTCGAACGGGCCGGTGAGGTGGCGCAGGTCGTTGTAGCGCTTCTCGGTGACGATCTCGGCGGCGTCGACCTCGGCCTCGCCGCGCAGGATGTACACCTTGCGGAAGCCCTCGCGCTCCAGGCCGCGCAGCGAGCGGCGCAGCTCGCGGTTCTGGCGCGGGACGACGTGCGGCGGAAGCTGACGGTCCGGGCGGGTCCTGTTGCGCTCGGCGCAGACGCCGGGCGGGACGTCCAGGACGATCGCGATCGGCAGCACGTCGTGGTCCCGCGCGATCCTGATCAGCTGCCTGCGGGCCTCGGGCTGGACGTTGGTGGCGTCCACGACGGTCAGCCGCCCGCCGGCGAGCCGCTTGCCGACGATGTGGTGGAGCAGCTCGAAGGCTTCGGCGGAGGCCGACTGGTCGTTCTCGTCGTCGGCGATCAGGCCGCGGCAGAAGTCCGAGGAGACCACCTGGGTGGGCCGGAAGTGCTTGCGGGCGAAGCTGGACTTCCCCGCGCCGCTCGTCCCGACGAGCACGACGAGGGAGACGTCCGTGACCGGGAGGACGCGCGGCGCGGCGGAGCCGGCCGCGGCGGGAGGGGCGGTCCCGGGGGCGGTCCCGGTCGGCCCGGTGGGGCGGTTGGCGTCGGTCATCGGGTGTCGCCCCCTTCGGGGGTGGTCGCGGAAGCGGAGGAGGAACCGGTGGCGGAGGGGGAAGCCGAAGCGCCGGCCGGAGCGTAAGCGGCTTCGGTGGTCGCCGCTGTACCGAGGCGGAACAGGGCCAATTGGGTCGGGGCGCCCACCTCCGGGTCGTACGGCCCGACGGGCCGGACGACGACCGAGTAGCCGTAGGCCGCGGCGGCCCGCTCGGCCCAGGCCAGGAACTGCGCGCGGTCCCACTCGAAGCGGTGGTCGTGGTGCCGGACGTGCCCGGCCGGGAGGCTCTCCCAGCGGACGTTGTACTCGACGTTGGGCGTGGTGACGACGACGGCCGACGGGCGGGCCACCCCCAGCACGGCCTCTTCGAGAGCCGGCAGCCGGGGCAGGTCCAGGTGCTCGATCACCTCCGAGAGGACGGCGGCGTCGTACCCCTTGAGGCGCGCGTCGGTGTAGGTCAGGGCGCCCTGGACGAGGCTGACCCGGGCCGCCTGACGCTCGGACATCCGGTCCAGGCGCAGCTTGCGGGCGGCGGTGGACAGCGCCCGGGAGGACACGTCCACGCCGATCACCTCGGTGATCCGGGCGTCCTTGAGCAGAGCGGCGATCAGCTCGCCCTGCCCGCAGCCGAGGTCGGCCACCCGGGCCGCCCCCACCTCGCGCAGGGCGTCCAGGATCGCCGCGCGGCGCTGCTCGGCCAGGGAAGGGGCCTTCGGCGCCGCAGGGGCGTCCGGCTCCGGGTCGGAGCCGGACGCCACCCCGGCCTCGGCGGGCCGGCTGTCGGCCGGTCCGCCGGCGCCGGGCCCGGTGGCGTCCACCGTCTCCCCCGAGTCGTCGACGGCGTTGTCGAACTCCTCGGCCTCCCGGTCGTCGGCCTCCGCCAGCCGGGCCAGCTCCAGCCGCTGCATGGCCGTGCGGGTCAACGACCAGCGACGGGCCAGGTAGCGGCCGGCGATCAGGGCCCGCTCGGGGTGGTCCGCGAGCCAGCCCTCGCCGGCGGCGAGCAGCTTGTCGACCTCGTCGGGCGCCACCCAGTAGTGCTTGGCGCCGTCGAGGACCGGCAGCAGGACGTAGAGCTGCTGGAGCGCGTCGGCCAGGCGCAGCGTCCCCGACAGCCCGACCCGGAGGTAGCGCGACTCCCCCCACTCGGGGAAGGTCTCGTCGAGCGGGATCGGCTCCGCCTCGACCTGCCAGCCGAGCGGCTCGAAGAGCCGGGCCACCATGGCCGCGCCGCCACCCTCGCCGGGACCGTTCGCGGGCACGGCGGGCAGCACGATCCGCAGCGGCCGGGTCTCGTCCGCGAGCCCGGGCCGGTTCTCGCAGACACCCTTCATGGCGGTGCGGAACACGGTGCGCAGCGCCACCGCGAGCAGGGACGAGGCGGCGTAGGGGCGGTCGTTGACGTACTGGGCGAGGGCGAAGTCGGGCGAGCCGCCCCGGCCCTTGCCCATGCCCCGCCGGACCAGCGCGACGGGATCGATGTCCAGCAGCAGCGCCGCCGTACAGACCTCGTCGGTCGCCTCCGGGTAGAAGACATGGGCCTCGCCGTGGGAGGTCGCGAAGCGCTGCACCTTGCCGGGGTGCTTGTGCAGCAGGAATCCCAGGTCGGTGGCGGGGCGCTCGGCCGTGCCGGTGGTGGAGATCGAGATGAACACCCGCCCGAGTATCGCCGAGGCCGGTCGGTGGGGGCATCGGGTTTTGCGGGGGTGTCCGTCCGGTGAGCGCGTTCGGCGGCCCGGGCCGGAATTGGTTAACGTGCACCGTGTGACTGCTGAATCCACCTCCCTCGCAAACGGCGCCGTCGCCGCCGGTCTGGCGACCATCGCCGCCGACGGCACCGTCCTCGACACCTGGTTCCCCGCTCCGGAGCTCGCCGCCGGGCCCGGCCCGGCCGGCACCGTCCGGCTGACCGCCGAGCAGGCCGAGGCCGAACTCGGCCCGGGCGCCGTCGACGCACTGCGCAGCGACGCGCGCCGCGGCGTCGAGGTGATCGCGGTGCGCACCACGATCGCCTCGCTGGACGAGAAGCCGATCGACGCGCACGACGCCTACCTGCGACTGCACCTGCTGAGCCACCGCCTGGTCAAGCCGCACGGCCAGAGCCTGGAGGGCGTCTTCGGGCTGCTCGCCAACGTCGCGTGGACCAGCATCGGCCCGGTGCCGGTGGACAACGTCGAGCAGGCGCGCCTCGCGGTCCGCGCCCAGGGCGGCCAGCTGGCCGTCTACGGGATCGACAAGTTCCCCCGGATGACCGACTACGTCGCCCCGTCCGGCGTCCGGATCGCGCACGCGGACCGGGTCCGCCTCGGCGCCCACCTCGCGGTCGGCACCACCGTGATGCACGAGGGCTTCGTCAACTTCAACGCCGGTACCCTGGGCACCTCCATGGTCGAGGGCCGGATCAGCGCGGGTGTCGTGGTCGGCGACCACAGCGACATCGGCGGCGGCGCCTCGATCATGGGGACGCTCTCGGGCGGCGGCAAGCAGACCGTCTCGGTCGGCGAGCGCTGCCTGCTGGGCGCGAACGCGGGCATCGGCATCTCGCTGGGCAACGACTGCGTGGTGGAGGCGGGCCTGTACGTCACCGCCGGCACCCGGGTGGCGCTGCCGGACGGCAAGGTCGCCAAGGCGGTGGAGGTGTCCGGACAGGACAACCTGCTGTTCCGCCGCAACTCGCAGACCGGCGCGGTCGAGGTGATCGCCCGGTCCGGCTCCTGGGGCGGTCTGAACGCGGAGCTGCACGCGCACAACTGACCTCCTTCACTGGTTGTCCGCCGCCGGCCGTGCCGGCGGCCCCGGGCTCCCGACGCCGTCCGCACGGACGGCGTCGGGAGCCCGTCGCGTTGCGCCGGCCGGGCCCGGCCCCGGAGGGCGCAGCCGAACGGGGATCGGGCGTTGCGGATCGGGCCGGCGCCCGTCCGGCGGACGGCCGCCCTAGCCGAGCCGAGTGGCCGCCCGCAAGCCGGGCTCACCCGTGGGACGTACCCGGGCGGGGTGTTGGACCGCATCGGGTGGTCCGAGGTGACCGGCCACCGACAGCGGTCGTTGGGAACGGCGGGGCCCCGCCCCGGTGGCGCCGGCCGGCGCTGCCCCTGCTGCGCGGCGTACGACGGGCAGCACCGACGTCCGTCGCATCACAGCACGCCACCGATCCGAAGAGGTCCCCTCATGTCCGAGCACTGGTCCGAGGCACCCGCCGCACCGCACGACCCGAGCGCCCCGGCCGCCCCCGCCACTCCGAAGAGCCTGCTGGAGCAGATGCAGGAGCTGCTCGCGTCCGTGAACGCCGACCTGGCCGGCATGGGCGCCGCCCTGCAGTCCTCGGGCGCCCGGCCGGCCGCTGCCGCCGAGCACGCCGATCCGGCGGCCGCCTCCGGCTCCGCCGGGGCGCGGTAGCCCCGGGCCCCGGACGGCGGGGACAGCGGGACGACGAGAACCGGCGCGCCTCCACCGGACGCGCCGCCATCGGATGGGCCGCCACCCGCCCGAGCACCGCAGGTCGGCTTGCTCCCCCGGGCCGGGCCCAGGGCGCCGGCCCGTTGGCGGGGCCGGTCGGGGCGGCCCCGGGCCCCGGCCCGCCCGGACGCGGCCGAGCAGACCGTGTCGAGCGGATCCGTGGTGCGGTCCCCGGCCCCCTCGGCCGTCAGGTCGTCCGGCGGTTCAACGGCCCTTCCACCGGCCCTTTCGCCGGACCGTCGGCGGGCTCTCGCGTCGATCCGTTCGCCGAGCGCCGGCTCGCGCCCGCGTCGTGCTCCCGCCCCCGTTCCCCTGTCCTCCTCCCCCGCCGGCTCCGCCCTGCGGACGGCCCGGTGGAGTTCGGCCACCAGGTCCTTGCACTCGGACCCGGCGTCGACCCCGTCGATGCACGTCCAGTAGAGGCTCTCCGCGTCCGCGCCGCAGGCGAGGACGACCAGCGTCTCGGTCGTGTCGTGCAGCAGCCGGGCCAGCTCCTCCAACAGCGGGTCGAGGACCCCCAGGTCGGTCAGGCGGGAGGCCCGGCCGCTGCCGCCGAAGTCCACCGCGGCGGCGCTCTCCGGGGACGGCTCCAGGCAGCTCGCCACCTGGGCACCCGCCTCGGAGAGCAGCTGGCCGAGCGCCGCCACCTCCCCGTCCCCGCGCTCGGCCAGCCGGCTGCCGACGGCCTCGGTGAGCAGGCCGGCCTGCCACGCCTCCAGCAGCACGTCCGGCACGTCCCTGGCCTCGGCCATGGCGTGCCTGGCCGTCTTGATCAGTCGCAGCGCGTCCATGAGTGGCCGCTCCCCTCGCTCGCTCCGTGCCGTCCTGGTCTCCCCGGACGGCGGGTCACGGCGAAAGCTTGCGACGGCCGGGAGATCCGCGCAGCCACCCACTCGAAAGCTGTGGACAACCCCGGGGCTGTGGACAACCACCCGGCCACCGATCAGCCGATCAGTCCATCGGACTTTCGAGGCCCGTCCGGTCGGCCGGGGGCCGGGAAGCGGAGCTCGTTCCGGTCGATCTTGGCCGCCAGCGCCGCCAACGGGTCGACCCCGGTCACCGTGCAGAACTGCAACAGGTAGGCCAGCACGTCGGCGACCTCGTCCCGGACGCGATGCGCGGTGTCCGGGTCGGACATCACCGCCTCCGCCTGGTCCGGCGTCAGCCACTGGAAGATCTCCAGCAGTTCCCCGGCCTCCACGCTCAGCGCGGCGGCCAGGTTCTTCGGCGTGTGGAAGGGCTGCCAGTCGCGCGCGGCGGCGAACCGCGACAGGCGCTGCCGCAGGCCGTCCAGGGAGTGGTCGTCGGGTACTACGCTCGGATCGGTCACCTGCCCAGGTCTACCGCACCCGTGCCGGCCACCGTGACCGCGCCCTCCCCCGGCCGGTCCGCCCCGCCCGGCTGGTCCCCCTCGCCCGCCCCGCGCGCGAACTGGGCCGGCACCCGGGCCGATTCCGGCCGCAGCACGCTGTGGCCGGTAGCCGGGTCCCGGCGGCACTCGACCAGGTCAGGGCCGCCCGGTCCGGCCGCCTCGCCCAGTGCCTCGCGGGCGGCCCCCGGGTCCTGCAGCGCGGCCAGCAGCCGCACGTCCCGGCGTCCGCACACCTCGCGGGCCAGCCGCAGCAGCGAGGCGGTCTGCTCGGCGCCGAGCCCGGCGCCGAGGTCCTCCGCGAGCACGGTCAGCTGCCGGTGCGCCCAGGGCACCTCGGCGGCCGGGTCGACGTCCAGCACGCCGGCGCCGGTGAGCAGGACGGCGGCGAAGGCGAGGTGGCGCAGCATGCCGTCCGAGGCCTGGTCGGCGCCGGTCCGGCCGAGCACTCCCTCGTCGAAGACGGCGAGCACCCGCTCGTCCGTGCCGGTGCCGCGCCGGGCGACGTCGAGGCCGAGCAGCGGGTGCGGGGCGGCGGACTGGACGACCTTGAGCAGGTGCCCGTACCGGCGGGCGCACTCGTTCTTGAGGCGGCCGAGCAGGGCCGAGATGTTGGCCGCCGTGCCGAGCAGCCGGGCCTGCGGGTCGGCCGGGGTCCAGTCGCGCATCAGCGCGGGCACGGGGTGCAGCGGGAAGACCTCGCGCAGGGCGGTGAGCAAGTGCTCGCTCGCGGCCAGCACCTTGCGCTCGCCCGCCGAGGAGCCGGCCACCCGGAGCGGGAGCTGGCTGGTGATCAGGCTGCCGCTGGGGAAGGGCGCCCGGATGTCGCCCTGCCGGGTGTCGTTGTGCCAGGTCACGTTGATCCGGCGGTTGCGGACGTCCTGCTCGCCGGTCTCCACCAGGACCTGCCCGTGGAGCGTCAGCCGCTCCCTGGCGATCCGGACCGGGCCGTCGGTGCGGATCACCACCTCCAGCCGGACGGGGCCGGCGCCGGACCGCACGGTGCAGCCCAGGATGACGGCGTCGCGGCCGTGCGGGACGCAGCCGAGCAGACCGCCGCGCACCGGCGCCGCCAGCGGGCCGGCCGTTGCGGGCATGCCGTCCAGGGAGTCGGTGATCTCCTCGCCGAGGGCCAGCCGGGAGAGCACGGCGAGGGCGTCGAGCGCGTTCGACTTTCCGACTCCGGACGGCCCGTACAGGACGGTGAGCGGGGACAGCCCGAGGGTGGCCCGCCGGTACGACTTGAACGAGGTGAGCCGTAGTTCCTCGACGGTGGGGCGCTCCACGAAGCCGTCGGCGGCCGGGGCGCCGTCGCCGGCGGGCCCGGCCGCGACCCGGCCGGGGTGCGGCAGGGCGGAGCGGTGGGGCGCCACCGGAGGCAGGACGACCGGGGACGGGGCGGGCGGGGCCGCCGGGGGCGGAGGGTCGGCCTGCGGCCGGCCGGCCGGGGGCCCGGTCGGCGCGACGAAGGCGGGCGCCACGAAGGCTGGCGCGACGGACGTGGGCGCGACGGAAGTGGGCTGGACTGCTTCGCGGTTCACCCCGGGACCCTAGCCGCGGCCCCCTCGGCAGAAACGTGCCTGCTCAGGAGATTCATCCCAACGGGTCGGGCCCTGCGGGCCGGGTCAGCGGTACGCGGCCACCGTCACCGAGGCGGTCACCTCGACCGGGTCGGGCAGCGCCGCCAGCCGGGCGTCGAGCTGCGCCCGGTCGGTGTGCCAGGCGCTCGGCCCCATCGCGACGACCGTCCGCACGTCGGCGGCGCAGAGCCGCATCGGGAACTCCACCTCCAGCCGTTCGGCGGGCGCCAGGTAGGGGCCGAGCTTCTCCTCGATCCGGCGCTGCTTGTCCTCGTCCACCGACAGCAGGCCGAGGGCGCCGACGAGTTCGCGCAGGTGCCGGGAGGTGGGGGAGACCAGCAGCAGGGTGCCGCCGGGGCGCAGCGCGCGGCGGATCTCCGGGCCGTTGCGCGGCGCGAAGACGTTGAGGACCAGTCCGGCCGAAGCCTCCCGCAGGGGCAGCGGGCGCCAGGCGTCGCAGACCACCGCGCCGATCCGGGGGTGGGCGCGGGCGGCCCGGCGGAGCGCGAACTTGGAGATGTCGAGGGCGGCGCCGGGGTTGGCGGGCAAGGCGTCCAGGACGTGGGAGAGGTAGTAGCCGGTACCCGCGCCCAGGTCGGCGACCAGCCCCTCGGGGGACGCCGCGACGGCGGCCTCGGCGAGCGCGTCGGCGATCGGCCGGTAGTGGCCGGCGGCGAGGAAGTCGGTACGGGCGGACACCATGTCGGCGGTGTCCCCGGTGCCGGTGTGGGCGTCGCCGGCCAGCAGGCTGACGTAGCCCTGTTTGGCGAGGTCGAAGCTGTGCCCGGCCGGGCAGCGCAGCGTGCGCCCGCCGAGGGCCAGCCCCTGTCCGCAGTGCGGGCAGGCCAGGTAGCGCTCGATGTCCTGCAGCAAGGTCCGTCTTCTCCCGCGCGTCAGCCGTCGGCCGAGGGTTCCGGCCGGCCGAGGGCTCAAGCCTAACGACTGCCCGCGGGCGTCCCGCTCACCCGGGCTACGCGTCCACCTGGGCCGGGGCTCCGGCGCGCGGCTGCCCGGGCAGTACCGACGGCGCGGACGGCGCAGGGCCGGCCGAGCTCCTGGTCGCGGCACCCGCGGCGGCCCGCAGGGCGAGTGCCGCGAGCGCCTCGGGGGCGCCGGCCTGGCCGCGGATCCCGGGGAAGGCGTTGACGTCGACGATCAGCGGTTCGCCGGCGCCGTCGAGCAGGTCCACCCCGTACACGTCGAGGCCGAAGACCTCCCCGACCCGGCGGACCAGGTCGAGCCGGTCGGCGGGCAGGTCCGCGGCGGTGAGCGGCCGGGCCGGCCCACGGTCGGCGGCGGCCAGCTCGGAGCGGCGGCGGGCGGCGAAGACCTGTCCGGCGATCACCCAGAGCTTCTGGTCCCAGCCGTCGTTGGGGGTGAAGGGCTGGACGACGACGGGTTCGTCCGGCCGGTCCCGGGCGAGCTGCTCCAGCCGGGCCACGTCCTCGGCCTTGGCGACCAGGTCGTGGCGGCGGCTGTGCCTGCTCTTCACCACCAGCGGGAAGTCGGCCGCGGTGAGGCCGCCGGGGCCGGTGAGTTCGCCGATCGAGCCGGCGGTGCGGGTCGCCGCGAAGGGCAGGCCGGCGGCCTGCGCCAGCTCGGCCATCCTGGTGCGGTCCTGGCAGAGTTCGGTGGCCGCCGCCGAGTTGACCACGGGGGCGCCGAGGGCCTCCAGCCGGCGGGCCAGCGCGAGCGCCCGGGGTGTCCGCGCCTTCAGCAGGTAGACGTCGGCGAGCGGGGCACAGTCCGGCCGGGCCGGGTCGGCGGTGCCGGGGTCGAGCGGCTCGACCTGGTGCCGGGGCGTCAGCAGCGCGGTGGTGGCCGCCAGCAGCGGGTGGCCGGGCTCCGGGGTGAGCAGGCAGATCCTCATGCTCCGCCGACCGGCGCCGCGGCCTGGGCGGCCACCCCCGTGCGCGACGACGCGCCGGGGTGCGCGCCGGGGTGCGTGCCCGTGTGCGCTGTTGCCCCCGCCACGGTCGCGGTGACGTCCTCGGGGTGCGCCGACGGCTCGGCCGGGGCCGAGAGCTGCGCGGGCAGGCCGGTCGGCAGGTCCACGCCGTTCCCGCCGGCCAGTTGCAGGACGGCCCGGGCGACCCGGGACACCGCGTCCGGCACCTGCCGGAAGCTCGGGAAGTCGTTGATGTCGACCACCATCGGCCCGTCCGGCCCGAGCAGCACGTCGACGCCGTAGAGGTCGAGACCGAAGACGGTGCCGACCTCGGCGACTATCCGCTCCACCTCGCGGCCGAGCGGCACCTGGCGCTCCCGGACGGGCCGGCCGGGGTGCAGCGGCGATGACCGCTCGGTCGCGTACAGCTCGCCGCCGACGCAGTAGACCTTGAGGTCGGTGCCGGAATTGGGGACGTACGGCTGGGCGATCAGCAGGCCTTCGCCGGCCAGCTCGGGCCCGAGTTCGGCCAGGTGGCCGGGGGTCGGGACGAAGCGCACCGCCCGGCCGGAGCTGCCGTCCGCGGGCTTGACCACCAGCGGGAACTCGGACTCCGGGATCTCCGCCAGGCGCTCCCAGCGGGCGGCCGCGTACGTCACCGGGACGGGCAGGCCGCTGTTGCGGGCGATCACCGAGGCCAGCGCCTTGTCCCGGACTCCGCGGATCGAGCGGGCGTCGTTCACCGTGGTGAGGCCGACGGCCGCGGCTGCTTCCAGCAGGGTGAGTCCGGGCCCGCCGGAGACCGTCTTGAGCACCCAGGCGTCGTGGCTGCCCGCGCGGACCGCCTCGGAGACCGCGAGCAGCGAGTTCCCGGGACGCAGCACATCCACCTGGTGACCCCAGGCGGTCAGCCGGCGGACGACGTCCAGCGGCATGCCGTCGTGGCGGTAGTGCTCCTCCACCAGGAAGCAGAGTCTCATCGGTGTTCCCCGTTTTCCCCACCCGAACGTCCGCCGATCCGGTCCGGCAGAGTTGGTGACGCCCCAGGATGCCACGCGTCGTCAACGCAAGATCGCCCGGACTGTAAGCATTCGGCAACAGTAGGCCCGAAATGCCCGGGCCGACCAGGTCGCGCCGGCCCGGCGGCGCGGACCCGAAACCGGTGGCAGGACCAGGACAAGCGCTGCTTGGATGCTCGCTGTGACTTCACTGAACCCCGAACAGCAGCAGCTCGACCCGCGGAGCCGCCACCAGCAGGCCCTGCTCGCCGAGCTGGACGAGTTCTACGACGCGGTGCCGCGCAAGGGCGCCCGCGCCGAGGACTTCGGCCCGCTCACCCTCTTCGTCCGCGAGGGCGAGGGCTGGCCGTTCTACGCCCGGCCCACCCTGGGCTGGACCGGCGCCCCCGCCACCGCGGAGGACGTCCGGCGGGTGCTCGCCCGGCAGCGCGAACTCGGGCTGCCGGAGAGCTTCGAGTGGGTGGCCGAGCACACCCCGGGCCTGCGGGCCGCGATCGAGCAGGCCGGACTGGCCGTCCACGAGCACCCCCTGCTGGTGCTGCCCGAGGGGCAGGACGACGGGCTGGCGCCCGACCCGCTGCCCGACGGCGTCCGGGCCCGCGTCCTCGGCGCCGACGACCCCGCGCTCGCCAGCGCCGTCGCCGCCCCCAACCTGGCTTTCGCCGACCCCGGCACGGCGCTCGGGAAGGCCGGGCCCGCCGAGCTGGCCGAGGCCGCCCTGCAGGCCGTCGCCGAGGGCGCGGTGGAGCGGGCGGCGGCCCGGATCGGGGCGGGAGTGGCCGCCGTGGCGGCGGTCGTCGAGAACGGTTCGGCACTGTGCTCGGGCCAGTACCAGCGGGTCGGCCCGGTCTGCGAGATCGTCGGGGTCGGCACCCTGCCGTCGGCGCGCCGGCGCGGGCTCGCACTCGCCGTCACCTCGGCGCTGGTGGCGGACGCCCGGGCGCGCGGCGTCCGGACGGTCTTCCTCTCGGCCGCCGACGAGGACGTGGCGCGGATCTACCGCCGGGCCGGGTTCCGGAACACCGCGACCGCGCTGATCGCCGAGCCGGCGTCCTGAGCCCCCGGGCGGGCGGCCGGTCGGACCGGCCCGCCGTCCGCCGCGGGCGGCCCGGGCGACCGCCCGGGCCGGGCGGCTCCCCCGGCGCGGACCGGCTCCGGCGTTCAGTCGGAGTCCTCGTCGTCCTCGCCGCTGACCTCTTCCTCCTCGGCCTCGTCCACCACCCACGCGGCCAGCCGCTCGGACACCCCGGAGACGCCGATCTTGCCCTCCCGGATGGCCCGTGCCAGGCTGCGCACCTCGCGGGCGGTGGTCGCGACGGTGCAACCGCTGGCCACCAGGTAGGCGTAGGCGGCGGCGGTGGCGAAGAGTTCGTTCGTGCGCTCCAGGGCCGGCACCCGGATGAGCTGGTGCATCAGGGCCGCGGCGCGGTCCTGCGGCTCGGGGTAGACGGCGATGTCGAAGATCTCGGCCTGGTGCCGGGCGACCGCGGCCAACAGCGATCCGTAGTCGGTGACCTGGGGGTCACCGGGGGTGTACTGCTCCGCGGTCATGAGCAGCCACGAGAGGTCGATCTCCAGGTTCAACGGCGCACGTCCTGCAGGTCGGCCGGGGAGCGGTCCCCGAACTCGGCCAGGAACGCCGTCTCGTACTCCTTCATGAACTGCGCCGCCGAGTCGACGAAGAGTCGTCCGGCCTCGCCCATGTCCTGCTGCACGAGCCGTTCGATGTACTGGTTCATGCTGATCCCCTGCTGCTCCGCCCGCTCGCGGGCCATCTCCGCGGTGGTCGCGTCCACCCGTACGTTCAGCTGCTTCTTGGCCATGCCTTCAAGCTAGCGCTGAACTGCTAGCACAACAAGGGCGCACGCGCACCGCCCCCGCGCCCTCCCGTCAACACCCGCGCCGTACCCCGCGCCGCTCCTCCCCCGCGACTGCGCCGTCCCCTCCGTCATGCCCCGGATCAGGCCGGGCCACGCCGACCGGTGACCGAAAACCGCCCTGGGGCATCCGCCGCCCGGACAGCAGGGGCGAGCCCGCCCGGCGGAGCGCCGGCCTCCACCACCGCGACCGCACTCCACCACCGCGACCACACTCTGCCCCGGGCCGCCCGGCCCCGGCGGCGCCCGCAGAAGGACTTGAAGAATTCTTCATATTCATAGAATCTGTTGGGCACCGGCAGCGAACCCCATCGGCCGGCGTGGAGGTCGGCGATGACGGCGATGTTCGACGAGGAACTGCGCGAGCAGCTCGCCCGCGCCCGCGAGGAGCTGGCCGCCGCCCGGGCGGCCGCGGACGCCGACGGCGTCCAGGCGTACCTGGGGCGGGTAGCCTCGCTGCTGAGGCTCGCCTCCCAGCACGGGATCGAACTGCCGCACACCGCCGAAGAGGAACAGGGAGAGAGCTGACCATGCCGGTCCCGCTGTACCAGGCGAAGGCGGAGTTCTTCCGCACCCTGGGCCACCCGGCCCGGATCCGGGTGCTGGAACTCCTCCAGGACGGCCCCCGCCCGGTGCGCGAGCTGCTCGCCGCGATCGACATAGAGGCGTCCAGCCTCTCCCAGCAACTCGCCGTCCTGCGGCGGACCCAGCTGGTCACCGCCACCCGCGACGGCAACACCGTGGTCTACGCCCTGAGCACCCCGGACGTGTCGGACCTGCTCCGCGCCGCCCGCACCATCCTCACCGAGATGATCACTGACCAAGGCCTGCTGCTGGACCAGCTCCGCACCGACGCCGACGGCCACGACCACGCCACGAAAGCCGCCCGCCCCGGCAAGGACAGGACCCTGCTCGCATGACCGACCCCACGCCGGACGCCGTGGCCGCAACCGTCGCCGGGGCTCCGCAGGACGCCCGGAACACCGCCCGGAACGACGAGAGGAGCCGTCGCAAGGCGATGACGATCCGCGCCGTGATCTATATCGCCGCGACCCATCTCTGGGCCGGATTCATGATCCTCGTCTTCACCCTCGGCAAGCGCTGAGGCCGGCCGGGCCGGGCCACCGGCTCCCGGCCGGCCGGGAGCCGGTGCGACTCGCACCCACCCGAAGAACCCGGAAGAAAGAACCACCGACCCTCCCTCCCACCGCAGTCCACCCACAAGGGTGCACTGCTTGCGACGCCGGGAGGCGGGCGGCTGGGTTCGCCCCGACAGGCACCGCACCGGACCACCGACGTCCGGACAGCAAGACGGCCCCCGCCGGGACGGCAATCCCGAACGAGGGCCTGACCAAGCGGGAAGTAGCACCTTCCCCATGGCTGGACCGCATTCCAACGCGCTGTCGCGCGCCCGCAGTTGGGCGCCGACCTCCGGCGTGCTGCACATCCGCACCCGGCTCACCGCCAACTTCACCGTCGTCGCCAACGCCCTCGCCCAGCGGCGCGGCAGCGCGGTCACGGTGGGCGTCGCGGTGTACATCCTCTCCCTGCCGGACGGCGCACCCGTCAGCATCGCCGCCCTGCGCGCGCACTTCACCGAGGACGAGACCGTCATCTCGCGGGCACTGCGTGACCTGGAGGCGGCGGGCTTCCTGGAGCGGCGGCGCGAGCGCCTGCCCGACGGCATGATCCGCACCCGGACGTACGCCTACGACCTCCCCGGCCTGGGGCCGTCGACCCCCGGTCCGGCCGAGGCCACCCGGGCGGCCCGCCCTGTTCGCCTGGTCCGCCCGGTCCCACCCGTCCGACCAACCCCCGCCGGACCAGCCGGACCGGGCAGCGGCACCCGCCACGCCACCCTCGACGCCTCCGCCGCCGGCACCCGCAGCGCCGCCCGGCCCCGTACGGGCGCCCGCCCCGGTGCCGCCGGCCGGCGAAGCCGATCCGCTGGCCGTCTCCGTACTCGCCTCGCTGCGCGCCCACGACCCCCGGCTGACGTCTCCCGGCAGGACGTGGCCCGACTCGCCCCCGCCGAAGTCCCCCTCTCCGCACCCACGTTGCCGCCCGGCGGGGCCGTCCCGCCCTGGCAGACCTGCTACGGCGGCTGCGAACGCGCCTTCCGCGCCGCCGAACCGGGCCGTTGCCGCGACTGCTCGGGGGTCGACCCGGAGACAGCCCTGCGCACTCTGCTCGGCACCGCGCTGCTCGGCACCGCGTCCTGACCGGTCCGCCCCCGCCCCGTGGCCCGTGCAGCGTCGCGCCGAGACGCCCCGCGCGCCGGGCAGTCGCCGCACACCCGTGGCAGGCAGGCCTCAAGGCGATATGACGCCGAGGCCGCGCCGGAATACTTGAACAAACCGCGCGAACAAGCCCGTCGATTTCTTCAGTTCTTCGAATTGTCGACGATTTCGGCGATCTCCACGAATTCGATGGACGGCGCCGCACCGTAGAGGCCGGTCACGCGCTCGATCAGCTCCGGGGAGAAGAACTGCTCCGCCTCCTCCTTGGACTCCCAGACGTAGAAGTTGACCGCCTGCTGGTGCTTCTCACTGAAGGTGAAGAACTTGAACCGCACGCCCGGCATGCCTTCGAACATGCCGCGTGCATTCCCGGCGACGTCGACGATCCGTGAGCGGTCGAAGCCGCTGGGATAGGAGAAGGTAACGGTGACACCGATCATGACTGCTCCCCTGTCGACGGGGTAAGATCATCTTTATATTCTACACGGAAGCCGCATTGGTGACCTTGGTGGTAATGACGAATACGCCCACCGGAACCGCCGCCGCCCGGGCGGAGGGACAGGCGTCACCGCTGCTTGGTCAGGCGGGCGAGCACGCCGCCGTCCGCCGCGGAGACGGTGACCGACGGCGTCATGCCGTTCCCGGCGCCGTCGGCGACGAAGGCGCACCAGCCCGGTCCGCCTGCCGGGGCCACCAGCTGTGCCTCGACGCTCCGGCCGCCGAGTTCGACCGTGACCCGGGCCGCCGCCCCCGGCCCCCGGTAGAGGCCCACGGCCGGCGCCGACGGGCCGTCGCCGAGGACGGTCAACGTGATCTCCCCCGGCGGGACCTGGTCGACCTGAGCGGTCCACAAAGTGGCGCCGCCCGCCGGTGCGGAGATCTCCGCACCCCGTACCGTCAGCGTCAACTCCCGCCCGCCACCGATGTCGTACGGCTGGCCGACGGCCCGGACGGCGACGCCGGAGCCCGCAGCCGTCGCGGCCGGCCAGGCCGGGGAGGTGGGCGCCGGGGCGGCCCGGCCCGCGTCACGGGCGCCCGGCCCCAGCAGCAGGCCGGCGGCCCCGCAGAGCGGCACCAGGACGGCACCCGGCTCGCCACCAGCGGCCTGGACGGGACGATCCGCATCCGGGAGGTGAGCACGGGCGCCTGCGCCCTGCGACGACCGCCAGGTGCGCGTCTGGGACCTCACCACGGGTATCTGCACCGCCTCGTTCGCCGGTCACACCCGGCTCGTCACCTCGGTGGCGTTCTCCCCCGACGGAAGCCGGCTCGCCAGCGGCAGCCGGGACGGCACGGCCAGGATCTGGGACCGGGCGACCTGCACCTGCACCGCCGTCCTCTCCGGCCACACCGGCCCGATCGCCTCGGTGGCGATCTCCCCGACGGCAGCCAGCTCGCCACCGCCGGCGACGACGGCACCGCCCGCACCTGGGACACCGGCGACGGTGACGCTGCCACGGTGCTCACGGGGCACAGCGGCCGGGTGGCCTCGGTGGCGATCGCCCCCGACGGATCGTGGCTCGCCGTCACCGGGCAGGACGGGCGGCTGCGGATCCAGGACCGGCGCACCGGCGCCATGGCCGCGCCGGCACCCACACCGGCCAGGTGAAGGCGGTCGCCGTCGCCCCCGACGGCCGCTGGCTCGCCAGCGGCGGCAACGACCGGACTGTGCGGATCTGGGACCGCACGGCCGGCCGGCCGGCCGCGCTGCTGCGGTTCGAAGGGCAGGCGGACGCCTGCGCCTGGACCCCTGACGGCCGTGGACCCGCCGTGGGCGGCGCCCACGGGCCCGGGCTGTACGCGTTCCGCCCGGGCGCCCTCGGCCCCTGGCCGCCCGCCCCGCGAACGCCGACGGGCGGTGGGCGAGTACGTCCGCCCACCGCCCGTCCGTGCCGGGGCGCGTTACGCGACCGGCTCGCCGATCGGCTCCAGGATGGCCACGCACTCGAAGTGGTGGGTCATCGGGAAGAGGTCGAAGGCGCGCAGCGAGACCGGCCGGTAGCCGCCCTCGCGGAAGAACGCGAGGTCCCGGGCGAGCGCGGCGGGGTCACAGGCGACGTACGCGATCCGGCGGGCCTCCAGGCCGACCAGGTGGGCGACCGTCTCGCGGCCGGCGCCGGCCCGCGGCGGGTCGAGGACGATCAGGTCGGTGGCGGTGATCCCGGTCCGCGGGAGCAGGCTCTCGACCTTGTCGCACTCGATCCGGACGTTCTCCAGCGCCGCCAGGTTGTGCCGGGCGTCGACCACGGCCTGCTTGCCGGACTCGATGCCGAGCACCGCGCCCTCCTCGCCGACCCGGTCGGCCAGCGCGCCCGCGAACAGGCCCACGCCGCAGTAGAGGTCCAGCGCGTTCTCCCCGTACTGCGGGTCCAGACCGTCCAGGACGGCGTTCACCAGCGTGTCGGGGGCCTCCGGGTGGATCTGCCAGAAGCCGCCGTTGCTGACCCGCCAGGTGCGGCCCACCGCGACCTCGCGGACGAAGGTGCGGCCGTGCACGCGGTGGAAGCCCTCGTGCTCGTCGATCCGGGAGATCGAGACCGGCTTGTCCAGCTCCACGATCGGCAGCTGGGCGCCGGGCCGCGGGACGAGCACCACCTGGCGGTCCGAGGAGCCGGTGGCGGCGATCGCGTCCACCGAGGCGACCCCCGGCCACTCGCGGGACTCGATGCCCAGCTCGGTGACCCCCGGCGCGGCGATCAGGCAGCGGTCGATCGGCTGCAGGTCGTGCGAGCGGTGCTTGCGCAGCCCGACCTTGCCGGTGGCCGGGTCGACCGCGTACTGGACCCGGCTGCGCCAGGCCGGCACCTCGCCGGCCGGGAGCTTGCCGCCCACCGGCTCGACGCTGCCGTCCCAGCCGGCCTCGACCGGGGTGAGGCCGGCCAGCTTGGCCAGCTGCTCGGTGAGGACCTGCACCTTGAGCTTGCGCTGGCCGCCCGGGGTGACGTGCTGCCAGTCGCAGCCGCCGCACTTGCCGGGGCCGGAGAACGGGCAGGGCGGCGCGATCCGGTCCTTGGCGGGCTCCAGGATCTCCACCGCGTCGGCCCGCAGGAAGCGCGACTTGGTGGTGCCCTCGGTGACCTGGGCGATCACCTTCTCGCCGGGCAGCGCGTGCCGGACGAACAGCACCCGCCCCTCGTGCCGGGCGACGCAGTGGCCGCCGCCGTGCGCGACGGCGCCGACCTCGACCTCGTACCGCTCGCCGACCAGCGGGTCGCCGCCGGGGCCGCGCGGGGCCGGCTCGGCCTTAGGCGCCTTCGGGGTGCGCAGCAGCTTCGGCGCCTTGACGGTCTGCTTGCGCGGGCCGGCGCCGCGGGGCTTGTCCCCCTGCGGGCCGGATCCCTGGCCGGCGCCGGCGGGCCTCGACCCGCCGGCCCTGGGACCGCCGGCCTTCGCACCGGACTGCTTCGCGCCGGCGGCCTTGGCCGCACCGGCACCGCCACGGGCCTGCGCACCGCCGCGAGCGCCCTCGGGGCGGGTCTCGTCGGTGCGCGGCGCCTCGCCCGGCGCCAGCGGCGCGGTCTGCGCGGTGTAGCCGTCGCGGTCGGTCGCCTCGGGGCGGGCGGGCCTGGCGGCCCAGCGCGGACGGGCGACCTGACCGGGCTTGGCGCCCTTGCGGGCCTGGCCCGACTTGCCGTTGGAGCGGGGCGGGGTGTTGCGGGTCACTTGGTGGTGTCCTTGCTGGCGTCAGCGGGGCCGTCGGAGCTGCCCGGGTCGGAGGTACCGGAGACCTTCGACTTTACGGCCTGCGGCCGACGCGGCTCACCGCGTCGCACGGCACCCGGCGCCGACCAGGCCTTCTGCGGCTTGCGCCGCTCGGAGGACTCCAGCTGCCAGGGCACCGAGGTGACCATCACACCGGGCTTGAAGAGCAGCCGGCCCTTGAGGCGCAGCGCGCTCTGGTTGTGCAGCAGGTGCTCGTACCAGTGACCGACCACGTACTCGGGGATGTAGACCGAGACCACGTCGCGCGGGCTGCTGCGGCGCAGGTTCTTGACGTAGTCCAGGACCGGGCCGGTGATCTCGCGGAACGGCGAGTCCAGCACCTTGAGCGGCACCTCGATGCCCCGCTCGTCCCACTCGCGGCGCAGCGCCTCGGTGTCCGCCGGGTCGACGTTGACCGAGACCGCCTCCAGGGTGTGGGCGCGCGCCAGCCGGGCGTAGGCGAGGGCGCGCAGGGCCGGCTTGTGCAGCTTGGAGACCAGCACGATGGCGTGCACCCGGGTGGGCAGCACCACGTCGTCGGGCTCCTCGGCGGCGACCA
Organism: Kitasatospora herbaricolor; assembly: GCF_030813695.1. Taxonomy (NCBI): domain Bacteria; kingdom Bacillati; phylum Actinomycetota; class Actinomycetes; order Kitasatosporales; family Streptomycetaceae; genus Kitasatospora; species Kitasatospora herbaricolor. The sequence continues at coordinate 3,207,795 of NZ_JAUSVA010000002.1, forward strand.
GCTCCCGGGAGACCCGGTCGTAGTGCCGGCGGATCGCCTTCATCAGCACGAACAGCGCGACCATGGTGGCGATCGCGATCCAGGCGTGGCTGATCTTGGTGGCCAGCACCACGATCAGCACGGCCGAGGTCATCACCAGGCCGAAGGCGTTGATCGCCCGGCTGCGCTGCATGTGGGAGCGCTTGGCCTGGTCGGTCTCGGTGCGCAGCAGGCGGGTCCAGTGCCGGATCATCCCGGACTGGCTCATGTTGAACGAGACGAAGACGCCGACGATGTACAGCTGGATCAGCCTGGTCGGGTCGGCGTCGAAGGCGACGATGAACAGGATCGCGGCCAGCGCCAGCAGGATGATGCCGTTGGAGAAGGCCAGCCGGTCACCGCGGGTGTGCAGCTGGCGCGGCAGGTAGCGGTCCTGGGCGAGGATCGAGCCGAGCACCGGGAACCCGTTGAAGGCGGTGTTGGCGGCCAGCACCAGGATCAGGCCGGTGACGGCCGCGATGAAGTAGAAGCCGGGCGTGAAGTTCGAGAACACGGCCTCGCTGATCTGGGCCAGCGCGGTCTTCTGGTGGTAGTCGGCGGGCGCGCCGACCAGCTGCTCGGCCGGGTTCTCGGCCATCTGCGCGCCGGTCAGGTGGGCCAGGTAGATGATGCCCATGAACATCACCACGGCGAAGCCCGCCATCATCAGCAGGGTGGTCGCGGCGTTCTTGCTCTTCGGCTTGCGGAAGGCCGGCACGCCGTTGCTGATCGCCTCGACACCGGTGAGCGCCGCGCAGCCCGAGGAGAAGGCCTTGAGCAGCAGGAACACCAGGGCGAACCCGGCCAGCGACTCGTTGCCGGGGGTGGCCTCCAGGTGGAAGCCCGAGCTCTCGGCCGGCATGTCGGCGCCGAAGACCAGGTGCCGCACCAGGCCGTAGCCGACCATGCCCATCACGCCGACCATGAAGGCGTACGTCGGGATGGCGAAGGCGGTGCCCGACTCGCGGACGCCGCGCAGGTTCATGCCCATCAGCAGGATCACCAGCGTGACCGACAGGCCCAGCTCGTGGCCGCGCAGCGCGGGGACGGCGGAGACGACGTTCGCCACGCCCGAGGTGGTCGAGACGGCGACGGTGAGGATGTAGTCGACGAGCAGCGCGCTCGCGACCACCAGGCCCGACTTGGGGCCGTGGTTCACCGTGGCGACCTCGTAGTCGCCGCCGCCGCTCGGGTAGGCGTGCACGTTCTGCCGGTACGAGGCGACCACCGCGAGCATCACGATGGCGACGACCACGCCGATCTGCCACGAGAAGTGGATCGCCGAGGCACCTGCCAGGGAGAGGGTGAGCAGGATCTCCTCGGGCGCGTACGCCACCGAGGAGAGCGCGTCCGAGGCGAAAACGGGCAGCGCGATGCGCTTCGGGAGCAGGGTTTCCCCGAGCTTGTCGCTCCGCAGGGCACGCCCGATCAGGATGCGTTTCGGAAGGTCAGTCGGCATAGGCACGGTAAGGAATCGTAGGGGGTACTCGCGGGCGAGTCCGACCTACGTCCCCCCCTTCGTCGGGACTGTGTTCGGGAGACCGGCTAGCGTGTCGCATGAAGGGCCGGCGGGCAACACTCCAGTTGTCACGCGAAAGCCGCCGACAAGAGTCACCCCCACCTCGGGGTGCGGAAGGACGATGAACGGTGTTTGCGCAGGTCAAGACCCCAACGGACCGGGTGAGGTAGCGCTCAGTGCACATCGTCATCATGGGCTGCGGCCGCGTGGGCTCCGCCCTCGCGAGAGCGCTGGAGAAACAGGGCCACTCGGTGGCAGTGGTCGACCAGGACCCGACGGCGTTCCGACGCCTGGGCGCCGGGTTCAACGGCCGGCGGGTGACCGGGGTCGGCTTCGACCAGGACACCCTGCGCGAGGCCGGCATCGAGGAGGCGGGCGCGTTCGCGGCGGTCAGCAGCGGCGACAACTCCAACATCATCGCCGCGAGGGTGGCCCGGGAGAACTTCGGCGTGGAGAACGTCGCGGCCCGGATCTACGACCCGCGGCGCGCCGAGGTCTACCAGCGCCTGGGCATCCCCACCGTGGCCACCGTCCGCTGGACGGCCGACCAGATGCTGCGCCGGCTGCTGCCCAGCGGCGCCGAGACGCTCTGGCAGGACCCGACCGGCAGCGTGCAGATGGCCGAGGTGGCGTACGCGCCGTCCTGGGTCGGGCACCGGCTGAGCGCGCTGGAGGAGGCCTCCGGGGCGCGCGTGGCGTTCGTCACGCGGCTCGGCGAGAGCGTGCTCCCCACGCCGCAGATGGTGGTCCAGGAGGGTGATCTGGTGCACGTGACGCTGCGCCGCGAGGATCTGGCGGCGGTCGAGGCCGCGTTCGCCCAGGGCCCGAACGAGGAGGGTCACTGATGCGGGTCGCAATTGCCGGGGCCGGTGCCGTCGGCCGCTCGATCGCGGGCGAGCTGCTGGAGAACGGCCACGAGGTCCTGCTGATCGACAAGAACCCGAACTCCATCTCGGTGGAGCGGGTGCCGATGGCCGAGTGGCTGCTGGCGGACGCCTGCGAGATCACCTCGCTGGACGAGGCCGCCCTGCAGCGCTGCCACGTGGTGATCGCCGCGACCGGCGACGACAAGGTCAACATGGTCGTCTCGCTGCTGGCGAAGACCGAGTACGGCGTTCCCCGGGTGGTCGCCCGGGTGAACAACCCGAAGAACGAGTGGCTCTTCAACGAGTCCTGGGGCGTGGACGTCGCGGTGTCGACGCCGCGCCTGATGTCGGCCCTGGTCGAGGAGGCCGTCAGCGTCGGTGACCTGGTCCGGCTGATGCGCTTCAGCCAGGGCAACGCCAACCTGGTCGAGCTGACCCTGGCCGCCGACACCGAGCTGGTGGGCACCCGGGTCGGCGACGTGGAGTGGCCGCAGGACACCGCGCTGGTGACCATCATCCGCGAGGGCCGGGTCCTGGTGCCCAGTGGCGACGACACCCTGGAGGGCGGCGACGAGCTGCTCTTCGTCGCCGCCCAGGAGCGCGAGGAGGAGCTGGAGAACCTGCTGCTGACCGGCGGCGGGGCCGGCACCGGCTGACGCACGCGCGACGCGGACGTACGAGGAGGGGCCCACCCGCGCGGGTGGGCCCCTCCTCGTACGTCGTCGTACGTCCTGCCGTCCTGTCGGACCGCCCCGCCGGGGCGTCCGGGCTACTCGTCCTCGACGACGGCCTTGATCGGCGGCGGCGCCTTCAGCAGGATCTGCCAGGTGATGTACATCGCCAGCAGCATCGGGGGGATGCCGAGCGCCACCTTCAGCCAGCCGAGCAGGTTCACGTTGCCGGTGAAGTACAGCGGGAAGAGGATCACCGGCTTGATGCCCATGATCACCACCCAGGCCCAGGTGGCCTTGGTGTACGCGGCGAGCCGGCCCGGGTTCTGGGTCCGCCAGGTGAACATCTCGCCGGTGACCGGGCCGAGCATCACCCCGATCAGGGGCCAGCGGACGAGCGCCGACACCGCCAGGCCCAGGCAGTAGCCGACGCTCCAGAGCAGGCCCGGGAGGTAGAAGTTCTCGGCCTTGCCGGTCTTCATCGAGATCCAGGCGCCGATCGCCACGCCGAAGACGCCGCTGAAGGCGTGCTGGATGGTCTCGCGCTTGAACAGCCGGACCACCACGAAGAGCGCGCTCAGGCCCAGTGCCGCCCAAGCGGCGGTGGAGACCTGGTGGGTGATGTTGTACGTGATGATGAAGACCAGGCCGGGCAGCGTCATGTCGATCATGCCGCGGACGCCGCCGAAGGCCTGCATCACCGTGTCCGCGGCCTCCCGGGAGGCCGCCGCCTCACGGGCCGCCACCTCCTCCGCGCTCTCCGGGGCGGCGGGACCGTCGAGGCCGGGCCCCCCGGCGGAACGCTCGTAGGGGTGACCGCTCGCCTCGGCGGGTTTGGCCAGGTCGAGCTGGGCGGCGGGGTCGCCGCCGGGCAGGTTGCTCACGCTCATTCGCTCCCGTGTCCTACCGGACGCAGCTCGTAGCGGGGGTTGAACAGCACGCGGCGCCCGCGTGCGTGGCTGATCCGGCCACTGGCGACGAGCCGGCGGCCCGGTTCTATGCCCGCGATGGAGCGCCGGCCGAGCCAGACCACGTCGAGGGCCTCGGTGCCGTCGAAGAGTTCCGCCTCCAGCGCGGGCACGCCGGCCCGGGGGCGGAGCGTCACGGTGCGCAGGGTGCCCGCCACGGTGACCAGTGCGCGGTCACTGCAACTGGCGATCGGAGTGCAGCCCGACTCCGCCGCGCTCTCCTGCCGCAGTTCCTCGGCCTGGAGCTCCTCGGTGGAGGAGGTCAACCGGCTGAGCATGCGGCGGAAGCGGCCCTGCGGCTGGTCGCTGCTGATGTCACCACTCATGCCCGAAGGGTACCGGTTCAAGGGGGTCCGACGGCAGGGCCGGAGGTCCGCACGCCCCGGAGCGCGCTCAGGCCTCGAAGCGGTATCCCATGCCCGGCTCGGTGATGAAGTGCCGCGGGTGCGAGGGGTCTGCCTCCAGCTTGCGGCGCAGCTGGGCGAGGTAGACCCGCAGGTAGTTGGTCTCGGTGCGGTAGGCCGGTCCCCACACCTCCTGGAGCAGCTGGGTCTGGCTGACCAGCCGGCCGGCGTTGCGGACGAGCACCTCCAGCAGGTGCCACTCGGTCGGCGTGAGGCGTACGTCGGTGCCGCCCCGGTTGACCTTCTTCGCCGCCAGGTCGACGGTGAACCCGTCGGTGACCACCATCGAGTCGTCCTCGCCGGTGACCGGCTCGGCCCGGCGGACGGCCGCCCGCATCCGGGCGAGCAGTTCGTCCATGCCGAAGGGCTTGGTGACGTAGTCGTCGGCGCCGGCGTCCAGTGCCTCGACCTTCTCGTCGGAGGCGTGCCGGGCGGAGAGCACGATGATCGGGACGCGGGTCCAGCCGCGCAGGCCCTTGATCACCTCGACGCCGTCCATGTCCGGCAGACCCAGGTCGAGCACGACCACGTCGGGGTGCCGGGCGGCCGCGAGTTCCAGCGCGCTCGCGCCGTCGTGGGCCGCGTCGACCTCGTACTTGCGGGCCTTGAGGTTGATCACCAGCGCGCGGACGATCTGAGGTTCGTCGTCCACGACGAGGACCCGGGTCATACGGGCTCCGCCTTTCGGGGTGTCGGAATGGGTGTTCGGGGCCGGCAGGGGTGTGCTGCGGGGCGCCGGTGACTGCGGGGCGCCGGTGCGGGGTGCGGGCCGGCGCGGGCACGGCCACGGTTCCGGCGCCGCCGGCCGTCCGGGGCCGGTACGCGGCGTCACGCCCGGGACTCGTGCGGCGCCCCGTCCGGGTCCCGGGCCGCCCCGGCGACCGCGGGGGCGGCCCGCACCGCGGGGCCCGCACCCGGCCAGGAGGCCGGCTCGGGAGGGCGCTCCACAGCCGGCAGGGTGACCACCATGGTGAGCCCGCCGCCCGGGGTGTCCTCGGCGGCCACGGTGCCGTCCATCGCCTCCACGAAGCCCCGGGCCACGGCGAGGCCGAGCCCGACGCCGGCGCCGCGCGGGGCGTCGCCGTAGCGCTGGAAGGGAGCGAAGATCCGCTCCTTGGCCTCCTCCGGGACGCCCGGGCCGCGGTCGACGATCCGCAGCTCCATCCGGGCCGCGCCGCCCACCGGGTGCAGTGCGTCCGCCCGGACGTACACCCGCACCCCCGCCGGGCTGTACTTGACGGCGTTCTCGATCAGGTTGGCCAGCGAGCGCTCCAGCAGGCCGGCGTCCGCGAAGATCATCGGCAGCGACTCCGGGACGTCCAGCCGCACCGAGTCCGGCGGCACGCCGGCCAGGGCGAAGGGCACGACCTCGTCGAGGTCGGTCTCCTGGATGAGCGGGGTGACGGTGCCGGTCTGCAGCCGGCTCATGTCGAGCAGGTTGTTGATCAGGTGGTCCAGCCGGTCGGCCCCCTCCTCGATGCCGGCCAGCAGCTCCGCCTCGTCCGCCTCGTCCCACTCCACGTCCTCGGACCGCAAGGAGCTGACGGCCGCCTTGATGCCGGCCAGCGGGGTGCGCAGGTCGTGCGAGACGGCCGCCAGCAGGGCCGTGCGGATCCGGTTGCCCTCGGCCTCCCGGCGGGCGGCGGCGGCCTCCCCCGCGAGCCGGCGGCGCTCCAGCAGGACGGCGGCCTGGGCGGCGAACGCGCCGAGCAGCCGGCGGTCCTCGGCGGGCAGCACCCGGCCGGCCAGGACGAGCGCCAGGTGCTCACCGACCGGCACGTCCACGTCGGCCTGCTCCGGCCGGTCCGGCGGGTGCGGGCCGCTCGCGGCGGTGCGGTGCCACGGGCTGTGCTCGTCCGTCCGCTCCAGCAGGGCGGCGGAGTCCTGCTGGAAGGTCTCCCTGACCTGGTCCAGCAGCGCGGTGAGCACGCCCTCGCCGGTGGGCGCGCCGCGCAGCACCGTCCCGGCCAGGGCGCTGAGGGTCTGCGCCTCGGTCTGGCTACGGGCCGCCTGGTGGGTGCGGCGGGCCGCCAGGTCCACCACCGAGGCCACGGCGATGCCCACCGCCGTGAAGATCGCCACCGCCAGGATGTTCTGCGGCTCGCTGATCGAGAAGGTGTGGGTCGGCGGCGTGAACCAGTAGTTCAGCGCCGAGGAGCCGACCAGCGCCGAGGCGATCGCCGGGAACAGCCCGCCGACCAGCGCGGCGCACACCGTGACCGTCAGGAACAGCAGCATGTCGGTGGAGAGCCCGAGCCCGTTCACATGGGTCAGCAGCAGGGCCAGCAGCAGCGGGCCGGCCACCCCGATCAGCCAGCCGGCCACCGCGCGCCGGCGCCCGAGATCGGTGACCCGGCGGATCGGGACGCGCCCGCGCCCCTTCGCGGCGTGCTCGTGGGTCACGATGTGGACGTCGATGTCGCCGCTGTCCCGGGTGACGGTGGCACCCACCCCGGGACCGTAGACGTACTGCCAGGCCTTGCGGCGACTGGAGCCGAGCACCACCTGGGTGGCGTTGACGCCCCGCGCGAAGTCCAGCAGCCCGGCCGCCGGGTCCTCACCGAGCACCGTGTGGAAGGTGCCGCCGAGGCTCTCCAGCAGGGCCCGCTGTTCGATCAGCGCCTGCGGGGACCCGGCGCCGGCCAGTCCGTCCGAGCGGGTGATGTGCACGGCGAGCAGCTCGCCACCGGACCCGCGCGCGGCGATCCGGGCGGCGCGCCGGATCAGCGTCGCGCCCTCCGGCCCGCCGGTCAGGCCGACCACGATCCGCTCCCGGGTCTGCCAGGTGCCCTGTATGCCCTGCTCGGCCCGGTAGGTCTGCAGGTACTCGTCGACCCGGTCGGCCGTCCAGAGCAGGGCCAGCTCCCGCAGCGCGGTGAGGTTGCCGGGCCGGAAGTAGTTGGAGAGCGCGGCGTCGATCTTCTCCGGCGCGTAGACGTTGCCGTGCGCCAGCCGGCGGCGCAACGCCTGCGGCGACATGTCCACCAGCTCGATCTGGTCGGCCCGCCGCACCACGTCGTCCGGGACGGTCTCCCGCTGGCGCACGCCGGTGATGCCCTCGACCACGTCGCCGAGCGACTCCAGGTGCTGGATGTTGACCGTCGAGACGACGTCCACCCCGGCCGCCAGCAACTCCTCCACGTCCTGCCAGCGCTTGGCGTTGCGGCTGCCGGGGACGTTGCTGTGCGCGAGCTCGTCGACCAGCGCGACCTGCGGACGGCGGGCCAGCACGGCGTCCAGGTCCATCTCGGTGAAGACGGCGCCCCGGTGCACCAGCTCCCGGCGCGGGACGAACTCCAGGCCCTCGGCCCGGGCCAGCGTGTGCTCCCGGCCGTGGTGCTCCACGAAGCCGGCCACCACGTCGGTGCCGCGCCCGGCCCGGCGGTGCGCCTCGGCGAGCATGGCGTAGGTCTTCCCCACCCCGGGGGCGGCCCCGAGGTAGATCCGCAGCCTGCCGCGTCCCATGTGCACCATTCTTGATCCGGTCCCGTCGGGGAGCCAGCCCCGGACATCTGTTCGGCCCCTTCGAGACTACGGCGCGCCGGCCGCTCCGCCGCTGATCGGGGCGCCGGACGGCCAGTCTTAGCGCGATTTTGACGGCCGGGCCGCCCGAGGGGGCCGGCGGCCCGGCCCCGGCGGCGACCGCCCGGCGGCCTGCCCCGCCGCCTGCGTCCGCACCGGCCTGCCGCCCGTAGGCCGGCCGGCGGCCACACCGGTGGCCGCCCGCCACCCACCGATCGGAGCACGTCGGACACCTGCACGCCGGTAATGACGAACCGTCACCCCCCTCGGCCCCGCTGGGCGACAGGCGGTTCCGACGTCACCGAGCGGGCTGCGCGCCGGGCTGCCGCGAGAGATCGACCAGCTCGTCCTGGACCTGCCGCCGAAGGAACCCGCGAGCCGCCAACGAACCGTCGGCCAGGCCTCGGCCCGGCTGTGCGCGGCATCCTCCGGTACGCGCAGCGCCCGACCCTCGTCCACAGCCCGACCCTGCGCCACGGCGCACCCGGGTCCGGTCCGTCCGATCGCACCGTGGCACTCGACCCGGGGGAGGCCGAGGACCGCGGATCATGGAGAAGGCCATGACCGACAGTGCCGCGCCGCCCGCCGGGGCGAACCGCGACGCCGGAGCCGAGCGGCAGGCCGCCCAGACGCTCTTCCAGGAAACCCGCGCCGAGGCCGCCCAGGCGACGCAGGACGTCGAGACCGACCTCGCGACGCGCCGGGCCGAGGCCGGCCGGGACCTCGCCGGGAGCGAGCGGGTGAGCCCCGCATCCTTCCAGGCGGCCGCGGCCGGGCGTGAGGAGGCGGGCGGCTCTTCGAAGGAACCCGTACCAGGGCCGCCGGACCCGCCGCGGGCCGCTTCACGCCCTCGCCACGCCCGTGCAACACGCCGCTGGGAGCATCGACCGCATGCTCTCCCTGGTCGCACCGCCCACGCACGGCAGGACCCCGCTGCCCACCGAGGGCGGCGGGGCCGGGGCCGTGCTGCGCGCGGTACTGGCCGGCGGCCCGCTGACCCGCAGCGCGGTCGGCCGGGCCACCGGCCTCAGCCCGGCCGCCGTCTCCCGGCACACCGCCGACCTCACCGGGCTCGGGCTGCTGCGCGAACTCCCCCCGCCGGACGGGCCGCCCAGGGCGGGCCGCCCGCAGCTGCCGCTGGACATCGACACCCGTCACCACCTCACCTGCGGCGTGCACATCGGCGTGCCCTGGCTCACCTTCGCCCTGCTGGACCTGCGCGGACGGGTGGTCGCCCACGAGCGACTGCCCCGGCGCGGGGACGCCGCCGCCGTCCTCGGCACCATCCGGGCCTACCTGCCGGGCTTCCTGGCCCGCCGGGCCGCCGGCCACTCCCTGCTCGGCCTCGGCGTGGTCACCGGCGGCTGGGTGGACTCCGAGAGCGGCAGCGTCGTCGCCCACGGCCCGCTCGGCTGGCACGACGTCCCCGTCCGCGACATCCTGGCCGACGCCACCCGGCTGCCGGTGCACGTCGACAGCCACGCCCGGGCACTGGCCCAGGCGGAGCTGCTGTTCGGCGCCGGCAGCACGGCCACCGAACTGGTCCAGCTCTTCGTCGGCAACGTCGTCGACGCGGCCATCGCCACCGGCGGCAGCGTGCTGCGCGGGCGCCGCTCCCGCGCCGGCGACATCGGCCACCTCGCCGTACCCGGCTCCACCGAGCCCTGCTCCTGCGGGCGCACCGGCTGCCTCCAGGCCACCGTCGCGGACCGGACCCTCGCCCGCCGGGCCCACGCCCTCGGCCTGATCCCCGGCCCCGACTTCGACCTGCTGCTGGAACTGACCGGCACCGGGAACCCCGCCGCGATCCGGCTCTTCGAGGAGCGGCTGCGGCTCGTCGCGCCCGCCGCCGGCCTGCTGCTGGACGTCCTCAACCCCGAGGTCCTGGTGGTCAGTGAAGCCGGCCTGTCGGTCGCCCCCTGCCTGCGCCCGTACCTGGCCGAGCAGATCCGGCTGCACTCCAACGCCGCACCCGAACAGTTCGTCACCGCGACCGCGTTCGGTGTCGAGGTGCTGGCGGTGGCGGCCTGCGCCGGGGTGCTCGACAGCGTCTACCAGCGGCCGATGGAACTGCGGACGGCCGGGCGCGCGACCGCCCGGACGATGCGTTGAGCCCTCGTCAACGGCGCATTAATTCCACGGCCAGGTGAATCGTTGAACGGCCGCGGAACGGGCCGGAGAATCGGGTCAATCCCCCTTTCTCCCGCCCGACTTCCGAGCCACGGAGTGATCCGCCATGCCCGAGAACGCCGCCGAGCGCCAACTCCACTTCAACCTCTTCCTGATGGGCGTCGGCCACCACGAGGCCGCCTGGCGCCACCCCCGCACCGACCCGTCCGCCGCCGGGGACGTCGCGCACTTCCAGCGGCTCGCCCGAGCCGCCGAGGCGGCCTCCTTCGACTCGGTGTTCCTCGCCGACGGCGTCGAGGCCCGATCCGACGGCGGCTGGGGCCTGATCAGCCACTTCGAACCGTTCACCCTGCTCACCGCGCTGGCCGCGGTGACCACCCGGATCGGCCTGATCGGCACCGTCTCCACCGGCTTCTCCGAGCCCTACAACCTGGCCCGCCAGTTCGCCTCGCTGGACCACATCAGCCACGGGCGGGCCGGCTGGAACATCGTCACCTCGGCCGGCGACCGCGCCGCCCAGAACTTCGGCCGCAGCGCCAACCAGGACCACGCCGTACGGTACGAGCGGGCCGCCGAGTTCCTGGACGTGGTCACCGCGCTGTGGGACAGCTGGGAGGACGACGCGCTGCTGCTGGACCGCGCGAGCGGGGCGTTCGCCGCCCCCGGCCGGGTGCACGACATCGACCACGTCGGCAAGCACTTCCAGGTGCGCGGGCCGCTGAACATCCCGCGCAGCCCGCAGGGGCACCCGCTGCTCGTGCAGGCCGGCTCCTCCGACAACGGCAGGGCCTTCGCCGCCCGCTGGGCGGAGGCGGTGTTCACCGCGCAGCAGACCCTGGCGGAGGGGCAGGCCTTCTACGGCGATCTCAAGCGGCAGGCCGCCGAGGCCGGCCGCGACCCGGCACAGGTGAAGATCCTGCCCGGCGTCGTCCCCGTGCTCGGCTCCACCGAGGCCGAGGCCCGCGCCCTCGACGAGGAGCTGGACGCCCTGATCAGCCCGGCCCGGGCGGTCGGCGTGCTCTCCACCGTCCTCGGCGTCGACCTCACCGACCACCCGCTGGACGAGCCGCTGCCACCGCTGCCGCCGGTCACCGCGATCAACGGCGCCAAGAGCCGCTTCGAGCTGATCCGCGACCTCGCCGAGCGCGACCGGCTGACCCTGCGCCAACTCGTCGGGCGGCTCGGCGGCGGCCGCGGCCACCAGGTCGTGGTCGGCACCCCCGAGCAGCTCGCCGACCACATCGGGACCTGGTTCACCCAGGGCGCGGCCGACGGCTTCAACATCATGCCGCCCGTCCTGCCCGGCGGCCTCGACGACTTCGTCGAGCAGGTGGTGCCGATCCTGCGGGCACGCGGCCTGTTCCGCGAGGGCTACACCGGCAGCACCCTGCGCGAGCACTACGGCCTGCCGCGCCCGGCCGGGCGGTACGCCACGGCATGACGGCCCGGCGCCGGGCCCGGCTCGGCCTCACGGGGAAGGCCCGGACCAGGTGGTCCGGGCCTTCCCCGTGGACCGGCCGCGCGGACCCCCTCCGCGCGGCCGGGCGGTGCTCAGGCGGTGTAGTGCGAGGCGTCGTCACCCTCCAGCACCTGGCTGGACTCCCCCGTGACGCCCACCGGGACGTCACCGGCCACGGTGACCCGGTGCAGGCGACGCGGCAGGTCGTCGTAGTCGTCCGGCGCGTAGTGCTGGGTGGCGCGGTTGTCGAAGAGCACCACGTCCCCGAGCTCCCAGCGCCAGCGGACCACGTTCTCGGGCCGCGTGACGTACGCCTGCAGGCTGCGCAGCAGATCGTGCGACTCGGCGCTCGGCAGGCCGACGACCGACTGCGCGAAGCCCCCGATGAACAGCCCGCGCTCACCGCTCTCCGGGTGCACCCGCACCACCGGGTGGGCGGTGCGGTACGTGCGGGCGGTGAAGACCCGGCGGCGCTCCTGGTCCGCCGCGTCCAGCTCCTTGCCCTGCGCGTAGTCGTAGTCGTTGGTGTGCACGGCCCAGAGCCGGTCGGCGAACTCGCGCAGCTGCTCCGGCAGGTCCTGGTACGCGGTCTGGGTGTTGGCGATCAGCGTGTTGCCGCCGTACGGCGGGACGATCAGGCTGCGCAGGGTGCTGGCCTTCGGCGGCGTGCGGACGAAGGTGACGTCGGTGTGCCAGCGGTTGGCCCGGCCGCCGTCCTCGCTGTCCACCGCCAGCACGTTCGGCTGCCCGTCGAGCGCGGGGACGGTCGGGTGCGCCGTGGTGAGGGTGCCGAAGTTGGCGGCGAAGCGGGTCTGGCCGTCGTCGTCCAGCTGCTGGCCGCGGAAGAAGAGCGCCTTGTGCTCCACCAGGGCGGCGTTGAGCTGCTCGACGGTGTCCGGGTCGAGTTCGGCGGCGGTGTCGACGCCGAGGATCTCGGCGCCGATCCGGCCGCCGACCTTGCGGATCTCGAAGGTGCTGGTCATCGGTTTTCCCTTCGGACGGTGGTTGCGGTGCGGACGTTCAGGAGGTGCGTCAGGAGGTGGTCCGGGCGGTGCGTCAGGAGGTGATGGGAGTGGCCGAGGCGGCCGGCCCGAAGGCCGGGCCGATCGCGCGCAGCGCGCCCGGGGTCCGGCCCCGGCCCCAGCCGATCTGCGCGCGGTAACTGCCGAGCAGCCCGGCGTCGGCCAGCCGCCGCTCGTCGTGGACGGCCGGGTCCTGCGGCTGCGGGTGGGTGTACGGGGAGACGAACAGCGCGTCCACCGGGCAGTTGGCCTCGCACTGGAAGCAGGTCTGGCAGTCGTCCTGCCGGGCGATCGACGGGATGCCGTCCGCGCCCCGCTCGAAGACGTCGGTCGGACAGACCCTGATGCACCGGTCGCAGGCGATGCAGCGCTCCGGGGAGACGAGTTCGATCACGCGGCGGCCTCCGTGGCTCGGGCGAGCGGGCGGGTCCAGACCTCGTCCAGCCCGCCGGTGGCGATCCGGTGGTGCTGCGCCGGATCCTGGTCGGGGTGGTCGAGCCGGCGGGCCATCCCCCGGGATTCGGTACGGGCCAGCGCGGAGCGGTACATCCAGCGGGCGTTCGCGGCGAGCGCCGCCGCCTGCCGGGCCCGGACCGCGTCCGCACCGGTGGCCCGCAGCCCGGCCCGCAGCCTCGCCCAGGTGTCGTCCAGCACGGTGAGCGCCCCGGTGAGGCCGTCCCCGTGCCGCAGGTAGTTCTTGTCGTACGGGAGCACCTCGCGCTGGACCGCCGCGACGATGTCCCGGGCGTCCCCGACCGGCGTGCCGCCGGGCACGCCGGTCGGACGCAGCCCGGCCCGGCCGGCCGGGGCGAGCGTGCGGCGGTGGGCGCCGGGCCCGAGCGCGCGGGCGTACCCGGCGGCGCCCCGCCCGGCCCAGGTGCCCGAGGACATCGCCCAGGCCGCGTTGTGGCTGCCACCGCCGGTGAACCCCCCGCAGATCTCCTCCCGGGTGGCGGCGTCGCCGGCCGCGAACAGGCCGGGGACGGTGGTGCGGCAGTCGTCGCCGGCGATCCGGATGCCACCGGTGCCGCGCACCGTCCCCTCGGCGAGCAGGGTGACGGCGAAGCGGTCGGTGAACGGGTCGATGCCGAGCCGGTCGAAGGTCAGGAAGAAGTTCGGCTGGGCCAGGCGCATCGCGCGGCGGGCCGCCTCGTCGGCGCGGTCCAGCCGGCAGTACACCTTCTCCCCGGCCAGCAGCGTACGGGCGATCACCGAGCGGCCGCCCTGACTGGCGGCACCCTCCAGCGCGGCGCCGTCCCCGGTGGTGAACGTGGCGTACGCGTAGAAGGCGGTCTTGGTGACCGAGGTGTGCTCCGGCGCGATGCCGTAGGCGTTGGAGAACTCCATCCCGGAGAGCTCGGCGCCCACCTCCGCCGCGTACAGGGCGCCGTCCCCGGTGTTGGTGTCGGTGCCGAGCGCCTTGCTGAGGAACGCGCAGCCCCCGGTGGCGAGCACCACGGCGCCCGCCCGCACCAGGAAGGGGTGCCCGGCCTGCCGGCGGTGGCCCGCCGCGCCGGCGACCGACCCGTCGGCGGCGGTGAGCAGTTCGGTCACGGGGCTGTGGTCGAGGATGCGGACACCCGCGCGCCGCACCCGGATCCGCATCCGGCGCATGTACTCGGGGCCCTGCAGGCCGTTCCGCAGCTGGCGGCCGTCCGGACCGGCCGGGAAGGGATAACTCCTCGTCCGGGCCAACTCGTTCATGTTGGCGTAGGTCTGGTCGAGGACCCTGGCCATCCAGCGCCGGTCGGCCAGGTGGCCGCCCAGCGCCTCCCGGCTCGCCATCGCCGCCTCGCGCAGCGCCGGCTCCGGTTCCACGTACCAGACGCCGGTGCCGCCGGCCGCCGTCGAGCCGCTGGTCCCGCAGTACCCCTTGTCGGCCAGGACGACGTCCGCGCCCGCGCGGGCCGCGTCCAGTGCCGCCCAGGTGGCCGCCGGACCGCCCCCGACCACCAGGACGTCGGCCGCGAAATCCCGTTGCGTACTCACGCCACACCTCTCAACCGACCAGCGGGGCGCGCCAGGCGGTGAACCGGCGCTCCAGCGCGACCAACAGCTGGTTGAAGACCAGCCCGATGACGGAGATCGTCACGATGCCCGCGTACATCTGCGGGATCGCGAAGTTGTACTGCGACGCGTTGATCAGATAGCCGAGCCCGGCCTTCGCCCCCACCATCTCGGCGGCCACCAGCACCAGGATCGACACCGCCCCGGCGAGCCGGACACCGGTGAAGATCACCGGTACCGAGGCGGGCAGGATCACCTTCTGGAACAACCGGGGCGCGGAGAGATCCAGCGAGCGGGCCAGCCGGATCAGCGTCGGATCCACGCTGCGCACCGCGCTGATGGTGTTGAGCAGGACCGGCCAGAGGCAGGCGTACAGCACGATCGAGATCTTGGAGGTCTCGCCGATGCCGAGGATCAGCACGAACACCGGGAGCAGGGCGAGGGCCGCCGTGTTGCGGAAAAGCTCCAGCAGCGGGCTGAGCAGGTTGGCGACCGGCCGGTACCAGCCGATCAGCAGGCCGAGCGGCACCCCGATCACCACCGCCAGACCGAAGCCGCTGAGCGAACGGGTCAGACTGGCGGCCGTGTTGTCGGCCAACTGGCCGTTCTGCAGCAGCCCGTACCAGGCGTCCAGGACCTCGCTGAACGGCGGCAGGAAGGTCGGGTCCACCAGTTCGAAGCGCGGGGCCAGCTCCCAGAGCAGCAGCAGGGCGAGGATCGCCACGGACTTCACGGCCCCGCGCAGCAGCAGCCCGGAGAGCCGCCGCAGCAGGCCCGGCCCGCGGGCCGGATCGGGCGCTCGCTTCGCACCGGGAGCCCGGTCCACCGGCCCGGCGGGCGCAACCGGGAGCAGCGCCGGATCGGCTTCGGTGCCGGGGGCTCGGGCCGGCTCCGCCACGGGCCGGGGTTCGGCGGTGGCCGTCCGCACGGCCACCGCCGGGCGCGGGGGGTTCAGGTCGGTGCTCATACGTGGCTGACCTCTCTCTCCAACTGCTGCGCACGGCTGACCTCGTCGTGCAGCAGACTCCAGATCTGGTGGCGGTAGCGGGCGAACTCCGGGCTGGAGCGCAGGTCCTGGCCGGCCGCACGCTCGCCCAGATCGATCGGGACGACCTCCTTCACCCGGCCCGGGCGCGAGGTGAGCACCGCGACCCGGCCGCCCAGGTAGACCGCCTCCTCGATGCCGTGGGTGATGAACACGACCGTCTTGCCGGTCCGTTGCCAGATCCGCAGCAGTTCGTCCTGGAGCGACTCGCGGGTCTGCGCGTCGAGCGCCGCGAACGGCTCGTCCATCAGCAGGACGGCCGGGTCGTAGGCGAGGCTGCGGGCGATCGCGACCCGCTGCTTCATCCCGCCGGACAGCTCGTGCGGGTGGCGGTCCTCGAAGCCGGTGAGACCGACCAGGTCGAGGTACTCCTTCGCTCTGGAGGCCCGTTGACGCCTCGGCACGCCGGTGGCCTCCAGGCCGAACTCCACGTTGCCCTGGGCCGTCCGCCACGGCAGCAGCGCGTACTGCTGGAAGACGATGCTGCGGTCCACCCCCGGGCCGGTGACCGGCCGGCCGTCCAGCAGGATCTCGCCGGAGGTCGGTGCCGTCAGACCCCCGAGGAGATCCAGCAGGGTGGACTTGCCGCAGCCGCTGGGGCCGACCACCGCCAGGAACTCGCCCTTGGCGACGTCGAGTTCGATCGAGTCGAGGGCGGTGAACCCGGCGGGCCTGCGGTCCCCCGCGCGTCCCCGCACCGGGAAGGTCTTGGTGACCTGGCGAAAGCTGATGTGATCGGGCATCCGGGCTCAACTCCTGGCGGCGGTGGGCGAGGCGGCCGAGTCGCCCGAGTAACCGTTGAACTGGTTGGTGTACAGGTCGGCCGCCTTGACCTGCCCGGCCTTGATGTCACCGTGGGCGGTCAGCCAGTCGATCCAGAGCTGGAAGGTCCGGTCCGTGATCCGCCCGCCGGGTTCGGCGACGCCGAAGGACTTCCAGTACTGCAGCGCCGCGACGTCCTCGTTCCGGCCGCGCCGCTTGATGATGTCCGTGCTGCGGGCGATCACCTCCTCACGGGGCGTCGTCCTGGCCCATTCGATCGCCTTCGCGACCCCCGTCACGAAGGCCTTCGACGTGTTCGGGTTCTGCTTCAGGAACCTGTCGGTCAGCACGTACGTGCCGGCGCTGAAGGCGCCCAGCAGGTCGAAGTCGCTGAACAGCGGCCTGATCCCGCCCGCCGCCAGCGCCTTGTCCCGCAGGACGCCGCCCAGCGAGGCCACCTCGATCTGCTTCTGCCGCAGCGACTGCTCGGTGTTGACCGGCGGCACGACGATCCGCTCGACCCGGCCCAACTCCGGTGCGGCGAAGCCGTTGCGCTGGAGGTAGGTGTCGAGTACCGCCTCGACGTGGGCGCCGAGCGTGTTCATCCCGACCTTCTTGCCGACCAGGTCGCGGGCGGAGCGGATCGGGCTGTCCTCCAGCACGTAGTAGCCGTTGTAGGAGGCGGCGTCGACGCCGTAGTAGCTGATCGCCGCCTTCACCGGCGCCCCGGCCGCGATCAGCTTGACGACGGCGCCGTTGAACGCCCCGCCGAAGTCCGTCTGGCCGGTCGCCGCCGACTGGATGTCCTGCGGACCGCTGATCGTGTTGCCCACCCACTCCAGCTTGACGTCGCCGAAGTAGCCCAGGTCCTCGGCCAGTTCGGGCAGGGTCACCTGGCCCACCCAGCCCTGGTAGCGCAGCTTCTTCGTCTCGGCACCGCCCGCGGCCGTCGCCCGGCCGCAGGCGGCCGCCGCCGCCGCGACCGCGGCCAGCGTGAGGAACTGGCGTCGGGAGGTGGGCCGGGGAGCGGGCCATGAGGTCACGGGCATGGGAGGTCCTTTGCGGGGTCGGCAGGGTACGCCGACGGGGACGGGCAGCGGGCTGCCCGTCACGCGGCGAGGCCGGGGTGAACGGCCGGAAGGTGGACGGGAGCACCCGGCGGACGGGCCGGGGCGGGGCCGAGAGGACGGCACGGCCG
This sequence comes from Kitasatospora herbaricolor, assembly GCF_030813695.1. Lineage (NCBI taxonomy): Bacteria > Bacillati > Actinomycetota > Actinomycetes > Kitasatosporales > Streptomycetaceae > Kitasatospora > Kitasatospora herbaricolor. Next base: position 3,225,386 of record NZ_JAUSVA010000002.1, read on the forward strand.
GGTGCGGCGACAGCCGGAAGGCCGGCCGCGCCGGTGGGACGGCTGTGCGGGTTCAGGCCGGCAGGTGAGAGATGCGCGTCAGCGCGAAGGAGCGCCGGTCAGTGGCAGACAGCACAGATGGCGCTCGCGTGACGTCGCAGATCGACGTGCAGGCGGCCCACAAGGCGCTCGGATTGGCTCACGTCCGACAGCCTGGCAGCTGCCCGGAGTGGGGTCAACGAATGTTCAGCCGCCGGAAGAAACCCGCCCCGGCCGCTCCGGACGGTGCTACGCGCCTTGGCAGTGGCCCGGGCCGGCAGCGGTCGCCTTGGCGGTGACGGCGGCCGGCTCGGGAGAGGCCGGGCCCGAGGAAGCACCCGTATACCCGTCCGGGGTCGCCCCTGCGGACGGGCCGGAGGGCGCGCCGTCTCCGGCGGCGGCCGCCGCCAGCCGGGCCCGGAGCGAGTCGGCGGCGGTGTGGAACTCCGGCCGCACCAGACCCTCCTGCTGCGGCTTCTGCCCGCCCGGCAGCGCCGTCGTCGCATCGGCGAGCCGGTGCACGGCCAGCGCCACCAGCCTGGTGCCGGCCTGCTGGACGGTGATCTCCTCGACCTCGACCGGCCCCCGGTCATGCCGCCACGTCTGGAGGGCGATGACGTCCGTCGAACAGGACAGGGCGGTCACACCGGCAGGACCGCACTCCATGGCGGCGCGCAACCGTTCGGCCGCCCTGCCGGCCTCCTCCACCGTGGGGAACGCCAGGACGTACTCGGCGGCGACGGCCCCGTAGCCGCCGAAGTCCGAGTAGGAGCGCCCCCAAAGGCTGGTGGCTCCGACCGAACCCGCCACCTGCCCCAGGCAGGTGGCCGACCGGCCGGCGTCGTCCGCCTGGCTCGAAGGACCTCCGGACGGCGTACCCGCGGCCGTGGCAGTCTGGCTCTCCCCGGCGGCGGGGCCGTCCACCTCGCCCTCGTTCTTCAGCAGCCAGGGACCGTAGGCACCCTCGGCGACCGGCAGGTCCTCGGTGGGGAGGAGCAGATCGAGGTCGGCACGGCTCTCCTGGCCGGGCAGCGACATCTCGGCAACGATCCGCCGGTCGGCCGGCGAGGCGCCGGCGCTCCCTTCGAGCGGCACCGGGACGAGCCCCCGGACACCCCACAGCGCGAGCGCGGCGACCGCGCATCCCGCTCCCAGCACCGCCCGGCGACGATGACGGCGGCGAGCGGCCGCCCTACGGATCCGCTGGGCCGGGACCGGCGGCTGCACCGTCGTCGTCACATCGCTGCGCAGGGTCTCGAAGAGTTGCTCGATCCGGGCCGTGCCGATCCCGGACGGTTCGGACCGGCCCATCCTTCTCAGCGTTCTGTCACGCATGGGTGGTCAGTCCCGCCGCTTCGGCTGCCCACTCCGCCTCCGGAAGGGTGCCCGCCTGGTCCAGGGCCGCCGACGTGCGGCCGGCGGCCGGCGAGACCTGCTCCTCCCCGCCGACGGCCTGGGGCGGTACTCGTCCCGGTTCAGGCGCCGCTCGCCGCGGCCCCTCCTGGCTCCCCGCGTCCTCCGCCGCCTGACGGAAGGTGTCGCGCACGGGATGCCCCGCCTCGGCCGGTTCCTCGCCCAGCAGCAGGGCGAGGGCCTGCCGTCCCCGGTGCAGACGCGCCTTCACCGTGCCCACCGGAACGCCGGCGTCGGCGGCGATCTCCGCCACCGACCTACCGCCCATGTGATGCAGGACGAGTGCCGAACGCTGGGCCTCCGGCAACTGCCGAAGCGCCTCCACCAGGGCCACCGTGTCCGGCCCGGGGCCCGCGATCGGCCCGACCGGCCCGTGCCGGACCCAGCTCCGTACCGCCGTCCGCGCCCGCCGCCAACGGCTGATCGCCACCCGCTGCCCGGTCAGCCGCACCCAGGCCACGGGGTTGTCATGGGTACTGACCTGGTGCCAGCGGTCCCAGGCCCGGATGAAGGCCTCCTGCGCCGCGTCCTGCGCCTCGCCCAGATCACCGGTCAGGGCATAGAGGTGCGCGACCAGCTGACCGTACGAAGCCTCGTAGAAAGAATTGAAATCCTCGGCATCGCCGGATCCGCCCACGTCCCCCACCTTCCTGCCCACCCCCACGAAGCGGCCCGTACGAACTGGACTGGACCAACCGGTGATCCGTCCATCCTGCCTGCCCGGTCCGCCCCGGGCAACCACGCGAAACCGCTCCGGTCCGGAAACGCAGAGAAGCCCTGCCGGTTACCCGGCAGGGCTTCTCCACAATGATTGTTCGGCGGCGTCCTACTCTCCCACAGGGTCCCCCCTGCAGTACCATCGGCGCTGTAAGGCTTAGCTTCCGGGTTCGGAATGTAACCGGGCGTTTCCCTCACGCTATGACCACCGAAACACTATGAAACTGTCACCGCACCGCACCGTCCCGTGGCCCGGGACATGCGGGGTCGTTGTTTCAGAACAACACAGTGGACGCGAGCAACTGAGGACAAGCCCTCGGCCTATTAGTACCGGTCAGCTCCACCCCTTACAGGGCTTCCACATCCGGCCTATCAACCCAGTCGTCTACTGGGAGCCTTACCCTCTCAAGGAGGTGGGAATACTCATCTCGAAGCAGGCTTCCCGCTTAGATGCTTTCAGCGGTTATCCCTCCCGAACGTAGCCAACCAGCCATGCCCTTGGCAGGACAACTGGCACACCAGAGGTTCGTCCGTCCCGGTCCTCTCGTACTAGGGACAGCCCTTCTCAATATTCCTACGCGCACAGCGGATAGGGACCGAACTGTCTCACGACGTTCTAAACCCAGCTCGCGTACCGCTTTAATGGGCGAACAGCCCAACCCTTGGGACCTACTCCAGCCCCAGGATGCGACGAGCCGACATCGAGGTGCCAAACCATCCCGTCGATATGGACTCTTGGGGAAGATCAGCCTGTTATCCCCGGGGTACCTTTTATCCGTTGAGCGACGGCGCTTCCACAAGCCACCGCCGGATCACTAGTCCCTGCTTTCGCACCTGCTCGACCCGTCGGTCTCACAGTCAAGCTCCCTTGTGCACTTACACTCAACACCTGATTGCCAACCAGGCTGAGGGAACCTTTGGGCGCCTCCGTTACTCTTTAGGAGGCAACCGCCCCAGTTAAACTACCCACCAGACACTGTCCCTGATCCGGATCACGGACCCAGGTTAGACATCCAGCACGACCAGAGTGGTATTTCAACGTCGACTCCACAACCACTGGCGTGGCTGCTTCAAAGTCTCCCACCTATCCTACACAAGCCGAACCGAACACCAATATCAAGCTATAGTAAAGGTCCCGGGGTCTTTCCGTCCTGCTGCGCGAAACGAGCATCTTTACTCGTAATGCAATTTCACCGGGCCTATGGTTGAGACAGTCGAGAAGTCGTTACGCCATTCGTGCAGGTCGGAACTTACCCGACAAGGAATTTCGCTACCTTAGGATGGTTATAGTTACCACCGCCGTTTACTGGCGCTTAAGTTCTCAGCTTCGCCGAGACGAATCTCGACTAACCGGTCCCCTTAACGTTCCAGCACCGGGCAGGCGTCAGTCCGTATACATCGCCTTACGGCTTCGCACGGACCTGTGTTTTTAGTAAACAGTCGCTTCTCGCTGGTCTCTGCGGCCGGCCCCAGCTCACGGAGTAAATCCGATCACCAGTTCCGGCCCCCCTTCTCCCGAAGTTACGGGGGCATTTTGCCGAGTTCCTTAACCATAGTTCACCCGAACGCCTCGGTATTCTCTACCTGACCACCTGAGTCGGTTTGGGGTACGGGCCGCCATGAAACTCGCTAGAGGCTTTTCTCGACAGCATAGGATCATCCACTTCACCACAATCGGCTCGGCATCAGGTCTCAGCCTTAATGAGTGACGGATTTGCCTATCACTCGGCCTACACCCTTACCCCGGGACAACCACCGCCCGGGCTGGACTACCTTCCTGCGTCACCCCATCGCTCACCTACTACCCTGTTGGGTCAGCGGCTCCACCACGTCCCATTGTCCGAAGACTCCGGGCCGGCTTCGCGGCTTTAGCATTCAGAGGTTCGACGTTGGCGCTTCAAAGCGGGTACGGGAATATCAACCCGTTGTCCATCGACTACGCCTGTCGGCCTCGCCTTAGGTCCCGACTTACCCTGGGCAGATCAGCTTGACCCAGGAACCCTTGGTCAATCGGCGCAAGAGTTTCTCACTCTTGTATCGCTACTCATGCCTGCATTCTCACTCGTGTCCCGTCCACAACTGGATTCCTCCGCTGCTTCACCCGGAACACGACGCTCCCCTACCCATCACAGCAGGCGTTGGCCCTGTTGCTGCAATGACACGACTTCGGTGGTGTGCTTGAGCCCCGCTACATTGTCGGCGCGGAATCACTTGACCAGTGAGCTATTACGCACTCTTTCAAGGGTGGCTGCTTCTAAGCCAACCTCCTGGTTGTCTCTGCGACTCCACATCCTTTCCCACTTAGCACACGCTTAGGGACCTTAGTCGGTGTTCTGGGCTGTTTCCCTCTCGACCATGGAGCTTATCCCCCACAGTCTCACTGCCACGCTCTCACTTACCGGCATTCGGAGTTTGGCTAAGGTCAGTAACCCGGTGAGGCCCATCGCCTATCCAGTGCTCTACCTCCGGCAAGAAACACGTGACGCTGCACCTAAATGCATTTCGGGGAGAACCAGCTATCACGGAGTTTGATTGGCCTTTCACCCCTAACCACAGGTCATCCCCCAGGTTTTCAACCCTGGTGGGTTCGGTCCTCCACGAAGTCTTACCTCCGCTTCAACCTGCCCATGGCTAGATCACTCCGCTTCGGGTCTTGGGCATGCAACTGAAACGCCCTATTCGGACTCGCTTTCGCTACGGCTACCCCACACGGGTTAACCTCGCTACACACCGCAAACTCGCAGGCTCATTCTTCAAAAGGCACGCAGTCACGAGACACACAGCAAGCTGCATGTCCGACGCTCCCACGGCTTGTAGGCACACGGTTTCAGGTACTATTTCACTCCGCTCCCGCGGTACTTTTCACCATTCCCTCACGGTACTATCCGCTATCGGTCACCAGGGAATATTTAGGCTTAGCGGGTGGTCCCGCCAGATTCACACGGAATTTCTCGGGCTCCGTGCTACTTGGGAGAAGCTCAAGTGAGCCGCTGATGTTTCGTCTACGGGGGTCTTACCCTCTACGCCGGACCTTTCGCATGTCCTTCGACTACACCAACGGTTTCTGACTCACCCAGCCGCCGGCAGACGACTGAAGAACTTTCCCACGACCCCTCATACGCAACCCCTGCCGGGTATCACACGTATCAGGTTTAGCCTCATCCGGTTTCGCTCGCCACTACTCCCGGAATCACGGTTGTTTTCTCTTCCTGCGGGTACTGAGATGTTTCACTTCCCCGCGTTCCCTCCACATACCCTATGTGTTCAGGTATGGGTGACAGCCCATGACGACTGCCGGGTTTCCCCATTCGGAAACCCCCGGATCAAAGCCTGGTTGACGGCTCCCCGGGGACTATCGTGGCCTCCCACGTCCTTCATCGGTTCCTGGTGCCAAGGCATCCACCGTGCGCCCTTAAAAACTTGGCCACAGATGCTCGCGTCCACTGTGCAGTTCTCAAACAACGACCAGTCACCCACCATCAAACCCCCGAAACGAGGATCATCAAGTAGGACCGGCACTGAAGCAACGACCATACGGCCGTTCCCTCAGGACCCAACAACGTGCCCGACACGACCCAACCCCATCAGATGCTTTCCACGCGCCGAAGCGCAGTACTTACGGTCGATGAGACCGAACCGTGCCGAATAGTCAACGTTCCACCCATGAGCAACCGTGCGAGACATTTGCTCGCATTCGGCCATGTGCTCCTTAGAAAGGAGGTGATCCAGCCGCACCTTCCGGTACGGCTACCTTGTTACGACTTCGTCCCAATCGCTGGTCCCACCTTCGACGGCTCCTCCCCTTACGGGTTAGGCCACCGGCTTCGGGTGTTACCGACTTTCGTGACGTGACGGGCGGTGTGTACAAGGCCCGGGAACGTATTCACCGCAGCATGCTGATCTGCGATTACTAGCAACTCCAACTTCATGGGGTCGAGTTGCAGACCCCAATCCGAACTGAGGCCGGCTTTTTGGGATTCGCTCCGCCTCGCGGCATCGCAGCCCTTTGTACCGACCATTGTAGCACGTGTGCAGCCCAAGACATAAGGGGCATGATGATTTGACGTCGTCCCCACCTTCCTCCGAGTTGACCCCGGCAGTCTCCTGTGAGTCCCCATCACCCCGAAAGGCATGCTGGCAACACAGAACAAGGGTTGCGCTCGTTGCGGGACTTAACCCAACATCTCACGACACGAGCTGACGACAACCATGCACCACCTGTATACCGACCACAAGGGGGCGACCATCTCTGGCCGTTTCCGGTATATGTCAAGCCTTGGTAAGGTTCTTCGCGTTGCGTCGAATTAAGCCACATGCTCCGCTGCTTGTGCGGGCCCCCGTCAATTCCTTTGAGTTTTAGCCTTGCGGCCGTACTCCCCAGGCGGGGAACTTAATGCGTTAGCTGCGGCACCGACGACGTGGAATGTCGCCAACACCTAGTTCCCAACGTTTACGGCGTGGACTACCAGGGTATCTAATCCTGTTCGCTCCCCACGCTTTCGCTCCTCAGCGTCAGTAATGGCCCAGAGATCCGCCTTCGCCACCGGTGTTCCTCCTGATATCTGCGCATTTCACCGCTACACCAGGAATTCCGATCTCCCCTACCACACTCTAGCCTGCCCGTATCGAATGCAGACCCGGGGTTAAGCCCCGGGCTTTCACATCCGACGCGACAGGCCGCCTACGAGCTCTTTACGCCCAATAATTCCGGACAACGCTCGCACCCTACGTATTACCGCGGCTGCTGGCACGTAGTTAGCCGGTGCTTCTTCTGCAGGTACCGTCACTTGCGCTTCTTCCCTGCTGAAAGAGGTTTACAACCCGAAGGCCGTCATCCCTCACGCGGCGTCGCTGCATCAGGCTTTCGCCCATTGTGCAATATTCCCCACTGCTGCCTCCCGTAGGAGTCTGGGCCGTGTCTCAGTCCCAGTGTGGCCGGTCGCCCTCTCAGGCCGGCTACCCGTCGTCGCCTTGGTAGGCCATTACCCCACCAACAAGCTGATAGGCCGCGGGCTCATCCTGCACCGCCGGAGCTTTACACCAACCCCCATGCGGAGGAAGGTCATATCCGGTATTAGACCCCGTTTCCAGGGCTTGTCCCAGAGTGCAGGGCAGATTGCCCACGTGTTACTCACCCGTTCGCCACTGATCCACCCCGAAGGGCTTCACCGTTCGACTTGCATGTGTTAAGCACGCCGCCAGCGTTCGTCCTGAGCCAGGATCAAACTCTCCGTGAATGTCTGCTCGTAATCGAGCGGCCACTCGCGTTGAGCGGCACGGCAACCACCGGAATAGGGCGGCCCCGCGCACTGCGTCCTCGCTAGTGTTTTGTTACTAAAGGAATCTCCAACCCCGATCAGAGATCGAGGCCGGGGATGTCAACATATCTGGCGTTGACTTTTGGCACGCTGTTGAGTTCTCAAGGAACGGACACTTCCTTCGAGCCACTCTCGTGAACTCTCCGGGCGCTTCGTTCTTTCGTGTTTCAAGCTTATCAGATGTTTTCCGCTCCGTTTTCCGGGGCTTCGTTCATCCGATGTGCTTCGGCCTTTCGGCGCTCCCGAACTCTATCAGAGTTTCTCGGGCTGCTTTTCCCTCGCGAATCCGAATCTGAATCCGAACTCGAATCCGACATCGGTCGGGGAGAAGCGTGCTGCCACTGGGGCAACCCGGAGAACACTACGCTCCGGGCTGCCCCAGGTCAAACCAGGTCAGAGGCTCAGACCTCGACGACGACCGGCACGATCATCGGCCGGCGACGGTAGTTGTCCGCCACCCACTTGCCGATGACCCGGCGCACCAGCTGCTGGATCTGGCGCACCTCCAGGACACCGTCGTTGGCGGAGCGCGACAGGGCCTCCTGCAGCTTGGCGACGACCGGCACGAAGGCGTTGTCGTCGATGCCGGAGCCGCGGGCCTGGATGGTCGGGCCGCTCACGATCTTGCCGCTGCTGGAGTCCACCACGACGAAGACCGAGATGAAGCCCTCCTCGCCGAGGATCCGGCGGTCCTTCAGCGAGGCCTCGGTGATGTCACCGACCGAGGAGCCGTCCACGTAGACGTAGCCGGCCTGCACCTTGCCGACGATCTTCGCGATGCCGTTCTCCAGGTCGACGACCACGCCGTCCTCGGCGATGACCGTGCGCTCCTTCGGAACACCGGTCTTGATCCCCAGGTCGGCGCAGGCCCGCAGGTGGCGCCATTCGCCGTGGACCGGCATCAGGTTCTTCGGCTTGCAGATGTTGAAGAAGTACAGCAGCTCGCCGGCCGAGGCGTGGCCCGAGACGTGCACCTTGGCGTTGCCCTTGTGGACGACGTTGGCGCCCCAGCGGGTCAGGCCGTTGATGACCCGGTAGATCGCGGTCTCGTTGCCCGGGATGAGCGAGGAGGCCATGATCACGGTGTCGCCCTCGACGATCCGGATCTGGTGGTCGCGGTTGGCCATCCGGGACAGCGCCGCCATCGGCTCGCCCTGGGAGCCGGTGCAGACCAGCACGACGTCCTTGTCCGGGAGGTCGTCCAGCGTCTTCACGTCGACGATCAGGTTCCCCGGGACCTTCAGGTAGCCGAGGTCGCGGGCGATGCCCATGTTGCGGACCATCGAGCGGCCCACGAAGGCGACCTTGCGCTTGTACTCGTGCGCGGCGTCCAGCACCTGCTGGATGCGGTGCACGTGGCTCGCGAACGAGGCCACGATGATGCGCTTCTCGGCGCTTGCGAAAACGTTTCGTAGGGCGGCCGAGATGTCCCGCTCGTGCGGGATGAAACCGGGGACCTCGGCGTTGGTGGAGTCCACCAGCAGCAGGTCCATGCCCTCTTCCGCCAGCTTGGCGAAGGCCGGCAGGTCGGTGAGGCGGCCGTCCAGCGGCAGCTGGTCCATCTTGAAGTCACCGGTGGCGACGACCATGCCCGCGGGGGTGCGGACGGCGACGGCCAGGGCGTCCGGGATGGAGTGGTTGACCGCGATGAACTCGCAGTCGAAGGGGCCGATGCGCTCGCGCTCGCCCTCCTTGACCTCCAGCACGTACGGACGGATCCGGTGCTCGGCGAGCTTGGCCTCGATCAGCGCGAGGGTCAGCTTGGAGCCGATCAGCGGGATGTCCGGGTTCTCCCGGAGCAGGTACGGGACGGCACCGATGTGGTCCTCGTGCCCGTGGGTCAGGACGATGCCGTCGATCTTGTCGAGGCGGTCCCGGATGGAACTGAAGTCCGGCAGGATCAGGTCCACGCCGGGCTGCTCGTCCTCGGGGAAGAGAACGCCGCAGTCGATGATGAGAAGGCGGCCGCCGAATTCGAGGACCGTCATATTACGGCCGATCTCGCCGAGGCCGCCGAGCGGGGTGACGCGCAGGGCGCCCTCCTTCAGTGCGGGGGGCGCGCCAAGTTCAGGGTGCGGGTGGCTCAAAAGACTCTCCTTGCACCGCACGCCATATGCCCGGGGTCCTCCCCCTGGAGACATATGGCGTGCGTACTCAGTGTCGGTTTCCTACTAGGCCTTGGTGCTCTCGCGCCGTCGTCCGGTTCAGCGGCGGGTCCACGGGGACCCGGCGAGCCGGGGCGCGCACGTCTACGTCTGCTTACAGGTGTACCCCGCCGGCGGCGAGATCCTCCTTCAATTGCGCAATCTCCTCGGGAGTCGCCCCGACCAGCGGAAGCCGCAGCGGGCCGCCGGGCAGCTGCTGGAGCTCCAGCGCGGCCTTGGTGAGGATGACTCCCTGGGTGCGGAACATACCGCTGAAGACCGGCAGCAGGCTCTGGTGGACGGCGACCGCCTTGGCGGTGTCGCCCGCCGCGAAGGCGTCGATCATGGTCCGCAGTTCGGGGGCGACCAGGTGACCGACCACGCTGACGACGCCGACCGCGCCGACCGAGAGCAGCGGCAGGGTCAGGATGTCGTCACCCGAGTACCAGGCCAGGCCGGAACGCGCGATCGCCCAGGCGGCGGCGCCCAGGTCGCCCTTGGCGTCCTTGTTGGCGACGATCCGCGGGTGCTCGCCGAGCCGGACCAGCGTCTCGTGGCTGAACGGGACGCCACTGCGACCGGGGATGTCGTACAGCATCACGGGCAGCCCGGTGGAGTCCGCGATGTGCACGGTGTGCCGGTAGAGCCCCTCCTGCGGGGGCTTGCTGTAGTACGGCGTGACCACCAGCAGGCCGTGCGCGCCGGCGGCCTCGGCCTGGCGGGCCAGCTCGGCGCTGTGGCGGGTGTCGTTGGTGCCGACGCCGGCGACCACGTGGGCCCGGTCCCCTACCGCCTCCACCACGGCGCGGACCAGCTGGGCCTTGTCGGAGTCACTGGTCGTCGGCGATTCGCCGGTGGTGCCGTTGACGACGAGGCCGTCGTTGCCGGAGTCGACGAGGTGCGCGGCGAGGCGCTGCGCGCCGTCGAGGTCGAGACCGCCGTCGGCGGTGAACGGGGTCACCATCGCGGTCAGGACCCGGCCGAAGGGTGTCTGGGGGGTGGAGGTCGGAGCCATGCGTCCAAAACTACTCGTAGGCGGCGGGGGGGTACCCATGCCGGTCCAGGGTTCGGACAGGTGAGAAGCCGGTACGACGGTCGCCGGCGGGACTCTGGACCCGGCGGACATGGGATTCCGGTGCTGCATGCTCGGGGGTTCAAGCAGCACCGGAATCCGTGGCTCGAGCCTAGGGAGCGGCTGGAAAAGCCGCAATCCAGACATCGGCCGCAAACCGTCCATATGCCTATCGCCCCAGGTCAGGGGGCGACCCGGCCGTGGGCGTTGAAGGCCGCATGGGTGAGCGGCATGAGCTCGGCCCACTGCGCCTCCATCTGCTCCGCGACCATCTCGATCTCGCGCTGCGGGAAGGACGGCACGGTGGCCCGGTCGTCCTTGGTCCGCAGCGACAGGAAGTGCATCAGCGAGCGCGCGTTGCAGGTCGCGTACATCGAGGAGAACAGGCCGACCGGCAGGACGGCCCGGGCCACCTCGCGGGCGACGCCGGCCTGCAGCATCTCCTGGTAGGCCCGGTAGGAGGCCTGGTAGGAGGCGGCCATCTGCTCGACCACGACGGCGTGCTGCTTCTCGGTGCCCTCGACGAACTCGTACTTGCCGGGGCGGCCCTGCTGGACGAGCTTGCGCTCCTCGCCCGGCACGTAGAAGACCGGCTGCAGCTCGCGGTAGCGGCCCGACTCCTCGTTGTACGACCACCCGCTGCGGTGCCGGTGGAACTCGCGGAACACGAAGATCGGCGCGCTGATGAAGAAGGTCATCGAGTTGTGCTCGAAGGGCGTGCCGTGCCGGTCCCGCATCAGGAAGTTGATCAGACCCTTGGACTTCTCCGGGTCCTTGCGGACCTCCTCCAGGGACTGCTCGCCCGCGGTCGAGACCCGGGCCGCCCAGATGACGTCCGAGTCGGCGGCGGCGCTGCGGACCAGCTCCACCGTGACGTCGCTGCGGAACTGCGGGTCGGTACCCACTTCGTCGCTCACGCGAGGATCTCCTCCAGAGGTAAGGCTTCGTGACGGCCGACAGCCTAGCCCGCGACCGGCGCGGGGCCGGACGCGGCATGCAGGCGGATGGCGTGCTGCATGGTCCTGCGGGCCCTGGGGGTGTCCCCCGCGTCCGCGTACGCCACGGCGAGGCGGAACCACACCCGCCAGTCCCCCGGGGCGCTCTCGGCCTCCTCCTGGCGGCGGGCGAACACCTCGTCGGCCGAGTCGCGGTCGATCCGGCCGCCCGGGGTGCGCCGCAGCTCGTCCACCGGCAGGCCGCCCTCGGCCTCCAGCTCGCGGGCCATCCGCTCGCTGGCCCGGCCGAAGCGGACGGTCTGGCGCAGGAACCACACGCCGATTCCGGGGATGACGAAGGCGCAGACGCCCAGGCCGATCCCCAGCGGCTTGCCGGTGGCGATCAGCTGGACGCCCTCGCCGACGCAGATCACCGCGACCAGCAGCAGGACGGCGGACAGGACGAAGAATCCGGTGCGGGAGGTCATGCGGCGCTCACAGGTCCAGGAAGTTCTCAAGGCCGAAGGTCAGCCCCGGGGTCTGCCCCACCCGGCGCACGCCGAGCAGGATGCCCGGCATGAAGCAGCTGTGGTGCAGGGAGTCGTGACGGATCGTCAGGCTCTCGCCGGTGTCGCCGAACAGCACCTCCTGGTGCGCCAGCAGGCCGCGCAGCCGGACGGCGTGCACCGGCACCCCGTCCACATCGGCGCCGCGCGCGCCGGGCAGGCCGTGCGTGGTCGGGTCCGACTGGCGGGGCAGGCCGGCGGCGTCGCGGGCGGCGGCGATCAGCTGGGCGGTCCGGGTGGCGGTGCCGGAGGGCGCGTCGGCCTTCCGGTTGTGGTGCAGCTCGACGACCTCGACGGACTCGAAGTACTTGGCCGCCTGCTGGGCGAACTGCATGGTGAGGACGGCGCCGATGGAGAAGTTGGGCGCGATCAGCGTGCCGGTGCCCGGGGCGGCGGCCAGCCAGCCCTCCAGCAGCTCGATCCGCTCCGGGGTCCAGCCGGTGGTGCCGACCACGGTGTGGATGCCGTTGGCGGTGCAGAACTCCAGGTTGCGCATCACCGAGTCGGGGTGGGTCAGTTCGACGGCGACCTCGGCCCCCGCGTCGGTCAGCTCGCCCAGCTCGGAGTCCCGGCCGAGGGCGGCGACCAGTTCGAGGTCGGGGGCCGCCTCGACGGCCCTGACCGCCTCCGAGCCGATCCGGCCCTTGGCACCGATGACGGCGACGCGCAGCGTCATGAGTTCGTCCTTTCCGACGAGCAACGAGCGAGCCGGGCTTGGCGCCCGGTACGAGCGGACGGGTTCAGGCGAGCAGGTCGGCGAGCTTGTCGGCCCGCTTGGCGGTGATCGGGCCGATCAGCGCGAGCGAGGGCCGGTGGGCGCCCAGCACGTCACGCGCGACCGCCTGGACGTCGTCCAGGGTGACCGCGGCGATCTTCGCCAGCATGTCGTCGACCGACAGGTGATGGCCGTAGCTGAGCTCGGCCTTGCCGATCCGGTTCATCAGCGAGCCGGTGTCCTCCATGCCGAGCACGGTGGAGCCGGAGATCTGGCCGATCGCGCGGCGCAGCTCCTCCTCGGTGATGCCCTCCTCGATCACCTTGGCGAGCTCGGCGCGGCAGATCTCCAGCACCTGCTCCACCCGCTTGGGCTGGCAGCCCGCGTAGATGCCGAACAGGCCGCTGTCGGAGTACGAGGAGGAGTAGGAGTACACCGAGTAGGCCAGGCCGCGCTTCTCCCGGACCTCCTGGAAGAGCCGCGAGCTCATCCCGCCGCCGAGGACGGCGTTCAGCACGCCCAGGGCCCAGCGGCGCTCGTCGTGGCGCGGCACACCGGGCACGCCGAGCACCAGGTGGGCCTGCTCGGTCGGGCGGTTCAGGGTCTCCACCCGGCCGGCCGTGCGCAGGGCCTTGACCCCGCGGCGGGCCTCGGTGGGGGCGGCGTCGGACTTGGCCAGGACGGCCGCGAAGGCCTGCTCGACCTGCTTGACGACCTTGCGGTGGTCCAGGTTGCCCGCCGCCGCGACGACCAGGTTCTCGGGCCGGTAGCGGCGCTGGAAGAAGCCGGCGATCTGGTCGCGGGAGAGGTTCTTCACCGTCTCCTGGGTGCCGAGGATCGGGCGGCCGAGCGGGCCGGTGCCGTAGATCACCTTGGCGAAGAGGTCGTGCACCACGTCGCCCGGGTCGTCCTCGGCCATCGCCATCTCCTCCAGGATGACGCCGCGCTCGGCCTCCACGTCCTCGGGGCGGATCAGCGAGCCGGTGAGCATGTCGCAGACCACGTCTATGGCCAGCGGCAGGTCGGTGTCGAGCACCCGCGCGTAGTAGCAGGTGTTCTCCTTGGCGGTGAAGGCGTTCATCTCGCCGCCGACCGCGTCCAGGGCGGCCGAGATGTCCAGGGCGTTGCGCCGCTCGGTGCCCTTGAAGAGCAGGTGCTCCAGGTAGTGGGTGGCGCCGTTCAGCACCGGGGTCTCGTCCCGGGAACCGACGCCGACCCAGATGCCGAAGGTCGCGGAGCGCACCGTCGGCAGGGTCTCGGTGACGACCCGCAGGCCGCCGGGGAGGACGGTGCGGCGGACGGTGCCGGCTCCGTCGGTGCCCTTCAGCAGGGTGCGGGTGGTGCCGGGGCGCTGCTTCGCAGCCGAGGCCTGGGCCACGAGTGTTCCTCTCAAGCAATGCAATGACAACAGGGTGCGGCCCGCACGCTCCGAGTCGGAGTGTGCGGGCCGCGGTGAGCTAGGGGCGGACCGTCACTCGGCCGCCGAGGACGCGGCCTCGCCGCCCTCTTCGCCCTCGACGACCGGGATCAGCGAGAGCTTGCCGCGCGGGTCGATCTCGGCGATCTCGACCTGGACCTTGGCGCCGACGGCCAGCACGTCCTCGACGTTCTCCACGCGCTTGCCACCGGCGAGCTTGCGGATCTGCGAGATGTGCAGCAGGCCGTCCTTGCCCGGCATGAGCGACACGAACGCGCCGAACGTCGTGGTCTTCACCACGGTGCCCAGGTAGCGCTCGCCGACCTCCGGCATGGTCGGGTTGGCGATCTGGTTGATCGTCGTACGGGCAGCCTCCGCCGAGGGACCGTCGACCGCACCGATGTAGATGGTGCCGTCGTCCTCGATGGTGATGTCCGCGCCGGTGTCCTCCTGGATCTGGTTGATCATCTTGCCCTTCGGGCCGATGACCTCACCGATCTTGTCCACCGGGATCTTGATGGTGATGATGCGCGGCGCGTTCGGCGACATCTCGTCGGGCGCGTCGATGGCCTCGTTCATCACATCGAGGATGTGCAGACGGGCGTCCTTGGCCTGCTTGAGCGCGGCGGCCAGGACGGAGGCCGGGATGCCGTTCAGCTTGGTGTCCAGCTGGAGGGCGGTGATGAAGTTGCGGGTACCGGCGACCTTGAAGTCCATGTCGCCGTACGCGTCCTCGGCGCCCAGGATGTCGGTCAGCGCGACGTAGTGCGTCTCACCGTCGATCTCCTGCGAGATGAGGCCCATGGCGATGCCGGCGACGGCGGCCTTCAGCGGCACACCGGCGTTCAGCAGCGACATGGTGGAGGCGCAGACCGAGCCCATCGAGGTGGAGCCGTTGGAGCTCAGCGCCTCGGAGACCTGGCGGATCGCGTAGGGGAACTCCTCGCGGGTCGGCAGCACGGGGATGATCGCCCGCTCCGCCAGCGCGCCGTGGCCGATCTCGCGGCGCTTGGGCGAGCCCACGCGGCCGGTCTCGCCGACCGAGTACGGCGGGAAGTTGTAGTTGTGCATGTAGCGGCGACGCGTCTCCGGGGAGAGCGTGTCGAGCTGCTGCTCCATGCGGAGCATGTTGAGGGTGGTGACGCCCAGGATCTGGGTCTCGCCACGCTCGAACAGGGCCGAGCCGTGCACGCGCGGGATGGCCTCGACCTCGGCGGCCAGCGTACGGATGTCCGTCACGCCGCGGCCGTCGATGCGGACCTTGTCCTTGATGACGCGCTCGCGCACGACCTTCTTGGTCAGCGCGTTGTACGCGGCGCTGATCTCCTTCTCGCGACCCTCGAACTCCGGCAGGAGCTTCTCGGCGGCGATCGCCTTGACGCGGTCCAGCTCGTTGTTGCGCTCCTGCTTGCCGGCGATGGTCAGCGCCTGGGCCAGCTCGTCCTTGACCGCGTTGGTCAGGGCGGCGAACACGTCGTCCTGGTAGTCCAGGAAGACCGGGAACTCGCCGGTGGGCTTGGCGGCCTGGGCGGCCAGCTGGGACTGCGCGGCGCACAGGACCTTGATGAACGGCTTCGCGGCGTCCAGACCGGCGGCGACCACGTCCTCGGTCGGCGCGTCGGCGCCGCCCTCGACGAGCTTGATCGTCTTGTCGGTGGCCTCGGCCTCGACCATCATGATCGCGACGTCGCCGTCCGGCAGCGTGCGGCCGGCCACGACCATGTCGAAGACGGCGTCCTCGAGCTCGCTGTGGGTCGGGAAGGCCACCCACTGGCCCTTGATCAGCGCGACGCGGACGCCACCGATCGGGCCGGAGAACGGCAGGCCCGCCAGCTGGGTGGACGCTGAGGCGGCGTTGATGGCCACCACGTCGTACAGGTGGTCCGGGTTGAGCGCCATCACGGTGACGACGACCTGGATCTCGTTGCGCAGGCCCTTGACGAAGGACGGGCGCAGCGGGCGGTCGATCAGACGGCAGGTGAGGATGGCGTCCTCGGACGGCCGGCCCTCACGACGGAAGAACGAACCGGGGATCCGGCCCGCGGCGTACATCCGCTCCTCGACGTCCACCGTCAGCGGGAAGAAGTCGAAGTGCTCCTTCGGCTGCTTGGACGCGCTGGTGGCCGACAGCACCATGGTGTCGTCGTCGAGGTAGGCCACGGCGGAGCCGGCGGCCTGACGGGCCAGACGGCCGGTCTCGAAGCGGATGGTACGGGTGCCGAAGGAACCGTTGTCGATGACGGCCTCGGCGTAGAACACGTTCTCTTCCACCTGGAAGATCTCCTCTTTCGTACGTCTCCCGGAGAGCGTCCCTGCGCTTGCCTGCCGGTGGCCCTGGGCCCTTCTGCAAGGGCTGGCGGTCGGGCCGGTCTTCGATCGAAGCCTCCGGGGCGCCCCGCTCGATCTGCGGGGCTTCCGGCGGCCACTACCGAGGACCGGCGACTCTCGGCTGCCAGGCCTTGGTCGGCGGTCGCGGCTGGACGCTCTCCTGGATGCGGGCGGCTTCCGTTTGAAGCCTTCGTCCCGCGTGGGGTTCGGGCTGGTGCCCGGGCGGCGCTCCGTTCGCGCCATCACCCGGCATGCCCATAACCCTACGGTGCAATCCTCGGCCACCCGGGGAGGTGGACGCGAGTTGTTATGTGCCGCCCACCGCGGGCGGCATACGCGCGAGGGGCGGCTCCCCGGTGTGGGGAGCCGCCCCGAGCGGCGGTCTTAGCGGGCGCCGCCGGCGGCACCGCGACGGATGCCCAGACGGTCGACGAGCGTACGGAAACGCTCGATGTCCTTCTTGGCCAGGTACTGCAGCAGGCGACGACGCTGACCGACGAGGATCAGCAGGCCACGACGCGAGTGGTGGTCGTGCTTGTGCAGCTTGAGGTGCTCGGTCAGGTCCGAGATACGGCGCGAGAGCATGGCGACCTGGACCTCGGGGGAGCCGGTGTCGCCCTCCTTCTGGCCGAACTCGGCGAAGATCTGCTTCTTGACAGCGGCGTCGAGAGCCACAGCAACTCCTTCAAGGTGATCCGAGCGATCCTGGTCTACGGCACAGGATCTTGAGAGGACTCGGTGTCGTACTTCGGGCGCCGCCGCGACCGCCCGGCCTCGGGCCAGGGCGCACGGCTGCGCTCAATGGCCAAGCGTACCAGTGCCCGCCACCGGTCCCCGGACGGGGTCGGCGGCGGGCACCGGACGGGCCTGCGGGCGGCGGCGGTCAGCCGGTGGCGCCGCGCACCAGGTTGTAGATGTCGAGCACGGCCAGTGTCAACGGGACGAGCGCCATCAGGGTGAGGCTGTCGACCAGGTCGAGGATGCGGCCCCAGAACGGCGAGACGCCCAGCCGCGGGACGACCAGCGCGATCGCGGTCAGCACGGCCGCGCCGAACGCGATCGAGGCACCCAGCCAGATGGTCCGCAGGTCCGCCGAGGTGCTGCCGGGGTGGACCTTCAGCAGGAACAGCGGGGTGTGCAGCGACAGGCCCAGGATCAGCAGCGACAGACCCAGCAGGCCGGCGATGGTGAGGCTGAAGACCTGCGCGGTGTAGCGGAACAACCGGGCCCGCAGCATGGTCGAGATGCCGATGGTCAGGGCGAGCAGCTGCGGGAAGAGCGCGTCGGTGAAGCCCAGCACGGTGCAGGCGCCGACGATCACCGCGGCGCAGCCGCCGACCAGGCCGACCAGCACCTCGTGGCCGCGGCGGGCCTGCTGCGCGATCCGCTCGTACTGGACGCTCTCGGCGCGGGAGCTCTCCTCGTCGTAGTCGCGGCTGCGGGTCCGGGCCTGGCCCGGGGCGCTGAAGCCGACGGGCAGCCGGGCGAAGCGGGCGGACAGGCCCGGCAGGAAGCCGATCACCGCGACGGCGGCGACGCCGGTGACGGCCGCGATGTGGCTGGCCGCGGTACCCGGGAGCAGCACGGCGGCGAAGGTGGCGAGGGTGCCGGCGGCCGCCAGGAAGGCGGAGGCGACGAAGATGGAGTCCTTCTCCGGCAGCAGGCCCACCAGCAGGACGGACACCACCAGGACGGCGACGCAGCCGGTCAGGAACTGCAGCCGGCCCGGCCCGTCGCCCAGGGTGGCGACGGCGATGATGCCGCTGCCGCCGATCAGGGCGTGCGGCAGGGCGCCGAGGCCGAGCGCCAGCGCCGCGTCGTGGTCCTGGTAGACCCGGGCCCGGACGGCGGCGAAGGAGGTGAGCACCACCGCGGTCACGCCGGAGAGGATCCCGGCCAGGCCGTGCATGTCGTGCCGCAGGTCGGAGAACCAGAGCGCGAAGCCGAGCAGTGCGAGCAGCACGCCGGCGCCGATCAGGCCGAAGGCCCGCATCAGCTCGGGGCTCCAGAACCGGCGGTCGGCCTCCACGGCGGTGGCGATCGCGTCGGCCACGTCGTCGTAGACGGCCGGCGGCAGGGACTCGGCGAACGGACGCAGGCTCAGCAGGTCCCCGTCGCGGACCTGCTGGGCGGCCAGCGGCAGGCCGCTGTCGAGCACGGTGCCGTCGCGGCGCACCAGGTGGAACCCGGTCGGGGCGCCGTCCGGCTGGGTCTGCCCGGACAGCCTCAGCACCTCGGGATAGACGTCCGCGAGCGGGACGTCCTCCGGCAGTGCGACGTCGATCCGGCTGTCCGGTGCCACAACGGTGACCCGGCAGAACCCGGTCGTTGCGTTGGCGCTCACCAGCGCTCCCCCTCGTTGACTGTGCCTCGTTGACTGAGGCCCCTGCGGGCTTCGGTCAGCTTCCCGTGTCGCGCCGGTCCCCGGACCGGCGGAACTGACACGATCCGGCCGAGAGTTGGCGCGGCGTTACCCTACCGCCCGCCCCGCCCCCGTCGTCCGGGGGCCCTGCCCGCTCCGGACGGGCCGCCCCGGCGCTCCCCGGGCGCCGGACGGGCGGGGCGGGCCGCCGCCGTTGCGGGGGACGGGTGTTCACGCCGAACCCGCGCGGGTCGTCCCGCCGGGGCACACGAATCCTTCGCGGTTCGCGCGCACGGCCCGGCCGCCCCGGGGCCCGGGGCCCGCCCGGCGGCGGGGTGTCCGTGGGCGACCAGTAGGATCGGCCCCTGCGCAAGGCGACGGGGGTGGGAAGCGCCCCTCCGTGCTGCCTGCGGTCGGCGGAGCGGGGGCGGCGTCATCACACGGGGCGTCCTCACCCGTACGTATCCAGTTGCGTGAGGGCTGATGCTGTTGTGAGCGTTGTGACCGTCAAGCGTCCGGCGAGGGCGTATCCGCCCGCGGTGCCGGACGCGCCGGTGGAGCTGGTTACTCCGCCCGAGCTGCCCAGGATGGGCGGCGAGGACTGGATGATGAACATGCTGCCGCTGCTCGGCATGGGCGGTTCGGCGGCGTTCTTCTTCTCGCCCGGCGCACAGGGCCCGATGAAGATCATGGGCGGGCTGATGATCGCCTCGACCGTCGGTATGGCGGTCGCGCAGATCATCCGCTCCCGCAAGGGCGGCAACTCCGGCACCGCCGACGAGCGCCGGGACTACCTGAAGTACCTGCAGCAGATGCGCCGTCAGGTCCGCCGCACGGCCGACCGCCAGCGCGGTGCGCAGTTGTTCCTGCACCCGGAGCCCGACCAGCTGTGGTCGATCGTGGCCGAGGGCCGGCGGCTGTGGGAGCGCAGGCCGAGCGATCCCGACTTCGCGCAGATCCGGCTGGGCCGCGGGCCCCAGCAGCTGTCGACGCCGCTGGTCGCGCCGCAGACCGCTCCGATGGAGGAGCTGGAGCCGCTGGCGGCGGCGGCGATGCACACCTTCCTGAAGTCCCACGGGACGCTGCAGGACCTGCCGTTGGCCGTCTCGCTGCGGGCGTTCTACCACATCACCGTGTGCGGCGACCCGGACACCGTGTACGGCAACGTCCGGGCGATGATCGCCCAGCTGACCACGCTGCACTCGCCCGAGGACCTGATGGTGGCGGTCGCCGCCGCCCCGGGCGCGGTGGACGAGTGGGAGTGGACCAAGTGGCTGCCGCACACCCAGCACCGCAAGGAGAACGACGGGGCCGGCTCGCGCCGCCTGATCGCCGGCGGCCTGGGCGAGCTGGAGCTGCTGCTGGACAACGAGCTGTCGGGCCGCCAGCGGTTCACCCGGGACGCCACGCCGAGCCCGGACCAGCCGCACATCATCGTGATCATGGACGGTGCGGCCGTGCCGCACGACTCGCTGCTGGCCAGCGCCGAGGGCGTGCACGGCGTCACCATCATCGAGGTCGTCCCCGGTGACCTGGACGAGCCCACCGGCCACCTGGTCGTCACCGTCACGCCGGACGAACTGCTGCTGCAGTCCGCCTCCGGCGCCTCGTACACCGGCCAGCCGGACGTGCTCTCCTCCTGGCAGTCCGAGGCACTGGCCCGCCAGCTGGCGCCGTACCGGATCTCGGCCGGCGGCGACGACGAACCGCTGCTGTCCAACCTGGACTTCACCGACCTGATGGGCTCCGGCGACCCGGGCTCCTTCGACGTCTCCCGCACCTGGCGTCCGCGCCCCAGCCACGAGCGGCTGCGGGTGCCGATCGGCGTCGGCGCCAACGGCGAGCTGGTCCACCTGGACATCAAGGAGGCCGCGCTGGAGGGCATGGGCCCGCACGGCCTGTGCGTCGGCGCGACCGGCTCCGGCAAGTCCGAACTGCTGCGCACCCTGGTGCTGGCGCTGGCGATGACGCACTCCTCGGAGATCCTCAACTTCGTCCTCGCCGACTTCAAGGGCGGTGCGACCTTCGCCGGCATGGCGGACATGCCGCACACCTCGGCCGTGATCACCAACCTGGAGGGCGAGCTCACCCTCGTCGACCGCATGCGTGACGCGATCGAGGGCGAGATGAACCGCCGCCAGGAGCTGCTGCGGTCGGCCGGCAACTACGCCAACCTCAACGAGTACGAGCGGGCCCGGGCGGCCGGCGCCGCGCTCGACCCGCTGCCCTCGCTCGTCCTGATCATCGACGAGTTCTCCGAACTCCTCACCGCCAAGCCGGACTTCATCGAGATGTTCATCCAGATCGGCCGAATCGGCCGATCCCTGGGTGTGCACCTGCTGCTGGCCTCGCAGCGTCTGGAGGAGGGCAAGCTCCGCGGTCTGGACACCTACCTCTCGTACCGGATCGGCCTGCGGACCTTCTCGGCCGCCGAGTCGCGCGCCGCGATCGGCGTCCCGGACGCCTACCACCTGCCGCCGGTGCCCGGTGTCGGCTACCTGAAGTTCGGCACCGACGTGATGGACCGGTTCAAGGCCGCGTACGTCTCCGGCCCGTACCGCGCCCCCGGGCAGCAGCGGGTCAGCGGCCGGGTGGTCACCGCGCGGCCGGTGCTGTTCACCGCCGCCGAGGTGCCGGTGGTCGAGCCGGTCGTGCAGGAGATCGAGCCGGAGGTCGAGGAGATCGACGACGCTCTGGTCGACACCGTGCTGGACGTGTTCGTGCAGCGGATGCAGGGCCAGGGCCCGGCCGCGCACCAGGTGTGGCTGCCGCCGCTGGACGAGTCCCCCAGCGTGGACCAGCTCGTCCCGCCGCTCCAGGCCACGCCGGAACGCGGCCTGACCTCTCCCGAGTTCGGCGCTCTGGGCCGCCTGGTGGTGCCGGTCGGCATCGTCGACAAGCCGCGCGACCAGCGCCGTGACGTGCTCTACCAGGACTACTCCGGCGCGGCCGGCCACGGTCTGATCGTCGGTGGCCCGCTGTCCGGCAAGTCCACCCTGGTGCGCACCATGGTGGCCGGCTTCGCCGTCACCCACACCCCGGTGGAGACGCAGTTCTACCTGCTGGACTTCGGCGGTGGCGGCTTCCAGGGCCTGCAGGACCTGCCGCACGTCGGCGGGGTGGCCGGCCGGCTGGACGCCGAGAAGGTCCGGCGCATGGTCAGCGAGGTGCACGGGGTCCTGAACCGGCGCGAGGAGCTGTTCCGCGCGACCGGCATCGACTCGATCGGCACCTACCGGACCCGGCGGGCGGCCGGCCAGCTGCCCGACGAGCAGTTCGGCGACGTCTTCCTGGTCATCGACGGCTGGCTCACCTTCAAGCAGGAGTTCGAGCTGCTGGAGCCGATCATCGGCGACATCGCCCAGCGCGGTCTCGGCTACGGCGTCCACCTGGTGGTCACCGCCGCCCGCTACGCCGAGGTCCGCCCGGCGCTGAAGGACCTGCTGCAGAACCGCACCGAGCTCCGCCTCGGCGACGCGATGGAGTCCGAGGTGGACCGCAAGGTCGCCCAGAACGTGCCCGCCGGGCAGCCCGGCCGCGGCATCACCGCGGGCAAGCTGCACTTCCTGGCCGGCCTGCCGCGGCTGGACGGTTCGTCCTCGGCGGCGGACCTGCTGGACGGCGTGGCCGGCCTGGTGCAGGCCGTCGGCGCCGCCTGGACCGGCCCGCGCGCGCCGCAGGTCAGGATGCTGCCGACGGTGCTGGACGGGAACGCGCTGCCCAAGGGCTTCGAGCACCCGGAGCGCGGCGTGGCCTTCGGCGTCGACGAGCTGGAGCTGGCTCCGGCCTTCGTCAACTTCGAGACCGACCCGCTGTTCATGGTGTTCGGCGACACCGAGTCGGGCAAGTCCGCGCTGCTGCGCATGCTGATCAAGCAGATCACCGAGCGGTACACCCCGGACCAGGCCGGCATCGTGGTCGGCGACTTCCGCCGCGCGCTGCTGGGCACCGTCCCGCCGGAGTACCTGGTGGAGTACGCGGCGGCGGCCCCCGCGATGACCAGCATCGTGGAGATGCTGCGCGGCGCCTGCTCGCGCCGTCTGCCCGGCCCGGACGTGACCGCGGAGCAGCTGCGCAACCGCAGCTGGTACAGCGGCAAGGACATGTTCGTGATCGTGGACGACTACGAACTGGTGGCGACCCAGTCGGGCAACCCGATGGCGCCGCTCGCCGAGTTCCTGCCGTTCGCCCGGGACATCGGCCTGCGCGTGATCATCGCCCGCAGCGCGGGTGGCGCCAGCCGCTCGATGTACGAGCCGGTCATGCAGCGGATGAAGGAGCTGGGCGGCCAGGGCATCATCCTGTCCGGCAACAAGGACGAGGGCGCGCTGCTCGGCACCGTCAAGCCGCAGCAGCTGCCGCCGGGCCGCGGCATGTTCGTCTCGCGCCGGATCGCCAGCGGGCAGATGGTCCAGACGGGCTGGCTGCCGTCGGCGTGACGCAGGGGCACGGGCCCGCCGTTCGGTGACCCGTAGTGACCACCAGGGCCGGACTCCTTCGGGAGTCCGGCCCTTCGGTGTCCACGGGCCGAAACGTTATGGAGTTTCTTCCGGGCGCGGGCTGCGGTTCCCGCACTCCGCCCTGGGCGGCGGGGGCCTCCGGAGCCCGCCTGGGCGACCGACCCCCATCAGGCCCATCGGCCTTTGAATCGTCCGATCAATACGCCGTTCACCTTGGATTCATCTCGGAATCAAGGGAACTAACAAGTCGGACATAGTTGACAATTACGAAGAGTGATCATGAGATCGAGTGTTTGAGCGGCCTTCGGCGACGGATTCCGAAGCTGATCGGCCGTTGACGCAATCAATACGCACAAGGTTCCATTGCGCCTCGGGAGCGACAGGACCAACACCCACGAGACCCAGTCAGCGGAGGCGATACCGCTCCCCTCCCCAGGACCGCACAGAGCCGATCGGAAGCCCCATGACCGACACGCTTCGCCCGCCACTCGCCGTAGCCGCCGACCCGGCGCTCGACGGCGCCGGCACCCACCCCCAGAAGCTCAAGCGCTCGATCGGCGTGGTGGGTGGCACCCTGCTCACGCTGTCCTGTGTGACCCCGGCCTCGACGCTCTTCGTCATCGTCCCGGACCTCTTCTCCAGCATCGGCAGCGCGACCGCCCTCGCCATCGCCATCGGCTCGATCCTCTGCATCGCCGTGGCGTTCTGCTACTCCGAACTCGGCACGCTGATCCCCAGCGCCGGCGGCGAGTACGCGATGGTCGGCACCCTCGCCGGGCGGCTGGCCGGCTGGCTGGTCTTCGTCCTGTCGCTGATCGTGGTGATGATCGTCCCCTCGGTCATCGCCCTCGGCACCGCCGACTACCTGGCGCCCATCGTCCACGTCGGCGCGCCCGTCGCCGGCGCCGCCGTGATGCTCGCCGCCACCCTGGCCGGCCTGCTGGACCTGCGCGCCAACGCCTGGATCACCGGCATCTTCCTCGTCCTGGAGGTCATCGCGGCCGGTGTGGTCTCGGTGCTCGGCTTCAGCCACGCCAACGCCGGCGCCCCCAGCCTGATCCACGGCGTGGTCGCCGGGGACGGCGGCGTCGCCACCACCGTCAGCATGGGCGCCGTCGTCGGCGCCATCGGCATCGCGCTCTTCATCACCCAGGGCTTCAGCACCGCCGTGTACCTCTCCGAGGAGCTGGAGAACCCGCGCCGCAACGTCTCGCGCACCGTGCTGTGGACGCTCGCCATCTCGACCGCCGTCATCCTGGTCCCGGTCGCCGCCATCACCGTGGGCGCCCCCGACCTGCAGACCCTCACCGAGGGCGACATCTCCGGCCTGGTCACCGCCTGGAGCAACTCCGCGGTCGGCACCTTCATCAGCCTCTGCGTGGCGCTCGCCATCATCAACGCCGGCATCGTGATGGTCATCCAGAACTCCCGGGTGCTGTTCGCCTCGGCCCGCGACAAGGCCTGGCCCGAGCCGGTCAACAAGGCCTTCTCCACCCTGGGCCGGTTCGGCTCCCCCTGGGTCGCCACCCTGGCGGTCGGCCTGCCCGGCGCGGCCCTGTGCTTCGTCAAGGCGGAGATGCTGACCGAGATCACCGGCGTCGCCGTCACCGGGATGTACTTGCTGGTCGCCGTCGCCACGCTGTTCTCCCGCCGCGGCGCCCACAAGCACGCCGCCGCCTGGCGGATGCCGCTCTGGCCGGCCGCGCCCGTCCTGCTGATCCTGGTGCTGCTCGGCATCATGACCCAGCTCGGCGCCCAGCCGCTGCTCTGGACCGGCGGCATCACCGCGGCGGCCACCCTCTACTGGCTGTTCTACCTGCGCCCCCGCCAGGACACCCGCTGGGTGATCACCCTGCCCGAGGACGAGCAGGTCTGACCCTCGCGGCCGCGATCCGTCGGTGCCCCGGACTTCCGCCGAGTCCGGGGCACCGACACGTCCGCCCCCGGTGCGCGGCGCACCGGGGGCGGACGGCCGTCACCCGGCCCGCCGACCGGGCACGACGCGGGCGGCGGGCGGCTACTTCTTGAGCACCCAGAGCGGGCTGGTGGCGATCGCCTCCAGCTGGGCCTCGGTCAGCACCGGCGCGCTGCGCACCGAGGGCTGGTGGGGGCCACCGCTGGTGTACGCGCCGACCACCACCCGCATGCCGTCCGGACGCAGGCTGTCGACCGTCCACACCGCGGCCTTGTCGCCGCCCTTCTCGAAGACCACCTTGGTGCCGTCCGGCAGCGTCCTCGCCTTGGCGAAGAGCTGCTCGATCACATCGCCGCTCTTCGCCGAACCCTGCTGGTGGTCCTTGAGCTCCCGGCTCCAGTCCTGGACGTTGAGCTCCACCATGCTCTTGCCCTTGCCGTCGTTCAGCACGAAGTCGGCGTAGCCGGGCTGCCCACCCGTCTCGGACTCGGTGAGCCCGGCCGGCAGCAGCTTCGCGGTGATCGCCAGGATCTCCTCGGCGGAGTACTCCTTGCCGGTACTCCGCTGCTGCGGCGCGGGCGTCGGCAGGGCCTCCACCACCGTGTCCCAGGACTTGTCCGTGACCAGGACGCCGAGCTGTGCGGGGGTCAGCGGCGGGGTCGGGCGGGTGACCGGCGCGTCCTTCTCCTTCGCCGCGTTCCACTCCTGCAGCTGGATCAGCCGGCCGTCCTTGCCGGCCAGCGTGGCGGACCAGGCCAAGGTGTCGACCCGGCGGTCCGGGTACTCGTACCCCTGCAGCACCATCAGCGTGGAGCCGTCCGCGAGCGGCGCGCTGGTGCAGACGACCCCGGGCGGCTGGAACTTCAGGTCCGGGCACTTCACCTGCTCCAGGAGCGACTCGTCACCCGGGGCCTGCCGCTGGATCCCGATCTCGACCGCGGCCGCTCCGTGGCCGTCGTCGAGGACCAGACTCGCGTAGGGCGCGCCGGGCGGCTGGTTCCCGGTGCCCGCGCTGCCCCGGCTGCCGGCCACCGTCACCGTGCCCGGCGGCAGCAGTGCCTTCAGCAGGCCGACCATCTGCTCGCCGGTCACCGCGGCCGCTCCGGCGGCGGCCGCGGAGACCGGCGCGGAGGCGGCCGGGTCCGGCGAACCGCTACCGGAGGACGCCGCCCCGGAGGCGTCCGCCGCCGCGACGGTCACCGCCCGCCCGCCGTCGCCGCGCGGCCCGTCGGCCCCGGCCAGGTACACCCCGCCGGTGGCGACCAGCGCCAGCGTCGTGACGCTCCCCGCGATCGCGGCCGCCGAGCCGCGGCGCCAGCGACGGCGCCCGCGGCGCAGGCCGCCGGAGAGCAGGGCCGTCCCCTCGGCCTGGAAGGCGTCGCCCGTGCGGGAGATGGCAAAGATGAGATCGTCTTCGAACTTTTCGTCCGTGGACATGCGTGATCACCGTTTCCGTGGTCGCAGAAGGTGCAGGGGTACGACGAGCGCGGCGCCCCGCCGTGGCGGGGCCGGCGGACGGCCGGGTCAGCGGGCGGCCAGCTCCGCGAGCGAATCGCCGAGCAGCGTCCGCAGCCGGGCCAGCGCCCGGCTGCTGCGGGTGCGGACCGCCCCGGCGCTGGACCGCATCACCTCGGCCGTCTCCTCGACGCTGCGGTCCTCCCAGTAGCGCAGCACCAGCACCGCCCGGTCACGGGCCGGCATCCTGCCCAGTGCGTCAAGCAGGGTCAGGCGCAGCGTGCTGTCGGACTCGTGGCCGGCGGGTTCGGGCACGTCCCCGGTGGGACGCTCGGTGCTGGAGCGGCGGCGCTGCTGGGCGAGGAAGGTGCGCACCATCACCGTGTGCGCGTAGGCCCCCGGGTTGTCGATCCCGGCGGACCGGCCGGAGCGCCAGGCGGACCGGCGCCAGAGGACGTACATCCGGCCGAGGGTCTCCTGGACGAGATCCTCGGCGAGATGGGTGTCGCCGCTGGTGAGCAGAGAGGCGGATCGGTAGAGGTGGCCCGCTCGGCCGGAGACGAGTTCCAGGAACTCCCCGTCCCTGGCGTCCCTCGCTGTACTGGCCCGGCCCATCCGCCAACCCCCGTTGCCGCCCGCTCGTTCTCCCTGACTACTGGATAGATGCGGTGGGCGGGCCGGGACGTTACACCGGCCCGGCCCGGCAGGCCCGGAAAGCCCGGCGGATCAGGCCCGCACGCGCCTGCGGTGGTCGCGGACCACGACGGCGCCGCCGCCCAGCAGGGCCACCAGCAGGGCGCCGATGCCGATGACGTAGGTGGCGGTGCGGGCGTCGCGGTCCGCCTGGGTCTCGGCGAGGCCGACCGGCATCGGGACGACTCCCCCGGCCGACAGCGCTCGGGGCTTGTCGGGCACAGCCGCGTCGGCGGCCGGCGCGGTGCTCGTGACCGCCTTGACCGGGTCGACCACGCCCCAGCCGATGAACCGGTTCTGCGCGTGCTCGGTGCGCTGGGCGGTCTGCTCGATCCGGGCCCGGACCTGCGCCGGCGTCCAGTCCGGGTGCGCGCCCACCAGCAGGGCCGCCACGCCCGCCACGTAGGGGGCGGCGAAGCTGGTGCCGTTGTCCACGCACTGGCCCTGCTTGGGGACGGTGGAGAGCATGTCGACGCCGGGGGCCGCCACGTCCACGAAATCCCCGTACTGGGAGAAGGACGCGCGCTCGTTGTTGCGGTCGGAGGCGCCGACCGCCAGCACGGTCGGGTAGGCCGCCGGGTACGTCGGGCCCTCGCGGCCGTCGTTGCCGGAGGAGGCCACCACCACGACCCTCTTGGACTCGGCGTAGTCCACGGCGTCCTTGAGCGCGTCGTAGCCCGGGAACCGGCCGCTGTCGTCGCTGCTGCGGACGTCCTGGGAGATGTTGATCACCCGGGCACCCCTGTCGACCGCCAACCGGATCGCCGTGACCAGGGTGCCGACGTCGCCGTTGCCCTCGTTGTCGTTCTGCCGGATGGCCAGGATGTTGGCGCCCTTGGCGAGCCCGACGAATCCGGTGGTGTCCCGCTTCGAGGCGGCGATGATGCCGGCCACCTTCGTCCCGTGGCCGACCAGGTCGTCCTTGCCGCCGCCGGGGACGACGTTCTTGTCCTTGTCCTTGAGCAGCGAGGTGCCGTCCAAGACCTTGCCCGCCAGCTGCGGGTTGGCGTCGTCCACCCCGGTGTCGATCACGGCGACGGTCACCCCGGCGCCGGTCACCTTGTCGTCCTGCCAGAGCTGGTCGAGCAGCACCCGCTGCAGGGACCACGGGGTGACCGGGACGTCCTTGGCGGGGCTCGGGCAGTCCCCGGCCGCGGCGATGCCGATCGGTGACCAGACGGTGCCCGGATCGCCGGGCGCGGCGTACGCGGGGGTCGCGGCGATGCTGCCGGCCACCACGAGCGAAGCCGCCAACGCGGCTGCCTTCCGGTACGTACCCACCGACACCGTGCCACCCCTCATATGTCCACCCGTGGTCGTGATCGGGAGCGTTCCGGCCCGGCCGGACGGCGCGGCTCCCGTGCGCGCGAGGGGCGGGCGCCCTCTCGGACGCCCGCCCCGTACCGCGGAAACGATCTCACCTCGGCCGAGGTGACGAGCCGTCAGGCCCAGATGTTCTTGTTCTTGTTCTCGGTCTCCTGGTAGCTGGACGCCGCCTGGTCGAGCGAGGAACCGATCTGGCTGAGGACCTGCTGCAGGTCGGCGGCCTTGTCGTCCCACTTCTTCTGGTGGGCCTGGTAGCCCTGCTGGGCGGCGCCCTCCCAGGAGGCGGCGATCTTGGTGACGCCGGCCTTCAGCTCGTCGAGCTGGGACTGGATACGGGCCGCGGTGGCCCGGACCTCGGCGCCGGCGCCCGAGATGGTGGCGAAATTGACGAGAATCTGCCCGGACATGCTGTCTCCCTGTCGAGATCGGTTTCGGTCCCCGTGAGGACCGAGGAACGAGTGACGCGGTTGCCTCGCGGCGACCGGATCAGATCTGGCCGGCGACCTGGCCGAGCGCGGACTGCTGCGCGGCCTCGGTGGCGGCGTAGGCCTTGGTGGTGAGCTCGATCGCGTTCTGGATCGCGCGCAGCGCCTCGTTCAGCCCCTTCGCGTCCTCGTTGAAGCGGTTCTGAAGGTTCTGGTAGGCCGTCGCGGCCTGGCCCTGCCAGCCCGAGGCGATCTGCGACACGACGCCGTCGAGCTTCTTCAGCTCGCCCTGCACCTGGTCGCTGACCTCGCCCATGTGCTTGGCGAAAGCATCCATCTCTTCAGCGGTCGTCCTGAACTGACCAGCCATGATCTACCGTCCCCCATGAGACAGACATTGATGTCCGGATGTCCTTGCAAGGCCCACCCGTCGGCACCACCCGTGCGGCGCCTCCCAGCACTTTAGTAGGCGTCAGCGCGACTCCCAACACCGGGATCCCGGAAGTTACCAGACCATGACAGTGGTGCCAGGTCTGTTACCTGAGCGATTGTCAGGAATCCTGCTCCTGGGACGCCGCCTCCTCGCTGAGCGTGGGGCCGTTGGGCACCAGGTCGGACCACTCCCGCGGCACCAGCGCGGGCTGGAGCTCGTTGTAGCCCAGCCTGGCCTGCGCATTGCCGGCCTCCGGCTGGCCCTGCTGCGCGGGCTGCTGGTCGGCGGCCGCCGGCGGGGACGACTGCCCCGGCTGCGGGGTGGCCGCCTTCTTGCGGCCGCCGTCACCGTTGGCCTGCACCGCGTAGCGCAGCCCGGTCTCGGTGATCAGGTAGCTGCTTCCGGAGCCGCCCGCCTCGTTGTCCAGCGCCCGGTAGAACAGGCCGAACCCGGCCGTCACCCGGGCCGAGGCGGTGATGCCGGTGTACTTCCCGGGGTACTCCGTGCCGACCCAGACGCTGCGCCTGGGCGTCTTGCCGTCCTCCGCGACACCCTCGAAGGTGCTGCAGACGACCTCCTTGCGGTCCTTGGCGGCGGTCCAGTTGTTCACCGGCTCGCCCGCCTTGGCCGGCCAGTCGTCGGGCAGCTTCAGCTTGTTGTCCGTCAACAGGCCCTGGCCGAAGTTCGACTGCTCCTCCGGGGTCAGCTCGTCGATCCTCGGGTGGGTGTCCTTGTCCTGGTTGTACAGGCCCTGCAGGGCCGGGTTGCGCAGCAGCAGCATGCTCTGGAACTGCGTGATCGGGAACAGCTCGTTCTCGCCGACGACGTAGTACTTCTCGCCGTACTTGACCAGCCGGCCGATCTTCCGGTCCTCGACGGTGTGCAGCGCGACCTTGGAATTGGCCGTCTTCACCGCCGGGTTCATCCCGGGCACCTGCGGGAAGCTGATCGCCACCCCGCGCTGCAGCGTGGCCAGCCACTCCTTCTTCACCCGCTGCGGGACGGCGCTCTCCCCGAAGATCGCGGTGACCAGCGCCTTCTTCTCCTGGTCGGAGGTCTGGGTGCCGCCGATCGCGTGCTTGCGACCCTGCGAGTCGACCAGGTAGAGCTCCAGCCCGCTCTGGGTGGTCGGGGCGCCCTGCTGGCCGTTGACCTGCGCCTCGTCCACCTCCTGGACGAGCAGCGACTGGTCGGTGTCCAGGACCTTGTTCTTGGCCGCCAGGTCCTTGGCGTCCGCGCCGCCCGCGACGAACACCGCCTGGTTGACCGTCTCGCGCTTGTCGTCGGGGCCGGGCTTGTCGCACACCGACCACTTCATCGGCTGGCCGGCCACCGCCTTGGTCGGCAGCTTGTCCGGCGCGTACGGGATGCCGATGGTCGCACCGTGGTTGGGGTAGGCGTCGAGCACCTTGTCCGCGACCACCACCACCTTGGCGTCCGCCGGCACCACCAGCCGGGCCGAGGACATGTTCAGCACCTGGTGCAGCCGCTTGGTCTTCTTGTCGTCGTCGAGCAGCACCACGTACCGGGTGTACGACGTCTTCCCCTGGATGATGTTCTTGGTGCTGTCCCAGTTCAGTGGCGCACTGGGCTTGAACGCCCCCCAGAGGCCGAAACCGCCCACGATCAGCGTCCCGACGATGACGCTGGGCAGTACCGCCTTGACCGGCCGCGGGGCGTCCTCGTCGTTGCCGCCGCCGCCCGGCAGCAGGAAGGCCCCGACCGTGCGCTTGCGGGCGAAGGTGTAGGCGTTCAGCTCGTCCCGGCGTGATGCCATTGCTCGTCGTCTCCCCTGTATGACCGACATCTGCTGTGTGACCTGCAGTCATGGCGCGGCGTCCGTCGGCCGGACCGTCCGCGAGTCTGCCACCCGCCGGGCGAGGGCCACAGCAAACCCTCTACGATGCGGCAGCAGACGGTGAGTACGGTACGGGTACGGTTCGCGAACCAGCCAACCGGGCCGCGATATCTGATCAGAGAGGGTCATCCGGGGGATGCCAAGCCAGACCGCTCCAGGGCGAAGCAGTACATCGCAGAGCCGGGACGGGAGCCGCGCGAGCCGGCGGGGCCGCCCCGCCGAGGCCGCGCCGGGCACCCCGGCCTCGGCGGTCCCGGTCCGGGTCCACCCGCGGCCAGGGCTGCTCGGCAGCCGGCTGAGGCTGCAGCAACTCGTCCTGATCGAGGTGGCGGTGGCGCTGGTCGCCGTCGGCTGGACGATCGGCAAGGCCGCCGCCGGCGCCTTCGCGGTGGTCGCCGCCGCGCTCGTGGTGGTGGCCCTGATCCCGCTGCGCGGACGCACCATCCCCGAGGCGCTGCGGGTCCGTTCCGCGCTGAAGGCCCGTCGGAGGAAGGCCGCGGAGAACATCCCGCCGGCCGGCACCGACCCGGCCCTGGCGCCCGCGCTGGAGCTCGAACCGGCGCTGCGCACCTGCACCCACGCCACCGAGGCCGACTTCGGCGGCCGGCCGGTTCGCCGGGAGACCGGCATGGTCGGCGACGGCACCTTCCTCAGCTCGGTCCTGCTCGTCCAGGCGAAGGACCAGCCGCTGCGCCCGGTGCGCACCGCGCTGCCGCTGCCGCTGGACGTCATCTGCTCGGCCCTCCAGGTGGACGACATCGCCCTGGAGTCGGTGCAGCTGGTCCAGCACACCCAGCCCGCGCCAGCCCCGCACCTGCCGGACCAGTCGCTCGCCGCCCGCGCCTACCAGCAGCTGCCCGACGGCATCGCCACCCCCGGCCTGCGGCTCACCTGGGTCGCCCTCAAGCTCGACCCGGAGCAGGCCGCCACCGCCGTGCTGGCCCGCGGCGGCGGCGAGGAGGGCGCCCGCAAGGCCCTGCAGCGCGTCACCGACCAGCTGGCCGGGCGGCTCAACGGCGCCGGCTTCACCGCCACCGCGCTGGACGAGCGGGAGCTGATCGCCGCCCTGGCCATCTCCACCTGCGCCAACCCGATCGCCGTGGCGGGCCGTCAGGGCACCGGCGGCGGCGGCGCGAACGCCCGCCGCACCCAGGAGAGCGCCAAGTTCTGGCGGATCGACGACCGCTGGCACAGCACCTACTGGATCTCGAAGTGGCCGCAGCTCAGCCGCCCGGGCGGGGCGCCCGGCCGGATCGCGGCCCCCGACCTGGTCAACCTGGTCACCGGCACCCCGGCGCTGGCCAGCACCTTCAGTCTGACGGCCGGCCGCGGCACCGGCGGCTCGGTGGCGATCAGCGGACACGTCCGGGTGACCGGACGCAGCGAGAGCGAGGTCGCCCAGGTCGGGCGGCTGGTGGAGGCCCGGGCCCAGAGCGCCGGCCTCGGCCTGAGCCGGCTCGACCTGGAGCAGGCCCCCGGCCTGCTCGCCACGCTGCCCCTGGGAGGGACTTCCTGATGGCGTACCAGACCTACCCCACCGCTCCGGCCCCCGCCCCGGGCGCCGAGCAGACCCGTGCCCGGCCGCGGATCCTGCCCGGCTTCGGCCTGCGCGGGCCCAAGCGCGAGAAGCACGTCCTCAATCCCGAGGACCTCGGCGCGATGGCCTTCCCGGTCGGTGACGACGGCGTGGTGATCGGCGTCGACCCGCAGCAGCAGCCCGCCGTGCTGGGCCTGTTCCGGCCCACCTCGTACGACCTGGTGCTGGTCGGCGGGGTCTGGACGGCCCAGATCATCGCGCTGCGGGCGGCCGCCACCGGTGCCCGGATCGCCGTCGAGACCGCCCGCCCGCAGCTGTGGGCCCCGATGGCGCAGGCGGCCGGCGGCGGCCAGCCGTGCGTCACCGTCCACCAGGTGGGCCGGCTCGGGCCGCAGGGCGCCTCGGTCGCCTCGCCGGTGCTGGTGGTCCGGGACCTCGGTGCCCGTCCGCCGCGCAGCCGGCTCTCGGCCGCCCCCTGGCAGACCACCCTGACCCTGCTGCCGTACCTCGGGCCGAACGCGGCGCGGGTGCTGAACGCCGCCGACCTGGTCGGACTGCAGCGGATCTCCCCTCAGGAGGCCGAGCTGGTCGGCCGGGTGCTCTCGCTCGGCGACCAGGACGTGGCCTCGCTTCCCACCCTGGGCGAGGACATCACGCTCTGGGCGACCCGGATGCGGCGCCAGTACGTCCGGACCGTCGCCGGCCAGGCCGAGACCCAGGTGCTGGGCGCCCCGCGCCGGATGGACTGACCCGGGCGGGGAGGGCGGCGCGGGCCGGAGCCCCGGGAGTCACCCGGCGGAGGGCGTTCCCCGGACAAGATGAGGCACCGCCTTCAGCGCGGGCCGATTCACGTCCTAATCTTGATGCGCAACGGCACCGCGAACAGCGGCGGCGAACACGAGGGAGCCCAAGTGAGCAGCGATCGGGACGGCGTCTACGTCGGCGACAACGCGGCGGAGGACGACGACGACTGGTCCGACGCGCCCGACTACACTCCCCCGTCCTGGTACACCCAGAGCGAGCCGGCGGCGCCGGCGGCCGCCCAGGCGCCCGAGGCGCCTCCGGCGACCCAGCCCCCGGCCGTCCCCGTGCAGGGGGCTCCGCCGCAGGGCGTCCCGGCCCAGGCCGCGCCCCTCGCCCCGGCGCCGGTCGAGGTCGCGGCGCCCGCTCCGGCCCCGGTCGCCCAGGCCGTCCCCGTGGCGCCGGTCGCCGAAGCGGCGCCGGCGCCCGAGCCGGTGGTGGCCGCGCCCGCGCCGGTCCCCGTCCCCGCTCCCGCTCCCGTGCAGCCGCAGGCCGCCGAGCAGCCTCCGGTCGCCGCGGTGCCGCCCGCGCCCGCCCCCGCGGAGGCCGTCCGGGCCGCGCCGCCGGTGCAGCCGGCCGTGCCGGTGCAGGGGCAGCAGGCCGCCGCCGCGGCCCCGGCGCCCGAGCAGCAGCCCCCGTGGGCGGTCGGCCCGGAGGCCCAGCAGTACCAGGCGGCGCTCGCCCAGCAGCAGGCCCAGCAGCCCTACCCCCCGCAGGCCCAGCAGCAGCCGTACCCCCCGCAGGCCCCGCAGCAGCAGGCCCAGCAGCCCTACCCGCCGCAGGCGCAGCAGCAGCCGTACCCCCCGCAGGTCCAGCAGCAGGCCCCGCAGCAGCCGCAGTACCCCGGCCAGGAGCAGCAGGCCGCCCAGTGGGCCCAGCAGCAGGCGCAGCAGCAGGCCCAGGTCCAGCAGCAGGGCGGCTACGGCTACCCGCCGCAGGCCCAGCAGCCGTACCCCCCGCAGGCCCCGCAGCAGCAGGCCCCGCCGCAGCAGCCGGCGCCCGGCCCGCCGGTCGACCCGCGCCAGGGCGGCTGGCCCCAGCCGAACGCCTACCAGCCGCCGCAGCAGCCCCAGCCGCCCCAGCAGGGCGGCCAGCCGGGCTGGCCGCAGCAGGGCGGCGTCCCGCAGGCGCCCGCCGCGTTCCAGCAGGGCGGCCCCCCGCAGCAGACCGCGCACGGCGCGCCGCTCGGCTACACGGCCGCCGTCGAGCTGTCCTCCGACCGCCTGCTGCGCAGCCAGCCGAAGCAGCAGCGCCAGCAGTCGCGCTTCCAGTTCGGCGGCAAGGCGGCGGCCGCCGACCGGGCCCGCAAGCTGGAGATCATCCGTACCCCGGTGATGAGCTGCTACCGGATCGCGGTGATCAGCCTCAAGGGCGGCGTCGGCAAGACCACGACCACCACCTCGCTCGGGGCCACCCTGGCCAGTGAGCGCCAGGACAAGGTGATCGCGATCGACGCCAACCCGGACGCCGGCACCCTCGGGCGCCGGGTGAAGCGGCAGACCGGCGCGACCATCCGCGACCTGGTGACGGCCATCCCGCACCTGCGCAGCTACATGGACATCCGCCAGTTCACCTCGCAGGACCTGCACTCGGGCCTGGAGATCCTGGCGAACGACGTCGACCCGGCCGTCTCGACCACGTTCAACGACTCGGACTACCGCCAGGTCATCGACGTGCTGGGCCGGCAGTACCCGATCATCCTGACCGACTCCGGCACCGGGCTGCTGTACAGCGCGATGCGCGGGGTGCTGGACCTCGCCGACCAGCTGATCATCGTCTCCACCCCCAGCGTGGACGGTGCGAGCAGCGCCTCCACCACGCTGGACTGGCTGTCCGCGCACGGGTACGCGGACCTCGTCCAGCGCTCCATCACGGTGGTCTCCGGGGTGCGCGAGACCAGCAAGATGATCAAGGTCGAGGACATCGTCGCGCACTTCCAGACCCGCTGCCGCGGCGTCGTGGTGGTGCCCTTCGACGAGAGCCTGGCCGCCGGCGCCGAGGTCAACCTCGACATGATGCGCCCCAAGGTCCGGGAGGCCTACTTCGAGCTGGCCACCCTGGTCGGCGAGGACATCGTCCGGGCCCAGCAGGCCGCCGGGCAGCAGGCGGGCGGCTGGCAGCAGGCCGCCGCGCCGCAGTACCAGGGCCAGCCCTACCCGCAGCAGCAGGCCCAGCCCGGCGAGTGGGGCCAGCAGCAGCAGTACCCGCCCGCCGGCGGCCCCGAGGGCGGCCAGGCCGGCCACCCCCAGCAGCAGCCCGGCCAGCCCGCGCCCGGCGCCCCGTGGGCGCCGCAGCCGGGCCAGGCCCCGCCGCCGCCCCCGGGGTACGGCTACCCGCCCCAGCAGGGCGCCCCCGGCGGGCAGCAGCCGCTGCCGCAGGAATGGGCCCAGCAGCAGCAACAGCCCCCGCAGGGCGGCTACGGCTACCCTCCGCAGGGCCAGCCGCCGCAGCAGCAGGGGTAGCGGCGCCCCCGCGCCCGCCGCACGAACGCGAGGACCCGCCGGCCCGAGGCCGGCGGGTCCTCGCGTCCACGGCCGCCCGGGCGGCCGCGGGCCGTCAGCCGGCCGCCGGGCCCGCCCCGGTGAGGACCCGGGCCCGCTCGACGTCGTCGGCCATCCGCACCAGCAGCGCGTCGATCGAGTCGAACTTCTCCATGCCGCGCAGGTACGCCAGGAAGTCGACGGCGACGTGCATGCCGTACAGGTCCAGGCCGACCCGGTCGATGGCGTAGGCCTCCACCGTCCGGGTGGTGCCGTCGAAGGTCGGGTTGGTGCCGACCGAGATCGCGGCCGGCATCCGCTCGCCGGTGCCGCCCCCGGGCACCAGGGAGCCCTCCGTCGGGGCGGTCAGCCAGCCCGCGTAGACGCCGTCGGCCGGGATCGCGCTGTGCGGCACGGTCTCCACGTTGGCGGTCGGGTACCCCAGCTCACGGCCGCGCTGCGCGCCGCGCACCACCACGCCCTCGACCCGGTGCGGACGGCCGAGCACCTCGTTGGCGCCCGCCAGGTCCCCGGTGGCGACCAGCCGCCGGGTGAGGGTCGAGGAGAACGGCTCGCCGCCGCCGGCCTCGCCGCACACCTGCAGGTCCACCACCTCGACGTCGAAGTCCGCGCCCCGGCCGAGCTTGGCGAGCAGCTCGACGTTGCCCGCGGCCTTGTGCCCGAACCGGAAGTTGGGCCCCTCGATGACCGTCCGCGCGTGCAGCGCGTCCACCAGCACCTGCTGGACGAAGGTCTCCGGGGACTCCTGCGACAGCTCGAAGGTGAACGGCAGCACCAGCACCGCGTCCACCCCCAGCTCGGCGATCAGCTCCGCGCGACGCGGCTGCGGGGCGAGCAGCGGCGGGTGGCTGCCGGGCCGGACCACCTCGCTGGGGTGCGGGTCGAAGGTCACCACGACCGCCTTGGCGCCCAGCTCACGGGCCCGCTCCACCGCCCGGTTGATGATCAGTTGATGCCCGCGGTGCACTCCGTCGAACGAGCCGATGGTGACGACGCTGCGTCCCCAGTCGCCGGGGATCTCCTCCAGGCCACGCCAGCGCTGCACCCTGACCGCTCCTTGTTCCGTACGACGCGTACCTTCTGTACGCTCAAACGCTCACATCCGAACCCCTATAGCGTGCCATGCGCCCGGCCCTGCTCCGGCACCGGAAGGCCGGTTCGCCGCCGCGGCGGCCGCACGCCGGTCGGCTGCCCGCCCGGCCCGGCCTCCCGCTCCGCCTCGGCGGCGGCGTACTGGGGGTCGCGCCCGGCCGCCACCAGAGCCCGCATCCGGGCCAGCCGGGGCCCGTCCGGCAGCGGTGGTGCGTGTTCGTCCGGCCACCGGGCGAGCAGCAGGGCGAAGGCCGCCGAGCTCCCGGCACAGCGCACCAGCACCTCGTCCGCCTCCAGCAGCGCGGCGCAGGCCCCGGCGACCACCTCGCGGGCCCGGTCCTCGTCGTGGCCGGCACAGTGCTCGGCCAGGCGCTCCAACGCCGCCGTCAGCACCGCCGGATCGCTCTCGGCCGCCAGCAGTGCGGCCAGCAGTTCCGCCCGCGCGGGGCCGCCCGCGGCGGCCAGCACCTCGGCGAACACCCGCCGCACGACCGGGCGGGCCGTCAGCACGCCGTCCAGCAGCGCCCGCAGGTCCGCCGGCGCCCCCAGCGGGCCGGGGAGCCCGCGCAGCCTGCCCTCCAGATACTCGCCCGCGACCAGGCCGGCCCGCTCCGGACGCTCCCTCAGCAGCGCCCCGGCCAGTTCGGCGCCCGCGCGGAGCACCTGCGGCGCGGCCGCCCCCGCCAGCACCCGCAGCCCTTCGGCCACCGCGGCGCCGGGCCGCGCGAGGCGCTCCGCGAAGGCGGCCAGCACCTGGCGGGGGTGGCTCTCCAGCGCCGGCCCGAGGACGTCCGCCGTGACGAACGGGTCCCCGGCGACGTAGGCGGCCAGGGCGCGCGGCAGGTGGGCGTCACGGGTCCCCGGCGCGCGGACCAGCAGCGCCAGCGCGGCCCCGTGCAGGGCCGGTTCGTCCTCCCGGGCCAGCAGCGCCAGCGCGGTGTGGCGCAGCAGCTCGGCGCCGGCGCCGTGGGCGTGCGGGGCGGCCCGCAGGGCGTGCACGGCGGCCGCCACGTGGCGCTCGGGGCGGGGGTCGTGGCTCCAGCGGTCGACGGCCCGGCACAGGGCGGAGGGCTCGTCCGCGGCGAGCACCAGCAGCAGGGCGTCGGCGCGCGGGTGGGCGGCGTCGGCGAGACGGTCCGTCAGGTCGTCCAGGGCGAGGCTGCGATGGGTGTGCAGCAGGTCGTGGGCGAGGTCGGCGACGGTGCTCCCGGGCCGGGCCGGCAGGCCCCCGGGGTCGTCGAACCAGGCGCAGAGCAGCGGGATCACCCCGGCCGGGTCGGCGCGCAGCCGCCGCGCGGCGGCGGCCAGGAAGGGCTGCCCGGGGCCGTCGGCGCGCACCAGGCGGCGCAGCAGGTCCAGTTCGGTCCCGATCGGCAGCCCGAGGCCGAGCCAGAACTCCGGCCCGAACCGGCCGTACCCGGCGGCCGCCAGGTCGGGTACACCGCCGGCGCAGGCCCGTTCGGCGATCCGGTCGGCCAGTTCGGCCAGCAGGGGGCCGTGGGCGGCGGGCTCCGGGCCGGCCAGCGCGGCGGCCAGCAGCCGCCCGGCCCACCAGGAGGACTCCCCGCCGGGCGGCCCGAGTTCCAGCGCCCGGCACAGCCGGTGCAGCCACGGGTCCAGCGCGGAGGGCCCGCGCTCCTGCGCGAGGGTGCGCAGGGCGGCCGCCACCGGCCCGGCCCGGTGCCGGGCGACCAGAACCGGGCCGTGGCCGTGCGACGACCCGTCCGCAGGGCGCTCGGCAGGCCCCTCGGCCGGCCCCTCGTCCGTTCCGGGCCCGGCGGGCGGCGCCCCGCCCGGCCCGAACGCCTCCCACGCCGAGATCCACTCCTCCCCGTCGAAGGCGCCCGGCCCCTCGACGTCACCCGGCCCCTCCAGAACGCCCGGCCCCTCGAACGACCCCGGCGGCCCCGTCTGCTCGGCCAGCAGCAGCCGCAGGGCCGCGTCCAGGTCCAGGTGCAGCCCCTGCAGCCAGTCCGAGAACTCCTCGTGCGCCGGCCGGTAGCCCCGGCCGGCCGGCACGAACAGTCGCTCGGCCAGCACCGCCGCGGCCCACCCGCCGGCCACCGGGAACAGCTCCTCGAAGGCCTCCCGGTCGAGCCCGCCGTGCCCCGGGCCGAGCATCCGCCGGGCGGCCTCGTGCACCCGACCCGCCACCGCCGAGGCGAGTCGGCGCAGCCGCCCGCTCTCCTCGCCGGCCGGCGGCGGCCCGCCCCGGCGGTGCGCGCCCGCACGGCGGGGCGCCGAGGCGTCCGCGATCCGGCGGGCCACCGCCAGGCAGCGCAGGTCGAGATGCCCTGCGAACAGGTCGCCGCGCGAACCGGCCTCCCCCTGCACACCGGCCGACCGCAGCTCCCCCGCAAGCCGCAGCGCCAGCGGGTGCCGGGCGTCGGCGCCGCCCCGCCCGGCGGGCAGGCCGTAGCGGCGGCGGGCCCGGTCGGCCGCCTCGGCCGGCAGCGGGCCGAGCCGGTGCACCCGGGGCGGGTCGGCCGGCTCGCCGGCCTCCGTTCCCGGACCACCGGACCCGCCGCCGGACCCGCCGCCGGCCCGCGCCGGGCCCGGCTCCAGCTGCTCCCAGGCGTCCGCGCCGCAGGCCGTGAGCAGCCGGGCCCCGCAGTCCTCCAGCCATCCGGTGGCGGCCCGGAGCCAGGCCGCGTCGAGCGGTACGGGGGCCTCCTCGGGGCCGTCCAGCACCACCAGCAGCGGCCGGTGCGCCGCCGAGCAGAGCCGGGCCACCTCGCCGGGGTCTGGCCCGTGCTCGACGCCCGGCAGGTGGGCGGCCAGCAGCCGGGTGGCGCGCTCCAGAGCCCGGCCGAGCGGCTCGGCGAGGGTGCGGTCGGCGGGCCGCAGATCGGCGCCCCGCAGCCAGAGCGTGGGCAGCGGCCGGACGCCGCCGGCCCGCCGGACGGCCAGCGCGGCGAGTTCGGTGGTGCGTCCGCTGCCCGGCGCGCCGACCAGCACGGTGACGGTGGCCTGCGGTTCCTCCCCGACCAGTCCGTCCGGCCGGTCGATCCGGTCGGCGGCCAGGCCCGCGACGGCGCCCGGGCCGGCGCTCGCCGCGGCCAGCTGGGCGGCGGCCAGCCGGAGCACTCCGCCCAGGTTGAGCGCCCGCCCGTAGCCGGGCACCCCGGCCGCGTTGCGGGCGAGCAGGGCGGCCAGCGCGGGGTCGGAGGCGTCCGGGACGACGGCGAGGACCGTCCCGGGATGCTCCTCGGGCGGGTAGGGGCCCCGCAGCGCGGGGGCGAGGAGGCCGAGGACGGCGCCGCTGCCCGCGTCCAGCACCGGGGCGCCGGCCGTCGGCGGGCCGTCCGGCTGCGGCAGATCGAGCAGCAGGGCTCCCCCGATCACCTGGAAGCCGCCGCTCCAGGCGTACATCGCGGCGGTACTGCCGAGCACCCCGCCGGGGAGCGGGGCGGGCCGCTGCTGCCCGCCGGTGAGCGACAGCACGGTGACCGGCCGGCCGGGTGGCGCCGGCGCGGCGCCGGACCCGCCAGGCACGAAGCCCGGGCGGCCGGCCTCGGGGGCGGCGATCGGCAGCGCGGGCAGCGGCAGCCCGCCGACCGCAGCGGTGCTCAGCAGCGCGAGTCCGGAGCCGGGCAGCGGCAGGACGCCGTCCGCCCCGAGCACCCGGGTCTGGCCGCCGGGGAGGTGCAGGACCACCCGGTCGAGGCCGGCCACCACCTCGTGCGCGGTGAGGACGGTGCCCTGCGGGTCGGCGACGAAGCCGAGGCCGCGCAGGCCGCCGTTCAGGTCGTGGATCCGCAGCAGGGCCCCTCCCGGCTCCCCGGCCGCTCCGCCGCCCCGGCCACCCGTCATGCGCGCCGCCCTTCCCGCTGGGCCGTGCGGGCCCCGGAGGGGCCCGTCCCGGCCGTCGTGCCCGGCCGCCCGGAGCCTGCCCGCCGCCGTGCCCGCGCGACCCCGCACGCGCCGTTCACCACCCCGATTCACCTCGCGCGCTCGCCCGTCCGGGTGAGTGCGCCGCGGCCGGCCCCTCGGCAGCGGCGGACCGGCCCCGGAAATGCCGGAAGCCCGTACGCGGACGGGACACGCGTACGGGCTTCCCCGGGCTTCCCCGGGCTTCCCCGGGCTTCCCCGGGCTTCCCCGGGTGAACGGGCGGGCGGCCGACCGGCCTGCCCGGCCCCTCGTCAGCCGACGAAGACGGCCACCGGGCGGGCGTAGCCGCCCTTCTCCTCCACCAGCGCCAGGAAGCGCTCCTCCGGGCCGAAGACCGCGACCGGGCCCTCCACCCCGAGCCCCGGCGCCTTCAGCTTCATGCCGTTGGCGAGCAGCTTGGCCTGGTCGGCGTCGATGTCCCAGCGCGGGAAGGTCGCCGCGGCGGCCTCGCCGATCGGCAGCACCGGAAGGCCGGTGGCCGCCTCGCCCTTGGCCGCCTCCTCCAGCTGCTCCAGGGTGCGGGCGGACTCCACCGAGTAGGGGCCGACCCGGGTGCGGCGCAGCGCGGTCAGGTGCCCGCCGACGCCGAGGTCCGCGCCGAGGTCACGGGCCAGGGCCCGGATGTAGGTGCCGGAGGAGCACTCCACGGTGACGTCGAGGTCGACCACCGGCGTCCCGTCCTCGGCGAGCGCCGCACGCAGCCCGTGCACGGTGAACGAGTGGATGGTGGTGGCGCGGGCCGGGATCTCGAAGTCCTCGCCCTCGCGGACCCGGGTGTACGAGCGCTTGCCGTCGATCTTGATGGCGCTGACCTTGGACGGCACCTGCATGATCTCGCCGGTCAGCTTGGCGACGCCGGCGTCCACCGCCTCCCGGGTCACCCCGGTGGCGGGGGTCGAGGAGGTGACCTCGCCCTCGCGGTCGTCGGTGACGGTGTTCTGCCCGAGCCGCACCGTCGCCTCGTAGGTCTTGGCGGTGAGCATCAGGTGCCCCAGCAGCCGGGTGGCCCGCTCGACGCCGATCACCAGCACGCCGGTGGCCATCGGGTCGAGGGTCCCGGCGTGCCCGACCTTGCGGGTGCCGGCGAGCCACCGCATCTTGGCCACCACCCCGTGCGAGGTGATGCCCTCCGGCTTGTCGACGATGACCAGGCCGTCGGGGCCGGTTCCCTTGCGCTTCATCGGTTCATCTCTCCAGCGGGCGTGCAACAGCGGACTTGCGACAACAGGTGTTCGGCGCCGGGCGTCCCGGCAGCGGGCGTGGCGTCCGGCCGCTCACCCGCCGGCCGGGCGCAGGGCCGCCCGGAACCGGGCCACCACGCCGTCGACGTCCTCCCGGGTGGAGAAACCGGCCGCGTAGGTGTGCCCGCCGCCGCCCAGCTCGCCGCAGGCGCGGGCGACGTCCACCGCGCCCTTGGAGCGCGAGGAGCCGCGCAGGGTGCCGTCCGGGTCCTGCTTGAGGACGAGCGCGACCTCGGCCTCGGCCGGGCGGCGGAGGATGTCGATCAGGCCCTCGATCTCCTCCACGGTGACGCTGAACAACGCCAGGTCCTCGTACGGGACCCAGGTCCACACCAGGCCGAGGCCGCCGGCCGCGTCGGGCTCGTAGACCGCGCGCTGCAGCGCGCCGGCGAGGACCTTGAGGTAGCCGAAGGAGGAGGTGTCCCACAGCTGCCGGGAGATCAGGTCGTGCCTGATGCCGGTGGCCAGCAGCCGGCCGGCGAGTTCGTGGGTGGCGGGGGTGGTGGCGGCGTACTTGAAGGAGCCGGTGTCGGTGGCCACGCCCGTGTAGAGGCAGGTCGCCAGGTCCTGGTCCAGCGGGACGCCCAGGCGCCGCAGCAGCTCGTCCACCAGGACGGCGGTGGCGGGCGCCGTCGGGTCGATCAGCTGGTGGGTGCCGAAGCCCGGGTTGGAGGCGTGGTGGTCGATGACGGCCAGCACCGGGGCGGCGAAGGCCTTGGCGTGCAGCAGGCCGAGCCGCCCCTCGGAGGCCACGTCGAAGCAGAGCACCAGGTCGGGGACGTCGGGGACGTCGGCGGCCGGGACGATCAGTTCCTGCCCGGGCAGGAAGGCCAGTGACTCGGGGACGACCTGCGGGTCGTCGCCGAAGGAGACCCGCACGTCGTGGCCGAGCGAGCGCAGCGCGAGGCCGGCCGCGAGGGCCGAGCCCAGCGCGTCACCGTCGGGGCAGATGTGGCAGATCAGGTCGATGGAGCGGGCGCGCCCGATCTCGGCGACCACCTGCTGCCAGACCAGCTCGAAGCCCGGCACCTCGGCACGCGGGCCCGGAAGCACCGCGAGGGCACCCTCCACCGTGCTGGTGGAGGACGCCCCCGAGGTCCCCGCGGCCTGCGCCGCGCTCACTGCATCTGTGCTCACCACGGAGCCGGCCACCGCCGGCTCGCCGGCCATGACTACTCGTCCTCGTCGTCACGCTCGGAGGCGGGGACCTTGTACGGGTCCGCCTCTCCGGCGTACGTCTTCCCGGTCGCCGTGGTGCGCACCTCGGCGTCGATCTGCCGGGCCCGGTCGAGCAGGTCGTCGATGTTGCGGGCGTTGTCCGGCAGAGCGTCCGCGACGAAGGTCAGCGACGGGGTGTGGCGCACCCCGGTCTCCTTGCCGACGGTGCTGCGGAGGATGCCCTTGGCACTCTCCAGCCCGGCGGCCGCGGCCTGGCGCTCGGTCTCGTCGCCGTAGACCGTGTAGAAGATGGTGGCCTCACGCAGGTCCCCGGTCACCCGGGTGTCGGTGATGGTCACGAAGCCCAGTCGCGGGTCCTTGACCCGCCGCTGCAGGGTCTCGGCGACCACCACCTGGATGCGGTCGGCGAGCTTGCGCGCCCTTGCCTTGTCGGTCACGTTGCCTCCTCGTGCAGTGGGCCCGGTACGCGGGGGTCGACAGCTCACCCTCAGGGGCCCACGCCCCAACGTACCGGCCCGCGCCCAGCCTTGTGGGCGCTCTCGGTCCTGATCTGTGTGAGAGTGGCGACTTCCGCCGGCCTCACTGCGGATCTCAGTCGTCGTCGTCACCGTGGTAGCGCCTCCTCGCGGAGAGCAGCTGGACCTCGGGGCGGCCGGCGACCAGCCGCTCGCAGCTGTCCAGGATCTCGGTGACGAACCCGGCTTCGCCGGACACCACCGCGACGCCGATCTCGGCCCTGCGGTGCAGATCCTGGTTCCCTACTTCCGCCGCGCACACGCTGTACTTGCGCTGCAGCTCGGCCACGATGGGCCGCACGACCGAGCGTTTCTCCTTCAGCGAGTGGACGTCGCCGAGCAGAAGGTCGAACGTGAGTGTTCCTACGAACATGTGTGACAGGTCAAGCCGACCTGGAGGCCTCGGGGAGCAGCCCGGTGACCGGGCTGGTGTACGAGGACCCTACACAGTGGACCGGGGCCGGTCGACGGGAAATTTCCCGCCGACCGGCCCCGGACCGACTAT
The DNA here is from genome assembly GCF_030813695.1 of Kitasatospora herbaricolor. Taxonomy (NCBI): domain Bacteria; kingdom Bacillati; phylum Actinomycetota; class Actinomycetes; order Kitasatosporales; family Streptomycetaceae; genus Kitasatospora; species Kitasatospora herbaricolor. The sequence goes on from NZ_JAUSVA010000002.1 coordinate 3,270,219, forward strand.
TCGCTTACGCGCGCGGCTTCTCGCGCATCTCGTAGGTCTCGATGACGTCCTCGACCTTGATGTCGTTGAACGACCCGAGGGTCACACCGGCCTCGAAGCCCTCGCGGACCTCGGTCGCGTCGTCCTTGAAACGACGCAGGCCCTCGATGGTGAGGTTCTCCGTGATGACCTTGCCGTCGCGGATGAGGCGTGCCTTGGCGTTGCGGCGCAGCAGGCCCTCGCGGACGATGACACCCGCGATGTTGCCGAACTTGGAGGAGCGGAACACCTCGCGGATCTCCGCGGAACCGAGGCGCACCTCCTCGTACTCCGGCTTGAGCATGCCCTTGAGGGCCGACTCGATCTCCTCGATCGCCTGGTAGATGACCGAGTAGTACCGGACGTCCACGCCTTCCTTGTCGGCCGCGGTACGGGCACGGCCTTCGGCGCGCACGTTGAAGCCGATGATGATGGCGTCGGAGCCCATCGCCAGGTTGACGTCGGACTCGGTGATCGCACCCACACCGCGGTGCAGGATGCGGAGCTCGACCTCCTCGCCCACGTCGAGCTTGACGAGGGCGTCCTCCAGGGCCTCCACGGAACCGGAGACGTCACCCTTGATGATGAGGTTGAGCTGCTCGATCTCGCCGGCCGCGATGGCCTTGTCGAGGTCCTCCAGCGACACCCGGACCCGGCGCTGCGCGAACGCGGCGTTGCGGTCACGGGCCGAGCGCTTCTCGGCGATCTGACGCGCGGTGCGGTCCTCGTCGACGACGATGAAGCTGTCGCCGGCGCGGGGCACCGAGGTGAGACCGAGGAGCAGAACCGGACGGGACGGGCCGGCCTCGGCGAGGCTGTTGCCGTTCTCGTCCAGCATGGCGCGGACGCGGCCGTAGGCGTCGCCGACCACGATCGAGTCACCGACGCGCAGCGTGCCGCGCTGGACCAGGACGGTCGCCATGGCGCCGCGGCCCTTGTCGAGGTGGGCCTCGATCGCGATGCCCTGCGCGTCCTGCTCCGGGTTGGCCCGCAGGTCGAGCGAGGCGTCGGCGGTCAGGACGACCGCCTCCAGCAGCTGGTCGATGTTCAGACCCTGGCGCGCGGAGATGTCGACGAACATGGTGTCGCCGCCGTACTCCTCGGCCACCAGGCCGAACTCGGTCAGCTGACCGCGGACCTTGGTCGGGTCGGCGCCCTCGACGTCGATCTTGTTGACCGCGACCACGATCGGCACACCGGCGGCCTTGGCGTGGTTCAACGCCTCGACCGTCTGCGGCATGACACCGTCGTTGGCCGCGACCACCAGGATCGCGATGTCGGTGGACTTGGCACCACGGGCACGCATGGCGGAGAACGCCTCGTGACCCGGGGTGTCGAGGAAGGTGATCGGACGCTCTTCGCCGTTCACCGTCGCCGACACCTGGTAGGCACCGATGTGCTGGGTGATGCCACCGGCCTCGCCAGCCACCACGTTGGTCTTGCGGATGGCGTCCAGCAGGCGGGTCTTACCGTGGTCGACGTGACCCATGACGGTGACGACCGGCGGGCGGGCCACCAGCATGTCCTCGTCGCCCTCGTTCGCACCGAAGTCGATGTCGAACGACTCCAGCAGCTCACGGTCCTCGTCGTCACGGCTGACGATCTCCAGGACGAAGCCCATCTCGTCCGCCAGCAGCTGCAGCGTGGCGTCGGAGACCGACTGGGTCGCGGTGACCATCTCACCGAGGTTGAACATCACCGAGACGAGCGCGGCCGGGTTGGCGTTGATCTTCTCCGCGAAGTCCATCAGCGAGGCGCCGCTCGACAGGCGAACGGTCTGGCCGTTGCCGCGGGGCAGCATCACACCGCCGACGGACGGGGCCTGCATGGCCTCGTACTCCTGGCGACGCGCGCGCTTCGACTTGCGGGCACGGGCCGGGCGACCGCCCGGGCCACGACCGAAGGCACCCTGCGTGCCACCACGGGCACCCGGGCCACCGGGACGGCCGCCGAAGCCGCCGGGACGCGGGCCGAAGCCACCGCCACCGCCGGGAGCGCCACCGGGACGCGGGCCGCCGAAGCCGCCACCGGCCGGGCGCGAACCCGGACCGGCCGGACGGCCGGCGAAGCCGGGACGGGCGCCACCGGCGCCGGCACCCGGACCACCCGGACGGCCGCCGGGGCCACCGGGACCACGGCCACCGGGGCCCGGACGCGGGCCCGGACCGGCCGGACGCTGCGGCATCATGCCCGGGTTCGGACGCGGCATGCCGGACGGGCTGGGCCCACCCGGACGCGGACCGGCCGGACGCGGCATGCCGTCGGGGCGCGGGGCACCACCGGGGCGCGGGGCGCCACGGTCGGCACCGGGCGCACCGGCGGGACGCGGACGGTCGCCACCGGGACGCGGGGCGCCACGGTCGGCACCCGGCGCACCCGCGGGACGCGGACGGTCGCCACCGGGACGCGGGGCGCCACGGTCGGCACCCGGACGGGCACCGGCCAGGCCGTCGGGACGGGGGCCGCGGTCGCCACCGGGGCGCGGGGCGCCACGGTCGCCACCGGGGGCACCGGCACCCGGACGGGCGGCACCCGGCGCGGCCGGGCGACGGTCACCGGGACGGGCCATGCCGGTGGCACTGCCCGAGGTGAACGGGTTGTTGCCGGGGCGCGGGCCGGCCGGGCGCGGGCCCGGACGGGCACCGGCACCGCCGGCGGCAGCGGGAGCCTGCGCGGCCGGGCGGGCGGCCTGGGCGGCCGGACGCTCGGGGGCGGCGGGCGCCGCGTCACCGGCGGGAGCCGGCGAGGAGAACTCGGCCGCGGGCGCGGCCGGGGCCGCCGGGGCGGCGGGACGCGCCGCCGGGCGCGGGCCCGGAGCAGCGGCGGCCGGCTTCGCCGGGGCGGGGGCGGCCGGGGCGGCGGGAGCCGCGGCGGCAGCCGGGGTGGGACGGGGACCCGGGGTCGCGGCAGGGCGCGGACCCGGCGTGGGGGCACCCGGGCGGGGTGCGGCCGAACCGGTGGCGGAACCGCCGGCGGGCTGGGGCGCCGCGGGCTTGCGCGGGCCAGGCTTGGCAGCGGAACCACCCGTGGGGGCCACTCCAAGCGCGTCAGTCAACTTGCGTACGACCGGTGCCTCGATGGTCGAGGACGCCGAACGGACGAACTCGCCGAGCTCGGTGAGCTTGGCCATGACGGCCTTGCTCTCCAAGCCAAGCTCCTTGGCGAGTTCATAAACCCGGACCTTAGCCACTTCACTCCTGTCTATGAGTCCGGGGTGATCGTCCGCCGGACTGTCGCTACTTCATGGGCGTACCCATCGCGTACTCATCGCGTACTCATCGAGTGCTCATCGCAATCTCGACCTACTTCCACATCGCGAGGTACCTGACTGGATCGCACGGCGCGCGGATACACGCGCACTGTGCTTGTTGCGGTGGTTCTCCGTCGCACGAGCGACGGCCGTAACGGGCGGTGTCCCCCTCCAGGCGCTCCTGAGGGAAGCCTCAGGACGCCGGGGTGCCGCCGGCCCGCTCCTCGACGTACTCGCGGAGCCGCTCCGTGTCGAGCGAGCCCTGGAGCCGGAAGGCCCTGGGGAACGCCCGGCGGCGGACCGCGAGGTCGAGGCAGGTCGGGTCGAGGTGCAGGTGCGCACCCCTACCCGGCAGTGCGCCGCGGGGATCGGGGACGCAGACGCCCTCGATCGCCGTGACACGCAACAGCTGGTGCTTGGCCGCTCGCTTGCGGCAGCCCACGCAGGTGCGCTCCGGGCGTGCTCGGACATGCGTCCGGCCAGACGAAGGCAAGTCTACCCCTCCGAAGGGACATGGTGCCGCCCCGCCGATCCGGGCGGGACGGCACGGTGACTCGGATCGGTGCGGACCCTACTCGCCCGCGGGCTCCCGGCCGTCGTTCTCGGGCCGGCCCTCGGGCTGGCCCTCGGTGTCCGGCCGGATGTCGATCCGCCAGCCTGTGAGGCGGGCGGCCAGACGGGCGTTCTGCCCCTCCTTGCCGATCGCCAGCGACAACTGGTAGTCCGGCACGATCACCCGTGCGGAGCGCTGGTTGTAGTCGACGATCTCGACCTTCGTCACCCGTGCGGGGGACAGCGCCGCGGCGACCATCTCCGCCGGGTCCTCGGACCAGTCGACGATGTCGATCTTCTCGCCGTGCAGCTCGGCCATCACGTTGCGCACCCGGCTGCCGACCGGGCCGATGCAGGCGCCCTTGGCGTTCAGGCCCTGGCGGCGCGACCAGACGGCGATCTTGGTGCGGTGGCCGGCCTCGCGGGCGATCGCGGCGATCTCGACGCTGCCGTCGGCGATCTCCGGGACCTCCAGCGCGAACAGCTTGCGCACCAGGTTGGGGTGGGTGCGCGAGAGCGTCACCGACGCGCCGCGGACACCGCGGCGCACGGCCACCACGTAGCACTTCAGACGGGTGCCGTGCTTGTAGTCCTCGCCCGGCACCTGCTCCTGCGGAGGCAGGATGGCCTCCAGCTTGCCGATGTCGACCAGGATGTTCTTGGGGTCGTTGCCCTGCTGGACGACACCAGTGACGATGTCGCCCTCCTTGCCCGCGTACTCGCCGAAGGTCTGGTCGTCGGCGGCGTCGCGCAGCCGCTGCAGGATGACCTGCTTGGCGGTGCTGGCGGCGATCCGGCCGAAGCCGCTCGGGGTGTCGTCGAACTCCTTGGGCTCGACGCCCTCGTCCAGCTCGGTCGCGTCCTCCAGCGCCCACACCGTCACGTGGCCGCTCTTGCGGTCCAGCTCGACGCGCGCCCGGCGGCGCGAGCCCTCGGTGCGGTGGTACGCGATGAGGAGGGCCGACTCGATCGACTCGACCAGCAGGTCGAAGGGGATGTTCTTCTCGGTAACCAGCCCACGCAGGGCGCTCATGTCGATGTCCACGGCTACGCCTCCTCGTCCTTCTTCACGTTCATGGTGCGGATGGTGCGGAGGTCGTCACTCCGCGTCCCCGTCGCCGGGGCGTCGTCCTACTCCTCGTCGGAGGCGTCCTCGGAGTCGCTGCCGTCCTCGGTGCCGTCCTCGGCGTCCTCGGCCTCGTCGGTGTCGTCGAAGTCGGGGGCCTCGTCCAGGAGCTTCTCGTCCTTGCGGTTGAACTCCACCTGGACGCGCGCCTTGGCCACCTCGGTGTACTCCAGACGGCGCTCCTTGGCCTTGCCGCGGCCCTTCACCGGCTGCACCTCGACCAGCGCGCCGTCCTCGTCGGCCGACAGCACCCGGGCGACGATCTCGGTGCCGTCCGCCAGCTGCGCCTTGACCAGCCGGCCCTCGGCCCGGCGCCAGTGGCGGGGCTCGGTGAGGGTGCGCTCGGCACCCGGGGAACCGACCTCCAGCACGTACGCGCCGCTGCCCATCACGTCGGACCCGTCCAGCGCCTCGCCGACCACGCGGCTGAACTCGGCGATGGTGTCGAGGTCCACGCCGCCGTCGGCGTCCACGTCGACCTGCACCTGGCGGCGGCTGCCGGCCTGGGTGACCTTGACCTCTTCCAGGTCCAGCCCGGAGCTTGCGGCCAGCGGCTCCAGCAACGCACGCAGCCGGTCGATCTGGGTGGTGCTCATCCGGGTGACTCCTCGGCCGCGTCTGCTGTTGTCAGAAGGTCATACTGCATCGCCTCCGGGGTGTTCCCCCACAGGGCGCATCGCAGCAACTCGGGCCAAAGCCTATCCGGTCAACCCCCGAACCACCGATTCCGGACGGCCCGCCGCCCAGGCCCCGCGGGCCCACTGCGAGCAAGGTCACACCCCGCGCCCGGTCCTCGAAGCGTGTCCGGGGGCGTGTGGATTCTGTAATCATTCACGCCATCGGGAGTGGAACGCTCCCCCACGAGCCGGGAGACACACCGATGCAGCGCCGCCGCCGACGGACCACCCTGGCCCTCGGGCTGCTCGCCGCCGCCGCGGTGCTGACCGCCTGCACCGGCTCCCACCACAAGGACGGGGACGAACAGCGGCAGGCCGACCCCGACCTGCCGGTCCGCACCCGCGCGGTGGCGGCCACCGACGCCCTGCTGGCCGCCTACGACACCGTCATCGCCGGGCCGGGCGCGGGCCGGGCCGGGGAGCTCCAGCCGCTGCGCGCGGAACTGCTCCGGCACCGGGCCGCCTTCGCCGAGGGGCTGCCGAGCGCGGCGCCCACCCCCGGCGCCGGCACCGGCCCCTCCGGCGGCGCCGCCTCCCCCGGTGGCTCCGGCACGGCCACCGGCACCCCCGGCGCCACCGCCACCGCCCCGGGCGAACCGACCGCCGCCGTCACCACCGTGGCCGAGCTCGGCGCGGCCGAGCGGCGCACCGCCGAGGCCAGGCTCGCGGACCTGCCCGCCGCCTCAGCGGACCTCGCCCGGCTGCTCGCCGCGGTCTCCGCCTCGGACGCGCTGCACGCGGTCGCGCTCGGCGACACCACCCCGGTGACCGCCCCGGCGCCCACCCCGACCGCCTCCGCCTCCGCGAGCGGGCCGGCCGGCGCGAGCGCCTCCGCCACCTCCCCTTCCGCCACCTCCCCCAGCGCCGCCCCGGCCACCGGCACCGGCCCGGGCTCACCGGCCGCCGGCGCCGCGCCGCTGCCCGACGGCACGGCCACCGCCCTGCAGAGCGCGCTGGCCGCCGAGCACGCCGCCGTCTACGGCTACGGGGTGGTCGGCGCCAAGCTCCCCGACGAGGCGCAGCGCACCGACGCCCGGGCCGCCTACGCCACCCACGAGGCCCGGCGCGACACCTGGCGCCGGCTGCTGGCCGGCGCGGGCGCCACCCCCGGCGCGGCCGCCGCCGGCTACCAGCTGCCCTTCGCGGTGGCCGACGCGGCCGGCGCCACCCGGCTGGCCGCCCACATCGAGGCCCGGCTGACCGACGTCTACGGGGAGCTGGTGGCCGCCCTGCCCGCCGACCGGCGGGTCGCCGCCGCCGACGCGCTGCGCGGCACCGCCCTGCAGGCCCGCCGCTGGGGCTCCGCCGTCACCGCCTTCCCCGGCCTGCCCGAGCCGGCCGCCGCCTCCCCCGGCGGCTCCACCGCGCCCACCCCCACCGGCTGAGCCACCCGGGCGCTTCGCTGACCTGCGGCTTCCCGTTCATGGCCGACAATGGACGGGTAGTACCACGGGGGAAGCGTTCGACCGGAAGGCCAGCATGTCGGCAGCACCAGCGGGGATCACCGTCCCGCAGCACTTGGCGCGGAGCGTCGGCGCCCGGTACGGCGAGAGCGGCCGGGCCTGGCTGGAGCGCCTGCCGGAGCGCGTCGCCGGCTACCTCGACCGCTGGGACCTCACGCTGGAGCGGGTCCTGGACCCGGGCGGCCGGCTCAGCCTGATCGGGTACGTCCACCGGGACGACCTCAGCCCGGCCGTGCTCAAGGCCGGGCTGATCACCCCCGAGACCGCCCAGGAACACGCCGCCCTCACCCACTGGGCCGGCCGGGGCGCCGTCCTGCTGCTGGCCGCCGAACCCGCCGAGGGCATGCTGCTGCTGGAGCGGCTGCACGGCGAGATCCCGCTGCGCTCGCTCGCCGAGGCCAAAGCCATGCTGGAGGCCACCAGCCTGCTCCAGCGCCTGTGGGTGCCGCCGGCCGACGACCACCCGTTCACCGCCGTCGCCGACCGGGTGCACGCGCTGGCCGAGGGCATCCGCCGCCACCGCGACCTGCCCGGCGCCGCCGACACCCGGCCGCTGGCCGACGAGGCGCTGAGCACCGCCGAGGGCCTGCTCGCCTCGGCCACCGAGCGGTTCCTGCTGCACGGGGACTTCCACCACGGCAACGTGCTGGCCGCCGACCGCTCGCCCTGGCTGGTGATCGACCCCACGCCGCTGGTCGGCGAACGCGCCTACGACCTGGCCCGACTCGCCCAGGACCGGCTGGACACCCTGATCGGCTCCCCGGGCCCGCGCGGTGCGGCCCGCCGCCGGCTGCACCAGCTCGCCGAGGCGGTCGAGGTGGACCACGACCGGCTGCGCGGCTGGACCCTCTTCCGCAGCGTCGCCGCCGGGCTGCACAGCCTGGACGCCGGCGACGCCGGGACCGCCCAGCTCTACCTGGAGTTCGCGGACTGGCTCTGAGCGGCCCGCCCGGGGCGCAACGGCAGCGTCGCGCCCATCACGGCGTACGGCCGGTCGGTGTTCGGGAAGTGCACGGCACGGGCCAGGTCGCGGTAGCCCAGCGAACGGTACAGCCGCCGGGCCGGGGTCTCCGCGTCGATCGCCGACAGGATGCTGCGGGGCAGTCCGGAGCCCTCGCACAGCCGCCTGATCAGCCCGCTGCCGACGCCCTGCCCCTGGAACCCGGGCAGCACGTGCAGTTCGGTGACGGCGAAGACCTCGTCCAGCCAGTCGCCGTGCCCCCGGGCCTCCAGGTGCGGCTGGATCACCGTGCTCCACCAGTGCTCGCGGTGGTTGGGCATCCCGTAGCCGAAGCCGACCAGCCGGCCGCCGCTCATCGCGCCGAGCGCGATCACGCCGGGCTGCAGGGCGTGCCGACCGACGATCTGCAGGCGGACCGCGACCTCCTCGGCCGTCAGCCCGAAGGCCTGCGCCTGGACCTCCAGCGCGTACGGCGCCCAGGCCGCCAGGTCGATGGGCTCGATGATCACCTCGGTGAGCTGCTCCATGCCCCGGGACGTTACTACCTGGCGCGCCCCGGCGGACCTCGGAACAGCCGGCTCACGGCGTCCGGACGGCCCGCTCGGCGCCCCCCGAGCCGCCTCGGTACGGCAGGGCCCTCAGAACAGCACGCTCATGAAGGCGCCGACCTCGTGGAAGCCGACCCGCCGGTACGCGGCGCGGGCCCGCAGGTTGTAGTCGTTCACGTAGAGCGAGACCACCGGCGCGACCTCCCGCAGCGCGAGGTCCAGCACGGCCGCCATCCCGGTGACCGACAGGCCCTGGCCGCGGTGCTCGGGGGCGACCCAGACGCCCTGGATCTGGCAGGCGCCCTGGGTGACGGCGCCGATCTCGGCCTTGAAGACCACCTGGCCGTCGGCGGTGAACCGGGCGAAGGAGCGCCCGGCGCCCACCAGTTCGGCCACCCGGGCCTGGTAGAGCAGGCCGCCGTCACCGGCCAGCGGGGAGATCCCGACCTCCTCGGTGAACATCGCCACGCAGGCCGGCATGACCGCCTCGACCTCGTTCTTGCGCACCCGGCGCACCAGCGGGTCCGGCGTGACACCGACGGCGGGGGTGGTGGCGGCCATCAGCGGCTGGTGGGCGCGGACCTCGCGGGCCGGGCCCCAGCTGCGCTCCAGCAGCGCCCAGAGGGCCGCGGTGGGCCCGGCCGGGCCCACGATCGAGGAGCAGCGGCGGCCCTGGCGGCGGGCCCGTTCGGCGAAGGCCCGGACGGCCTCCGGCCCGGCGTTGACCAGCACCAGGTTGGCCCCGGCGTAGCAGAGCGACTCCAGGCTGCCGTTCTCGTCGTACCAGCCCCACATCTCGCCGCCCAGGCGCCACGGGTCAAGCCCGACGGACTCCACCCGGGTGGCGACGAAGGCGTTGGCGACCGGGTCCCGGTGGAGCACCCCGAGGGTCTCCGGGAGATCCGGGGCGTCGAGGACGCGGGTGGTCGCCAGGGCGCGTGCGGCCTGGAACGCGCTGGGGAGCATCACACCTCGATCGAGCATCGAGACAGCACCTCACTGAAAGACTCTTGCCGCACCCTACTCCGTGGCCCCACCCGGATACGGCCGCGGGGTCGTCCGTCGACGGACGACCCCGCAGTGGACACGTCGGGGGTCAGTCGGCGGCGACCACGGTGGGCGCGCCCGCCTCGACACCCTCGGCCTGCATCAGCTCGGCGAGCTTCAGGGCCTCTTCGATCAGGGTCTCGACGATCTTCGACTCCGGGACGGTCTTGATGACCTCGCCCTTCACGAAGATCTGTCCCTTGCCGTTGCCGGAGGCGACACCGAGGTCGGCCTCGCGGGCCTCGCCCGGACCGTTGACGACGCAGCCCATGACCGCGACGCGCAGCGGCACCTCCATGCCCTCCAGGCCGGCGGTGACCTCCTCGGCGAGCTTGTAGACGTCCACCTGGGCGCGGCCGCAGGAGGGGCAGGAGACGATCTCCAGGCCGCGCTGGCGCAGGTTCAGCGACTCCAGGATCTGGTTGCCCACCTTGACTTCCTCGGCCGGCGGGGCCGACAGGGAGACCCGGATGGTGTCGCCGATGCCCTCGGACAGCAGCGCGCCGAAGGCGACCGCGGACTTGATGGTGCCCTGGAAGGCGGGGCCGGCCTCGGTGACGCCCAGGTGCAGCGGGTAGTCGCAGGCGGCCGCGAGCTGGCGGTAGGCGTTGATCATCACGACCGGGTCGTTGTGCTTGACCGAGATCTTGATGTCGCGGAAGTCGTGCTCCTCGAACAGCGAGCACTCCCAGAGCGCGGACTCGACCAGCGCCTCCGGCGTGGCCCGGCCGTACTTCTCCAGCAGGCGCTTGTCCAGCGAGCCGGCGTTGACGCCGATCCGGATCGGGACGCCGGCGTCCTTGGCCGCCTTGGCGATCTCGCCGACCTTGTCGTCGAACTGCTTGATGTTGCCCGGGTTCACCCGGACCGCGGCGCAGCCGGCCTCGATCGCGGCGAAGACGTACTTGGGCTGGAAGTGGATGTCCGCGATCACCGGGATGCCGGACTTCTTGGCGATGATCGGCAGCGCGTCGGCGTCGTCCTGGGTGGGCACGGCCACCCGGACGATCTGGCAGCCGGAGGCCGTCAGCTGGGCGATCTGCTGCAGCGTGGCGTTGATGTCGGCGGTGACCGTGGTCGTCATCGACTGGACGGAGATCGGGGCGTCGCCACCCACCGGAACGTTGCCGACCATGATCTGCCGCGAGACGCGGCGGGTGGCCAGCGGCTTGAGCGGCAGGGACGGAATACCGAGCGAGATCGCGGTCATGTGCGCAGGGTTCCCCGGGGTTGAGGTGGGTGGTCCGGCCGCTTGCGGTGGCCGGGCCGGGTGTGCAGACGTACGCGCACCCGGCGTCCAACGGTACGGCACCTGCGGGCGGGGGAGCACACCCGCCCGCCGGGCCGCGTCAGGTGATCTTGACAGGGTTGACGAGGTCGGCTACCAGGACGAGCAGCGTGAAGCCGATGAAGATGCTCGCCACCACGTACGCGGCCGGCATCAGCTTGGCCACGTCGAACGGGCCGGGGTCGGCCCGCCGCATCAGCTTCGCGATCCGGCGTCGGAGCGACTCCCACAGCGCGCCGGCGATGTGGCCGCCGTCCAGTGGGAGCAGCGGCAGCATGTTGAACAGGAAGAGCGACAGGTTGATGCCTGCCAGCAGGTTCACCATGAAGGCGATCCGCTGGGAGGCCGGGATCTCCAGGGCGAACACGTCGCCGCCGATCCGGGCCGCGCCGACCATGCCGATCGGCGAGTCGGCGTCCCGCGGGGTGCCGTCGACGATCGAGTGCCACAGGCCCGGGATCTTGCCCGGCAGGGCCACCAGCGACTTCACCCCGGTCTCGGCGTTGGTGTACATCCGGTCGATGCTGTCGGTGAAGCCCAGCTGGACCACCCCGCTCGCCGGGACGAACCCGAGGAAGCCCGCCTCCACCGTCTGCCCCTTGAGCGGCAGGCCGCTGCCGTCGTACTTCTGGACCTGGTTGACGCCGATGGTCGGGGTGAGGGTGACCTGCTGCCCGTCGCGCTCCACCACCACCGGCACCGTGCGGCCGGCGGACTTGCGGATGTCCGCCTGGAGCTCGTCGTAGTCGTGGATCCGGTCCCCGCCGAAGGACAGCACGGTGTCGCCGGCCCGCAGCCCGGCGGCGGCCGCCGGGGAGGCGGCCGCGCCGTCCGGGCAGGTGTCCGTGGGCTGGCTGGCCGGCACCACGCACTGGGACACCGACTTGACCGTCGGGACGGACATCTGGACGCCGAAGCCCATCATCACGGTCAGGAACAGCCCGATCGCCAGGATCAGGTTCATGAACGGGCCGGCGAACATCACGATGACGCGCTTCCACGGCTTGCGGGTGTAGAACAGCCGCTGCTCGTCGCCGTCCTGCAGCTCCTCGTAGGAGGCCTCGCGGGCGTCCTCGATCATGGAGCGCCAGGGCGAGCTGCTGCGCCGGGTGATCCGGCCGTCCTTGCCGGGCGGGAACATCCCGATCATGCGGATGTACCCGCCGAGCGGGACCGCCTTGATGCCGTACTCGGTCTCGCCCTTCCTGCGGGACCAGACCGTCGGGCCGAAGCCGACCATGTACTGGGGCACCCGGATGCCGAAGACCTTGGCCCAGGACAGGTGCCCGAGCTCGTGCCAGGCGATCGAGAACAGCAGCCCGACCGCGAAGACCACCAGGCCGATTCCCCACATCACTGCCGTCACCGCTGGTCCTCCGTCATGCCGCTCAGTCCACCCATCGGGTCCGTACCGTCCATGTCGTCCCTACGGCGCCTCAGCCGGCCGCCAGCTCGCGGGCCCGGGCGCGGGCCCAGTCCTCCGCGTGCAGGACGTCCTCGACGGTGGGAGAAGTTCCCCGCGCCGGGGTCCCGTGCTCGGCGACCACCTTGGCAACAGTGTCCACGATCCCGGTGAAGGCGAGGCGGCCCTTGAGGAAGGCCTCCACGCACTCCTCGTTCGCCGCGTTGAAGACGGCCGGGGAGGTGCCGCCGAGCCTGCCGACCTCACGGGCCAGCTCCACCGCGGGGAAGGCCTCGTCGTCGAGCGGGAAGAACTCCCAGGTGGCGGCCTTCGTCCAGTCGCAGGCCGGGGCCGCGTCCGGCACCCGGTCGGGCCAGCCGAGGCCCAGCGCGATCGGCATCCGCATGTCCGGCGGGCTGGCCTGGGCCAGCGTGGAGCCGTCCGAGAACTCCACCATCGAGTGGACCACCGACTGCGGATGGACCACGACCTCGATCCGGTCGAACGGCACGTCGTACAGCAGGTGCGCCTCGATGACCTCCAGGCCCTTGTTGACCAGGGTCGCCGAGTTGATCGTGATGACCGGGCCCATCGCCCAGGTCGGGTGGGCCAGCGCGTCGTCGGGCGTGACGGCGGCCAGCTGCTCACGGCTGCGGCCGCGGAACGGGCCGCCGCTCGCGGTCACCACCAGCTTGCGGACCTCGGCGCGGGTGCCGCCGGCCAGCGCCTGGAAGATCGCGGTGTGCTCGGAGTCCACCGGGACGATCTGACCCGGCTTCGCCAGCGCCTTCACCAGCGGGCCGCCGACGATCAGCGACTCCTTGTTGGCCAGCACCAGCACCCGCCCGGCCCGCAGCGCCGCCAGTGTCGGGCGCAGGCCGATCGACCCGGTGATGCCGTTCAGCACGGAGTGGCACTCCAGCCCGGCCAGCTCGGTGGCCGCGTCCGGGCCGGTCAGGATCGCCGGCAGCGGCCGGCCGGCCGCCTTCGCGGCCAGCGCCTCGCGCAGCGCGGGCTCGGCCGCCGGATCGGCGATCGCCACGGTGTGCGCGCCCAGCCGCAGCGCCTGCTCGGCGAGCAGGGCGACCCGGCCGCCGGCCGCCGAGAGGGCCACCACCTTGAAGCGGCCGGGGTTGCGCAGCACCACGTCGATCGCCTGGGTGCCGATCGAACCGGTGGAGCCGAGGATCACCAGCTCCCGGGGGCCGGAGGGGTCCTTCACCGTGGGGGTGAAGCGCAGCGTCGGGTGGGCGAGCGAGTTCATGCGCCCATTGTGTCCTGCCCGCCGCGCCGGGTGGCGCGGCGGGCGGGATCGGGCGCAGATCTTCACCTGCGCCGGGGCCGGGGCGGCCGGGCGGGCGGGGCGGGCCGGGCGGGCCGGGCGGGCCGGGCGCACCGGATCAGTGCAGCGGCTTGTCCAGCACGGCCTTGGTGTGGCTGAAGGTGTCCACCGAGTACTCGCCGTGGTAGCGGCCCATGCCGCTCTCGCCGACCCCGCCGAACGGCAGCTCGGGCACCGCCAGATGGGACACCGGCAGCCCGAAGACCAGCGCGCCGGAGGAGGTCTCCGCGGCCAGCCGCTCCTTCGTCTCCGCCGACTCGGTGAAGGCGTACAGGGCCAGCGGCTTGTCGCGGTCGTTGATGAAGGCGATCGCCGCGTCCAGGTCGGGGACGGCCAGCACCGGCAGGACCGGGCCGAAGATCTCGGCCTGCATCACCGGCGCCTGCGGCCGGACGTCGGCCAGCACGGTCGGCGCCAGGTAGCGGCTCTCCCGGTCGTACCCGCCGCCGGTGACGGTGCGGCCGTCGCCGAGCAGCGCGGTGAGCCGGTCGAAGTGCCGGGTGTTCACGATCCGCCCGTACTCGGGATCGGCGGCCGCGTCCTCGCCGTAGGCCTCGCGGACGGCCTCGGCCAGCTCGGCCTCCAGCGCGGGAGCGGTGTCCCCCACGGCGAGCACGTAGTCGGGTGCCACGCAGGTCTGCCCGGCGTTCAGGAACTTGCCGCGGACGATCCGGCGGGCGGTCACCGCGAGGTCCGTCCCGCTGTCCACCACCACCGGGCTCTTGCCGCCCAGCTCCAGGGTGACGGGGGTGAGGTGCCGGGCGGCGGCCGTCATCACGATCCGGCCCACCGCGCCGTTCCCGGTGTAGAAGATGTGGTCGAAGCGCTGCTCCAGCAGCGCGGTGGTCTCCGGCACCGCGCCCTCGACCACGGCGACCGCCTGCGGGTCCAGGTAGCGCGGCAGCAGCCGGGCGATCGCCGCGGAGGTGGCGGGCGCCAGTTCGCTCGGCTTGACCAGCACGGTGTTGCCGGCCGCCAGCGCGCCCACCAGCGGGGCGAGGGCCAGCTGCAGCGGGTAGTTCCACGGCGCGATCACCAGCACCACGCCGAGCGGCTCGCGGACGGCCCGGGCCTCGGCCGGCAGGAAGGCCTCCGGGACGGCGGCGGGCCGGGGGCGCAGCCACTCGGCCAGGTGCCGCACGGTGTGGTCGAGCTCGTTCAGGGTGAAGCCGATCTCGGTGCGGTAGGCCTCGGCGGGGCCCTTGCCGAGGTCCTCGCGGAGGGCCTGCTGGAGCGCCTCCCGCTGCTCGGTGAGCAGGGTGCGCAGGGCTTCGAGCTGGCCGAGCCGCCAGTCCAGGGGACGGGTGCGGCCGGTGGCGAAGGTGGCGCGCAGCCCGGCCACCACGTCGGCGGGCGAGTTCGTGGTCATGGTGGGTGCTCCGTGGGTTCCGGGGTCAGAGGTCGGTGTGGAACTCGGTCTGACGGTCGATGAGCAAGGGTGCGACGGTGTCCTGGACCAGCTCGCGGTAGCGGTCACCGGCGCGGTGCGCCTCGGCGGCCCGCCGGTCCGTGTACTCGACGAGGACGACGAACGCGGCCGGGTCGCGCAGCGACCTGAGCGAGCGGAAGGCGGTGACGCCGGGCTCTGCGAGGGCGGCCCGGGCCAGGGTGGCCAGCAGGTCGGCGACCCGCTGCTCCTGGCCCGGGGCGGCGAGCCAGTCGGCGACGAGGACGATGGGCATGGGGGTGCTCCGAGGATCTCCGGGCGAGGGCCGGGGCGCTCCGGGCGCCCGGGCGGATCCGGTGGGGGCGGTACGGCCGTCCGGGTGGCGGGCCCGGTGACCGGCGGGCCCGGCGACCGGCGGGCCCGGCGGTGGGCCGACGCGGTGGCCGGCGCGTGGATGTCCGGCCGGCCGGGCGTCCGGGCTGCACGGCGCCCGGGCCGCGGGGATGCACGGCGCCCGGGGCCGCGGGCCGTCAGGCGACGGTGACGACGACCTTGCCGCGGGTGTGACCCCCGGCGTTCAGGCGCTGGGCGTCGGCGGCCCGCTCCAGCGGGAAGGTCGCGGCGACCTCGACGCTCAGCCGGCCACTGTCGGCGAGGTCCGCCAGCGCCGTGAGGTCGGCGGTGTCGGGGCGGACGAAGACGTAGCGGCCGCCCAGGGCCAGCACGGCGCCGTCCGCGACCGAGGCGAGCCGGCCGCCCTCGGCGAGCAGCCCGGGCGAGAGCTGCAGGGCCTCGCCGCCGATCAGGTCCAGGACGGCGTCCACGCCCTCGGGGGCCAGCGCGCGGACCCGCTCGGCCAGGCCCTCGCCGTAGGTGACCGGCTCGGCGCCCAGCCCGCGCAGGTACGCGTGGTTGTGCTCCCCGGCGGTGCCGATCACCCGGGCGCCGAGGGCGACGGCGATCTGGACGGCGAGCGAACCGACGCCGCCGGCCGCGGCGTGCACCAGGACGGTCTCGCCGGGCTTGACCTCCAGCGCGCGGGTCAGCGCCTGATAGGCCGTGAGGCCGGCCAGCGGGAGGCCGGCGGCCTGCTCGAACCCGAGCGCGGCGGGCTTGCGGGCGAGGGTGCGCACCGGGGCGGCGACGTACTCGGCGAAGGTGCCGCGGCCGACCAGGTCCTCGCGGACGTAGCCGATCACCTCGTCGCCCGGGGCGTACTCGGTGACGCCGACGCCCACCTTCTCGACCACGCCGGCCACGTCCCAGCCCGGGATGACCGGGAAGACGGCGTCCATCACGCCGTCGAGGTAGCCGGCCTGGATCTTCCAGTCGACCGGGTTCACCGAGGCGGCCCGCACCTTGACCAGAACGGCGTCGGCGCCGAGCTTCGGCTCCGGGACGTCGCCGTACTCGAGGACGTCGGGGCTGCCGTAGGTGCGGTAGGTGATGGCCTTCATGGTGGTGCTCCTGAACAGAAAGATTTGATGGGCTCGATGGTTGAGGTCATCAAGCAATAAATCGAAGGTAGATCTCGATGATTGAAGATGTCAAGTAATCGGGCCTAGACTGGACCCATGACCCGGACCACACCCCCACCAGCGCCCGCAGCCCCGTCCGCGCCCGGCACGGACCGGCTCATGGAACACCTCGCCCACGCCGCCGCCTGCTACTACCGCAGCTTCGCCGTCGTCGCCGCCGGCCAGGGCCTCACCCTCATCCAGGGCAAGATGCTCAGCCTGCTCGGACGGCCGCTGCCGATGCGCGCCCTCGCCGAGACGCTCGGCTGCGACGCCTCCAACGTCACCGGCATCGTCGACCGGCTCGAAGCCCGCGGCCTGGTACGCCGCGAGGCCGCCCCGGCCGACCGCAGGGTCAAGACCGTGGTGCTCACCCCCGAGGGCGAGGAGGCCGTCCGGCGGATCCGCGCCGACATCGTCGCCGGCCTGCCCGGCCTCGAACAGCTCGACGACCACGACCGCCGCACCCTTCAGGACCTGCTCGACCGGGCCTTCCCGCACACCGCCGGCTGAGCCCTGCGCGCCCCGCGCGCCAGCACCGGCTACCGTCGGCACCATGCGTACCGTCATCGCAGGTGGCCACGGTCAGATCGCGCTGCGCCTGGAGCGGCTGCTCGCCGAACGCGGCGACCGGCCCGCCGGGATCGTCCGCCGCCCCGAACACGCCCAGGACCTGCAGCGGATCGGCGCCGAACCGCTGCTGCTCGACCTGGAGGCGACCACCCCCACCGAACTCGCCGCCCTGCTCGAAGGCGCCGACGCGGTGGTGTTCGCCGCCGGCGCCGGCCCCGGCAGCGGCGCCGAACGCAAGCTCACCGTCGACCGCGACGCCGCCGTCCTGCTCGCCGACGCCGCCGAACTGGCCGGCGTCCGCCGCTACCTGATGGTCTCCTCGATGGGCGCCGACGCCGCCGCCGAGTACCCCGCCGACCCGGTGTTCGAGACCTACCTCCGGGCCAAGGGCGCGGCCGACGACGCCGTCCGGGCCCAGGACGCGCTCGACTGGACGATCCTGCGGCCCGGCCGGCTCACCGACGGCCCCGGCACCGGACGCGTCCGCCTCGCCCCCTCCACCGGCCGCGGCGACGTGGACCGCGCCGACGT
Organism: Kitasatospora herbaricolor; assembly: GCF_030813695.1. Lineage (NCBI taxonomy): Bacteria > Bacillati > Actinomycetota > Actinomycetes > Kitasatosporales > Streptomycetaceae > Kitasatospora > Kitasatospora herbaricolor. The sequence goes on from NZ_JAUSVA010000002.1 coordinate 3,287,901, forward strand.
CGCGGCCGTCCTCGCCGCGCTGCTCACCGCGCCGGCCACGGCCGGCCTCACCCTGGAACTGACCGCCGGGGACACGCCGGTCGCCGAGGCCGTCGCCGCCCTGCACTGAAGCACGCCCGAGCGCGAGGCACGCCCGAACGCGAGGGGCCCCCTGGACACCGGGCGGTGTCCAGGGGGCCCCTCGACCTGCGGGCAGCCGGGCCGATCAGAGGTCCAGGCCGGTGAGCACCAGCACCTTCTCCTGCGTGTAGTCGTCCATCGCGTACCGGACGCCCTCGCGGCCGACGCCGGAGTCCTTGACACCGCCGTACGGCATCTGGTCGGCCCGGTACGAGGGGGCGTCGCCGATGATCACGCCGCCCACCTCCAGCTCGCGGTGCGCCCGGAAGGCGGTCTGCACGTCGTGCGTGAAGACGCCCGCCTGCAGGCCGAAGAGCGAGTCGTTGACGGCCGCGAACGCCTCGTCGGTGCCGTCCACCTTCTGCAGCGACAGCACCGGTCCGAACACCTCGGCGGTGGCCAGGATCGCGTCCGAGGGCAGCTCGGCGAGCACCGTCGGAGCGAACGAGGCACCCTCGCGGGTCCCGCCGGTGAGCAGCTTCGCGCCCTTGGCCACGGCGTCGTCCACCCAGGACTCCACCCGCTTGGCCGCGTTCTCGTCGACCAGCGGACCCACCTCGGTCGCCTCGTCCTCCGGGTCACCGGTGACCTGCGCCTGCACCTTGGCCACGACCTTCTCGACCAGCGCGTCGTAGACGGTCGCATCCGCGATCACCCGCTGCACCGAGATGCAGGACTGGCCGCCCTGGTAGTTGGCGAAGGTCGCGATGCGCGCGGCCGCCCACTCCAGATCGGCGTCCGAGGACCAGTCGGCGAGCACCACGGCGGCGGCGTTGCCGCCGAGCTCCAGGGTGACGTGCTTGCGCGGCACCGAGTCCATGATCTGGTAGCCGACCTTGTCCGAACCGGTGAACGAGATCACCGGCAGGCGCTTGTCCTGAACCAGCGCGGGCATCCGGTCGTTCGGCACCGGCAGGACGCTCCAGGCGCCGGCCGGCAGGTCGGTCTCGGCCAGGATCTCGCCGAGCACCAGGGCGGACAGCGGGGTCGCCGGAGCCGGCTTGAGGACGATCGGGGCGCCGACCGCGATAGCCGGGGCGACCTTGTGCGCCACCAGGTTCAGCGGGAAGTTGAACGGGGCGATGCCCAGCACCACGCCGCGCGGGAAGCGGCGCACCACCGCGAAGCGGCCGGTGCCGCCCGGGTCGGTGTCCAGCCGCATGGTCTCGCCGTTGGTGCGGCGGGCCTCCTCGGCCGCCCAGCGGAACACCGACACGGCCCGGCCGACCTCGCCACGGGCCCACTTGATCGGCTTGCCGTTCTCGGCGGTGATCAGCCGGGCGATCTCCTCCGAGCGCTCGGCGAGCCGCTTGGCCACGTGGTCCAGGGCGGCGGTGCGCACGTGCGCGGGGGTGGCGGCGAACACCGGGAGCGCCTCCACGGCGGCGGCCAGCGCCTCCTCGACCTGCGCCTCGGTCGGCGCCGCGACCTTGCCTACCAGGCGCCCGTCCCACGGGTTGCGCACCTCGAAGTCGCCGTCGCCGCTCGCCCGGCGGCCGGCCAGCCAGAACTCATGGGTGGTGGTCACGGTGGTACCGGCCCTCTCCTCGTCGTCCACGCCCCACCGACGTGGAGCCTGAACCCCACGGTAGGCGGCCACGCGACCGATCCGGATTGGCCGACCCGTAGCGCTCAGCGGCGCTCTTGCTCCATCCCGGACAGATGCGAGCGGTGCTCTTGCTCCGTCCTGGACGGGTGCGACGCGCGCCGGGGAGCGGCCGCCGGCGGACCGGGGCGGCCCGTCACTCCTCGCCCGAGCGGAGCGCCAGCCACAGCTCCATCCGGACGTCGGTGTCGTCCAGCGAACGACCCAGCAGTTCCTCCACCCGGCGCATCCGGTACCGCAGGGTGTGCCGGTGCACACCGAGGTCCGCCGCCGCCGCGTCCCACTGGCCGTGCCGCGACAGCCAGGCCCGCAGCGACCGCACCAGGTCACCGCGCGCCGTACGGTCGTGCTCGCGCAGCGGCCGCAGCAGCCCCTCCGCGAAGGCCGTCACGGCCTCCTCCCCCAGCAGCGGCAGCAGCGACCCCGCGCCGACCTCCTCGTGGTCGACCGAGCGCCGCCCGCCGCGCAGCGCCACCGCCAGCGCCCGCTCGGCCTGCGCGAAGGCCACCCCCGCCTCGTCCAGCGCGGCCGGCGCCGAGACCCCCAGCGACACGCCCTCGTGCTCCTCGACCACGCCCAGGCAGGCCCGGTGCACCGCCCCGTTGTCCAGGGCAAGCACCATCAGCCGCGAGCCCGCGTCGCCGTCCTCCCGCGCCACCAGCAGCCGCTCCCCCACCCGGCCGCCGGCCTGCTCGGCGCGCTCGGCCAGCTCGCTGAGCGCCTCCGACGCGTCGGCCCCCTGGGCCGTGCCCGCGACCAGGACTCTTATCGTCCCCTCCGGCAGACCGCCGAACAGCCCGAGCGCGACCTGCCGGGCGGTCGCCACCTCACCCGCCAGCACCATCCGCAGCAGGGCGGCGCCCATCCGCTCCTCCGCCTGGCGCAGCTCGCGCGAACGCTCCAGGGTCAGCGTCAGCAGCGCCACCGCCGCGTTGAGCACGTAGCGCTCGGTCGGCGTGATCCGGTCCTCGGTACCCACCGCGAGGAAGCCGCGCGCCCGGCGGTCCGCGCCCAGCGACTGGACCACCACGTAGTCCTCGTCCGCCGTGTCGATCCCCGGGGAGCGCCCCTGCAGCGCGGCGCTGGACGGCGCCGGCCGCCGGCGCAGCCGGTCCACCTCGGCGGCCAGCCGGCCGGCCCGGCGGGCCGCCCAGTCCGGGGCGACCACGGAGAGCGCTCCCGAACCGTCGTACAGCGCGGCCCAGCCGCCCAGCCGGGCCGCCAGCCGGCGCACCACGGCCGTCGTGCCGTCCTTGCCCAGCGCGGCCCGGGTCAGCTCCTCCTGGGCCTCGAAGCTCGTGGTCACCGCCTCGTACTGCTCGGCGGCGATCGCCGCCGACACCACCTTGCTGATCGCGATGAACGGCGTCGGCTCCGGCACCCGCAGCAGCGGCAGCCCGCGCTGGGCGGCCGCCTCCACCAGCGGCTTGGGCACCTCGGAGTGCGACAGTCCCACCCCCAGGCCGAGCCCGACCACCCCCGCGTCCGCCAGCCGGTGCACGTACGCCTGCAGTTGGGAGGCCGTCCGGCCGAGCTTGATGCCGGTGGTGAGCAGCAGCTCACCACCCTCCAGGAAGGGCGTGGGGTCGTCCAGCTCGCTGGTGTGCACCCAGCGGACCGGGCGCTCCAGGTGGTCCGCCCCGGCGATGACCGTCAGGTGGAGCGAGGTGTTGCGGACGACGGAGGCGAGTGTGGGAGGCATGGCACCTTCGGTGGGACGACCAGGCTGCGCCGTTGCGGCCGGGCGAGGAGGGAGTCGCTACTCCTCATTATGGACGCCCCGGACAACCCGCACTGCCGAATCCACCTTGACGGCGATAGGGAGCGGGGGCGGGGACGCTGCGCGGGGCGCCAGAGGGCTGGGGGCAGGCGAGCCGGGAAGCCGGGCGGCGGGCACGGGCGCCGCTAGGCGGGGGCTCGGCGGGATGCGGGCGCCGCTAGGCGGAGGCTCGGCGGGATGCGGGCGCCGCTAGGCGGAGGCTCGGCGGGATGCGGGCGCCGCTAGGCGGAGGCTCAGGCCCGGAGGTCGATCAGCAGCGGGGGCACCTGGGCGCCGCTCACCGACGTCAGGGAGATCACCGCGTGCCCGGCCGGCAGCGCGTGCGCCAGGTCCGAGGGCGACCAGCGCTGCCGCTCGACCTCACGGGTCGTGACGCTCTCGGTCTGCGCCGTCGTCCCCGACAGCGCCTTGCGGCCGAGCCGGCCCGCACGGCGCAGCATCCCGCCCGAGGTGTCGGGGGCGTGCGTGATCGCCGTCTCCCGGACCAGGTGGGTGCCCCAGGCCTCGGAGAACAGCCGCCCGTCCCACGGCGCGATCCCCGGGAACGCCATCCGGCAGCCGACCGCGCCGAACAGCGGGGCCCGCAGGGCCTCCGGCAGATCGACCAGCGTCCGCAGCAGCAGCACCGCGCCGGCGTTCGTCCCGCGCATCCGCTGCAGCCCCCGGACGACGTGCGCGTCCAGCGCCGCCGACGCGTCGTCCACCACCAGGCCCGCGAACAGCGAACGGTCCTCGCGCGCCACCGCCGCCTGCACGAACTGGCCCACCACCAGCCGGTACAGCATCCGGGCGGCCTCCGGGTGGCTCAGCTCGGGCAGCTTCACCCGGACCCGCAGCGGGTGGTCCAGCACCCGCATCGCGAACGGCGGGCGCCCCCCGCCGTCGGTGGCGAAGCAGCCCTCGAAGGCCGGCCGGTCCAGCAGGCCCAGCCGGTCCGCGAGCAGCATGCCCGGGTCGTCCGCCCGGCCACGCTGACGCTCCCGGTGCTGCAACTCCCGCTCGTACCGCTCCAGCAGCCCGCCGGCCCGCAGCTCCGCGGTCAGCGCCTCCACCGCCGCCGGCTCGCCCGCGAGCAGCTCACGCAGCTCCCGCACCCCCGGGTAGCGCCGGAAAGCCGCCTGGAACGGGCCGACCACCTGCTGCAACGCCGTCCGGGCGCTCTCCGCCCGCAGCACCAGCTCGTCCGGCAGCAGCGCGTCGGCGAGCCGGGCGGCCGCCTCGTCCGGGTCCTGCCCCGCGCCGTACAGGTCCAGCCCGTACACCGAACCCGGGTCGCCTGGCGCGATCACCACGTCGTACCAGGCGTCCGGGCCGAGATCGGCGTCGGCCGCCCCGATCACCACCGCGCACGCCGTCCCCGCCAGCGCCTGCAGGCAGAGCGCCTCGGCCACCGGACGGGCCAGCCCCGACGTCTTCCCGGTCCCCGCCGGGCCGACGGCCAGCAGCGAGGTGCCGAGCACCGCCGGGTCCAGGGCGAAGCCCGACCCGCGGTGCGCCGGCGGATTCTTCGGCACGTCCTGGGCCGCCCCCAGCCGCACCTGACGGGTCAGCAGGTCGTGCCGCCCCGAACGCCCCGGCAGGTCCCGCAGTTCGGACGGGTGCGCACAGGCCGCCCCGCCCCGGGCCGCCACCTGCTCGCCGAAGGCGGGCAGGATCTCGGGGTCCCGCAGCACCACCTCCCAGGCCCGCCGGATCCGCACGTAGTCGACGTCCCCGACCGCCTCCCGGTCCAGCCGCTGCGCGGCGGCCTCGGCCCCGGCGTGGCGCAGCTCCGCCCACGGGTCGACCGGGCCCGCGGGCTCGGCGCCGCCCTTGGCGGCGGCCGGCTCCTCCTGGGTGACCGTGCGGGAGAGCAGGGGTGCGACGTAGCGGCGCCAGACCTCGGGCCAGCGGCCCATCCGGCCGAAGACCAGGAGGACGGCAACGGCAACCACGCCGTTGACCAGCAACCCGACAACCGTGACGGCGAGGGCCGAGGGGTGTTCCACCCAGACGGTCAGCACGATCAGCCGCAGTACCAGCTGGGTCCCGTAGAGAAAGGCGAACCACCCCACCACCGCGTTCAGCCCCGCCCGCAGCAGCAGCGGCCCCGCCGGCACCTTCGCCTGTTCGGCCCGCTCGAGGTCGATCGGGCGGTGGCCGTAGCGGTAGACGCCGGGGTCGGCCTCGGGGCGGGGTTCGGCGACCCAGCCGGCCAGGTCGAAGGACGGGGCCGGCGGTCGCGGCAGGCCGCGGGCCGCCTGCTGGGGCATGGGGGGCGTCACCGTGGTCCGCCGTCCGTGCCCGTGTGTGCCGTCCAGCTCCATTTACGGCCCCGCTCCCTCGCCCGCCCCGTAGGCCCGTTCCGGCCCATGCAGCCATACCCATGCCGCCGTACCGGCGACACGCCCGCGCTCAATGTAGTGGAGCGGGGCCTGCCGGTAGCGGCCGGCGGCACGCTGGCCGCACAGGACAAGTCGGACGGCCCAGTGGTACCGAGTGGCGCATGCCTGCGTGCTCGCGGCGGCCGTAGCCTGCGAAGACCGAGCCGATAAGTCTGGAGAACACCATGAGCGCCGCAACGCCGCTCCCGCAGGAGCGCCGCCTGGTCACCGCGATCCCCGGTCCGAAGTCGCAGGAGCTGCAGGCACGCAAGCTCGGCGCGGTGGCGGCCGGGGTCGGCACCACCCTGCCGGTGTACGTGTCCCGCGCCAACGGCGGCGTGCTGGAGGACGTGGACGGCAACTCGCTGATCGACTTCGGCTCCGGCATCGCCGTGACCAGTGTCGGCAACAGCGCCGAGGCCGTCGTGGCGAAGGCCACCGAGCAGCTCGCGGCCTTCACGCACACCTGTTTCATGGTGACCCCGTACGAGGGGTACGTGGAGGTGGCCGAGCAGCTCAACGAGCTGACCCCGGGTGACCACGAGAAGCGCACCGCGCTGTTCAACTCGGGTGCCGAGGCGGTGGAGAACGCGGTGAAGATCGCCCGCGTGTACACCAGGCGCACCGCCGTCGTGGTCTTCGACCACGGGTACCACGGCCGGACCAACCTCACCATGGGCCTGACGGCCAAGAACATGCCCTACAAGCAGGGCTTCGGGCCGTTCGCCCCGGAGATCTACCGCGTTCCGGTCGCCTACCCGTACCGCTGGCTGACGGGCTCGGAGAACTGCGCCGCCGAGGCCGCCGCGCAGGCGATCGACATGATCAACAAGCAGATCGGCGCGGAGAACGTCGCGGCGATCATCATCGAGCCGATCCAGGGCGAGGGCGGCTTCATCGAGCCGGCCAAGGGCTTCCTGCCCGCGATCGTCGAGTACGCGAAGGCGAACGGCATCGTCTTCGTCGCGGACGAGATCCAGACCGGCTTCTGCCGGACCGGCCAGTGGTTCGCCTGCGACGACGAGGGCATCGTCCCGGACCTCATCACCACCGCCAAGGGCATCGCCGGCGGCCTGCCGCTGGCCGCCGTGACCGGCCGCGCCGAGATCATGGACGCCACCCACGGCGGCGGCCTGGGCGGCACCTACGGCGGCAACCCGGTTGCCTGCGCCGGTGCGCTGGGCGCGATCGAGACCATGAGGTCGCAGGACCTCAACGGCAAGGCGCAGCGGATCGGCGAGATCATGCTGACCCGTCTGCGCGCCCTGCAGGAGAAGTTCGCCGGTTCGGACCGGGTGAACATCGGCGAGGTCCGCGGCCGCGGCGCGATGATCGCGGTCGAGCTGGTGAAACCGGGCGGCAAGGAGCCCGCCGCCGAGATCACCGCCGCGATCGCGAAGGCCTGCCACACCGAGGGCCTGGTCGTGCTGACCGCCGGCACCTACGGCAACGTGCTGCGCTTCCTGCCGCCGCTGGTGATGCCGGAGCACCTGCTCAACGAGGGCCTGGACATCATCGAGGGCGCCTTCTCGCGCGTCTGACCCCGGGCCCGGGGCCTTGCGCCCCGGCCTGCCGTGCTCGTGCGGCGCCCCGAAGGCCCGGTCCCCCGTGGACCGGGCCTTCGGGCATGCGCCAGGGGGTTGTACTCCACCGGGTGAAGATGCTGTGGGGAATCGCGGGAGCCGCACGCCCCGGCAAATCGGTTGACGTAGTGTCATCACAGATGGACAGCGAGCCCCAGCCCTTGGCGGATCCGCCGACGACTCCGCCCCGCGCGGAGGTTCCGAGGACGGCCCGCGCGGGCGACCGGACCGCCCCGGCGCAGGCGGCGACAACCGAAGACCGATCGACCGACCGCCCGGCCCACACCCCCCGGGGCGTGCGGAGCGGCGATCAACACGGCCGCCCCGGGGCTCTCCCCCCCGCTCCGGGGCGGCTTCTTCGTGCCCGGGTCCGTGCCCGGGGGCTTCGCGCCTCGGCGGGCGGCCCCCGCGGACGCGCCGCGCTGCTGGCCGGGCAGGCCGTCGCGTTGGGGCTGATCTCCTGGCAGGTGGCCGTGGACGGCCCGCTGCTGGGACTGGACCGCCGGGCGCGGCACACCGTCGCGGGGCTGCGCGACGGACTGTCCAGCCCCCTGCTCGACCATCTCGGCGCCGCGTTGTCGGATCTCGGCGGTTCGGTCCCGGCGGTGCCGGTGCTGCTCGGCGGGGGTGCGCTGGCGGCCTGGCGGGCCCGGCGGGAGGGGGCCCGGCGCTGGTGGCTCCCGCTGCCGGTGGCGGTGCTGACGGCGGGTGCGATCCCGCTGCTGATCGTCCCCGCCAAGGCGTCGTTCGCCCGACCCGGCCCGCTCGGGCTGCCGCTGACGCCGGAGCAGTGGGGCTGGTACCCGTCCGGGCACACGGCGACCGCGAGCATCGCGTACGGGGCGGCGGCGCTGTTGCTGGGCCGCACCGTCGGGGTCCGGCACCGCCGCCGGCTGTACGCGGGCGCCGGGCTGCTGTCCGCCGGGGTCGGGGCGGGGCTGGTGTGGAGCGACTACCACTGGCTGCTGGACGTGGTGGCCAGCTGGTGCCTGGCCGGGCTGCTGCTGCCGCTGGTGGCCCTGCTGTCGACGCGTCGTCCGCCGCGCCCGCCGGCCGGGCGCTGATCCGCCGGCGCCCGGCCTCGGGTGCGGGCGCCGGCGCGGGCGTCAGCCCTGCGCGCCCTCCGGGCCGGGCTCGTCGTTGCGGTGGACGAGGCCGGGCTCTCCGTTGTCGCGGCGCCATTCCACGACGAGTTCGTCGCGGGTGCCGAAGCGCACCAGGTGGCGGCCGACCACGTCCTCCAGCACGGCCAGCTGATCGGCCTCGCCCTCGACGGTGAGCAGCAGGGCGTCGGGCGCGGCCTCCAGGGTGCCGGTACCGGCGCCGAAGGTCAGTTCGCCGCGGCCGGTCTCCTCGGACCAGCGGGCCTCGATCCGGCGGCCGAGGTGGGCGGCGAGCTGCTTGGCGTAGCGGGCCGGGCGGTCGGTGGTGACGCGGGCGACGGATCGGGGCACGTTCACTCCAGGGGTGATGACCGAGAGGGCACTTAGGGTACCCTCACTCCGATGCAGAGTAGCGCACATAGTGAGCTTGGCTCAACACCTCTGCGGCGGGGCTCCGACCGGCCGATACCCTGGGGCGAACCACTGCCGAGGAGACCCCGCCGATGACCACCACGCCGTCCGAGACCGCGGCCGAACTCGCCGACGAGATGACCAGGGCGATCAAGCGGATCCGGCGGCAGACCATGGACCGGCTCGAACCCTTCGGCATCACCCCCGGCCAGGGCCGCGCGCTGCGCACCCTCGCGCACGCCCCCGGCTGCGAGAGCCCCGGCGAGACGATGCGGCTCGGCGACCTCGCCGACCGGCTGCACATCGCACCCCGCTCGGCCACCACCGTGGTGGACGCCCTGGAGGAGGCCGGCCTGGTCGAGCGGACCCCGGACCCGGCCGACCGGCGCGCCGTGCGGATCGTGCTGACGGCGGCCGGCTGGTCTGCGGTGGAGCGGATCGGGCAGGTCCGCCACGAGGTGGCCCAGGAGTACTTCGGCCCGGTCAGCCCGTCGGACCAGGACGCGCTGCTGCGGGCACTACGGGTGGCCGACCGCGCCTACGGAGCGAGCGCCGGGGAGCGGAGAGCGCCCCGGGACGCACCGCGGTGAGCCCGATGCCGACGATCACCAGCAGCGCGGCGCAGCCCGCGGCCGCGCTGACCGACTCGCCGAGCAGCAGCCAGGCCGAGGACATCCCGAAGACCGGGACGAGCAGCGAGTACGGCGCCACCGCGGTGGCGTCGTAGCGGCGCAGCAGGTAGCTCCAGGCGACGAAGCCGAACAGGGTCGAGACCAGGCCGACGTACGCGATGGCGAGGATCCCGGCCGGCGTGATCTGGCGCAGCGCCCGCAGGTCGGCGGCCGGCCCCTCGACCAGCAGCGAGAGTCCGAGCAGCGGCAGCGGCGGGACGGCGCTGACCCAGACCATCCACCGCAGGGCGTCCGGCGGCGCGGCCCGGCGGGTCAGCACGTTGGACAGCCCCCAGGCGACGGCTGCCGCGATCACCAGGACGAAGGCCCCGACCGGGCCGCCGGCCCCCTGGTCGGCGGCGGCCACCCCGATGCCCGCCAGGGCGACCGTCAGGCCCACCAGCCGCTGCCGGGACGGGCGCTCGCGCAGCAGCGCCGCGGCGAAGAGCGCGGTGAAGACGGCCTGGCTCTGCAGCACCAGGGAGGAGAGGCCGGCCGGCATCCCGGCGTGCATGCCGAGGAAGAGCAGCCCGAACTTGACCACGCCGAGGACCAGGCCGACCGCGAGGATCCATCGTGCGGCCACCTTCGGCGGGCCGACCAGGAGGACGGCCGGCAGGGCCACGACGGCGAACCGCAGGGCGCAGAACAGCAGCGGCGGGAAGTTCTCCAGGCCGACGTGGATGAGGACGAAGTTGAGCCCCCAGACGGCCGCGACCAGGACGGCCAGGGCGATGTGACGTGGACTCATGGCGGTGCTCGATGCGGGCATGCCCCGAGCATGGCCGCCCACCATCGTGTAGCACCAGCGATGATTGCTGAAGCTCACGGTTTAGCATTGCTGCATGATGGATCTGGGACGGCTGCGGGCGCTGCACGCGGTGGCGGTGCACGGTTCGGTCGGCGGCGCGGCCGCCTCGCTCGGCTTCACCCCCTCGGCGGTGTCGCAGCAGATCGCCAAGCTGGAGCGGGAGACCCGCACCGTCCTGCTGGAGCGTCAGGGGCGGGGCGTGGTGCTGACCGACGCCGCACGCGAGCTGGCCGCCACCGCCCAGCAGGTGCTGGCCCTGGTCGAGCGGGCCGAGGTGACCCTGGAGGAGCAGCGCGGCCGGGCGGTGGGCCGGCTGATGGTGGCCGCCTTCGCCACCGGCGCGCGCGGGCTGCTGCCGGGCGCGCTGGCCGACCTGCGCACCCGCTGCCCGGACCTCGACGTCCGGCTGCTGGAGAGCGACCCGTACCCGGCGGCCGAGCTGGTGGCCCGTGGAGAGGTGGACCTGGCGCTGGTCCAGGACTGGCCGACGGTGCCGCTCCCGGTGCAGGACGGGCTGTCCAGGCTGGACCTCGGCGAGGATCCGGTCGACCTGCTGCTGCGGGAGGAGCACCCGCTGGCGGAGCTGGCCGTGGTCCCGGTCGGGCGCCTCTGCGGGCAGCGCTGGATCAGCGTCCCGCCTGGCAACATCTGCCACGACTGGCTGGTCCGGACCTTGCGCGAGGCCGGCGAGGAGCCGGACGTGGTCTACCAGGTCGGCGAGTTCGAGACCCAGATCGCGCTGGTGGCGGCCGGGCTCGGGGTGGGACTGGTGCCGCGGCTCGGGCGCGGGGCCCTGCCGCCCGGGGTGGTCACCCGCCCGGTGGTGCCGGAGCCGAGCCGGCGGGTGTTCGCGCTCTGGCGCACCCAGACCTCCCGCCGCCCGGCGATCACCGAGGCGCTGGCCGCGATGCGGGGCCGGTGGGCCGCGCTGTAGGAACGGTGGGCCGCGCCGGCCTGGTCCGGCACTGCGGGACGGGTGCGGGCACCCCGCAAGGACCGACGGGGCACGGGCTCCGGCTCAGCTCGCCAGGCCGATGACCAGCCACATGAAGGCCACCCCGGCCAGGGTGCAGAGCAGGGTGGTCCGCGAGGGGTGCGGGCTGTGCGCCTCGGGGAGGATGTCCGAGGTCGCCAGGTAGAGCAGGAACCCGGCGAAGAACCCCAGGTAGAGGCCGAGCAGCTGCTCGGGGATGGTGAACAGCAGCGTGATGGCGGCGCCGGTCACCGGCGCCAGCGCGTCGGCGCCCAGCAGGGTCAGCGCCCGGCGCCGGTTGTTCCCGTACAGCCGGGTGATCGTGTACGTGTTGAAGCCGTCGGCGAAGTCGTGGGCCACGACCGCGATCGCCACCACCGTACCGACGGTGCTGCCCGCCTGGAACGCGGCGCCGATCGCGAAGCCGTCCATCAGGCTGTGCCCGACCAGGGCGCCGGCGGCGGTCAGTCCGATGCCCTGGGCCTGCGGCCCGTGGTGGGAGTGCCGGTGGCCGTGGGTGTGCTCGGCGTACTCGCCCTCGTGGCCGCGGTGGATGGCCACGGCGCGCTCGACGATGTGGATGACCAGGAAGCCCACCGCGAACATCAGCAGGGCCTGCGGCACGCCGTGGATCTCGTCCGGAGCCGCCCGCATCGCCTCGGGCAGCAGGTCGAAGGCGACCACGCCGAGCATCAGCCCGGCGGCGAGGCCGAGGACGAGGTGGCGGCGGTCCCCGGTCCGCTGCGCGACGTAGCCGCCGATCAGCGTCATCAGGAACGCGCCGGCGGCGACCAGGATCGCGGTCATCGAGGTGCCCTTCCCTCCCCCGGGCCCCGTCGGGCGCCGTCTCGCGGGCCGCTGCCAGGACCCGCCCCCAGCCTGCGTCCGGCGGCCCGGCCCCGCCCGCCGGACGGCCCGTCGGGGTGAGCCCCCGCGCGCCGGCGGGTCAGCTGTCGAGGGCCTCCAGGTAGACGGCCGCGAGCTGCGGGTAGCCCTGCTCGGCCCAGGACCGGCCGAAGGCCGTGACGTCCAGTTCCCGGCCGTCCGGCAGCGCGATCACCGGGGTGCCGTCCTGCGCCAGGCGCCAGCGGGTCCCGGGGACGGTGCGGAAGACCACGGTGCCGAGGTAGAGGCCGGCGTCGTTGCCGAGCCACTCGGCGGTACCGGGGCTGTCCCGCCAGGTGGGGAGCAACTGGTCGAGGGCGGTAAGGGAGGGCACGTCGTCCGCGAGCCGGAGCCCGGCCTCGTCGGCGAACTCACGCAGCAGCTCGCACTCGGACAGCAGTTCGGCCATCGAGTCCTGGTCCTGCTCGGGCGACGGGCCGGCCGCGGCCTCGCCGTGCCGGTCCCGCCATCGTTCGATGAATCCCATTCCCATCGGCCCAGCCTCCCGCTCGCGTCGTCCTTTCGCACCCCCGACCCGCTGCCCCTCCCTCGTTTCCCCAGGGCCCGGCTCCCGCCGCGGCCCACCGCCGGTTCAGACCCCCGCGCCGAGCGGCAGCCCGAGATGGGTGCGGGCCAGCTCGCGGACCCCGTCGCCGTCGACCAGGTGGATGTGCTGGTGGCTCTCGTCCCCGGTCAGGTCGAGCGCGGCGTCGCTGAAGCGGCCGGTGGTGAGCCGCAGCCCCCGGTCGGCGGCCTCCTCGCGGACGGCTTCCGCCAAGGTCCGGATCTCCTCCTCGGCCACCGGGGCCGCGGCTCGGGAGGCCCACACCACCCAGCGGCCGGGCAACGCGCTGCCGGCCTCGCCCTCGCCGGTGGCGACCAGCCCGGCCGGTCCCCGCAACCGGACGCTCCAGCCGTCCAGGCCGCCCCGGGTGAGCAGCTCCCGGACCAGCTCGGCGAACTCGTTGGCGGACAGGTCGGCCGCGGACGGGACGGTCGCCCCGGCCGCCGCGGCCGGCTCGACGCCCGCGCGGGCGTACGGGTCCGGGGTCACCGCCGCGCCGAGCTGACGCAGCCGTACCAGTGCCTCGTCCCGTTCGGCGTCCGCGTAGACGCCGTCCCCGTCCTGCCCCTCCTCGTAGGGGGCTCCGGCGGGGAGCAGCCGGGTGCGGGCCAGCGCGTCGCGGTCCGCGTCCACGCTCACCAGGCAGACCGCCTCCGGCGAACCGGGCTCGCGGAGCCAGCCGTTGAGCACCACGCCGGCGAGTATCTCGTCGGTGTCGACGGCGTCGGCCGCCTGCAGCGCGCGCAGGGCGAGGCGGGCGACCAGGCGCAGGTAGTCGGTGGCCCGGTCGGGCGCCGGGCGCGGCACCGGCTCGATCTCGCCCTCGGGCGTCAGCCGGTAGCCGGTGAGCGAGGGGACGAGGTCCAGCGGCGGGAGGTCGAGGTCGAGGACGGCGGTGGAGGTGAGCGGGCGGAAGACGGCACGGCAGGGCGCCGGGAGGTCCTGGGTGGCGGTCTCGGAGGCGGCCAGGGCCCGCTCGATCAGCGACTCGACGGCGGCCGGCTCGGCCAGGCGGTAGGCCCGGCGGCACTCTTCCAGGCTGTCGTTGTACTCGCGGACGGCCCGCGCCCTGGCCTGTTCGGCCTCCTGGTGGGCCCGCCGCGACTCCGCCTCGCCGGAGTCGGCCGCCTCGGCCCGCCGGGTCCGCCACTCGCGCAGGGCCCGTTGGTGGGTGAGCCGGGCCTGGGCCAGCTCCCGCTGGTAGCCGGAGTCCAGCAGTCGGCGGGACGGGCCCTCGTCGGGGTCGGCGTCGGCCGCACGCGGCGGGACGTAGTCCTCCCAGCGCGGCTCGGGCCCCGTCCCGTCGGGCCCGGCCTCCCCGGCCGGGAACGGGCGCGGCTCGTAGGTGCGCAGCTGGCTCTCGAAGTCCATCGGCGAGACCGGCAGCGCGGCCCGCCGCAGCAGGTCGGCGAGCCGGTCGTGCTCGGCCCGGACGGTGAGCGTGCGGTGGTGGGTCAGCGCGGCGGCGCGCCCGTGCGCGGCGACGGCCTCGTCGACGTCCTCCTCCGGGCGGCCCGCCGCCCGGCCGCCGTCGGCGTCCTGGCCGGGCTCCCCCGGGCCGGGCGCGGCGCCCAGGTCACGGAAGACCGAGGCCAGGAAGCCGGGTTGGAGGGCCGTGGCGGTGCCGTCGGACCCGCCGCCCGGCATCCCCTCGGCCACGGCAGGCCCGTCCGACGGGTGACGGCCGTCTGGTGTGTACTGCATCGGCGGTCGTTCCCCCATGCTCGTCCGGCGCTTCCCCGGGGCGGACCGCGGCCCCGAGGCCGGCCCCTGCCGGACATTGTCCACCGTCCGGACGCCGCCGGTCAGCCAAGCCTCTCAGTTGGTACGGGTGTTGGTCAGGTGCAGGCCGATGTAGCCCACGTAGATCCGGCCACTGCCGGAGCAGTCGTCCAGGTAGTGCAGCCGGGGCGCCGTCCGGCCGCCGCCGATCCGCAGGTGCGCGCCCATGAACGCGCGCCGGGAGGTGTCGACGCACTCGGGCACCGGCAGCATCCGTTCGCGCTTCCACTTGGTGTGGCTGAACACCGTCTGGGACTCGCCGCGGACCGCCTTGCGCGGCGGGAAGTGGTGGCAGCCGTCCGGGGTGTGCTCGCACCACTGCTTGAAGTCGCCGCCCGCCTCGCCGCGGACGGCGGCCACCGCGTACTCCTGCAGCGCCGTCAGGCCCTCCCAGGTCAGCCGGGCCCAGCCGGCGCAGGTGCCCAGGCCGTCCAGGGCCAGGGCCGGCTTCTGGTCACCGGTGAAGGTCAGCAGCGGGAACTCGGGCAGCCGGTCCATCAGTTCGGCGAAACTGCCGGGGGCCTCGTCCGCCCGGGCCGGACCGCCCCCGACCGGCAGGCCGCGGACGGCGGGCGACTGGGCCTGGCCCGGCGCGGCGCCCGGGCAGATCCGGCCGGCCAGCACCCGGACCTGCGCGCCGACGTGCCGCAGCGCCGTGTACTGCTCCTCCGCCTCGCTCCGCAGGTGGTGCTCGCGCCGCCGGGAGTGCCGCAGGCTGTGCCGGACCCGCTCCAGCTCGTCCGCCCTGGCCTGCTGCTCCTGGCTGTCCAGCTCGTGCTCGTGGGCCAGTTGCTCGTGGGCCAGTTGCTCTTGGGCCGCCTGCTCGGACCGGTCGGGCTCGGGACGCCGGGCGGCGGGCGGCACCCGCAGGACGGGCACGGCGGCGAGCGGGGCCGGGAGCGGGAGTTCGGCGGCCAGCCGGCGGGGCTCGCGGGCGAGCAGGCCGGCGGCCCGGCGCAGGTCCTCCTCTATCCGGTGGCGCGGCATCACCGGGTGCCTGGCCCCGTCGTGGCGGGAGGCCGGATCGACCTCCGGCAGGTAGGTGCGGACCGCGCCGCCGTACACCGAGTGGTACTCCAGGGCGACGTTGAAGCCCGTCCGGGCGGCCGGGTCGAGGACGTAGAGCGTGGCGAGCCCGGGCAGCTGATGACAGAGCGGGCGGACCGTCCCGGTGAGCCATTCGTCCAGCCCCAGGTTGGCGGGGACGCTGGCGACCACGGTGGGCAGCCGGCGCTCGGGGTCGCAGAGCTCGTCGATCAGGGCGTCCACGTCGGCCGCGGTGACCACCCGGGGGTTGTGGTGCACCGCGGCGGGGCCGTCGCTGGCGTCCAGCAGGGGCAGCAGTGTGCGGGCGAGTTCAGGGACCGGGACCTTGCTGGGCGTCCGTACGCCGGTGCCCGCCGCCTGGTGCTCGGCCTCCAGCCGGACCCAGGTGGGGCCGCCGGGGTCGGTCGCGAGGGTGAGGGTGAGCTGGTGGGTGCCGTGCGGGGCCGGGGTGCGCAGGCGGCGGCGGGTGTAGCGGCCCGGTGTGGCGGTGGCGGCGCGCAGCGGGCCGTCGTCCCGGTCCAGCAGGATCCGGTCGCCGAGGCGTAGTCGCTCGGCCGGGGCCTCGGGGCTGCCGGGGGCGGGCCCGGCCGGCGGGGGCTCGTCGCAGCCCTCCTGTTTCAGCCAGGCGCCGAGTCGTTGGTCGGCCAGGGCGACGGCGTCGGAGTGCGTCAGCGCGGTGGTGACGGTCATCCGGTAGGGCGTCGCGGGGCTCCGGGGGCCGGGCAGATCGGGCTGGGCCGGCGACGGGGAGCGGTCTGAGGTCATGCGCGGTACCTCCCGTGGTGCGGTGGTGGGGTGTGTCGTCCTCCATAGGGGTCCCCCCGCACGCGAGGCGGGGGAGGGTCGGTCGTCCGGTTCGGCCGGATCCTTGTAGGTGAAAACGCGGTGACCCGGAGCGGAAGTTCCAGCGTCGGGCCACGTCAATCCGTTCGAGTGAAAGTTCCCGCTCCCGGGCCCGCCCGTGACGCCGGCGGCCCGGGCTCCGGCCGGCCGATCGAGGGCGGCGGCGAAGGCCCGGCGGCGGGGACGGCGGGTGGGCGGTCAGTGGCTCCACTCGGGGGCGGCCACGGCGACGGCGGTCGGACAGCCGTCGGGTATGTCGTAGGTCGCCACCAGCACCACCGGCTGCTCGCCGTGGTTGCGCCCGACGTGCACGTGCACCGGCCCCGGCAGCTCGACCAGCCGGTCTCCGGCCTCGCTGACCTCGACCCGGCCGTCGTGCAGGGTACGGGTGAGGGTGCCCGAGAGGACCACCACGTCGACCCGGCCCGGGTGGTAGTGCCAGCCGGTGCTGGCCCCCGGCGCGAGGGTGATGGTCTGGACGACGGGCATCGCTGTTCGGCTCCACTCGGGGGTCGGCTACCGCCTCAGGCTAGGCAGCCGCTCCGGCCCTCGAAACCGCCCGGACGTTCTCTGTCCGAAAGCTCGTCCGACTGTCGTCCTCTGTCCGAAAAGGGGCGTTCCGCGATCACCGCGGCCCGGCCCGGTGTCACGTTCCGACCGCTGCGCCCGGCCGGTGGTCCGCCGCCGGGCGCGGGCTCCCCCCCGGGCCGACGGCTCAGACCGGGACCTCGACGAAGGTCCGCCCGGCCTCGACCGCGACCGCCGTGCCCGCCGTCGCCTCGGCCAGCCAGGCGTGGAAGGCCAGCACCTCCGGCTCGGGCACCCCGACCTCGATCCGCACCCCCGCCGCCCGGTACGCCAGGTCGCTGACCGCGTACCCGGCCGCCCGCAGGTCGTTCTCCACCCGGCCGGCCCTGGTGTGGTCGGCGGTCACCGCCAGCAGCGCGACCGGCCGCCGCTCCACCAGGCCGATCTCGTCCACCGCCTCGGACACCGCGCCGCCGTACGCCCGCACCAGGCCGCCGGCGCCGAGCTTGATCCCGCCGAAGTACCTGGTCACCACCGCGACGGTGTCGGTCAGTCCGCGCCGGCGCAGCACCTCCAGCATCGGCACCCCGGCCGTCCCGCCCGGCTCGCCGTCGTCGCTGGAGCGCTCGCGGCGCTGCTCGTCGCCGACCACGAAGGCCGTGCAGTTGTGCCGGGCGTCCCAGTACTCCTTGCGGATGCCCGCGATGAAGGCCTGCGCCTCGTCCTCGTCGCCGACCCGGGCGAGATGGCAGATGAAGCGGGACTTCTTGATCTCGATCTCGTGGCTGCCGCCGCGCCGGATCGTCAGGTACGGCCTGGGGGTCGGCTCCGGCATGGCGCGGCGGGTCTCCAAGGAACGGGGAAGGCTGACGGGACCGCCCGGTGCGGGCGGTCCCGTCAGCTTAGGCCGTGTCCCCTTCGCCGGGCCCGGGCCGACCGGCCCGGGCCGGCGGTGCCGGGCCCGGGCAGGTCAGCGGCCGGCGAGGGTGTCCAACTGCTCGCGGTCCAGGCCGGTCAGCCGGGTGACCTCGGCCGGGTCCACGGCGCCGCAGTCCAGGCCGCGCAGCAGGTAGCCGCTCAGCGCCTTGGCGGTGGCCGGCTCGTCCATCACGTCGCCACCGGCCTTGGCCACGTAGGCCGAGAGCCGGGCCGCGGCGGCCGCCAGGCCCTCGCGGTAGAAGCTGTAGACGGCCACGTACCGGGTCGGCAGGTGCGCCGGGTGCATGTCCCACCCCTGGTAGTAGGCGCGGGCCAGCGAACGGCGGACCAGGTCGTGGTGCAGCTTCCAGGCCGCGTGCACCTGCTCGGTCGGACCGGTGGGGATGACGTTGGTGGAGCCGTCGGAGAGCCGGACGCCCGTCCCGGCGGCGGCCACCTGCATGACGGCCTTGGCGTGGTCCGCCACCGGGTGGTCCATGCTCTGGTAGGCGGCGCTCACCCCGCAGGAGGCGCTGTAGTCGAAGGTGCCGTAGTGCAGGCCGGTGGCCCGGCCCTCGGCGGCCTCGATCATGCGGGCCACGGTCGCCCGGCCGTCGGCGCCGAGGATCGCCTGGGTGGTCTCGATCTGGATCTCGAAGCCGATCCGGCCGGCCGGCAGTCCGGCCCGCTGCTCGAAGTCCTCCAGCAGCCGGACCAGCGCGGTGACCTGCTCGGCGTAGGTCACCTTCGGCAGGGTCAGGACCAGGCCCTCGGGCAGGCCGCCGCCGGCGATCAGGGTGGCGAGGAAGAGCTCCAGGGTGCGGATGCCGCGGCTGCGGACGGCCGCCTCCATGCACTTGATCCGGATGCCGATGTACGGCGGCGCGCTGCCGTCGGCCACGGCCGCGGTGATCAGTTCGGCGGCGCGGACGGCGGCGGCGTCCTCCTCGGCGTCGGGACGCGGCCCGTAGCCGTCCTCGAAGTCGATCCGGAGGTCCTCGACGGGCTCGCGCTCCAGCTTGGCCCGGACCCGGGCGTGCACGTCGGCCAGCAGCGCGTCGTCCGGCACGCCGAGCGCACGGGCCAGCTCGGCGGGGGTCCCGGCGTGGGTGTCGAAGGCCTCCAGGGCCTGCCGGCCCCAGCTGCTCACGGTGTCGGCGGCGAAGGCGTCGGCCGGCACGTAGACGGTGTGGACCGGCTGGCGGGTGCCGGAGTCACCCGGGTAGCGGCGGGCCAGTTCGGCGTCGACCGGCCCGAGCAGCGCGTCCACGGCGGCCCGGGCGGCACTGGAGAACGAGGCCCCGCTCCCCGGCTTGCTACCGTCCACCTCGACCTGCGACATCCGTACTCCTCCACGCCGAACCAGCACTTCAACAATTTGTTGATGTGAAGGTAGCTCCGGCGGCGCCGGGCAGTCAATGGCCGCCCGACCGGCGGACGCCCCGGGTCAGTCGCGCCCCGCCGACGCGTAGCGGGCGTGCAGGTCGGGCCAGATCTTGTCCAACTGCGACGGGCTCACCGATCCGTCCGGGCGGTTGCCCACCACGTGGTACTCCACGGTGAGGTACTCCGCCAGGCGCCGCTGGTCGGGCTGCTGACCGTAGGTGTCGATGTAGGAGACCAGCGCCTCGAAGCACTGCTCCGGGTCGAGCCGGTCCGGCTGCGGGATGGGCTCGCTCCCCGCGTTCTCCCGGACGGCGTGCTCCCGCACGGCCTGCTCGCGCACGCCCTGCTCCTGCCGGACGGCATCGCGCTGCCCCGGCCCGGGGCCGCTCTCCCCCTGGTGCAGCGGCACGCCCTGCTCGGGCTGTCCCCCGACCGCCTGTCCCGGAGCGACGTCGCGCCCGCCGGGACCGCTCTGCCGGTACATGAAGGCGGGCACCGGCCCGCGCTCGGCGGCCGGCGCGGCGACCCGGACCTCGGGGCCCGGCTGGGCCGAGGGACGCGGCGGCTTGAACCACGGCGACGCCTGTCCGGGCACCCGGCCGGTCGCGTCCATGCCGCCCTGCGGCGCGTGGGTGCGGACGGCACGCTCGGTCCAGACGTTCAGCTCGTCGCGCGCCGGGGCCTGCTCCTCGGCCTGGGCCGGCTCCTGGGCGTCCCGCAGCCGGACGGCCGCCAGCTTGGCCAGCGTCGGCACCGCCAGCTCCGCGGACACCACGGACGCGGGGGCCGCCGCGGGACCGGCCGGCCCGCCCTCGGCGGGGGCCTGGGCCTGCTGCGGCGGGAGCTGCTGCCCGGGCATCTGCTGCACCGGCACCTGGCGGGCGGCCGGCGGCGAAGCCTGGGCCGCGGCCGGCGCGGGGGCGGATATCGCGGCCTGCGCCACGGACGCGGCCGCCACCGTCCTGCTCTCCCGGGCGTGCGCGGCCTGCTCGGCCTCCTCCTCCAGCCGGTCCAGCACCTCCAGGTCCAACGGGACGCCGTACTTTGCGAGCTTCAGCGGCAGCAGCGCCTGGATCGGCGCCGCGCGCCGCCAGCCGCGCCCGTAGCGGAAGCGCAGCTGCGCCCGGTACACCAGCCGGTTCTGCTCCAGCCGGACGACCTCGTCGTAGGAGCGCAGCTCCCACAGCTTCATCCGCCGCCAGAGGCGGAAGGTCGGAATCGGCGAGAGCATCCAGCGCATCAGCCGAACGGACTCCATGTGCCGGTCCGCGGTGATCGCCGCGATACGTCCGACCGCGTGCCGGGAGGCCTCGACCACCACCACGAAGAGGACCGGGATGACGGCGTGCATGCCCATCCCGAGCGGATCGCCCCAGGAGGCCGCCGCGTTGAAGGCGATGGTGGCGACGGTCAGCAGCCAGGCGGTCTGTCGCAGCAGCGGGAAGGGGATCCGCAGCCAGGTCAGCACGAGGTCCAGGGCCAGCAGGACGACGATCCCGGCGTCCACGCCGATCGGGAACGCGTACGCGAAGGCGCCGAACCCCTTCTCCGTCGCCAGGTCGCGGACCGCGCTGTAGGAACCCGCGAAGCCGATGCCCGAGATCAGGAAGGCGCCGGCCGCGACCAGCCCGAGCAGGGCCCGGTGGGCACGGGTGAGGGATGGGCGTGCCATGCGTCTATCAACCCCTGGATGTCGGCTGCTGCCGTACGTGAGCGTCGGCCCGCCGGACTCCCCCCTGTCGGGTGGTCGGCGAACCCGGCCACCGACGTCTCGGCCCACCGGATACTACTCGTACACCTGTTTCAGCGTGCTTCCAGGCCGGATTGTCACCCTGTCTGCTCGGCCGTCCCGTTGAGGTGGGCCAGGACGGCCAGCACCCGGCGGTTGGCGTCGTCGGCCGGCGCCAGCCCGAGCTTGGTGAAGATGTTGGCGATGTGCTTGGCCACCGCGCCGTCGCTGACCACCAGGCGGGCGGCGATCGCGGAGTTGGAGCAGCCCTCCGCCATCAGCTCCAGCACCTCCCGCTCGCGGGGCGACAGCCGCTGCAGGGGGCCCGAACGCGCGTTGCTCTGCAGCAGCTTGGCGATCACGTCCGGGTCCATCGCGGTGCCGCCCGCGGCCACCCGGCGCACCGCGTCGATGAACTGGTCGGCGTTGAAGACCCGGTCCTTGAGCAGGTATCCGATGCCGCCGGAGCCGTCCGCCAGCAACTCCCGCGCGTAGAGCTGCTGGACGTGCTGCGACAGCACCAGCACCGGCAGACCGGGGATCTGCCGGCGCGCGCTCAGCGCGGCCTGCAGCCCCTCGTCGGTCAGCGTCGGCGGCAGCCGGACGTCCACGACGGCGACGTCCGGACGGTGGGTCAGCAGCGCTTCCAGCAGCTCCGGACCGGTCTCCACCGCTGCCGCGATGGTGAAGCCGTGGGCTTCCAGCAGCCGGATCAGGCCTTCGCGAAGGAGGTAGAGGTCCTCGGCGAGGACAACTCGCACGGCAGCTCCAGGGTGATCGTGGTCGGTCCGCCCGACGTGCTGTCGATGGCGAGGACACCGTCGAAGGTACCCAACCGGCGCTCGATCCCGCGAAGCCCGCTCCCCCTGGTCGGGTCCGCCACCCCGTGGCCGTCGTCGGTGACGGTCACCCGCAGGGTCCCAGCCCGGTGCAGGATGTCCACCCAGACCTGGTCCGCGCCCGAGTGCTTGGCCGCGTTCGCCAACAGCTCGCAGACGCTGAAGTACACCGCCGCCTCCACCGGCGCCGCCGGCCGGTCCGGCAGGCTGACGCACACGTCGACGGGCAGGGCACTGTCCATCGCCAACGCCCGGACGGCGTCCCCGAGTCCGCGCTCGGCCAGCACCGGCGGGTGGATGCCCCGGACGAGGTCCCGCAGCTCCTGGAGCGCCTTCGCCGAGGACTGCCGGGCCTCCGACAGCAGGGCGCGCGCGGCCGGCGGGTCGCTGTCCATCAGGTGCTCGATCGTGCCGAGGGTCATACCGATCGCCACCAGCCGGGCCTGGGCGCCGTCGTGCAGGTCCCGCTCGATCCGGCGGAGCTCGGCGGCCTGGTCGCCCACCGCGTCGGCCCGGGTCTCGGTGAGCTGCTGCACCCGCTCGGTCAGCCGGGCCTTGCTCTGGCCGCCCGCACGGTCGGGGTCCAGGGCCCGGCGGGTCCAGTCCGCGTGCAGCCGGACCGCCCGCGGCGCGAGGGCGAGGCCCGCCGCCACGGCGGCCAGGCAGAGGCCGAGCTGCAGGAGCAGTTCCCGCGGATCACCGGCGCTGTAGTAGCTGGAGTTGTCGACGATCTGCTCCAGCAGCCCGACCGCGGCCCCGGCGCCGACCGCGGTCAGCAGCAGGCACGGGACGGCCAGCACGCCGGCCGCACCCGCGCCGGCGGCCAGCCACAGCACGTCCCGCCAGCTCGCCGGGTCCCCCAGGACCGACCGGACGGTCAGCTCCGCGCGGGCCGTCGAGCGCCGTGAGTGGTAGGAGTGGCCGGTCCACCAGTGCCCGCGCTCGTCCTGCTGCGGCGCCGCGGCCGGCCGGTACGCGACGGGGATCCGCACCCCGAACCAGGCCTCGACCAGGTCGCGGGACCTTCGCGCGTACCGCCGACCCAGCCAGAAGCAGGCCGCCGGGAAGGCCACCACTCCCGCGGCGACCACGAGCAGGCTCCCGAGCCCGTGCTGGCTGCCCACGTTCAACGCGAGGATGGGGACCAGCCCGACGAAGAAGAGTACGGCCGGCCCCAGCGCCGCCTGGAACACCAGCTGGAGGCAGCGCAGTTGGGCCTTGATGCCTCCCCGTACGAACCGCCGGGCATCCTCGATGCGCTCCTGCGCGCCACCAGTTGTCGTGGTCGGACCACTCACGGCCATCTCTTCTCCCCGGCGTCCTCGAAGTCGGAGGGCACCAGCCCGTCCCTCGGTACCAGTCTGTCCCGCCGGGCTGTCCCGGTGCACTGGCCCTTGAACTCCACCTGGGGTGGACCTAGCACCCCTGCCGGCCGGGCCCTTTCCGGACCGTGCAAAGACGGCCGGGAAACGCAGAAAAGCCCTGCCGGTTACCCGGCAGGGCTTCTCCACAATGATTGTTCGGCGGCGTCCTACTCTCCCACAGGGTCCCCCCTGCAGTACCATCGGCGCTGTAAGGCTTAGCTTCCGGGTTCGGAATGTAACCGGGCGTTTCCCTCACGCTATGACCACCGAAACACTATGAAACTGTCACCGCACCACATCGTGACCTGATGTGGGGTCGTTGTTTCAGAACAACACAGTGGACGCGAGCAACTGAGGACAAGCCCTCGGCCTATTAGTACCGGTCAGCTCCACCCCTTACAGGGCTTCCACATCCGGCCTATCAACCCAGTCGTCTACTGGGAGCCTTACCCTCTCAAGGAGGTGGGAATACTCATCTCGAAGCAGGCTTCCCGCTTAGATGCTTTCAGCGGTTATCCCTCCCGAACGTAGCCAACCAGCCATGCCCTTGGCAGGACAACTGGCACACCAGAGGTTCGTCCGTCCCGGTCCTCTCGTACTAGGGACAGCCCTTCTCAATATTCCTACGCGCACAGCGGATAGGGACCGAACTGTCTCACGACGTTCTAAACCCAGCTCGCGTACCGCTTTAATGGGCGAACAGCCCAACCCTTGGGACCTACTCCAGCCCCAGGATGCGACGAGCCGACATCGAGGTGCCAAACCATCCCGTCGATATGGACTCTTGGGGAAGATCAGCCTGTTATCCCCGGGGTACCTTTTATCCGTTGAGCGACGGCGCTTCCACAAGCCACCGCCGGATCACTAGTCCCTGCTTTCGCACCTGCTCGACCCGTCGGTCTCACAGTCAAGCTCCCTTGTGCACTTACACTCAACACCTGATTGCCAACCAGGCTGAGGGAACCTTTGGGCGCCTCCGTTACTCTTTAGGAGGCAACCGCCCCAGTTAAACTACCCACCAGACACTGTCCCTGATCCGGATCACGGACCCAGGTTAGACATCCAGCACGACCAGAGTGGTATTTCAACGTCGACTCCACAACCACTGGCGTGGCTGCTTCAAAGTCTCCCACCTATCCTACACAAGCCGAACCGAACACCAATATCAAGCTATAGTAAAGGTCCCGGGGTCTTTCCGTCCTGCTGCGCGAAACGAGCATCTTTACTCGTAATGCAATTTCACCGGGCCTATGGTTGAGACAGTCGAGAAGTCGTTACGCCATTCGTGCAGGTCGGAACTTACCCGACAAGGAATTTCGCTACCTTAGGATGGTTATAGTTACCACCGCCGTTTACTGGCGCTTAAGTTCTCAGCTTCGCCGAGACGAATCTCGACTAACCGGTCCCCTTAACGTTCCAGCACCGGGCAGGCGTCAGTCCGTATACATCGCCTTACGGCTTCGCACGGACCTGTGTTTTTAGTAAACAGTCGCTTCTCGCTGGTCTCTGCGGCCGGCCCCAGCTCACGGAGTAAATCCGATCACCAGTTCCGGCCCCCCTTCTCCCGAAGTTACGGGGGCATTTTGCCGAGTTCCTTAACCATAGTTCACCCGAACGCCTCGGTATTCTCTACCTGACCACCTGAGTCGGTTTGGGGTACGGGCCGCCATGAAACTCGCTAGAGGCTTTTCTCGACAGCATAGGATCATCCACTTCACCACAATCGGCTCGGCATCAGGTCTCAGCCTTAATGAGTGACGGATTTGCCTATCACTCGGCCTACACCCTTACCCCGGGACAACCACCGCCCGGGCTGGACTACCTTCCTGCGTCACCCCATCGCTCACCTACTACCCTGTCGGGTCAGCGGCTCCACCACGTCCCATTGTCCGAAGACTCCGGGCCGGCTTCGCGGCTTTAGCATTCAGAGGTTCGACGTTGGCGCTTCAAAGCGGGTACGGGAATATCAACCCGTTGTCCATCGACTACGCCTGTCGGCCTCGCCTTAGGTCCCGACTTACCCTGGGCAGATCAGCTTGACCCAGGAACCCTTGGTCAATCGGCGCAAGAGTTTCTCACTCTTGTATCGCTACTCATGCCTGCATTCTCACTCGTGTCCCGTCCACAACTGGATTCCTCCGCTGCTTCACCCGGAACACGACGCTCCCCTACCCATCACAGCAGGCGTTGGCCCTGTTGCTGCAATGACACGACTTCGGTGGTGTGCTTGAGCCCCGCTACATTGTCGGCGCGGAATCACTTGACCAGTGAGCTATTACGCACTCTTTCAAGGGTGGCTGCTTCTAAGCCAACCTCCTGGTTGTCTCTGCGACTCCACATCCTTTCCCACTTAGCACACGCTTAGGGACCTTAGTCGGTGTTCTGGGCTGTTTCCCTCTCGACCATGGAGCTTATCCCCCACAGTCTCACTGCCACGCTCTCACTTACCGGCATTCGGAGTTTGGCTAAGGTCAGTAACCCGGTGAGGCCCATCGCCTATCCAGTGCTCTACCTCCGGCAAGAAACACGTGACGCTGCACCTAAATGCATTTCGGGGAGAACCAGCTATCACGGAGTTTGATTGGCCTTTCACCCCTAACCACAGGTCATCCCCCAGGTTTTCAACCCTGGTGGGTTCGGTCCTCCACGAAGTCTTACCTCCGCTTCAACCTGCCCATGGCTAGATCACTCCGCTTCGGGTCTTGGGCATGCAACTGAAACGCCCTATTCGGACTCGCTTTCGCTACGGCTACCCCACACGGGTTAACCTCGCTACACACCGCAAACTCGCAGGCTCATTCTTCAAAAGGCACGCAGTCACGAGACACACAGCAAGCTGCATGTCCGACGCTCCCACGGCTTGTAGGCACACGGTTTCAGGTACTATTTCACTCCGCTCCCGCGGTACTTTTCACCATTCCCTCACGGTACTATCCGCTATCGGTCACCAGGGAATATTTAGGCTTAGCGGGTGGTCCCGCCAGATTCACACGGAATTTCTCGGGCTCCGTGCTACTTGGGAGAAGCTCAAGTGAGCCGCTGATGTTTCGTCTACGGGGGTCTTACCCTCTACGCCGGACCTTTCGCATGTCCTTCGACTACACCAACGGTTTCTGACTCACCCAGCCGCCGGCAGACGACTGAAGAACTTTCCCACGACCCCTCATACGCAACCCCTGCCGGGTATCACACGTATCAGGTTTAGCCTCATCCGGTTTCGCTCGCCACTACTCCCGGAATCACGGTTGTTTTCTCTTCCTGCGGGTACTGAGATGTTTCACTTCCCCGCGTTCCCTCCACATACCCTATGTGTTCAGGTATGGGTGACAGCCCATGACGACTGCCGGGTTTCCCCATTCGGAAACCCCCGGATCAAAGCCTGGTTGACGGCTCCCCGGGGACTATCGTGGCCTCCCACGTCCTTCATCGGTTCCTGGTGCCAAGGCATCCACCGTGCGCCCTTAAAAACTTGGCCACAGATGCTCGCGTCCACTGTGCAGTTCTCAAACAACGACCAGTCACCCACCATCAAACCCCCGAAACGAGGATCATCAAGTAGGACCGGCACTGAAGCAACGACCATACGGCCGTTCCCTCAGGACCCAACAACGTGCCCGACACACCAGACCCTCAGAAACACTTTCCACGCCGAAGCAGTACTCGTGAAGCCCTTGGACCTCGTGTGCCGAATAGTCAACGTTCCACCCATGAGCAACCAACTTGAGGCATTCGCTCAAGTCTGGCCATGTGCTCCTTAGAAAGGAGGTGATCCAGCCGCACCTTCCGGTACGGCTACCTTGTTACGACTTCGTCCCAATCGCTGGTCCCACCTTCGACGGCTCCTCCCCTTACGGGTTAGGCCACCGGCTTCGGGTGTTACCGACTTTCGTGACGTGACGGGCGGTGTGTACAAGGCCCGGGAACGTATTCACCGCAGCATGCTGATCTGCGATTACTAGCAACTCCAACTTCATGGGGTCGAGTTGCAGACCCCAATCCGAACTGAGGCCGGCTTTTTGGGATTCGCTCCGCCTCGCGGCATCGCAGCCCTTTGTACCGACCATTGTAGCACGTGTGCAGCCCAAGACATAAGGGGCATGATGATTTGACGTCGTCCCCACCTTCCTCCGAGTTGACCCCGGCAGTCTCCTGTGAGTCCCCATCACCCCGAAAGGCATGCTGGCAACACAGAACAAGGGTTGCGCTCGTTGCGGGACTTAACCCAACATCTCACGACACGAGCTGACGACAACCATGCACCACCTGTATACCGACCACAAGGGGGCGACCATCTCTGGCCGTTTCCGGTATATGTCAAGCCTTGGTAAGGTTCTTCGCGTTGCGTCGAATTAAGCCACATGCTCCGCTGCTTGTGCGGGCCCCCGTCAATTCCTTTGAGTTTTAGCCTTGCGGCCGTACTCCCCAGGCGGGGAACTTAATGCGTTAGCTGCGGCACCGACGACGTGGAATGTCGCCAACACCTAGTTCCCAACGTTTACGGCGTGGACTACCAGGGTATCTAATCCTGTTCGCTCCCCACGCTTTCGCTCCTCAGCGTCAGTAATGGCCCAGAGATCCGCCTTCGCCACCGGTGTTCCTCCTGATATCTGCGCATTTCACCGCTACACCAGGAATTCCGATCTCCCCTACCACACTCTAGCCTGCCCGTATCGAATGCAGACCCGGGGTTAAGCCCCGGGCTTTCACATCCGACGCGACAGGCCGCCTACGAGCTCTTTACGCCCAATAATTCCGGACAACGCTCGCACCCTACGTATTACCGCGGCTGCTGGCACGTAGTTAGCCGGTGCTTCTTCTGCAGGTACCGTCACTTGCGCTTCTTCCCTGCTGAAAGAGGTTTACAACCCGAAGGCCGTCATCCCTCACGCGGCGTCGCTGCATCAGGCTTTCGCCCATTGTGCAATATTCCCCACTGCTGCCTCCCGTAGGAGTCTGGGCCGTGTCTCAGTCCCAGTGTGGCCGGTCGCCCTCTCAGGCCGGCTACCCGTCGTCGCCTTGGTAGGCCATTACCCCACCAACAAGCTGATAGGCCGCGGGCTCATCCTGCACCGCCGGAGCTTTACACCAACCCCCATGCGGAGGAAGGTCATATCCGGTATTAGACCCCGTTTCCAGGGCTTGTCCCAGAGTGCAGGGCAGATTGCCCACGTGTTACTCACCCGTTCGCCACTGATCCACCCCGAAGGGCTTCACCGTTCGACTTGCATGTGTTAAGCACGCCGCCAGCGTTCGTCCTGAGCCAGGATCAAACTCTCCGTGAATGTCTGCTCGTAATCGAGCGGCCACTCGCGTTGAGCGGCACGGCAACCACCGGAATAGGGCGGCCCCGCGCACTGCGTCCTCGCTAGTGTTTTGTTACTAAAGGAATCTCCAACCCCGATCAGAGATCGAGGCCGGGGATGTCAACATATCTGGCGTTGACTTTTGGCACGCTGTTGAGTTCTCAAGGAACGGACACTTCCTTCGAGCCACTCTCGTGAACTCTCCGGGCGCTTCGTTCGTGTTTCCAGCTTAGCAGATGTTTCCCGCTCCGTTTTCCGGAGTTTCGCTTCCCTGCCTTGCTTTCCTTTGGCCTTTCGGCACTCCCAGACTCTACCAGAGCCTTTCGTGCTTCCCGGCCTTCAGGAGGCTTTCGCCGGCCCGACCTGACGGTCCGTCCGACGACTCAAACTCTAGCCCAGCCCCGCCCCGAAAGGCGAATCCAAGCCAATCCGCTAAACACACACATGCCAATTAACCGCACAGGAATAGGCCGAAGCGAAAAACCCATGACGATGCGATGGAAGGTGGTTCATGGAGTGGCCGCCCCGGGACCGTCCGCGCTGACTGCGTGTCCGGTGCTCCCTGCCGAGCGACTAGTCAACACTACGCGCACCGGGCGTCCGAGGCAAACGGCCCGGCCGGACGATCCGGCTGCAGGCCGCGCGCGCCGCCTTCACGTACTCACCGTTCGGGTGGTCGTTCGAGCTGACCCGCTGTCGGGCCTCGGGTTCGGGCTGTCCGCCCGCCATGTGCCGGCGCAGGAGTCGCTCCTCCCGGACGCTGTCCTCGGCGTCGACGTACCAGAGTTCGCGGAGCAGGGTTCGGGCCTCGGGCCAGGGGGTCTCCGCCGAGGCGAGGTAGTTGCCCTCGGTGATGACCAGCCGGGTGCGCGGGGTGACGAGGTGGCGGGCGGCCACCGGCTCGTCCAGCTCGCGGTCGAAGTCGGGGACGTAGATGTCGTGGAAGCGGTCCTCGGCGACGCGGCGGAGCAGGGCGACGTACCCGTGGGCGTCGAAGGTGCTCGGGGCACCCTTGCGGGCTCGCAGGCCGAGGCGGTCCAGCTGGGTGTTGGAGAGGTGGAAGCCGTCCAGCGGGAGGTAGGCCGCGGCGTCGGGGCCCTCGGACCGGCAGACCTTGGCGACCAGGTACCGGGCGAGCGTGGACTTGCCCGCCGCGGGTGGACCGGTGAGGCCGAGGATCACGCGGCTGCCGCTGCCCCGCCCGCGCAGCAGGCCGACGGCCGGCTCCGTCAGATCGAGCGGATCGTCGAGGGCCTGCCGGCGGCCGTCCGTCGCCGGACCGGCCGGCGGCGCTGCCGTTTCGGTGTTCAGCGTGTCGTCGTGCATGGGCGCACCCTACTCAGCGCACCCGGCGGTACTCAGCCCACCCGGCGCTCGCCCCCGGAGGTGCAGGCGGCGGCGGTGCGCCTGGGAGCACCTCCCGCGCCTGGAGCGCCGTCGCCCGGACCGGTCAGTGCCCGCGTTCCGCCAGGGCCGGCACTTCGAGGGTCAGCGCACCGGCGTCCGCGTCGAGCAGGGCCGGCACCCCGAGCGGGACGGTGAGGCTGGAGGGGCCGTGGCCGAAGCCGAGCTCCCAGAGGACCGGGACGCCGAGCGGCCCGAGGCGGTCGAGCATGACCTCCCGCACCCGTTCCGGCCGGCCGCAGCCCGACCAGGAGCCGAGGGCCACGCCCGCCACGCCGTCCAGTGCTCCCGAGCGCAGGAGCTGGGTGAGGATCCGGTCGAGCTGGTAGGGCTGCTCGTTGACGTCCTCCAGGACGAGCACCGCGCCCTCGAAGGACGGCCGGGCTCCCGGCGTGCCCCGCTCGGCGGCCAGGACGGAGGCGCAGCCGCCCGCCGTGATCCCCCGGGCCCGCCCGGGTACCAGGGTGCCGGCGGTGGCCGAGTTCAGCACGGTCGTGGCGGCCGGCTGGAAGAGCGTGCGGCGCAGGTGCTCGGCGGTCGGCCCGTCGGTCAGGAAGGTCTGGGCGGAGACCATCGGCCCGTAGAGGGTGGCCAGTCCGAGGCGCTGGGCGAAGGCCTCGTGCAGGGAGGTCACGTCGCTGTAGCCGACCAGCACCTTGGGGGGTGCCGTCCGCAGGGCGTCCCAGTCGAGCAGGTCCACCATGCGGTGCACGCCGTACCCGCCGCGGGCGCAGACGACCGCGGCGATCGTGGGGTCGAGCCAGGCCGCCCGGAGGTCGGCGGCGCGGTCCGCGTCCCGGCCGGCCAGGTGGCCGAGGGCGGGGTGGGTGTCGAGGACGTGGGGTGCGACCTCGACCTCAAGCCCCCAGGAACGCAGGACGGCGCAGCCGGCGGTGAGCCGGTCCGGGTCGACCGGGCTGCTGGGGGCGACCACCGCGACGCGGTCCCCGGGGCGCAGGTGCGGGGGGCGGGTGAGTGCTCGCAGCCGTCCGGTCCGCGGGGGCGGCGGGTAGTGCGGGGGTGCCGGCCGGACCGGTCCGGCCGCCTGCTCGGGCGGGTGCTGAGCCATCGCCTGGTCCTCCCCGTTGGTGATGTCCGACTGACCAAGGTATGCCCGGCCCGGCTCAGGCCGATCCCACCGCCCCCATCGCGGCCCGCACCTCGGCCAGGGTCGCGTCGGCGACGGCGTTCGCACGTTCGGCGCCGGTGCGCAGGACCTGGCGGATGTGGGCGCGGTCGGCGGCGAGTTCCGCGCGGCGCGCCCGGATCGGTCGCAGGTGCTCGTTGACGGCCTCGGTGACGGTGCGTTTGAGGGCGGCCGCGCCGCCGTCGCCGATCTCCTCGGCCAGTTCTCCGGGCGTGCGGTCCTGGCAGAGGGCGGCGAGCTGGAGCAGGCCGGCGACCCCGGGCCGCCCGGCCGGGTCGTAGCTGATCCGGCGTTCGGCGTCCGTCCTGGCCCCGCGCACCAGGCGGGCGGTCTCGTCCTCGTCGGCGGCGAGCACGATGGCGTTGCCGCGGCTCTTGCTCATCTTGCCGCCGTCGGTGCCGGGCAGCAGGGGCGCTTCGGAGAGCAGCGCCCGTGGGCGCGGGAAGATGCCGGCGCCGTAGCGCTCGTTGAAGCGGCGGGCGACGGTGCGGGCGACCTCCAGGTGCGGGAGCTGGTCCTGGCCGACGGGTACCAGGTCGGCCTTGCAGAAGAGGATGTCGGCGGCCTGGTGCACGGGGTAGGTGAACATCAGGCCGCTGACGGCGGACTGCCGGGAGTGCGCGATCTCGTCCTTGACGGTGGGGTTGCGGCCGAGTTCGGCGACGCTGACCAGGCTGAGGAAGGGCAGCAGCAGCTGGTTGAGGGCCGGTACGGCGCTGTGGGCGAAGATCGTGGCGGATTCGGGGTCGAGTCCGGTGGCGAGGTAGTCGATCACCAGGTTCTCGCTGTGCTCCGCGAGCCGGTCGGCGATGTCGCGGTCGGTGATGACCTGGTAGTCAGCGACGACGACGAAGAGTTCGGCGCCCTGCCGCTGGAGGCGGACGCGGTTGCGCAGGGTGCCGAAGTAGTGGCCCAGGTGCAGCGGGCCGGTCGGGCGGTCGCCGGTGAGGACGCGGCGGCCGGCCGGTCCCTCCGGGTCGGTGCCCAGGTCGGCGGAGGCGGGCTCGGGCCGGGTGGTGGTGATGGTCATGGGGGTCTCCTCCGGTGGTCGCCGCCGTCCGGGCGGCCGCTGCACACGGGAGGAAACGC
Source organism: Kitasatospora herbaricolor (assembly GCF_030813695.1). Lineage (NCBI taxonomy): Bacteria > Bacillati > Actinomycetota > Actinomycetes > Kitasatosporales > Streptomycetaceae > Kitasatospora > Kitasatospora herbaricolor. The sequence goes on from NZ_JAUSVA010000002.1 coordinate 3,320,151, forward strand.
GGCAGGGCCGTCCGTAACGGACGGCCCTGGTCATGTCTGGGGTGGCCGTCCTAGGACGGCCACCAGCCCAGGCATGCGAAGCGCTTCATGATGTCGAGCATAGGGGACGGCGGGGCGTGGCGGGGTGGGCCGGAGCGGTCAGTCCTCCACGACGAGGGCCGGGGTGTCCTTGCGGAGCGTCTCGCCGCGGAAGAACTCCGGCCGGTACACGCCGTACCAGACCATCAGGACGGCGCCGAGCAGCAGGATGCCGACGCCGATGACGAAGACGGAGCCCATGCCGAGCACCGCGCCGCCGCCGTACCCGGTGTCCCAGGCGTCGGTGAGGGTCTTGAGGAAGACGCCCGCGAGCAGCAGTCCGCCGAGGAGCGGGGCGAGGCCCTTGAGCAGCAGGTCGCGAGCGCTGCGGCGGAGCTCGCGGCGGAAGTACCAGACGCAGGCGAAGGCCGTCAGCGCGTAGTAGAAGCAGATCATCAGACCGAGGGCCTTGATGGTGTCCTCGACGACGTGGTCGCTGATCAGCGTCATGCCGACGTAGAAGCCGGCGGTGGCGACGCCGGCCGCGACGGTGGCGTAGCCGGGGGTGCGGTGCTTGGGGTGGACGCTGCCGAAGCGCGGCGGGACGGCCTTGTAGGCGCTCATCGCGAGCAGCGTACGGGCGACCGGGATGAAGGTGGTCTGCAGGCTCGCGGCCGCGCTGGCGACGACGGCGAGGAAGAGCAGGATGCTCCAGGGGGTGCCGAGGACCGGCCGGGCCAGGGCCGCGAAGACGTTGTCGGCGGTCTCGGGGTTGCCGAGCCCGGTGCCGGTGGTGCCGACTCCGGCGAACATCTGCGCGGCGACGGCGACCAGGAGGTAGGAGGTGACCAGGGTGACCATCGAGATCATCGCGGCCCGGCCGGGGGTCCTGGCGCTGCCGAGGGTCTCCTCGTTCATGGTGAGGCAGGTGTCCCAGCCCCAGTACATGAAGATGGACAGGGACAGCCCGGCCGTGAAGGCGCTGAACGAGCCGACCTCCAGCGGGTTGAGCCAGCCCGGGGAGAAGCCCACCGAGTGCGGCAGGTCGCCGGCCGCCGCCTTGCCGATGGCGATGCCGGCGAACAGCAGCAGGACGGCCAGTTGCAGGCCGACCAGGCTGTACTGGAACCACTTGGTGGCGGTCATGCCCCGGTAGCTCATCGCGGTGGCCGCGGCGATCAGGGCGACCACGGTGAGCAGGTGGACGGCGGTGTTGTCGCCGAGGCCGGCGACGGTGTCGCTGCCGGTCATCTCGCCGAGCATCAGGTAGAGGAAATCGGTGGCGACGCCGGCCAGGTTGGACAGCACGATGATGGTCGCGACGGTCAGGCCCCAGCCGGCCATCCAGCCGATCCGCGGGCCGAAGGCCTTCACCGTCCAGGTGAAGGAGGTGCCGCAGTCGGGGAAGGCCTTGTTGAGCTCCTTGTACGCGAAGGCGACGAGCAGCATCGGCAGGAAGCCGGCCAGGAACACCGCGGGCATCCGGACGCCGACGGCGGTGACGGTGGGCCCGAGGGTCGCGGTGAGGCAGTAGACCGGGGCGACCGTGGAGACGCCGAGGACCACGCTGCTCAGCAGCCCGACGGAGTTGCCGCGTAGGCCCTTGTCCCCGGCCTCGCCGGGGGCGGGCCCCGGGCCGGGGAGGTCGCCGGTGGTGCCGATGGCCGGGACGCCTGTCGGGAGGACGGGCGTCGTTGCCCGTCCGCTGCTTCCGTGCTCCGAGAGCTGCTGATCAACCACCCCGGCACCCTAAGTACGAGGTCCGGTTCTGTGTAGGCCTGACCTGCGTGATCTGAAGCACTGTCTTCGATTCAAGTGATCAGATTGGACTTTGAGTGACATATCCATGGATCATTGACGAAGAGCCCTTGGTTTCGAAGGGGCAGGGCGGCTTTGATTTTCCTGTTACGTACGGGTTTGAGGCGATTTCTCCCCTGTGCAGGAGGCCGCCGGTCGGCCGCCGACCACCGTCGGATAGGTTTGCCTCACCTAATAAACCCGCCGATGGACCCCGGGCACCCCCCTGCCCGATCGCCGCCGGCCGTCGCAGTAGGAGCGCTCGCGTGGCCCCCACCCCCGCCGACCGGACCACCTCCCCCACCACCCGGCGGAGCTTCCTCGCCGCCGGCCTGACCGGCGGGGCCGTCCTCGGTCTCGGCGGGCTCCTCGCCGCCTGCGGCAGCTCCACCGGCGCGACGGACGCGGCCGCCCCCGCCGGCGGGGCCTCCCCGGACCAGAAGTCGGTCAAGCAGGGCGGCGACGACTACGCCACCGTGATCGAGCAGATGAAGGCCTTCGGCACCGACGCCGCCCCCGGCGTCTACCCCCGCACCGTCAAGCACGCGCTCGGCGAGACCGTGATCCCGGCCAGGCCGGTCCGGGTCGTCGTCCTGGACACCGGCGAACTCGACAACGTGGTCGCGCTCGGCATCCAGCCCGTCGGCGTGGTCCACACCGACGGTTCCAAGACCATGCCGTCCTACCTCAAGGACAAGGTCGGCAGCCCGGCCGACGTCGGCACCATCAACAGCCTCAACCTGGAGGCCATCGCCGCGCTCAAGCCGGACCTCATCCTCGGCAGCCAGCTGCGCGCCCAGGATCAGTACGCCTCGCTGTCGAAGATCGCGCCGACCGTCTTCTCGATCCGCCCCGGCTACCCCTGGAAGGAGAACTTCCTGCTGAACGCCAGCCCCTTCGGCCTCCAGCGGGAGGCCAAGGCGCTGCTCGCCGCCTACCAGGCCGCCGCCACCGCGGTGGGCGCCCGGCTCGGCGACAGGAAGCCCACGGTCAGCCCGCTGCGCTTCATGCCCGGCAAGACCCGGCTCTACGCCGGCCTCTCCTTCATCGGCACCATCCTCACCGACATCCCGATCCCGCAGCCGAAGATCGAACAGGTCAAGGAGCTCGCGGTCGAGATCAGCCCCGAGCAGATCGACAAGGCCGACGCGGACTGGGTCTTCTACGGCGTGTACGGCACACCCAGCTCCACCAACCAGGACGCCGTGCTCGGCGGCGCACTGTGGAAGACCCTCGGCGCCGTGAAGTCGGGCCAGGCCAGGCCGGTCTCGGACGAGACCTGGTTCCTGGGCCTCGGCGTGCTGGCCGCCGACGCGGTCCTGACCGACCTCAAGGGCTTCGTCGCCCCCGGCGCCTGAGGTCCCGGGGCCCCGCGCTGGAGGGCCCACCCCGGGGAGCCGGGCAGGAGGAGGGCCGGACCGGGGTACGGACGGTCATCACGGCCCGACTCCTCGGGGTTCCGTCAGCCGGTCCTCTTGGAGCTTGATCCCCCGGTCCTCTTGGAGCTTGATCCCGGGGTGCGGCAGGATCATCCGGACCGCACCTCGGAGGGCCCGCGCCGATGATCCCGCTCGACCAGACCGCAGCCGACCGTCCCCTGCCCGCGCCCGCCGGTCACGGGCCCGGCGCCGAGTGCTCCGTCGCAGCCGGAGCCGGAGCCGCCGACCCGACCGCAGGCCACCGGCCCGCGGGCCCGGCACCGGCCGACACCGTGCCGCAGCCCCGGCCGGCCGGCGGGACGCCGGACACCACCGCGGACAACCTGCGGGCCGGGCTGGGCGCCCGGCTCCGAACGGCCTACGAGCGCGGCGCGACCGTCGCCGAACTGGCGGCGGCCTGCCGCCGGACCGCGGCCGAGACCCGGGACCTGCTGCTGGCCGCCGGAACCGACCTCTCCCACCGGGTGCGGCTGCCCGCGCCGGGCGACCCGGACGCGCGGCCCGGCCGGGTGGCGGAGCAACAGTCCGAGCAGCGCCCGGTCCGGCAGGGCTCGGCTCAGCGGCCGGGCCAGCCCTCGGAGCAGCGCTCGGACCGGTCCGGGGCGCAGCCGGCCGAACGGGACGAGCGGGCGCCGGCAACCGGCCGGCCCGGGCGGGGAGCGCGGTCGGCGAACCGCTGGGCGCCCGCCGTGCTGTCCGCGACGGCCACCCCCAAGGTGGAACCGGCGCCCGCGAAGCGCCCCTCCCCCGCCCGCCGGCTGAGCCGGCTCCACCCGCGTCCGCAGGGCGACGCCGCCACCCCACCGGCGCCGGCGGAGCGCGGCGGGCCCGCGACCGTCCGGCCCGAGCCGGTCTCCGAGACCCCGCTCGGCATCCTGATCGGCGGGACCCCGAACCTGCCCGAGCCCGAGAACCGCCCGCAGGAGCGCCGGTACGTCCTGGCCGAGGCCCGGATGATCCGCCCCGGTCGCGGGACCTCCCTGGTCGTCCTCCCGTCGTGGCGGCCCGCGATCGCCGTCTCCGTACCGACCGAACAGCTGCTCGCCGCGACCGGACTCGAGTACGGGCAACTGCCCTGCGCCGTACTGTCGGTGTTCATCAATCCGGAGGCCCTGCACGACCGCGAGCTGGGGCTGCACGGCTGGCGCGTCCGGCCGGCCCGGCGCGGCGGCGCCCGGAACCGGCCCGCCTGAGCCACCGGCCGGGCCACGCCCCACCGGCGTGACCCGGCGTGACCCGGCGTGGCCTGGAGGAGGTCGGGCCGGTTCGGGCGCCTGCCCGATCAGGTGTCCGTGGCCTCCCGTGCGCTGCCGGCCGTCGCCGTCGTACCCGTCGCGGCGTTCGCGCCGCCGCCGGTGCCTGTCCCGTTGGCGATGTAGCCCAGATCGACCGGCTCGAACGCCGGGAGCGACCCGGGCGATCCGTCCCCGGGCCACCCCTTCGCCCGTACTCCGGCCAGCAGGGAGGGCAGTTGGGGCGGCCAGAGGGCGTCGGCCCGCTCGTCGGCGAGATCCGCCGTGGTCCACCAGCGCCAGTCGAGGATGCCGTCGGTGGCGTGGACGGAGCTGACGTCGCCGACCGGTCCGCGGTGCGGACCCACCGTCAGGAAGATGTGCTCGTACTGGCGGACCGGGATGCCGTGCCAGGTGAAGTCGTGCTCCCAGGTGCAGAGCAACGGGCCGGGCGCGAGGTCCGTCCAGCCGGTCTCCTCCCACAGCTCCCGCCGCGCGCCCTCGACCGGGCTCTCGCCGGGCTCGATGCCGCCGCCGGGCGACGTCCAGTGCACGCCGACCTCGACGTTGTCGGAGCGGAGCAGGAAGACCGAGCCGTCCTGGTCCAGCACCACCGTTCGAGCTGCCTGTCGGGGAGTCCGCTGCCGCTCACGCCTCAGGATCCGCATCGGGTTTCGCATCGGGTCACCCTCGCAGAGGCCGTCGGCGCCGTCGAGCGGATTCGGGCCCCGCCGGCGGCGCCGCGGGCGCGATGAGGGCCCGGCCGGTCCGCTCCGGCGGGCCGGTGAAAATGACGCCCGGGCGCGGGCCCGGTCCGTAGGCTGAACACCATGGCCGTACCCGTGATCCTCTTCCCCGCCGATCCGCTCGCGCCGCGGCGGCCGGACCCGCACTTCGCCTGGGAGGCCCGGCTGCTCAGGGAGTTGGGCGGCGACCACGCCCTGGTGGACCACGACGCGCTGCTCGCCGGGGACGCCGAGGCGGCCGTCCGGAGGGTGCCGGCCGGGATCGGCCCGCTCTGGTACCGCGGCTGGATGATTCCCGGTGCGCTGTACGCCCGCTTCGCGGACGCCCTCGACGCCCGCGGCGGCGCCCTGCTCACCAGTCCGGCCGGGTACACCTCCGCCCATGAACTCCCCGGCTGGTACCGGGTCTTCGAAGGCGCGACACCGGCCAGCGTCTGGATCCCGCTGGCCGCGCCGGGCCGTGCGCCGCGGCCCGAGCAGCTGGCGGCGGCCGCCGCGCGGCTCGGCGGGACGGGGGCGGCGATCGTCAAGGACTACGTGAAGTCCCGCAAGCACGAATGGGCGGAGGCCTGTTACATCCCGGAGCTCGCCGACCTGGCCGCGCTGGAGCGGGTGGTGTCCCGGTTCGTCGAACTGCAGGACGGCTTCCTGGCCGGCGGCGTGGTGCTGCGACGCTTCGAGGACTTCGCCCGGACGGCGGACGGCCGGGCGGCGGAGGCCCGGGTCTGGTGGCTGGACGGCGAGCCGGTGCTGGTCGGCCCGCATCCGGACACGCCCGGGCACACCCCCGCCCCGGACCTCACGGACGTCCGCCCCCTGGTCCGCGCCCTGGGCTGCCGCTTCGTCACGACCGATCTGGCCCAGCGGGCGGACGGCGCCGAATGGCGGGTGGTGGAGGTCGGGGACGGCCAGGTCAGCGATCTGCCGCCGGGCGTGGACGCCGCCGCGCTGCTGTCCTCGCTGATCACGGCCTGAACGACGCAGGCACCGGCTCCCCTGCCCAGGCCGGGACGGGAGAGCCGGTGCCGGGCGTCCGGCGGCTTCGGGTGCGGGTGCGGGTGCGGAGGGGCCCGACCGGCCGTACCGGCCGTCAGCGTCCGCCGACCGGCTCCGGGGCCGGGGCGGGGGCCGAGTGCGCGTCCGCGACGAACGCCTGCCAGAGCGCCGTGTAGGTACCACCCTTGGCCAGCAGTTCCGCGTGCGCGCCGTCCTCGACGATCCGGCCGTGGTCGAGGACGATCACCCGGTCGGCCCGCTCGGCGGTGGTCAGGCGGTGGGCGATGACCAGGGTGGTCCGGCCGCCGCTGAGCCGGTCGGCGGCGTGGTTCACGGCGGCCTCGGTGGCCAGGTCGAGCGCGGCCGTGGCCTCGTCCAGCAGCAGCACGTCCGGGTCGACCAGCTCGGCCCGGGCCAGGGCGATCAGCTGGCGCTGCCCGGCCGAGAGGTTACGGCCGCGGCCGGAGACCTCGTGGTCGTAGCCGCCGCGCAACCCGGAGATCATGTCGTGCGCGCCCACCGCCTTGGCGGCCGCCCGCACCTCGGCGTCGCTCGCGGACGGGCGCCCGTACGCGATGGCCTCGCGCACCGTGCCGGCGAAGAGGTAGGCCTCCTGGGGGACCACCCCGAGCCGGTGCCGGTACTCGGCCAGGTCGTAGCGGGTGATGTCGACGCCGTCGACCCGGACGGTGCCACTGGTGGCGTCGTAGAACCGGGCGACCAGCTTGACCAGCGTCGACTTGCCGGCCCCGGTCTCGCCGACCAGTGCCACCGTCTGCCCCGCCGGGATGTGCAGGGTGACGTCGGAGAGCACCTCCGGGTTGCCCGTGCCGCCCCCGTTGTAGGCGAATCCCACCCCGTCGAAGTCGATCTCGCCGCGCAGGTCGGTGACCGGCACCGGGTGCTCGGCGGCCGCGGTGTTGGTGGGGGTGCGCAGCAGCTCGCGGATCCGGCCCAGGCCGACCGCCGCCTGCTGGTACCCGTCGAAGACCTGCGAGAGCTGGTTGACCGGCGCGAAGAACAGGTCGATGTACAGCAGGTAGGCGACCAGCGCACCGACCGTGAGCGTGCCGGCCTCGACCCGCGAGGCGCCGGCGATTAGCACCAGTGCGGCCGCCACGCTGGAGAGGAACTGCACGAACGGGAAGTAGAGCGAGATGTAGAACTGGGCCCGCACCCGGGCGTCCCGGTAGGCGATGCCCCGGGCGACGAAGCGGGTGGTGTTGGTGTCCTGGCGGCGGAACGCCTGGACGATCCGCATGCCCGCGACGTTCTCCTGCAGATCGGCGTTGACCGTGCTGATCAGGTCGCGGGAGATCTCGTACTGGGCGGTCGACTTCCGGCGGAAGACCAGGGTCGCCACGATCAGGAACGGCAGCACCGCGAAGACCACCAGGGCCAGCCCGGCGTCGATGATCAGGAGGGCGGCGAAGATCCCGAAGAAGGTGAGCAGGCTGACCACGGCGGTCACCACACCGGTCTGCAGGAAGCTGGTCAGCGAGTCGAGGTCGGTGGTCATCCGGGTCAGGATGCGGCCGGACAGCTCGCGCTCGTAGTAGTCCAGGCCGAGCCGGTTGAGGTGCGCGAAGATCTTGATCCGGAGGGTGTAGAGCACCCGCTCGCCGGTGCGGCCGCTGACCCGGCTCTCGCCGGCCTGGACCAGCCAGTCCAGGAGGACCACCAGCAGCGCCGCCAGCGAGGCGACCGCGACACCCGTCATCGCGGCCTTGCTGACCCCGTCGTCGATCCCGTGCCTGATCAGGATCGGCAGCACCAGGCCCGCACCGGCGTCCAGCGCCACCAGCAGCAGGGCCAGGGTGAGCGGACGGCGGAAGGGCGCCAGCATCCGGCGGAGGCTGAAGTCCGGGTCGCCGGCCTCGGCCTCGGCGAGAGCGACGGCCGGCGTGTCGGTGGCGGGCGGCAGTTCGGCCACCTTGCCGAGCAGCTCGGGGCTCGCCGTCCGGGCGGCCTTGGCGAGGGCCTTCGTGGGCGGCGTCCGGGTGAAGGGTGACGCGTCGGACGCCGTCCCCGTCCCGCCTGCGGAGGCGGTGGAGGTGCCGGTGGTGCCGGTGGTGCCGGTGGTGGCGGCGGGGGCAGTGGTGCCGGCGGGGGCAGTGGTGCCGGCGGGGGCGGAGGCGGTGTCCGCCGGGGTGGTCGCGAGCGCGCCGACCGGTGACGGCCCGGTGGGCGACGGCTCGGCAAGGGCGGTACCGACGGGCGGGGCGACGGCGTCACCGGTGGTGGGCGCCGGGGAACGACCGGCCTCCGGGTCGGAGATCAGGGCCCGGTACTGGGGACATCGCTGGTCGAGTTCCTGATGCGTACCGATGTCGACCAGCCGGCCCTGGTCGAGGACGGCGATCCGGTCGGCCAGCTGCAGCGTGGAGCGGCGATGGGCGATCAGCAGCGTCGTCCGGCCGGCCATCACCGAGCGCAGCGCGTCGTGGATCTCCGCCTCGATCTGCGGGTCGACGGCCGAGGTGGCGTCGTCGAGCAGCAGGATCCGCGGGTCGGTGAGGATCGCCCGGGCGAGCGCGATGCGCTGGCGCTGGCCCCCGGAGAGGGTCAGGCCCTGCTCGCCGACCTTGGTCTCGTAGCCGGCGGGAAGCTCCCGGACGAACTCGTCCGCCTGGGCGATCCGCGCGGCGGCCTCGACCTGCTCGTCGGTCGCCTCCGGCCGCCCGTACGCGATGTTGGTCCGGACGCTCTCGGAGAACAGGAAGCTCTCCTCCGGCACGATGCCGACGGCCGCGCGCACCGAGTCGAGGGTCAGGTCGCGCAGGTCGTGCCCGTACAGGCGCACCGAACCCGCCGACGGGTCGTAGAACCGGGGGACGAGCTGCGCCACGGTGGACTTGCCGGACCCGGAGGACCCGACCAGCGCCAGGGTCTCGCCGGGGGCGAGCCGCAGGCTGAGCCGGTGCAGGACCGGGGTCGGATGCTCGGGGTCGTAGCGGAATTCGACCTCGTCGAACTCCAGGGCGAGCGCGGCGGACTGCCCGGCCGCGACGGCCGGCGCGGCGCCGGTGGCCGGGTCGCCGTCCGGGCCAGGGCGGCCTTCGGCGGCGCCCCGGCCGTCCACGGTTGCGGGGTCGCCCCCGCTGCCGGCGACCGGTGCCGCAGGGTGGGTGAGGTCCAGCGTGATGGCGTCCGGCCGCTCCTGGACCAGCGGACGCTCGTCGATCAGCTGGAGCACCCGCTCGACACCGGCCCGGGCCTGCTGGCCGACGGTGATGACCATGGTGAGCATCCGGACCGGGCCGGTCATCTGCGCGACATAGGTGGAGAAGGCCACGAAGGTGCCGAGCGAGACCTTGCCCTCGACCGCCAGCCAGCCGCCGAGGGCCAGCACGGCGACCTGCGCGAGCGCCGGAATGGCCTGCATCGCGGGGTTGTACCGGCTGGTCAGCCGGATCGAACGCAGCCGGGCCGCGAACAGGTCGCGCGAGGCGGCCTCCAGCTTGCCGAGCTCCTGCGCCTCCTGGCCGAAGCCCTTCACCACCCGGACCCCGCCGACGGCCTCGTCGACCACGCCCGCGACGGCCGCGGCCTCCTGCTGCGCGGCCCAGGTCGCCGGGAACAGCCGCTTGCGGCTGAGCACCGACACCCACCAGAGGGCGGGGCCCATCACCAGGGCGATCAGGGTGAGCGGGAGCGAGAGCCAGAGCATCACCGCGAGGGACATCACGAACATGACGACGTAGCCGGTCATCATCGGCAGCATGGAGAGCAAGCCGTTGATCAACTGCAGGTCGGAGGTGGCCCGGCCGACCACCTGGCCGGTGTCCAGGCGGTCCTGCCGGTGGCCGTCGAGCCGGCCCAGCGAGCGGAACAGGTCGCTGCGCAGGTCGTGCTGCACGTCGAGGGCGAGCTGGCCGCCGTAGTAGCGACGGATCTGGGTGCAGACGAAGACCAGCGCCGCCGCCCCCAGCAGAGCCACGGCCCACGGGGCCAGCGAGCGGGTGTGGGAGGTGATCACATCGTCGATGATCAGCTTGGTGATCAGCGGGACGAGGGCCGTCACGGCCATGCCGACCAGTGAGGCGCCGAAGGACAGCAGCACGCTGCGCCGGAACCGCCAGCAGTAGCCGACGAGCCGCCGCAACCAGCCCTGACCGGCCTCGTCCGACGTCATCGAACCGGACGCCGCCGAGCCGGGCCCGGAGCCCTCGGGCCCACGCGTGGAGCCGGCCGACGACAGGGCCGCCGGCGACGCGTCCGGCGACGGCGCCGCCGAAGCGGGTGCCTCCGGAGCCTGGGCTCCGGACGTCCGGGCCGCCGACGTCCGGGCCGCCGAATCGGCGGAACGGCCGCCTCGCATGCTGCCGCCCCGGGGTAGCTCCGCCGTAGAACCGTGAGTGTCAGACATATTTAGGGATACTAACCATTCCGTCGCGTGGCCGTCCAAGCAGATTCGGCCGGTCCGGAGTCCCGGCAGGCCGACCAGGCCCGTCGGGCCGACGGACGCACCAACAGCCACCGGGCTCCGGTGATTCCTTCACCGGCTTTCCCACCAGCCTGAACGATGCGCGCCGGGACGCACACCGGCCCGGCGACCCCGACCCGGCGGCCCATGGTCCTAGGACTCCCGACCGGTGGGGCGGGCCCCGCACGGCGCCGCGGCCCCGTGCCACCTTGCCGCGCAAGGGCCGACCGCGCATCCCACAGTACGCAGGGCGATGCCAGGTCGTGAGAACACCGGCGCCGGGCAGGGCCGGCCGAACGACAGTGCGGCAAAGGGACCCGCGCCCGAGGAAGGCGCGGCCGAGGGAACCGGGCCGAGCCTGCGGCGGGGGCGGTGGGGGCGGCGGCAGTGGCTGCCGGATCAGTGGGCGGCGCAGACGGGGGCGCCAGGGAGGCGCCAGGGAGGCGGCGCGGGAGGGGGCATGGGAGGGGGCAGTCGTACGACTCCGGCGGCTCCGCCGGACCGTCCCGTGCCTCCGGCCAACCGCCCGGGGCCTCAGGCCCCGCCGGGCCTGCCCGCCGATCGGGCGGCAGCCGCGAAGGCACCCTGGGCGAGGCTGTGCAGCAGCGCCGCCATGCTGTCGCGGGGCAGACCCGCCCATTCGCCCTGGGCCACGTTCGGACCGAGGCTGTGAGGTGTGGAGTTGAGCAGCCCGAAGACCGCGTGCACGGCCGCCCTGGCGACCGGTTCCTCGTCGGGGCCGGCCAGCGCCGGGAAGGCCTGCCGGACGACGTCCACCCAGAGTTCGAGGTAGCCGCGCTGCAGCCGCCGGACCCGGCGGCGGTCCTCCTCCTTGAGGTGCAGCAGTTCACGGTCATGGAGCGTGATCAGGTCCCGGTCGTCGAGCGCGAAATCGACGTGTCCGCTGATCAGGGCATCCAGGACACCCTGGGCGGCACCGTCGTCACCCGCCGGGCCACCCACGTTGTCACCCACCCGGCGGCGGCCCTCCTCCAGGAGTCGCTCACTGATGCCGACCAGCAGGTCGGCGAGCATCGCGTCCTTGCCGGCGAAGTGGCGGTAGAGGCCGGGGCCGCTGATCCCGACCGCCTTGCCGATCTCGTCGACGCCCACCCCGAGGAATCCCCGGGCGGCGAACAGCCGTGCCGCTTCCTTTCGGATCTGGTCACGGCGTGGGAGCGCGGCGGTGGCTGGGACGTTCGACATGCTGCCCATCGTAGACAGTCGGGTTATCGAGCGTTAACCTGGCTGCTGGAGTTAACGCTCATTAACTTGGGGGTTGCGCGGCTCACCCGGCCCGCCGCCCACCTGGTTCCGGGGGCAAGGGAGCTCTTGGGATGGTCTTCTCAACCGTCGGTGCATCGACCGGCGTATTCGGCAGCCCGAACGTCGGCCCGGCGTCGCGCCCATCCACGGCGCCGTCGGGCGGACACGGCGGCGCGGGCGGCCCGGGAGGTGCCGGTGCCTTCGGAGGCACCGGCGGAGCAGGCGCGGCCTCGGCTCCGGCCCCCCGGCTCGCCAGCGCCGCCGACCCCGGTTCGGACGCCTTCCGGTCCAACACCGCGGCCCATCAGGCGCTGGTCACGGAACTGCGCGCCAAGCTCGCCACGGCGGCGCTCGGCGGCGGGGCCAAGGCCCGCGCCCGCCACACCGCGCGGGGCAAGCTGCTCCCCCGCGACCGGGTGGACACCCTGCTCGACCCGGGCTCGCCCTTCCTGGAGCTCGCCCCGCTGGCCGCCGACGGGATGTACGACGGGGCCGCGCCGGCCGCCGGCGTCATCGCGGGGATCGGCCGGGTCGCCGGGCGCGAGGTCGTCGTGGTGGCCAACGACGCCACCGTCAAGGGCGGCACGTACTACCCGATGACGGTGAAGAAGCACCTGCGGGCCCAGGAGGTGGCGCTGGAGAACCGGCTGCCCTGCATCTACCTGGTGGACTCCGGCGGCGCCTTCCTCCCGATGCAGGACGAGGTCTTCCCGGACCGGGACCACTTCGGTCGGATCTTCTACAACCAGGCGCGGCTCTCCGCCGCCGGGATCCCGCAGATCGCCGCCGTGCTCGGCTCGTGCACCGCGGGCGGCGCGTACGTCCCGGCGATGAGCGACCAGGCGGTGATCGTCCGCGAGCAGGGCACCATCTTCCTGGGCGGCCCGCCGCTGGTGAAGGCGGCGACCGGTGAGGTGGTCACCGCCGAGGAACTGGGCGGCGGCGACCTGCACTCCCGCACCTCCGGCGTGACGGACCACCTGGCCGAGGACGACGCCCACGCGCTGTCCATCGTCCGGACCATCGTGGCCGGCCTCGGCCCCCGGGCCGCCAGGCCCTGGCCGCTCTCCCCCGCCGAACCCCCCGCGGTGGACCCGGCCGGACTCTACGGAGCCGTGCCGGTGGACCCGCGCACGCCGTACGACGTGCGCGAGGTGATCGCCCGGCTGGTCGACGGGAGCCGTTTCGCCGAGTTCAAGGCCGAGTACGGTGCCACCCTGGTGACCGGCTTCGCCCGGATCCACGGCCACCCGGTCGGCATCGTCGCCAACAACGGCGTGCTGTTCGCCGAGTCGGCCCTCAAGGGCGCCCACTTCATCGAACTGTGCGACCAGCGCGGCATCCCCCTCCTCTTCCTGCAGAACATCACCGGCTTCATGGTCGGCCGGCAGTACGAGGCCGGCGGCATCGCCAAGCACGGCGCCAAGATGGTCAACGCCGTCGCCTGCACCCGGGTACCCAAGCTGACGGTGGTCATCGGCGGCTCGTACGGAGCCGGCAACTACTCCATGTGCGGCCGGGCGTACTCACCCCGCTTCCTCTGGATGTGGCCCGGGGCCAAGATCTCGGTGATGGGCGGCGAGCAGGCCGCCTCGGTGCTGGCCACGGTGCGCCGCGACCAGGTGGAGGCGCAGGGCGGCGAGCCGTGGGCCGCCGAGGCCGAGGAGGAGTTCAAGCGGCCCGTCCGCGAACAGTACGAGCGGCAGGGCAACGCGTACTACGCGACCGCCCGGCTCTGGGACGACGGAGTCATCGACCCGATGGACACCCGGACCGTGCTCGGCCTCGCACTGACCGCCTGCTCCAACGCGCCGCTGCCCGCCCCCGGACCGTACGGCGTCTTCCGGATGTGAGCCGGACACGAGCCGGCCGGGCCCCCGGCCGGCGGTCGGCCCGCGCTCCGTCGTCGGCCGCCCCGTCCCGCACCTCCACTCCCTCGTACGGCTCCCTCGACCGGAGGAACCCCTCCCATGTTCGACACAGTTCTGGTCGCCAACCGTGGCGAGATCGCCGTCCGGGTGATCCGCACCCTCAGGCGGCTCGGCGTACGCTCGGTCGCCGTGTTCAGCGACGCGGACGCCGACGCACCGCACGTCCGTGAGGCCGATGTCGCCGTGCGGCTGGGGCCCCCCGACCGCAGTGACAGCTCGGCCGCCGAGACCTACCTCCGGACGGACCAGATCCTGGCGGCGGCCCGTCGCACCGGTGCCCAGGCCGTCCACCCCGGCTACGGCTTCCTCGCCGAGAACGCCTCCTTCGCGCGGGCCTGCGCCGATGCCGGTCTGGCCTTCATCGGCCCGCCTCCCACGGCCGTCGAGCTGATGGGCGACAAGATCAACGCCAAGGAGGCGGTCCGCGCCGCCGGCGTGCCGGTGGTACCCGGCAGCCAGGACACCTCTCCCACCGACGCCGAGCTCACCGCGGCCGCGGACGCGATCGGCTACCCCGTGCTGCTCAAGCCCTCCGCCGGCGGCGGCGGCAAGGGCATGCGGCTGGTCCGCGACCCGGCCGACCTCCCGGCCGAGATCGAGGCCGCCCGCCGGGTCGCCCGCACCGCCTTCGGCGACGACACCCTGCTGCTGGAACGCTGGATCGACCGGCCGCGGCACATCGAGGTGCAGGTGCTGGCCGACGCCCACGGCCGCACCGTCCACCTCGGCGAGCGCGAGTGCAGCCTGCAGCGCCGCCACCAGAAGCTGATCGAAGAGGCACCCTCCGTCCTGCTCAACCCCGAGACCCGCGCCGCGATGGGCGCGGCGGCCGTCCGGGCCGCCGAGGCCTGCGGATACACCGGGGCCGGCACCGTCGAATTCATCGTTCCCGGCCTGGACCCGACGGCCGACGAGCCGCCCGCCGGCGTCCTGGACTTCTTCTTCATGGAGATGAACACCCGGCTCCAGGTGGAACACCCCGTCACCGAACTCGCGATCGTCGTGGGCCGCGACACCGCGGACCCGCGGCGCCTGGACCTGGTCGAGTGGCAGCTGCGGATCGCCGCCGGCGAGACCCTGCCGTTCGACCAGTCGGACATCTCCTTCCTGGGCCACGCCATCGAGGCCCGGATCTGCGCGGAGGACCCGGAGCGGGACTTCCTGCCCACCGGCGGCCGCATCCTGCTGCTGGAGGAGCCGCAGGGCGAGGGCGTCCGCGTCGACTCGGGCGTCGCCGTCGGCACCGAGATCGCCAGCGCCTACGACCCCATGCTGGCCAAGGTGATCGCCTACGGGCCCGACCGGGCGACCGCCCTGCGCCGTCTTCGCGGCGCGCTCGCGGACACCCGGATCCTCGGCGTCACCACCAACACCGGCTTCCTGCGCCGGCTGCTCGCGCACCCCGATGTCGTCGCGGGCCGCCTCGACACCGGCCTGGTCGAACAGACCGCCCAGCAGAACCCCGTACTGCTGGCCTCTCCGTACTCCCCGGCCGGCGCCGCGGGCGAACCCGCCGTGGCCGACAACGCCCAGGCCCCGGCCGCCACCGCGGACGCAGTGCCCCCCTCCGGCACTGCCTCCTCGGCCGACGCGGCCGGCACCGGGACCGGTACGGACCTCGGGACGGGTGCCCACCCGGGTGCCACGCCCCCCGTACCGCCGACGCACCTCCTCTACTACGCGGCCGCCCTGACCCGGCAACTGGAACTCACGCCGCCGACGGCCCAGGACGACTGGACCGACCCCTTCTCCCTTCCGTCCGGCTGGCGCCTCGGCGGCGAACCCGCCTGGACCACCCACCGGCTGCGGGCCCCCGGCCAGGACCCCGTGTCGGTGAGCGTGCGCCCCGTCACTGCCCGCAACGTAGCCGAGGCCACTGACAATCCTTCAGGCAGTACCCCCGACCTGCACATCCGTATCGGCGACGGGCCCGTCCACCGGGCTCGGGCCGGACGGTCCGGCCGGCGACTGCACCTCACGGTCGACGGCCTGCAGACGACGTTCGCACACGCCACTGACAACCCGTCGGGCCAGCCCGCCGCCGGACCGGTGACCTGGCTCGGGATCGACGGCGACGCCTGGGCCCTGCACCCCTACGACCCGGTCGGGGACCGGGCGGCCGCCGGCGGCGCGCACCACGGCGCCCTGACCGCCCCGATGCCCGGCACCGTCACCGTGGTCAAGACCTCGGCCGGCGAGCAGGTCCGCCGGGGCCAGCCCCTGCTCGTCCTGGAGGCGATGAAGATGGAGCACGTGATCGCCGCGCCGCACGACGGCACGGTGAGCGAACTGCGCGCCGTCGCCGGCGCGACGGTGGCGATGGAGGAGGTCCTCGTCGTCGTCACGCCGGCCGACGAGCCGGCGCCCGCCCCCGCCGGGGTGACCTCGTGACCGCCCCCGCGCGCGAGCCCGACGCGCTGGACCTCGGCCTGCCCGCCCCGGTGCCGGCCCCGGACCTGCCCGCCGAGGTCCGCATCCACGAGGTGGGTCCGCGCGACGGCCTGCAGAACGAGAGCGGTCTCGTCCCGGTCGAGGTGAAGGCCGAGTTCATCGCCCGGCTGGCCGCGGCCGGTCTGCGGACCGTCGAGGCCAGCAGCTTCGTCCACCCGAAGTGGGTGCCGCAGCTCGCGGACGCGGAGGACCTGGTGCCCCGGCTCGCCGACCTGCCGGCCCGTCACCCGGGCCTCCGGCTGCCCGTCCTGGTCCCCAACGAACGCGGGCTCGACCGCGCGCTGGTCCACGGCGTGGGCGACATCGCGGTGTTCGCCAGCGCCACCGAGACCTTCGCCCGGCGCAACCTCAACCGGTCCGCCGACGAGGCGATGGCGATGTTCGAGCCGGTGGTCCGACGGGCCACCGAGGCCGGGCTGCGGGTCCGCGGCTACCTGTCGATGTGCTTCGGCGACCCGTGGGAGGGGCCGGTCCCGCCCGAGCAGGTGATCGGTTTCGGGGTCCGGCTGCTGGAGATGGGCTGCGAGGAGCTGAGCCTCGGCGACACCATCGGCGTCGCCACCCCGGGCCAGGTCGGCGCCCTGCTGGACGGGTTCGCCCGGGCAGGCGTGCCGTCCGGCCGGCTCGCCGTGCACTTCCACGACACCTACGGCCAGGCGCTCAGCAACACGCTGGCCGCGCTGCGCGCCGGGATCACCACGGTGGACGCCTCGGCCGGCGGCCTGGGCGGCTGCCCCTACGCGAAGAGCGCGACCGGCAACCTCGCCACCGAGGACCTGGTCTGGATGCTGCACGGCCTCGGCATCCGGACCGGCGTCGACCTCCGCGCACTGGTCGGGGCCAGCGCCTGGATGGCCGACCGGCTCGGCCGCCCCAGCCCCTCCCGCACCGTCCAGGCACTCGCCGGGGGCCGGGCCTGACCCCGGCCCCGCCCCCGGCAACCCCCGGGGCCGACCCGGCCGCTCGGCCGCTCGGCCCCCGCCCGACCCGGCGCACCGGTCACACCGTCGGACCGGCGCCGGCCATCCACTCACGCCCGCGGCCACCCCGGCCGGGCCCCAGGAGGATCACCATGCTCGATCACCGGCTGGATTCCGAGTACGAGGAACTGCGCCGCACCGTCGCCGAATTCGCCCAGGACGTGGTCGCCCCGAAGATCGGGGAGTTCTACGAGCAGGGCGAGTTCCCGTACGAGATCGTCAAGGAGATGGGGCGGCTCGGCCTGTTCGGCCTGCCCTTCCCCGAGGAGTACGGCGGCATGGGCGGCGACTACTTCGCGCTCGGCCTCGCCCTGGAGGAGCTCGCCCGGGTCGACTCCTCGGTGGCGATCACGCTGGAGGCGGCCGTGTCGCTGGGCGCGATGCCGATCTACCGGTACGGCACCGAGGAGCAGAAGCGCGAGTGGCTGCCCCGGCTGACCTCCGGCGAACTCCTCGGCGCCTTCGGTCTGACCGAGCCCGAGGGTGGCTCCGACGCCGGAGCCACCCGCACCACGGCCCGCTACGACGACGCCACCGACGAGTGGGTGATCAACGGCACCAAGTGCTTCATCACCAACTCCGGCACCGAGATCACCGGCCTGGTCACGGTCACCGCACTCACCGAACCGATCACTCGTTCGAGTGAAGAGGGTGGAAAGCTCTCGCCACAGCGGGAGATCTCCTCCATCATCGTGCCCACTGGAACGCCGGGCTTCCAGGTGTCGAAGAAGTACTCCAAGGTCGGATGGAACGCGTCCGACACCCGTGAACTGTCCTTCACCGACTGCCGCGTCCCCGCGGCCAACCTGCTGGGCGAGCGCGGCCGCGGCTACGCCCAGTTCCTGCGGATCCTCGACGAGGGCCGCATCGCCATCGCCGCCCTGGCCACCGGCCTGGCCCAGGGATGCGTCGACCAGTCGCTCACCTACGCCGCCACCCGTCGGGCCTTCGGCCGCCCGATCGGAGCCAACCAGGTCATCCAGTTCAAGCTCGCCGACATGGAGATGCGCGCCCACACCTCCCGCCTGGCCTGGCGGGACGCCGCCTCCCGGCTGCTGCACTCCGAACCCTTCAAGAAGGAGGCGGCCATCGCGAAGCTGTACTCCTCGGAGGCCGCCGTCGACAACGCCCGGGAAGCCACCCAGATCCACGGCGGCTACGGCTTCATGAACGAATTCCCGGTCGCCCGGTTCTGGCGCGACTGCAAGATCCTCGAAATCGGCGAAGGCACCTCGGAGGTCCAGCGCATGCTCATCGCCCGTGAGCTCGGCATGACACCCTGACGCGGCTCATCATCCGCCCCACCGAAGCTTCCTGGTACCGGGGCCGACCTCTTCGGGCCGCCTCGGCGGCGTCAACTCCGGCCGTCGGAGCACCGTAGCGCCACAGGACTGGTGGCCGACCCCCTCAGGTCGGCCACCGCCCGACACTGACGCAACGTCACGGAATGACAATGACAGGGCGGTTGGCCCGACGTGCCAGCCTGCCCGACACCGAACCGAAGATCTTTCCCAGGAGGCCGTGCGTGCTGCCGACGACAATCGCGTCGGCAGCGTACTCCCGGCCGACCTCCTCGATCTCGTGACAGATGTCGCCTCCGCGCTCCACCAGGATCCACGGCACACCGGAAAGGAAGTCCGCGCACGCCAGTTCCAGGCCGATGACCTCCGTCCGGTGGTCCGGCAGGTCGACGAAGACGGGAGGCTCGCATCCGGCCCAGACCGTGGCCGGCAACCGGTTCGCAACATGGACGATCACCAGGCCGCACTGCGAGCGGCGGGCCATCCCGACCGCGTAGGCGAGCGCACGCTCGCTCGACAGCGACCCGTCGAAGCCCACCACCACACCGTGCTGGAACACAGGGTCACAGGGGCGTACGGCCTCGTCCTGGGACAGCGGCAGGCCCGAGCTGCCGGCCGTGTCCGACATGCCCGAACGATCGGCGTCCGGCCCGATGCGTTCGGTCACGGCTCGCTCCGCACGGTCCCGGGTGTCCTCGCGCCGCTGGCGGGGCCGCGGCCAACCACGGCGCACGATGTCCAGCGGCCGAGCGGGGGGAAAGTACCCGCCCTCCGGGCCACCGGAGCTGCCGGAGTCGCTGGAGCCGCCGACCGGGCGCGCGGCGTCATCCGCCTCGACGGGTCGGGAAGTGTCATAACCAGCCATGGCTCAAAGCTCTTCGCATGAGATGGGCCGACAAGGGAGGACAACGCTGCCCAGGCAGCAGGCCCGCCCACGGCACGACATCGGACTGTGCCGAGCACCACCGTATGTGACCTGTTCCTTTCAGAGTACGACGGTCGAGGAGTCCGGCCCAGCGGCAGAGCTCCTGAACGACACCGTTCCCGCTAATGGAGGGGGCGCACCAGCACCGCCCAGCGCCCCTTTGCGCAGGCGTTCGCACCCTCGTACGGAAAGAGGTTCCCTGGAGCTTGACTGAGGACTCCCGGCTACGCAACAGGCCGGGCACACACCGTGACCGGACTGTCATAGAGAGGAACGCTCTCAACCCGCACCGGCACTCCCGGCCGGCACGCCCAGCCCGCTCGCACCCCCATGCGTCCCAGGGCGCGGCCAGAGCCTTCCGACGGACCGGAACACTCCGGCCGGTCCGACGCCCCGTGGCAGGCGCCTCCCGGCCCGTACCGGATGCCCGGCCGTCGACACCCGGCAGCAGCCACCCGCCTTCGAGCGGCCCGACATCCGGCGAAGCCGTCCCACCGAACCTGCCCGAACCCCACCAGCCCCACCGGCCCGCGACCCCGCCCGAGGCCCGCAACCGCCCGAGGCCCGCATGGGCGTCCACTCCAGGCCGGATGCTCCTGGCCGCCCGAGTCCCACACGCCACAGGGGCGAATGTTCCTGTTTCGGCCAATTCACACCAGTTCGCGACGGCAGTTGGCAATTGCCACGTGCATACCCAGCTGCACTGGCAGCATGCAGGACATGCCGCTGCTCCTGTTCGACCTCGACAACACCCTGCTGCCGCGGGACGCGGCCTTCCGGGCCTGGGCCCACGACTTCCTGACCGAACTGGGGCTGCCCCCCGCCGAACTCGACTGGCTCGCGACCATCGACGGTGGCGGGTACGTGCCGCGGAGCACCGTACTGTCAGCGGCCCGGCGTCGCTACGGGCTGGACCACTCCATCGACTTCCTGCTCGCCCACTACCGACGCGGCATCAACTCCCACATCCACTGCCCCACCCGGCACATGGATGCCCTGCGCGCGGCCCGCGCCGCGGGCTGGACACTCGGGATCGTCAGCAACGGCGGCACCCGCCCCCAGCTGGAGAAGATCCGCAACACCGGACTCGGCCCGCTGGTGGACGGCTGGGTCATCTCCGAGGAGGCCCAGTGCCTCAAGCCGGATCCGCTGATCTTCGAGATCGCCGCCCACCGCTGCGGCGTGGCGCCCACCGGGAACTGGGCCTCGGAGACCTGGATGATCGGCGACCATGCGCCCGCCGACATCGCGGGAGCCGAGCTGGCCGGTCTGCGCAGTGTGTGGCTGCACCACGATCGGCCCTGGTCGGAGCCCGGGTACCGGCCGACCCTCAGCGCACGGGGCCTCCCGGAGGCCGTCGGGCTGGTCCTGAGCGCCGCCAACGCCCCGAGCCCCCGGGTGGGCAGCCGCCCGGTCGGCCGACCCGACACCCGACGGAAGGCCTCTGCGGCCGCCCGGGCTGCCGTGGACGGACGGCTGGCTCCGTTGACCGAGGAAATGGAGGCAACCGACGCCCCGAGCGCCCCCGGGCCCGCCGCTGTCCGAAACCAGCCGGCTGCGGCGGTCGGTGTCGCGGCCGGGACCAGCCGTACTCCGAACGCCGAACCCGCGGCAGCGCCGAGGCCCCGGACCCGATTCGCCGTCCCGGCGGCCGGCGCGGCCGTTCTCGGCAGTGCGGCCGTTCTCAACGGTGCGGCCCTCCTCGGCAGCGGCGGCGCGACCGCCGCTGTGCCGACCACGACTGTGCCGACCACTGCTGCGCCCCCACCCGGCGGCGCGGCGCCCGTACCAGCTGCTTCCGTGGGTTACGCGGCCGGCTCACCCGCCCCTGTCACGGCCACCGCCACCGCCACCGCCACCGCCCAGCCCGTGTCCCCCGGGGCTCGGCCGTCCAGGACCGACCGGCCGGTGGCCGGTCGTGCCGACCCGGGCCCGCTTCGCTTCGAGCCGTCCGCGAACTACGCCTCGGAGGCCGCCGGGTAGCCCCACCACCGGGTGACGCCGTGCTCCACGAAGCCGAGCTTCCGGTAGAGGGGCTCGGCGAGCAGGGTGGCGACCAGGGTGGCCGGCCGGTCCGGGTGCGCCGCCAGCGCCGTCTCCAGGAGCGTGCGAGCCACGCCCTGGGAGCGATGGGCGGGGAGGGTGGCCGCCCAGTACACCCCCACCGTCCTGCCGTTGTCGTACGTCAGGCAGGCGCCGGCGTCCTGCCCCTGCACCCGGGCCCGCCAGGCCCGGATGCCCGGTTCGCCGAGCAGGTCCCGGGGCAGCATCCCGCCCCGGGTCACGGGCTGGTGCGCGGGGACGGGGAAGCCCTCGACCACCGTCCGCTCCACCGCCGCCAGGGCGTCCTCGTCGCGCGCCTCATCGACCGTCAGTTCGCTGCCGTACCGTCGCCGGGCACCCCAGCCCGGCGCCGCACCGACTTCCACACCACCGATACCAACGGCACCAGCGACACCAGCAGCCCCGGGCGTACCGCCGGCCCGACTCGGGACGGGGGCCGGCTCGCGGGTCATCACCGCCATGCCGAGGCCGTGCACGCACCCGAAGCGGGAGAGGTCCAGCCTCCCGTACGGATCCTCCAGGCAGAGCCGGGTCGTGCCCCAGGCTCGCAACACTCCCGCCAACTCCTCCTCCAGTGCGGCCGGTTCGCCGTAGGGCCGGGTCACCACCAGGCGGTGGGCATCGGTGGTGGTCCGGGCACACCGGACGGCGGTCCAGCCGGTTCGGTCGAGGTGTTCCCAGCCGTGCACCCGGGCCTGGGCGAGCCAGAAGTCGGCGGCGTTGTCGTTGGCCTGTTCGAGGCGGCTGTCCTTCTCCACCGCTGGACCATAGCCGGGAGGCCGCAACAGGCGCCTCACCCCCTTCGGCACTGTCCCGAGAGGGCCGGACGGGCGCACACTTCTACTGTGCGCGCCCCTCGTGTGCACCGCCTATTTTCGGTCAATCTCGGGCCGGTCGACCCCTCTTGGGCAAAGTCGCAGCCCACGGCGGCCGGCCGGGTCCGGCAGGGTCCGGCACCCCTGGAAAGGTCGTGCGACAACAAGCCACCGCTGCACCCGCCCCCTTCCCAGAAGGCTCGACGGGTGCCACGCTTCGTGATCGAATGCTTCACGCCAAATTGCCATGTCGACATAGCGTCGGATGGTGAACTTGTCACAACAGCAACGGTCCACCCAGTAGATTCGATCTTGGCTAGCAGTACCGCACCACCACACCACACCACCGAGGGGGCTTGAGCGCCTTGAGCAGGGTGAGCAGGAGCGACGCGGGTCCTGACAACGGCCAGGCCGTGGCCGGTCTCACGGACCAGGTGTCGAGAGATTCCGACACCTCGGCCGGCGCCTCCGCCACCCCGGACGCCGTCGGACGCACCGTCACCCGGGCTCCGCTCGGCCGCCCCTCGTTCGGCGCCTCCCAGGGCCTGCCGGGCCAGACCGGCTTCGGTGGAGCGTCCCTGACGGCAGGGCAGTCCGCCATGGGCTCCTCGGGCCAGCCCTTCCAGACCCTGGCGCACGCCACCGTATCCGCCCACGGGGCAAGCGCCGCGTCCGGCTCCGCCGTTCTCGGCGGTCCGTCGGGCGTGACCCCCGCCGGGCCGCCGGCCACCGGGACGGCCACGGCCGGCCCGCTGACCTCCTCGCCGCCCCGCAAGCTCTCCGGGCGGCGGCGCCGCGAGACGGTGGCCGTACTGATCTTCGGTGGCGCCCCGATCTTCGAGAGCTCGATCCCGCTCTCCGTCTTCGGCGTCGACCGCCAGGACGCCGGCGTGCCCCGTTACCGTCTGCTGGTCTGCGCCGGGGAGGAGGGCCCGCTGGCCACCACCGGCGGACTGACCCTCACCGCCCCGTACGGCCTGGAGGCGCTGGCCCGCGCCGGCACCATCGTCGTGCCCGCCTGGCGCTCCATCTCGCAGCCCCCGCCGGTGGAGGCCATCGCGGCCCTGCGCAAGGCGCACCACGAGGGCGCGCGGATCATCGGCCTGTGCACCGGCGCGTTCGTCCTCGCCGCCGCAGGCCTGCTGGACGGGCGTCCCGCGACCACCCACTGGATGTACGCGCCGACGCTGGCCAAGCGCTACCCCCGGGTCCACGTCGACCCGCGCGAACTCTTCGTCGACGACGGCGATGTGCTCACCTCGGCCGGTACCGCGGCCGGGATCGACCTCTGCCTGCACGTGGTCCGCAGCGACCACGGCGCGGAGGCGGCCAACGCGCTGGCCCGCCGGCTGGTGGTGCCGAGCCGCCGCAGCGGCGGCGGACAGGCCCAGTACATCGATCAGTCTTTACCTGAGGAGATCGGCAACGACCCGCTGGCCGAGGTCGTGACCTGGGCGCTGGAGAACCTCAACCAGCAGTTCGACGTCGAGGTGCTGGCCGCCCGCGCCTACATGAGCCGCCGCACCTTCGACCGCCGGTTCCGCACGCTCACCGGGAGCGCGCCGCTGCAGTGGCTGATCACCCAGCGGGTGCTGCAGGCCCAACGCCTGCTGGAGACCTCGGAACTGTCGGTGGACGACGTCGCGCGCCGCTGCGGGTTCCGCTCGCCGGTGGCGCTGCGCGGGCACTTCCGCCGTCAGCTGGGTGTCTCGCCGGCCGCGTACCGGACGAGTTACCGGGCCCGCCGACCCGGTCCGCAGGGACCGGGGCAGGCTCCCGGCACGTCCGAGCGCTTCGCCGGCGGGTCGGGCGGCCCGCAGTCGGGCCAGGCCGGGCACTCCGGCCTCCCCGGTCAGGGCGCCGGCCAGTCCGGGCCGTACGGTCACCCCGGTCATGCCCATCCGGCTGCGGGAGCCGCCGCGGCCGGGGCGGGCCATGCCCCTGGGGCGGGTGCTCCGGGGCACTCCGGGCACGGCACCGCGCTCCCGTCCGGGCCGGGGGCCCCGGGCGGCGTCCCGCACCAGGGCCAGCACGCCCGTCAGCCGTACCAGAACCACGCCGGCCAGCCGGCGGGCGGCCGCAACGGTGGCCGGGCGCTCGTCCCGGCCCAGGCGGGCCCCGGCTCGCCCCGGCCGCCACGCACCGTGGAGCATGCCCCGGCCGAGGACGGCCAGCCTCAGCCGGGAGCACGCGGTCAGGGCCAGGGCCACCGGGCCGGGCGGGCGTCCGCCGAGCGGGCCGCGACGATCGACCCGCCATGGACCGGCCCGGGCCCGACCGGGGCGCCGCGGACCGCGCCTCCGGGCCCGCCGCGGACCGGACCGCGACCGGCCGCGGCAGCGCCGAGCACACCAGCGCGGATCAGGACGGTCACGGACCCGCCGGGTCCGGGTACACGGCGTCCGGGCACTCGCCGGACGACGGCGTGGCCGAGGGCCGTACGACCACGGACCGCGGGGCCCCGAACGGGTCCGCGAACCACGTCCCGGCGGCGGACCGCGTTCCCGCGCCGGCCGCGCCCGCGGACGACGGTATGGGCGGCTCCACGTCCCGTGAGGGCCTTGCGGTGCCCGCGGCGCGGGATCGCGCCGTAGGGTGAGTGGCGTGAATGACCGTTTGGTATGGATCGACTGTGAAATGACGGGGCTCGACCTCGACCGGGACGCACTGGTCGAGGTCGCGGCACTGGTGACCGACTCCGAGCTGAACATCCTCGGCGACGGTGTGGACGTCATCATCCGCCCGCCCGCCGAGGCTGTGGCGAACATGCCCGAGGTGGTGCGCACCATGC
This sequence comes from Kitasatospora herbaricolor, assembly GCF_030813695.1. Classification (NCBI taxonomy): domain Bacteria; kingdom Bacillati; phylum Actinomycetota; class Actinomycetes; order Kitasatosporales; family Streptomycetaceae; genus Kitasatospora; species Kitasatospora herbaricolor. Next base: position 3,345,329 of record NZ_JAUSVA010000002.1, read on the forward strand.
ACACTTCCTCCGGCCTGCTCGACGAACTGGAGAACGGTCTGACGCTGGCGGAGGCCGAGACCCTCGTGCTGGCGTACATCCGCGAGCACGTGCCGGAGGCCGGGAAGACCCCGCTCTGCGGGAACTCGGTGGCCACCGACCGTGGCTTCCTCGCCCGCGACATGCCCGCGCTGGAGGGGCACCTCCACTACCGGATCGTGGACGTCTCCTCGATCAAGGAGCTGTCCCGCCGCTGGTTCCCCCGGGCGTACTACAACAGCCCGCAGAAGGGCGGCAACCACCGGGCGCTGGCCGACATCCGCGAGAGCATCGCCGAACTGCGGTACTACCGCGAGGCGGTGTTCGTCGAGCAGCCCGGTCCCGACACCGACACCGCGCGCGCCATCGCGGCGAAGTACCAGCTGCCCTCCGACTGACCCGCGAGCGCCCTCGGCCGGCCCGGGCCGGCCGAGGGCGCTCGCGCGGCTCTCCCGGGCCGGCCCGGGCGGGGCGCGCCGGTTCGGAGCGGCCGCCCGAGGGGGCGACCTCGCCTGCCGGAAACCCTGGCGCGAGCACCCTTCCGGATCCTGTAGAGTTCTTCCTGTCGGAGCGGGAACGCCCCGGACAGATGGTGGGTGTAGCTCAGTTGGTAGAGCACCTGGTTGTGGTCCAGGTGGCCGCGGGTTCGAGTCCCGTCACTCACCCCAGAGCCTGAGGGCCTGATCTCTTCTGGAGATCAGGCCCTCAGGCGTTTTTGTCGTTCCGGCACCGGACGGGTACCCACTCCCGCCGGGTCGCGGGCGGGTATCCACTCCCGCCGGGCCGACGGCCGGTGTGCGGCGGGGATCACACGGACGCCGGCCCCCGAGATCCCGGCACCCCGCGACCGTTCCCGCCGGCCCGTCCGAGCTCCTCCCCCACACCTCGGGGGCGAGGTCGGAAATTTCGCCGGGCCGCCCCTGCCCCTCAAAGCTACCGACTAGTAACATGACCCCATGACCACTGCCTCGATCGGCCAGCTGCTCGACTCGACCGTGCCCATGGCGCGCACCCTGAAGCTCGAATACCTGGAGACCACCCCGGAACGCGCCGTCCTGCGGCTCCCCGACCAGCCCGACTACCACAACCACGTCGGCGGCCCGCACGCCGGCGCGATGTTCACCCTCGCCGAGTCGGCCAGCGGCTGCATCGTGCTGGGCGCCTTCGCCGACCAGCTGTCGCGCGCCGTGCCGCTCGCCGTGAGCGCCGAGATCTCGTACAAGAAGCTGGCGATGGGCGCGGTCACCGCCACCGCCGTGCTCGGCCGCCCGGCCGAGGAGATCGTGGCCGAGCTGGACAAGGGCGAGCGCCCGGAGTTCCCGGTCACCATCGAGATCACCCGCGCGGACGGCGCCGTCACCGGCGTCATGACCGTCATCTGGACGCTGCGCCCGAACTCCTGACGGACAGCCCGGGGCCGGGGTCGCACAGCACCAGGCGCACCCACCGGCACCCGCCGGACGAGGCCCCCGGACGGGCCTCCGCACAGCTCGGTCCGTCCGGCCGGAGTCGACCACGTGTCCACCCACGAGCCCGGCCAACCGGCCGGCAGCTGCCGGCAGGCAGCCTTCGCACGGCCCGGCAGCCCCACCTGCCCGGGCCCGAAGCCGCCGGCCTGCCGTCCGGCGGCCCGGCTCCGGCCCCGTCGCCCGGCCCGCCGAACCGCTCCTGAACGAGCCTCGGCGACCCGGGCGACGAGCAGCCCCTCGCCCGCCCGTCAGGCCGAGTCCCGCACCACCAGTTCGGTGGCCAGCACCACCTGGCGGCGGGCCCGCCCGCGTTCGGTGATCTCGTCCAGCAGCACCCGGGCCAGGGTCCGGCCCATCTCCTCGATCGGCTGGCGCACGCTGGTCATCGGCGGGTCGGTGTGCCGGGCCACGATCGAGTCGTCGAAGCCGATCACCGCCACCTGGTCGGGCACCCGCCGCCCGGCGGCCCGGAGTTCCTGCATGGCGCCGGCCGCCATCACGTCGGAGGCGCAGAACACGGCGTCCAGGTCGGGCCGGCGTTCGAGCAGTCCACGCATCGCCAGCCGGCCGCCCTCCTCGGTGAAGTCGGCGAGCATCACCAGCTCCTCGTCGTACGGGCGCCCGGCCTCCTCCAGGGCGGTCCGGTAGCCGCCGAGCCGGGCCCGGGCGACCTCCATGTCGAGCGGTCCGGTGATGGTGGCGACCTGCTCGCAGCCCCGGCGCAGCAGGTGCCGGACGGCCATCCGCGCCCCGCCGGCGTTGTCGGCGTGGACGTAGCTGAGCGGTTCCTGGTCGCCTCGCCGCCCGGCCAGCACGGAGGGGATCTCCAGGCTCTCCAGCAGGGCCGGCAGCGGGTCGTCCTGGTGCACGGCGACGAGCAGGACGCCGTCGACCCGGCCCGCCGTCAGATAGGCCGAAAGTCGATCCCGCTCGCGCCGGTTGCGGACCAGGATGAGCAGCAGCTGCATGTCGGTCTCGGAGAGTTCCGCCGCGACGCCGCTGATGATGTCGGAGAAGTAGGGCTCGGAGAAGAGCCGGGTCTCGGCCTCGGGGACGATCAGCGCGACGGAGTCGGTCCTCGACGTGACGAGGGTGCGGGCGGCCCGGTTGGGGACGTAGCCGAGTTCGGTGATGGCCGCCTGGACGGCCTCGCGGGCCCGGTCGCTGACCCGGGGCGAGCCGTTGATCACGCGCGAGACGGTGCCGCGGCCGACGCCGGCGAGCGCGGCCACCTCCTCCAGGGTCGGGCGTGCCGAGCCCCGCGCATTCGCCCCGGAGTCGCTCGGCCCGGTGGGGCGCTGTGCGGTCTGGCTCATCGCTCACCTCGTGGAGAGATCATCCTCGGCCGGGCTGTCGCCCGGTTGCTGGTCGGTGCTGTCGGTGGCAACGCTCGTCCGCACTGCCGATCGGTCCGTCGATCGCCCTGCGGGTCGCGCTGCTCCTCATTCGCTGCTGTTCATTGTGGTGCTGTTCATTGTGGCCGGTTCCCGCGCCCGGAGAGCCACCCGGGCGGCAGTCGCCGTCCGCGGCCCGTGGGGCAGGGCGGGGCACCGGTCGGGCCGGCGGGGCGGGGCAGGGCGGGGCCCGGGGCTCGGCACCGCGGATCCGATCCGGTGTCTTGACACTCGCCCCCGGGACAAAGGAACCTTTCGACATGCACGATGGGAGCGCTCCCACACTCTAGTGGGCAATCCCGCCAAGGAACAGCACCAAGCGCGCCGACTGCGCAGTCCTGGCCGGCGCGGTGAACGGCATGCCTCCTGGGCACCTGCCGGGCGGCGGTCCAGGTGCCCCCGCCCGGGCGCCCGCAGCACCTTCCGTACCGTCCTCTCGAATCTCTCATGGGAGCGCTCCCGCATGACAGCCGTATCGGAACAGACCACCCAGGACGTCGCCCCGGCGCCCCGGGCCGCCCTGCCGGGCCGCACCTTCCCGGCGGGCTTCGCCTGGGGTGCCGCCACCGCCGCCTACCAGATCGAGGGCGCGGCCGCCGAAGGCGGACGGACCCCGTCCATCTGGGACGTCTTCAGCCACACCCCGGGGCGGACCGCCAACGGCGACACCGGCGACATCGCGGTCGACCACTTCCACCGGTTCCGCGAGGACGTCCGGATGATGGCCGACCTCGGGCTCACCTCCTACCGCTTCTCGCTCTCCTGGCCCCGGATCCAGCCCACCGGCCGGGGCCCCGCCGTCGAACGGGGCCTGGACTTCTACCGCGCACTGACGGACGAGCTGCTCTCGTACGGCATCACGCCCGTCGCCACCCTCTACCACTGGGACCTGCCGCAGCACCTGGAGGACCTCGGCGGCTGGACCGTCCGTGACACCTCCGCCCGGTTCGCCGACTACGCCGCACTGGCCGCCGAGGCGCTCGGCGACCGCGTCACCACCTGGACGACCCTCAACGAGCCCTGGTGCAGCGCCTTCCTCGGCTACGGCTCCGGCGTGCACGCCCCCGGGCGCACCTCCCCCGCCGAGGCGCTCAAGGCCGCCCACCACCTGAACCTCGGGCACGGCCTGGCCGTCGGCGCGCTGCGCGCCGCCCTCCCGGCGAGCGCGCAGATCGCGATCTCGCTCAACCTCCACCAGGTGCGGCCGCTCAGCGACCACCCGGCCGACACCGAGGCCGCCCGCCGGATCGACGCCGTCGGCAACCGCATCTTCACCGGCCCCGTGCTGCACGGCGCCTACCCGGCCGACCTGCTGGCCGACACCGGCCGGATCGTCGACTGGGACGCCCTGGTCCGCCCCGGCGACCTGGAGGAAATCTCCCGCCCCATCGACCTGCTGGGCATCAACTACTACACCCCCACCCTGGTCTCCGCCGCCGAGAACGCGGAGCCGGCCGCCGCCAGCGAGATCCACGGCGCCAGCACCCACTCCCCGTGGCCCGGGGCGGACGACGTCGCCTTCCACCTCGCACCCGGCGAGGTCACCGCGATGGGCTGGCCGATCGACGCCACCGGCCTGACCGACCTGCTGCTCGACGTCCACCGGGCGCACCCCGGCCTGCCGATGCTGATCACCGAGAACGGCGCCGCCTTCGACGACGTGCCCGGCCCGGACGGCATCGTGCACGACGCCGACCGGATCGCCTATCTGCACGACCACCTCGTCGCGGTGGCCCGCGCCATCGAGGCGGGCGCCGACGTCCGCGGCTACTACCTGTGGTCGCTGATGGACAACTTCGAATGGGCCTACGGGTACGCCAAGCGGTTCGGTGCGGTGCACGTCGACTACACGACACTGGCCCGCACGCCGAAGGCCAGTGCCACCTGGTACTCCGAGGTGATCCGGCGCGGCGGCCTGGGCTGACGCCCCGCCGGGGGTCGCCGCGTCCGGGGAGTGCCCGGCGGCCCGCCGGTGGCGATGACTGTCCGTGACGGCCCGCGTGACCTGACACCCCGCCCGCTCGTTGGGCCCTCACGTGCGAGCCAAACACCCCACCCACCCCCAGGCCCCGGCCACCGCCTGTCGCGACGGCGGCCGCCCCGGACGTGGGTGGCTGCCCCGCCCCCGCGCCGTCGCGGCGGGCGGGGCGCTGCTCGTCCAGCTCTGGGGCGTCGGCCTCGGCGCGGGCTGCGCCCAGGCCACCACCGTCACCCCGGGGCCCGCTCCCGCCGGTGCCCATCGGGCAGCCGGACCGGACTCCGCGCAGGTCCCGTCGCAGCGCCGTCCGCAGCAGGCCCCGGACCGGCCGGCCGACCAGGACGCCTCCCCGCTGCCCGGTCCCGCGCCGGAGCGGGGGGCCGGAGCGGGCGACCGGTCCGGGGACGGGCGCTCCGGTGATCCGGTCGGACGGCTGACCGACGCCGTGCCGGCGCTGGAGGACCAGGCCGCCCCGGTCGACCGGTTGCTCCAGGAACGGATCCGGGCCGGGGACCTGCCGCTCCCCGGTCAGGGCAAGGCCGTCCCGGACGCCTTCGCGATCGCCGCCGTCCTGCTGCCGGTCGCTCCCTCGGAGCCCCGCGCGCAGGACGGGCCCCGCGCCTCCCGGGACGCCCCGGCCGGGGCCGCGGAGGACGGCGCCGCCCCGACTGCCGAGCCCGCGGCCTCGGCCGGGCCGGAGGCACCGCCCGCCCGCCCCGACGCCCCGGCGGCTGCGGCCAAGGCCGTCCCGGCAGCGGAACGGGTGCCGGCCGCGGCCGAGGAGCCCGGCATCGGCCGGCCGGCGCAGGCCCGGCCCCGCCCGGTGGCGGGCCTGAACCCTGACCTCGGCCCGGACCTCGGCCCGGACCTCGGCGCTGACTCGGTCGCGGGCAGCCCGGTCGGGGTCGGCACGGCCGGGACCAGCGCCGCCGTGCTGGTCCCGATCACGGCCGGACTGCTGCTCACCGGCGCCGCGATGTACAAGCACCGAGGCCTGCCGAAGGGGCATTGAAAACGGGGCCGGCCGGGGCCGGGCGTCCGTCGTGGCACGCCGCGGTCCGGACCGGCCGGTCCGGACCGGGCCTAGTGGAACACGCCCGGCGGGGGTTCCGGTGACGGACCGCCGGTGGCGTCGGTGGCCGGGACGGCCCCGGCGGTGAAGTCGCTCAGGCCCCGGCCGTGCTCGACCCGACCGAGGGCAGCGTCGCCGGCCACCTTGCGGGTCAGGTCGGCGATCGGCAGCGGAGTGTGGGCGCCGGCCAGGATCAGGTTGCCGAAGCGCTTGCCGCGCAGCACGGCCGGGTCCGCGACCAGACAGGTCTCCGGGAAGACCGCGCGCAGGGTGGCGACCTGGGCACGGGCGAAGGACAGGGCCGAGCCGTCGGCGATGTTCGCCGCGTACCAGCCGCCCGGCGCCAGCGCCCGGGCGGCCAGCGTGACGAACTCGACGGTGGCGCAGTGCGCGGGCACCCGGGCGCCGGAGAAGACGTCGGCGATGACCAGGTCCACCGCGGCCTCGGGGGTGCGCTCCAGGACGGCGCGGGCGTCGGCGCCCCGGACCTTCACCTGCCAGCCGCGTTCCAGCGGCAGTTCGGCCCGGACGAGCTCGGTGAGCGCGGTGTCGATCTCGGCCACCTGCTGGCGGGAGCGGGGGCGGGTCGCCGCGACGTAGCGGGCGAGGGTGAGCGCGCCGCCGCCGAGGTGCAGCACGGTGAGCGGTCGGCCCGCGGGGGCCACCAGGTCGATCAGGTGGCCCAGCCGGCGCTGGTACTCGAAGCCCAGGTGGGCCGGGTCGGCGAGGTCGACCATCGACTGCGGCGCACCGTCGATCAGCAGGGACCAGGCCTGCGGGCGGTCCCGGTCCGGGACGAGTTCGGCCAGCCCGGAGTCGACCGGGCGGGCCAGCGGACCCTGTGCGTGGGTCCGGCCGCCCTGGTCGGTCACCGCGGTGGCGTCCGCCGTGCCACGGCCCCGGTCGGAGCTCTTGCCGGCCCTGCTGCTTCGTCCCATGCGGGCCATTATCGCCGCCGCTCGGGGAGCATCCGCAGGTCAGGCGTCCCGGGGGCGGGCGGACAGGCGGGCCCGGGGAACGCGAGCGAGGCGGGGGCGAGGGACCGGAGGGGGGACACGGTCAGCCGCGGTGCCCGGCGTGCTCGGGAGGCCCGGCGTGCTCGGGAGGCCCGGCGTGCTCGGGAGGCCCCATGTGCTCAGAACGGGCCGAGGCCGCCCGCGGTGAGTGTGCAGGCGGCCTCGCAGAGTGCGGAGCGCAGCACCCAGGGGTCGGTGGGCCGGGCGGTGGCCCCGGCCCCGGCCGGGGGCATCACCCAGCGCGGGTCGGTCACCGGCAGGACCACGGCGCCGGCCGAACACGAGCTGCCGGGCAGGTGCCAGCCACTCACCGTGCCGGCGGGCACCAGGAAGGAGACGGTCGTCCCCGTGACGCTCTGCAGCACCGCGCCGCAGGCCCGCCGCAGCCGCAGGATGTCCACCGCCTCCAGGCCGTGCCGGATCGCGACGGTGACGGTGTCGTACCCGACCGCGGCGGCGGGCTGTTCGGCCGACGGCCGGCGGGTGGGCAACGGGCCGCCGCCCGCCCAGGAGGAGCGGCCGTCGGTGGTTTCGGGCACCAGGGCCGGGGCCACGCCCGGCAGGACTCCTTGGGCGGCCAGGCGGTGGTACTGCGGTACTCCGGTGGCCATCTCGGGCCCTCCTGTCACCTCGTCCAGATCGGAAGCCTCGACGCCCGGCGGGGTGGGGGGCCGCGGCCGGCTCGGGGACGAGTCGGCGGCGGGTCGGGGTCGGCCTGGCTTCCGCGTATCAGGACAACGCGACGAGGGCGCTCCAGGCCACGGGGCGGCTTACAGCAAGCCATGGCATTTCATGGCAGAACTCGGCAACAATGCCCGAAATGAGCCGAATTGACAGCACATCATCCCAGAACCAGCCGTGTTCGGGCGGTGACTCCCGGTACTGTCTTCGCAGCGCCACGGCAGCCCGCCGGGCCCACCGGGGCCCGTCCGCCAACGCGGCACCCCCCGTCATCCGCATCCCCGGCCGCCCCACGCCCGGCGTCGGCCCCGACGCCGGTCAGCACCTCGCGACACCCCGAACCCCCGGCCCCACGGGCCCCGTCACCGAATCCCCCACCGGCCCCCGACAGCCAACCCCCACCCCCGAGACGGACCACCCCCGAGACGGACCACCAGCGCCGGGCAGCCCCGCCGGGCACCGACACCGACGAGCACGGCCACGCACGACCACGGAGTGCAGCATGGCAGCCACCACACCGGCCGCGCCGGACCTCCCCTCGCCCAACCGTGCGATGCGCGAGCTGCGCGGCGCGCTCTCCCCCGGTGAGTTCGCCACCGCCGTACGCCGGGCCGCCCGGGAGATCGGCGAGCACGTGTCCTGCGACGCACGCTACGTCGGACGGGTCGAGGCCGGCGAGATCCGCTGCCCCAACTACGCCTACGAGCGCGTCTTCCGCCACATGTGGCCGGACCGCAGCCTGCAGGATCTCGGCTTCGCGCCGCGCCGCACCGTCCGCCGCCGGGCGAACGGAACGGCCGCGCGCAGCACGAGAGTTGACGACGGCTACGCTGACCTCGCCGACCGGGCGCAGGCACCGCAGGTGCCCTGGTGGCCCGACGATTCGCACCATCTGGACGAGGAGAACGACGACGTGCGTCGCCGTACGTTCCTGAGCGGCGGCCCGACCGCCCTGGCGACCGTGATCGGCCTTGACCGGCCGGATCCGGCCGCGGCCCCCACCTGGCAACTGCCCCGGCAGGCCGGGGCCGTCCCGCCGCCCCGCCGGGTCGGCACCGCCGAGCTGCAGCAGGTCGAGCAGGCGGTGCGCGACATCCGGCTGCTGGACGACGTGCACGGCGCCGAGACCCTCTTCGAGCGGGCCGGGCAGTCCCTGCGCACCGCGTACGTGCTGCTCAACGACGGCGAGTACAGCAATGCCACCGAGCGCCGGCTGCAGGCCGGGGCCGGCGAGCTGGCGATCTCGGTCGGCTGGCTGGCCCACGACTCCAACCGGCTCGCGGAGGCGCGGTCCTTCTACGCCGAGGCGCTGGCAACCGCCCGGATGGCCGACGACGCCGCCCTGGAGGCCCACGTCTTCTGCAACAGCGCCTTCCTGGCCCGGGACGCCGGCCGGCCCCGCGAGGCCCTGCGGGCCGCCCAGGCCGGGCAGAGCGCCGCCCGGCAGCTGGACTCGGACCGGCTGCTCTCGCTGCTCGCGATGCGCGAGGCCGGCGGGTGGGCCCTGATGCGTGACCGGGCGGCCTGCGAACGTGCCCTCGGCCGTGCGTACACCCTCTTCGACCGGGGCGAGTCGGAGGCCGATCCGGAGTGGATGTCCTTCTACGGGGAGGCGGAGATCGCCGGCCTGGAGGCGCAGTGCTGGTCCGCCCTGGGCGAGTGGGACCGCGCCAGTGACCGGGCCGGCCGGGCGGTGGCGCTCCAGGAGCCGCACTTCGTCCGCAACCGGGCCCTCTACACCGCGGAGCTGGCCCACGACCGGCTGGGCCGGGGCGATCTGGCCGGGGCGGGCCGGCACGGGTCGGCAGCGGTGACGCTGCTCGGCGGGGTCCGCTCGGCCCGGATCACGGCGATGCTCGCGGACACGGCCGCCCGGCTGCGCGGGTGCTCCGCGGTGCCCGAGGTCGGCGGGTTCCTCGCGGTGCACGACCGCGCCAGCGCCTCCTGACCGGCCCCCGGGCGGAGCGGAAGCGCCGAGCGGCCCGGACCGGGGAGCGGGGACCCGCCGGGCGCGGCGGGTCCCGGCGGGTCAGTGCCCGAGGCCTTCGAGGTGGCTGACGTCGTTCCAGACCTCGACGGCGGGCAGCCCGTACTCCCAGGAGAGCACCGAGAGCGCGGCCGTGCCCAGCTTGAAGCGCTGCGCGTACTCGGGGGGCAGGCCGAGCCAGCGCGCGGTGAGGATGCGCAGCAGGTGCCCGTGCGCGAACAGCACCACGTCGCGGTCGGCGCAGTGCATGGTGGTGGTCTCGGGGTGCGGCACCCCGTGGCGGGTGTTGAGTTCCGCGATGAAGGCGTCCACCCGGGCCGCGACGTCCGAGAGCTTCTCGCCGCCGGGCACGCCGTCCCGCCAGATCAGCCAGCCGGGGTGGTCGCTCTCGCGGATGTCGGGGCCGGTCCGGCCCTCGTAGCTGCCGTAGTCCCATTCCAGCAGCTCGGGACGGTCGACGGCGCGGTCGCCGAACCCGGCCAGCGCACCGGTCTCCTTGGCGCGGCTCAGCGGGCTGGTGTAGACGAGGGCGTCCGGCAGGCCGTTCCACGGTGCCCCGGCGAGCCGCGCGCCGAGGGCGCGGGCCATCGCCCGGCCCTCGTCCGTGAGGGGGATGTCGGTGCGGCCGGTGTGGCGGCCGGTGGCCGACCAGGCGGTCTCGCCGTGCCGGACGAGAACGATTCGGGCGGGCATGGGGGAACTCCTCGCGACGGGCGGTGACAGCGGCCGGTCTCACCATCGAGCACCGGTCTCCATGATCCCCCATCCCGCTCCGGCTCTCTCGGCCTGGCCCGTCGCACCGGCGCCGGGGCCCGCGGGGCCGCCCGGCGGGGGGCGCGCCACGCCCGCAGCCCGCCCCCGGCAGCGCGGAGGCCGTGCGCCGCGACCACCGTCCGCACCCGGTTGTCGGACCCGGATGCAACACTTGGCCGCACCATGAACGTCTCGCACATCGGGCCCCCCGAGCCGCTCGCGCAGCGTCTCGCCGAGCTGCGCGGCCCGGCGCCGCAGCGCAGCCTGAACGCCCGTGCCCTCGCCGCGCTCGCCGCCAACCCCGGGTGCCGCCGCCGCGCCGTGCTCGACGCCGCCGGGGTCGACAAGGGCGCCGTCGCCCAGCGGTTGGGCCGCCCCGCGCCGTTCGGCCAGTCACCGTTCGCGATCGCGCGCGGCACCATGTTCGAGTCCCGGCTGAAGGCCGACGACTACGCGGTGCTGCTGGAGCCGCTGCGGCGCCACCTCGGGCTGCCCGTCGACGGCGCGGCCCCGCTCGCGGTGCCGGACCTGCTGCGCCGCTCCGGTCCGGCGGTGCGGGCCGAGCGCACGGCGGCCGCGCTCGCCGAGGCCGCCGCCGACCCCACGGCCTGGACGCTGCTGGACCACCCGCTGCTGCGGCTGACGGTGGCCGGCTCGCCGGCCTACCTGGAGCCGGACGCGGTGGTGGTGCACGGCGGGCGGTGCACGGTGGTGGAGATCAAGTCCTTCCCGGTGCTGGACGGCACCGCCGATCCGGCCAAGGTCGGCGCGGCGGCCCGGCAGGCGGCGGTGTACGTGCTGGCGCTGCAGGAGACCGCGGCCGCGCTGGCCGGCGCCGCGGTGGCGCCGGGCCCGTACGCGGTGCAGTCGCTGCCGGGCAGTCCGGAGCTGAGCGTGCTGCTGGTCTGCCCCAAGGACTTCAGCAACCGGCCGACCGCCGTCGCCGTCGACATCCGGCGCGAGCTGGCCACCACGCGCCGCCAGCTGGCCCGGATGACCGCCGTCGACCAACTCCTGGACGCCCTCCCGCCGGGCACCAGCTTCGACCTGGCACCCGATCAGGCGGGCCTGCCCACCAGGCCGGCGGCCGAGCTGGCCGACGCGGTCGGGAGTGTCCCGGCCGCCTACGGCCCGGAGTGCCTCTCCTCCTGCGAGCTGGGTTTCCACTGCCGGGCGCAGGCCCGCTGCGACGACCGGGTCGAGCAGCTCGGCCGGGGCGTCCGGGGCGAGCTGGGCAGCATCCGCACCGTCGCCGGGGCCCTGGCGGCCGCCGGCCCGGCCGCACCGGCCGGCGACCCGGAGTCGGACGAGGCCGCCGCCCGGCTGTCGTACGCGGCGGCGCTGCGCGCCGAGGCGCTGGGCGGGTGCGCCGGATGAGCCTGCTCGGGACGCTCGCCCGGCTGGAGGCAGTCCGCAGCGGCCGGGCCGAGCCGCTGGCCACGGTGCGGCACCGGCACCTCTCGGAGCGGCCGATGGTGGTGGTGCCGCTGACGGCCGCCGGCGAGTCGGGCGCGCCGCTGGCGGTGATGCTCGGCACCGACCGGCTGGCGCCGCGGCTGCACATCGTCCCGCAGCCGCTGAACCGCACGCTGCGCTTCGACCACCTGGCCGGGTTCGCCGCCGACCTGCTGCCCTACCTGGAGTCCTTCGGCGCGGAGGTGGAGCAGGTCGAGGGGTCCGAGAAGGACCCGGAGACCGGCGAGAAGAGCCAGGTCCTGCGCGAGCTCTGCGCGGACGCGCCGCAGGTGATCGTGCCGAACGGCGCGGGGGTGCACCACCTGGCGCTGCTGGGCCGCTCCACCCGGTTCCGCCGCACGGCGGAGGACGCCGACCCGGGGCCCTACCCCGCGCCGGCCCGGGTCCCGCTGCTGGGCCGCTGGCTGACGCACCTCACCGACCGGGCCCAGGTGCCAGGCTCCAGCCTGCTGCTGCCGATGACCGGCCTGCTGACCCGGCACTGGGCGACCGGCCAGAGCCAGTTGGAGGACCAGCACCTGGCGGCCCTGCTCGCCTGGCACCCCCGGCCGGGGGCGCTCCGGGCCGGTGCGGCGGGCGCCGGGCAGGCGGGCGACGGGCCGACCGGCGCGGCCGCCGCCGAGCTGGCCGAGAGCGCCCGCGACAGCCAGGGGCAGCTGCTGCACCCGCCGGCCGGCCCGGCCACCGACCCGCGCTTCGACGAACTGGTGCTCGCCCCGGCGATCGGCCGCTACGACGCCGCCGTCACCGCCCTGCGCGACGCCGGGCCCCGGGAGCGCGAGCGGGCCCAGCGGTACGTCGACCGGGCCGTCGACGTGCTGACCGACGCGCTGGCGGGCATCCTGCTGCCCACCTGGCAGGACGTCTGGCACGGACTGGACCTGCTGCGCACCCTGCCGCCCGCCGCCCACCTGGCGGAGCGCTGGGAGGGCGACCGCTGGTCGTACACCGGCCACCGGGACAGGCTGGCGGCCGGCGAGCCGCCGCAGCCGCGCCAGGACGACGCCGTGACGGCGGCCCGAAAGCTGGCCCAGCGCGAGCGCGAGCAGGTCCGGGTGGACGTCCAGGAGGCGCTGGACGACCCGCTGGCGATGGCCGAGCGCAGGCTGGCCGGTGAGGCCTTCACCGGCGAGGTGGTCGAGGTCGTGCCGGACCACGACACCTCGGGCCGGACGCCCAAACCGCGACCGCTGGTGACGGTGCGGACGGCCGACCACCCGCACGCCGACCTCGGCCGCGAGGCGCACCGCACCCATACCGCCACGCCGCAGAAGGCGGTGATCGCCGCGGTGGACCAGGAGGCCGGGACGATCACCCTGCGGGTGATGTCGGGCATGGGGCGCAAGAAGGAGCCGGAGCCGGGCAGCCTCCCCGAACCGGGTGAGCGGGTGACGTTCACCCTCTTCGAGTTGACGGCCCGCCAGTCCGCGCCGCTGCCGGAGCCGGACGACACCCCGTGGACGCACGGCGGGCCGCCCGGCTCGGGCGATCACGCCCGGGCCGTCGCCGGCGCGCCCCCGGTGTCCGGCGGGCCGCCGGCGCCCGCCGCGCCTCGTACGTCCGACGCCTCCGAGGAATGGGAGTGACCAGCCCCGTGACCGCGCCGCACCCCGAGCCCGAGCAGTCCCCGGGCGCCGCCGCCGACGCGGTGGTGGACCGGATCCTCGACGCGACCGTCCGCCCGGCCGTGGGCGCCCCGCGCGGGGTGGTGGTGGACTCCCCGCCGGGCGCCGGCAAGTCCACCCTGGTGGTGCGGGCCGCCCGGGAGCTGGTCGGTGCCGGCGAGCGGCTGATGATCGTCGCGCAGACCAACAACCAGGTCGACGACCTGGTCGACCGGCTGGCCTCGAAGGCGCCGGACATCACCATCGGCCGCCTGCACGCCTCCGACGGGCGGCCCGCCGCGGAGGCGCTGCGGCACCCGAACGTCACCGCGGCCACCAAGGTGGCCGAGCTGGCCGAGCACGACGTGGTGATCTCGACCTCCGCCAAGTGGCAGTGGGTGAAGGCCGAGGCGCCGTGGCGGCACGCGATCGTCGACGAGGCCTACCAGATGCGCTCGGACGCACTGCTGGCGGTCGCCCGCCTGTTCGAGCGCGCCCTGTTCGTGGGTGACCCGGGCCAGCTGGACCCGTTCACGGTGGTCGGCACCGACCAGTGGGCCGGGCTGTCCTACGACCCGTCCAACAGCGCGGTGGTGACCCTGCTCGCGCACAACCCGCAGATCGAGCCGCACCGGCTGCCGGTCTCCTGGCGGCTGCCGGCCACCGCCGCGCCCCTGGTCTCGGCCGCCTTCTACCCGTACACGCCGTTCCGGTCGGGCACCGGGCCGGGCGACCGCACCCTGACCGCCGCCGTGCGCCCGGACGGCTCCGCGCTGGACGCGGCCGTCGACGAGGCGGCGGAGCACGGCTGGGCCCTGCTGGAACTGCCCGCGCGGCACACCGTCCGGACGGACCCGCAGGCCGTGTCGGTGGTCGCGGCCACCGTGCGCCGGCTGCTGGACCGCGGTCTGACAGCGCACTCCGAGCAGGGCTCGACGCCGCTGACCGCCGACCGGATCGCGGTCGGCACCGCCCACCGGGACCAGGCCGCCGCCGTCCGGGCCGCGCTGGTGGCCCTGGGGGTGCCGGTCGACCCGACGGCCGGGCCGGCCGTCTCGGTGGACACCGCCAACCGGCTGCAGGGCCGCGAGTACGACGTCACGGTGGTGCTGCACCCGCTCTCCGGGCGCCCCGACGCGACCGCCTTCCACCTGGAGACCGGCCGGCTGTGCGTGCTGGCCTCCCGGCACCGGCACGCCTGCATCGTGGTCGCCCGGGCGGGGATCGCCGAACTGCTGGACGAGCATCCGGCGACCGAGCCCGTGCAGCTCGGGGTCACCGTGAAGTTCCCGGACGGCTGGGAGGCGCACCACGCCGTCCTCGCCCACCTGGCCGGCCACCGGGTGGCGCTGCGCTGACCGTGCGCCGCACCGCCCGGCGCCCCGTCCTGCCCACGCGCCGCCGTGCGCCGGCCGGCCATCACCCGGCCGGCACACGGTCGCGGAGCGGGCCGGGGCAGGTCAGGGTGCGCGGGCCGGTGTGATCGGCCGGGGCGGTCGAGGCACCACCCCGGCGCGCGGCACGGGAATAGCGCCCGTGATCGCACCGTTCCGTTACCGGCTGCCGCCTTGCGACAATGGACGACGGCCGGGCCCGGCACCCCGGCCCCGGCACGGCCGCCGGCGCCCACCGCCCCACCCTCCCGGAGGTGTCCACCCATGCCCGACTCCCACCCGAGGCCGTCCGACCAGAGCGGCTCCCCCGCGCCGGCCGGTCCGGGCCGGCCCGGCAGTCCCGAACAGCCCGCCCGCCGGCTGCGCCCGGCCCAACTGCTGTTCGAACCGCCGGCCGGCGAGCCGGAGCCGGAGCGTTTCTTCGACCTGGAGTCGATCGAGGACCCGGGCGAGCTGCTCCGCCGCTCCACCGAGCTGGCCCTGGCGTTCCGGGCCGCCGCCGAACGGGCCACCGACTTCCAGGCCGTGGCGGCCGCCCAGCTGGCCGACACCCGGCGGTTCGACGCGCTCTCCTTCGTGGAGATAGCGGCCCGCGCGGACTGGACCCCGGACTACGCGGAGAAGATGGTCGAGTACGGCCGCGGCCTGCTGCGTCCCCAGCGCCAGGGCGACTGAGGCCGCCGGCGGCCACCCACCTGACGGCCCGCCCCCGACCGCCCGGGGGTGTCCACCCGCACACCCCCACCGATCGCCTGCGTCCGACCGAACAACGGGACGGAATTCGATCGCCTGTGGCATATGCGCAGGGCAGGGTACGCCGACCCGGCGCACCCTGTCCGGCAAACCGTGCTTTCCCCCCGCGTCACGTTCGCGACACCGCAGGCTGCTCCCCGTGGACATCTGGACGTATGAATCGGTGGAGTACGTCACCGTGGCCGGGGAGGCCTGGCTGGCCTCCGCCAGTGAGTACCCGCGCAGCATGCGCGCCCTGTGGCAGTCGCGCCCCTGGGCGCCCTCGGTCCTGCCCTGCGGCCGGGCCTTCGACGTGATCAGCATGCCGTCGCTGTTCGGCCGCAAGGTGCTGGACGAACTGTGGACCTCCGGCCCCGGCTGCGGCCCGGTGGCGAGCCACCGCGGACGGATCCTCCTGTTCGCGCAGCCGGGCGCCGCCCCGCGCCTGCGCACCCTGCTGGCCTGGGAGGAGTGGGCCAGGGACGTGCCGCCGCTGCTCTGCCACGGGCAGGGCGACGCGGTGACCGTGCCGCCCGTGCAGCGGATGGTGAACACGCCCGACTCCCCCGGGCTGGGGGCGGGCCGGTGGATCGTCGCCCCGGACACCCGGGAGCCGTGGCTGCCGGGCGCCGCCGTGCTGCTCTGGGCCTGCGTCCGGGTGTCGCGGGGGCCCGGCGCCGGGCCGCCGCCCCACCCCGGGGCGGCCGGCCCGGCCGGGGGATCCCCGCGGACCCGGCGGCGCGAGCCCCGGCAGAGCGACCGGCGGCCCGGCGCCCACCTCCAGCCGATCCCGTCCGCCTGACCCCCGGCCCGGCTCGCTCCCGTGGGCGCGAGCCCGTCGGTGCGACGCCGCCCGCGGCCCGGTCGCGGCGGCCGGTTTATCGATTTTGGCGCGGCCCCGGCCCGCTGCTAGAGTCTTCCCTGTCAGCAGGCGCCGCTAGCTCAGTTGGTTAGAGCAGCTGACTCTTAATCAGCGGGTCCGGGGTTCGAGTCCCTGGCGGCGCACAGACAGCCGAGAGGCCCTTCGCGAGAGCGAAGGGCCTCTCGGCGCTTCCGGACCCCTCCGAGGAGCCGCCGCCGGAGCGTCAGGCCTGCTCCGCGAGACGGCGCCTGGCCTCGGCCCAGCTGATCGGGAGCTCCTCGACCGACCCCTCCCAGAAGGTGAAGGACGAGTCCTTCATGACCGGCCGCAGCGAGGTCATGATCGAGTAGTGCGGTTCGGCCCGGACGTAGGCGTTCAGGGTGTCACGGTCCTCCCAGGCCGAGAGGGTCCAGAAGGTCCTGCGGAGCGGCTCCGCGACCAACGAGGCCCCGACGGCGCCGGGAGCCCGGCGGACCTGTCGCCAGGCGGACATCGCCTTCAGGAAGAACCGGGGCACGTCGCGCAGGGTGCGGACCTCCAGGCGGGAGGCCATCACCAGCACCCGCACGCCGGGCCGGGGCGGGTTCGGGGTGATCCAGGGGAGGGTGGGCACGGTCATCACAGCCTTTCGCCGGCAGGGGCCGGAACCTGCCTCAATAATAGACACTGATGCTATCCGGTATCCATAGTTTTTCGACGCTGCTCCCCCAGTCGCCGCTTTCCGCCCCGGCGGCCCCAACGGCCCCGGCCTCGACGGCACGGGTCCGGCCACGCCCCCGAAAGCCCCGCCCGCGCACCGGGCGCACCGCGCGCCCCCGCGTCTCCCGGCCCCGGACAGCGAGCGTCTCCCAGCCCCGGACAGCGAGGAGGGCCCCCGCCGAAGCGGGAGCCCTCCTCACGTCCTCGCCCCCGTCGGCCCGCCGGCGGGAGGCACCACCCTGCGGGTCAGCGGCCGCGCAGCGCGCGGTAGCGCGCGACCAGCTCGGCGGTGGAGCTGTCCAGCGCCTCGGTGCCCTCACCGGTGAGCAGCACCGGCTCGATCCGCTTGGCGAGCACCTTGCCCAGCTCGACGCCCCACTGGTCGAAGGAGTCGATGTTCCAGATCGCGCCCTGGACGAACACCTTGTGCTCGTACAGCGCGACCAGCTGGCCGAGCACCGACGGGGTCAGCGAGCCGGCCAGGACGGTGGTGGTCGGGTGATTGCCCTTGAAGGTCTTGTGCGGCACCAGCTCGGCCGGCACGCCCTCGGCCGCGACCTCCTCCGGCGTCTTGCCGAAGGCCAGCGCCTGGGTCTGCGCGAAGAAGTTGGCGAGCAGCAGGTCGTGCTGGGCGACCAGGCCCGGCAGCAGGTCGGCGACCGGCTCGGCGAAGCCGATGAAGTCGGCCGGGATCACCTTGGTGCCCTGGTGCAGCAGCTGGTAGTAGGCGTGCTGGCCGTTGGTGCCGGGGGTGCCCCAGACCACCGGGCCGGTCTGCCAGCCGACGGGGTTGCCGTCCCGGTCGACCGACTTGCCGTTGGACTCCATGTCCAGCTGCTGCAGGTAGGCGGTGAACTTCGACAGGTAGTGCGAGTACGGCAGCACCGCGTGGGCCTGGGCGTCGAAGAAGGCGCCGTACCAGACACCGAGCAGGCCGAGCAGCAGCGGGACGTTCTGCTCCGGCGGGGCGGTGCGGAAGTGCTCGTCGACCAGGTGGAAGCCGTCGAGCATCTCGCGGAACTGCTCCGGCCCGATCGCGATCATCAGCGAGAGGCCGATCGCGGAGTCGTAGGAGTAGCGGCCGCCGACCCAGTCCCAGAACTCGAACATGTTGGCCACGTCGATGCCGAAGTCCGCCACGCCCTCGGCGTTGGTGGAGAGCGCGACGAAGTGCTTGGCCACCGCGTCGGTGCCGGCCCGCAGCTCGGTGAGCAGCCAGTCCCGCGCGGAGGTGGCGTTGGTGATGGTCTCGATGGTGGTGAAGGTCTTGGAGGCGACGATGAACAGCGTCTCGGCGGCGTCCAGGTCGCGGACCGCCTCGTGCAGGTCGGCGCCGTCCACGTTGGAGACGAAGCGGACGTCCAGGTCGCGGGCGGTGTAGGAGCGCAGCACCTCGTACGCCATCGCCGGGCCGAGGTCGGAGCCGCCGATGCCGATGTTGACGACGGTGCGGATCCGCCTGCCGGTGTGGCCGGTCCACTCGCCGGAGCGGACCTTCTCGGCGAAGACGCCCATCTTGTCCAGGACGGCGTGCACGGCGGGCACCACGTTCTCGCCGTCCACCTCGATCACGGCGTCGCGCGGGGCGCGCAGCGCGGTGTGCAGGACGGCGCGGTCCTCGGTGGTGTTGATCTTCTCGCCGCGGAACATCGCGTCGCGCAGACCGGCCACGTCGGTGGCCTCGGCGAGGGCGCGCAGCAGGTCGAGCGTGCGGTCCGTCACCAGGTGCTTGGCGTAGTCGACATGCAGGTCGCCGACCTGCAGGGTGTAGCGGCGGCCCCGCTCGGGGTCGGCGGCGAACAGTTCGCGCAGGTGCAGCTCGCCGAGCTCCGACCGGTGCTTGCCGAGCGCGGCCCACTCGGGGGTGCGGTCCAGCGGGGTGCGGCCGTTGGCCCCCGGGCGGGCGTCCAGTTCCGACATCGGAATGCTCCTCGATTGATCTGGGTGCAGATACCGGCAGAGCCCAGCGGGAGGGTGGTTGCGCGAGGTCCGGCGGTACGAGTGGTGCGCCGACTCCGTTGACGGGCTGCCCGGGCGACAGCCTATGCAACGTCACGGGGCGCCGCGTACATTGCCTCGTTCCCGGACGCCGAGTCTCCGCCGCGCACCGGGACGTCACCGGCGCGTCACCGCCAGGCCGCCGCCGGGCCGCCGGGAAGTGGCCCGCCGCCGGCGGTCAGGTGCGTTCGGAGCGCAGGTCCAGCCCGCGCAGCACCTGGTCGACGAGTTCGGGGTCGGCGCCGGGCTCGCTGCGGGCGACGATCATCTCCCGGCGGGAGGCGGCGATCATCTCCTGTTCCACGGTGTGCGCCTCGCGCCACTGGGAGGCCCGCTGGCGGGCCTCGGCGGCCTCCTCGGCCGCGTACTTCTCGGGGCAGAGCCGGGCCAGCCGGGAGTGCTGGCGGTCGCGCAGCCGGTCGACCAGTTCGACCGAGAGGTCCTCCTGCTCCTCCAGCTCGACGAGCCGGTCCAGGCCGGCCTTGGCGGCCCGCCACCAGAGTTCGCGGACGGCCTGCTCGTGGGCGTCGTGGTCGGCGTCCAGGTGCAGCAGCCGGACCAGCATCGGCAGCGAGAGGCCCTGGACCAGCAGGGTGAAGAGCACCACGCCGAAGGCGATGAAGACCAGCCGGCCGCGCTGGGGGAAGGCCTCGCCGGAGTGCACGGTGAGCGGGACGGCCAGGGCCAGCGCGACGGTCGCCACGCCCCGCATCCCGGACCACCAGAGCACCACGCTCTCCTGCCAGCTGATCGGGGTGTCCTCGCCGTCGTCTGCGCCCAGCCGCTTGGAGAGCCAGCCGGCCGGGAGCAGCCAGAGCAGCCGGACCAGGACGACCACGGCGATCACGGTGGCGGCGTCGCCGAGCATGCTGGTCCAGCCGGTGCCGGCCTCCTTCATGACGGTGGCCAGTTCCAGGCCGATCAGACCGAAGGCGAAGCCGGTGATCAGGATCTCGACGATCTCCCAGAAGGCGTTGCCGACCAGCCGGTAGGCGACCTCGTCGGCGTCGGCGGCGCGTTCGGCCAGGTAGAGGGCGCAGATCACGACGGCGAGCACGCCGGAGCCGTGGATCTCCTCGGCCAGGGCGTACGCGGCGAAGGGCACCAGCAGGTTGAGGGCGACCTGTTGGGTCGGGTCCTCCAGGATCCCGGCGAGCTTGCTGTTGACCCAGCCGAGGCCGATGCCGACGACGACGGCGACCACCGCGGACAGCACGAAGCGCAGCACCGCGTGCTCGGCCGAGAAGTCGCCGCTGACCACCGCCTCGATGGCCAGCGAGTAGATCACGATGGCGGTGACGTCGTTGAACAGGCCCTCGCTCTCCAGCACGGAGACCAGCCGGCGCGGGAGCCCCACCGCGCCGGCCACGGCGACGGCGGCCACCGGGTCCGGCGGGCTGACCAGCGCGCCGACGGCGATGGCGGCGCCCATCGGCAGGGCGGGCAGCAGCCAGTGGACGGTGCCGGCGACGGCGACGGTGGTGACCACCACCAGGGCGACCGCGAGCAGCAGGATCGAGCGGACGTTGGCCCGGAAGTAGCGGACCGAGGAGCGCCGGGCGACCGCGAAGATCAGCGGCGGCAGGACCAGCGGCAGGATCAGCTCGGGGTCGATGGCGATGTCGGGGATCTGCGGCACCAGCGCCATGCCCAGCCCGAGCAGGGTCATCAGGACGGGCTGCGGGACCCCGGTGCGGCGGGCCAGCGGGATGGTGACCACCGAGGCGAGCAGCACCAGGAAGAACAGGGGCAGCTGGCCCACGGGGAGGTGTCCTCTCGGCGTCCGGGCGCCGGGAGCCGTCGCCCCGGCGGGGTGACCCCCGGCCCCGCGTCAGGATAAATCCGACAATGCGTTCAATCCTTGCCCGACACGCCGCCGGGCACTTGACCTCAAGGGCGCTTCAACTTCCATGATGGTGCCGAGACCTGACGACAGGAGAGGCACCCCATGAAGGCAGTGACCGTCCCCGAGTTCGGCGGCCCCGAGGTGCTGCGGGTCGCCGAGGTGCCGGACCCGGTGCCCGGACCGGGCGAAGTGCGGGTCCAGGTCTACGCGGCCGGCCTGCAGCCGGCCGACCTCGCCGTGCGCGGCGGCTGGACCCCGCCCGGCGCCCAGGTCGAACTGCCGGTCGTCCTCGGCAACGAGTTCGCCGGCGTGGTCGACCGGCTCGGGGCGGGCAGCTCCGGCTGGGAGGTCGGCGACGAGGTGCTCGGCTTCCGGCTGCTCGGCAGCCACGCCGAGTACGTCACGGTGGACAGCTCCCAGCTGGTCGCCAAGCCGGCCGGGATGCCCTGGGAGCACGCCGGCTCGCTCTCGGCCTCCGGCCAGACCGCCCACGTCGCCCTCGGCGGGCTGAAGGTCGGCGCCGGCGACACCGTCCTGGTGCACGGCGCGGCCGGCGGGGTCGGCACCGTCGCCGTCCAGCTCGCCCGCGCCTGGGGCGCCACCGTGATCGGCACCGCCAGCGAGCGCAACCACGCCTACCTGCGCGAGCTGGGGGCCGTCCCGGTGACGTACGGCCCGGGGCTCGCCGACCGGGTCCGGGCGCTCGCCCCGCAGGGGGTGGACGCGGCCCTGGACGCGGCCGGGCACGGCGCCCTGGACGCCTCCGTCGAGCTGGTCGCCGACCGGGCCCGGATCGGTACCATCACGGACTTCCAGGGCGCCCAGCGGCTGGGCGTCCAGTTCCTGCGGGGCCCCCGTTCGGCGGCCCGGCTGGCCGAGCTGACCGACCTCTGGGCGGCCGGCGGGCTGCGCCTGGAGATCGCCGAGACCTTCCCGCTGGAGCGTGCCGCCGAGGCCCACCGGCTGGTCGCCGGCGGCCACGTCCGGGGCAAGGTCGTGCTCACCCCCTGACCGGCCGGCCCGCTCCGAACCGATTGGCGGATTCCCCTGCTGACCAGGTAATGTTCTCCGCGTCAGCAGGCGCCGCTAGCTCAGTTGGTTAGAGCAGCTGACTCTTAATCAGCGGGTCCGGGGTTCGAGTCCCTGGCGGCGCACAGACGGACCGAGGGCCTCCCGCGACGGCGGGAGGCCCTCGGTCGTTCCGCGACGTCCTTCCGCGAGCCCTTCCAGGGGCCCGGGCGGCCGCCGCCGGTCCGCCGGTCAGACCCGCGCGGAGTCCGCCTCCCAGGCGTCGGTGAGCAGCGCCAGCAGTTCGTCGGTGTCCAGTGCGCCGGAGACCGCCGGGCGCCCGTCCAGCACGAAGGACGGCACGGCGGTCACCCCCACCACCGCGGCCCGCGCCTCCTGCGCCCTGACCTCGGCGGTCCGGGCGTCCCCGGCGAGCAGCTCCGCCACCGGGCCGGCCGGCAGCCCGGCGTCGGCCGCCAGCGCGGCCAGCACCGCGTGGTCGGCGATGTTGAGCAGCTCCGAGTGGTACGCGCGGAACAGCCGGTCGGCCATCGCCTGACCGGCCCCGAGGTCGGAGGCCAGCCCGAGCAGCCGGTGCGCGTCGAAGGAGTTCACCGGCCGGACCTCGCCCGGCCGCAGGTCGATGCCCGCCTCCCGGCCGAGGCCGCGGATCCGGCCGAAGATCGTGGTGACCTGCTCGGGCGGCAGCCCGCGCCGGCCCATCAGGTCGGTGAGGGTGACCCCCGGCACCGTGGGCGCGTCGGTGCGCAGCTCGAAGGCGCGCCAGACGGTTTCCACCTGGTCCGCGTGCGGGAACCGCTCCAGCGCGGCGGCCCACCTGCGGGATCCGAGGTAGCACCACGGGCAGACCACGTCGGACCAGATCTCGACCTTCACTTGATTCCCCTTCGCTGTGAGACACCTGGTCCGACTATTCACCTTGAAGCGGACTTGAGGTCAAGTCCGCCGTCACTGCGGCGGGTTGCCGTGCTTGCGGCTCGGCAGCGGGGCGTCCTTGGCGCGCAGCATGGCCAGGGCGCCGATCAGCCGGGACCTGGTCTCCGCCGGGTCGATCACGTCGTCGACCAGGCCGCGTTCGGCGGCGTAGTACGGGTGCATCAGCTCGCTCCGGTACTCCTTGACCAGCCGCTCGCGGGCCGCGGCCGGGTCGTCCGCGGCGGCGATCTCGCGCCGGAACACCACGTTGGCGGCGCCCTCCGCGCCCATCACCGCGATCTCGTTCACCGGCCAGGCCAGCGACAGGTCGGCGCCGATCGAGCGGGAGTCCATCACGATGTAGGCGCCGCCGTACGCCTTGCGCAGGATCACCTGGATCCGCGGCACGGTGGCGTTGCAGTACGCGTACAGCAGCTTGGCGCCGTGCCGGATGATCCCGCCGTGCTCCTGGTCGACGCCGGGCAGGAAGCCGGGGACGTCGACCAGGGTGACCAGCGGGATGTTGAAGGCGTCGCACATCTGGACGAACCGGGCGGCCTTCTCCGAGGCGTGGATGTCCAGCACCCCGGCCAGCACCGCGGGCTGGTTGGCGACGATGCCCACCACCCGGCCGTCCAGCCGGGCCAGCGCGCAGACCACGTTCTGCGCCCAGGCCTCGTGCACCTGGAGGAACTCGCCTTCGTCGACGATCTCCTCGATCACCCGGCGGATGTCGTAGGAACGGCTCGGGTCGGCCGGGACGATGTCCAGCAGCGCCTCGACCCGCCGCCCCGCCGGATCCGCCGTGGGCTCGGCCGGCGGCAGCTCCCGGTTGTTGGACGGCAGCATCGACAGCAGGTAGCGCACCTCCTCCAGGCAGGTCCGCTCGTCGTCGTAGGCGAACGCGGCCACCCCGGAGGTGGAGGCGTGGGCGTCCGCGCCGCCGAGCGCGTCCTGGGTGATCACCTCCCCGGTCACCGCCTGCACCACGTCCGGGCCGGTGATGAACATCTGCGAGGTGCCGCGCACCATGAAGACGAAGTCGGTCAGCGCCGGCGAGTAGGCGGCCCCGCCCGCGCAGGGCCCGAGCATCACCGAGATCTGCGGGATCACCCCGGAGTTGCGGACGTTGCGCCGGAAGATGCCGCCGTAGCCGGCGAGCGCCGTGACGCCCTCCTGGATCCGGGCGCCCGCGCCGTCGCAGAGCCCGATCAGGGGCGCGCCCGCGGCCGCCGCGAGGTCCATGATCTTGTGGATCTTCTCGGCGTGGGCCTCGCCCAGCGCGCCGCCGAAGATCCGGAAGTCGTGCGCGTAGACGAACACCGTCCGCCCGTGCACGGTGCCCCAGCCGGTGACCACGCCGTCGGTGTGCACCCGCTTGTGCTCCAGGCCGAAGCCGGTGGCCCGGTGCCGTCGCAGCGCCTCCACCTCGGTGAACGACCCCTCGTCGAAGAGCAGCGCGATCCGCTCACGGACCGTCAGCTTGCCCTTGGCGTGCTGGGTCGCGGTGGCGCGCTCACCCGGCCCCTCCTGCACCAGGCGGTGGAGGCCGGCCAGCGCGGCCACCCGGTCCCGCAGTTCGTCGGGGACCGGCTCGACGGGCGGCAGGACGTCTTCGCGCAGGGGCCGTTCCTCGACGATGCTCATGGCTGCCCTTCCTCGGAGTGCTCGGCCGTACCGAGCGAGCGTCCGCGACCCGGCTCAAGCCGGGCTCGAAACCTCCTGGACACGGGGCCTCCAGCACCGGTCCACCGGGGTTCCAGCCGGCTCCGGCAGCCTCCTGATGAACCCAGGAACCAGTACCGGAACGGTGGCGGTGAAGCGGAATGGCAGTGGACTCGGGCAGCTTTCGTGAACTGTTCGGCTCTTTCCCGACGGCCGTCTCGATCGTCACGGCGTTGGGCCCCGACGGGGAGCCGCGCGGATTCACCTGCAACGCGATGTCCGCCGTCTCGGCCGACCCGCCCCTGCTGCTGGTCTGCGTGGACCTGCGCTCGCAGACACTGGAGGCGATGAGCACCTCGAAGTCCTTCGTCGTCAACGTGCTCGCGGACGGCGGGCAGGACGCGGCGCTCGTGTTCGCGAGCCGCTCCGACGGCAAGTTCGCCGAGGTCGACTGGCAGCCCTCGAAGGTGGCGGGCGGCGCCCCCGTGCTCCGCTCGCTCGCGCTGGCGTACGCGGAGTGCAACGTGGTGCAGACGGTGGAGGCGGGTGACCACGTGGTCTTCTTCGCGCGGGTGGACGGGGTCGAGGTGCTCCGGCGCCCGCCCATGCTGTACCACCGGGGCGCCTTCTCCGCCTGGGAGGGCTCCGGCGCGTTCGCCGCGCCCGCGCGCTGAGCGACGCCGCACCGGAGCGTGCCGAGCCGAACCGGGCGAGCCCTCGTACCGGCGCCCGGCGGGAGCGGCACGCCCCCCGGCGCCGACACCCCGCGGGTGGCGGCGCCGGACCGGGTCAGGCGTGGCAGGCCGGCAGCCGGCCGTGGAACTCGATCATCTCCGCGAACAGGGCGCCGATGTCCAGCGGGTCGCCGGGCGCGGCGCCGAGCTCCTCGGCGTACGCCCGGTGCAGGTTGGGCACCAGCCGCTCCGGGTCGAGGAGTCCGGCGAACTCGCCGAGTTCGCACCCGCGGGCCGTCTCCACCGGCTTGAGACCGGCCGCGATCCCCTCCCGGGCCAGGTCGCGCACCCAGCACAGGTAGCGCTCCGCGGTGTCGAGCACCTCCGCCCCGGCGACCGGGCCGTGCCCGGTGACGACGGTGCGCGCACCCAGTGCGCGCAACTCCCCTATCGCGTCCAGCGAACCCGAGAGCGAGCCCATCGGGCAGAACGGTGTGACCCCGGACATCACCAGGTCGCCGGTGAAGAGCACGCTCTGCTCGGGCAGCCAGACCACGGTGTCGTTGGTGGTGTGCGCCGGGCCCAGGTGGATCAGTTCCGCCCGTACGCTGCCGACGTGCAGGGTCATCCGGTCGGCGAAGGTGACGGTGGGCAGGACCAGTTCGAGGTCGCCCCAGCAGACGTCGGGCCACAGGGTGGTCAGGTGCAGGTCCGCCTGGGCCATCTCGGTGCGCAGCCGCTCGTGACCGATCACCACGGCCTCCGGGAAGACGAAGTTCCCGAAGGTGTGGTCGCCGTGGAAGTGGGTGTTGACCACCGCCCGGGGTGCGGCCGGCGCCACGGACAGCGCGGCCTCGCGCAGCCGCCGGGCCCGGCCCTCGGTGGCGGCGGTGTCCACCAGCGCGCTCTGTCCGTCCGACGTGATGACACCTGCGTTGTTCAGGCACCACCCGCCGTCCGGCTGGACATAGGCGAAAATCCCGTCGGCGATCTCCTCGATACTGCCGTCGGTGGATTGCTTTGACCCGGACATGGTCGCTCCCTGTGGTTTTGCGATCACTTTTCCTCGATGATCGGCGATCCCACTGGAGACTTGCTCGAAGGGCGCCCCAGGACGATTACCCGACGACTGTTGATTACGTGGCCGCAACACAATCGTGCATGCCGGCAAAGCCCGGGCTCAGTAGTATCGACCCAGGGGTGCGGCACGAGCAAGATCATGCTGCCACGCAACGGGGGGAAATCGTGATACGTGTCGTGGTGGCCGAAGACCTCCACATGATCCGGGGCGCCCTGGTGGCCCTGCTGGAACTCGAACAGGACCTGCGGGTCGTCGCCGACGTCGGGTGCGACGACGCGATGGCCGCGGCGCTCGAACACCATCCGGAGGTGGCGGTGATCGCGGTCGGCGAACAGAGATCGCAGGGCATCAGCACCGCGGTCCGGCTCAAGGAGGAACTGCCCTCCTGCAAGACCCTGATCCTCACCAACCTCTACCACCCCGCGGTGGCACGCGAGGCACTCGCGGCACAGGTGGGAGGCTATCTGCTCAAGGACGCGCCGCCGATGGAACTGGCCCGCGCGGTCCGCCGGGTGGCGGCCGGGCACCGCGTGGTCGACCCCCATCTGGCGCGCGTCGCGCGGGACCGGCGGTGCCCGGCGCTGACCCCGCGGGAGATCGACGTGCTGCGGCTCGCCGCGGACGGCGCCGAGATCGCCGAGATCGCCGCCCGGGTCCACCTGTCCGTGGGTACCATACGCAACTACCTGACCTCCACGGTGACCAAACTCAACGCGCGGAACCGGCTGGACGCGGTCAGGATTGCCCGCGAGGCGGGCTGGCTGATCTGATCCGGATATCCGGAACCATTGATTCCGGATATCCGCGTGACGTGAAGCACATTGCCGTTCGCCCGTCAAACCTCCGGGCCCTTTCTCGTGAAATCCTCACTTGTCAGGAAAGGGACCTTGCTGCCATCCTCGAAGCAGAGTAGCAACCGACCACAAACCGGGGGATCCACTGTGGAAATAGCAGTTCTGGGGCCACTCTCCATCAGAAATAACGGCGTCTCGGTGGTTCCGAGCGCCGGAAAACCCCGCCAGATTCTGGCACTCCTCGCCCTGCGCGCGGGACGCGTCGTCCCGGTGGCCACCCTCATGGAGGAAGCCTGGGGCGACGACATCCCGCGGAGTGCGGCCACCACCCTGCAGACGTACATTCTTCAACTTCGCAAGAAGATCACCGGTGTGCTCGGCGCCGACTCGGGGGAGTCGGCGAAGGACGTGCTGGCGACCTCGCTCGGCGGCTACCAGCTGCGGGCGAGCCGGGACCGGAGCGACCTCGCCGAGTTCGGCCGGCTGGCCAACCAGGGCGCGGCCGACCTGGAGGCCGGCAACGACCGGCAGGCCTCGGACCAGCTGCGCCGGGCACTCGCCCTGTGGCGCGGCCCCGCCCTGGTGGACGTCCCGGTCGGACGCATCCTCAGCATGGAGGTGCTGGGGATGGACGAGGCGAGGATGCAGGTCCTGGAACACCGGATCGAGGCGGACCTGCGCCTCGGCATGCACACCGTCCTGCTCGGCGAGCTGCGGATGCTCGTCGCCCAGCACCCCATGCACGAGAACCTGTGCGCCCAGCTGATGCTGGCGCTCTACCGCTCGGGCAGCCCCTGGCGCGCGCTGGAGGTGTTCCGCCAGCTGCGGGCCACCCTGCGGGAGGAGCTCGGCGTGGAGCCCTCCCCCAGGCTGCAGCGGCTGCACCGGGCCGTCCTGGCCAACGACCCCGCCCTCGACCTGCCCGGCCAGAGCCTGCTCCGGCAACTCGCCAGCTGACCGGTCGCCGGCTCCCCGGTGCCGGGGCAACCTGCCCCCGGCACCGGGGAGCCGGCCGGACCGGCGGCGCGGACCGTACCGAATCGCGACGGGAAGGAACCGGGGCGGCGGCCGAAGGGCCGTCGCCCCGCCGCGCTGCCCGGCCCCGCCGCCCTGCCCCCGGCCCCGCCGCCGACCGCACGTCCTTCGGCCCGGATCCGTCACCGCACCGCCGGCGTCCGTCCGCCCGGGGCCGGCGCACCGGACGGACGGACCAGCGGACGGACGGACCAGCGGACGGACGGAGCGCCGCGTACCGTGCCCCCGGACGGACGGAGGACGGCGCGGACCGTGCAGCCGCGGACCGACCACCACGGAGGGCCGGCCGGGCCTGGCGCCGGGCGGTTTCAGAACATCTGGTCGTGGGTCACGAGCCGAGAGCGGAGCAGCACCCCCTCGCCGTCCACCTCCAGGACGTCGTGCACGACACAGCTGGGGGCGATCTCCGGCTTGCCGCCCGGCCGGACGGTCACCACCAGGGCGTAGACCGTGGACCGGAGCGACCCGTCGGCCTGCGGCTCCAGGGCGACGTGGTTGAACCAGTGCCGGCGCTGCACCGGGTCGCCGTCGAAGCGCTTGTGGAACTCCACCAGCTCGTGGACGATCCCGGCCCGCCCGACCGCCGGCTGGGCGCCCGGCGAGTGCTGGAAGCTGCCGTCGGGAGTGAAGGTCGCGGCGTACTCCTCGAACCGGCCTCCGTCCAGGGCCTGCATCTGGTGGGCGTAGAAGTGCTGGACCTGCGCGTACAGGTCGGTGCGCACGGGCGCGGTGGTCATCGGGCCTCCAGGGAAGACGGGTGGTCACGTTCACGGTGACCGGGCCCGCTCGAACGAGGCTTGAGAACGGGTCCTGGCACTCTCCGGCCTGCGCTCCATCAGGTTTCCACTCCGCCTCTAGCCACCGCGGCCATGCTCGCCGCGGGCCCGACGACGACGTGCGGACGACAGCACTGGAGGAAGCATGACTGTGGCAGCGAAGCCGGTGGCACTGGTGACCGGCGCGACCAGCGGCATCGGCCTGGAGATCGCGACCCGGCTCGCCGGGCTCGGCGCCCGCGTGTACATCTGCGCACGCCGCGAGGAGGAGCTCAGCGCGACGATCAAGCAGCTCACCGAGCAGGGCCTGGAGGTCGACGGCTCGGTCTGCGACGTGGCGGACCACGCGCAGATCAAGAGCTACGTGGCCGCCGCGGTGGAACGCTTCGGGCCGGTCGACATCCTGGTGAACAACGCCGGCCGCAGCGGGGGCGGCGCCACCGCCGAGATCCCCGACGAGCTCTGGCTGGACGTCATCAACACCAACCTGAACAGCGTCTTCCTGATGACGAAGGAGGTGCTCAACGCCGGCGGCATGCTGGCCAAGGAGCGCGGCCGGATCATCAGCATCGCGTCCACCGGCGGCAAGCAGGGCGTGGTGCACGCCGCCCCCTACTCGGCGTCCAAGCACGGCGTGGTCGGCTTCACCAAGGCCCTCGGCCTGGAGCTCGCCCGGACCGGCATCACCGTGAACGCGGTCTGCCCGGGCTTCGTGGAGACGCCGATGGCCGAGCGGGTGCGCGAGCACTACGCGGCGATCTGGGGCGTGACCGAGGAGGAGACCCACGACCGGATCACCACCCGGGTGCCGCTCGGCCGTTACGTGGAGGTCCGCGAGGTCGCCGCGATGGTCGAGTACCTGGTGAGCGACGACGCCGCCGCGGTCACCGCGCAGGCGCTCAACGTCTGCGGCGGCCTGGGGAACTACTGATGGGCACCCCGCGCGTCGCCGTCGTCACCGGCTCCTCGTCCGGGATCGGCCGGGCCGTCGTGGAGCGCTTCGCCGCCGAGGGGATCCGGACGGTGGTGAACTCGGCGCACTCGGTGGAGGCCGGCGAGAAGCTCGCCGCCTCGCTCCCGGACGCCCTGTACGTCCGGGCCGACGTCTCCGACGAGGAGCAGGCCCGGCAGCTGATCGCCACCACCGTGGAGCACTACGGGCGCCTCGACATCCTGGTGAACAACGCCGGACGGACCAGGCCGATCCCGCACGCCGACCTCGCGGCGGCCGGCCCCGAGGTGTGGCGGGAGATCTTCGACCTGAACATCCTCGGCACCTGGCAGACCACCGTCGCGGCCGTCCCGCACCTGCGGGCCACCGGCTCCGGGGCCGTCGTCAACATCTCCTCGGTGGCCGGCAGCCGGCCCGCCGGCAGCTCCATCCCGTACGCCGTGTCCAAGGCCGCCATCGAGCACATGACACGACTGCTGGCGAACACCCTCGGGCCGGAGATCCGGGTGAACGCGGTGGCCCCCGGCCTGGTCGAGACGCCCTGGACGGCCGGCAGCGACTTCTTCGCCACCATCGCCGAACGGGTCAGGGAGAGCACCCCGCTGCGCCGGGTGGGGCAGCCCGAGGACGTGGCCCAGGCGGTGCTCGGGCTGGTGGCGGCCACCTACTCGACCGGCCAGGTCCTGCTGGTCGACGGCGGCGCCCACCTCATCTGATCAACCGTCACATCTGGGAGAACCCGTGCGACTTGGCGCAAATCTCGTCTACCAGGGCGTCGGGGCGCTGGCGCGGGCCGCCGAAAGCCTCGACTACGACGTGGTACTCGCCCCCGAGGGCTACCGCTCGGACGCCGCCAGCGTGCTCGGCCTGGTCGCCGGGCAGACCGAACGGATCGGTCTGGCCTCCGGCGTGATGCAGATCCCGGCCCGCCCGCCGGGCCTGGCCGCCCTCACCGCGGCGACCCTGGACTCGCTGAGCGGCGGCCGGTTCCGGCTCGGCCTCGGCGTCTCCAACCCCGGCGTCTCGCAGGGCTGGTACGGGGTGGACTTCGCCCGCCCGCTGAGCCGCACCCGCGAGTACGTGGAGATCGTCCGCAAGGCCGTGGCCGGCGGTCCGGTCAGCCACCGGGGCGAGCACTTCACGCTGCCCGGACCCGGCGGCGAGGACGCCCCGCTGCACCTGTTCACCGAGCTGGCGCGCCCCCGGATCCCGGTCTACCTGGCGGCCGTCGGCCCGCGCAGCCTGCGGCTGGCCGGGGAGATCGCGGACGGCTGGATCGGGGTGTTCACCTCCCCGGAGGCGGTCGCCGAGTCGGTCGGCGAGATCCGGGCCGGCCGGGAGCTGGCCGGCCTCGACATGACCGGCTTCGACGTCCTGCCGAGCCTGCCCACCGCGGTGGCCGAGGACCTCGGCAGCGCCCTCGACCTGCTGCGCCCGCACTACGTCTACATGCTCGGGATCGGCGACCCGGCGCAGAACTTCTACTGCGCGATGGCCCGCGAGATGGGCCACGAGAAGGAGATCGCCCTGTTCCACGAGCGGCTGGCGGCGGGCGACCGGGCCGGCGCGGGCGCCGCGATCCCGGCCGACTTCATCGACCGCACCTCGCTGGCCGGTCCCGTCCCCCGGATCGCCGACCGGATGCGGGCCTTCGCCGAGGCCGGCGTCACGACCCTGGGCGTGATGGTCTCCGCCGCGGCCACCGACCACGAGGGCCGGCTGACCATCCTGCGCCGCGCCGCCGAGGCCCTGGACCTCGCGGGCGTCGCGAGCTGACCGCAGGCCCGCCCCCACCCACCCACGCCACCTACCGAAAGGCAGCACACTCATGACCGCCCAGGACGTACCCGCGGGAGCCGCCGGGACCGAACGGCTGATCTTCGAGGACGACTTCACCGCCGGCCTCGACCACGAGGGGCCGCAGGCCCGCTGGCAGCTGCGCCCCGGCGCGGGCCGCCCCGAGGGGGACGGCGTCGTCTCCTCCTCGCCGGCCGGGCTGGTGGTGACCCCCACCTCCACCGAGCCCACCACCGGCCTGCCGGCCTTCGCCCTGGACGGCGGCCCCGGCCACCTGCGCTGGGTCTCCTTCGCCAACCGCACCTCGGTCGGCGGCACGCTCGGCTTCGACGTGCCCGGGAAGGGCCGGCTGACCGCCGAACTGCAGCTCTCCGCCGAGCTGTTCAACACCGCCCTGCACCCGTACGGGGACGAGGTCCAGGACCCGGACACCACCCTGCGCTGCGGGATGGGCGCGATGGTCTGCGTGGACCTGGAGAGCGGCATCGTCTTCGACTTCGCGCTCACCAACAAGGTCGTCTGGGCCCTGTACGAGCGGCTGCCCCGGCCGGGCGCCGCGCACGGCGTCTTCTCGTACGCCGTACCGGTGGCCGAGCGGACGCCCGGGCAGCAGCACCGCTTCGCGATCTCGGTGGACGCCGGCGCGGGCCGCACCACCTGGTCGGTGGACGGCACCGAGGCCTTCACCGTCGACCGGATCGGTCGCCGGCTGGCCGACGACACCTACCTCGCGCGCTCCACCGAGGGGCCGGACGAGGACGTGGAACCGCGTCAGTTCTCCTTCGGCTTCGGCATGTTCGCCGACCCGGTGTGGGGCCAGGGCGTCCGGCTGCGGGTCCGGCGGGCGGCCGTACGGGTCTCGGCCACCGACTGAGCTCCGCAGGAACGGGCCGGTGACGACGGCGGGGGAGGAACCGGACGCCCGGATCCTCCCCCGCCGTCGTCACCGGCCGGCGGCTCAGACCCGCCCGCTCTCCCCGACCGTCCGGGCCTGGATGCCGGACACCTCCGGGTCCAGGCCCCAGGAGAGCACCCGGCGGGGGTGGATGCGGATCATCTCGCCGCTGAAGTACCCGGTGGACTCGGCGTCCCGCAGCGCCTCGGCGCGACCCCGGATCTCCACCGCGCGGACCCGCCACGGCTGGAACGAGGCGATGTCGTCGACGATGAACGACACCTTGGGATTCGCCTCGACGTTGTGGAACTTGCGGCTGTCGCCGAGCGCGCGACCGCCGATGTCGATGGTGCCGGTCTCCGGGTTGTACCGGAACGCGACCGGACTGTTCTGCGGCGTCCCGTCGGGCGCGACGGTGGCCAGCCGGCCCAACCGCTGGCCGGCCAGATAGGCGAGCTCGACCTCGGTGAATGCCATGTCCTGCTCCTCAAGATGCTTGTGCCGCAACGACGCAGGGCGTGGAGCCGCCCCCAGCAGACTAACGAGCGCAGGCCCCCGCTGTGGCGGCACGCGCCACAGCGGGGGCCTGGCCCCGGGCCGCCCGGCGGGCTACCCGGCCGCCTTCGGCACGCCCGCGGCGGCCGGCGCGACATGGTGCTCGGCGGGGGCCCAGCCCGTCCTGGCCAGCCACCCCTCCAGGGTGAGCAGGCCGGGGTGGCGGCGCCGCAGGTCGGCGATGTCGGCGTGGTAGCCGATCCGGTTCAGCCAGTCGTAGGCGGTGGCCTGCCACTCGCTGGTTGCCCGCAGCTCCGCCATCGGGACGGCGTCGTAGCGGGTGGTGATGCCGGTGTGCTTCTGGAAGGCGGCCGCGATCTGGTCGCCCGTCAGCTCGTCGCCGGCGATCTCCAGCTTGGCGCCGACGAACCGCTCCGGGTCGGCGAACACCTCGGCGGCGAAGAAGCCGATGTCCTCGCTGGCGATCATCTGGAGCGACTTGCCGGGCTCCAGGCCGCGGCGGTAGACCAGTTCGCCGTCCTCCAGCAGCGGCGGGTACTGGTTGAGGTTGTCCATGAAGTAGGTCGGCCGCAGGAAGGTGGCGGGCAGTCCGCGCTCGCGCACCCGCTCCTCGATGCGGAGCTTGGCCTCCCGCCAGAACACCCCGGCCGGCTCCTCCGCGCCGCCCACCGAGCTGTGCACGTAGTGCGCGACCCCGGTCTCGGCCGCGATGTCGGCGAGCAGCAGACCGTGCCGCTCCTCGGCCGGCACGCCGCCCGGGCCGAGCGGGGTCTGCACGCTGAAGACGCCGTGCGCGCCGCGCATCGCCGCGCGGACCGAGTCCGCGTCCTCCAGGTCGCCCCGGACCAGGGTGGCCCCGGCCGCGCTCAGTTCCCGGGCCCGTGGGGCCTGCGGGTCCCGGACGAAGGCGTGCACGGCCGTCCCCCGGGCCAGCAGGTGGCGTGCGGTGGTACCGCCCTGGTTGCCGGTCGCGCCCAGGACGAGGACCCACCGGCCCTCGTCGGTTTCCGTGGTCGGTGCTGACACGGTCTGCTCCCCAATCTCACGCCTGCTGGTCGTTGCGGCCCACGGTCGCAGGGGAGGCTCTAGCCTCACTCGAATCCCGCCGGGCGGACGCCCGCGCGACGGGTCCGGCGGGCCTCCAGCGCCGGTCGAGCGACGCCGGGGAGCCTGGTTCGTCAGCGTAGGGGCACCCCGGATTCAAGGAGTTGGACAGGATGGCGAACAGCGTGACGAGCGGCCCGGACCTCGTCGAGGCGGCCGCCGACGTGGCGAAGACCGCGGCGGAACTGGCCGGCGAGGCGGAGCGCGACCGCCGGCTCGACGCCCGGGTGGTGCGCGCGGTGCTGGACGCGGGGTTCGCGCGCCACTTCGTGCCGGCCCGGTGGGGCGGCACGGCGGGCACCTTCACGGCCGTGACCGAGGCGGTGGCGACGGTCGGCCAGGGCTGCACCTCGGCGGCCTGGGCCGCCTCCCTGACCGCCAGCCTCGGCCGGATGGCCGCCTACCTGCCCGCGGCGGGGCAGCAGGAGCTCTGGCAGGACGGCCCGGACCCGCTGATCGTGGGCGCGCTGATGCCGCTCGGCAAGGCCGAGCCGGACGCCGACGGCTGGCGGATATCCGGCCGCTGGCCGTACGTCAGCGTGATCGAGTACTCGGACTGGGCGCTGGTCTGCGCCGTCACCACCGACGAGGCGCGCCAGGCCCGGTTCTTCGCCGTCCCGCGGGCCTCGTACCGGATCGTCGAGACCTGGGAGAGCGTCGGCATGCGCGGCACCGGCAGCAACACGCTGGTGATCGAGGACGTGCTGGTGCCCGCCGCCCGCTCGTTCGGCCGGGACGCCGTCACCGGCGGCGCGGCCGGGGATGCGGAGGCGGCCTGCCACCGGGTGCCGCTCAAGGCCGTGAACGGGCTCTGCTTCGCCACCCCGGTGCTCGGCGCCGCCCGCGGCGCGCTGGACGCCTGGACCGACGAGACCGCCCTGCGGGCCGCCGGGGCGCCCGGCGGGATCCCGGCCGCCTCCGCCGCCGTGCTGGCCCGCGCCGCGGGCGAGATCGACGCGGCCGGCCTGCTGCTGGACCGCGCCGCCCGGGCCGCCGACCAGGAGCGCGTCACCGCCCTGGACGTGGCCCGCAGCACCCGTGACTGCGCCCTGGCGGCCGACCTGGCCCTGGCCGCCGTCAACCGCCTGTTCCGGGCCGGCGGCACCCGGGCCCAGCAGGACTCCTCGGCCCTGCAGCGCCACTGGCGGGACGCCAACTCGGCGGCCAGCCATATCGTGCTGCAGTTCGACCCGGCCGCGAAGGCGTACGCGGACGAGGTATTCGCCCTGCGCTGATCCGCCCGCCGGTGACCGCCGGCCCGTTCGGCCGCCGGTCGGTACCGGGCCGGGCACGCGAGAGGGGCCCGACGGCAGCGCTGCCGTCGGGCCCCTCGCCTGTCCGCCGCGCTCAGAGCGCTTCGGCCCGCGCGGCGTGCTCCATCGTGGTGAGGCTGTTGCGGCCCAGCGCGTCCCGGACGTAGGCCCGGGCGTCGGCCAGGGTGGCGTCGGCGCCGAGCACCCCGGTGACGGCCGAGGGGTCGATCGCCACCGTGTGCCGGGCGTGGGCCACCGGCCCGTCCGGCCCGTCGGTGAAGGTCCACAGGCCGCTGTGGCCGAGCAGGAGCCGGGGCGTGAGCTGCTGCTTGTAGGCGATCCACTCCGGGGCGCGGCAGACCCGCACCGAGCGGGTGGTGTGCGCCGAGCCGTCCGCGGTGACGGTGTCCATCTCCAGTTCCTGGATGCCCGGCACGGTCTCGGTGAGGCCGACCCGCCCGACGTGCGGCAGCCGCTCGGCCCAGAGGTCGGCGCGGTTCACGAACTCGTAGGCGCCCTTGGCCGAACCCTGCAGCGGAAGGGTGTCGGTGAAGGAGAAGACCACGTCCTCCACCGGGTGCCCCAACTCGGCGATCCGGCCGAGCGCGGCGAGCTCCTGCGGGCTGTTGCGGTCCAGCGCCGCGTTGATCCACTCGACCGTGTCCGGGTCGTCGTCGGCCGGGGTGAACAGGTGCACCAGCACGATCTCGGTCCGGCCGCCGGGGAGTTCGTTGAAGATCCACTCGCCGCCCATCGAGCCGATCCGGCCCCGGCTGCGCTCCTGGCGGAAGGTGACGTGCAGGCGCTCCGGGTCGAGGGTGCGGCGGGAGGTCCAGTTCGACACCTCGCCGTTCACCAGGGCCCAGATCTCGAAGCGCTCGGTGCCCTCGCCGCGCTCCAGGTGCTGGACGTGGACGCTCGGGCCGAAGACGGCCGGCCAGAGGGTGACGTCCGCGACCAGGCCGTAGAGCGCCCGCGCCGGCGCGGCCACGACCAGGGTGTGTTCGGTGCGGTGTTCGATCGGGTGCTGCCGGGGTTCGGTCATGACGGTGCGCTCTCCTCGGTACGGATGTCCTACGGGCGTCCCGGGTGCGGGTGTCCCGCCCTCCGGCCGGCCGGACGGCGGGCCGGTACGGCGCCCACGGGGCCCGCACCCCGCGGCGGGCGCGGGGTGCGGGCGGCGTGGGCGCCACGGCGTGCGGTCGGGCCGGTGCGGTCAGGCGGCCGCGGTCACCATGCTGTTGACCACGGCGAGCACCGTGCGCGGGGTGGCCGCGTCGCTGACCGCCTCGTCCGGGAGCACCACGCCGTACTCCTGGGTGATCCGGGCGGCGCTCTCCATCAGGGCCAGCGAGTCGTAGCCCAGCTCCTGGAAGGTGCTGTCCTCGATCTCCCCGCTGAGGTCGATGCCGTCGTCCTCGCCCGCGCAGGCGACCAGAATCCGCCGCAGGTCGTCGATCTCCATCGTTGCCATGTCTGTCCCCTCGTCCTGCTCGCTGTTGTCGTCCGTAGCTGTGCTTCTGCGGGTCAGCCGGCGGTCACCACGACAGCCGAGTTGAACCCCCAGCGGCCCCGGCCGAGCACCAGCGCGGCGCGGACCGCCAGCGTCCGCGGTTCGCCGGTGACCAGGTCGATGCCGTACTCCTCGGGCACGTCCGAGGTGTGCGCGGTCGCCGGGACGACGCCGTCCCGGATCGACAGCAGCGCGGTGGCCAGGTCCACCGGGCCGCCGCCCGCGCAGAGCCGGCCGATGCTGGCCTTGGGCGCGGTCACCGCCACCCCGCGCGGCCCGAAGACCTCCCGGATCGCGTCGGCCTCCGCCCGGTCGCCGGCGGTGCTGCCGGCCGCGTCGGCGAACACCACGTCGATGTCGCCCGGCTCCAGTCCGGCGTCGGCCAGGGCGAGTTCGGCGGCGCGGCGCAGGCCCGGCGGCAGGCCGGAGCCGGGCCGGGGGTCGAAGGTCGCGGCATAGCCCGCGATCTCGCCCCAGACCTTCGGGGCGCCGCGGTCGCGGGCCGAGCCGGCCTCCTCCAGGACCAGCACGGCGCCGCCCTCGCCCGGCACGTGGCCGGAGGCCGCCCGGTCGAAGGGCAGGTAGGCGCGGGCCGGGTCGTCCACGGTGCTGACCAGGCCGCCGGAGAGCTGCGAGGTGTAGCCCCACGGGTCGAGCGCGGAGTCGACGCCGCCGCTGACCACCAGCCGGGTGCCCCGGCGGATCACCCGGCGGGCGTGGCCGACCACGTCCAGCCCGCCGGCCTGCTCGCCGACCAGGGCGATGCCCGGGCCGCGCATCGCGTTGCGGATGGACACCTGGCCGGTGTTGACGGCGTAGAACCAGGCGAAGGACTCGTAGACGCTGACGTACTCGGGGCCCTTGCTCCAGAGCTTCTGGAACTCCTGGTGGGTGAACTCGAAGCCGCCCTGGGCGGTCGACAGGCTGACACCCATGTCGTAGTCGGGCAGCGTGTCCGGCCCGACCGCCGCGTCCTCCAGTGCCCAGGCCGCGGCCGCGATGGCGTAGCGGGTGGAGACGTCGGTCTGCGGCAGCAGCCGGCTCGGGATGTGGTCCTTGGCCTCGAAGTCGAGGATCTGCCCGGCGAGCCTGGACGGGTAGCCGGTGGCGTCGAACCGGACGAGTTCGGAGATCCCGTTCTGGCCGGCCAGCACCGCCTTCCAGTAGTCCTCGGTGCCAAGGCCGTTGGGGGCCGCGACGGCGACCCCGGTGACGACGGTCCGGACGGTCATGCGGAGACCCCCTCGGGGCGGCGGAGCACGATGGCGCTCTGGAAGCCGCCGAAGCCGCTCCCGACGGACAGGACGGTGTCCACCCGCTGCTCGCGGGCGGTCAGCGGTACGTAGTCGAGGTCGCACTCCGGGTCCGGAGTGTGCAGGTTGGCCGTCGGGGGCACCACGTTGTGCTTGATGGCCAGCAGCGAGGCGGCGATCTCGATCGAGCCGATGGCGCCCAGCGAGTGGCCGACCATGGACTTGATGGAGCTGACCGGCACCCGGTACGCGTGGTCGCCGAGGCTGCGCTTGAAGGCGGCGGTCTCGTGCCGGTCGTTCTGCTTGGTGCCGGAGCCGTGCGCGTTGACGTAGTCGATGCCGGTCGGGTCCAGCCGGGCTTCGTCGAGCGCCACCCGGATCGCCTCGGCCATCTCCCGGCCGTCCTTCTTCAGACCGGTCATGTGGTAGGCGTTGCAGCGGGTCGCGTAGCCGGTGACCTCGGCGTAGATCTCGGCGCCGCGCGCCACGGCCGCCCCGTACTCCTCCAGCACGAACATAGCCGCGCCCTCGGCCAGCACGAACCCGGTGCGCGAGCCGTCGAAGGGCCGGGAGGCGTGCTCGGGGTCGTCGTTGCGGGGCGTGGTCGCCTTGATGGCGTCGAAGCAGGCCACGACGATCGGCGAGATCGGGGTGTCGGAGGCGCCCGCGACGACGGTGTCGACGCTGCCCTCGCGGATCAGCTGGACGGCGTAACCCACCGAGTCGAGGCCCGAGGTGCAGCCGTCCGAGACCATGGTGACCGGGCCCTGGGCGCCGACCGTCCAGGCGACCTCGGCCGGCATGATGCCGGGGCTGAGGTAGTCGGCCATGTGCGGGGAGAGGTAGCCGGGGTCGACCAGCCAGTCCTTGCCCGCGTCGGACATCACCAGGTACTCGTTCTCCAGGCTGGTCGCCGAGGCCACCGCGCTGCCCAGGCTGACGCCGACGCGGTGCGGGTCCAGCGCGGAGAGGTCCAGGCCGCTGTCCGCGACGGCGTCCCTGGTGCAGGCGACGGCGAACTGGGTGGCCCGGTCCATCCGGCGGATCTCGCGGGGCGAGAACCCCTCGGCGGGGGCGTCGAAGTCGACCTCGCCGGCGATCCGGGACCGGAACGGTGAGGCGTCGAAGTGGGAAATCCGCCGGGTCGCCGTGCGCCCGGCCGTCAGCAGGTCCCAGAATGCCTTCACCCCTGAGCCGCCGGGTGCGCGCACTCCGATTCCGGTAATCACGACGCGCCGGTTCACCGGCTGCCTCCTATCACGGGGAACATGGATGTCGTTCCTTTCGCCATTCGCCCAAACGCCGGTCGGATTCGGTGTTCCACGCGGACGGCGGGATTGCGGTCCGGTCCGGGAAGGGATTCCGGCCCGGGGCCCGGCGAGGGCCCCGGACCGGACCGGGTCAGCGGACGGTGGTGGTGGTGAACGTGGTCTGCGGGTTCGCCACGCACTTGAACGGGGCCGGGGCGCCCTGGAGGTCCAGGCGGACCCAGGTGAACGCCGGGTCGTCGAAGGAGGTGCCGGCGGTGCCGGTGTTGATCACACCGGAGGCGCCCGACTCCAGCTTGAGCTTCAGCGTCGGCAGGTCGAAGGGCTGGCCCGCGGCCAGGGTGCCGGCCTGCTTGTAGGTCAGCGTGTTGGTGCCGTAGTCGACCGTGACGACCGCGTGGGTGCCGGCCAGGCCGCTGCCGCCGACGAGCTCGTACTTCACCAGCGAGGCGTTGGCCGGCAGCTGGTACTGGACCTGGACGTCCTTGACGCCGCTGTTGTACTGCGGGTTGGGCGTGATCACCGGCGGGTCGAGCTCGACCGTGAACTTCTTGTGCGGCGCGACCTTGGCCGGGGCCTTGGTCGCGAAGGTCAGGCTGTAGGGCAGCACGTTGTGGCCGCCCGGGAACTCGACGTAGCAGTTGTACCCCACCGGGACGGAGGCGGTGGCCGCCGTCTGAGCCTGGGCCTCGGCCGTGGTCTCGGCGCCGGCGGACCCCACGGACACGGGGATCGCCACCGCCGCGACGGCTCCGACGGCTGCGATTCTCTTGGCCCAGCTCTTAACTGTCGACATGCCAGTCCTTCCGCGAAGTGCGAGTGGTGAGCGCGGGGTGACTGTCCACCCCGCGACACCGTCAGCATTTCGGCGGGCCGTCGAGACTCGCTTGACGACAGCTCAAGGACGGCCGGGTCAGGCCGCCGGCACCGTCCGGACCAGCGTGTACCCGACCATGGAGGGCGCGGTGACCCCCGGCATGGCGGTGATGGTCGCGCGCAGCTCCCCCGCGCGCGGGTTGTCCCGGAACGAGTCCCGGTAGGCCGCCTCGTCGCGCCACTGGGCGTAGTTGACGACGTGCCGGCCGTCGACGCTCGCGTGGTAGTTCGCCGCGATGAAGCCCGGGCAGTGCCGGACCCACTCCTCGACGTCCTTCACCAGCAGCTCGACCAGCTCCTGCTGGACCTGCGGTCCTTCGGTGCCCAGGGTGACGATCGCGATGAAGCCGGCACCGGACGAAGCGAGATCGGACATCTTTCCTCCGCAGTGTGGGTGGGCCTGCGGCCGCGGGTACGGCCGGAGGCCGGCCGCGCCCACCGCGTGTGCGGCGGGGCGACCGGCCTCCCAGGGAATACCGGTGCGCTCGATTCGGACTCGACCGGCGGGCGGACGAGCGGAGG
The DNA here is from genome assembly GCF_030813695.1 of Kitasatospora herbaricolor. Taxonomy (NCBI): domain Bacteria; kingdom Bacillati; phylum Actinomycetota; class Actinomycetes; order Kitasatosporales; family Streptomycetaceae; genus Kitasatospora; species Kitasatospora herbaricolor. The sequence continues at coordinate 3,386,226 of NZ_JAUSVA010000002.1, forward strand.
AGCCGGCTGCGGCGTGCGGCGGGCGGGCGTCAGCCGACGGTCAGCACGACCTTGCCGCGCACGTGGCCGGTCTCGACCTCCTGGTGCGCCTCGGGCGCCTTCTCCAGCGGGACGGCCTTGGCGACGGTGACCTTCAGCAGGCCCTCGCTGTAGAGGCGGACCAGCTCGGACAGCCGCTCGACGGAGCGCTGGGTGCCGATCCGGCGCACGCCGAGCCGCGGGCCGCCCCAGGAGTCGGCGATGGTCACGGCGCGCTCGGTGTTGCCGTCGAGGATCTCGACCGAGGCGTCCAGCGCCTCGCCGCCGATGGCGTCGAAGACCGCGTCCACGCCGTCGGGCGCGGCGGCGCGGACCCGCTCGACCAGGCCGGCGCCGTAGGTGACCGGGATGGCGCCGAGCGAGCGCAGGTAGTCGTGGTTGCGCTCGCTGGCGGTGCCGATCACGACCGCGCCGCGGGCCTTGGCGATCTGCACGGCGTTGGAGCCGACACCACCGGCGGCGGCGTGGATCAGCACCACGTCGCCGGCGCCGACCCGCAGCTCGTCCAGCGCCGTGTGCGCGGTCTGGCCGGAGGCGGACAGCACGCCGGCCTCCTCCCAGGGCATCCCGGCCGGCTTCTGCACCAGCTGGTCGGCCTGCAGCAGGACGACGCTGGAGTAGCCGGTGCCGTCCAGGAAGCCGATCACCTCGTCGCCGACGGCCACGCCGGTGACGCCGGGGCCGACCTGGTCGACCACACCGGCCACCTCGTTGCCCAGCCGCACCGGGAAGGTGTCCGGGTTCCACTGGGCGAAGTCGCCCCGGCGCCAGGCGGTGTCGAAGGGCTGCACGCCGGCGGCGCGCACCTGCACCCGCACCTGGCCGGTGCCGGCCTCCGGGTCCGGGATCTCGACCGGGACGAGGACCTCGGGCTTGCCGTACTCGTTGAAGACGATCGCGGTGGACATGTCGTTACCTCTCGTGGAATGACAACTGGCTCGTCGGGGGTGGAAACGATCCGGTGGGGTGGCGGGGTGCGCCCTGGGCGCACCCCGCCCGGCCGGTGGGTTCAGAGCAGGGCTGCTTCCTCCTGCGGCTGCTCGTCCTTGCCGTCGCCGTCGCCGGACTGCGGCTTGTGGCCGCGGGCGTGCTTGGGGAGCAGGAAGGCGAGCGCGAAGCCCAGGGCGAGCAGGCCGACCACGACCCAGATGGTGCGCTGGAGGGTCTGGTTGAAGCCCTGCTTGAAGGAGTCGGTGGCCCCGCTCTGCACGGCCGCGGCCACGCCCTGCGGGTTGCCGGACGTGCTCACGGCGGCCTTGATGTCGGTCTCCAGCTGCACGCAGCTGGCGGGGACCACGTCGGGGTTGGTGGCGGTGGCGCGGTCGTGGCCGCAGTCGCCGAGGCCGGTGATGATCTTGTCCTGGGCGGCCCCGGTGACCTGGACGGCGGCCAGCCTGGCCCGCAGGTCCGGAGTGTCGGTGGCCTGGGTGACCTGGGCGCCGAGGATGCCGAAGAAGACGGTGCCGATGATGGCCACGCCCAGCGCGCTGCCGAACTGCTGGATCGCGGTGAGCGTGCCGGAGGCCGAGCCGTACTCGTGGGACTCCACGCCGGCCAGCACGATGTCGAAGAACGGCGCGAGGAAGAGGCCGAGCCCGGCGCCGTAGACCGCCAGGGCCGGCGCGGTGTGCCACGGCGAGACGTCGGTGCCGACGCCGCGGACGATCAGGAAGATGCCGATCGCGCCGACCGCCATCAGCGTGGTGCCCAGGTGCAGCGACTTGCGGCCGAGCTTCTGGGTCAGCCCGGCGCCCGAGGCGACGAAGCCCGAGACGCTGCCGAGGGCCTGCGGCAGGACGGACAGGCCCGCCTTGAGCGGCGAGAAGCCGAGGCCGAGCTGGAGGAAGAGGGTGAAGATCAGGCCGAACCCGGTCAGCGCGGTGTAGACCGCCAGGCCGGTGACCAGACCGCCGGAGAAGGCCCGCTTGCGGAACAGCGTCGGCACGATCAGCGGGTCGCCGCCACGGGCCTGGATCCGGTTCTCCACCTTGGCGAAGACCACGAACAGCACCAGCGACAGCGCCATCAGCACGAAGCACCAGGCCGGCCAGTCGAGCGAGCGCCCCTGGACCACCGGGTAGATCATCAGCAGCGCGGCCACACCGGCCAGCACCGCTCCCGGGACGTCCAGCTTGGCCGCGCTCGGCGCCTGCTTGCTGGGGATGTACCTGAACCCGGCGATGATGACGAAGAGCCCGATCGGGACGTTGATCAGGAAGACCATCCGCCAGCCGGTGCCGAACAGGTCGCCGCTGATCAGCGCGCCGGCCACGACCGGGGCGGCCACGGTGGCCAGGCCCATCGCGGGGCCGTACGCGCCGAAGGCGGTGGCCAGCTCCCGGGGCGGGAAGATCGAGCGGATGGTGCCCAGGCCCTGCGGGAGCAGCAGGGCGCCGAACAGGCCCTGGGCGATGCGGGCGGCGATCAGGGTGCCGGGCGAGACCGAGACCGCGCAGAGCACGGAGCTGATCGTGAAGCCGACGGCGCCGATCAGGAAGACCGGCTTGCGTCCGTAGATGTCACCGAGCCGTCCGCCGGTGATCAGGCCGGCGGCCAGGGCGAGGGTGTAGCCCGCGCCCAGCCACTGGATCAGGGCGAGGCCGCCGCCGATGTCGGCGCGGATCGAGGGGGCCGCGATGTTGGTGATCATCGCGTCGAGCAGATTCATGATCGAGGCGGCCAGGATCGCGGAGAAGGCGAGCCAGCGCCACTTGTACGGAGCCTCGTCGGCCTCCGTCGGTGATTGCTGCCATGTCGTCATTGGCTGAACCCATCAGGTGTGTGCGGAGTGACGTCCGACGAACGGCCAGGCCCCCGACGAACAATGATCGCTGAGTGGAGAACGCCATTCGAGCACCCGAACACCGTTCTCGTCAAGTACAGTGTTCGTCTGTTGGTACACTGGTCCGGAACGAGCCCCTCCGGGGAGTCGCCGCCAGGAAGGAGCTCACGAACCATGGACGTTTCCCGGTCCCACGACACCCCGGGGATCCCTGCCGCACCATGGCGAAAGGGGCGCGCGAGCAAGCAGCCCGCGCCCCAACGCGTGCCGCTGTCCGCCGACCTGATCGTGGACGCCGCCCTCCGGATCGCCGGAGCGGAGGGGATCGACGCACTGACGATGCGCCGGATCGCCCAGGAGTTCGACACCGGACCGTCGAGCATCTACGCGCACGTGATCAACAAGGACGAGCTGCTCGACCTGATGCTCGACCGGGTGGCCGCCGGCATCGACGTGCCCAAGGCGGACCCGGACGACTGGCAGGAGCAGGCCAGGGACGTCGCCCGCGCCATCTACCGGGTCTTCTCCGCCAACGCGGACGTGGCCAGGATCGCGCTCGCCACCATCCCGACCGGCCCGAACATGCTCAGGGTCACCGAGGGACTCCTGGCCGTCCTGGTGGCCGGCGGCGTGCCGATCCAGCAGGCCGCCTGGTCGGTCGACCGGATACTGCTCTACATCAGCGCCGACGCCTACGAGGGCTCCCAGTTCATGGCCCGTCAGCGCGAGAGCGGCCTGCCGATGCGCGAGTTCGGCCCGGCCTTCCGCGAACAGGTCAGGACGTTCTACGCCTCGCTGCCGAGCGAGACCTTCCCCTGTACCAGCGCCAACGCCGACATCCTGACCTCCGGCGGCGGCGACGACCGGTTCGAGTTCGGGCTGGACCTCATCCTGACCGGCCTGGCGGCCAAGCTCCCCGGCGCCTGAACGGCGCGGGAACGCCGCCGGCCGGCGGGCACGGGACACGTGCCCGCCGGCCGGCGGGTGGAGCGGGCGGTGCGGTGGATCGAATGATGCGGTCAGGCGGTGCGGGCGACCGGCCCGCGCGGGGCCGGCCGCAGCGGCGGGATCAGCCGAAGTAGCTGTCGAAGTTCTTCGAGAACTCCCGGCCGCCGAACTGGTCCCAGTTGATCGACCAGGTCATCAGGCCGCGCAGGTTCGGCTGGGCGCCGGCCCGCGGCACGTACGTCCCGCAGTTGGCCAGCTTGGTGAGGCAGTCCAGCGCCTTGTTCACCTCGGTGGGGCTGACCCAGCCGTTGCCCGCGTTGGTGGTGGCCGGCATGCCGATGGCCAGCTGGGACGGGTTGAGCGCGGGGAACATGTTGGCGGTGTTGCCCGCCACCGGGAACCCCTTGAGCAGCATGTCGGTCATCGCGACGTGGAAGTCGGCGCCGCCCATCGAGTGGTACTGGTTGTCCAGGCCCATGATGGAGCCGGAGTTGTAGTCCTGGACGTGCAGCAGGGTCAGGTCGCCGCGCATGGCGTAGATGACCGGCAGGTACGCGCCGGCGCGCGGGTCCTGGCCGCCCCACGGGCCCGAGCCGTAGTACTGGTAGCCGAGCTGGACGAAGAACGTCTCCGGGGCCATGGTCAGCACGAAGCCGGCGCCGTACTTGGCCTTCAGGGTCTTCAGCGCGGAGATCAGGTTGACCACGACCGGGGTGGTCGGGTTCTTGAAGTCGGTGTCGCCGGTGGCCAGCGACAGCGAGTGGCCCTCGAAGTCGATGTCGAGCCCGTCCAGGCCCCACTTGTCGATGATCGCGGAGACCGAGGAGACGAAGGTGTCCCGGGCCGCGGTGGTGGTGAGCTGGACCTGGCCGTTCTGGCCGCCGATCGAGATCAGCACCTTCTTGCCCTTGGCGCGCTTGGCGGCGATGGCCGCCTTGAAGTCGGCGTCCGACTCCACCGACGGGCACTCGGCGACCGGGCAACGGTTGAAGCGGATGTCGCCGGAGGTGACCGAGGTCGGCTCGCCGAACGACAGGTTGATGAAGTCCCACGAGTCGGGGATGTCGGCGACCTTGGTGTAGCCGGCGCCGTTGGCGAAGCTGGCGTGCAGGTAGCCGACCAGCGCGTGGTTGCCGGGCGGCAGGGTCGGCGTGCCGGTGCTGGTCGGCGTCGCGGTGGTGGTCGGGGTGGCCGTCACGGTGGGCGTGGCGGTGGCCGTCGGCGAGGCGGTGGCGGTCGGGCTCGCGGTGGCGGTGGCCGACGGCGAGGGGCTCGGGGCGCCCGGCCCGTCCAGCGAGACGTCGTCCGCGTAGTAGGTGCCCTGTCCGTACCAGCCGTGGGTGTACACGGTGGCGCTGGTCTGGGCCGCGCCGGTGGTGAAGCTGACCGTGAGCTTCTGGTAGGCGCCGCCGGTGCCGGGCGTCCAGGTGCTGGTGCCGCCGTCGACGCCGAGGTAGACGTAGGCGCCCTTGACGTAGGCGCTGAGCGTGTACGTGGTGTTCGGCGCGACCGTGACGGTCTGCGAGCACTGGGCCGAGGAGCTGGCCGAGGCCGCGCCCGCCAGGGCGTAACTGCCGCTGTGGGCCTGGCCGCTGACGACGCTGCCGGTGCCGGCGGCGCAGCTCCAGGGGGCCAGCGCGTTGCTCTCGAAGCCGCCGTTGGTGAGGAACTCGCCGGCCGAGGCGGCGGGCGCGGTGCCGAGGGCCAGGCCGACGGCGCCGGCGGCCGCGACGGCCCAGGCGGTGCCGATGGCGGCGAGGCGGCCGGGCCTGCCCCGGTGCTTGGTGGGGGATGCTGTTCTGCGCATGCGGGGGACTCCTGCTGGGGCGCGGGATGTGGGGGTGTCCGAGGGCATGGGGAAGCTGCGGCCAGGTGGGGGTGCGGCCGTTCCGTCAACCAGTTGGACTAGACCACTGAAGTGGATCCGCCGGTTCTGTGTCAATGCCCCCGAGGCGACCGAGAGTTGCCTCCCCGGCCCGGCCGCCGGTGTCCGAACACCCCTGGACGGCCCGCCGGCACCGCCCCGCAGGGCCCGCCGGGGCCGCTGCCGACGGGCCCTCGGCAACCGCCGGGCGACCCGCGACGGCCCCGCGGCCGCGCCGGGCCCGGGTTGCGACCGGTAGGCCGGCGCCGAACCATGAAGAGGTGACGGCGCCCGGCTACCTCAGACACCCCCACCTGCGCGGTGGCCTGCTCGCCTTCACCGCCGAGGACGACGTCTGGGTGGCGCCGCTGACCGACGGCGCCGGTGCCGGCCGGGCCTGGCGGGTCAGCTGCGACCGCACCCGGGTCAGCCACCCGCGGCTCTCCCCCGACGGCCGCACCCTCGCCTGGACCAGCTGGCTGACCCTCACCCCCGAGGTCTGGACGGCTCCCTCGGACGGCGGCGAGGCCGTCCGGCTCTCCTACTGGGGCAGCCAGGACACCCGGGTCCGGGGCTGGCTCCCCGACGGCGAGGTGCTGGCCGTCACCTCGTACCACGAGCCGTTCGCCCACTACACCTGGGCGCACGCGCTCCCGCTGGACGGCTCACCGGGGCGGAAGATGCCCTGGGGCCCGGTCGGCGACGCCCAGGTGAACAGCGAGCACACCGTCCTGCTGACCGGCGCGGCCCCGCACGAGCCCGCCGCCTGGAAGCGCTACCGGGGCGGCGCCACCGGGCGGCTCTGGGTCGACGGCCGGCGCCTGCTGCCCGAGCACGCGGGCCACCTCGCCTCACCGATGCCGGTGGACGGGCCCGACGGCCCCAGGATCGCCTTCCTCTCCGACCACGAGGGGATCGGCAACCTGTACTCCTGCCGCCCCGACGGCTCGGGCCTGCGCCGGCACACCGACCACGCCTCCTACTACGCCCGCGAGGCCGCCACCGACGGCACCCGGATCGTCTACCAGCACGCCGGTGACATCTGGCTGCTCGACAGCCTGGACGCCCCCGCCCCACGCCGGCTGCGGGTACCGCTCGGCGGCGCCCGGGCCGGCCGCCGCCCGTACCAGGTGAACGCCGCCTCGCACGTCAAGGACCTCGCCTGCGACGCCACCGGCCGGACCGGCGTGATCACCGTGCGCGGCAGCCAGTACTGGCTGACCCACCGGGACGGGCCGGCCCGGGCGCTGGCCGACACGCCCGGGGTGCGCACCAGGCTGCCGGTGGTGCTCGGCCACACCGACGAGGTCTGCTGGATCACCGACGCCGAGGGCGAGGACGCCGTCGAGATCGCCCCGCTGCCCGGCAGCGAGCACCACCACGAGCACCGGTCCGGGCAGCATCCCGGGATCCGGCGGATCGCCGGCGGCCGGATCGGCCGGGTGCTGGAGCTGACCGCCGCCCCGGACGGCCGGACCCTCGCGGCCGCCACCTCCGACGGGCGGCTGCTGCTGGTGGGCACCGCCGACGGCGAGGTGCGCGAGCTGGCGGCCTCGACCTACGGGCCGGTCGGCAGCGCCGTCTTCTCCCCCGACTCGCTCTGGGTCGCGTGGTCCCAGCCGGTGGCCGGCCGCTCGTTGCGCAAGATCCGGATGACCCGGGCGGACACCCTCGCGCCGATCACCGACGTCACCGACGGCCGGTTCGAGGACGAGCAGCCGGTCTTCACCCGGGACGGCCGCTACCTGGTGTTCCTCTCCTGGCGCGGCTTCGACCCGGTGCACGACGTGCACACCGGTGACATGTCCTTCCCGCTCGGCTGCCGCCCCTATCTCGTCCCGCTGGCCGCCGACACGCCGTCCCCCTTCGCCGCCCCGGCCGAGGGGCGGCCCGGCGGGGCGGTGCCGGCGGCCGGCGCCGCCCCCGGCGACGGCACCGTCACGGTCGAGCCGCAGGGCATCTCGGAGCGGCTGGTGCAGTTCCCCGTGATCGCCTCCAAGTACTCGGCCACCGACGCCGTGCGCGGCGGCCTGGTCTGGCTGCGCTGGCCGATCTCCGGTGCCCTCGGCCAGACCTTCGCCAATCCGGACGACACCTCCGGCCGGCCGTCCCTGGAGTACTTCGACCTGGCCCGCGGCACCCGCACCACGCTGGTCGACAAGCTGGACGGCTACGCCGTCTCCGGGGACGGCGGCTCGGTCTCCGTGTACTCGGCCGGCACCCTGCGGATCGTCCCGGTGCCGGGCCCGGGCGGCGGGCTCAGCGTCGACCTGCGGCGGATCACCCACACCGTCCACCCGGCCGAGGAGTGGCGCCAGGCGTACCACGAGGCCGCCCGGATCGTCCGCGACCAGTTCTGGGACGAGGGCATGTGCGGCCTGGACTGGCCGGCCCTGACCGCGCAGTACGAGCCGCTGCTGGAGCGGATCGCCGGGCCCGACGACTTCGCCGACCTGCTGCGCGAGCTGCTCGGCGAACTCGGCACCTCGCACGCCTACGTCACCCCGGCCCGGCGCGGCGAGGGGCCCTCCCCCGTCCAGCAGCCGCTCGGACTGCTCGGGGCCAACGCCCGGCGCTCCCCAGACGGCCACTGGCTGGTGGACCGGGTCCTGCCCGGCGAGTCCTCCGACCCGCGGGCCCGCGCCCCGCTCGCGGCCCACGGCGTCCGGGACGGCGACGAGCTGCTGGCCGTCGCCGGGCGCCCACCGGACCCGGTACGCGGGCCCGCGCCGCTGCTCGCGGGCACCGGCGGCACCAGCGTCGAACTCTCCCTGCGCACCGGCCCCCAGGGGCGGGTGCGCAGGATCGCGGTCACCCCGCTCACCGACGAGCGGCCGATCCGCTACCAGGCCTGGGTGGGCCGGCGGCGGGAGCTGGTGCGGGAGTTCAGCGACGGACGGTGCGGCTACCTGCACATCCCCGACCTGGGCGGCTCCGGCTGGGCCCAGTTCAACCGGGACGTGCGCCGCGAGCTCGACAAGCCGGCGCTGGTGCTGGACGTCCGGGGCAACGCCGGCGGCAACGTCTCCGAACTGGTGCTGGAGAAGCTCACCCGCCGCGTCCTCGGCTGGGACTTCAGCCGCGGGCGGCAGCCGGTGCGCTACCCCAGGGACGCCCCGCGCGGGCCGGTGGTCGCCCTCGCCGACGAGGCCACCAGTTCGGACGGCGACGTGATCATCACCGCCATCAAGCTGCTCGGCCTCGGCCCGGTGATCGGCGCCCGGACCTGGGGCGGGGTGGTGGGCATGACCGGCCGGCACCAGCTGGGCGACGGCACCCAGATCTCGGTGCCCAAGAACGCCTCCTGGTTCACCGGCGGCCTCGGCTGGTCGGTGGAGAACCACGGCGCGGAGCCGGACGTGCACGTGCTGCGCACCCCCAACGACTGGGCCCGGGGCCGGCACCCGGACCTCTCCTGCGCCGTCGGGCTGGCGCTGGAGCTGCTGGAGGACAGCCCGGCCGCGGTGCCGCCGCCGGAGGACATCCCGCGCCCGGACCTGCGCCGGCCGCCGCTGCCGCCGCGCTGAGCGGCGGCGGGAGCCGGACGGCGGGTTCTCCAGGGGCGGCAGTACGAGGGCGGGAGCGCGAGGGGCGGACGGACGCGGCGGAGGGGCGCGCCCCGGCAGGCGCGCCCCTCCAATTCATTCGGGTGGTACTCATTCGGGTGGTAGTCGTTCCGGTGGCAGTCGTTCCGGTGGTCCGCGCCGGTACTCCGGCCCGCGACCCACCCGGTCCGGCCGGGACCGGTCAGTCCCAGGGATCGCCCTCGGCCGTCATGTTCTCCCGGGCCCGCTCCTCTTCCTCCTGGGCGGACATCGCGGACGGGGGCCGCTCCGGCTCGCGCGCCCGCTCCGTCCGGTCGGGGAAGGCGTCGGCCGCCTCGTCGTGGGCGAGGGCCGCGCGCTGCGCCGCGTCCGTCATGGCCGTCGAGTCCTGTTCCTGCGTCCCGCCGAGCGAGGACCTGGCCTCCTCGCCGGCATCGTGCGCCTTGTGGCGGAACCTGTCGAAGATGCCCATGTCTCCTCCTCCGGGTGGTTACCGGGCTGTCCTCACTCTCACACCACGCCGCACCGGGCGCATCCGCAGGCCGGAGCAGGTCCGCCCGCACCACCCGCGCCCGCCACCGGCGCCGCTCCGGCCCCCGCGCCGAGCGCGGGTGGCCGGGCCCGCGCGCCCCGTCACTGCAGCGTGCCGATCCGGGCGCCGGTGTCCAGCAGGCCGGTCAGCCGCACCTCGCCCTGCCCGGCCCCGGGCACGGCCAGCGCACGGGCCGGCGCCTTGGTCTCCGGCATGGTCAGCGCGCCGGTGGCGGACATGCTCACCAGCCGCCGGCTGCCCGCCATCAGCAAGTACGACCTGCCGGACTTCCCCCGCCACCAGGTGGCCGCCAGCACGTTCTGGTCGAAGCGGCTGCAGGCCCGGGTCTCAGGCGCCCCGCCCGTGCGCAGCGGCGCCGGGGAGGTGCGGCGCGGGTCGGGCAGCAGGAGCGCGGTGGCCGCCGAACCGCCGCCGTCCCAGCGGTCCCGGCGGACGCAGACCCAGGTCGCGGCGCCCTCCCCCTCCGGGAGCTGCTGGGTGGCGAAGGCCCAGGTGTTCAGCGCCCGGGTGCCCGGGCCGGCGTCGGCCGGGCCGGCCCCCGGCAGGCCGCAGGAGGTCCGGGCCCAGGCGGCCAGCGCCTCCGGGCCGGTCGCCTCGCGCGGCGGACGGGCCGGGCTGCCGTCCGGGGGCGGGGTCCAGGTCAGGTGGGCGGGCAGCAGGCCGCCGACGTCGGCCAGCAGGAAGGCGTGCTGCTCGGCCACCACCGGCGAGGAGCGCAGTTGCAGGACGGGCCGCCGGGCGCAGGAGCCGTCGCCGGTCAGCGCCAGCGGCGGGGTGAGGCCGTCGGGGTGCGGCACCGGGCGGGCGGCCGCGTCCGGGGTGCGCAGGTCGCGGGTGTCGGCCGCGTCGACCCAGGGGGCGAGCAGGTAGCGGGCGCCCTCGGCGGTGCGGGTGAGGGCGAGCGCGGCCGCCGTGGTGACGTCGGCGTCGTCGGCCCGGGCGAGGGTCAGCTCCGGCTGCGGGCCCTCGGTGTAGCGGGCCAGCCGGCCCTCGCCGTACAGGACGACCACGGCCGTGCCGTCCGGCCGCCCGGCGTAGAGCAGTTGGGCGGCGCCGGGCGGGCCGTCGGGAGTGCCCGGCTCGGTGGTCCGGCGGACCTGCGGGGAGGGGCCGGCCCAGGCGGCGGCCGCCCGGCCGAGCAGGGCCCGGTCAGCGGTGAGGTCGCCGCGGGCGGGCCAGACGCCGAAGTCCAGCCGGGCGGTCCGCCGCCAGTCGTCGGCGGCCGCCCGGCGCGGCGGCGGGAGGGCGCGCCCGGCCTGATCGGCGGCGGCCTGCGGCGCCGGCGCCGGGCCCTGCGCCGGCGACAGACCCACCGCGGCGGCCAGCACGGCGGCGGCCGCCGCCGCCAGCAGCCGGCCCTTGGCCCGGCGCCGGAGCAGGTCGGTGGGCTGGGCCCGGACGGCGCAGGGGTCGAACTCGGGCGAGCGGTCGAGGTCCCGGCCGGCCGCGCGGTGCCCGGCGTGGATGGCCTCGGCCTCGGCCAGCGCCCGGCCGGGGTCGGGCACGCCGGCCAGGTCGAGCAGCGCGACGACCCGGTCGGAGGGCAGCCCCTCCAGGACCCGCAGGGCGTAGCCGGCCCGGGCGTGCGGCGTGGCCCGGGCCAGCTCCTGGTCGAGGGCGAGGTCCTCGGGGCTGCCGGCCGCGGTGAACAGGCGCAGCCCCCAGAGCCGGGGCAGCGGCAGCAGCCGGCGCCGCAGCGGGCGGGCCAGCGCGCCGCGCAGCACCTGCAGCCGGACGGTCTCGTGGGCGCGGCCCTCGTACGGCCCGGTGGACGGGTCGGCGGCCGGCCCGTCCGGCGGCGCTGCGCGCAGGGCCTGCTGAACGACGGCGTGGGCGGCGAGGATCCGGTGGTGCCGGTCGGTGCCGCCGGGCAGCACCAGGTAGGCGAGTCTGGCCAGTTCGCGGTAGCCGCCGACCAGGGCGGCCTCGTGCTCCTTGAGCCGGGCGCGCCGGGCGGCGCCGGGCAGCCGGCGGGCCGCGGTGCGCGGGGGCGCGGCGGCGGCCGGTCCCCGGGGCTCCTGCCGGACCTTCCGCGGGGGCTGCTCGGGGCCGGACGGTTCGAGCGCTATCGGTGCCACGGGGGTGGCGGCTTCCCGACCGTTCATGCGGAGACTCCCCTGCTGTGCGCCGCGCTGACGCCCGCCGGATCCGGCCGGGCCCCGCCTGACCCACTGCCAAACGAACGGATCATGGGATCGTCACGATGTCCCACCGTCCGGGCCCGGGTTCCGGCCGCCGCGGCCCGTCGGGCCGGCCCGCTCCCCCGGCGGCCGGCGCCGGCCGGGCCCGGCTCGCTCCCCGCCCGTTTCCCCGCACCGGGCCGGGGCAGGCGAGGCCCATGGCCATCAACAGCGGTAGACGCGGCTCCCTCCCCTCCTGGGGACGACGGCTGGGGCGCGGCCCCGTCGTCCGGGCCGCGGGGCGGGCCGGGTTCACGGCCCGCGGGGTGATCTACGTCCTGGTCGGCGTCCTGGCGGTGCGGATCGCCCTCGGCGGGTCGGACGGGAAGGAGGCGGACCGCTCCGGGGCGGTGGCCGCCATCGGCGAGCAGCCCTTCGGCCAGGTGATGCTGTGGGCGCTGGCGGCCGGTCTGGCCGGGATGGCGCTGTGGCGGCTGTCCGTGGCCGTGCTCGGCCGGGGCACCGGGGAGGACGGCTGGACCAAGCGGGCCGCCGACCTGGGGCGGGCGGTCTTCAACGCCTTCCTCTGCTCCGGCGTGCTGCAGACCCTGCTGACGGGCTCCGGCGGGACGCGCTCCGGCGACGAGTCGTCCAAGGAGTACACGGCGACGGTGCTGGGGTGGCCCGGCGGGCGGTGGCTGGTCGGCGCGGCCGGCCTCGGGGTGATCGTCACCGGCGTGGTGCTGGGCGTGCGCGCCGCGCTGCGGAAGTTCGAGAAGAAGCTGGACACCGGGGCGATGGGCCCCCGGGTGCACACGGCCGTCCGCGCCCTCGGCGTGGTCGGCGGCGGGGTGCGGGGACTGGTGTTCGCCGGCGCGGGCCTGTTCGTCCTGCTGGCGGCGGTGGCCTTCGACCCGGCTCGGGCGAAGGGCCTGGACGAGACGCTGCGCTCCTTCGCGGGCACGGCCGCGGGCCCGGCCCTGCTGGTCGCGGTGGGCTGCGGACTGGCGCTGTACGGGTGCTTCTCGTTCTGCCAGGCCCGCTGGTACCGGCTGCGCTGAGCCCTCCGGCGGGACCGGCCGACCCGCGCAGCGGTTCCGGCCACCCGGGGTGGCCGGAACCGCGAGCCGACCGGTCAGCCGGTGACGCTCGCCGCGCCGGTCTCCAGGTGACCGGAGAAGCGCTGCGACCAGCTGCTGTCCGAGTTCACCGTGACGGTGAAGTCGTACCAGCCGTTCTGGCCCGCCACCGCGTTGAAGAAGTCGCTGACGTTGCCGCCGGCCGGCACCTGGTACGTCCAGGTGCCGGTGCGGTAGTTGTTCGAGGTGATGGTGAAGGTCACCGCCGAGGTGCCGGAGTTGGCGAGCTTGAACCAGATCGCCAGCTTGCCGCTGCCCGGCTCGATCGCGTACGAGGCGGTGACCGCCGCGGTCCTGCCCGGCTTGGTGGCGTCGCCCTTGAAGCGGCGCAGGAAGCGGTTGGGGCCGGTGACGCCGAGGTCGTACGGGCCGTTGCCGTAGCCCGGGCCGCAGTTGAAGAAGTCGCTCTGCTCGGCGCCGGCGTCCACCGTGTACTGCCAGGGACCGCCGCTGCGGTAGGCGTTGGCGTAGGCGGCGAAGTGCGAGGCGCTCACCGCCGCGGTGCCCGTGTTGGACATCTTGAGCCAGACCTTCATCACGCCGCCGGAGCCGAACTCCAGGTGGTCGAGGTTGGCGTTCGGCTGGTACGGCAGAGCGCGGGCCGGGCGGGTGCCGCTCTCCTGGGCGGGCAGCGCGTTGGTGACCGGCGCCGGGTTGGGCAGCGGACCGCATGCGGAGAGGCCGATCACGGCGTCGGTGTCTGGCAGCGCGGGCATCCCGTACACCGGGTGGGCGAAGTCGAAGACGCCGGTGAGGTCGCCGGTGACCTTGCGGCGCCAGACGCTGATGTTCGGGCAGGTGGCCGGCTTGCCGATGGCGGCCGTCCAGCGCTCCAGGAAGCGCAGCACCGAGGTGTGGTCGAAGGTCTCGGAGTTGACCCAGCCGCCACGGCTCCAGGGCGAGATGGCGATCATCGGGACGCGGAAGCCGAGGCCGATCGCGGTGTTGCTGTAGAACTCGCCGGGGGTGCCGGCCGGCGGGGAGGGCGGCGGGACGTGGTCGAAGAACCCGTCGTTCTCGTCGTAGTTGAGGAACATGATGGTGGAGTTGAAGACGTTCGGGTCCGCGTTGAGCGCGTCCATCACCATGTGCACGAAGTGCGCGCCGTCGTTGGGCGTGGCGTACGGGTGCTCGGAGGACGCCTCGTCGGCGACCACCCAGGAGACCTGCGGGAGGGTGCCGTTCAGGACGTCCGCGCGGATCGCGGCGGCGATGTCGTCCGGCGTCCGGCCGGTCACCCTGGGGACCGATCCCATGCCCTTGACGGCCAGGGGGCTGCCGGCCGGGGCGTCGGTGAACTGCTTGAAGTAGGCGAGGGCGTTGTCGCCGTAGTTGTCGGCGGCGTTCTGGTAGACCTTCCAGCTGACCCCGGCGCTCTCCAGTGCCTCGGCGTAGGTCTGCCAGCGCAGCCCGGACTCGTCGCCGCCGTTGTAGGCGGGGCCGCCGGCGGTGCCCGCCGGGTCGATGGTGCCGCTCCAGTGGAAGGTGCGGTTGGGGCCGGTGGCGCTCAGCGTGGAACAGAAGTAGGCGTCGCAGATGGTCCAGTTCTCGGCCAGCGCGAAGTGGAACGGGATGTCGGCGCGCTGCAGGTGACCGAGGGTGCGGACGTTGCCCTTGGCGAGCACCCAGGAGTCCAGCTTGCCGCCGTTCCAGGCGGTGTGCTGGTCGTTCCAGGAGTGCGCGAGGTCTCCGTTGCACTGGGCCAGGCGCTCGGGGTCGGCGCCGCCGGCCGGCTTGGTGGCGCTGAAGGCCCACGGGTACTGCCGGCCGAGGCCGTTGGGCTGGTTGAAGACGCTGTAGCCGCCGGCGATCTGGATCGCGCTGCGGTCGGCGAAGCCGCGGACGCCGCGCAGCGTCCCGAAGTAGTGGTCGAAGCTGCGGTTCTCCTGCATCAGCACCACGATGTGCTGGGCGTCGGTGATGGTGCCGGTGCTCGTGAGCCCCGCCGCCGAGGCGGGAGCGGCGGCGCCGACGGTGGCGCTGCCCGCCACCGCCGCACCGGCCGCCGCGCTCGCCGACAGTGCCATGAACTTCCTACGGCTCAGCTCGGACATCTGCCCGGCCCGTCCCTTCGCTAGCGATGTTGTACACACAGGTTGTGGACAACGTCGGTCGCGGAGCATCCTCACGCAGGGCGGCCCGGGGTGACCAGACTCGTGCAGCATGATTGTCGGACTGTTCGCCCAACTGTCGCTGAGCGGCCTGGAGATGAACGGCCGGGGCGGTACCCGTGATGCCCCGGGCACACCCTCCGCGCGACCGCCTCAGCGGTCCTCGACCGTGATGCCCAGCGCCTGGGCGAACTGCGGCGCCAGCTCGAACAGCTGGGTACTGCTGATCAGCGCCCCGCGCAGCCCCTCGTGCCCGTCCGACAGCCCCAGCCGGACGGCGCCGCGCAGGTCGGTCCGGCTCAACCTGGCGCCGCGCAGCCTGACCTCCTCCAGGGTGGAGCCGGGGAAGGTCACACCGGTCAGCTTCGCGTCGCCGAAGTCCACGTCCCGCAGCACGCAGTCCTCGAACACCACGTCGCGCAGCACCGCCGCCCGCAGGTTGACCGCCTCCAGCTTGCACTGGCGCAGCACCACCCGGCGCAGCGCCGAGCCGTGCGCCGCCACCCCGGCCAGCACACCGCCGAGCAGGGAGGCGTCCTGCCACTCGCTCTCCGACAGGTCGCAGGCCACCCACCGGCTGCCCTGCACCCACACCTCGTTGAACCGTGCCTGGCGCAGCTTCACGCCGCTCATCGCGACCGCGGTGAACGCGCACTCCAGGAAGCTCGCGCCGGACGCGGCCTGGTCGGTGTACTCACCGCCGTCGAAGTGCGCCGTGTCGTACCGCTCGTCGCGCCGCAGCGGCCCGTCGTGCGGCCGGAGCAGGTGGCCGTACGGCAGGTCGGCGAGCTGGTCGGGTACGGACGAGGGCATGGCACGGCCTCACGATCGGGTGCTGGTCCTGGTGCTGGCCCCGGCATCGTCGCACGGGGCACCGACAGTCCCGCCAGAGCGACCCGGCGGCGTCCGGTCCGGGCCCGGCCGCCGGGTGGCGCCCGGCCCCGAACCTGGAGCAGGGCGGGGCGCCGCTCACCCCTCCCGGGCGTGCAGGGCCACCCCCACCGCCACCGTCGCCGCCGCGACCAGGCCGGCCGCGAGGACGCCGGAGCCGCCGAGGAAGGTGCAGGCCAGCACGGCGACCGCGGCGACCGGCAGCACCACCTGGGCGGCGCCGGACTTGCCGTGGCGGGCGTGCAGCAGCCAGACGGTGAACAGGTAGACGGCGCCGGGGACGGTGACCGCGGCGGTCGCGGCGGCGGCGGAGATGTGGGCCTTGCCGACGGCCTGCTCGATCGCCACCTCCAGCCCGGCGCCGATCGCGGCGGCGGCCCCGAAGACCAGGTAGTGGCCGTAACCCCAGAGGAAGGCCTGCCGGCTGGAGGTGAGGACGTCCTCGACCGGGCGGGCGAAGTAGATCCACCAGGCCGAGAAGCAGAGCAGGATGCCGCCGGCCGCGATCGGGATCAGCTCCCCCAGCGCCTCGTGCTCGTCCACGGCGGACTGCACGGCGACGGTCGCGGCGGCCACCGTCTCGCCGAGCACGATCAGGGTGAACAGCCCGTACCGTTCGGCGATGTGGTGCGGGTGCCAGCTGGTCCGGGCGGCCAGCTCGGCGACCACCGGGACGGCGAGCTCGGCCAGGATGCCCAGCGGGACGAGGTACGGGCGGACGTCGGCGGGCACCAGGAGCACCAGCACCCAGCCGACCTGGACGAGGGTGATCCCGACCGCGTAGCGCAGGGCGACCGTCCGGGCGGCGCCCTCCTCGGCGGCGGCGGCCCGCAGCCACTGGGTGACCATGGCGAGGCGCATCACCACGTACCCGGTGACGGCCAGGGTGAGGTCCTGGTCGGCGAACATCCGGGGCACGCCGGCCGCGAGGATCAGCACTCCGGTGATCTGGACGAGCGTGGTGATCCGGTACGGGACGTCGTCGCAGTCGTAGGCGGAGGCGAACCAGGTGAAGTTCATCCAGGCCCACCAGATCGCGAAGAAGGCGAACAGGTAGCCGACCAGCGCCACGTGCAGGTGCCCCTCGGCGAGGTCGTGGGCGAGTTCGCGCCCGGCCTGCGCGACGGCGACCACGAAGCAGAGGTCGAAGAAGAGTTCCAGCGGGGTCGCGGTGCGGTGCGGCTCGTCGCGGCTGCGCGGGACCATCCGCTGGACCGGCCGGGGGTACGGGTGCTGCGGGCGGGGTGCGGCGGGTCCGCTGGTCATGGTTCGGCCTCCGGGAGGGTGCTGTCCCGGTGATCCTGACACGGGCCGCCCGCACGCACGCACCTCCGCGGGCCGCCCGCCCGCGCGGTGGTCCGGCGGCCGGGGCGCGCGCCGTGCGGGCACCGCGGCACGCCGGGCGGGCCGGTTTCACCCGTTTTGCCCTGCCGTCAGCCATAGTTGACGGTGCGGTGCGCGATCCGGGTGACAGCTCGGCCGGTTCCGGGCGCGCCCCGTGCGGCATGTCCTGTCCGTCTCCGGCTCACGGCTAGATTCGTCCCCGATCGGAATCACCTGGAAGGACGACCCGGGCGCCCTGCGGGCAACGCGGAAGGTCAAGGCCGGTGGTGGGACGCGGGGGCGGCGATGCCGTACCACCCGCGCCCCCGCCACCGGCCCCGTGATCACCGCGCTGCTCGTCAGCGCCCGCCGTCGGCCGGGCCGCCGTGGGCGGCCGGGAAGTTCCGGGGCGGGGCCGGCCCTACTTCTCCCAGCCGATCAGCGCGAGATCCCCGCTCGCCAGGCCGAACGCGCCGTCGTTGGCGAGGCCCTTGCGGACCGCCAGCACGGAGGGCCGCTGGTACAGCTCGACGGTGTGCCCGAGCTCCCAGATCTTGGCGTCGGCCTCGTTGTAGAGCTTCGCGGCCGCGGCCGGGTCGACCGTGCCGGCGGCCTTCCTCAGCAGCGCGTCGATCTCCGGCGACCCCAGCTTGGAGAAGTTGCCGAACACGTTGTCGCCCTGCGGCAGCCGGAAGTTGGACAGGCTGGTGGAGAGCGGGAACGAGTCGGTGTTGCGCCAGCTGGCGATGTCGAACTTGCCCTGGTTGACGTACTTGGCGAAGAAGTCGTTGCTCGGCACCTTGTCGATGTCGACCTTGGCGCCGACCGCCAGCCACATGTTCTGGGCGGCGGTGGCCAGGTCGACCTGGGCCTGCGTGGTGCCGTCGTTGAGGATCCAGTGGAGTTCCAGCGCCTGCCCGTCCTTGGTGCGCGGCCGCCCGGGACCGTCCTCCTTCCAGCCCGCCTCGTCCAGCAGCTTCTTCGCCGCCGCCAGGTCGAACCGGCCCCAGTCGCCGGAGTTGTCCTGGTAGCCGGCCTGGTTGGGCATGAAGATGTGGTTGCCGAGCAGCTTGAAGTCCACCGGTACACCGTTGTTGGCGATCTTGATCAGTGACTGCCGGTCCAGCGCCCGGCCCAGGCCCTGACGCACCTTCCGGTCCGCCAGCGCGCCGCCGCCGCCGAAGGAGATGTGCACCTCGTCCCAGGGGCTGGCGGAGCGGATGACCGCGTCCTTGGCGTCCTTCAGCTGCCCGTAGGCCGTCGCGGTGCCCGCCGCCGCGAGGTCGATCTCGTTGTTGAGGAAGGCCTGGGTGGTGGCCGACTGGGTCATCACCCGGTAGGTGACCTTGTCCAGCTTGGGCTTCTCCCCCCACCAGCCGGGGTCCGGGACGAGCTGGAGGGTCTGCGCCGTCTTGTCCGCGACGCCGATCCGGAACGGGCCGGCGGTGATCGGCACCTTCTCGACCCAGCCCTTGTTGAAGTCGTCCGGGGTGGCGATGCCGGCCGCCGGGAGCAGCGGCCGGAACAGGTTCTGCCAGTCCGCGTACGGTTCGGCGAAGGTGACCTTGACCTCGCTCGGGTCCGCGCCCTGCTCGACGCCGGAGATCAGCTCGTAGCCGGCCGGGTTGGCGATGTTGTACGCCGGGTCCTTGCCGCTGCCGGCCTGCCAGACGGCCTTGAAGTCCAGGTGGCTCAGCGGCTTCCCGTCGGACCACTTGGCCTTCGGGTTGAGCCTGTAGGTGATCACCTGCGGGGAGGTGGAGGTCACCTTGGCCTCGACCAGGTAGTCGGCCACCGGCTGGAAGGTGCCGCTCGCGTCCACCCGGAACAGGCTGGGCTCCAGGGCCCGCATGATCTCGACGGCGTCGCCGTAGTTGCCGTCTACCTGGTACGGGTTCCACTGGGTGATCCACTGGTACAGGGGGTAGCGGACCTCGCCGCCGTCCTTGACCTGGGCCGCCGGCCTGGGGTTGATGTCGTTGGCGCCCTGGCGCGGCGGCTCGCTCCTGGCCACGCCGTCGGCCGAGCCGCCGCCGCCCGAGCCGCACGCGGTGACGGCCAGCGCCAGGGCGGCGGCGAGGGCGGCCGCCCGGCTGATCCGGCGGGCGGTGGCGGTTGCGTCCATGAGGGGTCTCCCCGGGAGTTTCGACGTTTTCGGCACCACCAGGTGTGGCGGCACTTGAGCGTGGGCAGCCAAGTCGGTGCCGACCAGCCGAACGTAACAGCCGATCAGTTCCGCTACCAGAGGGGGATGTTCAGATCTGATCGGAATGAAACGGGCCGCAACACTGCCGCAACACCCCGGCTGCGGACCGGTGCAACACTCTGACCTGCCGCTTCCCCGACCCGGGCGAAGCGGCGCGCCCCGCACCCCGGGCGCGGCCCACCGGCCGCGCCGCGACCGCGTTGCGCGAACCTGCTGCAACCACCCCTTGAGCGAAGGCAAATCACCATGTCCACCAGGTGCACGAACGATGCCACCGCCCCCGGCGGTGGCTGATGCACCGCTACCTGGCACAGCGCCTGGCCTACTACGCGGTGCTGCTGGTCGCCGCCGTCTTCCTCTCCTACGCGCTCGCCTCCGGGGCCCTGCAGCCCCGCACCTACTTCGAGTCCAAGGTGCCCCGGCCGGCCGCCGCCTCGGTCGACCGCCAGCTCACCGCGCTCAACATCAACGACCGCACCCCCGTGGTGGAGCGGTTCGGCCACTGGGCCGGCGGCGTCCTGCTGCACGGCGACCTCGGCCGCACCATCCACGACACCCCCGTGAACGACGACTTCCGCCGCCGGGTCCAGGTCTCGCTGCGGCTGCTGCTGATCGGCAGCGTGCTGGGCGTGCTGCTCGGGGTGGCCGGCGGCGCCTGGAGCGCCGTCAAGCAGTACCGGATCACCGACGGCGCGCTGACCGTGGTCTCCTTCGTGCTGCTCTCCACCCCGGTCTTCCTGCTGGCGCTGCTCCTGAAGAACGGCGCCATCGCCGCCAAGGACATGGCCGGCCACGAGGTGGTGCCGTTCACCGGCTACGAGACGCCCGGACTCACCGGCGGGCTCGGCGCCCACCTCGCCGACTGGGGCCTGCACCTGCTGCTGCCGACCCTCTCGCTCGCCCTCGGCGGCCTCGCCACGTACAGCCGCTACCAGCGCGGCACCATGCTCGACGTGCTCGGCTCCGACTACCTGCGCACCGCCGAGGCCAAGGGCCTGACCCGCAACCGGGCGCTGCTCAAGCACGGCCTGCGGACGGCCGTGATCCCGATGTCGACGATGTTCGCCTACAGCTTCCTGGGCATCTTCACCGGCGCCGCCTTCACCGAGACGATCTTCGGCTGGCACGGCATGGGCGAGTGGTTCATCCAGTCCATCAACGAACAGGACGTCAACGCGGTGGTCGCCGTCAACCTCTTCGCGGCGGTGGTGGTGCTAGCCTCCGGCTTCCTCGCCGACACCCTGCACGCCGCCCTGGACCCGAGGGTGCGCCGCTGATGACCGACGTCCCGCAGAGCGTGACCGCCCCGGCCCCGGCGCCCGCCGTTCCGCGGCGCCCGCCGGGCCCGGCCGGCCGCGGGCGGCTGGTGCTCGGCCGGCTGCTCGGCGCCCGCTGGGCGCTGGCCGGTGCGGTGACCGTCCTGCTGCTGTTCGCGCTCGCCTTCGGCGGGCCCTACCTGACCCCGTGGGACTACGCCGCGCCGGACTACACCGCACTGCGGCAACCGCCGTCCGCCGCGCACTGGTTCGGCACCAACGGGATCGGCCAGGACGTCTTCGCGCAGACCCTGCGGGGCCTGCAGAAGTCCCTGGTGATCGGCCTGCTGGTGGCGCTCTTCTCGACCGCCCTGGCCTCCCTGGTCGGCGCCTGCGCCGGGTACTTCGGCGGCTGGACGGACCGGCTGCTGATGTTCCTGGTCGACCTGATGCTGGTGCTGCCGAGCTTCCTGGTGATCACCATCGTCTCGCCCCGGCTGAAGGGCTCCGGCTGGATCGGCTTCGTCGCGCTGCTCGCCCTGTTCAACTGGATGATCACGGCGCGGGTGGTCCGCTCGATGACCATCTCGCTGAAGTCCCGCGAATTCGTCCGCGCCGCGCAGTTCATGGGGGTGCGGCCGCTGCGGATCATCCTGCGGCACATCCTGCCGAACACCGCCTCCTTCCTGATCACCGACGCCACGATCGCCGTCGGCGGCGCGGTGATGAGCGAGACGGCCCTGTCCTACTTCGGCTTCGGCGTCCGCGCGCCGGACGTCTCGCTCGGCACCCTGCTCGCCGCCGGCACCTCCGAGGCCCCGGTCTTCCCCTGGCTCTTCTACTTCGCGGCCGGCCTGCTGGTGCTGTTCGTCCTGGCGGTCAACCTGATCGGGGACGGGCTGCGCGACGCGCTGGACCCCACCTCCGGGGCCGCCCGCCCCGCCCGGCGGCCCCGGCGCGGCCGCCCGGCCGGCCGGAGCGCGGACCCCGGGGGCGAGGTGAAGGCGGATCGCGGCGCCTCGGGGGCGAGCGCGCCTCGACCGGCCCGCCCCACGACCCCCCGCAGCAACCGGAGCAGCAGTTGAGCACCGCCGTCGGCACCGACCTCCTGACCGTCCGCGACCTGCGGGTCGACTTCGCCGGCCCGCGCGGCCGGGGCCCGGTGCCCGCCGTCCGCGGGGTCGACCTCACCGTGCGGCGCGGCGAGACCCTCGGCATCGTCGGCGAGTCCGGCTCGGGCAAGTCGGTCACCGCGCTGGCGGTGCTCGGGCTGCTGCCGGGCACCGCGGACGTCCGCGGCTCGGTGCGCCTGGACGGCCGGGAGCTGGTCGGCCTCCCCCGGGACACCCTGGCCCCGATCCGCGGCCGCCGGATGGCGATGGTCTTCCAGGACCCGCTCTCCGCCTTCACCCCCGTCCACCGGATCGGCGACCAGATCGTCGAGGCGCTGCGGATCCACCGGCGGATCGGCCGCCGCGCCGCCCGCGAGCGCGCCGCCGAACTCCTCGACCTGGTCGGCATCCCCGATCCCGGCCGGGCCCTGGACAGCTTCCCGCACGAGTTCTCCGGCGGCATGCGCCAGCGCGCGATGATCGCGATGGCCGTCGCCAACGACCCGGACCTGCTGCTCGCCGACGAGCCCACCACGGCCCTGGACGTCACCATCCAGGCCCAGGTGCTGGACGTGCTGCGGACCGCCCGGCGGGAGACCGGCGCCGCGCTGGTGCTGGTCAGCCACGACCTGGGGGTGATCGCGGGCATGGCCGACCGGGTCGCCGTGATGTACGCGGGCCGGGTGGTGGAGAGCGCCGGCGTGGACGAGCTGTTCGCCCGGCCCCGGCACCCGTACACCCTCGGGCTGATCGGCGCCGTCCCCCGGGTGGACACCCGGGGCGGCCCGCTGGTGCCGATCCCCGGGGCCCCGGCCCCGATGGGCGCGCTGCCCGCCGGCTGCCCGTTCGCCGCGCGCTGCCCGCTGGTGCAGGACCGCTGCCGCACCGCCGAGCCGCCGCTGTCCGGCACCGACGGCCACCTCGCCGCCTGCGTCCGGGCCGGCGAACTGGCCGCCCGCGGGCCCGCCCCGACCGAGATCTACCCGATGCCGCCGGTGCCCGCCGCTCCCCCCGCACCGCCCCGGGCGGAGCGCGCGCCGGTGCTGCGGGTCAGCGGACTCACCAAGACCTTCCCGGTGCTCAAGGGCAGCGTGTTCCGGCGCCGGACGGGCGAGGTGTACGCCGTCGACGGCGTGGACCTGGACATCCGGGCGGGCGAGACCCTCGGACTGGTCGGCGAGTCCGGCTCGGGCAAGTCGACCACCCTGTTCGAGCTGCTGAACCTGGCGAAGCCCGAGTCCGGCCGGATCGAGTTCCTCGGCCAGGACACCGCCGGGCTCACCCGGGCCGCCGCGCACCGGCTCCGCGCCGAACTGCAGATCGTCTTCCAGGACCCGACGGCCGCCCTGGACCCCCGAATGCCGGTCGGCGACATCGTCGCCGAACCGCTGCGCGCGCAGCGGACCCCCCGCGAGCTGGTCGCCCTGCGGGTGCCGGAGCTGCTGCGCCAGGTCGGGCTCGACCCGGCGCACGCCGCCCGCTACCCGCACCAGTTCTCCGGCGGGCAGCTCCAGCGGGTCTCGATCGCCCGTGCCCTCGCCGTCCGGCCCCGGCTGCTCGTCCTGGACGAGCCGGTGTCCGCCCTGGACGTCTCCGTCCAGGCGGGCGTGCTCAACCTGCTGCAACGGCTGAAGGCCGACCTCGGCCCGGCGTACCTGTTCGTCTCGCACGACCTGTCGGTGGTGCGCCACCTGGCCGACCGGGTCAGCGTGATGTACCTCGGCCGGACGGTCGAGCAGGGCGAGGTCTCCGCCGTCTTCGACCACCCGCGCCACCCCTACACCCGCGCCCTGCTCTCCGCCGTCCCGCTGCCGGACCCGGCCGCCGAACGCGCCCGCGAGCGCGTGCTGCTGGCGGGCGACCCGCCCTCGCCCACCGAGCGGCACACCGGCTGCCGGTTCCGCTCCCGGTGCCCGGTCTACGCCGCGCTGACCGACGACCGCCGCACCGCCTGCGAGCAGCGGTCGCCGGTGCTGGCCGAGGCCGCGCCGGGCGCGGACCACGCGGCCGCCTGCCACCACCCGGACGCCCGCTGACGCACCGCCCGCACTGCCCGCAGAGACCGCCGGGGCCACCGGGGCCACCGGGACCACCCGGGCCGCCGACACCGTCCCGGTGCCCGGCCCGTGGCCCCGTGTCACCCGTTCGCGCCGCCCGACAGGCGGACCCGACGGGCCGTCAGTAGCGTCCGGAGCAGTCGCACCCACGCCTGCACGGAGGAGCCCCGGTGGCAGTGACCGAGCCGGCGGACGCCCCGCCGCACGAGCGTCCGCCCGACCCGGGGCCCGGCCGGCCGGTGACCGTCCGGGCCTCGCTGGTGGCCGCCGGGGTGACCGCGCTCCTCCTGGTCGCCGTCGTGCTGGGCAGCCGGGGCCTGCGGGACTTCGACTCCGCCCTCGTCCCCTACACGGTGGCGACCCTCTTCCTCGCCTTCGGCGTCGCCTACCGGTACACCGTCTGGGTGTCCGCGCCGGCCTCCCGCCGCCTCTTCCGCAAGGGCCGGCAGGCCGCCCTGTCCTGGCGGAACCTGCGCGAGGCGCCGACCGCGCTGCCCCGCATGACCGCCACCTACCTGGGCTTCCAGAAGTTCCTCGGCGCCCGCTCGCACGCCCGCTGGCTGGCCCACCAACTGATGTTCTGGGGCTGCCTGCTGGCCGCCGCGATCACCTTCCCGCTCACCTGGGGCTGGTTCACCTTCACCGCCTCCAGCGCTGCCGGGCCCGGCTACGAGATGCGGATCTGGGGCTTCAAGGTGCTGGGCTTCGACTCCGCGAGCCTCTTCGGCTGGGCGATGTACCACGGCCTGGACCTCGCCGCCGTCCTGGTGATCGCCGGCGCCGGGTACTTCCTCCACCGGCGCTTCCGCGACCGCGGCGCGATCACCGGCCAGCGCTTCGGCTACGACTTCGTCCCGCTGATCGCGCTGCTCACCATCTCGGTCACCGGGCTGCTGCTGACCTTCTCCGAGGTGGCCCTGGACGGCGGCGGCTACGAGTTCCTGTCGATCCTGCACATGGCCTCGGTGGTGCTGACCCTGGTGTACCTGCCGTTCGGCAAGTTCTTCCACATCGTGCAGCGCCCGGCCGCCGTCGGGATGCAGCTGTTCAAGTACACCGCCCGTCGGCACCCCGGCGGGGAGCTGCTCGCCTGCCGCAGGTGCGGCGAGCCGGTCGACACAGCCCCCTACGTGGAGAACCTGCGCGCCACCATGCGGGACCTGCGGCTCGGCTTCGATGGCTGGGCCGAGTACTGCCCGCGCTGCAAGCGGGTGCTGCGCGGCACCGCGTACCTCTCCCAGGTGAAGCGGGGATTCAGATGACCGGCCGGCCCGTCCCGCTCGACCCGCCCCCGCCGCTCGACCCGGCCGTCGCCCCGCCCGGCACCCGCGACTTCCGCGACGCGGGCGGCCTGCCCGCCTCCGGCTGGCGGGCCGACCAGGCCGAGCAGACCCTCGTCCCCACCCACTGCTGCTTCTGCGGCGTGCAGTGCGGGATGTACCTGCGGGTGAACGCCGCGGGCAAGGTCTTCGGCGTGGAGCCGCGCAACCACGACATCAACCGGATGCGACTGTGCCCCAAGGGCATCAACGCGTACCAGCAGGTCAACCACCCGGACCGGCTGACCGCGCCGCTGCTGCGCCGCTCCCGCGAGGATCCGTTCCGGGAGGTCGGCTGGGAGGAGGCGCTGACGTACACCGTCGAGGAGATCCGGCGGATCCAGCGCGAGCACGGGGTGGACGCCTTCGGGCTGCTCGGCGGCGCCAGCCTGTTCTCCGAGAAGACGTACCTGGTGGGCAAGTTCGCCCGGGTGGCGCTGAAGACCCGGCACGTGGACTACAACGGGCGGCTGTGCATGGTCAGCGCCGCCGGGGCCAACAAGCTGGCCTTCGGCATCGACCGTGCGGCCAACCCCTTCTCGGACATCCTGCGGACCGACTGCCTGCTGATCGCCGGCTCCAACGTCGGCGAGTGCTTCCCGGTGATGACCCAGTACGTCTGGGGCGCCCGGGACCGCGGCGCCACACTGATCGTGGTGGACCCGCGCGAGACGGCGGTCGCCCGCACCGCCGACGTCCACGTCGCCCTGAAGTCCGGCACCGACTCGGCGTTCTTCAACGCGGTGCTGCACGTGATCGTCCAGGACGGCCTCACCGACGAGGCCTTCCTCGCCGCCCACGCCACCGGCTGGCCCGAGCTGAAGGCCAAGGTCGCCGAGTACCCGCCGGAGCGGGCCGCGGCGATCTGCGGCGTCCCGGCCGAGCAGATCGTCCAGGTCGCCCGGCTGTTCGGGACGGCCGGGCGGGCGATGGCCTGGCACGCGCGCGGCATCGAGCACCACACCCAGGGCGTGGAGAACTGCCTGTCCGTCATCAACCTCTGCGCGGCCACCGGGAACCTGGGCCGGCCCGGCGCCGGCTACGGCACCATCACCGGGCAGGGCAACGGGCAGGGCGGCCGCGAACACGGCCAGAAGTCCGACCTGCTGCCCGGCGGCCGCTCCGTCAACGACCCGGAGCACCGCCGCCAGATCGCCGCGATCTGGGGCATCGAGGAGGCCGAACTCCCGCAGGCCGGCACCTCGATGATGGAGATGGTCTGGCAGATGCAGCGGCGCGAGATCCGCGGGCTGATCGGCATCTGCAACAACCCCTTCGTCTCGCTGCCCAACTACGCGGTGGTCAAGGACGGGTACGACAAGCTGGAGTTCCACGCCCAGTTCGACTTCTTCCTCTCCGAGACCTCCGCCAACGCCCATGTGGTCTTCCCGGTGACCACCTGGGCCGAGGACGAGGGCGTGATGGCCAACGCCGAGGCCCGGGTGGTCAAGCACAACAAGGCCCAGGAGCCGCCGAGCGGGGTGCGCACCGACACCTGGGTGATGTGCGAGCTGGCCCGCCGGCTGGGCGTCGGCGACAAGTTCGTCTTCGCCGGCTCCCGGGAGGTCTTCGACGAGCTGCGCCGGGCCTCGGCCGGCACGGTGATCGACTACTACGGCATCACCTACGAGCGGCTGGAGGAGACCGGCGGCATCGCCTGGCCGTGCCCGGACACCTCGCACCCCGGCACTCCCCGGCTGTTCGAGGACGGGCGGACGTACCACCCGGACGGCAAGGTGCACCTGCAGGTGGTCGAGTGGCACCCGCCGGCCGACCCGTACGACGACGAGTACCCGATGACGCTCACCACCGGCCGGACCGTCGCGCACTTCCTGTCCGGCAACCAGACCAGACGGCTCGGCGCGCTGGTCGAGCAGACCCCGCGGCCCTGGGTGGAGGTCCACCCCTCGCACGGATTCCGTAACGGCGAGGCGGTCCGGGTGGTGACCAGGCGCGGCGCGTCCGTGCTGCCGGCCCTGGTGACCGAGGCGATCCGGGCCGACCACGTCTTCGTGCCGTACCACTGGCCCCACCCGGTGGCGGCGAACGCGCTGACCAACGACGCCCTGGACCCGCGCTCCAAGATCCCCGAGTACAAGGTCTGCGCGGTGCGGATCGAGCGCGCGGAGGGGCTCGACCCCGTCCCCGCGCCGCCGATGCCGCCGGGCCGCGAGGCCTACCCCGAGGCGCAGCGCTCCCGCAGCGACCCGCTGCCGCCGACCGCCCCGCAGGGCCGCGGCACCGCCGAGAGGGGCTGACCGGCATGCTCGGACGCACCATCTTCATCGACCCCGGCCGCTGCATCGGCTGCCAGGCCTGCGTCTCGGCCTGCCGGGAGTGCGACTCGCACCGCGGCAGGTCGATGATCCACCTGGACTACCCGGACGAGGGCCGCTCGGTGGCCTCGCTGCCGACCGTCTGCATGCACTGCGAGGACCCGGTCGCCCCCTGCGCCGAGGTCTGCCCCGCCGACGCGATCCTGATCACCGCCGACGGCGTCGTCCAGGAGGCCGACCCGACCCGCTGCATCGGCTGCGCCAACTGCGTCAACGCCTGCCCGTTCGGCGTCCCGAAGATCGACCTGGAATCCAAGCTGCAGATGAAGTGCAACCTCTGCTACGACCGCACCTCGTACGGGCTGGCGCCGATGTGCGCCACGGTCTGCCCGACCGGTGCGCTGTTCTACGGGTCGCTGGAGGAGTTGCAGGCCGAGCGGCCCGGGGTGGACGTCTCCACCATGTTCGCCTTCGGGGCCGTCACGGTGAGCACCGGCGTCGCCATGGTGGTGCCCGCCGAGCAGCGGGCCGCCCCGCTGCCGGGCGGGCTGCCCGCCGGCGGCCTGCTGGTCGCGGACGTGCTGGCCGGCACGGTGGACGACGGCTCCCGCTCGGACGGACGGCCCGCGAGCGGGCCGGCGGACGGCGGGCGGCCGACCGGCGGCCTGCTCAGGGTGATCGAGGTCAACGGGCGGCCCACGCCCGGGAACGGAGCACCGGCGTGAGCGGACCGACACCCGAGGAGCAGGCCCTGGTCGACCGGATCAGCGCCGACTCGCTGACCACCCGCCGGGACTACCTGCGGATCGTCGCCACCGTCTCCGGCGGCCTGGCCGTCGGCTCGACCCTGGTCTCGGCCGGCGTCCTGCACCGGCACGGGGACGGCAGCGCCGCCCCGCTGAAGGTCGCCGACCGACTGCCCCCGGGCGAGGCCGTCACCTTCGACTACCCGGGCGAGGACGACCGCGCGATGGCGATCCGGCTGGCCGACGGCACGCTGGTCGGCTGGTCCACCGTCTGCACCCACCTGGCCTGCGGCGTGCTCTGGCGGGACGACCACCCCGAGCAGGACGGGCTGTACTGCCCGTGCCACGAGGGCGTGTTCAACGCCCGGACCGGCGAGGTCACCTCCGGTCCGCCGCCCCGCCCGCTGCCCAAGGTGCTGGTGGTGGAGGACGAACTGGGCGCGGTCTGGGCGGTGGGCACGGCGCGTTCGGGCGAGAGCGAGGAGGCCGGTCTCTGCCGCGGCCTGCGCGGACGCAACCCGGCACTGGCGCAGCGGGCCGGCTGCGGGGGGCAGCCGTGAGCTACCCGCCCGAGTACTCCCCCGGCAGCGCCGAGCCCTGGCTGAACCGGCCGGTGCCGGAGCGGTACCCGCAGATCCGCGCCACCAGCGGCTACGCCGACCCCCGGGTGCGCCGCACCGGGCCCGGTCCCGGCGCCGGCACCGAGCAGGAGCCCGAACGCTCCGCGATGCTCACCGCCAGGGTGGTCGTCGCCATCACCGTCGTGATCGGCCAGCTGTGGGCGCTGACGGTGGCCACCAACGCCTGGATGGAGGGCCGCACCGCCACCGCCTGGTGGTCCACCGGGTTCTCGGCGGCCTCCTTCCTGGTCGTCCTGGTCGCCTGGCGGATCGGCCCGCGCGACCGCTGACCCCGGGCCGGCCGGCCGGGTTCCCGCGTCCCGCCGGCCCGCCCGTCCGGTCACCCGTCGTGACCGGACGGTGGCGATTCGGCGGATCCGCTCACCGGCGTGTAATGTCTTCCGGGTCAGCAGGCGCCGCTAGCTCAGTTGGTTAGAGCAGCTGACTCTTAATCAGCGGGTCCGGGGTTCGAGTCCCTGGCGGCGCACAGACAGCCGAGAGGCCCTTCGCGAGAGCGAAGGGCCTCTCGGCGTTTCACCGCCGGCCGCACCGGGCAAGGGCGGCGGCAGGACCGTGCCCGGCACCGGACAGGAGACGCCCGTGACCCAGCCGTACGTCCGCACGATCCCCGAGGAGCTGGTGCTGGTGTGCGCCGAGCCGGCCGGCGGAGTGGTCCGGATGCGCGGCGGGTTCCACCGGGTCCTGGCCGGCGCGGTGCTCGCCGAGCTGCTGGTCGGCGGCGCGATCGCGGTGGAGGGCAGGCACATCACGCAGTACCAGCCGTTCGCCGGCCAGGATCCGGTGGCGGCCGGGGTGCTGGCCCGGCTGGGCGAGGCCGGCAAGCGGCGGCGCCCGCCCTCCCTCGACCTGGCGGTGCGGCGGATCGGCCGGGACGCCGTGGGGCCCGTCCTGGCTTCACTCACCGCCCGCGGCCTGCTGAACACCGAACGGCGGCGTTTCCTCGGGGTCGTCCCGTACCGGCGCCACCGGGTGGTGCCGCCGACGGCGGGCCGGGAGATCGCCGCCCGGATCCGGGCCGCCGTGCTCGCCCCGGGCACCGCCGGCGAGCGCGACCGGCAACTGGCCGGGCTGCTGGCGGCGGGCGGACTGGCCCGGCAGGTCTTCCCCGGGCCGGCCGGGGCGGACGTCCGGCGCGCCCTGAGGCCGCTGGGCCGGGAGCTGCCGATCGCCCGGGCCGTGCAGCGGGTGACCAGCTCGGACGCGGCCGCCGCCAACTCGGGCTGAGCCCCGGCGCCCGCGCGGCCCGGCCGGGGACGGCCTCGGACCACCACGGAATCGGCCGTTCCGCCCGCGCGCGGGCGGGCGTTTCGTCGCGACCGGGCGGAGCGTGTATTGTTCTCCAGGTCAGCAGGCGCCGCTAGCTCAGTTGGTTAGAGCAGCTGACTCTTAATCAGCGGGTCCGGGGTTCGAGTCCCTGGCGGCGCACAGACAGCCGAGAGGCCCTTCGCGAGAGCGAAGGGCCTCTTCGCGTTGCCCCCGCGACGGCACCGGGCGGCCGGGCAGCGGACGTGAGAGGCGCCACATCGGGCAAAAATAGGACAAAGGTCCCTGGCCCTTTACGCGAACACCTGTGCAGGCTGGCACGATCCGCCCGCAGGAAAGGCCCGCTGCTTTGCCACGTACCTCCCGGAGTGAGCGCAGCGCGCCGTCCAGCAAGAGCCCGTCCGGCCGCCGCCCCCGACGCACCGGCCCGCGGCGGCTGATCCCCACCTGGCGGGTCACGGTGGCCGGCCTGGTCGCCTCGCTGCTGCTGGGGATCGGCGGCTTCGTCCTCGCCGTCTCCCTGGTGCAGGTGCCCGACGCGCACGCGGCGGCGGTCGCGCAGAGCAACACCTGGCTCTACCAGGACGGCTCGGTGATCGCCCGGACCGGGCAGACCAACCGGCAGAACGTCGCCCTGGACAAGGTCTCCCCCGCCGCGCAGCACGCCGCGCTGGCCGCCGAGGACCGCGATTTCTACCACGAGGGCGCGGTCAACGTGCCCGGGCTGCTGCGGGCGGCGGTCAAGACGGCCAAGGGCGAGGGCACCCAGGGCGGCTCCACCATCACCCAGCAGTACGTGAAGAACACCTACCTCAGCCAGCAGCAGAGCGTCGGCCGCAAGGTGAAGGAACTGTTCATCGCCCTGAAGGTGGACGCCACCGAGACCAAGGACGACGTCCTCGCGGGCTACCTCAACACCTCGTACTACGGCCGCGGCGCCTACGGCATCCAGGCCGGCGCCCAGGCCTACTTCGGCGTCGACGCCGCCGCGCTGGACCCGGCGCAGGGCGCCTACCTCGCGACGCTGCTCAACGCCCCCAGCGCCTACGACGTCGCCACCGCGACGGCCACCGGCAAGCAGAACGCGATGAACCGCTGGAACTACGTGCTGGACGGGATGGTCAAGGAGAACTGGCTCTCCGCCGACGAGCGGGCCGCCGTGACCTTCCCCGAGGTCAAGGAGCCGCAGGCGGCCCCCGGGCTCTCCGGCCAGGCCGGGTACCTGGTGAACGCGGCCACCGACTACCTGGTCTCGCACCAGATCCTCAGCGAGGCCGCGCTGGCCAAGGGCGGCTACACGGTCAGACTGAGCATCGACCCGGCCCGCGAGCAGGACCTCTCGAACGCCGTGCAGAGCCAGCTCACCGCCAACCTGAAGCCCGAGTCCCGCCCCAAGGACGCAGGCGCCCAGGCGGGCGCCGTCTCGGTGGACCCGAAAACGGGCGCGGTGCTCGCCCTGTACGGCGGCACCGACTACACCAAGCACTTCGTCGACAACGCGGCCCGGCGCGACTACCAGGCCGGTTCGACCTTCAAGGCGATCGCGCTGGCCGCGGCCCTGGACAGCGGCGCACGGACGCAGTCCGGGCAGACCATCGGCCCGCGCACGGTCTACGACGGCACCAGCGGCCGCAAGGTCCGCGGCGGCACCGGAACGCCGTACGCGGCGCCCAACGAGGGCGGCAAGGACTACGGCCAGATCACCCTGCAGCAGGCCACCGACTGGTCCGTGAACAGCGTCTTCACCCAGCTCGCCCAGGACACCGGACTGGAGAAGGTCCGGGACACCGCGGTCGCGCTGGGTCTGCCCGCCGGCACCCCTAGCCTCGGCGCGCAGCCGTCCCTGCCGCTGGGCGTGGCCACGCCCAGCGTGCTGGACATGGCCGGCGTGTACGCCACGCTGGACAACGGCGGGCGTCAGATCACCCCGTGGCTGGTGCAGTCGCTGGAGTACGAGGGCCGGCCGATGGCGCTGCCCGCGCCGCAGGTCACCCAGGCGATCAGCGAGCAGACCGCGAACCGGGTCACCGCGATGCTGCGGGGCGTCGTCGACGACCCGGGCGGCACCGGGTTCCGGGCCCAGGCGCTCGGCCGCCCGGCGGCCGGCAAGACCGGGACCACCGACGACCAGAAGTCCGTCTGGTTCGTCGGCTACACCCCGGAGCTGGTGACCGCCGTCGCCCTGTTCGGCCAGGACCCGGCGACCGGCGCGCAGGTCAGCCTCAGCGGCACCGGCGGGACGGACGGCGCGGCCGGCGGGCAGTACCCCGCCCAGATCTGGACCGCCTACATGAAGGCCGCCCTCAAGGGGACGCAGGTGACGAGCTTCCCCGTCGTGGCGGGCCAGGCCGACGGCGGCTCCGGCCGCGGGGCCGCCACCACCCCCTCGGCGAGCGCCTCGCCCTCGCCGACCCCCTCGGCGCCGGCCACCGAGAGCGGCGCGCCGACCGCGGGCAGCGGCGGGGCGGGCCCCTCCGACCCCTCGGGGCAAAGCTCCGGGGCCTCCACCGGATCCGGCCGGCCGGGCGGTCAGGGCGGCGGCGCGACCACCCGCCCGGGCGGCGCCTCCGGTGCTCCCACCGGCCCGGCCGCCACCACCCCGGCCGCCACCCCGCGGCCGAGCCGGACGCCGTCCACCGTCCCGGCCCAGCCCTCGGCCCCGGCGCCCGGCCCGGCGCAGCAGGGCGGGGCGGCCGCCAACGCGGCGGCGGGCGACGGCGGTTAGCCACCCCGGCGGCGGGCGGGCGGGGCCCGGGCGGGACGGGTACGACCGGCCCGGCGCCGACGGCCCGGGCCGCCTCGGCAGGTGAGGAGCAAAACTCGGGGTAGCACCTTACCGAAATGGCCCCGCGGCTGGCAGAATGCCCCGATGCACAGCTCTCAGTCCCTCCCCCGCGGCGCGTCCGGCCGGTCCCTCGGCCTGACCCTCGCACTGGTCTCGGCCTGCGCCTTCGGCGGCTCCGGCACAGCGGCCAAACCCCTGATCGAGGCCGGACTCTCGCCGCTGCACGTGGTCTGGCTGCGGGTGACCGGAGCGGCCCTCGTGCTGCTCCCGCTGGCCTACCGGCACCGCGCCGCGGTGCTGCGCCGGCCCGGGCTGCTGCTCGGCTTCGGGCTGCTCGCCGTGGCCGGCGTGCAGGCCTGCTACTTCGCCGCGATCTCCCGGATCCCGGTCGGGGTCGCGCTGCTGATCGAGTACCTCGGGCCGCCGCTGCTGCTCGCCTACGTCAGGTTCGTCCAGCGCAGGCCGGTCGGCCGGGGCGCGGCGATCGGCGCCGGCGTCGCCGTCACCGGGCTGGCCTGCGTGGTCGAGGTCTGGAACGGGCTGAGCTTCGACGCCCTCGGCGTCCTCTTCGCGCTCGGCGCCGCCTGCTGCCAGGTCGGCTACTTCGTGCTGGCCGACGCGGGCAGCCGGGGCGAGCGCCCGGTCGACCCGATCGCGGTCAGCGCGTACGGGCTGCTGATCGGCGCGCTGGTGCTGACCGTCGTCACCCGGCCCTGGCAGGCCGACTGGGGCATCCTCGGCGGGGACGTGCGGATGAACGGGCACGAGCTGCCCGCGCTGCTGCCGGCCGCCTGGATGGTCCTGGTGGCGACCGTCCTGGCGTACCTGACCGGCGTCATCGCCGTCCGGCACCTCTCACCGCCGGTCGCCGGCGTGGTGGCCAACCTGGAGGCCGTGGTCGCCACCGTGCTGGCCTGGGTCCTGCTGGGCGAGCACCTCGGCGCCCCGCAGCTGGCCGGCGGCCTGCTGGTGCTGGCCGGGGCCTTCGCCGCGCAGACCGGGAAGGCGGACGGCGGCAAGGGGGCCGAACCGACCGGGGAGGCGGGCGCGGCGGGCGCGGCGGTCGTCACCGGGGCCGCGGACGGGCCCCCGGCCGAGGCGGCGGACGAGGCGACGGCCGGCCCGGTGCCGGCCGACCTCACGGCCGGCCCCGCCGGACCGGCCGGCCCCGGGCACGCGATCGGGCACGAGCAGGGCCGGAAGGCGGTCACGCCGTAGGTCAGTGGCCGGCCCAGCCGAACCAGTCCAGGTGCCCGAGCGGCCACACCACGGCCGAGACCGGGCCGACCACGTTCTCGACCGGCACCGCGCCGCCGCCCTTCTCCTGCTGGTGGTAGCGGGAGTCCGCGGAGTCGCTGCGGTGGTCGCCCTCCACCCAGACGTAGCCCTCGGGGACGGTGACCGGCCCGAAGTTCATCCCCGCGCAGGAGTCGTCCCCGCGGAAGAGGTACGGCTCGGAGACCGGCGCGCCGTCGACCTTCAGGGTGGTACCGGAGCACTGCACGGTCTGGCCGCCGGTCGCGATCACCCGCTTGACCAGGTAGTTGTCGTCCTTTGGCGGTACCAGGCCGACGAAGGACAGGACGTCGCCCACCGCTCCGGTGACGGGGTTGCCGCCGCTGGTGGCCTGGGCGGGCAGCCAGTCCCCCGGGTCCTTGAAGACCACCGGCTCACCCGGCTTCGGCTCCCAGCCGAAGAGCGGGGAGAGCTTGTTGACCCCGACCCGGTCGCCGATCCGCAGGGTGTTCTCCATCGACCCCGAGGGGATGGTGAACACCTGGAAGAGGCAGGTCTTGATCAGCAGCGCGACGAGCAGCCCGACCACCACCATGGCGGGGATCTCGGCCCACCAGGGCCAGCGACGGCGGCGGCCCGTCCGGCCGGCGGCGCGGCGCGCCCGGCGCGGGCGGCCGTCGGGGGCGGCTCTGCGGCGGCGGTCGGCCCGGCGCGGGCCGGTCAGCTCGGTCGTCATCGCGTACACCCCTGGGCCGCGGCCGTCCGCGCGGTGCGGGAGGTCGGGGCGCAGGGCCGCGCGGCGCGGTGCACCACCGGTCCGGCTCCGTACCGCTGCCGGGGCTCCCGCCACCGCTGTGCCATCGCCGAAGCCATCGCGAACCGCCTCTCCGGACCGCGGCCGGTCGCCCCGCACCCTGACTGCGCGGGGTACCGCGGTCCACCGGATCAGCCGATCCAGGGAAACAGCACGCTAACGCCAACCATCTGGCGCCACGAAATCAAACATTTAGCCGCAGCCGACACGAACGGCCCCGGAGGGGGGCCGGGCGGCGCGGCCGGGCGGGCGCGGGCGGGGCCGCCCGGCCG
Organism: Kitasatospora herbaricolor; assembly: GCF_030813695.1. NCBI lineage: Bacteria > Bacillati > Actinomycetota > Actinomycetes > Kitasatosporales > Streptomycetaceae > Kitasatospora > Kitasatospora herbaricolor. Next base: position 3,421,524 of record NZ_JAUSVA010000002.1, read on the forward strand.
CGCACCGCAGCTCAGGCGCGGGCGATGGCCTCGTGGTGGCGGATGACCTCGGCGATGATGAAGGTGAGGAACTTCTCGGCGAAGACCGGGTCCAGGTGGGCCCCGGCCGCCAGTTCGCGCAGGCGCTTGATCTGGTCGCGCTCCCTGGCCGGATCGGCCGGCGGGAGCTTGTGCTCGGCCTTGAGGCGGCCGACCCGCTGGGTGGCTTTGAAGCGCTCGGCCAGCATGTGGACCACGGCGGCGTCGATGTTGTCGATGCTCTCCCGCAGGCTGGTCAGCTCGGCCCGGACGGCATCGTCGATCCCCTCGGGCGTGCCGGCGTCGGGGGTCGTGGCGTGGTCCGTCATCGGGGCGGCTCCGGGGCTGTGCGGGCGGGGTGGCACCCGGCCGGACCGGTGGTCGGGCGCGGGCCCGGGCAAATCTAACAGGGCGGCCCGCGCGGGCTCCCATCATGTGCCCTGGTTGTCCGCGATGCGGACGGACCGGTGGGACGCGGACCACCGGGGCGGCGCCCGGGACGCCGGGCCCGCGCCGGGCCGCCGGGCCCGCGGGCGCGGCCGGTGCCGGGCCCCTCCGCAACGGCCGCCCGCCGACCGCCGCAACCGCGCGGCCGGCGGTCCGGCGCGGGTCCCGCACCGGGCGCCGGCAGCGGCCGTCGGTGCCGCGGGCACCCGACCCGCCGCCGGACCGGCCGAAAACCACCGGCCCTGGCGGATATGACGCTGTGTAAGCGCTCAGAGTGCCGCCCGCAACCGCCGCCGGGCCTGCCCGTAGGCTGTACGCGGCATGACCGGACGTAACCGATCAGCAGTCGCTCAGCACTGGAGGTACCGATCGTGGCAACCACTCGCACCGCCCGCACCGCTTGGGAAGGCAACCTGCTCGACGGCAAGGGCGAGCTGACCCTCGCCTCGTCCGGCATCGGCACGTACCCCGTGTCCTGGCCGGCCCGTTCCGAGCAGGCGAACGGGAAGACCAGCCCGGAGGAGCTCATCGCGGCCGCGCACTCCGCGTGCTTCTCGATGGCGCTCTCGCACGGCCTGGCCGGCGCGGGCAACCCGCCCACCAAGCTCGACACCCAGGCCGACGTCACCTTCCAGCCGGGTACCGGCATCACCGGCATCCACCTCACCGTCACCGGTGAGGTACCGGGCCTGGACGAGGCCGGCTTCGTCAAGGCCGCCGAGGACGCCAAGGCGAACTGCCCGGTGAGCCAGGCCCTGACGGGGACCACCATCACCCTGACCGCCAAGCTGGCCTGACGGCCCGCGCGCTCCCCGGCCGCCACGCCGACGGGCCCCGCACGGGGCACCCGGCTCGACCGGGGAGCGCGCGACCTGCGCACACGCCCCTGACGCGCCTCCTATGACGCATGTCGGGGGCGTCGCCGTGTGCTGACGTACCGGCACAACTGCTCCAAAACCAGGGCGACTCACCCGAGCGGCGGTCACCGCCCGATCCGCGCGCGCTTTATGATCGGCCGCAGCACCCCCGTTCCCCGCCGGGTGCTCCGCGGCGAGCGCCCGGCACCGGGCTCCGGCGGCCATGACAGGTGTGCGGGTTTTCCGGCCCCCGCGGTACTGACAGTCGGCCGGACCAGCGTCAGCAGCGGACGGGAGCATGCCGTGCCGGGCCAGACCGAGGGGGCCGACGCTCACCACAAGAGCGTGCGGCACGAGGGACTTCGACACATCGACGAACGGCGCCGGTGGCCGCATCACGGCGACGCACCGGGCGGGAACGGCACCGCCATGAACGGCACCACGACGGACGGCGCACCGGCGCCCGACACCACCGGCAGCCCCCTGATGACCGTCTGCCCCACCTGCTCGGCCTCGCCGGCCGACGGGACCGACCAACTGCTCGACGCCCTGCGGGCCAGCGAGTCGCGGTTCCGCGCCGCCTTCGCCGACGCCGGCATCGGGATGGCGCTGATCGACTCCACCGACCGGGTCATCGAGGCCAACCCGGCCCTGGCCGCCATGATCGGGCGTGAGGTCTCCGAACTGGTGCGCACTCACATCCACGACATCATCGAGGCCGAGGACACCCCGCGCCGGCTCTACCGCGAGCTGGTCCGCGGCGAACGCGACCGGCTCCGGATGGAGAAGCGGCTCAAGCACCGCGAAGGGCGGACGGTGCTGAGCAAGGTCACCCTCTCGCTGATCCGGGACGGCGCCGGCCGGCCGATGTACACCCTCGCCATGGTCGAGGACATCACCGAGCAGCGCAGACTCTGGGACCGGCTCAAGTACCAGGCCCTGCACGACCCGCTGACCCGGCTGCCCAACCGGGCCCTGTTCTTCGAACGGCTGGACGCCGCCTGCCTGCGGGCCGACGACCACGCCGGGCACGCCGCGCACGCCGGTCACGCCCAGCACCCCGGCCAGCCGCCCCGGGCCGACGGCGCCGGCACCACCGCGGGCAACGGCAGCAACAGCAACAGCAAGACCAACGTCACCGGCGGCCGCCCGGGGGCCCCCGGCGAGCGGCAGCCGAACGGCCGCCGGGTCGGCCTCTGCTACCTGGACCTGGACGGCTTCGCCGCCATCAACGAGACCCTCGGCCACCACATCGGCGACCAGCTGCTGGTGGCGGTCGCCGCCCGGCTGGAGATCGGCTTCGCCCGCGGCGAGGGCCGGCTGGTGGCCCGCCTCGGCGGCGACGAGTTCGCCGTGCTGGTCACCGACAGCGAGGGCAACGAGCAGCTCACGGCCCTCGCCGGCCGGCTGGTCGCCGCCCTGCAGAAGCCCTTCGAGGTGGCCGGCCACCAGCTGGTGGTGACCGCCAGCGTGGGCGTGGTCGAACGCCCGGTCGAGGGCACCACCCCGACCGACCTGGTCAAGGACGCCGACTCGACGCTGTACTGGTCCAAGGCCGACGGCCGGGCCCGCTGGACCCTCTACGACCCGGACCGCGGCGCCCACCAGCTGACCCGCCAGCTGCTCACCACCGCGCTGCGCCCGGCCCTGGAGCGGGGCGAGTTCTCGGTCGAGTACCAGCCGCTGGTGGGCCTCGCCGACGGCGTGGTGCACGGCGCGGAGGCGCTGGTCCGCTGGCGCCACCCCCGCTACGGGACCCTCTCGCCGGACCGCTTCATCCCGCTCGCCGAGGAGTCCGGGGCGATCGTCCCGCTCGGCAAGTGGGTGCTGGAGGAGTCGTGCCGTCAGGCCCGGCGCTGGCTGATGGAGTTCCCGGACACCGAGACCTTCGTCAGCGTCAACCTGGCGGCCCGCCAGATCTGGGACTCCGACGTGGTCGCCGACGTCGCCCAGGCGCTGGAGAGCAGCGGGCTGCCCGCCCGGCTGCTCCAGCTGGAGATCACCGAGAGCGCGCTGCTCGGCCCGGGCGGACGGCCGCTGCAGGCCCTGCAGGCCTTGGCCGACATGGGCGTACGGATCGCCATCGACGACTTCGGGACGGGCTACTCCAACCTGGCGTACCTGTCCCGGCTGCCGGTGCACGTCCTCAAGCTGGACGGCACCTTCATCGAGGGCTTCCGCGACCCGGTGCCCGGGCGTCCCGGCCAGGGCTCACGGCGCACCGAGGCGGACGAGCAGATCGTCCGCGCGATGGTGCAGCTCGCCCACGCACTGGGGCTGACCGTCACCGCCGAGGGCATCGAGAGCGCCGCCCAGGCCGAGCGGCTCCGGCTGACCGGCTGCGACACCGCGCAGGGCTGGTACTTCGCCCGCCCGGGCGAAGCCGCACTGGTCGCCGACATACTGCGCGGGACCAACGCCGGCGAGGCGCGTACCAGCGGGACCGGGACCGGCGAGGCCCTGGCCTAGCCGAGCCCCGGGCCCGGGCCTCCCCGGCGGGTGCGGCCGGGGTCCGTCCCGGGCCCGGCCGCACCCGCCGCCGCCGGCCCGCCGCCCGCCGCCCGCCGCCCGCCGCCCTACGCCACCTGCGCCGTCAGCCCGTACGCCTGCGCGATCAGCCCGTACGAGCGGCGGCGCGCCTCGTGGCCGTGGATGTGCGAGGTCACCATCAGCTCGTCCGCGCCGGTGCGCTTGCGCAGCGCCTCCAGGCCGTCCGCCACCTCCCCCGGGGAGCCGAGCACGACGTTGGACAGCCAGTCGTCCAGGAAGTCCGCCTCGGCCGGGCTGTACGGGTAGGACTCGGCCTCCTCCGGGGTCGGGATCGGCCCCGGCATGCCGAGCCGCAGCCGGAGCATCCCCAGTCCGGCCGAGCGGGCCAGCCGGCGCGCCTGCGCCTCCCCGTCGGCCGCGACCGCGCTGACGCCGATCAGCGCGTACGGCTCGGCGAGCACCTCGGACGGGCGGAAGCTGGAGCGGTACAGGTCCAGGGCGGGCACCGTGTTGTTGCCGCTGAAGTGGTGCGCGAACGCGAACGGCAGCCCCAGCTGCCCGGCCAGCCGGGCGCTGAAGCCGGAGGAGCCGAGCAGCCAGATCGGCGGACGGCCGTCGCCCTTGGGGACGGCCGTCAGCCGGGCGTACGGGTGGCCGGCCGGGAAGTCCCCGTCCAGGAAGTGCGTCAGCTCGGCGAGCTGCTGCGGGAAGTCGTCGGCGCCCTCGGCCAGGCCCCGGCGCAGCGCCCGGGCGGTGGCCTGGTCGGTGCCGGGGGCGCGCCCCAGCCCGAGGTCGATCCGGCCCGGGTGGAGCGCCTCCAGCAGGCCGAACTGCTCGGCTATGGCGAGCGGCGCGTGGTTGGGCAGCATCACCCCGCCGGAGCCGAGCCGCAGGGTGCTGGTGTGCGCGCCCAGGTGGGCGAGCAGGACGGCCGGGGTCGAGCTGGCCACCCCCGGCATGCCGTGGTGCTCGGCGACCCAGAAGCGGTGGTAGCCCCAGGCCTCGGCGCTGCGGGCCAGCTCGGTGGTGGCGACCAGGGCCTCGGCCGGGGTGTGGCCGACGCCCACCGGGGCCAGGTCGAGGATGGACAGCGGCGCGGGCGCGGTGCCCCGGGCCACCCCGTGAACGGCCCCGGCGCCGGCGCCGATGCCGGGACGGGCCGGCTGCCCCGCTTCGCGTGCCTGCTGGTCCTCGGTGCTCATGCCGTCCGGCCTCCTGATCGTGTACGAGCGGGCCTCCCCGCCGTCGGGGGACAACCGCCCGGGGCGGCGGCGTGTTCCCCGCCGCCGGGGGGCGCCGGCCCGGGCCGGCGGGCGGCCACCCGTCCGGCGTGCGGCGCCCGGCGTCGGCACGGCCCGGCATCTCCGTCGACCGGTCGTTCGGCAGGTCGGACGCTGACTGACAGACAGCGCGCGGTCACGGGTGGCGAGTTCGCGCCAGCGCGGGAAGTCGCCAGCCCCAGGGCTCGCCCTCGGCGGCCATCGTCCGGCAGGCTACCGATGAGGGCGGATCGCGCATCGGATCCGCACCCGAAAGCAAGGTCAACGGGCTGGACCAGCTCCGTTCGATCCCCGCGAGCCCCTGGAGCGGCACCCCGCCCCAGGGGCTCGCGCCTGTTTGTGAGGCCTGCCACAGAGGGGGTGCTTCATGGCATGAAAGGTCGAGGCGCTAGCGTTGCCCCTTGCAACCACCTGCTCCCCCGGGCCGGTCTGGAGGGAGTAGTGCCTTGGACATCGTCACCACACTGGTCGGATCCTCGTGGATCTGCGCCGTGGCACTGTTCGCGGTGCTGGGCGACGCCTTCCTCCCCTTCATCCCCAGCGGGACCCTGGTCATCCTGGCCGTGCTGAACACCGCCCGGATCGACGGGGCGCCCCTGATGCTGGCCGCCGGGGTGGCGATGGCGTCCTTCCTGGGCGACATCCTGCTGCTCAGCCTGGCCCGGCGCGGCGCGCCGTCGGTGCGGCGGCGGCTGGAGCACCGGCCGCAGCTGGCCGCCAGCGTCGCCCGGGTGCAGGAGGCGCTGGACGGGCGGACCACCGGTGCGGCCGCCGCCATCGTGGTGGTCGCCCGCTTCGTGCCCGCCGGGCGGACGGTGCTGGACCTCGCGATGGGCCACTCGCCCTCGCACCCCCGCAAGTTCCTGCGCTGGTCGGCGCTGGCCGCGCTGATCTGGGCCGCCTACATCGTGACCCTGGGCTGGCTGAACAGCCACTGGTTCGACACCGCCTGGCTGAGCCTGGCGGTCTCCTGCGCCGCCGCGACCACCATCAGCGCGGCCGTGGCCCGCGTGGTGCGCCGCAACCGCCGGCTCGCGACCGTCTGACCCGCGACCGCCCCGACCCGCGAGGCGCCGAAGTCCTGCCGCCCGCCGGGCCGGCCCGCGGACGCCGCACGGCAGTTCCCCCGCACCCGCCTGACGGTCCGGCGGCTCCGTCACAGGACGGCAACAGAACGTCTCCCGGCGCAGCCTCCCGCGCGCCGTCCGCGTGATGGGTAACGGCGGACCGAAGCCTTGGTCGGCCCCATCTCCGCATGACATGCTGATGGCGGAATATTCATTAATGTCCTATATGACCGGCGCAGCCCACTGTCCTGCCGTCGCTCCCGGAGACCGGTCCGGGGCCGCCCGCAGGACGTTTTCCTGGGCTTCGCCGTGCCATGCCCGGGCATCTGGCACCAGGGGAGACCATGACCGGCATCTCGCGCAGGACCATGCTGAGCGCGACCGTCGCCACGGCGGCGCTCGGAGCGGTCACGGCCTGCTCCAGCGGCTCCGGGGCGGGGTCGGACGCCGGGCCGGGCACGGGGTCCGGGAGTGCCACGACGGCCGGCGGCGGCAAGCCCGGCACCCCGGGCGGCAGCCCGGTGAAGGGCACGCCCATCGGGGACGGCTCCACCGCCGACACCGGCGCCCAGCCGAACCAGCCGAAGGCCGAGAAGCTCAAGCCGGGCGAGCGCCCGCCGCAGTTCGTGGTGTTCTCCTGGGACGGCGCGGGCGGCACCGACGACGGCCAGTTCCCCCGCTTCCTCAAGCTCGCCGAGGAGCACAAGGCGGCGATGACCTTCTTCCTCTCCGGCATCTACACCCTGCCCAAGGGCAAGTCGGACCTCTACCACCCGCCGAAGCACTCGGTCGGCGCCTCCGACATCCCGTACCTGTCCGAGGGCGCGGTGAAGAGCACCATCAAGCTGATCAGCCAGGCCTGGCTGGCCGGCCACGAGATCGGTACCCACTTCAACGGGCACTTCTGCTCGACCCGGCCGGACGGCAACGGCGTCAACAAGTGGACCCCGGAGGACTGGAAGAGCGAGATCGACCAGGCCGTCTCCTTCGTCACCCAGTGGCGGACCAACACCGGCTTCACCGACGTCGACCCGCTGCCCTTCGACTACCGCAAGGAGCTGATCGGCGGCCGCACCCCCTGCCTGGAGGGGCAGAAGGGGCTGCTGCCGACCGCCGCCGCGCTGGGCTGGAAGTACGACGCCAGTTCCTCCGGCGGCCTGCAGATCTGGCCGCAGAAGGTCCAGGACGGCAAGATCTGGGACTTCCCGCTGCAGGGCCTGCCGTTCCCCGGGCACACCTTCCAGGTGCTGTCGATGGACTACAACATCCTCGCCAACCAGTCCGCCGGGAGCACCAAGGGCGACCCGGCCAAGTACCCGGAGTGGCGGGCCCAGGCCCGGGACTGCTACCTCGCCGGGTTCGACCGGGCGTACAACGGCAACCGGGCGCCGCTGTTCATCGGGAACCACTTCGAGCAGTGGAACGGCGGCATCTACATGGACGCCGTGGAGGAGACCCTGAAGGCCGTCGCGGGCAAGCCCGAGGTGCGGCTGGTGTCCTTCCGGCAGCTGGTCGACTGGCTGGAGGCGCAGGACCAGTCCACCCTGCGCAAGCTGCGCTCGCTGAACGTGGGGCAGGCGCCGGCCGGCGGCTGGGAGAGCTTCCTCGGCGCGGCCGGCTGAGGCCGGGCGACGCCGGCCCGGGCGCCGTGGGCGGTGCGGGCACGGCGGCGGGGCCGGGCCGCTACCGCGCGGCCAGGCCCAGGGCGTAGTCGAGCCAGAACTGGCCCGCGCCGGGCTCGCCCCGCCCGCAGTCGCCGTCCGACTCGCCCGGGATCTTCACCCAGAGGTAGGCGTCCACCCCCGGGCGGCCGGTCCGCTCGGTGGGCGTCTCGCCGACCGCCCGCCCCGGCGGGTTGCACCAGGCACCGCTGCCCAGCGGGCCCCTGCCGTTGCGGCTGGTGTCGATGACGAAGTGCTTGCCGCCGAGCGCGGCCGACAGCCCGGCACCGTACGAGGCGCTCTGCTCGGTGCCGTAGAAGTTGGCGACGTTGACCGCGAAGCCGTCCGCCTGCCCGATCCCGGACCGGTTCAGCGCGTCCACCAGCGCGGTGCGGTCCTGCGCCCAGCCCGCGTTGCCCGCGTCCAGGTACACCCGCACCCGGGGATGCCGCTTGAGCTCCGCCACCGCGTAGGCCAGCAGCGCGTACCGCTCCGCGACGTCGGTGCCCTTGGGGCCGCACCCGTCCAGGGCGTGCGGCACGGCGTCCGGCTCCAGCACCACCCAGGCCCGGCGGTCGGCCAGTCCGGCCGAGAGCGCGTCCACCCAGGCCCGGTAGGACGCCGCGTCGGGGGCGCCGCCGGCCGCGAAGCTGCCGCAGTCGCGCTGCGGGATGTTGTAGGCGACGAACAGGGCGGTGCGGCCCGCGGCGGTCGCCGCGCGGCTCAGCTCCTCCACGGCCGCCCGGTCGTCCCCGCCCACCAGCCAGTGCGCGGACGGCGCGCCGGCCAGCCGGGCGATCGCCTCGGCCTCCGCCGTGCGGCCCTGCGCGCGCAGTTCGGTGAACCGGCGGGCCGCGGCCGTCCGGTCGGAGACGTAGAAGCTCTGGCCGTCCGGCTGGTGCAGGGTGCCGGTGCCTGTGCCGGGCGTACCGGCGGGCGCCGGGGGCGGTGCGGCCGGCGCGGCGACCGGCGCCGCCTCGCAGGCCGCCAGGCCGGCGGCCAGCAGCAGCGGGAGAGCGCCCACGACGGGTGCGCGCAGCAGGCCCCGCCATCCGGCGTGCAGCAAAACGGCCCCTCCCCCGTCCCCGTGGTCGATCAAGTCTCCCACGGCGGCGGGACGAGGCCGCGGGCCCCGGGGAGCTGCCGCGGGGTGACGGGCACTGCGCCGCCACCCCCTCGGCGGCGGTGCTCAGCCGGCCTTGACGTCCGGCACCCGCCAGTCGATCGGGTCGACGCCGAAGCCCTCCAGCGCCTGGTTGATCTGCGAGAACGGACGGCTGCCGAAGAACAGCTTCGCGGACAGCGGCGAGGGGTGCGCCCCCTGCACCACCACGTGCCGCGAGGTGTCGATCAGCGGCAGCTTCTTCTTCGCGTAGTTGCCCCAGAGCACGAAGACGACCGGCTCCTCGCGGTCGCTGACCGCCTTGATCACGGCGTCGGTGAACTTCTCCCAGCCCTTGGCCTTGTGCGAGTTGGGCTCGTGCGCGCGGACCGTGAGCACCGCGTTGAGCAGCAGCACGCCCTGCTCGGCCCAGCTCATCAGGTAGCCGTTGTCGGGGGCCGGGACGCCGAGGTCGGCGTCCAGCTCCTTGAAGATGTTGCGCAGCGACGGCGGGGTCTTCACGCCCGGCAGGACGGAGAAGCTCATGCCGTGCGCCTGGTTGTCGTCGTGGTACGGGTCCTGCCCGAGGACGAGCACCCGGACCTTGTCGTACGGCGTCGCGTCCAGCGCCGAGAACTCCTGGCCGGCCGGGGGGAAGACCTGGTGCTCGGCCCGCTGGGCCGCCACGAAGGCCGCCAGCTCGGCGAAGTACGGCTTGCCGGCCTCGTCGGCCAGCACCCCGCGCCAGGACTCCGGCAGTTCCAACCCCGCACCCACGCCGGCCTCGACAGTGTCCGTCACGACTTCAACCTCCCACCAGGCGGCGGCACACGGCCGCGCCACCCCGACCTAGGCGTACCGGGCGCCGCCCGGTACGTCCTTCTTCCACCCCGAACGCTACACAGCCGCACCGACAACGCCCGCCTCAGCGCGGCTCGGGCACCGCGCGGGCCGGCTCCGCGCGCTCCGCCGCCGCGACCGCGGCCGCCCGCCGCACCCGCAGGTGCTCGACCGCGTTCAGCGCGACCAGCAGGGCGGCCAGCGCCAGCAGCGCGGCGAGCGCGGGCAGCCGCATCACCACCGGCACCAGGACGAACACCAGGCCGGCGGCGGCGATCCGGGTGCCGGACACCTTCCGGAACATCATCCAGCGGGTGTAGCCGAAGGTCAGCAGGTACAGGCCGCAGCCCCCGCAGAGCAGTCCGGCGGCGCCGCCGCCGAGCGCCTGTCCCGGGTGGGCGACCGTCTCGCCGAACCCGACCGCGACGGCGATCACCCCGGCGAGCAGGCTCAGGTGCCCGTACTGGAAGACCCGCCGGATGACGTCCCGGCGGGACTCGGCGACCGTGACGGCGTGCCGCATCGCGTCCGCCGCGTAGACGAAGTACTGCCACCACAGGCCGCAGGAGATGGTGAACGCCGCCGCCACCGCGAGCAGTTCGGCCGCGTCCAGGGCCACCCCGGCGGCCGCCGCACCGGTGCCGACGATCGACTCGCCGAGCGCGACCAGCAGGAACAGGCCGAACCGCTCCGGCATGTGGGCCGGGTGGTACGCCACCTTGGCCGGCCGGCGGCGCAGAAGCACCGGCGCGGACAGGTCGCAGAGCGCCGCCAGCGACCAGAGCAGCAGCCGCGGGCCGCCGTCCAGCAGGCCGCCCGCGAGCAGCAGCGGGCCGCTCACCAGGGCGCCGATCCCGTACGGCCCGCGCAGCACGCCGGGCATCCGGGCCAGCATCCCGAGCAGCACCAGCCGCGCCGCCCAGTACGCCCCGCCGAGGAGCAGCCCCCGGCGGCCGTAGGCGCCCGGCAGCGCCAACGCCATGAACAGCCCGGCCAGGCCGACGGCGAAGATGCCGAGCCGGTCGCGGACGTTGTCCACGTCCCGGATGTTGGCCTGCACGGTGGTGCCGACCCAGCACCAGTACACCGGGACGAAGACCACCAGCGCCCGCGCGACGCCCGCCCAGTCGTGGTGGTGGTGCAGCAGCGCGGAGACCTGGGTGATCGCGAAGACGAACACCAGGTCGAAGTAGAGCTCCGCCCAGGTGACCCGCTTCTCCGCGGCGCCCCCGGGCTCGCCGCCGGCCGGCTCCGGCGCTCCGGCCGCCTCGGCCCGCGGCGGTCCCGCCTTCGGAAGACTCATGATCCCTTCCCCCCTCAAGGAACGGCGGGCCCCGCCCCGCGGCCGGCAGCCGTGGAGCGGGGCCCGTTCAGACGTCGGCCGCCAGGGCCTGTCCGGCAGATCCTGCCGGGCGGCCCTAGATCATCTCGATCAGGTCGGCGATGGACTTGACCACCCGGGTCGGCCGGTACGGGAAGCGCTCCACGTCGGCCGCGGCGGTGAGGCCGGTCAGCACCAGGATGGTCTCCATGCCGGCCTCCATGCCGGCGACGATGTCGGTGTCCATCCGGTCGCCGATCATCACGGCGGTCTCCGAGTGGGCACCGGCGCTGTTCAGGGCCTCGCGCATCATCAGCGGGTTGGGCTTGCCGACGAAGTACGGGTCGACGCCGGTCGCCTTGGTGATCAGCGCGGCGACCGAGCCGGTGGCCGGCAGCACCCCCTCGGTGGAGGGGCCGGTCTCGTCCGGGTTGGTGCAGATGAACCGGGCACCGGCGTTGATCAGACGGATCGCCTTGGTGAGGGCCTCGAAGCTGTAGGTGCGGGTCTCGCCCAGCACCACGTAGTCCGGGTTGTTGTCGGTCAGCACGTAACCGGCCTGGTAGAGCGCGGTGGTGAGGCCGGCCTCGCCGATGACGTACGCGGTGCCGCCCGGGCGCTGGCCCTTGAGGAACTTCGCGGTGGCGAGCGCGGACGTCCAGATCCGCTCCTCCGGCACGTTCAGGCCCATGCCGGCCAGGCGGGCGCTGAGGTCACGCGGCGTGTAGATGGAGTTGTTGGTGAGGACCAGGAACGGCTTGCCGGACTCCTGCAGCCGGCGGAGGAACTCCTCCGCGCCGGGGATCGGCGTGCCCTCGTGGATGAGGACACCGTCCATGTCGGTCAGCCAGGACTCGATGGGCTTGCGGTCTGCCACGTGCGTGTCTCCCGAAGTCTTGCGATGGTCGTACGAAACGAGCTGCGCAACGTCTCCGGTGCGCGCCCCACCCGCCCGGACTCCCGCAGGGAACACCGGGCGACCGGGGGTACTGCTGGCTGCCCCAACGGGGCACAGCCTAATCCGCACACCTGCCCGACGGCAGCACTGCCCGCCCACCGGACTTCGGGGCCCGCCCGCACGGCCCCCTCAACGACTCCTTAAGCCGCCCCTAACCGCACTGATGACGCCTCGGTACGGCCGTCCGACGGGGCTAGCGTGAGGCACCGAACCCTCACCCAGCTCCTCAGAAGGAGTCCCCCACCCATGCTCAAGCGCCGCCTGACCACCGTTCTCCTCACCCTCGCCGGCTGCGCCCTGGCCGGCACCGCCGCAGCCCCGGAGGCCGTCGCGCACGGCTCCATGCAGAACCCGCTCAGCCGGGTCGAGGGCTGCTACCTGGAGGGTGCCGAGAACCCGAAGTCGGCCGCCTGCAAGGCCGCCGTCGCGGCCGGCGGCACGGCGGCGCTCTACGACTGGATGAGCCTGCGGATCGGCGACGCCGCCGGGCAGCACCGGGGACGGATCCCCGACGGCAAGCTCTGCAGCGCCGGCAACGAGATGTACAAGGGGATGGACCTGGCCCGCGCCGACTGGCCGGCCACCAACCTCACCCCGGGCAGCGACTTCACCTTCAGGTTCCGGGCCACCGCCCCGCACAAGGGCACCTTCCAGCTGTTCCTCACCAACAGCAGCTACGACCCCGCCAAGCCGCTGGCCTGGTCGAACCTCGACGCCCAACCCTTCGTCACGGTCACCGACCCGCAGCTCGTCGACGGCTCCTACGTACTGCCCGCCAAGATCCCCGCCGGGCGGACCGGACGCCAGCTGGTCTACGCGATCTGGCAGCGCTCGGACAGCCCGGAGGCCTTCTACTCCTGCTCCGACGTGGTCTTCGACGGCAGCGGCAGCGCCCCCGGCAGCACCCCCGTCCCGCCGGCCGGTGCCGGCGGCGGCCACTCCCACCCGGCCACCCCGACCGCCCCGGGCACCCCCGGCGCCCCGACCGCCGGTGCCTCCGCCCCGGGCACCCCGCCCGCACCCGCCGTCCCCGGCGGCAGCACCGCCGTACCCGCCGCCGCGGCCGGCACCACCGACCCGGCCTCGGGGCCCGCCCCCGCCGCCGTGCTCGCCGCCGGCTCCACGGCCACCGCCGGCGCCGCGTCCGGCGCCGCCGACCCCAGCACCGTCGCCGACGCCGAGAAGCTCGCCCAGACCGGCTCCGACCGCTCGCTCGGCATCCTCGCCTCGATCGGATCCGCCTTCCTGCTCGCCGGCGGCACCGTCTTCGCGCTGCGCCGCGGCCGCCGCACCCCCGGCGCCCACGCGCGCTGAAAACGCCGCCGCGGCCGTGGGGTGGCGGAGCGACGGGCGGCGGGCGCGGTGATTGAGTGGGACGCATGACCACCCCGCCCCGCCCCCCGTTCCGTGTCGGCCTGGTCGGTTACGGCCTGGCCGGCTCCGCCTTCCACGCGCCGCTGATCGCCACCACCCCCGGGCTACGGCTGGAGGCCGTGGTCACCGCCAACCCGGAACGCCGCGAGAAGCTCCGCGCGGAACACCCCGACGCCCGGGCCCTCGACACCCCCGAGGCCCTGTTCGCCGACCCGGACGCCCTCGACCTGGTCGTCGTCGCCTCCCCCAACCGCACCCACGTCCCGCTGGCCAGGGCCGCGCTCACGGCCGGGCTGGCCACCGTGGTCGACAAGCCGCTGGCCGCCACCGCGGCCGCCGCGCTGGACCTCTGCGAGTTCGCCGAGAACCGCGGCGTCCTGCTGTCGGTCTTCCAGAACCGCCGCTGGGACGGCGACTTCCTGACCGCCCGCCACCTGGTGGAGACCGGCGCCCTCGGACGCGTGCACCGCTTCGAGTCCCGGTTCGAACGGTTCCGGCCCAAGCCCAAGGCCGGCTGGCGCGAACTGGCCGACCCGGCCGAGGCCGGCGGCACCCTCTACGACCTCGGCAGCCACCTGGTCGACCAGGCCGTCGCCCTGTTCGGGCCGGTCGAGAGCGTGTACGCCGAGATCGACACCCGCCGGGACGGCGCCGTGGTCGACGACGACTCCTTCCTCGCCCTCACCCACGACGGCGGCGTCCGCTCCCACCTGTGGACCAGCGCCGTCACCCCGCTGGTCGGCCCGCGCCTGCGGGTGCTCGGCGACCGCGCCGGGTACGTCAAGTTCGGCATGGACCCGCAGGAGGACGAGCTGAGGGCCGGTCACCGGCCCGACGGGGCCCGCCCCTGGGGCGCCGACGACGAGGCCCACTTCGGCGCCTTCGGCACCAACGAGAACGCCGCGCCGCTCCGCACCCTCCCCGGCGACTACCCCGCCTACTACGCGGGCATCGCCGCCGCCCTGGCCGGCACCGCCCCGCCTCCGGTCGACCCCCGGGACGCGGTCACCACGCTGACCGTGCTGGAGGCGGCCCGCGCCAGCGCCGCCACCGGCACCGTCGTCAAGCTGCCCCGCTAGGCCGTCCCCGCGGCCCGGGCCGGGTCAGACCGCGATGACCTCGACCGCCGCGCCCAGCCCCCGGAAGTCAGCGATGTTGCGGGTGTACAGCGGCAGGCCGTTCGCCGAGGCCACGGCCGCGATCATCAGGTCGATCCGGCGCGGGCGCGGCTGGCGCCCCGCCGCGATGGTCAGCGCCACCAGGGTGCCGTACCGGGCGGCGGCGGCCGCGTCGAAGGGCAGCGGGTCGAAGTCCGCCGTCGCGGCCCCCAGCACCTCCAGCCGGGCCGAGCGGCTGAGCGGGTCACGGGCCATCGCGACACCCTGCTGCAGCTCCGCGAAGGTGATCGCGGTCAGCTCCGGGACGGCCGGCAGGTCCGCCGGGTCCAGCAGCGCCAGATCGATGTAGACGCAGGTGTCCAGCACCCCGGCGGGACGGCGCCGGACCACCTTGCGGCGTTCAGCCACGGGGACGCTCGAACGGGTCGTCGTCCTCGCCGAGCAGGTCCTCGGAGCCGAAGATCTCCTCGGCCTCCTTGCGCATCTGCTGGTAGTCGACCCTGGGCAGCCGGCCGTGCCGGGCCACCAGCTCCTCCGCGCTCAGCCGCCGCCGGCCGGAGACCGGCCGCAGTTCGGCGACCTCGACGCCGTTACGGGTGATGTGGAACGTCTCGCCCGCCTCCACCGCGTCCATCACCGCGGCGGAGTTGTTGCGGAACTCGCGCTGGGTAATCGTCTTCATCCCTCCACGGTAGCCCCGTGTAGCACCGATGGCTACACTCCCGCAACCGCTCGTGGGAACCGGCCCCGCACCCGTACCATCGTCCTCGACGACAGCACGCGCGGCCCCGCGCCCGCACCGCCCCGCCGACCGGCCGGGCCCGCACCAGGAGGAGGACGACGATGACCTTGCTCGCCGCCCTGCTCGGACTCCTGCGAGTCCTCACCGGCGAACTGCTCACCGGCTCGTCCGGCCTGACCGCCGTCGCGGCCGCCGCCGCCCTGGTGCTGCTCTCCGGCGTCGTCGCCGGCACCCTCGCCACCGGCCGGCTGCTCGGCGCCCGCGCCCCGGCCGCCGTCCGCGACGGGACCCTGCGCCGCCACGCGCTGCGCACCGCCTTCCTCCCGCAACGGGACCCGGACGCCCGCGGCCGCCGACGCCCCAGGGCACCGGGCGCGGCCCCGGCGGCCGCGTAACCACCCCACCGCACCAGCTCGCGGCCGTCCTCCGCCGACCTCTCGATCCCGAGACCCCGGAGGGCTCTCCTCACCATGTCCGTCCTGTCGATCCTCGACCCGGCGGTGGGCCTGGCCCACACCGCCGTGTCCGCGCTCGCGCACGTCCTGCCGACCGCCGCCGCGATCATCCTGTTCACCGTCTGCGTCCGGCTCGCCCTGCACCCGCTGGCCCGGGCCGCCGCCCGCGGCGAGAAGGCCCGCACCAGGCTCGCCCCGCAGGTGGCGGAGCTGAACCGCAAGCACAAGGGCAAGCCGGAGAAGCTCAAGGAGGCGCTCGCCGAGCTGTACCGGGAGGAGAAGGCGTCACCGTTCGCCGGATGCCTGCCGATGCTCGTGCAGATCCCGTTCTTCTCGGTGATGTACCGGCTCTTCACCACGCCCAACGACCTGCTCGACCACACCGTCCTCGGCGTCCCGCTCGGCATGCACGTGAGCGGCGCGCACGGCCCGGCGCAGCTGGCGGTGTTCGGCGTCCTGTACGCGGCGCTGGCGGCCGTCGGCTACGCCAACTTCCGCCGGGCCCGGCGCACCGGCCTGCCCGGCGCCACCACCGCGGCGGGCGCCGCACCGGCCCCCGGGGCGGCGCTGCTCCCGTACCTGTCCTTCGGCACGGTGCTGTTCGCCGCGCTCGTGCCGCTGGCGGCCGGGCTCTACCTGGTCACCACCACCGCCTGGAGCTCCGCCGAGCGCGCGTGGCTGCACCGCGGCACCCCGGCACCGGCGCTGCCGGCCGCACCGGAGGCCGGGCCGGAGCAGCCCGTGAAGCTCGCCAAGCCCGTGCGGAACACGAAGGCGGCGCGGGGCGCGAAGCCCGGCGCGCCCGCCCGGGCGGGCGCGACCGGTGGGGCGGGCGCCGCGAAGGTCCCGGGGGCCAGGAAGGCGCCCCGGGCCGCCAGGCCCTCCGCCGGCAACGTCAGGGCGGCCGGCGCCGGCAAGGCGGCCGAGCCGGCCGGGGCCGCGGAGTCCGGCTGACGCGGCGGTGGGCCCGCCCCCGTGCGGGGCAGGCCCACCGGGGCCGGACGGGACGTGCCCGACGGGACTGCCGGACGGGGCCCGGGGCTCAGCCCCGGGTCCACCCCGCCAGGTAGGCGTCGATCTCGCCGGCCAGCCTGGTCTTGCCGGCGGTGTCCAGGAAGGACGCCTCGACGGCGTTCTTCGCCAGCCCGGCGACACCGGCCTCGTCGAGGCCGAGCAGTCGGGCCGCGACGCCGTACTCGGTGTTCAGGTCGGTGCCGAACATCGGCGGGTCGTCACTGTTCACGGTGACCAGCAGCCCGGCGTCGACCATCTGCCGGATCGGGTGCTCCTCCATCCGCTCCACCACCCGGGTGGCGAGGTTGGAGGTGGGGCAGACCTCCAGCGGGATCCGGTGCTCGCCCAGCCAGTCGACCAGCGCCGGGTCCTTCACCGACTGGGTGCCGTGGCCGATCCGCTCCGCGCCGAGCAGCCGCACGGCGTCCCAGACGGTCTCCGGGCCGGTGCTCTCACCGGCGTGCGGCACGCTGTGCAGGCCGGCCGCCCGGGCCCGGTCGAAGTACGGCTTGAACTGCGGGCGGGGCACACCGATCTCGGGGCCGCCCAGGCCGAAGCTGACCAGGCCCTCGGGGGCGAGGTCGACGGCGAGCCGGGTGGTCTCCTCGGCGGAGGCGAGGCCCGCCTCGCCCGGGATGTCGAAGCACCAGCGGAGCACCACGCCGAGGTCCTTCTCGGCCGACTTGCGGGCGTCCTCGATCGCCTCCATGAAGGCGACGTCGGGGATGCCCCGGCGGACCGAGGAGTACGGCGTGACGGTCAGCTCGGCGTAGCGGATCTGCTGGCGGGCCATGTCCTCGGCGACGCCGTAGGTCAGCGCCCGGACGTCCTCGGCGTCGCGGATCAGGTCGACGACGCTGAGGTAGACCTCGATGAAGTGGGCGAAGTCGGTGAAGGTGAAGTACTCGGCGAGCGCGGCCGGGTCGGTCGGCACCTTCGAGCCGCGGTGGCGGGCGGCCAGTTCGGCGACCACCCGGGGTGAGGCCGATCCGACGTGGTGGACGTGCAGCTCCGCCTTGGGCATGCCCGCGATGAACGCCTCGATGCCGCTCTTCCCGTCCGGCTGGACCACGGTGTGACTCTCTCTCTACGCGCGTCTCATCAGTTCCCGCAAGGCTACGCGAGCCTCCCGCGGCACCGGGAACGCACGCGCCACGGCGGGTGCGCCGGGCTCAGCCGCCGAGGGCCACCGCGACCGTGTGGATCAGCAGGCCGGCCAGGGCGCCGACCACCGTGCCGTTGATCCGGATGAACTGGAGGTCCCGGCCGACGTTGGCCTCGATCTTGCGGGAGGCGTCCTCGGCGTTCCAGCCGGCGACCGTCTCGGAGATCAGCGAGGTGATCTCGTCCCGGTAGGTGTCCACCACGTACTGCGCGGCGTCCTGCAGCCAGGTGTCGGCCTTGCCCTGCAACCGGGTGTCGGTGGCCAGCCGGGCGCCGAAGTCGCGGACGCCCCGGGTGATGCGCAGCCGCAGTTCGCTGTCCTCGTCCTCGGCGGCGGTCATCACCAGCGAGCGGACGGCGGCCCAGGTGGAGGCGATCAGGTCCTGCACCTCGGCGCGGGCGAGCAGGTCGGCCTTGGCGCGCTCCACCCGGGCGATGGTCTCCGGGTCCTGCTGGAGCTCGGCGGCGAAGTCGGCGAGGAAGTTGTCGACGGCCCCCCGGGCCGGGTGCAGCGGGTCGTCCCGGATGTCGGTGACGAACCGCATCAGCTCCTTGTAGACCCGCTCGCCGACCTGGTGGTCGATGAACCGGGGCGTCCAGCCGGGGGTCTTCTGGGTGACCCGCTGGACGACCTCCTCGTGGTTCTCGGTCAGCCAGTCGTGCACCCGGACGGCCACCAGGTCCACCACCCCGTGGTGGCCGCCGTCGGCGACCACCTTGCCGAGCATCCGGCCCATCGGCTCGGCCACCGAGGTCGCCGACGCCCGCCGGGTGACGGCCTCGCTGACCACCGCCTGGACGTCCTCGTCCCGCAGCACCGCGAGCAGTCCGCGCAGCGCCGCCGAGGCCTCCTTGGTGACCCGCTCGGCGCTGCCCGGGGCGGCCAGCCACTCGCCGAGGCGCCGGGCGATGCCCAGCGCGGCCAGCCGGCGGCGGACCACCTGGCCGGAGAGGAAGTTGTCGCCCACGAAGTCGCCCAGGGACTTGCCGAAGGCGTCCTTCTTGGTCGGGATGATCGCGGTGTGCGGGATGGGCAGGCCGAACGGGCGGCGGAACAGCGCGGTCACCGCGAACCAGTCGGCGAGCGCGCCCACCATGCCGGCCTCGGCGGCCGCCGCCAGATAGCCGGCCCAGGCGCCGGCACCGGAGGCCTTCGCCCAGGTCGCCAGGGCGAAGACCAGGCTCGCGAAGGCCAGCAGGCCGGTCGCGATGGCCTTCATCCGCCGCACGCCGCGGCTCTTCTCCTCGTCGGCCGCGGTGAACCTCACACCGGGGCCCGCTCCGTCGGACGCTTCGTCGCTCACCCCGCCAGTCTGCCCCGTACCCGGCGCGCGTGATCCTCCCCACCCCTCCCCCGCGCGCCGTGCGCCCCGCGGGCCCCGTCGCGCCGGACCCGGATGAACGGCCGTCAGGCGGCCCCGGACCTGCCGGGGCCGCCCGCGGGCCGGGGTGGGGCCGGCTCAGCCGATCGCCACCCGGGCGTACATCTTGGCGATCACGTCCTCGATGGCCGGCTCGCGGACCGAAAGGTCGACCAGGGGGTAGCGCTCCGCGACCGCGGCCACCACCGGCGCGGCGCTCTGCTGCGCGGGGAAGGCCAGCCACTGGCGCGGCCCGTCCACCTTGACCACCCGGGCGCCGGGCACGTCGATCGGCGGGCGGGCCTCGGCGAGGTCGACCACCAGGGTGCGTTCGCTCATCCCCACCGCGTGCAGCCCGGCCAGGTCGCCGTCGTGCACCAGCCGGCCGTGGTCGATCACCATGACCCGGTCGCAGAGCTGCTCGATGTCCACCAGGTCGTGGGTGGTGAGGAGCACGGTGGTGCCCTGCTCGCGGTTGACCTGGCGCAGGAACTCCCGGACCCGTCCCTTGCTGACCACGTCCAGGCCGATGGTCGGCTCGTCCAGGTAGAGCACCTGCGGGTCGTGCAGCAGCGCGGCGGCGAGGTCGCCGCGCATCCGCTGGCCCAGCGAGAGCTGGCGCACCGGGGTGTCCAGCAGGCCGCCGAGTTCGAGGAGTTCGACGCAGCGGGCCAGGTTGGCCCGGTAGCGGGCGTCGGGGATGCGGTAGATCCGGCGGGCCAGCTCGTAGGAGTCGCGCAGCGGGAGGTCCCACCAGAGGGTGGTGCGCTGGCCGAAGACCACGCCGATCCGGCGGGCGAGCGCGGTGCGCTCCCGGGCCGGGTCGACACCGGCCACCCGCAGTTGTCCGGAGGAGGGGACGAGGATGCCGGTGAGCATCTTGATGGTGGTGGACTTCCCGGCGCCGTTGGGGCCGATGTAGCCGACACAGGCGCCGGCCTCGATGTCGAAGGTCAGCCCGTCCACGGCGTGGACCTCGCGTTTCTCGCGCCGCAGTCGGCCGGTACGCGTGCGGACGGTGAAGCTGCGGCGGACGTCGTCGAGTTCGATCAGTGCCATGCCTGGGTCCTTTCGCTGGGCCGGCGGTGCTGGAGCCGGCTTCGGGGGGTGCTGGAGAGCGGTGCCGGGTGCTGAAGGGCGGTGGTGGGGCGTGTGCCGGGGGCGGTCAGCTGCCGGTGCCCCGGTAGGCCCGCAGCCCGGCCCGCCAGAGCAGCCCCGCCACGTAGGCGCAGAGCGCGGCGGCCACCGGCGAGGCGTACTGGAAGGCGGCGGGTAGTCCGAGCGGGTCGGGGCGGTCGAGGATCCGCAGGGCGGGCAGCCAGTTGACGAAGGCCAGCGGGATCCCGAACACGACCCCGGCCACCAGCTCCTTGGCGAAGATCGTCGGCGGGTAGTGCAGCAGCGTGGCGCCGCCGTAGGTGAAGGAGTTCTGGATCTCCTTGGCCTCGCCCCACCAGAACTGCAGGGTGGCGAAGCCGATGAAGAGCGCCGAGAAGATGACCGTCCCGCAGAGCAGCAGGACGGGCACCAGCAGCACGCGGTCCCAGGTCCACGCCACGTCCAGCGCGGTCAGTGACCAGGCCAGCACGGCGGCGGCCTGCACCGGGCGGCCGAGCCGGCGCAGCGAGAACCGCTCGGCGCAGAGCTGGGCGAGCGCGGGGGCGGGCCGGATCAGCATGGTGTCGAGGGTGCCGGCGCGGATCCGCGCGCCGAGCGCGTCGGTGCTGCCGACGAAGAGGTTGGCCATGCCGAGGGCGATGCCGGACGTCCCGTAGAGGAAGCCCAGTTCGGGCAGGGTCCAGCCGCCGAGCTGGTCGGTGTGCTGGAACATCAGCACCACCACCAGGAAGTCGAGCGAGGTGATCATGATGTTGGCGGCGAGCATCAGCACGAACGAGGCCCGGTAGGACATCACCGCCCTGGTCCACATCCCGGCCATCAGCCACCAGGCCCGCACCGACCAGCGGGCGCGCTCCAGCAGGCTGTCGGCCCCGGCTCCGGTCACGGTGTCAGCCACCCTGGACCACCACCCTTCGGGTCGCCAGCAGTTGGACGACCCGGCCGAGCGCGAGCAGCACCACGGCCCAGGCGGCCTGGAAGCCGAGCGCGCCGAGCAGGCCGGCGCCGGACTCACGTTCCAGGAAGACGTCGGTGGGCACCTGCACCAGCGAGGCCCACGGCAGCAGCGGCGCGATCTCGCCGAGCAGGCCGGGGAAGAGGCCGATCGGCAGCAGCATCCCGGAGAAGAACATCGACACCACCAGCATCACCGACCGCACGCCGTCCGAGTCGTGCAGCCAGAAGCCGGTGAGCACGACCAGGTAGCGCAGCCCGAAGCTGACCAGCACCGCGAGCAGCACCGACAGCAGGAACTCGGCCCAGACCAGCGGGTCGTGCGGCACCCGCAGGTCGAAGACGAGCGCCCCGGCGATCATCGGGGCGGCGCCACGCGCCACCAGGTGGAAGCCGGCCCGCCCCAGGTCGCCGGCCAGCCACCAGCCCTGGAAGTCCACCGGACGGTAGAGGTCGACGGCGATGTCACCGGTGCGGAAGCGCTCCTGGACGTCGTCCTGGAAACCGCCGCCCCAGACCGCGACGGTGACCAGCAGCGCCTGGCTGACCCAGATGTAGGTGACGGCCTGGGCGGTGTCGTAGCCGCCGAGGCCCGGCCGGGCCCGCCAGAGCGCGAGGAAGCTGTAGGCCAGGATGAAGCCGAAGACGGTGTTGGTGAAGGCCCCGGCCAAGGTCGCGGCCCGGTAGGTGGAGTAGCGGCGGAAGCTGCCCGCGGCGACCGCGAGGTAGACCCGGGCGGCGCCGGCGTGGGCCGTCCCCGGAGGGCGGCCGCGGGGCGGTCCGCCGGGCTTCACTGATACCGGCATATTGTCTCCTTGTCGACTTATTGGGAGCGGGTCAAGGGCACGGACCAGGGGCGGCCGCCCGCCCTCGGACCGTCGCGGAACGCGCGCCGACACGCGCGGACGCACGACGGACCGGCTCCGACCGGCCTGACCCCGGGGTGTCCCGGGCGGCGGGCGGAGCTCGCACCCACTGGCTGCGCTATGCGGTTCTCACCTTTCACCGTACCGCCACCGATCATCCGGCGCAGCTGAATTCCCCGCCCCCGAACCCCACCGACCGTCCCCCGCGCCCCCGTTCGCCGCCCCCGCGCCCACCGGACCACCCCTACCGCCGGGTTCCGCACGCCGGATCCCGCACCGGCCGCCGCCGAACCGCCCCGCCACAACCCCCGGAAGAACCACCTGATCACCGCTCAAATCGACATAATCACCCCATGAGCCTGGAGCCCGCCGACCACCGGCCCGACCCGCAGCCCGACACCGGCACACCCCCCGCGCTCACCGGGCCACCCGCCGCCGGCCCCGCCCACGGCACCCGCCGCGACCGCCGCCGGGCCCGCCGCACCGACCGCCGCCGGGCCCGCCGCGCCCTGCCCGGCTGGCGCCGCGCCATCCCCACCTGGCGGATGCTCCTCACCGGCCTCGCCGGCCTGCTCCTGCTCGGCATCGCGGCCTTCGTCACGCTCTACCTGATCGTCCCCGTGCCCGACGCCAACGCCCACGCCGTCGCCCAGAACAACATCTACTACTACGCCGACGGCACCGAACTCGCCCGCACCGGCGCCGTCAACCGCAGCGACGTCACCCTCGACCAGATCCCCGCCGACACCCAGCACGCCGCCGTCTCCGCCGAGGACCGCACCTTCTACCGCAACAAGGGCGTCGACCTCAAAGGCATGGTCCGGGCCGGCTGGAACACCGTCACCGGCCAGGGCACCCAGGGCGGCTCCACCATCACCCAGCAGTACGTGAAGAACTACTACCTGACCCAGGACCAGACCCTCTCCCGCAAGGTCAAGGAACTCTTCATCTCGCTCAAGGTCGACCAGCAGCAGAGCAAGGACCAGATCCTCGCCGGCTACCTCAACACCAGCTACTTCGGCCGCAACGCCTACGGCATCCAGAGCGCCGCCAACGCCTACTTCGGCACCGACGTCTCCCGGCTCACCACCGCGCAGAGCGCCTACCTCGCCGCGCTGCTCCAGGCCCCCAGCGCGTACGACGTCAAGAACGCCACCCCCGCCAACCGCACCCGCGCGGTCGCCCGCTGGAACTACGTCCTGGACGGCATGGTCTCGCTCGGCTTCCTCGACCCCGCCGCCCGGGCCGCGACCAGCTTCCCCGAGCCGATCGACCCCAGGCCCGTCGTCGGCCTCGCCGGCCAGAGCGGCTACCTCGTCGACATCGCCGACACCTACCTCGCCAGCACCGGCACCGTCGACGCCGCCACCCTCAAGGCCGGCGGCTGGCGGATCACCACCAGCTTCGACAAGGCCAAGCAGGACGCCTTCGCCGCCGCCGTCCAGCAGGAACTCACCGACGAGCTCGACCCCCGGGCCCGGCCCGGCACGGACACCGACGTCCGCGTCGCCGGCGCCTCCGTCGAGGCGGCGACCGGCCGGATCGTCGCCGCCTACGGCGGCCCCGACTACGCCAAGCAGCCCTTCAACGACGCCCTGCGCCAGGACAACCAGATCGGCTCCACCTTCAAACCGCTCGAACTCGCCGCCGCGATCGAGAGCGAGGCCACCACCCAGGACGGCCGCCGCATCACCACCGAGACCGTCTACGACGGCACCAGCGGCCGCGACGTGATCGGCGGCCCCACCCCCTACGACCCGCCCAACGAGGACGACATCGACTACGGCCCGGTGTCCCTGCGGCTCGCCATGGTGAAGTCGGTCAACTCGGTGTACGCCCAGGAGGGCGTGGACGCCGGCCTGCCCGAAGTCCGGGAGACCGCCCTGCGGCTGGGCATCCCCGCCGACGTCCCCGGCATGGACCCCGCCAACACCTCGATGACCCTGGGCACCGTCACCCCCAGCGCCATCGACCTGGCCGGCGTGTACGCCGCCCTCGCCAACCACGGCCAGGCGCTCAGCCCCTGGTCCGTCCTCAAACTGGAACACACCGGCTACTCCGACATCCCCCGGCTGCCCGAGCACGAACCGACCACCGCCCTCGACCGGGGCACCGCCGACGCCGTCACCGGGGTACTGCGCGACGTGATCAGCGGCCGCGGCACCGGCGCCGCCGCCCTCGCCCTCGGCCGGCCCGCCGCCGGCAAGACCGGCACCACCGACTCCAACCTGGCCGCCTGGTTCGCCGGCTACACCCCCGAACTCGCCACCACGGTCAGCCTGTTCAGGGAGAACCCGAAGACCCACGCCAAGGAGTCGCTGGCCGGCACCGCCGGCCTGACCCGGATCAACGGCGGCACCTTCCCCACCGAGATCTGGACCTCCTACATGGCCGACGCCCTCGAAGGCAGCCGGATCCAGCACTTCGACCTGCACCCCGCCCAGGGCAACACCCAGCCCGGCCCGGCCGCCACCCCCGGCAACGGCGGCGGCACCTCCCCGGGCACCCGACCGGCCGGCACCCCCACCCCGGCCCCCAGCGTCAGCACCGCCCCCGCGCCCACCGGCAACCCCACCCCGCCGGCCGGGCCGGGCCCCACCCCGCCGCCGAGCCCCACCGTCACACCCAGCCGCAGCGCCCCCACCCGCGCCACCCCGCCTCCCGCACCGACCCCCACCGGCGCCGCCGGCCCCTCCCCCGCCGGCGCCCTCCCGCCTTCCCCGCCCCCGCCCAAGCCCTGAGCCCTGAGCCCTGAGCCCGCTTCCCCGCCGGGCGCCCGACCGCCGGCCCGGTCCAGGACCGCCACCCCGCCCCTGGACCGGCACCCGCCTACCGGACCAGCTCACGCTCCAACGGCGTCCGGATCCTCGGCGTCACCCGCACCCCACCCAGCCACCCCGCCAACCGGACCGCCACCGCCGCCACCGCGGCCTCCGCCTCCGACCCCACGTCCGACAACAGCCGCCACACCAGCTCACCGTCCGCGCGCTGTGCCCAACCGCCCACCACCCGGCCGTCCCACCAGACCGTCGGCCCCGCGTTGCCCGCCCGGTCGAACAGCGCCGGCACGTCCTGCGCCCGCAGGTACCAGTCCCGGCCCCGCCACCCCATCACCGTCGGATCCAGCGCCGGCAGCAGCGCCGCCCACGGCCCGGACGCCCGCACCACGCCCACGTCACCCGGCAGCACCACCCCGGCGGCGCCCTCCCCCAGCGTCACCTCCTGCGCGCCCACGTCCGCCAGCGCCCGCCGGGCGTCCCCGAGCGTCCAGCCCGTCCACCACTTGAGGTCCTCCACCGTGGCCGGCCCGTACGAGGCCAGCCAGCGGCGCGCCACCTCGGCCTTCGACTCGCGCACCGGCAGCTCCGGCCACTGCCGCACCGGCGCGTACGGGTAGTTGCTGCTCAGCCAGGAGCCGCGCGGCCGGCAGCGCCGGACGTGCCCGTCCGAGGCCAGCAGGCGCAGCAGCCGGCTGCCCACGCTCTGCCGGGCCTCGTACGGCTTGCCCTCCGACATGAGCATGGTCTCGCGCAGGGCCGGCACGTCCGCCGACAGCTCCGCCGTGGTCGCCTCGCCGCGCGCCGCCAGCGCCGCCAGCACCGCCCGCTCCGTCCCCGCGAGCCGCGCCTCGTCCCAGCCCTCGGCGAAGTCCCGCAGGTGCTTCAGCAGCGTCGCCCGCTCCTTGGCCGCGATCGCCCGCGCCGTCGAGGAGCTGACGAACGGCGCGAACTCCTCGGTCACCGCGAAGATGGTGCGACGCATCGACAGGAGCTTCACCAGGGTCACGTCGTCGTACAGCGCACGCTCCACCTCGGCCGCCGAAGGCTCGGCCAGGCGCGCGCAGGCCGACAGGTACACCGTGGCGGCGTCCGTCGCGTGCAGCCCGACGACCGCGTCCGCCACCTGCTCCACCGACTCCGCCCGCCGGGCGGGCACCAGCAGGTGCCGCTCCCCCAGCCGGGCCCGGCGCTGTTCGTCACTGATCCTCGGGCGACTGCCACTCGTTCCGGTCATACCCGGGGACAGTAATGCAGCCGTCCGGCCCGATCACGGCGATCGGCGGGACCGCCGGCCCGGCGCGGACCTCCGGCGCCCGGGTGACCGCGGGCCGCAGCGATCCGGCACGGCCGGATGCGGGGTGAGCCGGTCAGCGGTACCGGCCGGGCGGAGGCACCGGCCGATCAGGTGTGCCGGCCGGTCACAGGTACAGGCCGGTCGAACCCTCCGTGTCGCCGAAGCGGGTCGCCGCCACCGCGTGCAGGTCCCGCTCGCGCAGCAGCACGTACGTCGCGCCGCGCACCTCGACCTCCAGCTTGTCCTCCGGGTCGTACAGCACCCGGTCACCCGGCTCCACCGACCGGACGCTCTGGCCGACCGCCACCGCCTCCGCCCAGGTGCACCGCTTGCTCAGCTCGGCCGTCGCCGGGATCAGGATGCCGCCGGTCGAACGGCGCTCGCCCTCGGCCCCCTCGGTCTTCACCAGCACCCGGTCGTGCAGCATCTTGATCGGCAGCTTCTCGCCCAGCCGGTCGTGGCGAGGTGCTTCGTCCTGCGGGGTCCGCGCGTCGTTGGTACTCACGCCCCGACCGTACCCGCCCCCGGGCACCCGCGTGACCCTGGCCCGGCATGCGGAAGGCCGGGTACGCACATCCGGCGCACCCGGCCCCCTCCCCCGCCGCCCGGCAGCGCGGGGCCGCACCCGCGAGGGCCGGCCCGGCGGGCGCCGCGGCTCAGCCCCGCCGGCGCTTGCGGGCCGAGGCCAGCAGCAGCACCACGCCGACGCCCACCAGGGCGGCCGGCACGATCCGCTCCTTGCGCGGGCGGCCCTTCTCGTCCGTGAACTGCGCCTTCGCCTTCTCGACCGCCCCGCTCGCCGCCACGTACGCCCGACCGGCCTTCTGCTCGACCGACGCCACCGCCTTGGCCTTCACCTGCGCCGCGACCGTCGACGGGTGCACCCGCACCGCGAGCTCGTCCAGGGTCGACGCCAGCTTGGTGCGGGTACGCGCGATGTCCGCCTCGATCTGGGCGGCCGTCCGCGTGTCCGTCTTGTCCTTCGTGCTCGCCTCGCCCACTAGGGCCACCCCATTCACCGATGTTGTCCTGTGCGACCGCCCCAGTTTGTCAGCTGACCCGCCGCCACGCGCGGCCCCACCCACCAACAGAGGTAAGTTTGCCGTGGTACGACCACCAGTCCACACGAGGAGAGTTCCACCGTGAGCGAGCGCCTCCAGGCCGGAGACACCGCGCCTGCCTTCACCCTGCCCGACGCCGACGGCAAGCAGGTGTCCCTCGCCGACCACCTCGGTCGCAAGGTGATCGTGTACTTCTACCCCGCCGCCCTCACCCCCGGCTGCACCACCCAGGCCTGCGACTTCACCGACAACCTGGAGGCCTTCTCCGGCGCCGGGTACGAGGTCATCGGCATCTCCCCGGACAAGCCCGAGAAGCTCGGCAAGTTCCGCGAGACCGAGGACCTCAAGGTCACCCTGCTCGCCGACGAGGACAAGTCCGTCCTGGAGGCCTACGGCGCCTTCGGCGAGAAGAAGCTCTACGGCAAGACCGTCGTCGGCGTCATCCGCTCCACCGTGATCGTGGACGAGCAGGGCAAGGTCGAGCACGCCCTGTACAACGTGAAGGCCACCGGCCACGTCGCCAAGCTGCTCCGCGACCTGAAGATCGCCGCGGCCTGATCCCGACCGCCCCACCGCGCCGGCACGGCGGGCCCGCGCGGGCCCGCCGTGCCGGCGCGCACAGTGCCGGAGGCGTCGTGCCGGGGCCGGCCTGTCACCACTCTGTCCCGATGGTGTCCTGAAGAGGCCAAGCACCGGCGCCCGGCGGCCCGGCACCCCTAGGGTTCTGTGCACCGGGTCCAGCAGCCCGGTTCCCGCCGCGCCCCTGGAGTGACCGTGCCGAGCCACAGACCCGTCACCGCCCGCCGCCTTCCCGCCCGCCTGAGCCTGGCCGCCGCCGGTGCGGCCCTCGCCCTCGCGCTCACCGCCTGCGGACCGGAGGAGACCCCCGGGGTCGCCGACGGCCCCGCCGCGACCGGGGCCGCCCCGAGCAGCCCGGCCGCCGCCCCCGCCACCACCCCGCCCGCGACGGGGAAGACCCCCGCGCCGGCCCCCACCGCCACCGCGGCCCCGGCCGGGAAGCGGAAGGTCGCGACGGCGCGGACGGCCGGCGGGCTGGCCGTGTACACCGGGCAGGGTGCCGTGTCCGACGTGGCGATCGACCCCGGGGAGATGCGGGACGGCATGAACCTCGTCGTCTCGGAGTACGCGCCGGCCGCCAAGGGCACCGACCGCAGGATCCTCCTGGTCGCGGTCGACAACGTCCCCGAGGACCCGAACAAGCGCCGCGAGCACCTGTGGCGCGGCCTGATCGACTACGCGCTGGACGGCGGCTCCACCGGCAGCCCGGGTACCGCCGCGCCGTACGGGCCCGGGCCGCTGGGCGGCTCGGTCGAGTGCCTGGGCCTGCCCGAGGCCGCCACCACCGACGTGCTCTGCGGCTGGGCGGACGCCTCCACCGCGGGCGTCGCGCTGTTCCCGAAGAGCACCGTCAAGGAGGCCGCCGCGCTGTTCATCGCGATGCGCTCCGACATCGAGCACTGATCCCGGCGGCCGTCGAGCACTGATCCCGGCGGCCGGACCGCCCGGGAACGACGAAGCGGTGGCGGCACACCCCCCGACCGGGTGCACCGCCACCGCCGTCACTCACCTCGGTGAGCCGCTGTCATCCGATCAGCAGGCTCCGAGGTCGCTCCAGACGCCCCACGCACCGGTGGTCGTGGGGTCCTCGCCCTTGGTCCACCACTTGTTGCTGTAGTAGTGGCCCTTCCACGACACCTTGGTGGTGGTCGCGTAGGTGGCCCCGGCGTCCCAGCTCGGGGCACCGGTGCAGGCACCGGCGGTGGCCGTCGCGGTGGGCGAGACGGTCGCCGTGGCGGTCGCGGTCGGCGAGGCCGTCGCGGTGGCCGTGGCGGTCGGCGAGGCGGTCGCGGTGGGCGAGGCCGTCACGGTCGGCGAGGCGGTGGCCGTGGCGGTCGGGCTCGGCGAGGAGGTGCCGCCGGTCGCGCCGCGGGTCAGGTCGCCGGTCAGGCCGTAGAGCGTGCCCGCGACGTTCACCGTCCAGTTGGCCGGGGTCGAGACCGGCAGGTAGTAGGTGAAGTCCAGGTCGACGGAGGCGCCGGGCGCCAGCGACTGCCAGCCGGGCAGCTTCACCGAGACGCGGTTGTAGGTGCCCTTGAGGCCGCCCACGTTGCCCGGGCCCGGGTTGTCCTGCTTGATGACGGTCAGGCCGAAGCCGGACTGGTCCTTGGCGTTGCCCGGGGCCGAGTTGCTGTAGTCGAACTGGAACTCGGTGCCGCCCGGCAGGGTCAGCGTCGAGTTGTTGACGATGTGGATCTTCGGGTTGATCGGGTAGTTCGAGTCACCCAGCGCGAAGTTGGTGTACGTCACGTCGATCGGCAGGGTCTGCTGCGGCAGCGCGATCGTGGAGCGGGTCGCGCCGTACGGCGAGGCGGCCTTGAACTTGTCGTACATCAGCGAGGTCAGCGTCGAGCCCTGCACGTACTGGCCCTTGCCGCCGTTGGCGGCCGCGTCCCACTTGTAGTCGCCCGCGAGCTCCCAGATCATCGTGCCGCCGGCACCCTGGTTGACGATGTAGTCGGCCTTGGCGCCCACCGACTGCTCGTCCTCGGTCGAGAGGAAGACCTTCTTGGTGTCGTTCCACAGCCACGGCGCCACCAGCGAGGAGCTGTAGTTGCGGGTGTAGGTGCCCTGCAGCGCGGTGTCGGTCACGCCGTACTTGGCGAGGTAGTCGGGGACGACGCCCTTCTCCAGGTTCTTGGCGTGCCACATCGGGTTCGACCCGGCCGGGGACTCCTTGCCCGCGGTGTCCTTGTCGTTCCAGATGTTGTCGATGCCGACGGCACCGTCACCGCACGCGGTGAGACCGGCGCCGGCCGGGCAGGTGGTGGCGCTCGCCGTGCCCCAGAGGCCGTTGGTGCCACCGGTCACGTTCTTGAAGCCGCGGGTGTAGTACGGCAGGCCGACGTTGATCCGGCCGGCCGGCATGGCGCCGCGGAAGTAGTGGAACGCCCAGTCGGCGTTCAGGTAGCCGATGCCGCCGTACTGCGCGGTGCCGTAGACGTTGGCGGCCGCCAGCTCGCCGTCCTTGCCGTCGTCGAACAGCGAGGCGTTCGGGCCGACGTACTTGTTCCAGGCGCCGTGCAGGTCGTACGACATGATGTTCACGTAGTCGAGGTACTGCGCCGGCTGGTAGGTCTCCATGCCGCGCAGCAGGTAGCCCGAGGACGGGGCCGCGACCGAGAGCAGGTAGTGCTTGCCGTCGGCGGCGCCGGCCCGGTCGAGCTTCTCGCGCAGGGTCTTCATCAGGGCCGCGTAGCCCTTGGCCAGCGCACCGCGACGGGCGTTGGCGAGCGTCCAGTCCTGCGGGTTGCCCGCGTCCTTCATCGAGGTCGCGTACTCGTAGTCGATGTCGACGCCGTTGAAGCCGTACTTCTTGATGAAGTCGACCGCCGAGGCCGAGAAGGTGTCGATGCCCGCCTGGTTGACGGTGCCGTCGGCGTTGGTGGTCACCGAGTAGAAGCCGCCGGAGTTGACCCGGTTGCCGTCGTCACCGAAGTAGCCGCCGGTCTCGGTCCAACCCCCCACCGAGATCATCGTCTTGACGTTCGGGTACTGCTTCTTGTACTTGGTCAGCAGGTTGAAGTGGCCCTTGTACGGGAGCGTCGGGTCCATCTCCGCGCCGGCCACGCCGGGGAAGGTCATCCCGGTGGCCTCGTTGTTCGGGCCGTCCGTGCCGACCGACAGCTTGTTGTCGCTGCCGATGTGCCCGAACGCGTAGTTCAGGTGGGTGACCTTGTCCCACGGGATGTTGTTCACCAGGTAGGCGGGGGTCCCGTCCTTACCGGTGCGCCAGCCCGTGAAGTAGCCGATGATGCGGCGCTGGTGGTCGGCGCCCATCTTCTCGCGGCCGGCCTCGTCGTAGACGGAGCAGTAGGGCACGTCCACGCCGGGCGTGGTGTACATGCCGTCGGGGCGACAGCTGGCGTTGTCGACGGTGGCCGACGCCTGCGACGGCGCCGCGCCCAGGGTGGCGACCAGCAGGCCGGCCAGCCCGGCGGCGGCGAGCGTGGCGAGGCCCGCCCGGACGCCGGGGCTCTTCTCGCGGCGAGCAGCGGTGGGACGCTCCTCGGCCGTGCTTCGGATCAACACTCGGTCCTCCAGGAGAGAGTGCCGGCGCGTACCTGTGGGGAGCACGCACGTGGGGGATACAAGATTGGCGCTGAAGCTATGTGGTCTGGACCACTCCGGTCAATAGGTCCGTACCAATTGGCAAAGAAGTTACCAACTTGCCACCTCAGCGCCCTGCGCCGGCCCAACTCTCCTGCATACCCGTGACCCAGACGCCCCAACAGTCATCTGCACGAATGGGGACGGGCGCGCCATTCGACCCGGGGGGACACGCATGACCGTCACGTACGACCAGGGCGCCGTGCGGGCAGCCGTGGCGACTGCGGCCCCGCCGGACGAGGTCCTGCTCGCGCCGGGACGCGAGCCTGACCGCTACAGCCGCAGGTACCTGTGGGCAGGCTCGCCGAGTGGGCGATCGACACCTCCCACTTCACTCCGACCGGCACGACCTGCGCGAAGGAAGTGCTGAAGGAGGCCTCCCGCGGCATCGCCGGCGTCGCGCGCCACCTGGGCCGGCGTCAGTGCGGGGGGAACGCAGGCCCACATCGGGCGCCGGCTCCGGCACTTCGGGACTGCCAGGCCACCACGGACACGTACTACGGCCGGGACAGAACAGGCGGGCGTCATCCATGAAGGCCGATCAGGTACCGCCGCAGCGGCAAATGACAGTGTCCACGGAGCGGCAGACCCCCTAGACTGAGCGCATGCGGCCGTGGCGGAATCGGCAGACGCCCTGGCTTTAGGTGCCAGTGGGCCTTGTGCCCGTGAGGGTTCGAATCCCTCCGGCCGCACTTGCCTCAGAAACGAAGGCCCGCTCGGATCGCTCCGAGCGGGCCTTCGACGTGCCGGCGGACGCTCCGTCAGCCCAGCAGCTCCCGCACCACCGGCGCCAGCGCCCGGAAGGCCTGGCCGCGGTGGCTGATCGCGTTCTTCTCGCCGGCGGTCAGCTCGGCGCAGGTGCGGGTCTCGCCGTGGGGCTGGAGGAGCGGGTCGTAGCCGAAGCCGCCGTCGCCCGCCGGGGCCGTGCGCAGCGTGCCGGGCAGGGTGCCCTCGACCACGCGCTCGGTGCCGTCGGGCAGGGCCAGGGCGGCGGCGCAGGCGAAGTGCGCGCCGCGGTGCTCGGGGGCGATGTCGGAGAGCTGGGCGAGCAGCAGGTCGAGGTTGGCGCGGTCGTCGCCGTGCTTGCCGGCCCAGCGGGCGGAGAAGATGCCGGGGGCGCCGCCCAGGACGTCGACACAGAGGCCGGAGTCGTCGGCGACGGCGGGCAGTCCGGTGGCCTTGGCGAGGGCGTGCGCCTTGAGGAGGGCGTTCTCGGCGAAGGTGACGCCGGTCTCGGCGACGTCGGGGATCTCGGGGTACGCGTCGGCGCCGACCAGCTCGACGTCCAGTCCGGCGGCGCCGAGGATGGCGCGCAGCTCGGTGACCTTGTGCTGGTTGCGGGTGGCGAGGACGAGTCGGCGGGTGCTCATGGGCTCCACCCTAGCCAAGTCGGGGCGGGTGCCCGGGCCGGGCGCGGCGTCAGCCGGTGCAGACCTGGGTGAGGTTGCCGGCGGCGTCGCCGAGCGGCTTGAGGTCGGGGACCTGCTTGGCGTTGACGGCCTGCTGGACCTTGTCGACCTGGGTGGTGAGGTCGGTGATGGCCTTCGAGACGTCGGTGTTCTTGGAGTTCTTGCCGAGCTGGTCGAGGTCGTTCTTGAGCTTCTGGAGGGCCTGTCCGGCGGCGGCCGCGTCGTTGCTCGCGTTGTTGAAGGCGGTGGTGACGTCGGTGATGTCGCTGCTGATCTTGATGGCGGTGTTGCCGCAGTCGAGGGCCTTCTGAGCCGCCGAGCAGCTGACCGCGCTGAGCGGGAGGATCGCGATCAGCGCCGCCGCGGCGAGGGTGGCGGGGCGGGTGATGCTCTGGGGCATCCGGTCCTCCTGGGTGCGCGGGTTCCGCGGGGAAGGACGCCGGTGGTGTTCCGGTGGTTCCCGGTGCGGGGTGCTGCGGGAACGGTACGGGCTCCGGGCCCGGCCTGTACAGCAGCCGGTGTCCGGAGCCCGTGTCGCGCGCGGCGGGTCGGACCGGTCAGGCGCCGAGGGCCTTGCGCTGGATCTCGTCGAGTTCGGCGCAGCCGAGGGTGCCGAGGTCGAGGAGCTGGTCGAGCAGGGCGCGGTCGAAGGGGGCGCCTTCGGCGGTGCCCTGGACCTCGACGAAGCGGCCGTCGGAGGTGCAGACGATGTTCATGTCGGTCTCGGCGCGGACGTCCTCCTCGTACTGGAGGTCGAGCATCGGGACACCGTCGATGATGCCGACGCTGACGGCGCTGACGCCGCCGGTGATGGGCTGTCCCTTGGCGCGGAGGATCTTCTTGTCGCGGGCCCAGGAGACGGCGTCCACGAGGGCGACGTAGGCGCCGGTGATGGCGGCGGTGCGGGTGCCGCCGTCGGCCTGCAGGACGTCGCAGTCGAGGACGATGGTGTTCTCGGCGAGGGCGCGGTGGTCGATGACGGCGCGCAGCGAGCGGCCGATGAGGCGGCTGATCTCGTGGGTGCGGCCGCCGATGCGGCCCTTGACGGCTTCGCGGTCGCCGCGGGTGTTGGTGGCGCGCGGGAGCATGGAGTACTCGGCGGTGACCCAGCCTTCGCCGCTGCCCTTGCGCCAGCGGGGGACGCCTTCGGTGACGCTGGCGGTGCAGAGCACCTTGGTGTCGCCGTAGGAGACGAGGACGGAGCCTTCGGCGTGCTTGCTCCAGCCTCGTTCGATGGTGATGGGGCGGAGCTGGTCGGGGGTGCGGCCGTCGATGCGTGACATAGCGTCCGAGCGTAGTCGGTCCTGGTGGCGGGCTCGGGAACGCGGACGGCCCGCGCGGCAGCGGGTGCTGCTGGGCGGGCCGTGTGGGTGACCGGTGGGGTCAGGTCACATCATGTCTTCGATGTCGGCCGCGATGGGGTCGGCGTCGGTGCCGATGACGACCTGGATGGCGGTGCCCATCTTCACGACGCCGTGGGCGCCGGCGGCCTTGAGGGCTGCTTCGTTGACCAGGGAGGCGTCCTTGACCTCGGTGCGCAGGCGGGTGATGCAGCCTTCGACCTCTTCGATGTTGTCGATGCCGCCGAGACCGGCGACGATCTTCTCAGCCTTGCTGGCCATGTCTTTCTCCCTCTGTCTCGGCGTCGGCTGCTTTGCCGGGTGCCGTACTGCCTTGTGCTGCGGTGTGTGGTCGGCGCTGACGCGGGCTCATGTGCCGTGTCGCGTCAGCAGCGCGACCAGCATCACCCGAGTTCGACCGGTTTGCCAGGTTAGTCCACGTTTGGCGCACTTCGGCGCGCGCCCTCTGGATCTTCGTCCGAGGATGGCGGGGAGCGGAACCTCCGGTCGCCTGGCACGCCACCCACAGCACCCGAGTGGTCTACACCAATCTTACGTCCACTCCGGTGAACGCGGGAAACGCCCCAGGTGTTCCGAGAGCTCACGCCGACCGACACGGACCGGGCACTGCTCTCGGAGGGCCATGATGAGTTCAGCGGGCGCCGCATCGTCACAGGCGAAATGGTGGCACGGCTTCTACGGTGGCCTCCAGAAGATGGGTCGCAGCCTCCAGCTGCCGGTGGCCGTGCTGCCCGCCGCGGGCATCCTCAACCGGCTGGGCCAGGACGACGTCTTCGGCAAGGACGGCCTCGGCTGGGACAACGTCGCCAAGGTCTTCGCGGCGGCCGGCGGCGCCCTGCTCGACTCCGGACTCGGCCTGCCGCTGCTGTTCTGCATCGGCGTGGCGATCGGCATGGCCAAGAAGGCGGACGGCTCCACCGCGCTCGCCGCAGTGGTCGGCTTCCTGGTCTACTACAAGGTGCTCCAGGCGTTCCCGGAGGTCTGCCCGGCGCCGACCAAGCTGATCGGCAACCGCTGTGTGGACCCGCAGTCGCTCGCGGCCGAGGCGGCCGTCTACCAGAACCCCGGCGTCCTGGGCGGCATCCTGATCGGCCTGTTCTCCGCCTGGCTCTGGGTCCGCTTCCACCGCACCAAGCTGGTCGACTGGCTGGGCTTCTTCAACGGCCGCCGCCTGGTCCCGATGATCACCGCCCTGATGGGCATGCTGCTGGCCTGCCTGGCGGTCTGGGTCTGGCCGCCGATCGGGCGGGCCATGACCGACTTCAGCCAGTGGCTGGTCGACCTCGGCTCCGGCGGCTCCGGGATCTTCGGCGTGGCCAACCGCACCCTGCTGCTGATCGGCATGCACCAGTTGCTCAACACCTTCGTCTGGTTCCAGTTCGGCGACTACACCAAGGCGAACGGCGAGGTGGTGCACGGCGACATCCCGCGCTTCCTCGCGGGCGACCCGACGGCCGGGCAGTTCACCTCCGGCTTCTTCCCGATCATGATGTTCGCCCTGCCCGCAGCCGCCCTGGCCATCGCGCACGCCGCCAAGCCGCACCGCCGCAAGGAGATCTACGGCCTGATGCTGTCGGTCGGCCTGACCTCCTTCGTCACCGGCGTCACCGAGCCGATCGAGTACTCCTTCGCCTACATCGCCCCCGCCCTGTACGCGGTGCACGCCCTGCTGACGGGCGCCTCGATGGCGGTCACCTGGGGGCTGGGGGTGCACGACGGCTTCAGCTTCTCGGCCGGCCTGATCGACTACGTCATCAACTGGTCGCTGGCCACCAAACCCTGGCTGATCATCCCGATCGGCCTCTGCTTCGCGGTGGTCTACTACCTGCTGTTCCTCTTCATCATCAAGAGATTCAACCTGAAAACGCCCGGCCGGGAGGACGAGGACGAAGTCGAGGACGTCACCAAGGCGTAGCCGGGAATTCTCCCGCGGAGCAGGCCCCCGCCCTTTCGGCCCGGGGGCCTATTCCGTGCCGGAACGGCCGGTAACAACTGCTGTAAACGCCTGCACCGAATTCCCCGCGGCAGATTTCCCCGCCCTTTCGACAGCTCCCGCCCGAGGGGCCGGCCGGCCGGTGACGCCGGGGCCGGGCGGCGGGGCCGGTGCCCGAGGGGCCCGCCCCTGGGCCGGGTGGCGGTGACGGCGGGGCCGGCGGGCCACCCGGCGGCCCCGCGGGTGTCGCCCCTAGGCAGGTCGGCGGCATTCCGGGTGGTCCCGGCGGCCGTTCCGGGCGGCCGGACGGCGGGGGGCCGGAAATCCGGCGGAATGCCCTCGGGTCCGGCCGCCCGGCGCGTGTCGCGATCCGGGCGAAGTTGTGCAGTTCCGGCGATGATCGACCACTTCGGATTCCATCGCCCCCGGTTCGTGGCAGGCTACTTGTTCGTGATGATGTCCGGTCAGGCGGAGTGCCGCGCACACCGCCGCAGGCCAGGCCCCTGCGGACGGCGCCCGGGGCGTCCCGGCGGCGCCAGCCGGCCGGTCCGGATCGTGCTCACCCGGCCTTCACGGCAGCCGCCCGCCGTTCGCCGTCGTCCGGCCCGGGGCCGCCCCGGGGGAGGTGGCCGTGCGGACATCCCCGGGGGCCGACCGTTCGTCCACCACCGCCCGACCGGCCCCGCCGGCCGGCGCCGGGCGGCCATTTTGTTGCGCAAATCGCCAAAGTCCCAATCCGCTCCCCGGAAACATGATCGCGAATCCTCGGGAAGGTTTCGATTTCATAGCGCTTCCCGCCCGTGCCCCTATCCGGGGTTCCCCCCCTTCTCGGCTCGTGCTAGAAAACTGGTCTACACCACGTGTGGTGTAGACCAGTTCGCGGCGGTCCTCGTCCCCTGCTCCACCCGACCGCCCCTGCCGTAAGGAACCTCCCCCATGACTACGTCTGCGAAGGCACCGGCGCCCGACGCGGCCCCGGTCCCGGCCTCGGCGCCGAGCCCCGCCAAGAAGTACGGCCAGAGCGTCCTCCAGGGGCTGCAGAAGATCGGCCGCAG
This sequence comes from Kitasatospora herbaricolor, assembly GCF_030813695.1. Lineage (NCBI taxonomy): Bacteria > Bacillati > Actinomycetota > Actinomycetes > Kitasatosporales > Streptomycetaceae > Kitasatospora > Kitasatospora herbaricolor. Next base: position 3,458,813 of record NZ_JAUSVA010000002.1, read on the forward strand.
CCTCCAGCTCCCGATCGCCGTGCTGCCCGCCGCGGGCCTGCTGCTCCGTCTGGGCCAGGACGACGTCTTCGGCAAGGACGGCCTCGGCTGGGGCAAGGTCGCCTCCGTCTTCGTCACCGCCGGTGACGCGGTCTTCGGCAACCTGCCGATGCTGTTCGCGGTCGGCATCGCCATCGGCTTCGCCAAGAAGGCCGACGGCTCCACCGCGCTCGCCGCGCTGGTCGGCTTCCTGGTCTACAAGAACGTGCTGACCGCCTTCCCGATCACCGAGGCCAAGGTGGTCGACGGCAAGTACCTCGCCGCCACCTACCAGAACCCCGGCGTGCTCGGCGGCATCGTGATCGGCCTGCTGGCCGCCATGCTGTGGCAGAAGTACCACCGCACCCGGCTGGTCGACTGGCTCGGCTTCTTCAACGGCCGCCGCCTCGTCCCGATCATCATGGCCTTCGTCGGGACCGCCGTCGGCGTGCTCTTCGCCCTCACCTGGGGCCCCATCGGCGACGCCATCAAGAGCCTGAACGACACCCTGATCGGTGCCGGTGCGCTCGGCGCGGGCGCCTTCGGCCTGGTCAACCGCGGCCTGCTGCCGGTCGGCATGCACCAGTTCGTCAACTCCTACGCCTGGTTCCAGACCGGTGACTTCACCAAGGCCGACGGCACCGTCGTGCACGGCGACCTCAACCGCTTCTTCGCCGGCGACCCGACCGCCGGACAGTTCATGTCGGGCTTCTACCCGATCATGATGTTCGCGCTGCCCGCCGCCGCCCTGGCCATCGCGCACGCCGCCAAGCCGCACCGCCGCAAGGCCGTGATGGGCATGATGATGTCGCTGGCCCTGACCTCCTTCGTCACCGGTGTCACCGAGCCGATCGAGTTCGCCTTCGTCTTCATCGCCCCCGCCCTGTACGTCATCCACGCGCTGCTGACCGCCGTCTCGATGGCCGTCACCTGGGCCCTCGGCGTGCACGACGGCTTCACCTTCTCGGCCGGCCTGATCGACTACGCGCTCGCCTGGAACAAGGCCTCCAGCCCCTGGATGATCATCCCGATCGGCCTGGTCTTCGCGGCCCTGTACTACTTCCTCTTCCGCTTCGCGATCACCAAGTTCGACCTCAAGACCCCCGGTCGCGAGGACGACGAGGAGATCGAGGACGTCACCAAGGCCTGACGCCCACGCGCCATCACACCCCGCGTCACCCGCCCCGCCCCGCCGCTCGCTGCCCGAGCGGTGGGGCGGGGCGTTTTCGTGCCCGTCCGGGCCCACCCGGACCGGACCGGACGGGGCGTCCTCCGGAAGACGGTTGACGAATCGGCAAGATCGCTGGTCCACTGGGGCGATGAAGGCCCGGCGCATTCTGGTCACCCGCAGCCACATCGACTTCGGTCGCGTGTGGTCCGCGGCGTGTCGCGCCTGACCCCTTCCCCCGCGGCTGCCCGGCTGACGACCCCGCCCGGCCCTGCCCGCCCCCAGCAACTCGTGTCGCCCGTCAAGGGCTCCCCGCCACGTACCCGCACGAGGAAATCAAGGCTTCCCCATGCCCCGCCAGCTGCACTTCTCCGCTGCCCTGGACAGCCCCGGACACGTCCGGGCCGACCACTACACCGCGCTCGCCCGGGCCGCCGAGCGCGCCACCCTGGACTTCGTCACCCTGGACGACTCCTTCACCGCCGCACCGCACCGGCCGGACGCCCTGGCCGCCTTCGCCCGGCTCGCCCCGGCGACCGGGCGGATCGGGCTGGTACCGGCCGTCACCACCACGCACACCGAGCCGTTCCACACCTCGATCTCCGTCAACACCCTGGACTGGGTGAGCGAGGGCCGGGCCGGCTGGCTGGTCACCGTCTCCGGCACCGAGGAGGAGGCCCGCGCCTTCGGCCGGCGGCCGGTCGCCCCGCCGCCGGAGCTGTGGGCCGAGGCCGCCGACGCCGTCGAGGTCGCCGCCCGGCTCTGGGACAGCTGGGAGGACGACGCCGAGATCCGCGACATCGCCACCGGCCGCTTCATCGACCGCGAGAAGCTGCACTACACCGACTTCCAGGGCCGGTACTTCTCGGTCCGCGGCCCGTCCATCACCCCGCGCCCGCCCCAGGGCCGCCCGGTCGTGGTGGTGGCGCTGGCCGCCGACGACCTGCCCGAGCGGACCGCCCTGGCCACCCGGTACGCCGACGTCGTCCTGCTGGACGCCCCCGGCCCCGACGCCGCCCGGGCCGCCGCCGACCGGCTCCGGCTCCAGGCCGGCGAGCAGCTGCGGATCCTGCTGCGCCTCGGCCTCGCCCTCCCCGACCGGGCCGCGGCGGACGCGCTGACCGAGCGGATCGCCCGCACCGGCGGGGTGGACGGGTTCCACCTCGTCCCCGCCGATCCCGGCCGTGACCTCGCCGCCTTCGCCGACCGGGTGGCGCCGGCCCTGCGGGCCCGCGGGCTGCTGCGGGCCCGATACACCGGCCGTACCCTGCGCGACCACCTCGGCCTGGCCCGGCCCGCCAGCCGCTACGCCGCCGGCCCCGACCCGGTCGCCGCCACCGCCCCCGCCGCCACCCGCTCCCCCGCCGAGGTGTCCCGATGACCGGCCGTCCGCTGAAGCAGATCCACCTCGCCGCGCACTTCCCCGGGGTCAACAACACCACGGTGTGGACGGACCCGGCCTCCCGCAGCCAGATCGAGTTCTCCTCGTTCCGGCATCTCGCCGAGACCGCCGAGCGCGGGAAGTTCGACTTCTTCTTCCTCGCCGAGGGGCTGCGGCTGCGGGAGGTGAAGGGCCGGATCCACGATCTGGACGTGGTGGGCCGGCCGGAGTCGATCACCGTGCTGAACGCGCTGGCGGCGGTCACCGACCGGCTCGGGCTGGCGGCGACGGTGAACGCGACCTTCAACGAACCGTACGAACTGGCCCGGCGGCTGGCCTCGCTCGACCACCTGTCCGAGGGCCGGGCGGCCTGGAACGTGGTGACCTCCTCGGACGCCTTCACCGGGGAGAACTTCCGCCGCGGCGGCTACCTGGACCGCGCCGACCGTTACACCCGGGCCGCCGAGTTCGTCCGGCTCGCCCGGGAGTTCTGGGACGCCGACGGCGCGCAGGTGCGCCATGCGGGACCGCAGTTCGACGTGACGGGCACGCTGTCGCTGCCGCGTCCCCCGCAGGGCCACCCGGTGGTGATCCAGGCGGGCGACTCGGAGGAGGGGCGGGAGTTCGCGGCCTCCGCGGCGGACGTGATCTTCAGCCGGCACAGCACGCTGGAGGCCGGGCAGGCCTTCCACGCGGACGTGAAGCGGCGGCTCGCCGCGTACGGGCGCAAGCCGGACGACCTGAAGATCATGCCCGGGGTGACGTACGTGCTGGGCGACACCGACGCGGACGCCCACGAGCGGGCGGCCGAGATCCGCCGGGCCCAGGTCGGGCCGCGGACGGCGATCGCGTTCCTGGAGCAGGTGTGGGGCGTCGACCTCTCCGACCACGACCCGGACGGGCCGCTGCCGGCGGCCGACCCGGTGCCCGACAGCGAGCTGGTGCAGGGCCGGACCAGGCTGGGGGACCCGCTGGAGATCGCCGCCAGGTGGCGGGCCACCGCCGCCGAGAAGAACCTGACCACCCGTGAGCTGGTGATCGAGCTGACCGGGCGGCAGTCCTTCATCGGCTCGGCGAGCACCGTCGCGGCGCAGCTCGACGAGCACGTGCAGAACGACGCCGCGGACGGCTTCATCCTCGTGCCGCACCTGACTCCGGGCGGCCTGGACGACTTCGTCGACCAGGTGGTGCCGCTGCTGCAGGAGCGCGGGGTGTTCCGGACGGAGTACACCGGCCGGACGCTGCGCGAGCACCTCGGGCTGCCGTCCCCGGCCGGGGGCTGAGCCCGGGCGGAGCGGACGGACCGGACGGGGCGGCGAGCGCCGCCCGGCGCAGGACGGGGATGTCCAGCGCGGGGGCTGTCCCGCGCGGGACCTACAGCCGGCCGAGACGGGCGGCGTGCACGCCGGCCTGGAAGCGGCTCTCCGCTCCCAGGTCGGCGATCAGCTCCGCGACCAGCCGGCGGACGGTCCGCTCGGAGACCTCCAGCTTGCGGCTGATCGCGGCGTCGGTGAGCCCGGCGGCGAGCAGCCGCAGCACCTCCTGGTGGCGGCCGGCCGGCGCGGCGGGGGCGGCGCGGCTGCCGGTGAGGAGTTCGGGCGGGGTCCAGGCGCCGGCCCAGAAGTACTCGAAGAGTTGGCGGATCATCGCGACCAGCGCTGGTTCGCGGACCACGACGGCCGCGGCGGCCTGCGGCCCGGGGGCCTCGGCCGGTTCGGCCCCGGGCGCGTGGGCCGGGCCGGGCGTCCGGACCGAGCCGGGGGCGGGCAGGATCGCCACCCGGGCGTCGACGCCGATCAGCCAGAGCGGGAGGGTGTGGGCGACCCGGATCTGGGCGCCCGCCGCGGTGAGTTCCCGCAGGTGGGCGAGGACGGTGGGGCGGCGCAGGGCGGCGGCCGGGTAGACGGTGCGCATCGCCACGCCGTGCGCGAGGGCGAGGCGTTCGCGGGCGAGTTTGCCGGCCAGGGCCGGCTCGGAGGCGTCCTGCCCGGGCCGGAGCGAGAGCGCCTCGGTGCGGGCGCCGCGGGCGGCGTCCTCCAGCAGGGCGGCGATCCGGTCGGCGCCCCGGACGAGTTCGAGCGGGTGCTCGGCGCGGTGGCGTTCCTGCACGGGCAGGTAGCCGTCGTGCAGCCGCTCGACGGTGTCCCGGGTACGGCGGACGGCGTCGAACAGGGCGCCGATCTGCTGGTCCGCGTCGAGCAGCAGCTGGCGGACGGCGGTGTCGACGGAGACCGTGGCGTGCCCGCCGGTGTCGGCGGCGGTGGGCTGGAGCAGTCCGAGCGCGCGCAGTTCGGCGGTGGCGGCGGCCAGTCGCGCGCCGTCCCAACCGGGGTCGGGAGCGCCGGGCGGGCGGCCGGGGTCGGTGAGCAGGCGGGCGTAGAGCCGGACGGCGTCGCTGTCGGCGGGCGTCTGCGCGTGCTCGGTGCGCTCCATCGGCGCAGCCTAGTGAGGCGCGGGCGGGCCGGGCCGGGATTTCCGAGGGGCGAGACGGACGCCGGTTCCGCTCCCGGCCACGACCTGTTCCGGCCGCGCCGGGGAGGCTGACCCGGCCGGCCGCGGTGGCCACCATGGTGCGCATGGCTCTTCCCGAAGCTTCGACGATCTGGTTGGACGGCGCGCTGGTGCCCTGGCACGAGGCGCGGACCCATGTGCTGACGCACGGCCTGCACTACGGCACGGGGGTGCTGGAGGGCACCCGGGTGTTCGCGACCGCGGACGGCCCGGCGGTGTTCCGGCTGCCGGAGCACCTGCGCCGGCTGGAGCGCAGCGCCCATATGCTGCGCATGCAACTCCCCTACAGTGCGGATGACTTGACGAAGGCCACGGCGGAGCTGGTCCGGGCCAACGGCCACCAGTCCTGCTACCTGAGGCACTTCGCGTTCCTGGGGTACGGCTCGATGGGGATCGACATGCGGCATTCACCGGTCACGGTGTCGATCGCGGGCTGGGAATGGCAGGGCCAACTCCCGGGCTCGGACGCCGGGATCACCCTGAAGACCAGCAGCTGGCGGCGGAACGACCCGAACGCGGTGCCGCCCGCCGCGAAGGCCACCGGCCCCTATCTGAACTCGGTGCTGGCCCGCCGGGAGGCGAACGACGCGGGTTACGACGAGGCGCTGCTGCTGGGCCCGGACGGCTCGGTGAGCGAGTGCACCGGGGAGAACGTGTTCGCCGTCCGTGACGGGGTGCTGCGCACGCCGCCGGCCAGCGCGGGCGCGCTGGAGGGCATCACCCAGGACACCGTGCTGACGCTGGCCCGCGATCTGGGCCTGCCCGTCCGGGTGGAGAGCCTGCTGCGCTCGGACCTGTACGCGGCGGACGAGCTGTTCGTCTGCGGGACGGCGGCCGGGGTGGTCGCGGTCCGCTCGCTGGACGACCGCGAGCTGCCGGCCGCGCCCGGGCCGGTCACCGACCGGCTGCGGGAGGCGTACCTGGCCGCGGTCTCGGGCGCCGACCCGCGCTACCGGCACTGGCTCACCTGGGTGGAGTGACCGCTCGCCGGACCGCCCGGCCGGGCCGCTGGGGCGGCGGAGCCGGGCGGACGGCCGCTCACGCGGTGCCGTCGGCGCCGGACGACGGCGAAGGCGGCGATGCCGACGCCGATCAGGAGCGCGGCGATGCCCGCGAAGAGACCGGTGCGGCTGCCGTCGGCGCCGGTGGCGGCCAGCCGGTCGGCCGATGCCGGGGCGGGCGTGGACGCGGCGGGCGTGGACGGGGACGCGGTCGGGGACCCGGTCCGCCCGGGCCGACGAAAGGCCGTGTCCGGGCAGCACGGAACAAGCCCGATGAGTGTGGCGCGAAGACGGCCGGCCCCACGGGCCCGGCGACTGTGCGCGGCCGGCGTGCCGCTCACTCACCAGGACGTGCGGGGGCCGCGGGGGGATCCGGAGGGATCTTCGGGGTTCCGGGAAAGGGACTGCGAGCGGTCAGATCTCGTAGACCGCGCCGGACCGGGCGATCTCGACGGGCCCGGCGTAGGCGGCGACGGCGTCCTTGCGGTTGCGTTCGGCGTCGGTCCACGGCGGGATGTGGGTGAGGACGAGGCGCCGGGCGCCGGCCGCGGTGGCGTGCTCGCCGGCCTCGCGGCCGTTGAGGTGGACGGCCTGGTAGGTGTCCCGCCCGTCGGTGTAGGCGGCCTCGCAGAGGAAGAGGTCGCTGTCGCGGGCGAGGTCGACGAGGTCGGCGCACTCGCCGGTGTCGCCGGAGTAGACCAGCGAGCGGCCCTGGTGCTCGACGCGGAAGGCGTAGGCCTCGACGGGGTGGTTGACCTGGGCGACGGTGATCCGCAGCGGGCCGAGGTCGAAGCTGCCGGGGCTCAGCGTGCGGAAGTCGAAGACCTCGCGCATGCCGGGCTCCTCGGGCATGTCGTAGGCGCGGGCGAGGCGCTCGGCGGTACCGGCCGGCCCGTACACGGGGAGGAGTTCGGGGCAGCCTTCGGCCCGGTAGTTGCGGGCGACCCAGTAGGCGCAGAGGTCGATGCAGTGGTCGGCGTGCAGGTGGCTGAGCAGTACGGCGTCGACGTCGTACAGGCCGCAGTAGTGCTGCAGGGCGCCGAGGGCGCCGTTGCCGAGGTCGAGCACGACGCGGTAGCCGTCGGCCTCCACGAGGTAGCTGGAGCACGGCGATTCGGTGGACGGGAAGCTTCCCGAGCACCCCACCACGGTCAGTTTCATACCGAGCCCCTCCGCCCCGACACGTCCTGGCTGCTGTTGGTCATGGCTGTCCGGGCCCGGTCGTCCGTCGGGCCCGTCGCTACCCGTCGGTACACCGGTCGGTAGCACTGCGTTCGCGTGTCGAGAGTAAGGGCGCAGAGGCACTTTGCCCCCGTCTCCGTGCCGGGCTGTGGCTGGAATCACCAGAACGCTGCGGGACGGGGGCGGTGGCGGGCGGCGCGCGCGGCCCCCGGCGCGCCGGGGGCGGGGGCGCACGGGGGACTGAGCGGGCGGGGCCGCGGAGGCCGGCGGTCGGGGCCGCGGAGGCCGGCGGTCGGGGTGGTCGGCCGGGTCGGGGCGGGGCCGGTCAGCGGTGGCGCGGCCGGCTGCGGGCCCAGGCCCTGATGGTGTCGGCGTGCCAGCGGGGGTGCCCCGCGGTGTCGTGCGAGTCGGGCTCGGGCAGCAGCCCGTGCCGGCGGTAGTTGCGGACGGTCTCGGGCTGGACGCTGATGTGGCGGGCGATCTCGGCGTACGACCAGAGGTCGGCGCTGTGCGCGGTCATGGGGCCACCTTCGGGCGGGGAGCTCCGAGGCCGGCCTCGGCTGCGGGTCCAGCCTTTCCGTCCGGCGGGTCGACTTCGCCGTGGATCGGACGCGGTGACTGTTTTGTGACGAATCAGGGGCAGAGAACGGATAAATGCCCAAGTGTCACGGCGGTCACCGTGGTGGGGGGAGTTCCGGGCCCCGGCCCGGCCGGGTACGGTCGGGCGGATGAACGGGTACTGGGTGTGAACGCGTACTGGGTGGTCGGGGCGGCGGCCGTGGCGCTGGCCGTGCTGGTGGGGGTGCTGGCGCGCAGGTCCCGGCGGGGCCCGGGGCCGGGACGCCCGCCGCGGGGCGGGTCCGGGCCCGCACGGGGCGGGTCGGGCGGGCGCCCGGCGCCGCGGGAGATCTGGTGGGCCGAGGTGCCGTTCGAGGACGGTCCGGGGGCCAAGGACCGGCCGTGCCTGGTCCTGCGGGTGAACCGCCGGACGGCGACCGTCGCGAAGATCACCAGCAAGCACCACGCGGAGCGTCCGGGGGTGCTGGCGCTGCCGCCCGGCGCGGTGGGCGACGCCCGGGGCCGGACCAGCTGGCTGGAGACGGACGAGCTGCGCGAGGTGCCGCTGGCCGCCTTCCGCCGCCGGGTCGGCCCGCTCGACGAGCGGACCTGGGCGCGGGCCCGGCGCGGCGCCTGACCGGTCGGGCGCGCCGGACGTCCCCGGCCCGCCGAGCGGGGCCGCGCGCCGGGGTGGCTCCCCCGCCCTGCGGCGGCGGACCGGGCGCGTGACCCGTCAGGCCCAGAGCTGGCCCTGCAGGGCCTCGACCGCGTCCTCGGTGCTCCCGGCGGTGTAGATGCCGGTGGAGAGGTACTTCCAGCCGCCGTCCGCGACCACGAAGACCACGTCCGCGCGCTCGCCGGCCGCCGCGGCCTTGCGGGCCACGCCGACCGCCGCGTGCAGGATCGCGCCGGTGGAGACGCCCGCGAAGATGCCCTCCTCCTGCAGGAGCTCCCGGGTGCGGCGGACGGCGTCCGCCGAGCCCACGCTGAAGCGGGTGGTGAGCACCTCGGCGTCGTACAGCTCGGGGACGAAGCCCTCGTCGAGGTTGCGCAGCCCGTAGACCAGGTCGTCGTAGCGCGGCTCGGCGGCGACGATCTGCACGCCGGGGACCTTCTCGCGCAGGAACCGGCCCACGCCCATCAGGGTGCCGGTGGTGCCGAGACCCGCCACGAAGTGGGTGACGGTCGGCAGGTCGGCGAGGATCTCGGGGCCGGTGGTGGCGTAGTGCGCGCCCGCGTTGTCGGGGTTGCCGTACTGGTAGAGCATCACCCAGTCGGGGTGCTCGGCGGAGATCTCCTTGGCGATCCGCACCGCGGTGTTGGAACCGCCGGCGGCGGGCGAGCCGATGATCTCGGCGCCCCACATCCGCAGCAGTTCGCGGCGCTCCTCGCTGGTGTTCTCGGGCATCACGCAGACCATCCGGTAGCCCTTGAGCTTGGCGGCCATGGCGAGCGAGATGCCGGTGTTGCCGCTGGTCGGCTCCAGGATCGTGCAGCCGGGCGTGAGCAGCCCGGCCGCCTCGGCGCGCTCGATCATGTGCAGGGCCGGGCGGTCCTTGATGGAGCCGGTGGGGTTGCGGTCCTCCAGCTTGGCCCAGAGCGAGACCTGGCCGGCCTCGTTCCCGGGGACGGCGGCCGAGAGCCGGGGCAGCCGCACCAGCGGGGTGTTGCCGACGGCTTCGAGCGGGCTGTCGTAACGCAAGGGAGCCTCCGGCGGCGGGCGGTGCGGCGTGGGTGAGGGTGGTGGAGCGCGGCGGCCCGTCCGCCGGTGCCGGCGGACGGGCCCGGGAGCTCGGTCAGCGGGCGCCGCCAGCCACGGCGGGGAGGATGGTGACGCTGTCGCCGTCGGCGACGGCGGTGGAGATGCCCTCCAGGAAGCGGACGTCCTCGTCGTTCAGGTACACGTTCACGAAGCGGCGCAGGTCGCCGCCCTCCAGCAGCCGGGTGGCGATGCCGGGGTGGCGGGCGTCGAGGTCCGCGATGAGCTCGCCGAGGTTGGCGCCGGAGCCTTCGACGGACTTGGCCCCGTCGGTGTAGGTACGGAGGATGGTCGGGATGCGGACCTCGATGGCCATGAGTGCGCTCCTGTGCAGGTCGGGATGGGTGGGCCGCAGGGGCGCGGCAGGGCGTGGCCCCGGGCGTCGGTGCCGGGCGGCAGGCCGGGGCGGGCGGCTCAGCGGGAGCCGGCGGACGTACCGGGACAGATCGCGCTGGCGAGCCGGCACAGGTCGACGTGCAGGCGCGCCACGAGGCGGGTGCCCGGTGCCTGAGTGCTCACATCGACGGAACGCATGGGCTCATCGTATAGATTCCCGGGCCCGCTCCGACATTCCCGTCTCGCGATCCGGATGTTTCCGTATCTCCTGATGAGATTCGGGTGAACGGCGGGGGTGCGGCCCGGGCACGTGAAGGCCCGCCGGGCGCTGGTGGGCGCCCGGCGGGCCGGAATCCAGGTGGGTGCGGTCAGGGCTGGTGAGCCTCGACGACCTGGACGTCTTCCTCCGTGATCTCCCCGTCCACGATCCGGTACGAGCGGAACTGGAACGGGTCGTCGGGCCCGGTTCCCTCGGCGGTGGAGACGAGCACGTAGTGCGCGTGCGGCTCGGAGGCGAGCGAGACGTCGGTGCGCGAGGGGTAGGCCTCGGTGGCGGTGTGCGAGTGGTAGACCACCACCGGCTCCTCGTCCCGGTCGTCCATGTCGCGGTAGAGCTTGAGGAGGTCGCCGGAGTCGAACTCGTAGAACGTCGGCGAGCGCGCCGCGTTGAGCATCGGGATGAACCGCTCGGGCCGGCCGGTGCCGGCCGGTCCGGCGATGACGCCGCAGGCCTCGTCCGGGTGGTCGGCCCGGGCGTGGGCGACGATCGCGTCGTGCAGTTCGCGGGTGATGGTCAGCATGCGGTCAGGATAGCCAGCGCGCCCCGGGCCCGGACTCAGCGTCCGCCGCCGGCGTGCAGGTGGTCGTGCGGCACCCCGTGGACCGCCTCCGGCCTGCGGCGCTTGAGCACCTGGTAGCCGATCACCAGGAAGGCGGCCCAGGCGGGGAAGACGTACAGCGAGATCCGGCTGTCCTCGTCGAAGGCGATCAGGACGACCACCAGGACCAGGAAGGCCAGCGCGGCCCAGCTGGACCAGACGCCGGTCGGCGCCTTGAAGCCGGGCTCCGGCAGGTGGCGCTTCTGCCAGGCGGTTCGGTAGCGGATCTGGCAGATCAGGATCATCGCCCAGGTCCACAGCCCGCAGACGGTGGCGACCGAGGTGATGTACTCGAACGCCTTGGCGGGGACCTGGTAGTTGAGCACCACGCCCAGGCCCATCAGGAGGGTGGAGGCGGTGATCGCCGCCGCCGGGGTGCGCCGCCCGTTCAGCGTGCCCATCCGGCGGGGCGCCTGGCCGCGCAGGGCGAGGTCGCGCAGCATCCGGCCGGTGGAGTACATCCCGGAGTTGCAGGAGGAGAGCGCCGCGGTGAGCACCACGAAGTTGATGATGCCGGCCGCCGCCGGGATGCCGATCTTGCCGAAGGCGGCGACGAACGGGCTGACGCCGGGCTGGAACTCGGTCCACGGCACCACGCACAGGATGACCGTCAGGGCCCCGATGTAGAACAGGCCGATCCGCCAGGGCAGGGTGTTGATGGCGCGCGGCAGGGTCTTCTGCGGGTCCTCGCTCTCGCCCGCCGTGACGCCGACCAGCTCGACGCCCAGGTAGGCGAACATGACGATCTGAAGGGTCATCACGGTGGCGCCGATCCCCTTGGGGAAGAAGCCGCCGTCCTGCCACAGGTTGGTGATCGACGCGGTGTCACCCGCGTCGCTGAAGCCCAGTGTGAGGACACCGATGCCGATCAGGATCATGCCGATGATGGCCGTCACCTTGACCATCGAGAACCAGAACTCGATCTCGCCGAACAGCTTCACCGAGATCAGGTTGGCCGCGTAGAGCAGCAGCAGGAAGACCAGCGCGCTGCACCACTGCGGGATCCCCGGCTCCCAGAACCGCACGTAGACGGCGGCGGCGGTGGTCTCGGCCATGCCGGTGACGACCCAGAACAGCCAGTAGGTCCAGCCGGTGACGTAGCCCGCGAACGGGCCGAGGAACTCCCGGGCGTACTCGGCGAAACTGCCCGACACCGGGCGGTAGGTGAGCAGTTCGCCGAGCGCGCGCATGATCACGAAGATCACCACGCCCGCGACCGCGTACGACAGGATCAGGCTGGGCCCCGCCTTGGAGATCGCGGTGCCGGCGCCCAGGAAGAGGCCGGTGCCGATCGCCCCGCCGATCGCGATCATCTGGATCTGCCGGCTGCCCAGGCCGCGGGCGTAGCCCTCTTCGTCCGGTCGGGGGTCCGACACCTCGTCGTAGATCTGCTCGGCCATGGTGCACCGTCCTGCTCTCGTGGGGTGGAGCAGTCGTACCACGCGATGCCCGGATACCGGTGCGCATCTGAGCGATATTTGAGCATGTCACGTCAGCGTTTCGCCTGGTTCGCCCGACAATGCGACGACCCCCTGTCCACGATTCGGACAGAGGGTCGGCAGGTCGCGGACGGGCCGCCGGACGGCCGGACGGGCAGCCGGACGGCATCCGGCGCCGCCGGACGGCGGGTCAGTCGGCCATCGCCTCCAGCAGCGACTCCTGCATGCCACCGAGCCAGAGGTACGCCATCACCAGCGGCTTGCGCTCGTCGCTGTCGGGCAGCCGGTAGAGGCCCTGCTCGTCCTCCTCGGTGATCTCCAGCCGGGCCGCCAGGGTGAGCCGCAGGTCGTTCAGCGCGCCCAGCCAGTGCAGGCAGTCCGGCGCCGCCAGCTTCAGCACGCCGCCCTCGCCGCCGAGCCCGTCCAGGGCCCGCACCACGTGCAGCGCGTTGTCGCGCTTGCGGGCCCGCAGGTCGAGTTCGGTGTAGCGGCGGAACTCCGCGGCCGCCTCCCGGGTGCCGGCGTCGGCGGGCGCCCCGGGCTCGCCGTACGCGTCGGGGAAGAGCCGGGCGAGCGCCGGGTCGCTGGGGGCCTCGCTCGGGCCCTCGGCGAACAGGGCCGCCAGCGGGTCGTCACTGCCCTCCCCCGGCCCCGGCCCGACCAGCTCCAGCATCTGCACTTCCAGCGAGCGCAGGATGGAGGCCTCCAGCTCGTCCAGCGCGATCGCCGCGCCACCGCCGCCGGCACTCTCGAACAACCCAGCCATCTGTATCGGTCAGCCCGTCTCGTCGTCTGCTCGGTAGCACCGGTGCGCCCGCGTCCGGCCCGCTCACGCGGGCCGCGCCGGGTCGTCAGTCGTGCTGAAGGGTGGCCCACAGGCCGTAGCCGTGCATCGCCTGGACGTCGCGCTCCATCTCCTCGCGGGACCCGCTGGAGACCACCGACCGGCCCTTGGTGTGCACCTCCATCATGAGCTTCCTGGCCTTGTCCTTCGGGTAGCCGAAGTAGGCCTGGAAGACGTACTGGACGTAGCTCATCAGGTTGACCGGGTCGTTGTGGACGATCGTCACCCACGGTGTGTCCGGCTCCACCACCGGCAGGCCTTCGACCTCCGGGCGCTCGATCTCGACGGGCGCGACACTCACCGCTGGCTCTCCTCCTCGCACGCTTCCCACATGCTCTTTCGCTCCCCATGCTGCCATCCGGGGGACCCGTGGGCGATTCCGACCCGGGATCGCCGGGAGGAACCGGACAGACCCTGCCGGAAGGGGTCGACGCGGCCGGGCGGGACAGGCTCCGCGGCAACGGGGACGGGGCGCCGGACGGGCGGCCGCGGCGGCCGGGAACCGGCGCCGGAGCGGGCGGCGGGTGACGGGCGCACGAACTTTCGAAGCTCGCCGAAACATCCCGGCAGAGAAATCGTCAAACTGACGCTAAGTGGTAGTAGCATCCTCCCCATGGACGCCACTTCCCGCGCGGCCGGCTCGACCGCGCTGCTCACCGACCGCTACGAGCTCACCATGCTGCAGGCCGCCCTGCGCAGCGGAGCCGCGCACCGCCGCTCCGTGTTCGAGGTGTTCACCCGCCGCCTCCCCAACGGCCGCCGCTACGGCGTGACGGCCGGCACCGGCCGGGTGCTGGACGCGGTGGAGAACTTCCGCTTCACCACCCCGCAGCTCGACTGGCTGGCCGACCAGGGCGTGGTCGACGAGGACACCCTGCGCTACCTGGCCGACTACCGCTTCACCGGCGACATCCACGGCTACCCCGAGGGCGAGGTGTACTTCCCCGGCTCGCCGCTGCTCACCGTCGAGGGCAGCTTCGCCGAGGCGGTGATCCTGGAGACGGTCGTCCTGTCGATCCTCAACTTCGACTCGGCCGTCGCGGCCGCCGCCTCCCGGATGACCTCGGCCGCCGGCGGGCGCCCCTGCATCGAGATGGGCGCCCGGCGGGCCCACGAGAGCGCCGCCGTGGCCGCCGCCCGGGCCGCCTACGTGGCCGGCTTCACCGCCACCTCCGACCTGGAGGCCGGCTTCACCCACGGCATCCCCACCACCGGGACGGCCGCGCACGCCTTCACCCTGCTGCACGACACCGAGCGGGACGCCTTCACCGCGCAGATCGACTCGATGGGCCGCGGCACCACCCTGCTGGTCGACACCTACGACCTGAAGGAGGCCGTCCGCACCGCCGTGGAGGTGGCCGGCCCGGAGCTCGGCGCCGTCCGGATCGACTCCGGCGACCTGACCCTGCTCGCCCACCGGGTCCGCCGCCAGCTGGACGACCTCGGCGCCCGCAAGACCCGGATCATCGTCACCTCCGACCTGGACGAGTACGCCATCGCCGCGCTCGCCGCCGCCCCCGTCGACGGGTACGGGGTGGGCACCAGCCTGGTCACCGGCAGCGGCCACCCGACCTGCGCCATGGTCTACAAGCTGGTCGCCAGGGAGAGCGTCCCCGGCGGGCCGCTGGTGCCGGTCGCCAAGCGCTCGGCCGGCGCCAAGAGCAGCGTCGGCGGCCGCAAGTGGGCCGCCCGGCGGCCCGACGCGGACGGCGTCGCCGAGGCCGAGGTGATCGGCACCGGTCCCGTCCCCGAGGAGTTGGCCGGCCACCTGCTGCAGGTCCCGCTGGTCCTGAACGGCGAGAGCGTGGGCCGCGAGCCGCTGGTGGCGGCCCGCGAGCGGCACCTCCGGTCGCTCGCCGCCCTGCCGCTGTCCGCGACCCAGCTGTCGAAGGGCGAGCCGGTCCTGGCGACCGAGCGGACCGCCTGACCGGGTGCCGGACGGCCGGTCCGGCCCCGGGGGCGCCCCGGCCGGGCGGAGCGAGCCGGGGCGCACGCGCCCCGCGGCACTTCCGCCCGCGCACGTCACTCCCTAGAGTTGCCAGCACCCAGCCCCACCACTTACCTGCCCCACCACCTTCACAACCGAGGATGCGACCCATGCACCGGGCACTGATCGTCGTCGACGTGCAGAACGACTTCTGCGAGGGCGGCAGCCTGGCCGTCGCCGGAGGCGCCGAGGTGGCCGCCGCGATCACCGACCTGATCGCCGAGTCGTCCCCCGCCTACCGCCACATCGTGGCCACCCGGGACCACCACATCGACCCGGGAGCGCACTTCTCCGCCGAGCCCGACTACGTCGACAGCTGGCCCGTGCACTGCGTCGCGGGCACCGAGGGCGTGGGCTTCCACCCCAACTTCGCCCCCTCCGTCACCTCCGGCGCGATCGAGGCGGTCTTCGACAAGGGCGCCTACTCGGCGGCCTACAGCGGGTTCGAGGGCCTCGACGAGAACAACCTGGGAGCGGCCGAGTGGCTGCGGGAGCGCCAGGTCACCGAGGTGGACGTGGTCGGCATCGCCACCGACCACTGCGTCCGGGCGACGGCGCTGGACGCGGCCCGGGCCGGGTTCACCACCCGCGTCCTGCTGGACCTCACGGCGGGCGTGGCGCCGGACACCACCGCCGCCGCGCTGGAGGAACTGCGGGCCGCGGGGGTCGTGCTGGTCGGCACCCCGGTGGTGGGCGGGTAGCCCCACCCCGGCCGTGGGCGGGTCGCCATGGACGGGGGACGGGGGGCCGGAGGCCCGGACGGTGCGCCGCGGACCGCACGGCAACGAACCGGGCACGAAAGGCCGTTCGGGAGGGTCCGGACACGGGCAGGCCGGGTTCGGCAGCCCGGACGGGACGGACGGGAGGAGCCGAGCCGGGTGCGGCGCGCCGGAAGGGACGCGCCGGCGGGTGCCGACAGTCGGCCCGTGGCCGGCGGACGGGCGGTCAGCGCTCGGCGGCCAGCAGCTCCACCAGGTCGGTCCCGCCCAGCGCGACGGCCTCCCGCAGCTCCGCACCGACCGCCTCGGGCTCCGCCGTCAGCCGCCGCCCCGACACCTGCACCACCCGCACCCCCACGTACTCCAGCCGGTGCCGGCCCCCGCGCGCCCAGGCCGACTCCCCCGCGCTGACGCAGCGCAGCTCCGGGTCGATCTCCAACGCGACTCCGGCCTTCGGCCAGTACAGGTCCGGGACGGCGATGAAGGTCCCGCCGCGCATCCGCAGCTCGGGGCCGGCCAGCGGGACGGGCAGCAGCCAGTCGTCGACCAGCCGGAGTGCCAGCTCGATCGCCGACTCCCGGGCCTCGGTGAGCAGTTCGTCCAGGGCGGCCCTGATCCGGGCCTCGCCCAGCAGGTCGGCCTCGATCAGCTCGGAGAGCAGCTCGGCGATCGTGCAGCGGGCCTCGGGCAGTGCCACCGCCTCGCGCAGCACCGCCCGGACCGGCTGGGCGCCACCCGCCGCGCCGCCCGCGTCGGTCCACTCCCGGAGCGCGTCCGCGACCGCCCTGGCGACCGGCGCGCAGGCCAGCCCGTGCACCGAGTGCGACTCCAACTCCCGTGCCGTGCGGCGGATCCGCACCTCACCCGCGTCCTTCAGGCGGCGCTGGCGCGGCACCAGCACCTCCACCCCGGTGAGGGCCGGCAGCCGCGGGACGGCGGTGAACCCGTACAGTGCGAGGGCGGCCGCGCCGGTGATCACCGCGCCGTCCCGGCGCCCGTCCTCGCGACCGTTCTGCGCGGCGTAGAGCAACGCCGCCCAGATCCGCTGCTCGGGGGTCGGCTCGCCGTCCTGGAGCAGGTAGACCCTGGGCAGCAGCCGCTGCCAGGGGCCGCCCCGGCGGCAGTGTTCACTGATCACCCGGGACGGCACGCCCCGGGCCCGCAGCTGGCCGGCGGTGATGACATTCTGCTGACGCTTCGCCAGCTCTTCCAGAGACGGCGGCGGCGAAGGAATCTGGTAGCTCATGCCGACACCATCCCCAACAGCCCGTCCGGCCATCGGTTGCCTGACGCACTGTTACCCAACCGTCGCGAAACCGGGACCGGTCTGCGCTAAAGTCCCCATACCCTCACTCGTTCGGAGTAATCGGCGGCCTTAAGGTTGTCATCGTGGGCGGGCCCGGCATCCTCTCTCCGGCCGCCCGACGCCGCCTCCGGCGAGCTGCCAGGCCCGCCGGAACGGTCGGCCCGGACCACAGACCAGGGCGTTTGACCGTGGGTGACCAGGACCATACGCCGAAGCCCTCACGGGAGTCACTCCCGTCCGTAAGATTGCCTACCCTTACTCCATGTCACGTGACGAGACCTCCGGCCTTCGCGCGGCCCTGCTGCGCCTCGGCCGTCTCCCTGGATACGTCCGCCAGCCCGACCTCGCACGCCGCAGCGGCGAACAGGGTCATACGTACAAGAAGGGCTGGGAGGTCCGCTTCACCGCCCGGACCGAGGACGAGATAGCCGAGATCCGGGACCTGGTGGTCGCGGCCGGATTCGCTCCCGCCCGACCGTTCTTCAAAGGGCACCAGCTGATCCAGCCGGTGTACGGCATGGCGGTCGTCCAGGCCTACCTCGCCGCCAGGCAGACCGTCGAGGAGAACGCCGCCCGGGCCGCCCGGGGCAGACGAGCGGACGGCACGCCCGAGGCCGGCTCCGACACCGCGAGAGCGGACGGATCGAGAGCCGGCACCCCGAGAGCCGGCACCGCGAGCACCCGCAGCGCGAGCACCCGCAGCGCGGGCACCCGGAACGCCGGCACCGACAGCGCCGGCACCGACAGCGCGGGCACCGACAGCGCGGGCACCGACGGCACCCGGAGTGACACCGCCCGGACCGCGGCGGCCGCGAGCGCCGCGGCCGCCGCCGGTGCTGCCGCGGCCGGTGCTGCCGCGGCCGCCTCGGCTGCTGCGGCGGCCTCGGCTGCTGCGGCGGCGAGTGCGACGGCCTCCGCCGCCTCCGCCGAACGGGCCCGGCGCCGCGCGGTCGAGGGCTTCCCGGCCCAGGTCGAGCGCACCACCGCGGCCGACCGGATGGACTGCTCCGACCGGGCCCGGAAGACCGGCCCGGCCGGCTCCGCCCCGCAGGGCGCCGGACGCACCGCCGGGGACCGCACCGACCGCACGGCAACCGACCGCACCGGAGCCGATCGCGCCGCCAAGGACCGGCCCACCCCGGGCCGGTCCGGAACGGGCGCCCGGGTCGGCGCGGCCGAAGCCGGGCTCAGCTGCTGAGAGCACGCCCCCGCGAGGCGCCGGAGAGCCGCCCGGCGCCGTCGGGGCCACCGCGGGCGCGGTCGGCTCCCGGCGGGCCGCCATCGGGCCGCCAGGGCCCCACCCTGGCGCACGAAGGGCTTTGACCTACCGTCAGGACCGTTCAGGTGGGCGGCTCGTGGTCGATGTGCACGGTGACCCCGAGCAACCGGGGCACCGCCCCCACCACGGCCCGCTCGGCCGCCTCCGCGATCCGGTGCGCGGCCACCACCGAGAGCGTGCCGTCCACCACCACCTCGGCCTCGGCGCGCAGCACGTGGCCGATCCAGCGCATGCGCAGGGCGCCCACGCCGCGCACGCCGTCCACCGCGCGCAGCGCGCGTTCGGCGGCGTCGACCAGCGCCGGGTCGACCGCGTCCATCAGGCGGCGGCCGATCTCGCGGACCGAGCCGCGCAGCACCGCCAGGATCGCCACCGTGATCAGCAGTCCGACCAGCGGGTCCGCCCACGGCAGCCCGAGCCCGGCGCCCGCCGCGCCGGCCAGCACCGCGAGCGAGGTCAGTCCGTCGGCGCGGGCGTGCAGGCCGTCCGCGACCAGCGCCGCCGAGCCGATCCGGCGGCCGGTGCGGATCCGGTAGCGGGCCACCCACTCGTTGCCCAGGCAGCCGGCCAGCCCGGCGCCCGCCACCGCCCAGAGATGGGTCACCGACTGCGGGTGCAGCAGCCGATCGAAGGCCGTGACGGCGGCGAAGACGGCGGAGGCCGCGACCGTCAGCACGATCACCACGCCCGCCAGGTCCTCCGCCCGCCCGTACCCGTACGTGTAACGGCGGTCGGCCGCGCGCCGGCCGAGCAGGAAGGCGATGCCCAGGGGCACGGCGGTGAGCGCGTCGGCCAGATTGTGGACGGTGTCCCCGAGCAGCGCCACCGAACCGGACATCAGCACGATGGCGCCCTGCGCGAGCGCCGTCAGCCCGAGCACCAGCAGCGAGACCCGGAGTGTGCGCAGCCCCTCCGCGGAGGACTCCAGGGCGGCGTCGACCTTGTCGGCCGCCTCGTGGGAGTGCGGGCGCAGCAGGTGGCCCAACCGGTGCCGCAGCCGCCCCTGCGCCGCGGGGTGCCCGCGCTGGTGATCGTCGCCGTGATCGTGGCCGTGGCCGTGGCCGTGGCCGTGACTGTGGCCGTGATCACGGGCGCCGTGCGCGTGCCGTTCCGGACGAGGATCCGCACGCGATTCCGGGCGAGGATCCGAGGACGGCTTCGAGGACGGCTTCGAGTGCGGATTCGAGTGCGGATGAGGATGCGCGTGGACCTCCATATGGCTTACGGTGGCACATCAACTCCCTTGCAGCTACTGCCGTCCTACACCCTCCGACCAGGTGCGAGACCCATGCAACTGGGTCTGCCGCGCCCCTGCGCACCGGTTCGCACGGACGGCCCGGCACCGGTCGTCCGGTGACCGGGGGCCCGGGGGCCGGACGCACCGGCCGGCGGGCCCCGATCCGGCGGGCACCCGGCCGCCCGGGGCCGCCCGGCCGGCGCCCCGCCGCAGCCGCCGTCGATCACGTTCCGGGTATCCAATCCGATTGGTTACCCTGAGCACCGACCGATTCCCGTAGAGTGAGCACGGAAGATCCCCCCAGCCGCACATCTCCCTTGCCGAGAGGCAGAGATGACCACTCGTCACCCCCGCCCTGCGGGGCCCCCGGAGGAGCCGGGCACCTCGCGTGCCCGGCCCCCGGAACCTGCCATGCCCGTGGAGTACGCGGCCTTCTGCGAACTGCACCGTCCGCGCTACCTGAGCTACGCCCGGGTGTGGCTGCCCGACGCCGACGAGGCGGCGGACAGCGTCCAGGAGGCGCTCTGCGAGGTCGCGGTGCACTGGCGTGACCTGCTGGTCAGCCGGAACCCCACCGCCGAGGCCTGGCACATCCTGCGCAGCACCGTCGCCGCGCGGCTACGGGCCGAGACCTCGGCCGCCCCCGAGCCGCGCGGGTCCGGTCCGGCCGACGAGGACCTGGCGATCCTGCACTACGTGGTCGGGCTGGCCGCCCCGGAGATCGCGGACGTGGTCGGCTCGGACACCGCCAACGTGGCGGGCCGGCTGCGCCGCGCCCTGCTGCACGAGCCGGCCGACTGGTGACCGACGTCACCGCGTGGCGCCGGGAGCTCCGGCATGCTCCGGGGAAGGATCGTCCCGGCCGGTGAGCCCGCTCCGGCCGCCGAGCCGGAGGTGTGTCCATGACCGACGAGCCACCCGCCGGCCGGCCTGTCGGGCCGCCTGTCGGGCCGGCGCCGACCGCCGGACCGGCCGGCGCGGAGCCCTCGCGGCGGCCTTCCCGCGCCCGCACGGCCGAGCTGGCCGGCCGGCAGGCCGCCGCCTGCGACCGGCTCGGCTCGCCGCTCTACGGCGCCCTGCTCCGCCGGGTCGCCGAGGACGTCTCGGCCGGCGGCCCCTGCGCGGAGGCCCTGGCCGGGTACGAGGAGGCTTCCGATGCGGACGCCGTTCCGCTGCGGTTGCTCGGCGGCGTCCACGCGCTGGTCCTGACCGGTCGCGCGCCGGGGCTCGCGAAGCACTACCCGAGCGCGGGCGGCAGCTTCGATCCCCTGCGACCGGACGCCGGCTGGCCGGCCTTCCGCGTCACCGTCAAGGACCAGCTGCCCTGGGTGCGGGACTGGGTGACCCGACCCCCGCAGACCAACGAGGTCGGCCGGGCGGTCCTGCTGGTCACCGGCCTGCTCCGGGTCCTCCCGGCCGGGCTCCCCGTCCGGCTCTTCGAGCTGGGTGCCAGCGCCGGCCTCAACCTGCTCGCCGACCGCTTCCGGTACACCGCCGGCTCCTTCGGCCACGGCCCGGACGACTCCCCCGTCGTGCTGCGGAACGCCTGGCAGGACGCCCCACCCGACTGGCTCCGGCAGGCCGCCGCGGCCACCCCCGCCCTCACCTTCGCCGAACGCCACGGCTGCGACCTCCGCCCGATCGACCCGGCCTCCCCCGAGGGCGCCCTCGCCCTGCGCGCCTACGTCTGGCCGGACCAGCCCGGGCGCACCGCCCGCCTGGCCGGCGCCCTGGCCCTGGCCGCCGAACGGCCCCCCGAGGTCCGGCCGATCGGCGCGGCGGCCTTCCTACGGGAGGTGAACGTGCAACCGGGCGCGCTCACCGTGGTCTGGCACTCGATCATGCGCCAGTACGTCCCGGAGGACGAATGGGCCCGTGTCGAGCAGGAGTTGACGCGGCTGGCGGAGGCGAGCAGCGCCGAGGCCCCGTTCGCGCACCTCGCCTTCGAACCGCTCCGCTCCGGCACCGGGGCCGGGCACCGCTTCGTCCTCACCGTGCGGGCGGGCGCGGGCGAGCCGGAGGTGCTGTCCGAAGCCCCGCCGCACGGCCTGCCCGCACGACCGTTCGAGGAGCGGCCGGAGTAGTCGCTCGCCCGGTGGCCGGCCCCGCCCCACCCCGCACGCCTGCGCCGGGCGTCAGGCGGCCGGCCCGCCCGTCACGTCGTACAGGTGGTGCACCGGATCGTGGATCAGGTAGCGCGAGAAGGTCTCGACCGTGAACCGCGCGCCGTCGCTGCGGTCCCCGGTCCGCTGCCACTGCTCACCGGCGACCCGGTCGAAGGCGCCCGCCAGGATCTCGGCCGCCTCGGCCAGCTCCGCGGCCACCGTCTTCGGGTCCTGCTCCCCGTACCGCTCGGCGAGCGCCGTCTCGTCCTGGTCCCAGTTGGGGAAGAGCGGGCCGTCCTGGTCGAGCATCAGGTTCAGCCGGACGTGGAACAGCCGGAAGACGTCCCGCACGTGGCAGGCGTACTCCAGGGCCGACCACACGTCGGGCCGGGGCCGGCGGCGCAGCCCGTCCTCCTCCGCGTCGAGCACGGCCAGCCAGGACACCGCGTTGGCGCGCACCAGACCGGCCACCTCCTCGCGGACGACCGACGGGGTGTCCAACCCGCAGTCGGGGCAGGAGCGCTCCAGGACCCAGGTCCAGTCCTTGTCGTCCGGCGTGATCGCGTCGGCGGGGGCAGCCGTCCCTCCGTGGACGGGAGCGGCGACGGCGGCGGCGTTCTCAGCAGTGGTCATGCGTCCCATGGTGGCGGGCCCTGCGGTCACCTCACCAGCGGCCATCCCGCCACGGAGCGCCGAAATGCCGCCAGCGGGCCGGCCGTGAACGCCCCGGCCGAAAACCACTGGTCGGGGGCGTGAGCGGGAGCCATGCTGGCGGCATGCTCATTCGCGAAGCCGACGCCGCCGACTGGCCGCAGATCTGGCCCTTCCTACACACGATCGTCGCCGCCGGTGACACCTTCACCTGGGACCGCGACATCACCGAGGCGGACGCCCGCGCGATGTGGATGAAGGAGGCCCCCGGCCGGACCTTCGTCGCGGTGGACGAGGACGGCACCGTCCTCGGCACCGCCGAGACCCACCGCAACCAGATGGGCGGCGGCTCGCACGTCGCCAACGCCGGCTTCATGGTCGACCCCCGCCACACGGGCCGGGGAGTCGCCCGGGCCCTGTGCGCCCACGTCCTGGAGCAGGCTCGCGCCGACGGGTATCGCTCGATGCAGTTCAACGCCGTCGTCGAGACCAACCACCGCGCGGTGGCACTCTGGCAGTCCCTCGGCTTCGAGGTGCTGACCACCGTCCCCGAAGCCTT
Source organism: Kitasatospora herbaricolor (assembly GCF_030813695.1). Lineage (NCBI taxonomy): Bacteria > Bacillati > Actinomycetota > Actinomycetes > Kitasatosporales > Streptomycetaceae > Kitasatospora > Kitasatospora herbaricolor. The sequence continues at coordinate 3,481,731 of NZ_JAUSVA010000002.1, forward strand.
CCGGCACCCCGACAAGGGGTACGTCGGGCTCCTCGTGATGTACCGGAAGCTCTGACCCCGGCAGGACGGCATTTCGTTCGTTTCCAGGAGCGGGCTTCCCCGCCCGGGGCAGGCGCCCCGGGCGGTCGCCAGGGGCGGTCGCCAGGGGCGGTCGCCCGGGGAGGTCGCCCGGGGAGGTCGCCCGGGGAGGTCGCCCGGGGAGGTCACCCCGGGGAGGTCACCCCGGGTCAGAGCAAGGCACCGATCCGGAGCGCCAGTTCGTCCATCCGATCTTCCGGGACCGGCTGCTCCGCCCCGAGCAGTCCGAACACCCTGGGGCCGCGCAGCTCCACCGGGTGGTCATCGGCGCGCGGCACGATGTGGAAGTGGACGTGGGCGAAGCCCTCCGCCTCCGCGAACTGCGCGACGTACGTCTTCGCGCACCCGGTCACGGCGCCCAGCGCACGCGACAGCCGGACCTGCCAGCTCCCCAGCGCGGCCGCCTCCGCGTCGGTCAGCTCCCCGATCGTGGTGACATGACGGCGCGGCAGCAGCACCAGCCAGCCCGGCAGCGCACTCCCCACGGCGTGCGCCACCCGCCAGTGCTCGTCCACCGCGATCCGCTCACGCGGCGGGAGGCCGGCGAACCCGGCCTCCCGCTCACAGCTGTAACAGTCCATTCCCGGAGGCTAGTTCACCTGCCTCGCGGGCCGGGGGCGAATGCGTCAGCTGCCGCTCCCCTGCACCGCGCAGAGCGCGCTCACCGAGCTCGACCCCGAGCCGCCCGGCAGCACCCAGCCGAGCAGGCTCGCACAGACTGCCGCCTCCTGAGGATTCTTGGGCCCGGTCGACCCCTCCGCCCGCGCCGGAGCAGCCAGCATCACCGCCGCCACGGCGGCGACCAGAACCAGAGCGAGCAGAGAGGCGAAGGCGGACGCGGATACGGGGAGAAGGCGAAGCTGGGGTCTGAACATGACGGAGCCCTTCCGATAGTCGATGGAGAACCATCACTATCGGAAGGGCCCTGTACTGCTCCGGCCATTCGCCTGACCGTGGGCGCGTCAGCGGTACGGCTGCCCCGACGGCGGAACGGGCGGCCCGGACGGCGGAGCCGGCGGCCCCTGCGGGTACCCGTACGGCTGCTGCGGCGCACCCCCGTAGGGCGCCTGCGGGGCCTCCCCGTACGGCGGGCCCTGCCCGTAGGGCACCGGGGCCGGCGGCGGGGGCGGCCCGCTGCCACCGTTCTTCCGGCTGCGCACGATCAGGAAGGCGACACCCACCACGACGAGCAGCCCGAGGGCGCCGGCCAGGACATAGACGTAGACCGGTGCGCCGGACCCGTCCTCGGCCTTCGGGGTCTGGGCATCACCCGTCGGAACAGGATCGGGCGAGCCCGGAGACCCTTGCGACTCCGGACGGGACAGCAGCGGGTTCTCCTTCGGCCCGTTGTCCACCTCAGGATTGGCGGCCAAGGCCTTCGACGGCGAAGCGATCCCGTACCCGTAGTGGTCGTTGGGCACCGCCGAGCCGTCCGGCGGAGCCACCGCACTCTTGATGATCCGGTTGATCACCTGCCCGGCCGAGAGGTTCGGGTACTTGGAACGGACCAGGGCGGCGATGGCGGAGACGTAGGCGGTGGAGTCGGAAGTGCCGTTCGCGGTGCGGTAGGCGGAGGTGGACTTGCTGTCCGCCGAATAGATCTCAACGCCGGGAGCTACGACTGTGGTCTCGGGACCATAGCTCGACTTCTCCCACATCTGACCATTCTGGTCGACGGCGCCGACGGCGATCACACCGGGAAAGGCAGCCGGATAGGCAACGGGAGTGGCGTGATTTCCTAGATTCCCCGTACTTGCCACCAGTACGACATCCTTGGAAAGCGCATAGCTGAGAGCCTCGCGGGCCCGTGCATTTGTTCGCACGCCACCACCGAAGGACATGTTGACCACGTTTGCCCCGTGATCAACGGCATAGCGAAGAGCCTCCGCGAAGTGGTCCTCACTGGGAACGAAGTCACCATCACCTGAGAGCTTGATGCGCACCGGCAGAATCCTGGCCTTGGGCGCGAGCCCCATCACACCAGCCTGATCACCGTGGCCATGGCCAGCAATCAGGCTAGCCAGCCCGGTACCGTGTCCCTCCGTGTCGGTCCGGCCATCGCCCTGCCCGCTCGAATAGTCCACACCTGGAACGACCTGGCCGGTCAAATCCTGATGGTCAGCTGAAACGCCGGTGTCAATCACGGCGACGGTGACGCCGTCCCCCTGGCTGATGGGCCAGACCTTGCTCTCCGCCTCATATTTGGCCAGGGCCCATTGTCCGGCGCGGATGTTGTCAGCGCTAGCGGGCCCCGCTGCCATACCCCAGAGCAAAGCACCTGCAGCTAGCGCGGCCATGCCGCGAACCGGTCGGCTGGTCGTCAAGCCTGGTCACCCCACTCAAGCGAAGCGCTCGTCCCGCAGATCAAGATCTGCGGGACGAGCGGTCAGATCGGACTGTCCTCAGGCGGACAGGGAATCATTCCACCACGTTCGGATTGCTGTGCTGGCCCGACACCCAAGTCTCCTCATCCTCGACGAGGTAGTCCGGGCGCTTGCCACCCTTGTCCCGGTCCTTCTTGCGGCGCTGCGCGTCGCTGAGCGGCATGCCCTGACCCTGGGCACCCTTGCCACCCTGCGGGCCCGAGGCGTGCCCCGCCTGCAGACGGGCACGTGCCCCCAGGCCGGACCCGCCCTCAGTGAAGGCCTTGCGACCGGGACCGGCCCCCATCCCGTTGGCCTCACCAGCGACGCCACCAGCACGGCGCGCGGCGCTTGCGCCACCGCGACCGCCAGCAGCACCAGCACGGCCGCCGCCGAACCCGCCCTCGTTCATTCCGCCGGCACCGAAGGCGCTGCCCCCGCGGGCGGCCCCAGATCCGGTACCACCACGGCCGAATTCCTTGCCGGCAGCACCGGCTTTGTTCTGGCCGCCGGAGAGGCTTCCCGTCCCGCCGCCCTGCGACTTGTTACCGGTTCCGAGTCCGCCGAGGCCTCCCTGGGGCACGCCACCACCGAGGCCGCCCGAACCGGCGTGGCCGGTTCCGGTCGCGCCTCCTCCGGTGCCCCCGAGATTCGACGAACCGGCGCCCGACCCGGCGGGGGACGGCGCCAGGACGGCACCGTCGATTCCGGTGCCAGGACCGACGTTGGCCGGTGTCGGCGGCTTGGGAAGGGGCTGCGCGGAGCCACCCCTGATGGCCGGGTCCACAGGTGCAGGGGCGGCGTTTGCCTTGGGTGCCTTGGGGGTTGAGGCGACACTGCTGCCACCGGGCCTGGACTGCGAGGACCGGCTGCCGCTCCCACCAGTCCCGGAACTGCCGGAACCCACCGTTCCCAGACCGGCCCCGGTGATCAATCCCACGATTGCCGCCCCCGTGGGATCCCCAGGAGCAAGAATCTCACCCGACTCGTCGAATCGATCCCGAGGCGATTTCAGCACCGGCGTGGCCGCCCGGTACTTCATCGCGAGGGTCTGCATCACCGCGACGGCCTGGGCCTTCTTCTCGTCGGTGACGGTGGTCTTGGTGTCCTCGTCGTCACCGCCGAAGGTCGCCGAGACCGTGTCGCCGAAGCCGTCGGTGAACTGGTCCCAGAGGCCAGGCTCCTCGGGCATGGTCTTCTTGGCCTGGTCGATGGCCTGGGCCATGTGCTTGAGGGTCTCGGCGGCGTCCTGGGCGTAGGAGGCGGTGTTGTTGATGTTGTTGGCGAGCTTCGTCATCTTCGAGTAGAAGGCGTCGCTGGACGACCCCTCCCAGTCGAGGGCGGCCTCGCCGGAGGTGGACTGGAGGGAGGTGTGGATCGCCTTGAGGGTCTCGGCGGCCCGCCGCCAGGGGTCGCTGGCGCTCATCACCTCGCCCGAGTTCATGGCTTGCACCATGCCTCGGAGCGAGCCGTGGCTGTAGCTGTTGAAGTCGGTGAAACTCATGATCGGGCGTCTCCCGTCCCGCTCGCACGGCCGGCCTGCGGCTGGATCTCAGTCATCATGGTGCGGCCCCTCACCATCCGGGCTGGGCCGGCTGGCCCGGGCGGCCGGCGGCGGTGGTCCGGGGCTGGGTGGGGCTGACCGGCGGGGTGGAGGCCTGGGTCACCGCGGCGGTGCTCGCGGCGGACGGGTTGGCGACGGACCAGCCGTCCGAGCTGAGCTTGAGCTTCTGCGAGGTGGCGTGCTCCTGCTCCTCGTAGTTGACCGCGGTGAGTTCGGCCTTGCGGTGGGCGTCGTTCACCGCGTCCTGCAGCTGGTTCATGACGTCGCGCAGGCCGTCCCGCATGACTTCGTACTGCGCGTGGAGGTCCTGTGCCTCCGCGAACGTGCCGAACGCGTTCTTGCCGATGGCACTCTGGCCGTGCGTCTTGGTGCCGTCCGCGTACGCCTCGAACTCCGCGAGCAGCCGGCGTACCTGCGCGGCGAAAGCCTTCAGGTTGTCCACCTCAACGCGGTAGCCGCTTCCGGAGCCGCCGCTCGAACCTGTCCCCGTGCTCACGCCTCGTACCTCCCCCGTACATCCCGTGCATCCTGTGTGCCCCGCCGCCTTGCGGTCCGGTCGACGAACCTTCGGCGGGGCAGCTTTCAAGCCGTAACCCTTATGTCTAACACATGGCAACGACGGGCAGAACGGCCCCTCCGGCGTGGATTGCCGGAGCCTTCCTGACCTGCGGCTCCCGGACCCGGGTGCTCTCCGCCGTTCAGGCGGAGGCGCGCTGCAGGTCCGTCAGGGCGCGGCGGCAGAGCGAGTCGGCGCGGCGGGTGGTCTCGGGCTGGCGGTAGTCGCGGGCGAGGTGGAGGGTGCTCGCGGTGGCCTCGTCCAGGCCGATGCGGTGGCCGACCGAGACGAACACGGGCTTGACGCCGTTGCGGGTGCGGACCGCGCGGCCGACGACCTCCGCACCCTGGCCCTCGCCGGCCGGGACGTCCATGAGCGGGGCCCAGGAGCCGCGTTCGGGCCCCGGGGCGCTGCTGGTGAAGGTGAAGGGGGTCTTGGCCACGCCGTAGGTGCGCAGGCCGGTGAGGACACCGAGGTGGCTGGCGAGGCCGAGGCGGCGGGGATGGGCGAGGCCGTAGCCGTCGCAGACCACCAGGTCGGGCGTGCGGGTGAGGGCGGCCAGGGCGTCGAGCACGGCGGGGAGTTCGCGGAAGGCGAGCAGGCCGGGGATGTAGGGGAAGGCGATCCGGCCGACCGCGGTCGCCTCCTCGACGACCTCCAGGGTGCTGTGGTCGAGGAGGACGGCGGCGGCGACCACGAGGTCGCGTTCGTCGTCGTAGGCGACGTCGACGCCGGCCACGAGGTCGCCGTCGGCCGGGCCCGGGCCGTGCGGGTCCACCAGGGTTCGCAGGCGCTGCTGTTCGGCGAGGGCCTCGGCCTCGGTGGTCGGCCAGTCGGCGGGAATGGGCACGGGTCCCCCAGGCGGTGTCGGTGCGGATCGGACGCCGGAGCCGCGGAGCGGACGGGCGCCACGGGCCGAGCGGAGCAGGGCGGTCAGAACAGGCGGTCAGAACGGGCGGCCGGAGCGGGCGGGCGGAGCGGTACGTAGGGGGCGGTACGACGGGGTGCTGTGATCACCGTACCGAGGTCGGTTTTCGGCCGTCCGCTGGGGCGCACGACCATGTGATGAGCCTGTGCGCCCCCTGTGCCCCGCATATGCCGAGTTAGGGTGAACTTACCGAACTCCCAAGCTGGGTAGGCATTCTCCAGAAGGTGTTCCACCTCGCACAGCTCCACCGCCCGACCACTCCGCAGCCCCCGACGCGCGAAGGACCGACCGCCATGCCGCGCCCCACAGTCGCTCAGATCTGCACCGGCACCCTCACCGTCGTCGTCGCCACCGTGGCCCTGCTCAGCGTCTCGGGGGCCACCGGCGCCCTGGAGATCGCGGTCGTGGTGGCCGTGGCCCTGGCCCTCGGCACTCTCGCCACCGCGCTGTCCATGTCCGGCGGTCGCCGCCGGCCGGCCCCCGGGCCCGCCGCCGCGCAGCCCGCCGTTCCGACCGGGCCCGGCGTCCGGACCTCCTCCGCCACCCGCGAGTACGCGCGGCAGGGCTGAGCATCCGAGCGGAAGGGCGTGGGGGAGGCCACCGGTCCGGCGGCCTCCCCCACGCCCTGTCGCCCCTGTCCGCCCGGCGGCCCGACGACCCGGGCGAGGTCAGGCGGTGGAGACCACCACGGTCTTCGCCGACTTGTCGTGGATGCACTGGCGGTAGGGCTTGTCGAAGACGCCGAACAGTCCGTCGATCACCCACCAGAGCATCGCGCAGCAGACCACGGCGGGGACGATGAAGACGGCCGAGCGGGTCCAGGCGGCCGGCTTGGTGGGGATGTTGCCGTCGACCAGCATGGCGACGCGGACCTTCATGGCCTTCTTGCCGAGGGTCTGGCCGTCCCGGCTGAGCATGAGGCCCTCGTAGAGGAACCAGAGGACGCAGGCCAGCCAGAAGGCTCCGGTCGAGCCGCTGCGGTTGCCGAGGCTGGCGAAGGGCAGCACCAGCAGGATCGCGACGATCTGCACCAGCAGGTAGTCGATGACGCGGGCCAGGATCCGGTTCGGCCAGCTGCCCAGCGGCGGCATGCCGGGCACCGGGCCGGCGCCGGGCGCGCCCTGGGCGCCGGGGCCGTAGCCGGTGCCGTAGCCCTGGCCCGGCGGCGGCTGGTCGGAGGGGCCGCCTCCGTAGGTACCGCCGTAGGGGCCGGGCCGGTCGTACGGGCTCCCGGCGGGGGGCGGGGTCCCGTACGGGTCGCTGGGCGGGGGCGTCGGCGTGCCGTACGGGTCGGACGGCGCACCTGACGGCGTGCCGCCCGCTGGCGGGGGGTTCTTGTCGAACGAGGGCTTACCGCCCTCCTCCGGCTCGGGCCCTGAGGGGTCGTAGGTGCTCATGCCCCGAGTAGAACATCCATTTTCATGCATGCTCGGGACATTTAGTCCGTTTTATCCAGGCGCGGTATTCAGGCCCGGACCACTCGGGTACGGGCCGCCCGGTCCCCCCACCCCCGCCGGGCCTTCCGGTCGAACAGCGGCCAGCAGAGGCCGATCACCAGGACCGAGGCGAGCTGGCCGACCGTCCATCGCAGGAAGGAGCGGCCCAGCGTGGGCGTTCCGGCTCCCCCCGGCCGCCGCTTCGCCCGGGGCGCGGCGGCGCCCTTGCGGGCGGCCGGCCGGGCCGTGGCGCTCCCCTTGGCGCGGGCGGCCGGGCGGGCCCCGGCGGCCGCGTCGATCACGCGAATGCCCATCAGCCGCTTGCCGAAGGTCTGACCGGTCCGGGTGGTCGGGAGGACTTCGTACAGGACACCGACGAACAGCAGGACGGCCAGCAGGACTCCGGCCTTGCCCATCACGACGCCGTCCACCAGCCAGACCTGCATCTGACGGCCGGCCAGGTTGCTGGCCGTCCTGGCGCGGTCCAGCTTGTCCTGGACGTGCTCGGTGGCCGAGGAGGCGAGCGGCAGGCCGGTCGCGACCGCGACGGTCGCCATCACCGTGGTGTCCACGATCCGGGCGAGGAGGCGGCGGCCCAGGCCGGCCGCGGGGCGCGGGGCGGGCTTCCGGGCTGTGGCCGGACGCCGGGCCGGGCCCGCCGACGGCGCGCCGGGCGCGGGAGCCCGGTCGGCGGCCGGACGCGCGGGCTGGGCCGCCGCAGCGGCGGCGCCGGCCGGAGCGGGCACGGTGGCACGCGTGGCGCCGGCCGGGCGTCCGGCTCCCTCTGCGTCGGGCGACATGGCACGGCCGGCCCCGGGTCTCGCGCTCGTCGTCGCCCCGGACGTGGCCCCGGACGCCGGCCCGTCGGCCACCCCCGCCACGGACCCGGGCTCCGCCCCGGACTCGACCCGAGGTTCGGCCCGCACCTCGGTCCGTACCTCGGTCCGGTTCCAGCCGTCGACCTTCGTCCGGGCGGGCTCGGGGATCGCCGCCCGCGCCTCGGGAGCCTCGGGCCCCGCGGCGGAGCGGACCTCGGACCGGACCTCGGGACGGACCTCGGCGTGGACATCGGCATGGGCCTCGGCGTGGGCCTCCGGATGGGCCTCTGCCGAACCGGGCAGCACACCCCAGGAGACCCAGCGCGGGGAGCCGCCCGTCTCCAGCAGCCCGCGCTGGGCGCGCGGGTCGGCCTGCCAGCCGGAGCCGCCGGCGGCCGGCACCGGGTCCGCCGTCTCGGCCCCGCCGGTCGCCTGGTGCGGCACCGGCGCCGGCGCCGGCTGCGGGTCGCCGTAGGTTGTCGGGGAGGCGCCTTCGGACCGGCTCACGGTGGCCGCGACGCCAGCCGCGTTGCGCGGCATCGGCTCGGCGACCCGGAGGACGGCGCCGGGCACGTGCGGGCCGCGCTCCTCGCCCGACGGCGGGAGCGGCGAGGCGAACGGGTGTCCGCCCCACTGCGCCTTGGCCTGTCCCTGGCCCTGCCCTGGCCCCTGCCCTGGCCCTGGCCCCTGGTCCGGCCCGTTCCCGTGCGCCTGCCCCGGGGTCCGCCCGGGCGCCGGCATCGGCCTCTGCGCCGGTGCCTGTTCCCGCGCCGCCCGCGCCTCGATCTCCGCCTGCCGGCGAAGTTCCAGCTCCGCCTGCGGGGCGAGGACGAAGGACGCCCCGCCGGTGGTCTGGTCGAAGTACACCGGCCCGGTGTCCCCGGGGCCGAGCACCGTCCCGCTGCCCGGGCCGCCGTCCGCGCCCCGCCCCGCCGGAGCGCCACCCGCGGCCGCACCGCCCGCGGTCCCGGCCCCCACGCCCGACCCCGACGGCGGCGGCACATGGCGGGCGGGCGCGGGCCGGCCGGGGCGGCCCACGAAGCGCGGCGGTTCCAGCACCTCGCCCTCGGCGGGGGTGGGCCGGCTGGTGCCGGGCACCCAGCCGGTGCCGCCCCAGTAACGGACGTAGCCGGGGATGGAGGGGTCCGCGTAGTAGCCCGGCACGGGGCCGACGGTCGTGTCCGCGCCGCCGGCGAAGGGCAGGTCCGTCATGAGGGTCTTCTTTCCTGGCAGGGCCGGTGCGCCGGGCCGACGAGCGGCCGCGCCGAACGGCGGCTGCACGCCTGCACTCATGGGCGGACAGTCGCCGGGCAGTCACAAAGGGTAGTACCTCGGCGCCCCTCAGGGCGGAACTTGGGCATTCCCCGGACAGCCGGGCGCCCGTACGGGTATGTCCGTGCCGTCCGGGGCCGCCGCACGCCCGGCGCGCGTCCTCGTGCACGCGCCCGTCGGGGGAAGTTCACCCCTGCCCGGCGGCATCCGACGGAACCCCCCGCTACGAATTCGCCGTGATTCCACGAAAACCTGTGTAAGACCCCGGGCGGACCGCGCTCTCAACGGTGGCGGGGCCCGGCGCGGACCGGGCCCGGACCGAAGGCAGAGCAGAGAGGAACGCGACGATGGAGCACTCGACGAGCGTGGTCGAGCACGAACTGGAACTGAACCTGATCCTGTCCCCCGAGCACAGCGTCCCCGTCCCGGCCCGGCTGTCGTACGGCAGCCACGACCCGTTCGCGGTGCACATCACCTTCCACCTGGACACCGGGACGCCGGTGACCTGGGTGTTCGCCCGGGAACTGCTGGTGGAGGGGACCTTCCGGCCGTGCGGGCAGGGGGACGTGCGGATCTGGCCCGCCGCGGCCCAGTCCCCGGCCGTCGGCCGCACGGCCGGCCGGCGCAGCGTGCTCTGCATGGCGCTGAGCTCGCCGGCCGGGGACGCGCTGCTGGAGGCGCCGCTGCCGGTGGTGGCCGCCTGGCTGGAGCGGGCGCACCGGCTGGTCCCGCCGGGCAGTGAGCTGTCGGCCCTGGACATGGACGGCTCGCTCGCCGAGCTGCTGGCGTGAGCGGGCCGCGACCGGGCGGCCCGGCCGGTGCGGGCTTGCGGGTACCGGCGGCGTCCGGGGGTGTCAGCCGGCCGCGGGGGCCTGCTGACGCCCGGCGTCGGTGCTCGCCGGCCCGGCGCCGGTGACCGGCGGCTCCGGCGCGGCGACCGGGACCGCGTCCGCGTCCGCCCGCCCGGCCGGCGGGTGGTCGTGCCACCCGAGGAGCGGCAGGCCGGCCGCGCGGCGGCGTGACCCGGTCCGCAGGGCGGCGACCAGCAGGAAGCAGACCCCGACCAGCGGGTACACCGCCGCGGGGGCCTGGCTGAGCGGGGCGAGGTGCTGGTCCAGGTCGCCCTTGTGCGGGACGAGCCACATCGCGAAGGAGCAGAAGGCGATCAGGGTGGCCACGAAGATCGGCCGCCAGCGCAGTCGCCGGACGGCGGCCGGACGGGAGGCCTCCTGGGCCGCCTCGGCGGCCAGCAGGACGAGCACCGGGACGCACCACACCCAGTGGTGGGTCCAGCTGATCGGGGAGACCAGCACCGCGGTGACCGCCGCGCAGCAGACGCCCCAGGCCTCGGCGCGCGGGATCACCCGGGCGCTGCGGAAGGCGTAGGCCGCGACGCCGACACCGGCGAGGGCGACCAGGCCGCCCGCCAGGGTGGCGGCGGTGCCGGGCTCGGCGGTGTGCAGCAGGCGGGCGACGGCGCCGCGGACGGACTGGTTGTCGACGATCTCGGTCTTGCCGACCCGGGTGGAGTCGAACAGGTACTTGGTCCAGTAGCCCCAGGTGGCGTCGGGCAGGAACAGCGCGCCGAGCAGGAAGGTGCCGAGGAAGGCGAAGCCGGCCACGAAGGCCGCGCGGATCCGCCCGGTGACGAGCAGGTAGACGGCGAACAGGCCCGGGGTGAGCTTGATGCCGGCCGCGATGCCGATGCCGATGCCCTTGGAGAGCCGGGTGTCGGAGCGGGTGAGGTCCCACAGGATCAGGCAGGCCAGCGCGAGGTTGACCTGCCCGTACCGCAGGGTGGTGAAGACCGGCTCCAGCCAGACCCCGCAGCCGGCGATCAGGACCACCCCGACCGGGCGCAGCTCGCGGCGCGGCCGGCCGACCAGTTTGAAGGACAGGTGGGCGAGCAGCGCGAGCAGCGCGACGTTCCCGACCGTGATGGCGATCCGCAGGAAGCCGACCCCGAACCAGGTGGTGGGGACGAAGAGCATGGCCGCGAACGGCGGGTAGGTGGCGGGCAGGGCCCACTCGGTCACCCGGAACCCGTAGAGGTCGCCGCCGTTCACCACGGCGGAGCCCTCCGCGCGGTAGACGATCATGTCGACCATCGAGGTGCCGACGAAGTGCCGGACCGTCGCGTAGGTGAGCAGTGAGACGAGGGCCACGGCGCCGGCGGTCAGCATCGGGCGGCGCGGCGCCTCGCGCACCGCGCGGACGGGGGCGGCCAGCGCGGCCGCCAGGCGTGCGGACGGCCGGGCCGGCGCGGCGGCGGGATCCGGGCCCGGTACGGCCTGCGCCGCCCTGCGCTCGTCTTGCACCGCTGTCACTGTCAGCTCCGTCCGCCGTTCGACCAACTAGCGACCCTACCCGATGGGTGGAGGGCCGTCCCGGGCCGTGGTCGCCGGGACAGCACGGCCGCGCGCGGGCCGGACGGGCACCCGGCCCCGGCGGCCACGACGACGGGCGTCGTGGCCGCCGGGGCGCGGGCCTCAGGCCGGGCGGGCCTGCGTGGCCAGGCCGCGCGCGGTGCCGCTGAGGGCGTCGAGCTGCTCGGTGAGGGCCCGGTCGGTGTCGGCGGCCTGCGCCAGGATCCGGCTGATCCTGGCGCTGGTCTGCTCGGCCCGCTGCTTCTGGTCGGCGTCCTGCCGTGCGGCGGTCGCCTCGTCGGTGTAGGCGGTGGGTGTCGCCTCCCAGGAGACGCTGCCGTCGTCGCCGACCAGCAGGCCGTCGGCCGTCGCCTCGTCGATGGTGTGCTGGAGGTCCACCTGGGCGGCCCGGATCTCGACGGCGCCCTGGTTCAGCAGCTTGCTCATCGGGGCGATCCCCGTGGTGGTGTCGTCGAGCTTCTTGCCGGTCCGCCCGATGGAGCCGTTGGCCGCGGTGGCGGCGGGGCCCTGCCAGCCGGAGTGGGCGACGGGTTCGGCGGTGCCGCCCCGCCACTCGCGCTGGTCGTCCTGGAGCGAGTCCTGCAGTTTGGCGTACGCCTGGGCGGCGGTTTCGAGGGCGCTCGGGTCGGCCTCGCGCAGCGATCGGAAGTCCATGGTCACAGCCCTGTCGGTGCGGGACCCTCGCCCAGGATGGCGCGGTGCATGCGTTCCTGCGCCTCCTTGGTCGGCGGGTCGAAGTGGTGGATCTCGAACGGCCGGTCCGGCCCGGTGGGCGCGGGCTCCACCGGGGCGGGCAGGGGCGTCACCGGGCCCGGCACGAAGACCGGCATGACGTCCACCGGCTGCGGCGCCGTGATCCAGTCGATCGGGGTGACCCTGGCGGGCCGCGCCGGGCCGGGCGCGATCGGGTGGACGATCGCGGGCGCGGGGCCGGTGAAGGTCGGCGGGACGATCCCGGGGCGGCCGGGCGCGATCGGGTCCCGGCCGCCGGGGGCGACCGGGTGGACGACCCCCTCCCCGGGCCGCTCCGGGTACGGCAGGATCACCGCGTCCGGGCCGCTTCCGCTGCGGGGCGGGGCCGGGTACGGCAGGGTGTGCTCGCCGTCGAGACCGGTGGCGGCCATGGTGGTCATGGCCGTGAGGCCGGTGCTGTCGCCGGCGGCCGCCATCGTGCCCGCGTTCGCCTGGTCGGCCGCGCGGTAGTTGGCGGCGGTCCTGACCAGGTTGTCCCCGCAGCGGTCCATGTCGGCGGCGGTGGAGTCCAGGGCCGCCTTCCAGCTGTCGGTGCAGTTGCTCAGCGCCGCGCCGCTCCCCCACCCCTTCAGGGCGCCCCGGGCCGCCTCGGCCGGGGCCGCCAGGCCCTGGGCCTGGTCGGGCACCCGCGCCGCCGTCCGCCGGCCGTTCTGTCCCGCGCTCTCCAGGACCTCCGGTTTCACCTCGAACCCGGAGCCGCCCCCACTCGCGTCGATCGGCATCGTCCGTACACCCCCGTTCACCGCCCGCCGTGGCGGGCCGTCCCCCGTCGCGCGGGCCGGACGCCGCGCGCTCTGTGTTCCAAAATAACCCACCGCCTCGGACGCCCGGTCGTGGGCGGCCGCACCACCGAACAGCGCTGACCGCGCGTCACCCCGGTCCGGCCAGGGCGTCCGCCGGGTGGAAACGGTCCGGCCGCGGCTCCTGGCGGGAGTCGCGGCCGGACGGGGGGAAGGGGCGCCGGGGGTCAGCCGGTGTAGGCGCCCAGGGCCCGGGTGAAGTCCAGCGGCTGCTGGACGATGCTGCTGCAGGAGGCGTCCGCGTACTGCTTGGCGCCGCCGTCGCAGGCCTTGTCCCGGGTGCCGGACCACATGGCCAGCCAGGCCAGGTGCTTGGACTTGGCGAAGTCGGCGAGCTGCTTGGCGTCGGCGACGGTGAAGACCTCGGTGGAGACGTCGTTGACGCCGATCATCGGGGTGACGGCGACCTTGGCCCAGGCGGCGCTGTCGTCGAGGCCGAGGACGCTCTTGACCTGGGCCTGGGTCGCGGTGGCCGCGGCGATGGCGTACTTGCCCATCTGGCCCTGCGGGTTGGGGGCGACGCCGTCGCCGAAGTCCATCGCCATGATGTTGACGGCGCCGATGGCGACGCCGTTCTTCTTGGCGTCGGCGACCAGGTTGACGCCCTCCTGGGTGAGGCCGGTGGGCAGCGCCGGGAGGGTGTAGGAGACGTCCAGGGTACGGCCCTTGGCGGCGGCGTTCTTCTGCAGCTGGGCGATCGCCTGGGCGCGGCGGGTGTTGGCGGCGGCGTCGGCGATCGCGCCGCCCTCGACGTCGAAGTCGACCTTGGTCAGGCCGAAGGCGTCGACGGTCTTCTGGTACGCGGCGGTCAGGTCGGCCACCGTGCCGCAGGCCAGGGCGAGTTCGCTGCCGTTGGCGCCGCCGAACGAGGCCCGGACGTCGCCGCCGGCGGCGCGCAGCGCGCCGATCTGCGCGGCCACCGCGTCGGTGGCGAGGTCACTGACGCCGCCCCACTTGGGGGTGCAGCCGCCGCCGGAGACCACGAAGGCGAGGTTGAAGTTCTTCACGCCGGTGGCCTTCGCGGTGGCGACCAGGTCGTACGGCGGGTAGAGCGAGGTGTCGACGTACGGCGCGAAGCCGGCGCCGGTGACCGGGGCGGCGGTCTGCGTGGGCGTCGGCGTGGGGGTGGCGGTGGGGGTCCTGGTGGCGGTGGCGGTGGGGCTGGGAGCGGCGGTGGTGGGCGCGGCCGTGGCGGAGGGGGAGGCGCTGGGCTGCACGGTCGGCGTGGAGGTGGGCCGGCCCGAGGGGGTCGGCAGGGTGCCGTCCCCCGCCTTGCAGGAGGCGTTGTTGATGAGGCAGTTGGCGGGTTCGGCCTGGGCCGCGCCGGAGCCCTGGACGACGAAGCCCACCGAGAGGGTCCTGCCGGGGTCGAGGTGCTTGTTCCAGGACTCGGGCTTCACGGTGATGTGCTGGCCGGCGGCGGTGAACCCGGCGTTCCAGAGCGAGCTGATGCTGGCGCCCGCGGGGAGGTCGAAACTGAGCGTCCAGTCGTCGATGGCGCTGCCGGCGGGGTTGGTCACCAGGTACTGGCCGGTGTAGCCGCCGTCCCAGGTGCTGGTGCGGCTGTAGACGGCGCCCAGCGAGGCGGCGCTGGCGGAGGAGGCCAGGGCGACCACCGCTCCGGCGACGACGGCGGCGGCGACCACCGAGGCTCCGACGACGGTGCCCTTGCGGCTGCGCCGGTGGTGGCCAGAACGGCTGGTGGGCTGGGACGTCATGGTGGGCGTACCTCCGCGAGGTGACCGTGGGAACAGGGGCCCGGGCGGGTGGGCGAGGCGTCGTCGGTGGGGCTCTGGACGCCTCGTCCGGCCCGGGCACGGCCGACGTTAGCGGGGTGCGGCGGGGCCGGACTCCCTGCTCAGGGAGGCGAACAGCTCCCTTACGGCGCGCTTAAGGAAGATCCGCCGGGCGGCGCCTCCGGTGCCGCTCGCAGGCCTGGCGGGCGACCGGGAAGGACGCGGCGGCCGTCCGGGTCCGGCGGGGGCCGGGCGGCCGGGAGGCGGTCGCCGGCCGGTCCGGGCCGGGTGCGAAGCAGGAGGCGATCAGGTCCGGGTGGACGCCGGCCGGGGCGGCGGCGTGGGTCCGGGTGAAGCCGTCCGGCAGCGGCTGGTCGGCGAGGTGCCGGTCGCCGTCCCGCCGGCGGGTCTCGATCTGCCGGGCCGGCTCGCCCGCGACCGGGATCGCCCTGCCAAGGACGATCCCTGATGGTTCGTCAGCGCTGGAACAGGGTGCTGCGGGTGCGGCGGCGGCTGGCCCGGGCCGGGGTCCCGTCGGGGCGGGCCTGCAGGCGCAGTCGGATCTCGGCGCCGCCGAGGACGGCGGAACGGCCCAGCGCCAGGTCGCCACCGGTGGCCTCGGCGAGCTTGCGGACGATGTCGAGCCCGAGGCCGGTGGAGCCGTCGCCGCCGTGGCCCTGGCCGCGTTGCAGGGCGGCGTCGGGGTCGCTGAAGCCGGGGCCGGCGTCGCCGACCAGGACGATCACCGAGCTGTCGGTGGCCAGCACGTCGACCGAGAAGGCGGTGCCGACGACGGTGTGCCGGAAGACGTTGCCGAGCAGCGCGTCGACGGAGGCCGCCAGGTCGCCGCGCTGGACGGGCACGGGGGTGGGCCGTTCGGCGCCGGCCAACTGCCAGCGGCGGCCCTCGTCCTCGGCGAGGGCCGACCAGAAGCCGACCCGCTCGCGGATCACCTCGGCGGCGTCGCAGCCGACCGTGACGGCGGGCGCGTCCTCGGGGGCCCGGCGGGCCGAACGGATGATCTGGTCGACCTCGCGCTCCAGTTGGGAGACGGCGTGCCGGGTGGCGTCGGCGGCGTCGCCCTCGCCGAGCGAGGCGGCGTTCAGCCGCAGCACGGTCAGCGGGGTGCGCAGCCGGTGCGACAGGTCGGCGGCCAACTCCCGTTCGGCGGCGAGCAGGTGGACGACGCGGTCGGCCATGGAGTTGAACGCGTGGGCGGCCTCGCGCAGTTCCTCGGGGCTGCCGTCGGCCTGCTTGCCGTCCAGCGGGACCCGGACGGCGAGGTTGCCACCGCCGAGGGAGCGGGCGGCGGCGGCGAGCGAGCGGGCCGAGGCGACGATCCGGGCGCCCATCCGGTCGGCCACCAGGACGGAGATCGCGACCAGCGCCAGGGCGACGACGGAGAGCACCAGCCAGGCGGTGGAGACGCCGCGGGTGAGATCGCCGTCGTCGACGTAGACCTCGACCACCGCGACCCGGGAGGTGTCGACGGCGACGGGCTGGAGCAGGGCGTAGCCGCCGGGGACGGGGACGGTGTACGAGCGGCCCTGGCTGGCGGCGGTGGCGACGTCCGCGTCCAGGCTGCGGACGGCGCCGATGCTGGACCCGAGGGCGACGGTGCCGGTCGAGGCGCCCCAGTCGGCCCCCTTGCGGGTGGCGCCGGGGGCCGGGGTGGGGGCCGGGCCGGAGCTGCCGGCGGTGGCGCCGGCGGCCACGCCGGTGCCCGCGACGGCGGGCAGGTGGACGGCCATCCGGCCCTGGGCGCCGGCGTCGGTGCTGGCGACGGCGCGGGAGATGGCGTCCTGGTCGGTGGTGATGGCCAGGGCGGGGCCGAGCGCCGCGGCCTGCCGTTCGGCGGCGATGAAGGCGCGGTCGCGGGCGGTCTGCTGGACCATCAGGCCGAGCGGGATCAGGAAGGCCAGCGCGACCATGGTGGTGCCGGCGACGGCGGCCTTGATCAGCGCCCAGCGCAGCGAGTGCCCGGCCGGCGGCCTGTCCGACGCCCCTCGGGGTCCCGGCGCCCCGCGCCCGCCCGCTGCCCGCCTCACCTCCGGTGCTCCGGGGAGGTCGGCCCGGGGGCCTGCCCGGCGGCCTCCAGCCGGACGCCGACCCCGCGCACGGTGTGCAGGTAGCGGGGGTTGGAGGCGGTCTCGCCGAGCTTGCGGCGCAGCCAGGAGAGGTGGACGTCGATGGTCTGGTCGCCGCCGTAGGTCTGCCGCCAGACCTCGGCGAGGATCTCCTTGCGCGGGACGACGACCCCGGGGCGGGCCGCGAGGAAGGCCAGCAGGTCGAACTCACGCCGGGTCAGGTCGAGCTGGCGCCCGTCCAGGGCGGCCTCGCGGCGCTGCAGGTCGATGGCGAGGCCGCCGACCCGCAGGATCTTGGCGGCGGGGGCGGTGCCGCCGCCGAGCCGGCGCAGCACGGCGGCCATCCGGGCGGAGAGGTGCTCGCCGGAGAAGGGCTTGACCAGGTAGTCGTCGGCACCGTCGTTGAGCAGCCGGACGATCTCGGCCTCGTCGTCCCGGGCGGTGGAGATGATCACCGGGACGTTGGTGAGGCCGCGGATCATCTTGAGCGCCTCGCTGCCGTCCAGGTCGGGCAGCCCGAGGTCCAGGATCACCAGGTCGCAGCCGACCTGGGCGACCTCGCGCAGGGCCTCAAGAGCGGTGCCCACGCTGCGGACCGCGTGCCCCGAGTCGGTCAGGTGCCGGATGAGGGCGGAGCGTACAAAGGGGTCGTCCTCGACCACGAGCACTGTTGCCATGGGCCAGCACGGTACGCCATCCAGGTCAGGTGGTCTGTACCTCGGGGTGGGGTTGGCGACGGAGTCCGGGGCGGCGGGTCCGGTCTGCCTCGGACGGATGTCGGCTGGATCCCGATCGGGTCCGGGTGGTTTGTGCAAGTTCCCTTCCGAAGGCCAGGGGTGCTGAGCTGGTGCTCGTCCCGATACGGCAGGATGAGCGGGCGATGCGGAACGGACTGGTTCAACTCGGCGCCTGGGCGGCGGCCACCGGCGCGGCGGTGGCGCTGTCCTGGCTCGGCGTGCACGCGGTGCTGACCGGCGCCGCCTTCGAGCAGCCGACCGCCCTGCCGCTGCCCTCCCCCGCCGCCAAGGACGTGGCGGAGTCGGAGTCGGCCACGCGCCCGCCCTCGGCCTCCCGGGTGGAGTCCACCCCGGAGGCCGCGCTCGGCACGGCGACCCAGCGGGCCGCCGCCCCGAGCACGCCGCCCCCCTCACCGCCCCCGGCGCCGGCCCCGAGCACCGCGCCGGCCGCCCGCAAGACCGCCGCGACCTCGGTGCGCAGTTTCCTGGTGCCGGGCGGCCGGGTGGCACTGGACCTGCGGCCGACCAGTGCGGAACTGGTCTCCGCGACGCCCGATCCGGGCTGGCAGATGCAGGTCTGGCACGGCGACCAGTGGATGCGGATCGACTTCTCCAAGGGCGGCGACGCCAACTCGGTCTTCGTGACCTGGAACGGGCACGAGCCGGACGTCCAGACCGTGGTGCGCTGATCCGTCGCTACGGTCAACCGGTCCCGCCCGTGGCCGTTCTGACGGTCGGTCCGGTCGTCGGGGCGACGAACCCGGGCAGGTAGGGCCCGGCGTACCGGGAGCGGTCGACCAGGGTGTGCCGGATGCCGCCGGGCGCGCCGATGACGGCGAGCAGCACCGTGCCGTGGCGGTCCCGCGCCTCGTACGGCTCGGCGTACGAGCGGGCGCCGCGGTCGACCGCGAAGTCGTAGGCGTAGTGGACGTCGGGCACGGCGACGGAGAGGTCGACCACGCCCTCGCCGTGGGTGGCGAGGTGGGCGGCCAGGGTGCGGCCGCGTTCGCCGATCACCTGGACGACGGAGGTCAGCACGAATCTGCTGCCGGGGCCCTGCAGCACGTAGGAGACGGTCTCCGGCTCGCCGGTGTCCGGCCCGGCGTAGGCGGTACAGCTGAGGCCGAGCAGGTCGAGGTAGCGCCGGGCGGCGCGTTCGGCGTCCCGGACCACGAAGACCACCGCGTCGGTGCGGCCGCCCGGCAGCGGCCCGCCGTCGTCGTCCGCCGGGGCCGCCGCGGGGCCGTGCTCGGGGTGTCCCCCCGGGCGGGTACGGGGCCCGGTGTCCGGACCGAGGTCGCGGGCCGGGTCGTACCCGGCCCCTCGGCCGGTTCCCCGGTCGGTTCGGGTACGGGTGGGGAAGGTGTGCACGGTGGCCTGTTCGGCGGCGGTTTCGGTCATGACGAGCCCTCCCGGTGGGCGTGCGGACCAGTACGCGCCCCGCCGGGCGGTGGGGGCCGGCCCACGGGGTGTCGCTGGAGGGTGGCGCCCCGCACACCGATGCGCAACTGTTCCGATTCCTCCTGGGCAAGGTGCGCTGCCGGGCCGGAGAATTGGCGGCACCGTTGTACAGAATGCCCATCCGGACGGAGCCCGCGATGCCTCCCGCCAACTCCCCCAGTTCTCCCGGGTCCCCGGGTGTCCCCGGCGCTCCCGCGGCCGCCGGCGCCCCGCTGGCGGCCGGCCCGGCGGCCGCCCGGCCGGCCGGGTCGGCGAACGACGCGATCGACGCCCTGGACGGCAAGTTGATCAGGCTGCTGGCCGAGGAGCCGCGGATCGGGGTGCTGGAGTGCTCGCGCCGGCTGCAGGTCGCCCGTGGCACGGTGCAGGCCAGGCTGGACCGGCTGCAGGCCAAGGGGGTGATCGGCGGATTCGGCCCGGAGGTCGACCCGGCGGCGCTCGGCTACCCCGTCACGGCCTTCGCCACCCTGGAGATCTCGCAGGGCCAGGGCGCCGACGTGCGCGCCCACCTGTCGGCCGTCCCAGAGGTCCTGGAGCTGCACACCATCACCGGCCACGGGGACATGATGGTGCGGATCGTGGCCCGTTCGAACGCCGATCTGCAGCGGGTGATCGACCGGGTGGTGGGCTTCGACGGGATCGTCCGCTCCTCCACCGCCATCGCCCTGGAGAACCCCGTGCCGTACCGGATCCTGCCGCTGGTGGACCAGGCCGCGGCGGAGTGAGGGCGACTCAGAGCCCCTGAGGAGGGCCGGGGCTGACGGCCCGGCGGCGGTTCGCCGACTCCGGCCACGACCCGCCGCGAATGAAGGCATATGCCAGCGGCCCGTGCAGCAATGATCCGTGCATGAACGTTCCGTCATCTCCGCGCACCGTCCCGACGCCCCCTCCCACCGGCCCGAGGGCCGCCCGGGAGGCCGACCGATGAGCGCCACCAGGACGCCCCCGGCCGACGCCGACGCGGCACCGACGCTGATCGCCTCCGCCCGGCGGGCCCTGCGACTGCTGGAGGCCGCCGCCCGCTACCCGAAGGGTGCCACCGCCAAGCAACTGGCCCGGGACACCGGGCTCGCCCTCGGCACCGCGTACCACCTGCTGCGGACCCTCGTGCACGACCGCTACCTGGAACGCCTGGACGGTCACTACCTGACCGGCCCGGCGGTCTCGGGGCTCACCGGCCGGGAGAGCCCGGTGGCGGGCCGGGAGCGGCTCGACCGGCTGCTCACCCTGCTGTCGGACGAACTGTCCGCGGCCGTCTACTTCGCCTGGTACCGGCAGGGCGAGGTGGACCTGGTCGCCTCGGTTCCGGCGCCCGGCGCCCCGGTGGTCGACCACCGCAACTTCCGCGCGGGCGCGCACGCCCACTCGGCCGGCAAGACCTTGCTCGCCCTGATGTCCGCCGAGGAGCGCCGCTCGCACCTGGCCCGCTACCCCATGGTCGCGCTGACCCCGTACACCCTGCGGGAACCCGCCCATCTGCCGCTGCTGCCCCGCCAGGGCCCGCAGCGGGCCGCCCCGATCACCCAGTACCAGGAGTACGCGCTCGGCACCGCCGGAGCGGCCGTGCCGATCGTCGCCGGGAACGGCATCGCCGCCGTGTCGGTGTCCCTCCCGATGGCCCAGGCGCACCGCTTAGCCGCCATCGCCGCGCAGCTCCGCACCCGCTTGAGCGACGACTTCGTCGCGGTGGCCTTCGGCCTCTGACACCCGGCCCCCACCGGCCGGGCGAACGGGGATGCGCCCGGCCCCTACCGTCGGCGGCCGACGGATCAAGGGCGAACCGGAGCCCCGGCGCCGTGGGCACGGCCCGGTGCGCCGGTGGCGCGACGCCTCAGCAGCTCGGCACGTCCCCGCCGTCCCGCAGCGCCTTGAGCGCCGAGACCGACTCGGCGAGCGTGGAGACCGGCACCAGCCGGAGCCCCTCGGGGGTGTTCACCTTGGCGTCCGAGCACTCGCCCTTGGGGACCAGGAACACCGTGGCACCGTCCCGCGCCGCCGCCTGGGTCTTCAGCGGCACGCCGCCGACCGCACCCACGTTGCCCGCGTCGTCGATGGTGCCGGTGCCGGCGATGGTCCGGCCCGCGGTGAGGCCGCCGCCGACGCCGCCGAGCTTGTCGACGATGCCGAGGGCGAGCATCTGCCCGGCGCTGGGGCCCCCGATGTCGCCCAGGTCGATGCTGACCTTCACCTGGGCCGGCGAGAGGTGGAGGTAGTCCAGCGCCGCGACCGTGGCGCTGTCCTGCGACTCGGTCATCTGCTGCGCGTTGACCTGCTCGGACTTCACCGGGTCGGACTTGGGGTAGACGGAGTCGGTCGGCCGGACCGCTTCGTCCGGGTCCGCCCAGGCCTGCAGCGCCCGCCAGAGGCTGGTCCGCTCGTCCTGGTTGGTGGCCGAGATGGTGACCATCCGCAGCTGTCCGTCGGTCGGGCGCACCGGCGCACCGGTGATGGTGATCACCGGCCGCCCCTGGTAGTCGCCCAGGGTGTCGGCCGTGACGCCGGGCATGGTCAGCGTGTACGGCAGCGGCACGAAGGCCGCCACGCCGAACAGGGCGGCGACGAGCACGCCGCACAGCGTCAGCGCGCGCGTCCGCGGGGCGGTCAGGGCGGGGGGCAGCTTCTGGTCGGGCACAGAGGCATCCAAACACACCGGGGGCGCCCGGCGGGTCCGGGCACGAGGTCCCGGCTGCGCCGGTCCTCGGCGCCGGCCGTCAGCGCAGCGCGTCGGCGACCTCGGTGGCGGCCTCGACCACCCGGGGGCCCACCCGCTCGGGGACGAGCCCGTTGAGCATCACCACGCCGACGCTGCCCTCGATGCCGCTCAGCCCGACCAGCGCGGCGGCGGCACCGCTGGCGCCGGACTGCTCCTCCGCACGGGTGATCACGAAGCCGTCCTCGGGCCGGCGCTGACCGGGGAAGCCCCGCGCCTCCAGGATCGCCCGGCCGGCCGCGCTCTCGCTCAGCGGGTGGCGCAGGCCGGTCCGGTAGGCGACGTGGAAGTCCGTCCAGCTGGGTTCGACCACGGCGACGGCGAGCGCCTCGTTGCCGTCCACCAGGGTCAGGTGGGCGGTGGCGCCGAGGTCCTCGGCGAGGCTGCGCAGGGCGGGCAGGGCGGCCTCGCGCAGCAGCGGGTGGACCCGGTGGGCGAGCCGAAGGACACCGAGGCCGACCCGGGCCCGGCCGCCGATGTCGCGGCGGACCAGCCCGTGCTGCTCCAGGGTGGCGAGCAGCCGGTAGACGACGGTGCGGTTGACCGCGAGGCGGGCCGCCAGCTCGGTGACGGTCAGCCCGCGCTCCGAGTCGGCGAGCAGTTTGAGGACCCGTACTCCGCGGTCCAGGGTTTGGGAGGTCTCGGCAGTCACGACGCGCATTCCTTTCCGCGGCGGTCACCGGAGCGGCGGGGCCGTCCGGGTGGGGGTGTCGCGCGCAGGTTGGGTGGGCCGCGCCAGGGCACGCCGTTGCCGTCGTCGTTGACGGGCGTGCGGCCCTGCGGGGGTGCCCCGCTCGCGGGGGATTGCCTGGCGAGTGAGCGTGGGGGAAAGGTAGTGAAGGAGATGCTCACTGGGGAAGTGCTTGTCCAAAATTCGGTCATGATCGTTTTGATTCGATCCGACATAACCGGACAAAAGCGTCTAATTCACAGCGGTTCCCTGGGCACCAGTTCGATCACAGTCCGGACTTCGGACACCCCGCCGGTCGGAATGCCGGTTTCAGAGCAGATTGCGGGCGATCGTCCAGAGCGCGGCCGCCCCGAGGACCGCGACCGTCCCCCGGCGCCCCAGCACCGGGCGCCAGTTCCGCCCGGCCAGGCCGTGCCGCAGCCAGGTGAGGTACAGCGCGGCCACCGCCGGGAGCGCCAGCAGCAGCGCCGCGTTGTCGTGCCAGGCGGCCGCGAGATCGCCGTGCAGCAGGTCGAAGGCCATCCGGGTGCCGCCGCAGCCCGGGCACCGCAGGCCGGTGAGCCGGTACCAGGGGCAGAACGGCAGGAACTGCCCCGGCAGGTGCGGGTCGCGCGACCAGAGGTAGGCCGCCCCGGCGACGCCGGCGGCGGCCAGCCCGAGCGGCGCGGCCGCGGCGCGCAGCCGGACGGCCGCGGGAACGGCGAAGCCTCCGCCCCGGGCAGCCTCACCGGGGCGGAGGGATCGCGGCTCGCGCGCGGGGCGCGAAGAGCGCATGGCTCAGCTCTTCAGCAGACGGCCCTGGGCGTCGGTGCGGTCGTTGCTGGTGAGGAAGAGGATGCCGTCGATCAGGGCCCACACGCCCAGGCCGCCGCAGGTGAGGAGCTGGGCGATGGCGATGCCGGTGTGACCGGTGTACCAGCGGCCGGCGCCGAAGCCGCCGAGGAAGATCTGCAGGACGCCCGCGACGACCTTGGACTTGTCGGACTGCTGGGCGTTGTTCTGGGGGTACGACACGTTCGGTCTGCTCCTTGGGACGACATGACCGGTCGGCAGGGGTCTCCGGCCGCCCGGGCGGAACGCTCGGGCGGAGCGTTCGAAGAGGAAGGGACACGACACCGTTCGTCCTCGACGGGACTTCGGCGGGCCGCCCGTGACGGCCCGAAGCCGTGGCGGTCCCCCCGTGGCGGCGTAGCACGCGGAACACTAGCGGATGATCACACCGGCTGTCTCCACGAATTCTCCGCCGATCCATTAATCCCCCATGACCATTTGGTTACGCTGCGTCAGAGAAATCGTCGCAGTGTTCCGCACAGTGACCATGAGTCGTCCACGACCCGTCATCCCCCGGGCGAGCCGGACGCGTCGGGAGGGAGCTCTCCGGAGACGTCCGCCCATACGCCGGCACCGCCCGCCCGCGGACAACCCGCTCCTTGCTCCCGGGCCCCGTCGGGTACCGGCTCCGGCGCCTCGCGCACCCGGCCGCCCGGCCGCACCCCGGAACGGGCCGGGAACGGCAGACCCCGGGCACACCGGCAACGGTCGGACGCCGTGCCCGGATGTCTCCGGCCAGCCCCCGGCGCACGGGCGGCTCGACACCCGCAGGCCGACGGGGCGTCGCTCATGCCCCGTCAGCGAACCGACGGGGCACGGCGGTCAGGCCGCCCACTCCTTGACCTTGGCGATCCGGGCCTTGAGCTGATTGGCCGTCGCCTGGGCGGTGAGCGGCCCGCCGCACTGGCGGCGCAGCTCGTTGTGGATGGTGCCGTGCGGCTGGTTGGTCCGGTGGTGCCAGGCGGCGACCAGCCCGTTGAGCTCCTTGCGCAGGTCCCGCAGTTCCTGATGGGTCACCACCGGCCGCTGGTCGGCCGGGAGTTCCAGCAGGTCCGCCTCCTCGGCGGGCTTGGCCCTGCTGCGCTGGATCTGCCGGTGCTGGCGCTTCTGCAGCAGCATCTGCACCTGGTCGGGCTCCAGCAGGCCGGGGATGCCGAGGTAGTCGTCCTCCTCCTCGCTGCCCGGGTGCGCCTGCATGCCGAATTCCATGGCGTTGTAGAGCACCCGGTCGAAGACCGCGTCCGAGCCGATCGCCTCGTAGGAGAACTCGTCGCCGCCGGCGCCGTCCGGCCCGTCGTTGGCGCGCTCGGCCTCGGCGAGCAGGCGGTCCTCCTCGTCGAAGAGGCCGTCGCCCTCCTTCTTCGGCCGGTCCAGCACGTGGTCGCGCTGGAGCTCCATCTCGTTGGCGAAGCCGAGCAGGGTCGGGACGGACGGCAGGAACACCGAGGCGGTCTCGCCGCGCTTGCGGGCCCGGACGAAGCGGCCGACGGCCTGGGCGAAGAACAGCGGGGTGGAGATGGAGGTGGCGTACACGCCGACCGCGAGGCGGGGCACGTCGACGCCCTCGGAGACCATCCGGACGGCGACCATCCAGCGGGACGTGCCGGCCGAGAAGTCGGAGATCCGCTGGGAGGCCTCGGCCTCGTCGGAGAGCACCACGGTGGCGCCCTCGCCGGTGATCTCCCGGATCATCTTGGCGTAGGCGCGGGCCGCGTTCTGGTCGGTGGCGATCACCAGGCCGCCCGCGTCCGGGATGGCCTTGCGGACTTCGGTGAGCCGCTTGTCGGCGGCCCGCAGCACGTTCGGGATCCACTCGCCCTGCGGCGCCAGCGCGGTGCGCCAGGCCTGTGCGATGAGGTCCTTGGTCATCGGCTCGCCGAGCCGGGCCTCCAGCTCGTCGCCGGACTTGGTGCGCCAGCGCATGTTGCCGCTGTAGGAGAGGAAGATCACCGGGCGCACGACGTGGTCGGCGAGGGCGTGCCCGTAGCCGTAGGTGTAGTCGGCGACGGACTTGCGGATGCCGTCGCTGCCCGCCTCGTACTGGACGAAGGGGATCGGGTTGGTGTCGGAGCGGAAGGGCGTACCGGTCAGCGCGAGCCGGCGGGTGGCCGGCTCGAAGGCCTCGAAGCAGGCCTCGCCCCAGGACTTCGAGTCACCGGCGTGGTGGATCTCGTCCATGATGACCAGGGTCTTGCGGGCCTCGGTGCGGTTGCGGTGCAGCATGGGGTTGACGCCCACGCCCGCGTAGGTGACCACGATGCCGTGGTAGTCCTTCGACAGGGGCCCCGAGGAGTACGCCGGATCGAGCCTGATGCCTATCCGGGCGGCCGCCTCGGCCCACTGCTTCTTCAGGTGCTCGGTCGGCGCGATGACCGTGACCTGCTGGACCAGGTGGTTGTGCAGCAGGTACGAGGCCAGGGTGAGCGCGAAGGTGGTCTTACCGGCGCCGGGGGTCGCGACGGCCAGGAAGTCCCGGGGCTGCTTCTCGATGTACCGGTCGAGGGCACCCTGCTGCCAGGCCCGCAGCTTGCCCGCCGTACCCCAGGGCGCGCGCCCGGGGAAGGCCGGCGAGAGGTGGTGCGACGGGGCCCCCGCGGCACCCGGGTGCACCGGTGCGTGCGGCTCGACCGCGTCGGAGAACAGGGGCGACATGGCGGCGGAAGCGGCTGCGGTACTCACGGTCTCCGAGGGGGATCGTCGCAGGTCAGGGGCACTCTAGCGGCCCCGCCCCGCGGTCGGGCGGCGGTCGGACAACCCGCCTAGCCTACCGGGCCGGGCGCCGGAGCGGCGCCCGACACGGAGGGCGGACGGGGGTCAGGACTGCCCCTGGTGGAGTGCCCGCAGCTGCTCCGCGATGGCGTCCACGTCCCCGATCTCACCGGCCGCCACGCCCACCACCAGCAGGTATGCGGCGTCCTGGTCGATGTCGGTCATCTCGGCCCCGTTCAGGTCGAGGAAGACCACCGCGCTCATCCAGGCCGTCCGTTTGTTGCCGTCGACGAAGGGGTGGTTGATCGCCAGCGAGTGCAGCAGCGCGGCCGCCTTCTCGAACAGCCCGGAGTACGCCTCGACGCCGAACATCTGGGACTCCGGCCGGTGCGCCGCGGAGGAGAGCAGGCCGAGATCGCGGACGCCTACCTCCTGCTCCTGGCAGGCGTACTCGGCGAGCTCCAGGATCTCCATCACGCTCAGGTACTTCATTCGCCGAGCCTTCGCAGCAGGTCGGAGTGGCGGGCGGCGTACTTGGCGCCCAGCTTGCGCACGGCCTCGCGGTCGGTGCCCTCGTCCAGGTAGCGCTCGATCGCCCGGACGACCACCGCGTGCATGCTGCGGCCCTCCGCCTCGGCCCGCTCACGGAGGGCTTCCTGCTGTTCCTCGGTCAGTCGCAGATTCATCGCCATACCGAAACGGTACTGATCGTGGGGTCATTTCAGTACTACTTTTCCGCTCGGACTGTGATCCGAGTCACCATGACCCGAGGGGTGAAGCCGGGTAATCGGCGGCGCCCCGGCGACTCTCTCCACACGTGGGGCCGCAGCAGCACCGTCCGTCACTCGGGCCCCACTCGTACCCTCGGAGGAATCCCCCGTGCCCACCCCCGCCGTCGAGCAGGCCGTAGAGGCCCGCCTGGTCCTCTCCACCCGGCGCTCCGCGCTGCTCCGCGTCACCCTGCGCTACCGCGCCGACGACCCGCTGGCCGTCCGGATGCTCTTCCCCGCCGAGTACTCGCTGGACGCCACCGGGACGGAGGAGCAGCCCGCCCGCCCCGAGGTGACCTGGGTCTTCGCCCGGCAGCTGCTGGCCGCCGGGCTCGCCGGCCCGGCCGGGATCGGGGACGTCCACGTCCGGCCCGCGCTCGGCCCGCACACCATGGTCGAGCTGCGCGCCGCAGAGGGGGTCGCCCTGCTCCGGTTCGACACCCCGGACCTGCGGCACTTCCTCCGGCTGAGCTTCCGGGCCGTCCCCGAGGGCGAGGAGCACCACCACCTGGACGCCGACCGGGCCCTGGCCGAGCTGCTCGGCTGACACCCGGCCGGCCCGTACCTCCCGACGCCCCGGCCGCCCGCGCCCCGCCCGCGTCCACCGGCGCGGGTGACGCGCCCCGTCATGCCCGTCCGCCCCGCGCGGTGTCCACCAGGAAGGCGTACGCCACGACGTTGCCCCGGTAGCCGTCCCGCTCGCTGAAGCCGCCGCCGCAGGTGATCAGCCGCAGCTGGGCGTCGCCCGCCTGGCCGTAGACCCGGTCGTCGGGGAACTCCTGCTTGTCGTAGACCTCGATCGCGTAGATCTGGAAGACCGCCGTGCTGCCGTCCGCCCGGGCGATCTCGATCCGGTCCCCCTGGTGCAGGGCGCCCAGGCTGTAGAAGACCGCCGGGCCGCTGCGGGTGTCGACGTGCCCGGCCAGGATCGCGGTGCCGCGCTGCCCGGGGGTGACGGCGCCCCGGTACCAGCCGGCCAGGTTCCGGTCGGTCTCCGGCGGGGGCTCCAGGTGCCCGGCGCCGTCCAGGCCCAGCCCGGTGACGGGGGCGTCCAGCCGGACGGCGGGGATCCTGATCCGGGTCGGGGCGGAGGCGTCCAGCGGCGGCACCACCGAGACAGGCCCGAAGCCCGCCATCCGCTGCCCGGCGCCGGGCAGCGGCGGCAGGGTGGGCCCGCCGTCGTGCAGCATCCAGGCACCCAGCACCAGGGCCGCGCCGACGGCCAGCGTGCCCGGCCAGGGACTCCTGCTCTGCTGCCCGCCCACCCCGGTGCCCCTCTCGCTCCCGCTTCGCCGCGCTGCGGCCAGTGAACCGGCGCGGGCCGCCCGGCACCGCCCGGCGATCCGCCGCCGGCGCCCCGGCGAAGGCCCGTCGGCCCGGCGTCCTCCCAGGTCACCAGGGGTGCGGGCCGGTCCGGCCGAAGACGCCGGCGGGCTGCTCCGAACGGGGCCGGCCGCAGCTCAGTCGCGCGTCCACGGCAGCTTGGGCCCGGTCAGCCGCGGCCGGGTGACGAAGCCCTCGGCGGCGGCGTTGGCCGCCACGATCGCGAACAGCTCCGAGGAGCGCTCGTACAGCAGGAACCGGGGATGCCAGGCCGGCTGGTACTTGGCGTTCGCCCGGTACAGCGACTCCAGCTGCCACCAGCGGGAGAACAGCAGCAGGACGGAGCGCCAGAGCCGCAGCACCGGGCCGGCGCCGAGCCGCCCGCCCTGCTCGAAGACCGAGCGGAACATCGCGAAGTTCAGCGAGACCCGGTCGACCGGCAGCTCGCCGCGCCCGGCGCTCAGCAGCAGCTCGGTGACCAGGAACTCGACCAGGCCGTTGTCGGACTCCCGGTCGCGGCGCATCAGGTCGAGCGAGAGCCCGCGCCCGCCCCAGGGCACGAAGCTGAGCAGGGCGCAGACCCGGTCGTTCTCGTCCCGGCACTCCAGCATCAGGCAGTCGCTGTCGGCGGGGTCGCCGAGCCGGCCGAGGGCCATCGAGAAGCCCCGCTCGGTCCGGCCGTGCCGCCAGGCGTCGGCCAGCCGCACCAGGGCCTCCAGCTCCGCCGCGGGGATGTCCCGGTGCCGGCGCGCCACCACCCGGTAGCCGGACTTGCGGACCCGGTTGTACGCCTGCCGCAGCGGGCGCATCGGCCGGCCCTCCAGGCTGAAGCCGGCCACCTCGACCACCGCCTCGTCGCCGAACTCCAGCGCCTTCAGCCCGGCCCGCCCGTACGCGGTGCCGGCCTGCTCGCTCGCCCCGGTGACGGCCGGCACCCAGGCGTTGGCCCGGGCCGCCGTGCGCCACTCCTCGATCGCCTGCGGCCAGGCCTCCGGGTCGCCGACCGGGTCGCCGGAGGCCAGTGCCACCCCGAAGACCACCCGGTAGAGCACGGCGGCCTTGCCGGACGGCGACCAGCAGACGGACTTGTCCCGGCGCAGCGCGAAGTAGCCGAGCGAGTCGCGCTCGCCCTGGCGCTCCAGGAGCTCGCGCAGCCGCCGCTCGTCCTCGTCGCCCATCCGGACCCGGCCGCGCGGGGAGCGGAAGAACACCCGCAGGACCAGCAGGAACAGCATCGCGCCGAGGATGTTGAGGGTGAGGTCCACCCAGCCGGCCAGGTCGACACCGGTGTCCAGGACGATGCCGGAGACGGTGAACAGCCGCAGCGACGCGTACAGGAAGCTGGCGCCCCAGCTCGGCGGGGTCTCCCCCGGCGAGGCGAGCCGCACCAGCAGCGCGCCCAGCGCGGTCACCACGATCGCGCCGCCGACCAGCACCCCGAGCCCGAGCGCCACGTTGCCGTGCTGGCCGCGGACCCGGTAGGCCGGCCGGCCCAGCACCAGCGCGGCCAGCAGGCCGAGGCTGAGGACGACCGAGATCCAGTTGAACGGGTGGGCGCGATCCTCGGGGAGCAGCACCATCGCCAGCAGGAAGATCGCCGTGTAGAGGCCGACCACGGTGGTGGCGACGATCCAGGCGGCCCGTTTGCGGCGGCGCAGCATGACGGCGAGCAG
Source organism: Kitasatospora herbaricolor (assembly GCF_030813695.1). Taxonomy (NCBI): domain Bacteria; kingdom Bacillati; phylum Actinomycetota; class Actinomycetes; order Kitasatosporales; family Streptomycetaceae; genus Kitasatospora; species Kitasatospora herbaricolor. The sequence goes on from NZ_JAUSVA010000002.1 coordinate 3,511,414, forward strand.
GCCGGCGAAGAGCGCGGCGGTGAAGCCGGCGGTCATCAGGACGGGGGTGAAGTACTCGCCGGAGTTGACCCGCTGGACCCGGTCGCGGAACGGCGCGATGGGGGCGGCGAGCAGGTTGAGCACCGCGGCCGCCCGCAGGTACCACTCGGCGGCCAGCGCACAGCGGGCCCGCCAGGGCGGCAGCGGCCGCAGGGGTTCGGGGGCCGGACCCGGCTCGGGGGCGGGCGCGGGCGGCGGTCCGGGCAGCGGCCCGGTCGCCTGAACGGGTACGGGTACGGGTACGGGTACGGCAGGGGCGGCGGCCGGCGGGGCCTCGCCGCCGGGGGCCCGGTCGGGGGCGCCGGCCAGCACGTTGTAGGCGGAGGTCTTGAAGCGGAGGATCCGCTGGTGGATCCGGGCGTCCCGGCGTTCGGCCCGCGCCAGCCGCTTGGGCCGGCTGCGGTAGCGCCAGCGCGCCCACGGGCTCTGCGGCCGGGCCAGCCGGATCGCGCCGACCAGGGGGAACAGCGGGACCATCAGGCCGATCAGGCCGGTCCACAGCTTGCCCTTGAGCAGGCTGATCACGACCAGGGCCAGCAGCACCGCGGCGACCACCAGCTGCCCGGCCGTCAGGTGCCGCTTGAAGCCGCCCAGCGGCAGCTCGCCGACCAGCAGCAGGCCGATGATGGCCACCGCCATGATCACCGCGTCCACGGACTTGCGGCCCTGCTCCTTCCAGTACACGTCCTCCAGGTGCAGGACCAGCGCGAACTCGTCCAGCACCAGCCCGCAGCCGATGCCGAAGGCCAGGCCGAGGACGTCCCAGGGCGCCTCGCCGCAGCCCCGGACGGTGAACGAGCCGACGCCCGCGACGACCATCAGGGCCTGACCGAACACCACGTGATGGATGTGCAGCCCGCCGGGGGTGACGTTGCCGGGCCACCAGCTGGTGCCGCGGCGGATCATCCGGACGCTGAAGCGGATGAACAGGAAGGAGCCGATCAGGCCGATCAGCAGCAGGAAGAGCGGCTGGCGGCCGCTGTCGACGATCCGCTCCCGGTACGTGTCGAGCAGCGCCTGCCACATGGGACCGTCCCCCCGCTCGGGCCGGCTGCCACTCAGCAGGACGGCTCGGCGATTTCTCCCATCTGACGCCGGTTCATCCCGTTTTTCCCTCCGGCTCGCCCGGCTGCTGGTCCGATCGGGCGATCACCCGGCGCCCGCCCGGGGGATCGCGTGGCACGTCCGCCCCGGTGACCGGACGGCATGCCATGCTGTGCGCACATCGGGCCCGAAGGCCTATCACCCCATTTGTCGGACTGGACGTCCGGACTTCCTCACGAACGGAGTGACCATGGACGCGCTCTCCCGTCGGACTCTGCTGGCCGCAGGCGCCGCCACCGCCGCCACCCTCGCGGCCGGCTGCTCCGGCAGCGGCACGGGCGGCGGCCAGGCGGCGGCCCCCGCGCCGGTCCAGGCCGACCCGGCGGCGCGCACCGAGAGCCCCACGGCCGTCCCCAAGCCGCCGGCCACCACCATCGGTGACGGCTCCACCTCGGACACCGGCCCGCAGCCGAACCAGCCGAAGGCCGAGCAGCTGAAGCCCGGTGAGCGGCCGCCGCAGTTCGTGGTGTTCTCCTGGGACGGCGCCGGGGAGCTGGACAACCGGCTGTTCTCCCGGTTCCGCAAGCTCGCCCAGGACCACAACGCCTCGATGACCTTCTTCCTCAGCGGGATCTACATGCTCCCCGAGGGCAAGAAGGACCTCTACCGCCCGCCGCAGCACAACGTCGGCGCCTCCGACATCGGGTACCTGACCGACCAGCACATCCACGACACCATCGAGCAGATCGGGGCGTCCTGGCTGGAGGGCCACGAGATCGGCACCCACTTCAACGGGCACTTCTGCGGCGCCAACGGCGGCGGCAAATGGTCCCCCGAGGAGTGGGACAGCGAGATCGAGCAGGCGATGGGCTTCGTCATGAACTGGCGGACCAACACCGGCTTCACCGACCTGCCCCCGCTGCCCTTCGACTACCGCAAGGAGCTGATCGGCGGCCGCACCCCGTGCCTGGAGGGCCAGCGCGGCCTGCTGCCGACCGCCGCCAAGCGAGGCTGGAAGTACGACAGCAGCGGCCCCGGCGGGCTCCAGGTCTGGCCGCAGAAGTTCCAGGGCGGCGCGCTGTGGGACTTCCCCCTGCAGTCGGTCCCGTTCCCCGGGCACAGCTTCCAGGTGCTCTCGATGGACTACAACATCATGTACAACCAGTCCGGCAACAACACCAAGGGCGACTCCGGCATGTACCCCGCCTGGCAGACCCAGGCCCGGGACGCCTACCTCGCCGGGTTCGAGCGGGCCTACACCGGCAACCGGGCGCCGCTCTACATCGGCAACCACTTCGAGCAGTGGAACGGCGGCATCTACATGAACGCCGTCGAGGAGGTGCTGACCACCATCGCGAGCCGTCCCGAGGTCCGGCTGGTGTCGTTCCGGCAGCTCGTCAACTGGCTGGAGGCCCAGGACCCGGCGGTGCTGCGCAAGCTGCAGGGCCTGAACCCCGGCCAGTCGCCGGCCGGCGGCTGGGAGAACTTCCTCGGCACCCCCGCCGCCCCGCCGGCCGCCCCGGCCCCCGCCACCGCACCGGCGGGCTGAGCCCTCAGGCCCGGGCCCTGGTCCGGCCGCCGAGCACGGCGCCCAGCAGCGCCACCCCCGTCATCGTCAGGAAGATCACCGCGAAGGCACCGGCCGAGCCGGTGCCTTCGGCGCCCTCGTGGCCGGCCGCGAGCGAGCCGCCGCCCAGCGCGCCGAACAGCACCCCCGCCAGGCCCACCAGCAGGACGTTGCCCAGCGCGTCGCTCATCTGCAGCGAGGCCGAGTTGGCCCCGGCCTCCTCGGGGGTGGAGAGCTTCATCATCAGCACGCTGATGCTGGCCACCGCGAGGCCCATCCCGATCCCGCCGACCGCCCAGGCCGCCGCGGTCACCCAGGTCGGCACGGCCAGGAAGAGCACCAGCGCCGCGCCCGCGATCGCCACCGCGGTCAGCACGAAGCCCACCCGGATCATCGCGTCGCGGTACCTCTCCGCCCCCGGACGGCCCTGCAGCCAGGAGCCCAGCGCCCAGGACAGGCCGCCGCTGGTCAGGGTGAGCCCGGCGAGCGTCGGCGACAGGCCGCGCTGGGTCACCATCATCAGCGGGATGAACGCCTCGGCGGCGAAGAACGCCCCCGCCGCGACCCCGCGCAGCAGGATCACCGTCGGCAGCCCGCGGGCAGCCCGCAGGGTGCCGGGCGGCAGCAGCCGCAGCACCGCGGGCAGCAGCAGCGCCGCACCCGCCAGGGCGGGCAGCAGCGCCGGCAGGTCCAGCCGCTGGCCCGCGTACTGCAGCAGTCCGGCGCCGAGCGCGGCCATCGCGGCCAGGCCGCTGCGGCGCCGGTCGAACGGCTCCCCGGTGGCCGCCGGCTGCTCCTTCTCCGAGCGGCGCAGCGCCGGGCCCATCACCGCCAGCGGCAGCAGGACCAGCACCGGCACGGCCAGGAACACCCAGCGCCAGCCGAGGTGCTGGGTGACGGCGCCGGAGACCACGGGACCGATGATCGAGGGCAGCACCCAGGCGGAGGAGAAGGCCGCGAAGACGGCCGGCCGCAGCCGCTCCGGGTACGCCCGGCCGACCACCACGTACAGGGCGACGATGACCAGCCCGCCGCCCAGCCCCTGCACCGCGCGGCCCGCCACGAACGTCCACATGCCCGGCGCGGTGCCCGCGACCACCAGGCCGGCGCCGAACACCGCGATACCGGTGAACAGCGGCCGCAGCGGGCCGCTGCGGTCGCACCACTGGCCGGAGACGACGAGCGCGAAGAGCGTGGTGGTGAAGTAGCCGGAGAAGGCGAAGGCGTAGAGCGCGATCCCGTCGAGCTGGCGGGCGGCCACCGGCATCGCGGTGTTCACCGCGGTCGCCTCGAAGGCCAGCAGCAGCACCACCGAGACGATGCCGAGGGTCAGCGCCCGGTAGCGCCCGCCCATCACCCCGTCGGAGTCGTTCGTACCAGGGGGGAGCCGGTCGGGGGCAGGGTCGACCGAGGTGGGGGAGGCTGTGGTCATACCCGCCATGGTAAGGCGCGACGGCTCCGATGACCCCTGACTTGCGACCTTGATCGACTACATCGCGAGTCCTGGGCCCGGGCACCCAGTGACGTCAGTGCAGCACCTTGAGGCCGACCACGCCGGAGACGATCAGCAGCAGGCAGCCGATCCGGGCCGCCGTGGCGGGGTCGCCGAGGGCCGTCATGCCGTAGAGGGCGGTGCCGATCGCGCCGATGCCGACCCAGACCGCGTAACCGGTGCCGATCGGGATGGAGCGCATCGCGTAGGCCAGGCCGCCCATGCTGAGCACCAGGGCGACGGCGAAGACGACGGTGGGGACGAGGCGGGAGAAGCCCTTGGAGTTCGTGAGGGCGACCGCCCAGACGGTCTCCAGGACGCCGGAGAGGAGGAGCACGAGCCAAGCCATGACGGAACCGATCCTTCGCAGTGATCAGCGGCCGGGTTGCCACTGTCCTGCGCCGTCTTGTCGTGCCGGGTACGACGCGCTCGTCCGGGGCGATCGCTCGCCTGCCTTCGACCGTAGCACGCACCGCCGCCGAAGCCGCCACACGGAATTTACAATAGATATTGACGCACCCCACCCAGGTCCGCATAAGATGAATTCACCGAACAGCGCGACGACAGGAGTTGGACATGAACAGGAAGCCGGTGGCCCTCTCGGCGCCCCGCACCTGTGCCGCTCCCCGGTGTTGTCGGCCCTGTCCCTGCGCCTGAGCGCAGCTTCCCTCCCCCGACGAAGGGCTGAGCCCTCGTCACCCCCACGGCCGTGTGCCCGAGTGGTTTAGGGAACCGCCTGCAAAGCGGTTTACACGGGTTCGATTCCCGTCATGGCCTCGCCTTGAATTGCCGGTCGGCAGAAATGCCGACCGGCAATTCTTCATGTCATTCTTCGGACATTCCCCGGGAATCCGGCGGCGGGATTCCCCTGCCCCGCACGCGGCCGGGCCCGCGACGACGGCCCCGGCCGGTGAGGTCCGCCGCCACGACGACGACGCCCTCCCGGCCCCCGCCGAAACGGGGGCCGGGAGGGCGTCGGGGGTCCGGCGTCGGAGGTCAGGCGCTGACGGCGTCCTCGGCCCGGATCGGCAGGCGGCCGACCGGGAGGCCGGTGGCCGCGCGGACGGCGGCGGCGACCGCGGCGGGGGCGACCACGGCGGGGGCCGCGCTGACGGCCTTGGCACCGAAGGTGGCCACCACGTCGCGCTCCTCCAGCAGGGCCGCGACCCGGACCTCGGGGGTGTCCAGCGCGGTCGGCAGGCGGTAGCCGGTCAGCGAGGGGTTGACCAGCATGCCGCCCTCGGTGCGCAGGTCCTCCAGCAGAGCCAGGCCCACGCCCTGGGCGACACCGGCCTCGATCCGGTCCTCGATCTGGCGCGGGTTGAGTGCCCGGCCGACGTCCTGCGCGACGGTGACGTCGACCACCCGGACGGCGCCGAGTTCGATGTCCACGTCCACCACGGCCCGCATCGCGCAGAACGCGATCGAGACGAAGGCGTCGCCCTGGCCGGCCTCGTCGAGCGGTTCGGTCGGGTGCGGGCGGCACTGGGCGGTGGCCCAGAGTTCCTTGCCCTCCAGCGCCTCGCCGACCGGCATGCCGAGCACGCCGTCGTAGGAGGTGATCTTGCCGTCGGCGATCGAGAGCAGCTCCACCGACATGCCGAAGTTGGCGGCGATCGGCTGCAGCAGCTGGTGGCGGACCATCAGCGCGGCCCGCTCGACGGCTCCGCCGGAGACCCAGGTGTGCCGGCCGCGGGCGGACGGCCCGGCGATCGACTGGTCGCTGTCGACCGGCGCGATGTAGACCTCGCTGACGCCGAGCACGCTCTGCACGATCTGCCGGGCCAGGGTGGCGAAGCCCTGGCCGGAGTCGACGGCGGCGCAGATCACGGTGGCGTGGTCGCCGCTGACCCGCACGGTCGCGGTGGAGACCTCGTCCTCGCCCTCGGCGCCGAGCATGTGCACCATGCCGACCGCGTAGCCGATGCCGCGCCGCACCGAGGCCGGGTCGCCGGCGCCGCCGGGCCCGCCCGGCAGCAGCCAGTCGGCGTCCGGGTCGTCCACCGGCAGGGCGGGCAGCGGCTCGGAGGCGACGGCGTCCAGCAGCGCGGTGACCGGCGCGGGGCAGGTGACGGCCTGGCCGGTGGGCATCGAGTCGCCGGTGGAGAGCGCGTTGCGGCGGCGGATCTCCACCGGGTCCAGGCCCAGCCGGACGGCGAGCTGGTCCAGCTGGGACTCGTACGCGAAGCAGGTCTGCAGGGCGCCCTCGCCGCGCATCCGGCCGGCCGGCGGGTTGTTGGTGCGCACCGCCCAGGCGTCCACGAAGACGTTCGGGCAGACGTAGGGGCCGACCGAGAAGGCGGTGGCGGCGGCCAGCGCCTCGGCGGAGACGTCGGCGTAGGCACCGCCGTCCAGCAGGATCTGCGCCTCGACCTTCACCAGCCGACCCTCGGCGTCCGCGTGGTGGCGGTAGCGCAGCAGGGCCGGGTGCCGGGTGGTGTGGGTGTGGAAGGACTCCTCGCGGGTGAGGGTCATCTTCACCGGGCGGCCGGTGCGCAAGGCGAGCAGGGCCAGGGTGACCTGGAAGGAGAGGTCCTCGCGGTCGGCGGTGGCGCCGGGCACGCCGGTGACGACCAGGCGCACCCGGTCGGGCTCCAGGCCCAGGCAGGCGGCGGTGCGGTCGCGGTCGCCGTGCGGGTCGGTGGAAGACAGGTGCAGTTCGACGCCGCCGTCCGGGCGGGGCACCGCGAGGCCGGCCTCGGCGCCCAGCGGCGCCGGGTCCTGACGGCCGACCTGGTAGAGGCCCTCGACGACGACCTCGCCGACGGCCTCCGGGTCGCCGGTGCGCAGCGGGAGGTGGCGGAACAGGTTGCCGTCCGGGTGCAGCGGCGGGGCCGTGAAGGACTGCTCGGGGTCGGTGACGGGCTCCAGCAGCTCGTAGTCGACCACGATCAGGGCGGCGGCCAGGCGCGCGGTGTCGGGGTGCTCGGCGGCGACCGCGGCGACCGGCTCGCCGTGGTGGCGCACCACGCCGGCGGCCAGGATCGGGCGGTCGGCGACCACCGGGCCCTGCGGGGCGCCGTCGCGGCCGCCGTCCGGGCCGGCCGGCAGGTCCTCGGCGGTGACCACGGCGCGGACGCCGGGCAGCGCGAGCGCGGCGGAGGTGTCGACCGAGACGATCCGGGCGTGCGGGTGCGGGGCCCGGAGCACGGCGCCCCAGAGCAGCCCCTCGGCCCACAGGTCGGAGGCGTACGGGTAGATGCCGAGCGCCTTGGGGAGGGCGTCGGTGCGCAGCGGGGAGCTGCCGAGGCCGAACGGCTCGGGCGGCTCGCCCTCGCCGCCGTCCGGCCGGGCGTTGTCCGCGGGGGGCATTGCCGCGATGTCGCTGGGCGAGGTCATGCGTGGCGGTCCTCGGGAATGGAGGTCCCCGAAGGCTGGGGGACGATGCCGTGCGCGGGGTCGGCGCCGTACGGGACGCCCGCCGGGGCGCCGTCGGTCGGGACGCCGTGCGGGGGCGTGGGGATGTACGGGGTGCCCTGCGCCGGGGTGCCGTCGTAGCCGGTGCCGTCGAAGGCCGTGCCGTGCGCGGGGGTGCTCTCGTAGACCGGGCCGTCGTACGGGGCGTGCTCGAAGTCGGTGGTGTCGTACTCGCCGCTGCGGTAGGCCGGGCCGGGGTAGGGCGCGCCCTGCGGGACGCCCTGCTGGCCGTTCGGGTGGCCGTTCTGCGGGACGCCCTGCTGGCCGTTCTGCTGGCCGGGGACCTGGTAGGGCATGCCCTCGTACGGGGCTTCCTGGTAGCCGGGCGCGCCGGGCAGGTAGGCGCCGTGCGCGGGGGTGCCGGCGTAGGCCCCCTCGGGGTACCCGGGCTGCTGGTAGTAGCCCTGGCCGTGCTGCTGACCGGCGGGGCCCTGCTGGGTGGGGAAGGACGGCACCGGCGGCAGCACCGCGGTGTCGTAGACGCCGGCGTCGTAGGACGCGCCGGGCTGCCCGCCCTGCTCGTGGCCGCCGTAGGCCATCCCCATGCCGGTGCCGGTGCCGGCGGCGGTCGGCTGGCCGGTGCCGTCGCCGTAGGGGCCGGCGTGGTGCTCGCCGGAGGGCCCGGCCGCCGGCTGCCCGTGGTGCCCCGGCTGCCCGTGATGTACCTGGTGCTCGTGGTGCCCCTGGTGCTGGACGGGCTGCTGCTCGGCCGCGGGCGGCTGCGGGTCGTGCTCGACCCAGGCGTCGGAGTCCGCGTAGACCGGGAGCTCACCGGCCAGCGGCACGTCGGCGGCCGACTGCTCGGTGGCCACCGGGGCCGCGGCGGGCCGCTCGGCGGTGCCCTCCTCGGCCGGCGCGGAGCCGTCGTCGGCCTGCTCGGCCTCGACCGCCCGCGCCTCGGCGACGGTCTGCACGGCCGCCAGCACGCCGCGGTAGCCGGTGCAGCGGCAGAGGTTGCCGCAGAGCGCCTGGCGGGCCTCGACCTCGCTGGGGCGGTGGTTGCGCTGCAGCAGGTCGTGCACGGCCATCGCCATGCCGGGGGTGCAGTAGCCGCACTGCACCGCGCCCGACTCGGCCAGCGCCTGCTGGACGTCGCTGGCGGCGCCGCCGGCCGAGAGGCCCTCGACGGTGTTGATCTCGCTGTCGGCGGCCAGCGCGGCCGGAACCAGGCAGCCGGCCACCAGCTGCCCGTCCACCTGCACCGAGCAGGCCCCGCACTCGCCCTGCTCGCAGCCGTCCTTGGCGCCGGCCAGGCCGAGCCGCTCGCGCAGCACGTAGAGCAGGCTCTCGCCGATCCAGGCGTCGGTGACGGGGCGCTCGAAGCCGTTGACCCGCAGCGTGTACGAGGCGCAGGGGCGCATCTCCGCACTCACCGGCGGGGCCGGGTCGAGCGGGCCGGAGTCGAGAGATTCGGTGGTCACTTCAGCGCCCTTCCCAGTGCCCGGCGGGCCAGCACCGATACGGTACGCCGCAGCCGGACGGCGGCGGCGGTCGGCCCCTCGGTCACGGCCTCCCAGGGGCCCTCCGCGGCGTAGCTGTCGGGGACGCAGGCGGCGGCCACGTACTCGCCGAAGGCCGCGGTCGCGGCGGGGTCGATCTCGCGCGAGCCCTCCCAGTCGATGCAGCTGGCGACCCAGGTCTCGGCCTCCAGGGGGCGCAGCGGCACCGGTGCGACGGCGCCCACGGCGCAGCGCACGGCGCGGCGGGCCGGGTCCAGCACGACGGCGACGGAGGCGGTGGCGCGGGCCGGGCCGCTGCGGCCGGTGGCCTTGAGGAAGACCTGGGGGGCGTGCAGCAGCGGGACCCGCACCCAGGTGAGCAGCTCGCCGGGGCGCAGCGGGTCCAGCCCGGTCAGCAGGTGGCTGACCGGGACCTCCCGGGTGGCGCCGGGGCGGGCCAGGGTGGCGGTGGCTTCGAGGGCGGCGAGCACCGGGAGGGTGTCGCCGGCCGGGGCCGCGGTGGCGATGTTGCCGCCGAGGGTGCCGACGTTGCGCACCTGCGGGGGGCCGGCGGTGCGGGCGGCGTCGGCGAGGGCGGGGATGAGCGCGGCGAAGTCGGGGCGGTCCATCCGGGCGTGGGTGAGGCCGGCGCCGAGGACGGCGGTGCCGCCGTCCTCGTAGCGCCAGCCGCGCAGCTCGGTGATCCGGCCCAGGCCGATCAGGGCGGCGGGGCGCAGCCGCCCTGCGTTGACGGCCTCCATCAGGTCGGTGGCGCCGGCCACCGGTACCGCGGCCGGGGTGGCGGCAAGCGCCTCGACGGCCTCGTCGAGGGAGGCCGGCAGCATGATCGTCCGGTTCACCTGGGTCCCACCGTGCTCCACTTGCTCATCGACGACCCGCCCCCATCTGGCAGCACGGCCTGGCCCGTAGGGTACGGGCGATCGGGCAGGGTTGGGCAACTCTGGCACACAAAGCTTGATGATCATTTCTGGGCCGGTGGACAGGTGTGCCCGATTGTGGCCGAAACCAGCCGGTATCAGCTCCGGTCCGGTACGAACCGGAGCCGATTGTTCACCTTTTCTTGACGCACGACGACCGGGTCGAAGTTCCCGACGCCGCCGTCACACCCGCTCGCCCCCCCTGGCGCCCGCGGTGCCGCCGCCGGCGCCAGGGGGGCGCGCCGGTCAGACCCGCGGCGGCGTGCCCTCGATCGGGCGGCCCAGCACCCCGGGCCACTGCTGCCACGGGTGCGGGCCCGCGGCCGGGCGGTACTCGACGCCGAGCGCGTCCAGCCGGGCCAGGTGCGCCGTCATCCGTCGCTCGAAGCCCGCGTAGTCGCGCGCCGCCGGGTCGGCCGGCAGCCGGGACCACGCGACCTCGGCGAAGGCCGCCAGCCTGGGGAAGGCCCGGTAGTCGATGTCCCGGGCGCTGTCCATGAACTCGGTCCAGAGGTTGGCCTGGGTGCCGATCACGTGCCGGGCGGCGACCTCGTCCAGCTCGGCCGGCACCGGCTCGAAGCGGTAGACGTCCTCCAGCGAGCGGACCCAGCCGACCGGGATCGGCTCGTCGTCGCCGGGCCCCTGCCGGTGGTCCAGGTACACGTGCTGCTCGGGGCACATCACCACGTCGTGCCCGGCCCGCGCGGCCGCCACCCCGCCGCCGTAGCCCCGCCAGGAGGACACCGTGGCGCCGGGCGCCAGCCCGCCCTCCAGGATCTCGTCCCAGCCGACCAGCCGGCGGCCCCGCTCGGCGAGCCAGCCGTCGAAGTGCCGGACGAACCAGCTCTGCAGCTCGTCCTCGTCGGCGAGCCCGAGCTCCTTGATCCGCGCCTGGGCGGCGGCGCTGGCCCGCCACTGCTCCTTGGGGCACTCGTCGCCGCCGATGTGGACGTACTCGGACGGGAAGATCTCCAGGACCTCCTCCAGCACCCCCTCCAGGAAGCGCAGGGTCTCGTCCGAGACGTTGAACACGTTCGGGCTGACGCCCCAGTCCGTCCAGACGCCGAGCGCCGCGGTGTCCACCACGTCGCCGTTGCCGAGCTCCGGGTAGGCGGCGACGGCCGCCTGGGCGTGGCCGGGGAGTTCGATCTCGGGGACGACGGTGATCTGCCGCTGGGCCGCGTAGGCGACGATCTCGCGCAGGTCGTCCTGGGTGTAGAAGCCGCCGTGCGGGCGGTCGTCCCGGCGCTGCCCGGCCCGGTAGCCGGTCATCGAGCGCTCCCGCCAGGAGCCCGCCTCGGTGAGCCGCGGGTACCGCTTGATCTCGATCCGCCAGCCCTGGTCGTCGGTCAGGTGCAGGTGCAGGACGTTGAGCTTGTGGACGGCCATCAGGTCCAGGAAGCGCAGCACGTCGGACTTGGGCAGGAAGTGCCGGGAGACGTCGAGCAGGACGCCGCGCCAGGTGAACCGCGGCGCGTCCTCCACGTCGCCGCCGGGCAGCACCCAGCCGGTCCGGCGCAGCGGCGCCCGGCGGTAGGCGTCCGGGCCGAGCAGCTGGCGCAGGGTCTGCGCCCCCCAGAGCGCCCCGGCGGGGCCGCCGGCCGTGACCACGGCCCGGTCGGCCCGGACCGAGATCCGGTACGCCTCGGCCTCCAGCGTGTCGTCGAGGGCCAGCTCGACGCCGGCCGCCGAACCGGGCGGGGCCGGGCGCAGCGCCAGCCCGGTCGCCGCCGTGAGGGCGGTGCGCAGCCACTGCTCGACCGGCTCCAGGCCGGGCGCGGCGGTGAGCGTGGTGTCCTGGTCGAGGAGGAGGTCCTGGTCGGCGAGGCGGACAGAACTCAGCGGGGCAGGGATGAGGTCCATGCCGCCATCCTGCCCCGCCGAACCCAAATGGCATAGACCAATCGTGGGATCGGTTCGGCCGGGCCGCAGGATCGATCCGCCTTTGATCTGCGCAGGTCAGCCGTTGTCCTTGCCGCCGCCCTTGCCGTCGGCCGGCTGGCCGATGCCGTCGTAGATCTCCTTGCACATCGGACAGACGGGGTACTTCTTCGGGTCACGGCCCGGCACCCAGACCTTGCCGCACAGCGCCACCACGGGAGACCCGGAGAGCGCGCTCTCCATGATCTTGTCCTTCTGGACGTAGTGCGCGAAGCGCTCGTGGTCGCCGTCCCCGTGGGACACCTGCGGGACGGGCTCGACCAGGGTGCCGGTGCCGAGGCCGCGCTCGGGCTCAAGAGTGCTCATGAGTGCCAAGTCTATGGGGGCGCCGCGAGGGCGGGCCAGTGTGCGGCGCGGCCCGCCGCCGGGCCCGGCCCCGCCCGGCCCGGCCTCAGTTCAGGGTGGGGTCCTCGGGGTACGTCGCCAGCAGGGCCAGCGGCCCGCGCTGACGCCGCAGCACCGAGCGCCAGAGCCGCTCCGGCTCGGGGCTGGAGATGTCACCGGGCTCGCAGTCCACCAGGTACCAGGCGCCCTCGGCGATCTCCGACTCCAGCTGGCCCGGCGACCAGCCCGCGTACCCGGCGAAGATCCGCAGCCCGCCCAGCTCCCCCGCCAGCACCTCGGGCGGCGCCTCCAGGTCGACCAGGCCGATCGCGCCGTGCACCCGCCGCCAGCCGAGCGGCTCGGCCTGCCCCGGCTCGCCCGGCGCGACGGCCAGGCCCAGCGCCGCGTCCAGCGCCACCGGGCCGCCCTGGAAGACCACCGCGGGCTGCCCGACCATCGCGCCCCACCCGTCCAGCACCGCCCCCACCTCGATCGGCGTCGGGTGGTTCAGCACGACGCCGAGCGCCCCCTCGGCATCGTGGTCGAGGAGGAGCACGACGGCCCGCGCGAAGTTGGGATCGGTGAGCACGGGAGTCGCGACGAGCAGCCGGCCGGTGTGCGAGTGCGCCGCGGTCATGCCTCACATGATCCCGCAGGAGAGCCCGTCCGGGGCACCTCAACACGAAACCCCGCCGGGCCCGCCCACCACCCGTACGGCCCCTTCCGGGGGCGCGCCACCACCCGGAGAGAGCACCATCACCGGAGGAGCAGACGGGAACCAATCACACGCCTACTACCATCTACTGATGGTGGACGCCCTTTCGCGGCGGAAACTCGCTCGCCCGGGCCCCACAGCCGCCCGTTCGACCCCACCACGCCAGGCTCTCCCGCGGAGCCCGGACCCGACCTCTGGCACCCCGGATTGCGAGAACGATGACCGACGACGTCCTGCTGGTTCACGGCGGAAACCCGCTCGAAGGCGAGATCCGGGTCCGGGGTGCGAAGAACCTGGTCCCCAAGGCCATGGTCGCCGCCCTGCTCGGCCAGGGCCCCAGCCGGCTGCGCAACGTCCCGGACATCCGCGACGTCAAGGTCGTGCGCGGCCTGCTGCAGCTGCACGGTGTGACCGTCCGCACCGGCGACGAGGACGGCGAGCTGATCCTCGACCCCTCGCACGTCGAGAGCGCCAACGTCGCGGACATCGACGCGCACGCCGGCTCCTCGCGGATCCCGATCCTGTTCTGCGGCCCGCTGCTGCACCGCCTCGGCCACGCCTTCATCCCGGGCCTGGGCGGCTGCGACATCGGCGGCCGGCCCGTCGACTTCCACTTCGAGGTGCTGCGCCAGTTCGGCGCCACCATCGAGAAGCACCCGCAGGGCACCTACCTGGTGGCCCAGCAGCGGCTGCGCGGCACCAAGATCGAGCTGCCCTACCCCTCGGTCGGCGCGACCGAGCAGGTGCTGCTCACCGCCGTCCTCGCGGAGGGCGTCACGGAGCTGCGCAACGCCGCCATCGAGCCGGAGATCGTCGATCTGATCTGCGTGCTGCAGAAGATGGGCGCGATCATCTCGCTGGGCACCGACCGCACCATCCTGATCACCGGCGTGGACGAGCTGGGCGGCTACAACCACCGCGCCCTGCCGGACCGCCTGGAGGCCGCCTCCTGGGCCTGCGCGGCGCTGGCCACCCGGGGCGACATCTACGTCCGCGGCGCCGACCAGATCCCGATGATGACCTTCCTCAACACCTTCCGGAAGGTCGGCGGGGCCTTCGAGGTCGACGACGAGGGCATCCGCTTCTGGCACCCGGGCGGCGAGCTCAAGGCGATCGCCCTGGAGACCGACGTGCACCCCGGCTTCCAGACCGACTGGCAGCAGCCGCTGGTGGTCGCGCTGACCCAGGCCAGCGGCCTGTCGATCGTGCACGAGACGGTCTACGAGTCGCGGCTCGGCTTCACCAGCGCGCTGAACCAGATGGGCGCGCACATCCAGCTCTACCGCGAGTGCCTGGGCTCCACGCCGTGCCGCTTCGGCGCGCGCAACTTCCAGCACTCGGCGGTCGTCTCCGGCCCGTCCAAGCTGATCGGCGGCGAGCTGGTCATCCCCGACCTGCGCGGCGGTTTCTCGTACCTGATCGCGGCGCTGGCCGCCGAGGGCACCTCCACCGTGCACGGGATCGACCTGATCAACCGCGGCTACGAGAACTTCATGGAGAAGCTCCGTGACCTCGGTGCCCACGTCGAGCTGCCCAGCGAGGAGCTGGTGACGGCCTGACAGCCCGCAGAACGGCCGGTGGCCGGACCCCCGAGGGGGTCCGGCCACCGGCCGTTCCACGCCCGTTCACCGGGCCGCACGACGCCGCCGGGGGCGGACCGACCCGAGTCGGTCCGCCCCCGGCGGTTCACAGCTGCTGCGGGGCTCCTGGGAGCCTGCGGCGTCAGGCGCCCTTGGCGGCTTCCTTCAGCTTGGAGCCGGCGCTGACCTTGGCGCTGTAGCCCGCCGCGATCTGGATCGGCTCGCCGGTCTGCGGGTTGCGGGCGGTGCGAGCCGCGCGGTGGGTGCGCTCGAAGGTCAGGAAACCGGGGATGGTGACCTTCTCGTCGCCCTTGGCGACGACCTCGCCGACGATCTCGGCGAAAGCGGCCAGAACGGCGTCGGCGTCCTTGCGGGTCACCTCGGCGCGCTCGGACAGCGCGGCCACCAGCTCACTGCGGTTCATGTGTACTCCTGTGGTCTGTTCGCGTTGCGGTGTGCAGGGGACCCAGCGGTCGTCCCTCCGGGGGCACCCGGGTGGCCGCTGGTCCGCACACTGTGCTCATTCAGGCATGGGGTCGGTCAGGGGTCGGCTCGTACCCCGAGCCGCGCGCCGTGCATTTTCTGCCCGCGTGCCTGCCTGGGTACGAATCCTGCCCCGACCGGGCCCGAGAAAGCCAATCGGGCCCCGGCGCTGTTGACCCGAACAGCGCCCGCCCGTCGGAACGGTGACGCTCCGTCGGCTCCGGTGCACCGGAGCGGGCGGCGGTCGGGACGACACGCCGGTAGGCCGGGGGGACGTTCCGTACTTGTCGGACACGCCTGCCCCGTTCAGGGCTACCGTACGCCCTGGCGCGGACAAGCCCAAACACGCCCCTCGCCCTTGTGTCGCAAGGGTTCGGGCCCGGCTCGGGCGGGTAGGGTCGCGAGCCGGTCATTTGCCCGGCGGCGTGACGCCCCTGACGGCCCGCTCCGGGCCGGACGGCTCAGAGCTCGACGGCCGGGAAGGACGAGGTGTCCAGCGTCCCCACGAAGCCCGGGGTGGGCCGGTCCCGGGCGGGCTCACACGGGCCGGCGTTGGCCAGCGCGGCCTCGCGCACGGCCGCGGCGACGGTCTTGGCCACGTCCGGGTGGAAGACGCTGGGGATGATGTAGTTCGCGTTCAGCTCCTCGTCCGCGACCGTGGTGGCCAGCGCGCGGGCGGCGGCGAGCATCATCTCGGTGGTGACGTGGCGGCTCTGGGCGTCCAGCAGGCCGCGGAACACGCCCGGGAAGACCAGCACGTTGTTGATCTGGTTCGGGAAGTCGCTGCGGCCGGTGGCGACCACGGCGGCGCTCTGCCGGGCGACGGCCGGGTCGACCTCGGGGTCGGGGTTGGCGAGCGCGAAGACCACCGCGTCCTTCGCCATGGTGGCGAGGTCGTCGCCGTCCAGGAGGTTGGGGGCCGACACGCCGATGAAGACGTCGGCGCCCGCCACGGCCTCCTTGAGGGTGCCGGTGCGGCCGGAGCGGTTGGTGTGCTCGGCGATCCAGCGCAGGCTGTCGTTGAGGTCCTCGCGCCCGCCGTGGACCACGCCGCGGACGTCCGCCACGGTGGCGTGCTCCACGCCGGCCGCCAGCAGCAGCTTGAGGATCGCGGTGCCGGCCGCGCCGGCGCCCGACATCACCACCCGGATCTCGGAGATGTCCTTGCGGACCACCTTGAGCGCGTTGGTCAGCGCGGCGAGCACCACGATCGCGGTGCCGTGCTGGTCGTCGTGGAAGACCGGGATGTCCAGGGCCTCGCGGAGCCGGGCCTCGATCTCGAAGCAGCGCGGCGCGGAGATGTCCTCCAGGTTGATGCCGGCGAAGCCCGGGGCGATCGCCTTGACGATGGCCACGATCTCGTCGGTGTCCTGGGTGTCCAGGCAGAGCGGCCAGGCGTCGATGCCCGCGAAGCGCTTGAACAGGGCCGCCTTGCCCTCCATCACCGGCAGCGCGGCGGCCGGGCCGATGTTGCCCAGGCCCAGCACGGCGGAGCCGTCGGTGACCACGGCGACGCTGTTGCGCTTGATGGTGAGGCGGCGGGCGTCCTCGGGGTTCTCGGCGATCGCCATGCAGACCCGGGCGACACCCGGGGTGTAGATCATCGAGAGGTCGTCACGGTTGCGGATCGGCAGCTTGGACGACATCTCGATCTTGCCGCCGAGGTGCATCAGGAAGGTGCGGTCGGAGACCTTGCCGATGGTGACGCCGTCGATCGCGCGGAGCTTCTCGACGATCTCCTCGCCGTGCGCGACCGAGGACGCGGCGACGGTGACGTCGATCCGCAGCGCCTCCAGGCCGGAGGCGGTGACGTCGAGACCGGTGACCGAGCCGCCGGAGGACTCCACGGCGGTGGTGATCGAGCTGACGGCGCTGCCCGAGGCCGGGACCTCCATCCGCACCGTGATCGAGTTGGAGACACTGGGCACGGTCGCCATCGACGTCCTTCTTCCGTCCACTGAGGGTATGACTCTGAGGGTCTGCAACACCGAGACGCCTTCAACAAAGTGTTGAAGATCGCGCCCAGCGCATGTTAGACCTCGATCGTCGCACCTACCAGGGGGTACGCAGAAATAAAGTTCATTGAGTGTCCGGACTCCACAAAAGAGTCTCCGGCCGGCGGAACCTCGCACCGGAAATCCGCCGCGTGCTCTTGGCGTTCGGAGCGGATGCGTTACATTGGACGGGACACCGGCTCGATCCAAGCCCCCGGGCCCAACCTTAGTCGCTTCGAGCGACCACTTGCCGCGAGGCGAGCATGGCGGGTCGGTGTCACCAACGTCGCGCGAAGGCCCCCACCACCGGTGGGGGCCTTCGCCGTTGACGGAGCGTTGACAGCGCGCCGCCGGAGCGCCCAGCGGCCGGGCCGACGGGCCGGCAGCACCGGGCCGCCGGCCGCCGGCACCGACCGCCCCGCCGGCCGCCGCCGGGTCGGTGGCGGCCGGTGAGGCGGACCGGCGCGGTCAGCCGAGCAGCAGGGCGGGCACCCCGTCCGCGTCCGGCAGGTCGTCCGGCCCGGACAGCACGGTCAGCCGCTGGGTCGCCCGGGTCAGGGCCACGTACAGCACCCGCAGGCCCGCCTCCGACTCGCCGGCGATGCCGGTCGGGTCGGCGACCACGGTGGCGTCGTACTCCAGGCCCTTCGCCTCCAGGCTGCCCAGGGCGACGGCCCGCTCGCCGAGACCGGCGATCCAGCCGGCGGCCTCCGCCCGGCGGTCCATCGGCACCACCACGGCCACCGTGCCGTCCACCTCGCCGAGCAGCCGGACCAACTCGGCCCGCGCCGCGTCGGCGAAGGCCTCCGGCGCCGGGTCGGTGACCGCCGCGAAGCGCGGCTCCACCCCGGTCGAGCGCACCGCGCTCGGCGAGGGGGTGCCCGGCGCGGCCAGCTCCAGCACCTTGGCCGCCACCTCGGCGATCTCGGCCGGGTTGCGGTAGTTCACCGTCAGCGTGTGCCGGCGGCGCGGCTTGCCGGAGAGCACCTCGTCCAGCGCCTCCTGGGCCTCCTTCGGGTGCGGCCAGGAACTCTGCGCAGGGTCGCCGACGATCGTCCAGGTCGCCGTCCGGGCCCGGCGGCCGATCATGCGCCACTGCATCGGGGTGAGGTCCTGGGCCTCGTCCACGATGATGTGCGCGTACTCGGTGCGTTCCACCGGCAGCCGCTCGCGCTGGCGCGAGTTGCGGTCGGCGTAGGTGGTCACCTCGTCCAGGCCGGACAGCAGGTCCACCGCGTCCACCTCGCGCACCTTCGGCCGGGCCGGCTCGCCCAGCAGCAGCTGGAGCTCGTCCACCAGCGCGACGTCGTGCGGGGAGAGCGGGCCCTCGCCGCGGTCGGTCAGCCCGCGCCAGGAGCCGGCCAGCACCCGGGCCTCCTCCGGGGTGACCGCCCGGCGGGCGATCCGGTTGGTGTGCCGGGACTGCTTGAGGGTGGCCAGCACCCGACGCGGCGTCAGCGCGGGCCACCAGGCGTCCAGGAAGTCGAGGAAGGACGCCTCGTCCGAGACGTACTCGTCGAAGGACTCCTTCTCCTCCTGGCGCTGCTCGCGCGCGTAGTGGTCGGCCGGCCGCGGCAGGTGCCGGGTCAGCTCGGACCACAGGGCGTCCAGCAGCAGCCTGCGGGCCCGCGGGCGCAGCAGGTTGAGCGGGGTGCCGCCGGCGCCGACGACGTTGCCTCGGACGGCCTTCAGGCGGCCCGCGTCGAGCCGCAGCACCTCGCCGCGCGCGACCACCTTCAGCTCGGTCGGCGCGCCCAGCTCCAGGGCCGCCCTGGCGGCCCTGCGGAGCAGCTGGACCATCCTGGCCGAGCCCTTGATCCGGGCCGCCTCCGGCGTGTCGTAGGTGTCCGCCTCGATGCCGTCGACCAGCGACCCGACCGCGCGGATCGCGACCTGCCCCTCCTCGCCCAGCGAGGGCAGCACGCCCTCGGTGTACGAGACCAGCAGGGCGGTCGGGCTGACCACCAGGATGCCCCCGGCGTACCGGCGGCGGTCCTGGTAGAGCAGGAAGGCCGCCCGGTGCAGGGCGACCGCGGTCTTGCCGGTGCCCGGGCCGCCGGTGACCAGGGTGGCGCCCGCGGCGGGCGCCCTGATCACCTCGTCCTGCTCCTTCTGGATCGAGGAGACGATGTCCCGCATGGAGTGGCTGCGGGCCCGGCCGAGCGAGGCCATCAGCGCGCCGTCGCCGACCACCGCGAGCTCCTCGCCGGCCAGGGTCGGGGTGAGGTCGGGACGCAGCAGGTCGTCCTCGACGCCGATCACCTTGCGGCCCTTGGAGCGGATCACCCGGCGGCGGATCACCCGGCCCGGCTCCAGCGGGGTGGAGCGGTAGAAGGGCGCGGCGGCCGGGGCCCGCCAGTCGATCACCAGCGGGCCGTACTCGGCGTCCAGCACCCCGAGCCGCCCGATGTGCAGCGTCTCGGCGACGGCCGGGTCGGCCGGGTCGAGCGGGGTGTTGGAGGGGATGCCGTGTTCCTCCGGGGCGTCCGGCCGCTGGAGGTCGATGCGGCCGAAGAGGAAGTCCTCGAACTCGTTGTTCAGCCGCTGGAGGTGCGCCCCGGCCCGGTAGACCTGGGCGTCGCGCTCGGCGAGCGCGCCGGGAGTACCGACCTGGACCCGCTTGGCGGCGTCCTCGAGGATGTACTCGGCCTCGGCGAGCTTCTCCTCCAACCGGTGGTAGACGTTGTCCAGGTGGCGCTGTTCCCCGGCGATCTCGCGGTCGCGGACGGTGTCGATCTCAGTGTTGCTCTGCATGGCCTCGGTGGTTGCGGCGGTGTACTGGGTTGAGCCGTGCGCGCCCAAGGAGCCCCCTGACGTACATCCTGCGGTGGTCGTCCGCCTCGGGAATGAGCGGACAGAAGATCCTACGCCCGAGGCACCGGTCACCGCCGCACCACCTGCCGTTCAGACCCGTACGGCGGCCACCCCGTACTTGCCCTCCGGGTCGGGCGCGGGGCCCGGCGCCGGGTCGACGGCCAGCCGGTAACCGCGTTTGACCACGGTCGCGACCAGCCGGGGCACCCCCAGTGCGGCCCGCAGCCGGGCCATCGCGGTCTCCACCGCGTGCTCGTCGTCGCCGCTGCCGGGCAGCGCCCGCAGCAGTTCGGCGCGCGGGACGACCCAGCCGGGGCGGCGGGCCAGCGCCCGCAGCAGGGCCATCCCGGCCGGCGAGACGGGCCTCAGCCCGCCGTCGACCAGCGCGGCCTGCCCGCGCAGCTCCAGCCGGTGCCCGGCCACGGACAGCTGCCGGGAGCGCTCGGGCAGCTCGGCGGTGAGGGTCTGCACCATGGCGCCGAGCCGCATCCGCTCGGGCCACACGGTGGGGACGTCCAGCTCCTCCAGCGGCACGGCGGTGATCGGGCCCACGCAGACCGGCAGCACGTCCCGGCGCAGGGCGTGCAGCAGGTCGGCGGTCAGGCCGCGCTGCTCGGCCCGGTCGAGCAGGCCGAGCACGGCGGGGGCGCTGGTGAAGGTGACGGCGTCCAGCGCGCCGCCGCAGCAGGCGTCCAGCAGCCGGTCCAGCGGAGCCAGGTCGACGGGCGGCAGCCAGCGGTAGACGGGCACCTCGACCACCTCGGCGCCGGCGGCCCGCAGCGAGTCCACGAAGTCCCGCAGCGGGGCGCCGTGCAGCTGGACGGCGATCCGGCGGCCCTCCACGCCCTGCTCCAGCAGGCGCTCCAGCACCTCCACCGAGGACTCGGAGCGGGCCGACCACTCCTCGCGCAGGCCGGCCGCCCGGATCGCGCCCTTGGCCTTGGGCCCGCGGGCCAGCAGGGAGGCCTTGCCGAGGCACTCGGTGAGTTCGTCGAACAGGCCCCAGCCCTCGGCGGCCTCGATCCAGCCGCGGAAGCCGATGCCGGTGGTCGCGACCGCGATGTCGGGCGGCTCGTTGATCAGGGTGTGGGTGGCGGCGAGCAGGTCCGCGTCGTCGGGCAGCGGCACGATCCGCAGGGCGGGGGCCCGCACGACGGCAGCCCCCCTGCGCTGGAGCAGGGCGGCGAGTTCGTCGGCTCGGCGGGCCGCGGTGATGCCGATGGTGAAGCCTGCCAGGGGCGGTACGGCTGCCGGCGGCGACACGGTCTCGGCGTCCGGCTCGCGGCCGGTCGTCTGGTCGTCCATGGTGCAGGTCCTTCGTCGGGTGGACCGAAATCGTCCCCCGGGGCGGTGTCGCCCCGGGGTCCGGGTGGTTTCCGCAGCGTTTCCTCGTCCGCGGGCTACTGTCGGGTTGTCGGGTTCGCGTCGGTCCTGACCAGGTCAGACTTCGGCGAGGGCGGGGCGCTTGGTCTCGGCGGGGGCGGCCGAGGGGCGGCGCAGGTACACCGCCCAGGTGAGGGCGAAGCACACCCCGTACGCCGCCAGGAAGGAGACGAAGGCGGGCGTTCCGCTCTTGGCGGTGAGGAAGGACTGGCGGAAGGCCAGGTTGATCAGGAGGCCGCCGAGGGCGCCGACCGCCCCGATGACGCCGATCGCGGCACCGGACATCCGCCGCGACCACGCGGCGGCCTGCTCCGGGGTGTCGCCGTGGACGGCGATCCGGTCCTGGGCCTTGGCGTCGAAGATGCCGGGGATCATCTTGTAGGTGGAGCCGTTGCCGAGCCCGGCGAAGACGAACAGGGCGATGAAGCCGACCAGGAAGACCGGCAGGGACTTCACGGACGAGGCCTGGACGACCACGCAGGTGGCGGCGGCCATCGCGACGAAGTTCCAGAAGGTGATCCGGGAGCCGCCGAAGCGGTCGGCCAGCTTTCCGCCGATCGGGCGGATCAGCGAGCCGAGCAGCGGGCCGATGAAGGTCAGCTGGGCCGCCTGCAGCGGGGTGCGGCCGAACTGGTTCTGCAGGACGAGGCCGAAGGCGAAGCTGAAGCCGATGAAGGAGCCGAAGCTGCCGATGTACAGCACGGACATCAGCCAGGTGTGCTTCTCCTTGATCACCGCGGCGAGCGCCCCGGTGTCGGACTTCATCGGCGCCAGGTTGTCCATGAAGAGGGCCGCGCAGGCGGCGGCGACGATGATCAGCGGCAGGTAGATGCCGAGCACGATCCGGGGGTGGGTGGCGCCGGCCCAGGTGATCACGGCGAGCGCGATCAGCTGGATCACCGGGACGCCGATGTTGCCGCCGCCCGCGTTGAGACCCAGGGCCCAGCCCTTGCGGCGCATCGGGAAGAAGGCGTTGATGTTGGTCATCGAGGAGGCGAAGTTGCCTCCGCCGAGGCCGGTGAGCGCCGCCACCAGCATGAAGGTGGTGTAGGAGGTGCCCGGGTGCATCACGTACGCGGCCGCGAGGGTCGGCAGCAGCAGCAGAAGGGCGGAGACCACCGTCCAGTTGCGGCCGCCGAAGCGGGCCACCGCGACGGTGTACGGGATCCGGACGAAGGCGCCGACCAGGGTGGGCATCGCCACCAGGAAGAACTTTCCGGCCGGGTCCACGTGGTACTTGGGGCCCATGAAGAGGACCATGACCGACCAGAGGCTCCAGATCGAGAAGCCGATGTGTTCGGAAAGGACCGAGAAGATCAGGTTGCGGTTGGCGGTGCGCTTTCCGGTGCTCTCCCAGAAGGCCTCGTCCTCCGGATCCCACTGCTGGATCCAGCGGCCGCCTGTTCTCGACGTACCTGCCGTGCTCGTGCTCATCGCTCTCCCCTTGCCTGCCGGCTCCCTGTCCCAACTGACGCTAGGAGGCGGGAGTTTCCGCCTCGTTGTCTCCTGTGACGGCTACGGAACCGTCCTCTCACCCGCTCCGCGGGGTGGGTGTGAGGGATCCGGAACACACGAAAGCCGCCCTCCGCTGGGCGGAGAACGGCTTTCGGGCTGGATCTGCAACATGGGGTGGTGGAGATGCCGGGAATCGAACCCGGGTCCAGTGGAGTGGATTCAGGACTTCTCCGAGCGCAGTCCGCTGTGCTTTTCTCGGCCCTGGCAGTCACGCGGACAAGCCGCCAACAGGCCCAGCTACTGTTTGATTTCCCGCCCACCCTCGTAGCCCGGGTGGACGGTTGAGTTCCCTAGATTATGCCAGGATCCGGGTCGGGAACTCCCCGGGCTGACACCCTTGCGCTATCGCTGCTTAATTAGGCAGCGAGAGCGAACTGGGAATCGCGCTTAGTGTTGGCGATTATTTTTTTGCGACAGATGGTTAACGAGATCATTGCCGCGTTCCTCGGCTCGCTTCTCCTGTTTCGACGTCCCCTGTCGAAACCGATCATCCCCATGTTTATTTGACAAACATCTACTACGACGAGCAGCTTTCTGCTCCGCAGCTCCCGGTCGGTCGCCCTCCCGGTGATGCAGGAGCCATGGTACGCGGTCGGTCTGTCGGCGGTCCAGCTCATTAGGGCCGGGTGGCCCGCGGTGGTCGGCGGACGGGGCTCAGCGCTGGCGCCGGCGGGCCGCCGCCACCGCGCGGGCCGTCTCGCGGGTGTCCTGCTTCTCCCGCAGGGTCTGCCGCTTGTCATACAGCTTCTTGCCGATCGCGAGCGCCACCTCGATCTTCACCCGCCCGTCCTTGAAGTAGAGCGAGAGCGGGACGAGGGTGTGGCCCGCGTCGCTGAGCTTCGACTCGATCTTCCGGATCTCCATCCGGTGCAGCAGCAGCTTGCGCTTGCGCCGCGCCGAGTGGTTGGTCCAGGTCCCCTGGGTGTACTCGGGGATGAAGACGTTGTCGACCCAGACCTCGTGGTTCTGGATGTAGGCGTACCCGTCGACCAGGTTCGCCCGGCCCTCCCGCAGTGACTTCACCTCGGTGCCGGTGAGCACCATGCCGCACTCGTAGGTGTCGAGAATCGTGTACTCGTGCCGCGCCTTCTTGTTCTGCGCGATCAGCTTGTTTCCGGTTTCCTTTGCCATAGCGCCGATCATTCTCGCACTCCGCGGCCGCGCCCGGCAGCCCCTTTACGCCCGCCCGCGAGTCACCCCGCCCGGCGCCGGTCGCACCGCCCGCGGGCCGCCCCGCCCGCGGGCGTCACGCCTGCCGGCCCAGCCCCGCCAGGACCCGCAGGGCCAGTGCGGGCGCGCTCGCGGCGTCCGGCGCCGGCACGTCGGGGTTCAGCCCGGTGCCCTCCGGGGAGCGGCCGGAGGGCGTGTAGTACCGGCCGACCGTGAGCTCCAGGACGGAGCCGTCGGCGAGCCGGCTGGGCTGCTGCACGGTCCCCTTGCCGAAGGTGCGGGTGCCCACCACGACGGCGCGGCAGCGGTCCTGCAGCGCGCCGGTGAGCAGTTCGGCGGCGCTCATGGTGCCGCCGTCCACCAGCACCACCAGCGGCGTGCGGGTGTCGCCGCCGCGCGCGGCGGTCAGCTCGCGCCGCTCGGCGCGGTCCTGGTAGGAGGCGACCGGGCCGCCGTCCAGGAAGACCGAGGCGGTGCCGACGGCCTCCTCGACCAGCCCGCCCGAGTTGCCGCGCAGGTCGAGCACCACACCGGCGTGCGCGCCGCGCACGGCCGCGCGCACCTGGTCGGCCACGCCGCTGGTGAAGGCCCCGACCGCGATCCGCACGACCCCGTCGGCGGTCCGGTCCACGGCGACCTGCCGGCTCTCCAGCAGCGCCCGGCGCAGCGCCACCTCCCGGACCTCGCCGTCCCGGTGCTGGACGGCGAGGGTGACGCTGGAGCCGACCCGGCGCTCCCCCTCCAGCCCGCGCAGCCGGGCCACCACCTCGGTGACCGGCAGGTGGTCCGCCTGCTCCGGGCCGATCTTCAGCAGCCGGTCGCCGGGGGCGATCCCGGCCGCCGCGGCGGGCCCCTCGGCCTGCACCTGGGACACGGCGGTCACGCCGTCCTGGCCCCGGCCCACCGAGAGGCCCACGCCGAGGTAACGGCCGTCCAGGCCCCGGCTGAAGTCGGCGTACTCCTGGGCGCTGTAGTAGGCCCCCCAGCGGTCGCCGTTGGCGCCGAGCAGGCCCTCGGCCTGCTGCGGCGAGAGCGTGGCGCCGGCCGGGTCCTGGCCGGGGGCCGGCACGGGGGCGGCGTCGGCCGAGAGCGCCGGCGGGGCGGCGGGCGGGTCGCCCCACGCCCCGGATGCGGCGCCGGCCAGCAGCACCGCGCCCAGCACCAGGCTGAGCGTGCTCGAATGACGCAGCACGGTACCGCTGAGGTGGCGCGGAGTTTCTGACATGGCATCGGAGTCTAGGCGCAGCTTCGCGGGCCGGGGGCGGAACCGGCCGCCCGGTCGGACAACCGGGGACGCCGCGACCCCGGGCGGCGCGGTGCCGTCCGGGGTCGTCGGGGGTGGTGCTGTGATCCGCGTCTCAGACCTTGAGGTACTTGCGCAGGGTGAAGAAGGCGGCGACGGCGGCCATCCCCATGCCGACCACCACCAGCAGCGGGATCACCGCCAGCACCGAGGAGAGCCCGATGAAGTGGATGAACTGCACCCGGTCGGCGAGCCAGCTGTGGACGAAGAAGTGCCCGCCGAGCAGCAGGCCGGAGGCCATCGCCGCGCCGAGCAGCGCGGCGAACGCGGCCTCCGCGATGAACGGCATCTGGACGTAGAAGTTCGAGGCGCCGACCAGGCGCATGATGCCGGTCTCGCGCCGCCTGCTGAAGGCCGACACCCGGACGGTGTTGACGATCAGCAGCAGGGCCACGAAGAGCATCAGCACCATGATCACGAAGGCGGCCGTCTGCAGGCCGTTGAGCAGCCCGAAGAGGTTCTCCAGGATCTTGCGCTGGTCCTCGACCGACTTCACGCCGGGCTTGCCGGCGAAGGCGCTCTGGATCACGTCGTACTTGGTGGGGTCGACCAGCTTCACCCGCCAGGACTGCGGGATGGCCTCCGGCCCGAGGACGGAGATGAGCGGGTTGTCCGGGTTCATCTCCTTCCAGTGCTTGTAGGCGTCGGCGGAGTTCTCGAACGCCGAGGTCTGCACCACCTGCATCTTGTCCAGCGCCGTCTTGACGTCGGCGATCTGCTGGTCGGTGGCGGCGCCGTTGACGCACTGCGGCGAGTGCGCGGCGTCGGCCTTGGTGCAGAAGTAGATGCTCACCTCGACCTTGTCGTACCAGTAACCCTTCATCGAGTTGACCTGGTCACGGACGAGGAGGCTGGCTCCGGCGAGGGCGAGCGAGAGCGCGACGCTGACGACGACGGCGATGGTCATCGTCAGGTTGCGGCGGAGACCGACGCCGATCTCCGACAGGACGAACTGGGCGCGCATGCGTTTCCAACTCCAGGGTCAAGGCTGGTCGGGCAACTTGGGCCGGCGGCCTACGGGATCAGTGCTGGTACCCGTAGACGCCGCGGGCCTGGTCGCGGACCAGCAGCCCCTTGTCGAGCTCGATGACGCGCTTGCGCATCTGGTCGACGATGGCCTGGTCGTGCGTGGCCATCAGCACCGTCGTACCGGTTCGGTTGATCCGGTCGAGCAGCTTCATAATGCCGACGGAGTTCTGCGGGTCGAGGTTTCCGGTCGGCTCGTCCGCGATCAGCAGCATCGGGCGGTTGACGAAGGCCCGGGCGATCGCCACGCGCTGCTGCTCGCCTCCGGAGAGCTCGCCGGGCATGCGGTCCTCCTTGCCGCCGAGGCCGACCAGGTCCAGCACCTCGGGCACCACCTTGTTGATGGCGCTCTTGGGCTTGCCGATCACCTCAAGGGCGAAGGCCACGTTCTGCGCGACCGTCTTGTTGGGGAGCAGGCGGAAGTCCTGGAAGACGGTGCCCAGCTGGCGGCGCATGTGCGGCACCTTCCAGTTGGACAGCTTGCCGAGGTCCTTGCCCAGGACGTGCACCTCGCCGGTGCTCGGCCGCTCCTCGCGCAGGCACAGGCGCAGGAAGGTGGACTTGCCCGAGCCGGAGGAGCCGACCAGGAAGACGAACTCGCCCTTCTCGATCTCTAGCGAGACGTCCGACAGGGCGGGACGGTTCTGCTTGGGATAGGTCTTGGAGACGTTGTCGAATCGGATCACGGCTGCATCACGGAGGCCATCCTAGGTGGAATGACGACCTGCTCTGCCGGGCCCCCGGATCCCGAACTGCGGGGCCGGAGGACGCGACCCTGCGGCGCCGTTCCTCGGTCGGTACCACCCCCGGCGTCCGGCCCGGGGCGGGCGGCGGGAGTGCGGTACGCCACTCCCTCGGCTTGGGACCATACGCGAAGCGCCCGCGGGCCCGCAGGGCAGCCCGGGACACAGCCGGAGAATTGGTGGAGAATGTCCGGCTATACCCCGAAAATTGCGAGCGATCTCACAGCCCGGGGGCCTTCCCGCCGGGAACCTGGCAGAGTGGAGGCAGCGGCCGCGGTTGGCCGCTACCCCGTACAGGGCACGATAAGGAACCAAAGCCCCGTCCGGCGCGTTGGCTGTAGCAGCGAGGAGGAGATCGCATGACCTGCGACCATCTGGTGTGCGCCAACTGCAACGGCCGCGTGAGCGACGGCCGCTGCCCGGTCTGCCGCGCCAACCGGGCCCGACTGCAGGAGCAGCAGGGGCCGCTGGCCGCGCTCTCCCCCGCGATGCTGCTCGCCCTGATCGCGGGCCTGCTCGCGGTGGCGTTCATCGCCCGGCAGGCCCTGGCCTGACCGGTCCCGGAGCGGATCGGCCCGAAGGACCGGGGCATCCGGCCCGAAAGGGCCGGGCGGAGCGGCCCGGGCGGGCAACCCGGCAGCGGACCTGACACCGTAACGACGGGAGGGCCCCGACGGCATCGCCGTCGGGGCCCTCCCGTCGTTACGCGGACCGGATCCGCGGCCGGACGACTACTCCGCCGTCTCCCGCTGCTTGCGCCAACGGATGCCGGCCTCGATGAAGCCGTCGATGTCCCCGTCCAGGACGGCCTGCGGGTTGCCGACCTCGAACTCGGTCCGGACGTCCTTGACCATCTGGTACGGGTGCAGCACGTACGAGCGCATCTGGTTGCCCCAGGAGCTGCCGCTGTCCTTGAGGGCGTCCATCGCGGCCCGCTCCTCCTTGCGGCGCAGCTCCAGCAGCTTGGCCTGGAGGACGTTCATCGCCGAGGCCTTGTTCTGGATCTGCGAGCGCTCGTTCTGGCAGGAGACCACGGTGCCGGTCGGCAGGTGGGTGATGCGCACCGCCGAGTCGGTGGTGTTGACGCCCTGGCCGCCGGGGCCGGACGCGCGGTACACGTCCACCCGCAGCTCGGTCTCGTCGATCTCCACGTGGTCGCTCGTCTCGACGACCGGCAGCACCTCGACGCCCGCGAAGGAGGTCTGGCGGCGGCCCTGGTTGTCGAACGGCGAGATGCGCACCAGGCGGTGGGTGCCCTGCTCGACCGAGAGGGTGCCGTAGGCGTACGGCGCCTTCACGGTGAAGGTCGCGGACTTGATGCCGGCCTCCTCCGCGTACGAGGTGTCGTAGACCTCGGTCGGGTAACCGTGCCGCTCGGCCCAGCGCAGGTACATCCGCATCAGCTGCTCGGCGAAGTCGGCGGCGTCCACGCCACCGGCCTCGGCCCGGATGTTGATCAGGGCCTCACGGGCGTCGTACTCGCCGGACAGGAGGGTGCGGACCTCCAGCTCCTCGACGGCCTTCTTGACCGAGGCGAGCTCCGCCTCGGCCTCGGCGCGGGTGTCCGCGTCGTTCTCGGCCTCGGCCAGCTCGAACAGCACCGCGAGGTCGTCGACCCGGCTGTGCAGGTTCCCCACCCGGCGCAGTTCGCCCTGGAGGAAGGAGAGCCGGCTGGTGATCTTCTGCGCGTTGGCCAGGTCGTCCCACAGGTTCGGGGCGGCTGCCTCCTCCTCCAGACGCGCGATGTCGGCCCGGATCTTCTCCAGGTCGAGGACGGCCTCGATGGACCCCATGGTCGTTTCGAGGGACTTGATTTCTTCGGAAGGATCGACGGCTGCCACGCCACCAGCCTAATGGTTAGCGGGGGGCGTTCGACGACACCGGGGGCTGCGGGCCTCCCGGCCGCACCCCGGCGTGCGTCCCGGCCCCCGAGCCCGGGGCCGCGCCGGGCCCCGCCGGGGGCTCGGCGGCGAAGGCCGTCCAGGCCGCCGCGGCGCCGGCCAGCAGCAGGACCACGGCCAGCAGCACGGCCAGCAGCCGGCGCCGGCGCACCAGCGCGCGGCGGCCCTTGCGGTGCCCGGCGGGGACGGCCGCGGTGCGCTGGGCCCGCGACTCGGCGGCGTACGAGGCGAGCTCCTGCGGGGACGGCCGGCGCAGGCTGGTGTGGGTGTCCCGGGTGGAGTCGGGGGACGGGCCGGGCACCAGCGGGACGGCCGGGCCGCGCCGGCGCTTGTGGGTGCCGGTGCCGGCGTCCACCTCGGCGTACACCGCCTCGGCGGGCGTCAGCGCCTCCTCGACCGGCGCACGGCCCTGGGCGGGCACCACGATGCCGGGCAGTCCGGCCAGCGCGGGCAGCTGCTCGCGGAGCCGGTCCGCCAGCTCGGCGGCACGCAGCCGGGAGGCGGGGGCCTTGGCCAGGCACTCGGCGATGATCCGCCACAGGCCGTCCGGCAGGCCGGGGACGGGCGGCACGCTCTCGGTCACGTGCCGGCGCAGCACCGCGCCGGTGTGCCCGCCACCGAACGGCGTGAAGCCGGCCAGCAGCTCGTACAGCACGGTCGCCAGGGCGTAGATGTCGACGGCGGCGCGCGGCTCCAGGCCCTCGATGATCTCCGGGGCCAGGTAGTCCGGGGTGCCGATGATCCGGGTCGCCCTGGTCCGGCGCGGGGCGTCGACCAGCCGGGCGATGCCGAAGTCGGTGAGCTTGGCGCGCGGGGCGCCGCCGGGGCCGGGCGGGGCCGCCAGGTCGAGCAGGACGTTCTCCGGCTTGACGTCCCGGTGGACGATCCCGGCGGCGTGGGCGGCGGCCAGGCCGTCGGCGACGTCGGCGATCACCGAGACGGCGGCCTGCGGCGGCAGCACGCCGTCGCGCTCCAGCCGGGAGCGCAGGTCGGTGCCCTGGACGAGTTCCATCACCAGGGCCAGGTCGTCGCCGTCCACGACCATGTCGCGCACGCCGACCACCCGGGGGTGGTCGAGGCCGGTGAGGGCGGCGCGTTCCTGGACGAAGCGGCCGACGAGCACCTGGTCGGAGGCCAGGTCCTCGCGCAGCAGCTTGACCGCCACCGGGCCGTCCGGGCCTTCGCCGAGCCAGACCGTCCCGGCCGAGCCCCGGCCGATCACCTGGTGGACGGTGTACCGGCTGCCGATCTTGCGTGCCAATGCTGCTCCGTGGGCGGCGGGAGCGCACGGAGGGACGCTGTGCGCTCGGTAGGTCGGTGCGTCAGCGACCAACCTACGCGTCCGGACCGCCGCCGGGGGACGCCGCGGGCGTTCCGGCAGGCGGTACTTGGCGGGAAATATCGTGAAGTGTCGACATGTCGGCAATGCCGGGCCGTGCCGGCTCCGGGCCGGACGGTCCACGAACCGCTCCTGTCGTGCTCCCGCGGCCGACCCGGGCCGCTCCTCCCGGCGCTCCTCCCGTCCGCCACCGGCAGGTGCCGGACGGGACCGGGCGGCGCCGGACGGGACCGGACGGCGGCCGCGGGCCCGGGCGGGCGGCCGCGGGCCCGGGCGCGCGCCCGGGTCAGCCGCCGAACGACTTCCAGGTGGTGGTGACCCAGTCGCTGGCGTCGCCGAACCAGGTCTGGACGTTCGCCCAGTACTCGGGCAGCGGGGTGAAGTTCCACAGCGCCGCCGCACCCAGGGCGAGCACCACCAGCACCATCAGGCAGCCCTTGAGACAGCCGAGGCCCGGGATGTACATCCGGTTGCGGCTGCGCCGGCGCGGCTCCCGCTCGGGCGCGGGCTCGCGGACCGGGGGCTCGCGGCGGGCCGGCGGCTGCTCCCGGCGCTGCGGGGCCGGCGGCTCGGACCGGCGCGGCACCGCGGGCGGGGCCGGCGGGTGCGCGCCCTGGCCGCCCTGCGGCGCGGCCTGGTAGCCGCCGCCCTGCGGCGCCGGGGACTGCTGCCGGCCGCCGTCCTGGCGGCCGTACCCCTGCGGCCGGCCCTGCTGGGGGCCCTGCGGCTGCTGGTACGGAGGCTGCTGGTACTGCTGCGGCTGCTGGTACTGCTGCTGACCGCCCTGCGGCGGGCGGCCCGGCTGGTACGCCTGGTACGGCGGGGGCGCCACCGGCGGACGCTGGGCGTAGCCGCCCTGCCGGCGCTCCTGCCCACCACCCTGGCCGCCGCCCTGCCGCGGGTCCTGCCGGTAGCCCTGCTGCTGCCCCTGACCGGGCGGGGGGCCGTACTGGCCGCCGGGGGGCTGCTGCCGGCCGGCCTGGTAGGGCTGCGGCGCCACCTGGGGCGCCTGCAGCTCCTCCGGGTCCAGGTAGCCGATCTCGGTCTGCTGGTTGCGGTCGCGGGCGGCGCGCAGCTGGGTCTGCCAGGGGTGCGGGCTCTCCGACCCCTGGCCGGGCGCGGGCGGCCCGGCCGGCGGGGCCGGGGGCTCCAGCGGCGGCATCATCCGGGTCCGGTCGGCCGACCCGTACCCGCCGGCGGGCGGCAGCACCTGGGTGGCCGCCGAACCGCCGTCACCGGCGGCGCCGAACGCCCCGGCCGGCAGCACCTGGGTGGCGTCGGCCGACCCGGCCGGCACCGGCGGCGGCAGGAACGGGGCAGCGGGGGCGCCCGGCAGGCCGGGCACCGTGACGTCCTCGCCGGCCACCGGGGCGGGCTGCGGGTCCGGCAGCAGCAGGGCGCCGACCGCGAGGGCCTCGTCCACCGCCGCCGGGGAGGCGTGCACGCCGATCCCGGCCGCGACCACCCGCAGCGCGCGGGCCAGCGAGGTGGCGCTCGGCCGCTGCGACGGGTCCTTGCGCAGGCAGCGCTCGATCACCGTCCAGAGCGGCTCGGGCATGGTCGAGGGGCGCTGCGGCTCCTGCGCGAGGTGCGCCTGCAGGATGGCCAGCGGGCCGTCGCCCTGGAACGGCGGACGGCCGGTGACCAGCTCGAACAGCATGATCCCGGCGCCGTAGACGTCCACCGCGGAGGTCTGCGGCCGGCCGCCGGCGGACTCGGGCGCGACGTACGCGGGGGTGCCGACGAACTCGTGGGTCCGGGTGATCCCCGGGGAGTCCGCGAGCCGGGCGATGCCGAAGTCGGTCAGCATCGGGTGCATCTGCTCGACGCCGTCGACCCGGACGGTGGCCAGCAGGACGTTGGCGGGCTTGAGGTCGCGGTGCACCACGCCGTCGGCGTGGCTGGCCGCCAGCGCGTCGGCGATCTGGGCCATCAGGAGCGCGCCGGCGATCGGGCTGAAGGGCCCGTTGCCGCGCAGGTAGTGGAACAGGTCCGGGCCCTCGACCAGGTCCATCACCAGGGCCAGCAGCTCGCCCTCCACCACCAGGTCGCGGACCCGGACGATGTTGGGGTGGCTGAGCCGCACCAGGACGGACCGCTCCCGCAGGAAGCGCATCACGACGTCCGGGTCGGCCGCCAGCTCCTCCCGGAGCACCTTGATCGCGACCAGCTGGCCCGGCTCGCTGCCGGGCACCACGGCGTCCTCGCGCACCCGGGCACGCCACACGGTTCCGGTGGCCCCCCGTCCGAGGGTCTCCTCAAGCAGATACTTGCTGCCGACTGGCCGCACCTGTCGCACTCCTCGCCGCGCCGCTCGCCGCGGGACGCTCCCCGCCGGTGCGGTGAGCCTGCCGGGCCCGTGTTCCGGCCACTCTAACGGTGTCCGATCGTGTTTCCGATGTGTCCGGACCGCCCGCCACGCGGGGCCTCGGGGACATCCCGTAGGGGCCGTCCCGCGGGGCCCGCCGACGGGCGCCTCCACCGGTGAGGACGCCCCCGGCGCCCCGGCGGTTGACCTGACTGCCCGTCGCCTCCACCATGGCGATGATCGCAAGATCGTCAAATCCGGTACCGTGCGCGGACTGTCGGTGATGGATGGCAGGATGAGCTGACCACTCTTGTGGCCCAAAGGCCGGCGCGGCCGCCCGTACCGACGGCGGCGGCGCCACCAGGCCCGGCCCGCCGCCCGGGCCGGGCACGACGGCACCGGGCAGGGGTCAGCACGACAGCACGCAGGCAGCAGACCTCCGGCGGCCCGCCGGGCGGACGGCGGCCCGCATTCGGCACCAGGCGTCAGTACCAGCAGAAGGGACCGCGGGCGAGATGCAGATCCGGCTGACCGTCCTCCGACCGCGCAGCGGCCCGGCAGTCGCCGGGTCCGCCATTCCCTCCGTGGACGTGCTGGTCACCGCCCCCGTCGGCACGGCGCTCGGCGCCGTCGCGGGCGCTCTCGCGGGCGCCGTGGGCGTACGCGGCCCGCGCGCCGCCACCCACGTGCATCTGTACGCCGGCGCGCGCCGGGTGGACGAGCACGCCCTGATCGGCCACCCCCCGCTGCTCGACGGCGCCGTCCTCAGCCTCGGCGAACCCGACCCGTCCGCCACCGACGACGACACCCCCGACCCGGCCGCCGCCGAGCTGCGGGTCACCGGCGGCCCGGACGCCGGCGGCGTCCACCGGCTGCACGGCCGCGAGATCACGGTGGGCCGCTCCAGCGAGGCCGACGTCCCGCTCGACGACCCGGACGTCTCCCGGCTGCACCTCGCCCTGCACCTGGAGAGCGACGGCACGGTCACCGTCCGCGACCTGGCCTCCACCAACGGCACCACCCTGGACGGCCGCTTCATCAGCCCGGAGGAGGCCGTCCCGCTCGGCGAGCCCGGCCTGCTGCGGCTCGGCGAGTCCACCCTGCAGGTCAGCGCCGCCGGGGCGGACGCCCCCGAGGGTGCCGGGCCACCCGCCCGGTCCGCGCTCCCGGACGGCCTCGGCCACCTCCAGCTCTCCGCGCCGCTCGCCGCCAAACCCGCGCAGCCGGCCCCCGAGCCGCCCGCGGCCCCCGAGGCGCCCGCCGCCGGCCGGGCCCGCGCCCTGCTCTCCCGCCGCCTCGGCCGCGGCTCCGCCCCCGCCGACGCCGGCCGCGACAGCGCGGCCCAGCAGCACAGCGCCGCCCGCACCCGGCAGGCCGCCAACCAGCGCGAACGCTGGCCCGACCTCGCCACCCTGCTGCTCAACGCGCTCGGCCCGGGCCCCCGGCTCTGGGAGCGCGGCCCCTCCCACCCCGACGCGCTCACGCTGCGCCTGGGCACCGGCGACCGGCCGGGCGGCCCCGGCACCGCGCCCGGCACCCTGCTGCCCGCCGTCCCCGTCACCCTCGACCTGCAGACGGCCGGCAGTCTCGGCCTGGCCGGCCCGCGCGCCCGCCTCGACGCACTCACCAGGGCCGTGGTCGCCCAGCTCGCCGCCCTGCACCCGCCGACCGGCCTCAGCCTGGTGGTGGTCGACTCCGACGCCGCCCGCCCGCCGCAGGACCGCGCCGACACCTGGGCCTGGGCCCTCTGGCTGCCGCACCTGCGCCCCCAGCACGGGCAGGACTGCCGGCTGCTGCTGGGCCTCGACGACGAGCAGGCCACCGCCCGCCTGACCGAGCTGACCACCCGGCTCTCCGCCCCCGACAGCGGCGCCGGACTGCCCGCCACCGTCGTCCTGGTCGACGGCGTGCCCGGCACCGAGCCCGCCCGGCAGGCCCTGGAGCTGCTGCTGCGGCAGGGCCCGGCGGTCGGTGTGTTCCCGGTCTGCCTGGCCGAGCGGCCCGAGCTGCTGCCCGCCGGCCTGGGCGCCACCGCGGTGATCACCGGCGAGGTCGGCACCCACCTGACCCTCGACCGGCCGGTGGCCGGCGGCCGCGAGAGCGTCCAGGACGTCTCGCTGGACGCCGTCTCCGACCCGTGGGCGGAGCGCCTCGCCCGGCTCCTGGCCCCGCTGCGCGAGGCCACCCCCGCCACCCGCGGCCCGCTCCCCGAGTCCCTGCGCCTGCTGGACCTGCTCCAGCTCGACAGCGTCACCCCCGCCAAGCTCTCCGCCCGCTGGCAGGCACTGCCCACCGGCATCGCCACCGCGACCGCGCTGATCGGCACCACCCGCGACGAGCTCTGCGCCGTCGACCTCGCCGACCCCGAACTGACCCTGCCCTCCCCCGACCCGGGCGGCCCGCACCTGCTCGCCGGCGGCGCCAAGGGCGCGGGCAAGACGGAGCTGCTGCGCTCCCTGATCGCCTCGCTGGCGGTCTCCGAACGCCCCGACCGGCTCACCGTGACGGTGATCGAGGGCCGCGCCCCGGCCGACGGCGACGACCAGTCCGGCCTGCGCGGCTGCACCGAGCTGCCGCACGTCACCGCCCATGTGAACGCGGCCGCCGACCCCCGGCAGGCGCTGCTGACCGCCGAGGCCCTGCTCGACGAGCTGACCCGGCGGGAGCAGCTCTTCGACGGGCTCGACTTCGCCTCCTGGCACGCCGCCCGCATCCTGGACGGACACGGCCTGGGCGCCCGCGCCCTGGACGCCGGCCCGGACGAGGACGGCGACCGGAGCACCCCCGTACCAGCCCTGAGCAGCGCCGCCCTGAGCTCGGCCGCCGTCGGCGCCGCCGGGGCGGCCTTCCCGGCCGGCGGCGAGCCCGGCGCCAAGGTCGGCCGCCCGCGCAGCGGCTCGGCCCGGCCCCCCGCCGGCGGGGCCGCCGAACCGCCCGCCCGGCTGATCGTCGCGGTCGACGACTACGACGCGCTGCTCGCCCCCACCTCCCCCGCCGGCCGCCCGCTGGCCCGGGCCTTCGCCGCCGTGGCCCGGCGCGGCGGCCCGCTCGGCATCCACCTGGTGGTCACCACCGGGCAGCCCGAGGAGACGGCGGGCACCGAGGTGGACGAGGCCGCCCTGCTGCGGATCGCCCTGCGCACCGAGTACCCGTCCGACTCCGACCTGCTGATCCACCTCGGCGACGCCGCCGCGCTCGACGAGGACACCCCCGGCCGGGGCTACCTGCGGCTGCCGGACGGCGGGGTGTCTGCCTTCCAGACCGCCCGGATCAGCGGCCGCATCCCCCGGACGGCCACCCTGCGGCCCACCGTGGTCGCGATAGACCCGGCGCAGCTCGGCGCCCCGCCGGCCCGCCGGCCCGTCCGGGAGCTGGGCAACGGCCCGACCGACCTGGCCCTGCTGGCCAGCGCGCTGCAACGGGCCGCCGGCCGCTGACCGCACCCGGCGGGGGCCGGCCGGGCGGCCCGCCGGACAGGGCCCGGCCGGACACGACGACGGGGCGGGCGCGGCCCCCCTCCGGCCGCGTCCGCCCCGCCCTCACCCGGTCAGCTCCGGCCCTGGTCCCCCGGCTTGCCGGGCACGTCCCCGGCCTTGTCGACGACGGCACGCACCTCCACCGAGCTCGGCGCCACCACGTCGCCCTTCCTGCCGAGCGGGCCGTCCTTCAGCAGCACCTGCCGCACCCCGAGCAGCTCGTAGCCGCCGGGGTCGACGATCCACTCGATCCGGCTGTCGCCCACCGCGAATCCGACCGCCACCCCGTGCCGGCCCGCCGCGTCCGCCGCGTCGGGGGTCAGCGTCACCCCCGGGATCCTCGCGGCGGCCTGGTACAGCGCCGCCCGGACGGCCGGCGGGGTGATCTGCTCCATCAGCAGCTCGCCGATCATCTTGAAGGCCAGGCTGTCGGCGTGCTCCGGGCTCTTCCCGGGCCCGTTCGCCGCGCGGATCTGCTGCAGCAGGGCGTCGGCGTCGGTGGGCAGCTTCTCCAGGAAGCGGTACGTCGGCGCGTCGAGGCTCGGGTGCGCGACCGGCGGCAGCTCCGTCCCGCCGTCCGGCCGGCCCGGCTTGCCGTCCTTGCCCGAGGCCGGGTGCCCCTGCTCCACCAGCAGCCCCGGCTTGCCGCCGTCCACCGAGAGCCAGATCTCCCGGGGGTGCAGCGGGCGCACGGTCGCCACCGAGCCGTCCGGGCCGCTGTACTCGACACCGGAGACCAAGGTCTTGACGTAGACGAACTGGCCGTCCTTCACCTGGTCGGCCGGCTTCTTCGCGGCGGCCTGGGCCGCCTGGCCGAGCAGCTCGACGGCGCTCGCCGGCACGGCGTTCAGGATCGGCGCCTTCGCGCCGCCGGACTGCCCCGCGCCGTCCGGCTGCGGCGCGGCCGACCGCGTCGTGCCAGCCTGCGCCGGCCCCGGGGTGGCGCCGTTGCCGCCGGTGCCCAGCACCAGCGCCAGCGCCAGCCCGCCGACCATCGCCGGCATCGCGATCCAGCCGAGCTTGCGGTAGCCGCGCGCGGCCCTGGCCGGACGCGCGGCCTCGGTGATCTCGTTCATCAGGTGTCCCCTCAACAGCTGGTGACGGTCCGCGGTGAGTTCCGGTCGCGCCGGGGCCGGCAGCAGGCTGCTCAGCTCCGCGCGCTCGTCGGTGTCGCGCTTGGCGTTCATCGGCTCTTCTCCCGCATCGACCGGGCCGCTTCCCTGCGGCCACCCTGTACCTGTCCGCTGCCGTCACCGGGTTCCGTCCCGATCCGGGCCCGGGCCAACTCCTCCTGCGCGAGCTTCCGCAGCCGGGTCCGCGCCCTCGAAAGCCGGGAGCGCACCGTCCCCACCGGAACCCCCAGCGCCTGCGCCGCCCCCGCGTAGTCGAGCCCGGCCCAGACGCAGAGGGTGAACACCTCCCGCTCCCCGCGCCGCAGCCTGGCCAGCGCCCGGTGCGCCGCCGCCAGTTCCGCGCTGTCGTCGAGCCGGCCCACCAGCTCGTCCGCGAAGTCGGGCACCACCTCCCGGGCCGGCATCCGGGCCAGCGCCGCCTGATGGCGCCGGGCCGCCCGCGCGGTGTTGCGCAGCACGTTCGCCGCGATCCCGAACAGCCACGGCCGTACGCTCTCCCCCTCCTCGCGCAGTTTCCCGCGCAGTCGCCAGGCCTCCAGGAAGGTCAGGGAGACGACGTCCTCGGCCGTCGCCCAGTCCCCCGACGCCCGCACCGCGTACCGGTACAGGTCCCGTGCCTGTTCGTCGAACAGTTCCCCCAGCGCGCTCTGGTCCCCGGCTCGCAGCCGGGACCGTAGTGACAGTTCCACACCCCTACCTGTCCGCCCCGGCGAGCGGGTTCCGTGTGATCCGGGCCACACCGACGGCCCCGGCGGGCGCCGCGGCGACGGCGGTTCCGGGCCGCCCCGCGATCGCCCGCCCCGGGACATGGTGGCGGATCCGGCCGGGGCGGACCGCGGCGGGAGGGGCCGGCCGGACGCGCACAACGGGTGAGGGCGGGACCGCAGTGCGGTCCCGCCCTCACCCGTCAGGCCCGTCGTCGGGCCTCACACCGTCCGCCTCAGCGCATCGAACCGGTGCGCAGCAGCGTGCGGATCACCCGCATCGCGACCGAGAGGCTGGACAGCTCGTAGTTGTCCGAACCCCTTATGTCGTCGAGGGTGCTCTTGGCGCGGTTGAGCAGGGTGGCGTTCAGCTCGGCCCAGGCGGTGTAGCGCTCCTCGGGGGTGGCGCCCTCGCCGCCGCAGGCCAGGATGTCGGCCGTGAGCGCCGCGTGGGCCGCGAAGAGGTCCTCGCGGATGGCCGCGCGGGCCATCGAGGACCAGCGGTCGACCCGCGGGAGCTCGATGATGCGGTCCAGCAGGTGGGTGATCTGCAGGCGGTCGGCGAGGTCGTAGTAGAGGTCGGCGACCTCGGCGACGTCCTTGCCGGAGCGGTCCGCGACCTCGGTGATGTCGAGGGTCGGGAAGGTCGAGGACAGGCCCGCGATCCGGGTGGCCAGGCCCTCCGGGACGCCGGCCTCGGCCAGCTCGTTGTAGACGTGCTCGAACCAGACGAGGTCCTCGCCGCGCAGCGGCTTGGGGAGCGAGCCCCAGACCTGGTTCACGCGGTCGTGGAAGAACTCGATGGTGCCGGCGATGTCCAGCGGCTGGCGGCGGTTGTTGAGCATCCACCGGGTGGCGCGCTCGACCAGGCGGCGCGAGTGCAGGCGCATCCGGGTCTGCGCCCGGGCGGAGACCTTGGTGTCCAGGCCCTCGATCTCGGCCCAGATCTCCTCCAGGCCGAAGACGGCGCGGGCCGCGGTGTGGGTCCGGGCGATCTCCTCGTACGTCGCGCCGGTCTCCTCGCGGAGGCGGAACGCGAAGGTGCAGCCGCCGCGGTTGATCGTGTCGTTGACGATCAGGGTGGTGATGATCTCCCGGCGCAGGGCGTGGGCGTCGATCGCCTCGCCGAAGCGGGCCCGCAGGGCGCTGGGGAAGTACTCCTGGAGGGCGGTGCGGAAGTACGGGTCGTCGGGCAGCTCGGTGGCGAGCAGCTCGTCGGCCAGGGTGATCTTGGTGTAGGCGAGCAGGACGGACAGCTCGGGCTGGGAGAGCCCGCGGCCGTTCTGCTGGCGCTCACGGATCTGGCGCTCGGCGGGCAGGAACTCCAGGGCCCGGTCGAGCTGCCCGTCGGCCTCCAGCCGGTTGATCATCCGGGAGTGGACGTTGACCATGCTGACGGCCTGCGCGACGGCGTTGGCCAGCACCACGTTCTGCGCGTAGTTGTTGCGCAGCACCAGGTGGCCGACCTCGTCGGTCATCTCGGCGAGCAGCTTGTTGCGCTGCTTGACCGTCATGTCGCCGTCGGCGACGACCTGGTTGAGCAGGATCTTGATGTTGACCTCGTGGTCCGAGGTGTCGACGCCGGCCGAGTTGTCGATGGCGTCGGTGTTGATCCAGCCGCCGGTGGCCTCGGGGCCGCCGCTCGCCGCGTACTCGATGCGGCCGAGCTGGGTGCAACCGAGGTTGCCGCCCTCGCCGACCACCCGGGCCCGCACGTCGCTGCCGTTGACCCGGATCGCGTCGTTGGCCTTGTCGCCGACCTCGGCGTTGGTCTCGGTGGAGGCCTTGACGTAGGTGCCGATGCCGCCGTTCCAGAACAGGTCGACGGGCGACTGCAGGATGGCCTTCATCAGCTCGGCCGGGGTGAGCCGGGCCTGCTCGATGCCGAGCACGGCCCGCACCTGGGAGCTGAGCTGGATGGACTTGGCGCTCCGCGGGAAGACGCCGCCGCCGGTGGAGATCAGCGACTTGTCGTAGTCGTCCCAGGAGCTGCGGGGCAGGTCGAAGAGCCGGCGGCGCTCGGCGTACGAGACGGCGGCGTCCGGGTTCGGGTCGAGGAAGATGTGCCGGTGGTCGAAGGCGGCGACCAGGCGGATGTGCTCGCTGAGCAGCATGCCGTTGCCGAACACGTCACCGGACATGTCGCCGATGCCGACGACGGTGAAGTCCTCGCTCTGGGTGTCGTGGCCCAGCTCGCGGAAGTTGCGCTTGACGGACTCCCAGGCGCCGCGGGCGGTGATGCCCATGCCCTTGTGGTCGTAGCCGGCCGAGCCGCCGGAGGCGAACGCGTCGCCCAGCCAGAAGCCGTAGGACTCGGCGACGCCGTTGGCGATGTCGGAGAAGGTCGCGGTGCCCTTGTCGGCGGCGACCACCAGGTAGGTGTCGTCCTCGTCGTGGCGGACCACGTCCTGCGGGTGGACGACCTCGCCGGCCTTCAGGTTGTCGGTGATGTCGAGCAGCGCCGAGATGAAGGTCTTGTACGAGGCGATGCCCTCGGCCAGCCAGGCGTCGCGGTCCACCGACGGGTCGGGCAGCTGCTTGGCGACGAAGCCGCCCTTGGCGCCGACCGGGACGATGACGGTGTTCTTCACCATCTGGGCCTTGACCAGGCCGAGGATCTCGGTGCGGAAGTCCTCGCGCCGGTCGGACCAGCGCAGCCCGCCGCGGGCTACCTTGCCGAAGCGCAGGTGCACGCCCTCGACCTGCGGGGAGTAGACCCAGATCTCGAACGCGGGGCGCGGGGCCGGCAGGTCCGGGATGGCCTTGGGATCGAACTTCATCGAGACGTAGCGGTGCCAGTCGCCGGTCTCGGAGGAGTGCTGGAAGAAGTTGGTCCGCAGGGTCGCCTGGATGAGGTGCAGGAAGGAGCGCAGGATGCGGTCCTCGTCCAGCGAGACGACCTCGTCGAGGGCGCCGGAGAGCTCCTCGACGATGCCCTCGGTCAGCTCCAGCGCGCCCAGCTGGTGGCTGGGGCTCAGGCGGGCCTCGAAGAGGTTGACCAGCAGGCGGGTGGTGTGGGCGTTGTTGCGGAGCGCGTCCTCCATGTAGTCCTGGGAGAACGTGCTGCCCGCCTGGCGCAGGTACTTGGCGTAGGCGCGCAGCATCATCGCCTGGCGCCAGGTCAGCCCGGCGGTCAGGACCAGGCCGTTGAAGCCGTCGTTCTCGGCCTGGCCGGTCCAGGTGGCCGCGAAGGCCTCCTGGACGCGCTCGCGGGCCTCGTCGGTCAGCTCGGTGCCCTCGCGCAGCCGCAGGCCGAAGTCGTACACCCAGGCGGTGCTGTGGTCCGAGCGGGTCAGCGCGTACGGGTGCTCGTCGAGCACCTCGACGCCGAGCCGCTGCAGGACGGGCAGGACCTCGGTCAGCGAGATCGGGCCGCCGACCCGGTAGATCTTGAAGCGGCGCTCGTCGTCGCCCGCGCCCACCGGCTGGTACAGGTTCAGGCGGAAGTCGCCCTCGCCGGCCAGCGACTCGATCTGCTTGAGGTCGGCGACGGCGGTGCGGGCGGTGAAGTCGGCGCGGTAGCCGTCGGGGAAGGCGTTGGCGTACCGGCGGGACAGGTCCGCGGCCCGCTCCTC
This sequence comes from Kitasatospora herbaricolor, assembly GCF_030813695.1. Classification (NCBI taxonomy): domain Bacteria; kingdom Bacillati; phylum Actinomycetota; class Actinomycetes; order Kitasatosporales; family Streptomycetaceae; genus Kitasatospora; species Kitasatospora herbaricolor. Next base: position 3,552,777 of record NZ_JAUSVA010000002.1, read on the forward strand.
GCCCAGCTCGACGTGCAGCTGGTCGTTGAAGCCGTCCATCCAGAACCGGGCGGCCTCGGCGAGCTTGCCCTCGATCCGCTCGACCTCGGCGTCCGACAGGTACGGCAGCTCGCTGCCGGGGGTGACCCGGACGACGAAGTGCAGGCGGGTCAGCACCGACTCGGTGGCGTACACCGTGTAGTCGATCGCGGCGCCGTTCAGCTCCTGCATCAGGATGTCCATCAGGCGCAGCCTGATGCGGGTGGTGTAGCGGTCACGCGGCAGGTAGACCAGCGCGGAGAAGTAGCGCCCGTACTCGTCCTGGCGCAGGAACAGCCGCAGCCGGCGGCGCTCCTGGAGGTAGAGCACGCTGGTGGCGATCTGGAGCAGTTCCTCGGCGGGGGTCTGGAAGATCTCGTCCCGGGGGAAGGTCTCCAGGATCTGCAGCAGGTCGCGGCCGTCGTGGCTGTCGCTGGAGAAGCCGGAGGCGTTCAGCACGTCCTGCACCTTGCGGCGCACCACCGGGATGCGGGAGACCGACTCGGTGTACGCGGCGGCGGAGAACAGGCCGAGGAAGCGGCGCTCGCCGATCACCTCGCCGTTGGCGTCGAAGCGCTTCACGCCGACGTAGTCGAGGTAGGCGGGGCGGTGCACGGTCGCCCGGCTGTTGGCCTTGGTGAGGACCAGCAGCTTCTTCTCGTGCGCCTTGGCGCGCACCGGCGCGGAGAGCCGGCCGAAGGCCTCGCTGACCGGGTGGTGGTCGGTGTCGTGGCTGAGCGGGTCGGAGCGCAGGATGCCGAGGCCGGTGCCGGCGACGGCGCGCAGCACCTCCTCGCCCTCGTGCTCGACCAGGTCGTACTCGCGGTAGCCGAGGAAGGTGAAGTGGTCGTCGGCGAGCCAGCGCATCAGCTCCCAGGCCTCGCCGACCTCCTGCTCGGGCAGGTGGGCCGGGGGCTGCTCGGCGAGTTCGTCGGCCAGTCGCAGCGCGGACTCGCGCATCTTCGACCAGTCCTCGACGACCTCGCGGACGTCACCGAGGACGCGGCGCAGGTCGGACTCGATGGCGCGGAGGTCCTCGCGGTCCGTCTCGCGGTCGATCTCGATGTGCATCCAGGACTCGACCACGGCGTCGGCGGGCCATTCGGCGCCGGCGGCCTGGCTGCGCGAGCAGGCGTCGATGTCCAGGATCTCCAGCAGCTTGCCGGTGATGTCACGGCGGACGACCAGCTGGGGGTGGATCACGATGTGGATCGCGCGGTCCTGGCGGGACAGCTCGTTGGTGACCGAGTCGACCAGGAAGGACATGTCGTCGGTGACGACCTCGACCACCGTGTGGCCGCAGGACCAGCCGTTCTCCTCGACGCTCGGGGTGTGCACCCGGACCTCGGCGGTCCCCTGGGGCCGCTTGAGCCCGAGGCGGTAGTGCGAGGCGGCGGCCCCGTACACGTCGACCGGGTCCCGGCTGATCAGGTCCTCGGGGGCGGTGTGGAGGTAGTAGTGGTGCAGGTACGCGGTCAGAGCACCGTTGCTCAGACCCTCCCCTGGCGCCGCTCCCCCCACCTGGCTGTTCTCAGCGGCTGCTGCTGCCTTGGTGAGCAGTTCGGCCTTGGCTGCGTCCAGCTTGGTCTGCATGGCTGTTTGGCTCCTGTCGCGCGCCGTTGCGTGACTCGGTGGTGTGTGGGTGTGCACCGCCGGGTCTTCCGCAATCCTGCCGCACCGTCCGGCCGAAAGGCTTCCATGGCACGCATGAAATGCCCTTGTAACGGGTAAGAGACGATGTTTTGGCCTGCGGAGCCAACCCGACGACGTCAGCCAGCCTAACGGGAGGAAACGAAGGTGTCAGGGGACAGGGAGGCACAAACCCGCAGGAAGATCGGTCCGTCCTGGACACCTTGTCCAAAGCCCGGGCGCCGCCGTGCTCCGGTACGGCCGGCCGTCACCGCGGGTTCGGCCGCCCGCCACCGGGCGCTCAGCCCATGTGCGGGTAGCGGTACCCGGCCGGCGGCACGAAGGTCTCCTTGATCGACCGGGCCGAGGTCCAGCGGAGCAGGTTCTGCGCCGCGCCGGCCTTGTCGTTGGTGCCGGACGCCCGGCCGCCGCCGAAGGGCTGCTGCCCGACCACCGCGCCGGTCGGCTTGTCGTTGATGTAGAAGTTGCCCGCCGCGAACCGCAGCTCCTCCACCGCCTGCGCGACGGCGTACCTGTCCCGCGCCATCACCGCGCCGGTCAGCCCGTACGGCGAGCCCGAGTCGACCCGGCGCAGCACGTCGTCCCAGCGGGCGTCCTCGTAGACGTGCACGGCGAGGATCGGCCCGAAGTACTCGGTCCGGAAGATCTCGTTGCGGTGGTCGCCGCAGACCAGCACCGTCGGCCGGACGAACCAGCCGATGGCGTCGTCGTACTGGCCGCCGGCCGCCAGTTCCACGGTCGGGTCCTGGACGGCCCGGTCGATGGCGGCCTGGTTCTTGCGGAACGCCCGCCGGTCGATCAGCGCCCCCATGAAGTTGCTGAAGTCGGAGACGTCGCCGACGGTGATCGCGTCCACCTCGGCCAGGAACTCGTCCTTGATCCTCTGCCAGAGGCTGCGCGGCAGGTAGGCCCGGGAGAGCGCCGAGCACTTCTGGCCCTGGTACTCGAAGGCGCCGCGGACCAGCGCCGTCCGCAGGCTGTCGGGGTCGGCGGAGCGGTGGGCGAGCAGGAAGTCCTTGCCGCCGGTCTCGCCGACGATCCGCGGGTAGCCGCGGTAACTGCCGATGTTGGCGCCGACGGTCTTCCACAGCGACTGGAAGGTGGCGGTGGAGCCGGTGAAGTGCAACCCGGCCAGGGCCGGGTTGGCCAGGGCCACCTGGGACAGCTGGAGGCCGTCGCCGGTCACCATGTTGATCACCCCGGGCGGCAGCCCGGCCTCCTCCAGCACCCGCATCAGGTAGTGGGCGGAGAGCGTCTGGGTGGGGGCCGGCTTCCACACCACGGTGTTGCCCATCAGCGCCGGCGCGGTCGGCAGGTTGCCGGCGATCGCGGTGAAGTTGAACGGCGTGACGGCGTAGACGAAGCCCTCCAGCGGCCGGTGGTCGGTGCGGTTCCACACCCCCGGTGAGGAGAGCGGCTGGTCGGCCAGGATCTGCCGGGCGAAGTGGACGTTGAAGCGCCAGAAGTCGACCAGCTCGCAGGAGGAGTCGATCTCGGCCTGCTGGGCGGTCTTGGACTGCCCGAGCATGGTGGCCGCCGCGAGCGTCTCGCGCCACGGACCGGCCAGCAGGTCGGCCGCGCGCAGGAACACCGCCGCCCGGTCGTCGAAGGAGAGCGAGCGCCAGGCCGGACCGGCCGCCAGCGCGGCGTCGACCGCCAGCTGGGAGTCCTCCCGGGTGGCGTTGCCGAGCACGCCGAGCTTGGCGGCGTGGTGGTGGGGCTGGACGACGTCGATCCGCTCGCCGCCGCCGAAGCGCTGCTCACCGGCGATGGTCATCGGCAGCGGGACGGTCTCGGCGGCCATCTCGTCGAGCTTGCGCTCCAGCCGGGCCCGCTCGGGGCTGCCGGGCGCGTAGCCGTGCACCGGTTCGTTGACCGGGGTCGGGACCTGGGTCACTGCGTCGATGGGCATGGTGGCTCCGCTCGCTCTGGTGCGCGCCGGGGGTGGCGTCAAACCAGATTGACCAGTTCCGCACCGTTCGGCCCGGTCTGACACGCCCTCGGACGCGTGGCACCGGACACGCCGTCAGGCGTGCGAGCGGCTGGCGACCGCCCCGCACCGGCCGGCCGCCGCGGCCCCCGGCTCAGGCCGCCAGCCGGCCGGCCAGCTCCACCGCCTCCGCCAGGCTGTCGACCACCGGCACCCCGACCGGCTCCAGCTTCTCGCGGGTGTGCGAGCCGCCGCTGTAGAGCACGGCGTGCGCCCCGACGCTCAGCGCGGCCAGCGCGTCGTCGGCGGCGTCCCCGATCAGCACCGTGCGCGCCGGGTCGACCCGCTCCCCCAGCGCGGCCAGGTGCCGCGACAGGTAGGTGGCCTTCTGACCGCCGGACGGACCGCTGCGCCCGTCGACCCGGACGAAGTGCCCGCTGATCCCGAACCGCTCGACCACCGGGACCAGCCGGTCGTGCTCGTACATCGACAGCAGCGACTGGCTGTGGCCGGACTCGCCCCAGGCGCTCAGCAGCCCGAGCGCGCCCTCGGTCAGCCCGCACGCCGGGCTGAGCTCGTGGTACCGGTCGTGGAACGCGTCGTCGAGCAGGATCCACTCGGCCTCGCTGGGCAGCCGGCCGAGCAGCCGCTGGTAGAACCGCGGGATCGGGATCTCGTACTGCTCCCGGTACTCCTGCAGGCTCAGCGGGGCGATGCCGAGGGTCGCGAAAGCGGCGTTGCTCGCTCCGAGCACCGCCTCCATGTCGTGGAAGAGCGTGCCGTTCCAGTCCCAGACGATATGAGTGCGCACCTCGGAACGGTAACCGGAGCACCCGGCGGACCGGAAGTGACGGGGGCGGGGCACCCGCGCCGGGCCGCCGCGGGTGCCCCGCCGGGGTCAGGCCAGCAGGGACGCGATCTCCTGGGTGGCGAACCAGAGCAGGTCGTGGTCCTCGGCGCCGTCCACGGTGAACTGGGCGTCCTGGTCGCCGGCGTCGGCGGCCGTGATCGCCGCCACCGCCGCCGCGACGTCCTCGACCACGTCCTGGTCGGCCACGTCGGCGTGCACGGCGGCGGCCTTCGCCAGCGGCACCGGGCCGGCCAGCACCACCTGGCCGAGCGAGGCCTGGTCCTGGTACTCGTCGCCGGCGAACGGCCGGACCGCCGAGTCCGGCACGTCCAGCGCCAGCACCACGCGCCGGCGCGGGGCCCCGGGGTCGGCGGCGAGCAGGCGCAGCGAGGACTGGGCGGCCCGGTTCAGTGCCGCGTACTCCAGCTCCTCCAGGTCGTCGCTGACGTACCACTCGCGCAGCGCGGGCGTCACGGCGTACGCCGCCGACTGCTCCAACGCGCCGCCCGGGTGCGCCGCCGCCAGGCCGTTCAAGGTGGTGGGCACGTACACGCGCATCGGGGCACTCTCCAGGTCTTCGTACAGCACGGCTCTCGGACGGCTGGGACGGAACGGCTAGACAGAGAATACGGCGCGGGTGATCGCCGCTACATCCCGTTCGTACCCGCCGTTCGCCACCGCCACCGCGCCCCGGGCGCCCGGGCGGGGCGCACGGGCCCGCGCGGGGGCCGCCCGCCGGGCGCCAGCGGCTCAGCGCACGCCGGCCAGCGCGACCCGGCTGGTGCGCAGCGCGGTCTCCAGCACCTCCCCGCGACGGGCCGGGTCCATCATGTTGGGCCCCATCACCGCCAGGTCCTCCAGGGTCGGCGCGAGCAACTGCACCCGGACCCCGGTGGCCCGCAGCAGCCGCGCCTCGCGCAGCATCTGCCGGGTCACCGAGCGCCGGTAGCGGCTCACCAGCTGGGCCAGCACGCCCCGGGGGCGGTCCCGCTCGCGCCACTCCCGCAGGGCGGCCAGGGTGCCCCGGCCGGGCTCGGCGCGGCCGCGCGGGTGCAGCCGCAGCGCCATCGGGGCGAGCACGTAGACCTCGTCCAGGCCGCGTCCGAGCATCAGGTCCGCGTTGGTCGCCGACCAGCAGCCACCGTCGACGTAGGGGCCGCCGGCCACCTCCACCGGGGCGAACCAGCCGGGGATCGCGCAGGAGGCCATCACCGCCTCGGCGTACTCGGCGGGGGGCGCGCCCTGGTCCCCGAAGACGACCCGGCGGCCGGTGCGGTAGTCCACCGCCACCACCCGCAGCGGCGTGGCCCGGGCCGGGCCGTCCAGGCCCGGCAGGGAGCGGATCAGGTCGCCGACCGGCGCCACCGAGCCGCGGCCGGTGGGCACCACCGCCGACACCATGGTCAGCCAGGGGTACTCGCGCGGGTGGCGGACGGCGTCCCGCAGCAGGCCGGGCGAGCCGATGCCGGGCCGGGGGCGCAGCGGTACGGCGCCGCCGGCCGCCGTGTCGTAGTCGAAGTCCACGCCGGCCAGCGGCCCGGTGGTGATCGGCAGCCCGCGCTGGTGGTCCCGCAGCTCCTCGGCACCCACGCCGCCGGCCAGCAGCGCGCCGAGGATCGCGCCGGCGGAGGTCCCGAGGATCACCTCGGCCTGCCCGGGCCCGCGGCCGGTAGCCTCCTGGACGGCGCAGAGCGCGCCGATCGTCCAGGCCGCCCCGAGCATGCCGCCGCCGCCGAGCACCAGGCCGCGCCGCACCCCGTCCCCGGCGGGCACCGCCGCCGTCCTGCCGTCGCTCGTCGAAGCCTGCGTCACCATCGGCCTGCCGCCCCTCGTCTCCAACGGGGACTCGCTGCGGGTCCCCGTCCCGATCCTGCGCATTACCGGTCAGTAGCATTCCCGCAACGCGCGATCGGCCGCACAGAATCAACAGGACGGACCGTCCCCCTTCGGGTTCACTCCCCGCCCGCCGGGGGCGTCAACCCGGCTACCGGGGGCCGTGGCCGGCCGCCCACGGGGCCGGGCCGCGTCACCCGGATAGGTGACACCGGCACGGGCCGGTCGGGCGGCCGCGCGGCCGCTCTCCCCCGCGCTCCGGACGCCGATACCAGGACTGCGGCCCACGGCGAACGGCCGCACCCCGCCTGCCGGGCCCCGCCCGGGCAGGCCCGCCCGTCCCGCCCGTCCTGCCCGTCCCGTCCGAACCGGGGGTACCGCGCATGATCGAGTCCTCAGCCTCCCCGCACAGCGCCGTCCGGCCGGCCCACCCGCTCCCACCCGCCGTCCGCACCCCACGCGTCCGGCCGCTCGCCCGGCAGCACGAGCCCCGCCGCCACGAGCCCCACCGCCACGAGCCCGGACGGCAGGAATCCCCCGGCCACGTCCCGCACGGCGCCGACCCGCAGGGCCGGTTCCGGGAGACCCCCGGCCAGGAGCACGCCCCACCCGGCCCCCGGCCGCGACCCGACCGGCACCGCGCCCCGCGGCACACGCCCGCCCAGCAGCACGCCACCGCCGCGCCCGACGGACCGGCCCCGCACCGCCCCGGTGCGCCGCGCCACCCCCGGCACCCCCGGGCGGCCTGCGCCCCGGCCGCCCACGGCACGCCGGGGCGCGGGAGCGGCACCGGCGCCGAGCGGGCCGTCCGGGCCGAGCTGGCCGCCCGCTTCGCCCTACGACTGGTCGAGGTGCTCACCGGCGTCCGGCCGGCCGGCCAGCTCCAGCGGCACACCACCCTGGACGGCTACGGCGGGCTCACCGCACTGGTCCGCTCCGGTCCGCTGCGCCCGCGCGGCACCGTGACCCGCCCCCGGCTGGGCCGGGTGCACGACAGCGCGCCCTCGGCGGAGGTCGTGGAGGCGTGCGTCCGGGTCGAGCTGGGCCCACGGCACCACATGGTGGCCTTCCGGCTGGAGCGGCACCGGCGCACCGGCCAGTGGCAGTGCGCCGCCGTCGAGGCCCGCTGAACACCCGCCCTCCGGGCCGGACACCTGGGCCCCGGGAACGACGCAGGGCGCCGCCCCCCCCGAAACGGGGAGCGGCGCCCTGCTTGATCCGCGTCAGGCCTTGCGGCGGCGGCCCTTGGCCGACTTGGCGGCCTTGCGGCGCTCGGCCCGGGTGAGGCCGTCGCCCTCGTCCTCCACCAGGTCCTCGAAGTCGCCCTCGATCACCGTGTCGTCGCCGTCGACCGTCGGAGCGGTGTAGTGCAGCCGCTGCGGCTTCGGCGCCTCCAGGCCCTTGGCCTTGATCTCCGGGCGGCTCTCCTTCTCCAGCGAGATCTCGCCGTCCGCGACCGGGACCTCCTCGACCTGCTGCTCGACCTGGACCTCCAGGTTGAACAGGTAGCCGACGGACTCCTCCTTGATCCCCTCCATCATGGCGGTGAACATGTCGAAGCCCTCGCGCTGGTACTCGACCAGCGGGTCGCGCTGGGCCATCGCCCGCAGGCCGATGCCCTCCTGGAGGTAGTCCATCTCGTAGAGGTGCTCGCGCCAGCGGCGGTCCAGCACGGAGAGCACCACGCGGCGCTCCAGCTCACGCATGATCTCCGCGCCGAGCTGGTCCTCGCGGGCGCCGTACTGGGCCTGGATGTCCTCCTGGACGGCCCGGACGAGGAACTCGGAGGTCAGGCCCGCGGGACCGCCGGCCTCCTCCTCCAGCTCCTCCAGGTCGAGGGTGATCGGGTAGAGCTGCTTCAGCGCGGTCCACAGCTTGTCGAGGTCCCAGTCGTCCTCGAAGCCCTCACCGGTCGCGGCCTTCACGTAGGCCTCGACGGTGTCGTCCATGAAGTGGCCGATCTGCTCCTGGAGGTCCTCGCCCTCCAGGACCCGGCGGCGCTCGCCGTAGATGACCTCGCGCTGGCGGTTCAGCACCTCGTCGTACTTCAGGACGTTCTTGCGGATCTCGAAGTTCTGCTGCTCGACCTGGGTCTGGGCCGAGGCGATCGCCCGGGTCACCATCTTCGACTCGATCGGCACGTCCTCCGGGACGTTCGCCATCGACAGCACGCGCTCGACCATGCCGGCCTTGAACAGGCGCATCAGGTCGTCGCCCAGCGAGAGGTAGAACCGGGACTCGCCCGGGTCGCCCTGACGGCCGGAGCGGCCGCGCAGCTGGTTGTCGATGCGGCGCGACTCGTGCCGCTCGGTGCCCAGCACGTACAGGCCGCCGGCCTCGCGGACCTCTTCCTGCTCGGCCTTGACCGAGGCCTTGGCCTTCTCCAGCGCCTCCGGGAACGCCGCCTCGTACTCGTCCGGGGTGTCGGTCGGGGTGAGCCCGCGCTGCGCCAGCTCGGCCGCCGCCAGGTGGTCGGAGTTGCCGCCGAGCATGATGTCGGTACCACGGCCGGCCATGTTGGTGGCGACGGTGACGGCGCCCTTGCGGCCGGCCTGCGCGACGATCTGCGCCTCGCGCTCGTGGTGCTTGGCGTTCAGCACCTCGTGCGGGATGCCGCGCTTGCGCAGCTCCTGCGACAGGTACTCGGACTTCTCGACCGAGACGGTGCCGACCAGGACGGGCTGGCCCTTCTCGTGCTTCTCCGCGATGTCCTCGACCACGGCCGCGAACTTGGCCGGCTCCGACTTGTAGATCAGGTCGGGCTGGTCGATGCGGCGCGGATCCTTGTTGGTGGGGATCGGCACCACGCCGAGCTTGTAGATCTGGTGGAACTCGGCGGCCTCGGTGGTGCCGGTACCGGTCATGCCCGAGAGCTTGTCGTACAGGCGGAAGAAGTTCTGCAGGGTGATGGTGGCCAGCGTCTGGTTCTCGTTCTGGACCTCCACCCCCTCCTTGGCCTCGATCGCCTGGTGCATGCCCTCGTTGTAGCGGCGGCCGGCCAGGATGCGGCCGGTGTGCTCGTCGACGATCATGACTTCGCCGTTCATGACGACGTAGTCCTTGTCCGCCTTGTAGAGCTCCTTGGCCTTGATGGCGTTGTTCAGGAACCCGACCAGCGGCGTGTTGACCGACTCGTAGAGGTTGTCGATGCCGAGGTAGTCCTCGACCCGCGAGACGCCCTCCTCCAGGACACCCACGGTGCGCTTCTTCTCGTCGACCTCGTAGTCACGGTCGATCTTGAGGCGCTGCACCAGCTTGGCGAAGTCGGCGTACCACTTGGTCGCCTGGTCGGCCGGGCCGGAGATGATCAGCGGGGTACGGGCCTCGTCGATCAGGATCGAGTCGACCTCGTCGACCACCGCGAAGTTGTGGCCGCGCTGGACGAGTTCGTCCTTCGACCAGGCCATGTTGTCGCGCAGGTAGTCGAAGCCGAACTCGTTGTTGGTGCCGTACGTGATGTCCATCCCGTACTGGCGCTTGCGCTCGGCGGGGGTCATGTTGCCCAGCACCACGCCGACCTCGAGGCCGAGGAAGCGGTGCACCCGGCCCATCCACTCCGAGTCGCGCTCGGCGAGGTAGTCGTTGGTGGTGATCAGGTGAACGCCCTTGCCGGTCAGCGCGTTCAGGTACGTCGGGAGCGTGCCGACGAGGGTCTTGCCCTCACCGGTGCGCATCTCGGCGACGTAGCCGAGGTGCAGCGCCGCGCCGCCCATGATCTGGACGTCGTAGTGCCGCTGGCCGAGCACCCGCTTGGCCGCCTCGCGGACGGTCGCGAACGCCTCGGGCAGGAGGTCGTCCAGGCTCTCACCGTCCGCCAGGCGCTGCTTGTACTCGTCGGTCAGCGCGCGCAGCTCGGCGTCGGTGAGGTTGGCGAAGTCCTCTTCGATGGAGTTGACCTGGGCAGCAATCCGCTGCAGCTTGCGAAGGATCTTGCCTTCGCCGGCGCGCAGGATCTTGTCGAAGACGGACACTAGAGCGGGCTCCTTGCCTGTATTGGCACTGGACGACTGCACGGGGGGTCCACCCCACCGCACGGGCCATCGTATGCGAGGAGTCCAATGCCCCGGGAGGTGCGTCAGCACGCTATTCCCGTGTCACCCCTGAGAGCACTTCCCCCGATAGCCCTGCCTACCGGGTCAAACCGGTCACCGGGCCGGTCCGTTGTCGGTGGCGCCCCCTACGCTGCCAGGCATGACCGTCACCACGCTGACCGCCGACGAGGCCCGCCGGATCGCCCTGCGAGCGCAGGGCCTGCTCGGGGCGCCGGACCGCCGGGGCGGGGTCCGCGGGGTGCTGCGGCACCTGGGCGCCGTCCAGCTGGACACCATCTCCGTGCTGGCCCGCTCGCACGAACTGATCCCGTACGCGCGGCTCGGCGCGGTCGGCCGGCCCGCCGTGGAGGCGGCCTACTGGGGCGGCGGCACGAGCTTCGAGTACTGGTCGCACGCGGCCTGCGTGCTGCCCGTGGAGGAGTGGCCGCTGTTCGCCTTCCGCCGCCGCGCCTACCGCGCGCGCGGCAACCTCTGGGGCCACCAGGTCACCCCCCGGACGTACCGGGGCGTGCTGGACAAGCTCCGCGCCGAGGGCCCGCTGACCTCGACCGAGCTGGGCGGCGCCAAGCGGACGGCAGAGTGGTGGGACTGGTCCGACACCAAGATCGCGGTGGAGCGGGCGCTCGCCTTCGGCGACGTGGTCTGCACCGAGCGGCGCAGCTGGAAGCGGGTCTACGAACTCGCCGAACGGGCCGTCCCGGCCGAGCTGTTCGGCCGCGACCCGGACGACCACGAGTGCCTGCGCACCCTGGTGGCGCAGTCCGGCGCCGCGCTCGGGGTCGCGACCAGGACGGACCTCACGGACTACCACCGTCTCAAGGCCGAGCAGGTGGACGCGGTGCTGGCCGACTCCGGCCTGGTGCCGGTGCGGGTCGCCGGCTGGGGCCCGCAGGGCGCTCCCGCCGACGCCTGGGCCGACCCGGCGGCGCTCGCCGCCGAACCGCGCGGGCGCCACCGCACCACCCTGCTCTCCCCGTTCGACTCCCTGGTCTGGGACCGCGCCCGGACGGAGCGGATCTTCGGCATGGCGCACCGGCTGGAGGCGTACACGCCCCGCCACAAGCGGGTGCACGGCTACTTCGCCATGCCGCTGCTGGCCGGCGGCCGGCTGGTCGGCCGGGTGGACCCGGCGCGCGAGGGGCGCGTCCTGGTGGCCCGTCAGATCTCCCTGGAGGCACCGAAGTACGTGGAGCCGCTGGCCCGTGCGCTGCGCGAGGCCGCCGACTGGGTGGGCTGCGACGGCGTCCGGGTGGAGGCCCTCGCGGACGAGTCGCTGCGCCCGGCCCTGGAGAAGCTCCTGGGCGGCTGATGCCCCGGGGAGGGGCGGCGGGCGCGGGCGGGGGGCGAGGACGGACGGGACCGCGGGCGGTCACCCTATTTCGAGGATCTTCTCCCGCATCGCGTAGACCACGGCCTCCATCCGGGAGTGCAGCTGCAGCTTCTCCAGGATGTTGCGGACGTGGTTCTTCACGGTGTTCTCGCTGATGAAGAGCTCCTTGGCGATCTCCCGGTTGTTCATCCCGGTCGCCACCAGCTTGAGCACCTCCAGCTCCCGGTCGGTCAGCCGGGGCGCGGGGACCAGGTCCCGGTCGTCGGAGCGCCGCTGGATCATCGACTTGAACTCGGTGAGCAGCTTGGACGCCATCGAGGGGCTGATCTGGGACTGGCCGTCGGCGACCGCGCGGATGGCGGTGGCGACCTCGTCGGTGGAGATCTCCTTGAGCAGGTAGCCGGTGGCCCCGGCCTTGATCGCCTCGTAGAGGTCGGCTTCCTCGTCGCTGATCGTCAGCATGATGATCTTGGCGCTGGGCACCACGTCCTTGATCGCGGTGCAGGCCTCGATCCCGCTGCGGCGCGGCATCCGGACGTCCATCAGGATGATGTCCGGCAGCAGGTCGGCGGCCTTCAGCACGGCCTCGGCGCCGTCCCCCGCCTCGCCGATGACCTTGATGTCCTCCTCCTCGGCCAGCACGATCTCCAGGCCGCGGCGGAACAGGGCGTGGTCGTCGACCACCAGGACGCGGATCGGCTCCCCCCTGCGAGGGGAGTAATCGGGCTCCAAGGCCTCCCCCGCACCCGCGGGTACCCCCGGGACCGGCCCACCGGCGGGCCCCAGCCCGAAATGATCCCCCATCCGCTCCTCCCCCGTCGCCGGTCGTCGTCGCGCCAATCATTCCACGGATGACGCGGTCCCCGATCACACTCCGAGTCGGCCCGGTTCCGCTTCGGTCACGAGGGGCGCCGAGGCGGCCTCCAGGGCCCGCTCGCGGGTGACCCCGGCGGCACCGGCCGCCGGGGTCACCCGCACTTCCTTCAGGGCTGCGACCCGTCAGTCCTCGTCGTCCGGGCCACCGATCGCGCCGCCGGCGCCGCCGGCCTCACCGGCGACGGCGTTGCCGTCGGCCTTGAGGTGGATGACACCGTAGTGGTAGCCGTGCCGGCGGTAGACCACGCTCGGCAGGCCGCTGTCCTTCTCCACGAAGAGGTAGAAGTCGTGGCCGACCAGCTCCATCTCGTAGAGCGCCTGGTCCAGCGCCATCGGTGCGGCGGGGTGCGTCTTCTCGCGGACGACGAGCGGACCGTCGCCCTCCACCTCCAGGGATCCCATCTTGGTCTTGCGGACCGCCCCGTTGGCGCCGTTGTCGACCTTCTCGGTCTCCGGCAGGGCCGCGAGCGCGGCGGTCGCCTCCGCGACGCTGATCGGGGTACGGCCGTTGCCGCCCTTGTGCACGCGTCGCCGGTCGGCGGACTTGCGCAGCTGCGCGTCGAGCTTCGCCGAGGCCAGGTCGAGCGCCGCGTAGGGGTCCGCGGCGGCGGCCTCGGCCCGGATCACCGGGCCACGGGTACGGACAGTGATCTCCACCCGCTCGGACCGGTCGGCCTGGCGCGGGTTGTGTTCCTTGGACACCTCGACGTCGAGGCTGATCACCTTGCCGTCGAACTTCTGGACCTTCTCCAGCTTCTCGGCCACGTGCTCGCGGAACCTCTTGGGCACCTCGGTCTTGCGGCCCTTGACGACGATGTCCACGCAGAACTCCGATCCCTCGTGCTGACGCCGACCCGGATTGACTACCGGATCGGGCTGAGACCCAGCCGGACCAGCCCATTCTCTGCCGGCCTCCGCGTCGCCGCGGGCGGCGAGCGCGACTGGCCCTCACCTCACTTCCTCCCCACCAGGGACGCTTGAAACCCCCTGGAGCCTCATGGAACACCTCACACGGGGATTTCGCCTCTTCAGCGGGACGGAACGGTTCGAACCTAGCGCGGCCGGGCTGGCTGTAAAGCTGTTGCACCCTGCCTACCCCCCTGCGGGTGAAATACGGGTAAACACCTCGACAACTCCACTCGGACGGCTCATTCTGGCCTCACTCTCCGTGCCTGCCAGCGGTCAGGAGGAGCAATGCCCCTGTTCAGCGCCCTGCTGGGCCTGTTGCTGCCGGCCCCCTGCGCGGGCTGCGGAGTCGGCCGGATCCCGCTGTGCCCCTCCTGCCGGGCCGCCCTGACCGCCGCCCGGCCCGGCGCCACCGCCTTCGCCTCCGTGCACAGCTCCGTACCCGCCGTGCACGCCGCCGCGCCGTACGCCGGCCCCGTACGCCGGCTGCTGCTCGCCCACAAGGAACGCGGCGCGCTGCCGTTGGCGGTCCCGCTCGGCGAGGTGCTGGCCGCCGCCGTGCGCTCGGCCCTCGGCCCGGACGGCGCCGGCTGCCCGGTGCTGCTGGTCCCGGTGCCCTCGACCCGCGGGTCGGTCCGGGCCCGCGGGCACGACCCGACCCTGCGGCTGGCCCGGGCGGCGGCCCGCTCACTGCGACGGGACGGCAGGCCCGCGACGGTCGCGCCCGTCCTGCGGCACACCCGCCCGGTGGCCGACCAGTCGGGGCTCTCGGCCGCCGCGCGACGGCGCAACCTGGACGGCGCGCTGACCGTACCGGCCCGGCTGGCGGGGCGGCTGGCGCCCTGTCGGCCGACGACCGGTCACCCGGCGCCGGGTCAGCGGACGGCCGGTCAGCCGACGACGGATCACCCCGCGCCCGGCCGGCCGGGCGCCGGTCACCCGCGGTCGGGCCGGCCGGGCGCGGCCGAGGACCGTACGGGCCGGCTCGGCGCGGGCTGCCGGCTCGTCCTGGTCGACGATCTGGTCACCACCGGCGCCAGCCTCGGCGAGGCCGCCCATGCGCTGGCCCGGGCCGGGGCACCGCCGAGCGCCGCCGCCACGGTGGCCGCGGCCGGCCTGCGCCGGCCGCCCACCGGTGCCCGGCCGGACCACGGCGCCCCCACCGGCGGCGAACCGCCCGCCGGCGGGGCGCCGGTCACCCCGGGTAGATGAAGGAACTCGCGGTGTACGGCAGGACGAGTTCCCGCCACTGGTTGCCGATCAGCCGGTAGATCTTGCTCTCGGTGGCCTGCACCGCCAGCACCGGCGGAACGCTGCCGTTCTCCCGGCCCTCCGAGGCGGCCACCGTGGCCATCTCGCCGCCCTGCAGCGGGGCGTCGGCGCTCTGCGAGCCGTCCGTGCTGATGGAGTACAGCGGCTGCAGGCGGTCCTTCTCCTTGCCGAGCACCAGCAGCTGGTCGGTGTCCGCCCAGGACACCGAGGCCACCTCGGCCAGCAGCGGCGCGATCGTGCGCAGCCCCGAGATGCGCACCTGCTGCGTGCCCGGCGTGCCGGTGTGCACCACCACGCCCAGCGCCAGGCTCCGGGCGCCGGTCTCGTCCTTCAGGACCAGCGCGACCCGGACGCCGTCCGAGGAGATCTTCAGGCTCTGGACGGTCCGGCCGCCCAGGTCGTCCACCGGGACCGCGACCGTCCGGTTCTCGCGGATCATGTCCACCCGCGGGGTGGCGGCGGCGCGGTCCACCACCCAGAGGTCGCCCCGGCCGTCCCAGCTGGGCGAGGCCAGGCCGTCCTCCGGCCGGGCCGGGTGGCCGGCGCTGGTGAGCACCGCCTGGCCCAGGGTGCTGCCGTCGGTGATGTTCACGGTGAACAACTGCTGCCCGTCGCCGCTGACGACGGCGGCCCGCTGGCCGTCCCGGCGGACGGCGAGCGCCCCGAGCGGCGCGCGGCCGGGCGGCGGGACCTTGCCCAGCTCACCCGGCACCGGGGTGCCCTCGCCCTGGTCGGCGGCGGTCATCAGCTGCCCGGTCTCGTGGCGCTGGTAGTACTGCCGGGTGGCGGTGGACCCGCCGGCCAGGCTGCCCGGCGCGACCTGCTCGGCGAGCGACCTGCTGGTCGAGCAGGAGCCGCTGCCGCTCCGCAGCTCCAGCCGGTCGATCTGGCCCTTGCCCTGGTCGGCCAGGGTGAAGAAGAACTGCGCCGCCATCCGCTGGCAGAACTGCGGCCGGCCACCGAGGTCGGAGCCCTCGACCTCGACCCGGGCGACCTTGCTGTCGTCGACGGTCACCTGCTTCACGGCGACGCCTTCGAGCGTGGTGCTGACCACCGGGGCCAGCCACTCGGAGGGGCCCCCGGCCAGCGCCTTGGCGGCGGCGGCCAGCGGGTCTATTCGCCGGCGCAGGTAGATCGGGTCGGCGACCAGCACCTCGCGCGCGGTCGGCAGCGAGGGGTCGGACCCGGTGTAGAAGAAGCGGGAGAACTGCCGGTAGCTGTTGCGGAAGTTGGTCTGGTTGACGAGCAGCCCGTCCGGCAGCCGGTCGATCCGCCACTCGCCGTTCTCCTTGACGAAGGTGAAATCCGCCTTCGTCTCGCCGTCGGCGTAGCGGTAGGTGTGCCGGGCGTCCACCTTGGCGATCTGGGTGCCCGAGGCGGTCAGGGCCGCCGTGGTGTCGCCCTCCTTGACCTCCTGGCCGCCGCTGTACGTCGGGTCGCCGGCCAGCACGGTGATGCCCGCCTCGGGGTTCCACCGGCTGTGCGCGCCCTCGGTGAGGTACTTCTTGGCGGTGTCATACCCCTCCTCGTCGGCGATCGAGGCGTCCAGGAAGCCCGCCAGCAGCCGGCGCGGCTCCTCGCCCTTGTAGGGCGCCACCGGGAAGACCCGGACCTGCAGGTTCTTGTCGGCGGCGCCCTGGGAGAACTCCACCTTGCTGACCGGTCCGGAGTCCGGCATGGCCGCGCAGCCGCCCAGCAGCAGCGAGGCCAGCACGGCCCCGGCCACCGCGGCCCGGCGCGGGTCAGCCCCCGTGCTGCTGGTCCCTGGCACGCCGCGCCCCCTCCGTGTCCGTCCCGGCCCTGCTGTTGCCGCCCTGCGTGCCGTCGTCGCCGTCGTCGGCGTCCGGACCGGAGGTGCGCTGCGCCACCGAGGGCATCGCGACCGTCCGGTCGACGACGATCTGGGCGCCGGTGGCACCGTATCCCGCCCCGGCGGTGCTGACGTCCGAGGGGTCCGAGCGCGGCGCCTCGGGTGCCCGGCGGCCGCCGAGACCGGGGCCGATGCTCAGCACCCCGCCGAGACCGCTGCCGAACCCGGTCGAGCCGCCGTCCGGCGTCTCCGGCACGATCGTCGGCTCGCCGGCCGCGGTCAGCGCGGTCGCACCGGCCGGGCGCGAGGCCCGGCGGTACGGCGTACCGGTGGAGCCCAGGCCCCGGTTGTTGCGCGAGTCCTCCGGCTCCAGCCGGAACGGCGCACGGTTGATCTCGCCGCCGCGGGTGCGCGGCATGGTCAGCCGGAAGTGCGAGCCGCCGCCGGGCTCGCCCCAGGCCTGCAGCCAGCCGCCGTGCAGGTGCGCGTCCTCCACCGCGATGGACAGGCCGAGGCCCGTGCCGCCGGTGGTCCGCACCCGGGAGGGGTCGGCCCGCCAGAAGCGGTGGAAGACCCGGGACGCCTCGCCGGGCTTGAGGCCGATGCCGTAGTCCCGGACGCCGACCGCGACCGCGCCCTCGGCGGAGCCGAGCCTGATCACCACGTCCCGGCCCTCGCCGTGCTCCAGCGCGTTGACCACCAGGTTGCGCAGGATGCGCTCGATCCGCCGGGAGTCCACCTCGGCGACGACCGGCTCGCCGTCGCCGCGGATCACCACGGCGCTGCCCTTGGCCTGGGCCAGCGGGTCGGCGGCCTCGACCACCCGGGCGACGATGTCGCGCAGGTCGACGGGCTCGGCGTCCAGGATCGCGGCGCCGGCGTCGAAGCGGCTGATCTCCAGCAGGTCCGCGAGCAGCGACTCGAAGCGGTCCAGCTGGCCCTGCAGCAGCTCCGCGGAGCGGGCCGCCATCGGGTCCAGGTCCTCCCGGCTGTCGTAGATCAGGTCGGCGGCCATCCGGACGGTGGTGAGCGGCGTGCGCAGCTCGTGCGACACGTCCGAGACGAAGCGCCGCTGCACCCGGGACAGCTCCTCCAGCTGGCGGATCTGCGCCTGCAGGCCGTTCGCCATCCGGTTGAACGAGTCGCCGAGGCGGGCGATGTCGTCGGTGCCGGTGACCTTCATCCGTTCTTCCAGGTGCCCGGCGGCCAGCCGCTCGGAGATGCCGGCGGCCATCCGGACCGGCGTGACCACCTGGCGCACCACCAGCCAGGCGATGCCGACCAGCAGTATGACCACGAACAGCCCGGCGGTGGCCAGGGTGCCGGTGACCAGGTCGAGGGTCTTGCTCTCCTGCTCGAAGGAGAAGACGTAGTAGAGCTGGTACTCGATGTCGCCCGGGCCGGTGAACTGCTTGCCGATCGCCAGGCCCGGGTCCCGGCGCGGGTCGGAGCCGCCGTCGGCCGAGCGGTCGATCACGGTGGGCTTCTCGAAGGAGGCGCCGGGCTCGGCGGCGACCTGCTCGCGCAGGGCCGCCGGGATGCTGCTCGGCAGGATGTCCCCGGAGTAGCGGGGGCCGAGCAGGTCGGAGCTCTTGGCCGAGACGTGGGCGCCGGTCGAGGGCACCATCGCGATCACGGAGTACAGGCCCTGGCCGCTGATGGCGAGGTCGGAGACCTGCTTGAGCAGCCAGGTGCCGATCTCGTCGTTGGTCGGATCGCCCGTGCTGCCGGCCTTGGACTTGAGCGCGACGGCCTCGTTGATCTTCTTCTGCTCGCTCTGGAACCCGCCGCCGGCCTGGCTGCGGGCCGAGAGCTTCTTGGTGTCCAGCAAACCGGCCCGGACCTGGGCCACGACGACGACACCGAGCACCAGCACCACGGTGACGGAGAGCAGCAGCGTCGCCGCGACCACCCGCAGCTGGATGGAGCGCCGGTAGAGCGCCGTCACCCGCATCAGCGGGCGGCGCAGCTGACGCGCCACCATCGCGAGCAGGGCGGCCGGACCCCGCCGGGGGCGGCGGCCCTCGGTGGTGGAGCTCAGCACGTCCCCGCGCACGGCGGCCTCCCCGTCGGCGTCCGTGCCCGGCGGGGAGTTGTCAGCCTCGTACATCACGTCAGCTGGGCCCGGCCTTGTAGCCGACGCCCCGCACCGTCACCACGATCTCGGGCCGCTCGGGGTCCTTCTCGATCTTGGAACGGAGTCGCTGGACGTGGACGTTCACCAACCGGGTGTCGGCCGCGTGCCGGTAGCCCCAGACCTGCTCCAGCAGCACCTCGCGGGTGAACACCTGCCAGGGCTTGCGGGCCAGCGCGACCAGCAGGTCGAACTCCAGCGGGGTCAGCGGGATGCCCCGCCCGTCCCGCTTGACCGAGTGCCCGGCCACGTCGATCACCAGATCGCCGATGGTCAGCTGCTCCGGCGTCGGCTCCTCGGCCCGCCGCAGCCGGGCCCGCACCCGTGCCACCAGCTCCTTGGGCTTGAACGGCTTGACGACGTAGTCGTCGGCACCGGACTCCAGGCCCACCACGATGTCGACCGTGTCGGTCTTCGCGGTGAGCATGACGATCGGCACCCCGGACTCGGCCCTGATCTGCCGGGCGACGTCGATGCCGTCACGGCCGGGCAGCATCAGGTCCAGCAGGACCAGATCGGGCTTGGTCTCCCGGAACGCGGCTAGCGCCTTGTCCCCGTCGGCGACGAAAAACGGCTCAAAACCTTCACCACGCAACACGATGCCGAGCATCTCGGCCAGTGCGGAGTCGTCATCAACGACGAGGACGCGTCCCTTCATGCGTCCATCTTCTCATTACCGGAATGTGACCTGGAGCACAGTGGTCCCATATCTCGCCTTCTCCTCCACCGAAAAACGTCCAAACCGGACGAATGGCGACAGCTCACCCGTCCCGGGCGGCCTGTTGTCGATCAGCAACCGGATACCCCTGGGGCGTCCGCACCCACCATGGCACGATGGGCGGCGCAGGACGCCGATCCGGCCTGTGAACCGAGCCCCTCCCAGGAGCAAGTGATGACCGACACCCCGGGCTGGGCACCGCCCAGCTCGTCCGAGCAGCCCGGCGAGGAAGGCCGGCCGCCGGCCGGCGCACCCACCGTGCCCGGGCAGTCGTCACCGCACGGGAGCACCCCGCCGCCCTGGGGCGGCGGCTACGGCGGCCCCCCGCCCGGCGGCCCGAAGCCGTGGGGCGGCGCGCCCGGCGGCCAGCCGTGGGGCGGACAACCCTGGGGCGGACAACCCGGAGGCTGGCCGCAGAGCCCCAAGCCCGGCGTCATCCCGCTGCGCCCGCTGGGCGTCGGCGAGATCCTGGACGGCGCGTTCTCCACCGTCCGCCGGCACTGGCGCACCACGCTCGGCATCTCGCTCGGGCTCGCCGTGCTGCAGCAGACCATCGTCGTGCTCATCCAGTGGCAGTCCTACCAGAACCCGGACAGCGTGCTGCCGGTGGTCTCCGCCCTCGTCTCGGTGCCGCTGACCCTGCTCATCGGGGTGGTCGCCACCGCGCTGCTCACCATGGTGGTCAGCAGGGCCATCCTCGGCCGGGCGGTCACCGTCGGCGAGGCCTGGCGCGACGCCCGGCCCCGGGTCCTCCAGTTGCTCGGGCTGACCCTGCTCAACGCCCTGATCATGCTCGGGATCGTCCTGGTCGCCGCCGCCCCGCTGATCGGCTACCTGATCGCCAGCCGGCCCGACCCGAACCCCGGCCTCGTCGTGCTGCTCGCCGTGGTCGTCGTCGCCGGCGTCCTGGCCGCCGGCTGGATCACCGTCCAGCTGAGCCTCGCCGCCCCCGCCCTGATGCTGGAGAAGCAGGGCATCCGGGCCGCCTTCTCCCGCTCCCGGCGGCTGGTCCGGGGCTCCTGGTGGCGGGTCTTCGGCATCAGCGCGCTCGGCTCCGTCCTGGTCAGCATCATCGCCGGGATCATCGAGATGCCGTTCAGCATCGTCGGTGTGGTGATGGCCGGGGACGAACTCTTCGGGGACTCCCTGACCACCGGCCTGGACCCCGCGCTGCCACCCGCCGCCCTGGTCGTGATCGCCGTCGGCGGCGTGATCGGCGGCACCATCACCATCCCGGCCGGCGCCGCCATCAACGTGCTGATCTACGTGGACCAGCGCATCCGCCGCGAGGCCCTCGACATCGAGCTGACCCGGGCGGCCGGCCTGGCCGAACCCGGCCCCGTCGAGCCCGCCGGACCGGCCGGACCGACCGACGGCGGCGATCCGGCAGCGGCGAGGCTCTGACCGGATGACCACCTGGGGGGAAGGGGCGCTGCTGGCCGGCGGCGCCCCGGTCACCGTCCCGCGCGACCCGGCCCGCGACGCCGCCCGGCAGGAACTGCTCAACCCCGCCTACCACCGGCACGACCCGAGCCTGCTGGAGCGGATCTCCGACTGGTTCTGGGAGCAGATCTCCAAGGCGCTGGAGGGCGTCGGCAGCGCCACCGGCGGAACCACCGGCCTGGTCCTCTTCCTGGTCGTCGCCCTGGTGATCGTCGCCGCCGTCTGGTGGCGGCTCGGCGCACCCGCCCGCGCGGCCCGCAGCGCCACCGGGCTCTTCGACACCCGGGGTCCGCGCACCGCCGACCAGTACCGGGCCGAGGCCCGCGCGCACGCGGCCGCCGGACGCTGGACGGAAGCCGTCCGGGACCAGATGCGCGCCCTGGTCCGCTCGCTCGAGGAGCGCACCCTGCTCGACCCGCGCCCCGGACGCACCGCCGACGAGGCGGCCGCCGAGGCCGGCCGCGCCCTGCCCGCGCACGCCGCCGCCCTCACCACGGCCGCCCGCACCTTCGACACCATCGCCTACGGCGACCGGGCCGCCGACCAGGGCGCCTACCAGCTGCTGAGCGATCTCGACCAGGCGCTGGAGCGCACCCGTCCCACCCTCGCCCCGGCCCCGGAGGGCGCGGTATGACCAGCACCGGCACGCCCGCGCCGGCCACCGGACCGGACGTCCCACCGGCCCGCCAGGCCCCGCAGGTCCCCCAGGCCGCCCAGGCCCCTCAAGCCCCTCAGCCGGCGCCCGCGGCACCCGCCCCGCCGACCCTCCAGGCACCGGCCCGGGACGCCGCCGCGGCCCCGGCAGCGGGCCTGCCGACGGGCCTGCCGGACGACACGGGCGACAGCACGGCGGCCGGCGCGCCCGGCGAAGGCCCGGGCACCAGCCTGACGCCGAGCCCCCGCACCCTCTGGCTGCGCTCCCGCTGGTTCCTGCTCGCCGGCGCCGTGCTGATGGTCACGGGCCTGCTGCTGGCCGGCCTCAAGGGCGAGGACAGCTACCCCCCGCTGGACCCGCGCTCCACCGACCCGGGCGGCACCCACGCCGTCGTCCGGCTGCTGGAGCAGCAGGGCCTCGGCACCGGCACCACCACCGACCCGGCTGCCCCGGCCGCCGGCGCCGAGACCTTCGTGGTGCCGGAGCCCGACCGCCTCACCGCCGATCAGCTGCGCGCCCTCGCCGCCGCCCGGCACTCCCGGCTGGTGCTGATCGCCCCCGGCAGCGAGACCCTCGACCTGCTCGCCCCCACCGTCGCCCCGTCCGGCCGGGGCGACCTCCAGGACTACGTGGCCCCGGCGACCACCCCGGCGGCCTGCTCGCTGCCCGACGCCGTCCGGGCCGGCAGTGCCCAGCTCGGCGGCCTGCTCTACCGGCCCGGCCCGAAGGGCACCGGCTGCTACCCGCGGCACAACGCCTACCCGCTGGTCCAGGAGCCCGCCGCCGGCGGCACGGACGTGGTCGTCCTCGGCAGCGGCGCCTTCCTCACCAACGACAAGATCGACGAGGAGGGCAACGCCTCCCTCGCCCTCGGCCTGCTCGGCTCCCGGCCCCGGCTCACCTGGCTCCTGCCCGACTACAGCGCCCCCACCCCGGCCGACCGGCAGAAGGAGCTCACCGACTTCATCCCCGAGGGCTGGTACTGGGCCGGCCTGCAGCTCGCCGTCGCCGCCCTGCTCGCCGCCGCCTGGCGCGCGCGCCGGCTCGGCCCGGTGGTCGCCGAGAACCTGCCCGTCGTGGTCCGGGCCGCCGAGACCACCGAGGGCCGGGCCAGGCTCTACCGGCGGGCCAGGGCGCGCGGCCGGGCCGCCGACGCACTGCGCCGGGCGGCGTCCACCCGGCTGGCGCCGGCCTTGGGCGTCCCGCTGCTGCACGGCGCCCCCGACCCCGTCGCGCTCTGCGCGGCCGTCGCCGACCGGCTCGCCGGCGACAGCACCGCCGCGGCCGTCCAGTTCCTGCTGTACGGCCCGGCCCCCACCGACGACGCCGCGCTGCTGCGGCTCGCCGACGACCTGGACGCCCTTGAAAGGCAGGTACGACAGCCGTGACCGAGCAGGCCACCGCCACCACCCCCCTCACCGCCACCGGCACGGCGGACGACGACCCGCGCCGGGCGCTCACCGCCCTGCGCTCCGAGATCGCCAAGGCCGTGGTCGGCAACGACGCGGCCGTCACCGGTCTGGTCGTCGCCCTGCTCTGCGGCGGCCACGTCCTGCTGGAGGGCGTCCCCGGCGTCGCGAAGACCCTGCTGGTCCGCACCCTCTCCACGGCCCTCAGCCTGGAGACGAAGCGGATCCAGTTCACCCCCGACCTGATGCCCGGCGACGTCACCGGCTCGCTCGTCTACGACGCCCGCACCGCCGAGTTCTCCTTCCAGCCCGGCCCGGTCTTCACCAACCTGCTGCTCGCGGACGAGATCAACCGCACCCCGCCCAAGACCCAGGCCGCGCTGCTGGAGGCCATGGAGGAGCGCCAGGTCACGGTGGACGGGCTCCCGCGGGCCCTCCCGGTGCCGTTCCTGGTCGCCGCGACCCAGAACCCGGTCGAGTACGAGGGCACCTACCCGCTCCCCGAGGCCCAGCTCGACCGCTTCCTGCTGAAGCTGATCCTGCCGCTGCCCTCCCGGGACCAGGAGTTCCAGGTGCTGGCACGGCACGCCGCCGGCTTCGACCCGCGGGACCTCACCGCCGCCGGCGTGCGCCCGGTGGCCGGCCCCGCCGACCTGGTCGCCGCCCAGGCCCGGATCGCGAAGGTCACCGTCTCCCCCGAGGTGCTCGCGTACATCGTCGACCTGTGCCGGGCCACCCGGCAGTCGCCGTCCCTGTCCATGGGGGTCTCCCCGCGTGGTGCCACCGCCCTGCTGGGCGCCTCCCGCGCCTGGGCCTGGCTGGCAGGACGTGACTTCGTCACCCCCGACGACGTGAAGGCCCTCGCGCTGCCCGCGCTGCGGCACCGGGTCCAGTTGCGCGCCGAGGCCGAGATGGAGGGGGTCACCGCCGACTCGGTGATCCAGGCCGTCCTGGCCCAGACACCCGCACCGCGCTGACCCGCCACCACCTCACCACCTGTTAGGGAGTCCCCGCATGGCCGTCACCGGGCGCACCGCCCTGCTCGCCGCCCTCGGCGCGCTCGTCGTCGGCCTGGTGCTGCCGTCCTGGGCGGGGATCGGGGCGGTCACCGGTGCCCTGTTCGTGGCGGTGCTGGCCGATCTGCTGCTGGCCGCGCCGGTCCGCACGTTGGGGATCGGCCGCGCCGGCGACACGGCCGTCCGGCTGGGTGAGCCCGCCGCCGTCGAACTCACCGTCACCAACCGGTCGGGCCGCCCGCTCCGGGCCACCGTCCGGGACGCCTGGCCGCCGTCGGCCTGGCGCCCCGGCACCGCGCTCGCGGCCTCCCGGCACTCCCTGGTGGTGCCCGCCGGCGAACGGCGCCGGGCGACGACCCTGCTGACCCCCACCCGGCGCGGCGACCATCACGCGCACAAGGTGACGATCCGCTCGCTCGGTCCGCTCGGGCTGGCGGGGCGGCAGGGCTCCCACCTGGCGCCGTGGACGGTCCGCGCGCTGCCGCCGTTCAACAGCCGCAAGCACCTGCCGTCCCGGCTCGCCCGACTGCGCGAACTCGACGGCCGCACCTCGGTGCTGACCCGTGGTCAGGGCACCGAGTTCGACTCGCTGCGCGAGTACCTGCCCGGCGACGACGTCCGTTCGATCGACTGGCGGGCCAGCGCCCGCCGCAACACCGTGGCCGTCCGCACCTGGCGGCCCGAGCGCGACCGGCACATCCTGATCGCCCTCGACACCGGCCGCACCTCGGCCGGCCGGGTCGGCGACGCACCACGGCTGGACGCCTCGCTGGACGCCGCCCTGCTCCTCACCGCGCTGGCCACCAAGGCCGGCGACCGGGTGGACCTGCTCGCCCAGGACGTCCGCCGACGGGCCTCGGTGGCCGGCCGCTCGCCGTCCGAGATCCTGCCGGCCTTCACCCACGCGATGGCCGTGCTGGAGCCCGCGCTGTTCGAGACCGACATGCGCTCGCTGGTCTCCACGGCCCTGCGGATGGCCCCGCACCGGTCGCTGATCGTCATCCTCACCGGCCTGGACGCGGCCCCGGTCGAGGACGGCCTGCTCCCCCTGCTGCCGCTGCTCACCAAGCGCCACGAGGTCGTGCTGGCCTCGGTCGCCGACCCGTACCTGGACGAGCTGGCCGCCGGCCGGGGTACCGTGGACGCCGTCTACGCGGCAGCTGCCGCCGAGCAGACCCGCGCCGACCGGCGCCACACCGCGGAACGGCTGACCCGGCTCGGCGCAACGGTGTTGGACGCTCCGCCCACCGCACTGGCCCCGGCCCTCGCCGACGCCTACCTGGCCCTGAAGGCGGCCGGCCGGCTGTAGCCGGGGGAACCCGAACCCGCCGTCCGGCCCGCGCGGAGCACGCCCGCCCATTGGCGCGGCTTCACCCTAGTAGCGCGGCTTCACCCAGACGTGGACGCCGCTGTTGCCGTCCTCCTCGTCCCCGACGTCCTGTCCGGCGCGGTCGCGCCAGTCGGACACACCCTGCGCCAGCGCGGCCGCCGAGGACTTGTCCCCGTGGAACCCCTCACGCGCCGCCTGGTAGGCGAACCAGCGCTCGACGTGTGCCAGCCAGGCGGACTCGTCCGGCGCGAAGTGCATGACGAACCGGGGGTGCACCCGCAGCCAGTTGATGACCGTCGGCGACTTGTGGGTGAAGTAGTTGTCGCAGATCAGGTGGACTTCGCCGCCCTCGGGCAGCTCCTTGTCCAGCCTGGCCAGGTACTGCCGGAAGGCGACACCGCGGCGCCGGCGGTGCAGCGTGCCGGAGACCGTGTCGCTGGTGCTGTCCAGGCCGGCGAGCAGGTCGGTGACGGCCGCCGGCAGCGGCTCGTCCTTCAGGGTCTCCAACGCGGTCCGGAGCTTGGGCCGCAGCAGCGTCTCCGCGTCCACGTGCAGGGCCAGGACCCGCTCCGGCGGTGCCAGGTACAGGCCGGCGACCTCGTGCGAGGTCTCCAGGGCGAAGGGGTCGGTCGACAAGCTGAAGGGCTCGGTACGCGGCTGGGGTTCGGGGTGGGCCTTGGGGCCAGGTCTTGCCATACCGCGATCGTATCCCGCACCAACGCAAAGAACCCCCACCCGGAATCGGGTGGGGGTTCTTCGGAATGATTGTTCGGCGGCGTCCTACTCTCCCACAGGGTCCCCCCTGCAGTACCATCGGCGCTGTAAGGCTTAGCTTCCGGGTTCGGAATGTAACCGGGCGTTTCCCTCACGCTATGACCACCGAAACACTATGAAACTGTCACCGCACCACATCGTGACCTGATGTGGGGTCGTTGTTTCAGAACAACACAGTGGACGCGAGCAACTGAGGACAAGCCCTCGGCCTATTAGTACCGGTCAGCTCCACCCCTTACAGGGCTTCCACATCCGGCCTATCAACCCAGTCGTCTACTGGGAGCCTTACCCTCTCAAGGAGGTGGGAATACTCATCTCGAAGCAGGCTTCCCGCTTAGATGCTTTCAGCGGTTATCCCTCCCGAACGTAGCCAACCAGCCATGCCCTTGGCAGGACAACTGGCACACCAGAGGTTCGTCCGTCCCGGTCCTCTCGTACTAGGGACAGCCCTTCTCAATATTCCTACGCGCACAGCGGATAGGGACCGAACTGTCTCACGACGTTCTAAACCCAGCTCGCGTACCGCTTTAATGGGCGAACAGCCCAACCCTTGGGACCTACTCCAGCCCCAGGATGCGACGAGCCGACATCGAGGTGCCAAACCATCCCGTCGATATGGACTCTTGGGGAAGATCAGCCTGTTATCCCCGGGGTACCTTTTATCCGTTGAGCGACGGCGCTTCCACAAGCCACCGCCGGATCACTAGTCCCTGCTTTCGCACCTGCTCGACCCGTCGGTCTCACAGTCAAGCTCCCTTGTGCACTTACACTCAACACCTGATTGCCAACCAGGCTGAGGGAACCTTTGGGCGCCTCCGTTACTCTTTAGGAGGCAACCGCCCCAGTTAAACTACCCACCAGACACTGTCCCTGATCCGGATCACGGACCCAGGTTAGACATCCAGCACGACCAGAGTGGTATTTCAACGTCGACTCCACAACCACTGGCGTGGCTGCTTCAAAGTCTCCCACCTATCCTACACAAGCCGAACCGAACACCAATATCAAGCTATAGTAAAGGTCCCGGGGTCTTTCCGTCCTGCTGCGCGAAACGAGCATCTTTACTCGTAATGCAATTTCACCGGGCCTATGGTTGAGACAGTCGAGAAGTCGTTACGCCATTCGTGCAGGTCGGAACTTACCCGACAAGGAATTTCGCTACCTTAGGATGGTTATAGTTACCACCGCCGTTTACTGGCGCTTAAGTTCTCAGCTTCGCCGAGACGAATCTCGACTAACCGGTCCCCTTAACGTTCCAGCACCGGGCAGGCGTCAGTCCGTATACATCGCCTTACGGCTTCGCACGGACCTGTGTTTTTAGTAAACAGTCGCTTCTCGCTGGTCTCTGCGGCCGGCCCCAGCTCACGGAGTAAATCCGATCACCAGTTCCGGCCCCCCTTCTCCCGAAGTTACGGGGGCATTTTGCCGAGTTCCTTAACCATAGTTCACCCGAACGCCTCGGTATTCTCTACCTGACCACCTGAGTCGGTTTGGGGTACGGGCCGCCATGAAACTCGCTAGAGGCTTTTCTCGACAGCATAGGATCATCCACTTCACCACAATCGGCTCGGCATCAGGTCTCAGCCTCAATGAGTGACGGATTTGCCTATCACTCGGCCTACACCCTTACCCCGGGACAACCACCGCCCGGGCTGGACTACCTTCCTGCGTCACCCCATCGCTCACCTACTACCCTGTTGGGTCAGCGGCTCCACCACGTCCCATTGTCCGAAGACTCCGGGCCGGCTTCGCGGCTTTAGCATTCAGAGGTTCGACGTTGGCGCTTCAAAGCGGGTACGGGAATATCAACCCGTTGTCCATCGACTACGCCTGTCGGCCTCGCCTTAGGTCCCGACTTACCCTGGGCAGATCAGCTTGACCCAGGAACCCTTGGTCAATCGGCGCAAGAGTTTCTCACTCTTGTATCGCTACTCATGCCTGCATTCTCACTCGTGTCCCGTCCACAACTGGATTCCTCCGCTGCTTCACCCGGAACACGACGCTCCCCTACCCATCACAGCAGGCGTTGGCCCTGTTGCTGCAATGACACGACTTCGGTGGTGTGCTTGAGCCCCGCTACATTGTCGGCGCGGAATCACTTGACCAGTGAGCTATTACGCACTCTTTCAAGGGTGGCTGCTTCTAAGCCAACCTCCTGGTTGTCTCTGCGACTCCACATCCTTTCCCACTTAGCACACGCTTAGGGACCTTAGTCGGTGTTCTGGGCTGTTTCCCTCTCGACCATGGAGCTTATCCCCCACAGTCTCACTGCCACGCTCTCACTTACCGGCATTCGGAGTTTGGCTAAGGTCAGTAACCCGGTGAGGCCCATCGCCTATCCAGTGCTCTACCTCCGGCAAGAAACACGTGACGCTGCACCTAAATGCATTTCGGGGAGAACCAGCTATCACGGAGTTTGATTGGCCTTTCACCCCTAACCACAGGTCATCCCCCAGGTTTTCAACCCTGGTGGGTTCGGTCCTCCACGAAGTCTTACCTCCGCTTCAACCTGCCCATGGCTAGATCACTCCGCTTCGGGTCTTGGGCATGCAACTGAAACGCCCTATTCGGACTCGCTTTCGCTACGGCTACCCCACACGGGTTAACCTCGCTACACACCGCAAACTCGCAGGCTCATTCTTCAAAAGGCACGCAGTCACGAGACACACAGCAAGCTGCATGTCCGACGCTCCCACGGCTTGTAGGCACACGGTTTCAGGTACTATTTCACTCCGCTCCCGCGGTACTTTTCACCATTCCCTCACGGTACTATCCGCTATCGGTCACCAGGGAATATTTAGGCTTAGCGGGTGGTCCCGCCAGATTCACACGGAATTTCTCGGGCTCCGTGCTACTTGGGAGAAGCTCAAGTGAGCCGCTGATATTTCGTCTACGGGGGTCTTACCCTCTACGCCGGACCTTTCGCATGTCCTTCGACTACACCAACGGTTTCTGACTCACCCAGCCGCCGGCAGACGACTGAAGAACTTTCCCACGACCCCTCATACGCAACCCCTGCCGGGTATCACACGTATCAGGTTTAGCCTCATCCGGTTTCGCTCGCCACTACTCCCGGAATCACGGTTGTTTTCTCTTCCTGCGGGTACTGAGATGTTTCACTTCCCCGCGTTCCCTCCACATACCCTATGTGTTCAGGTATGGGTGACAGCCCATGACGACTGCCGGGTTTCCCCATTCGGAAACCCCCGGATCAAAGCCTGGTTGACGGCTCCCCGGGGACTATCGTGGCCTCCCACGTCCTTCATCGGTTCCTGGTGCCAAGGCATCCACCGTGCGCCCTTAAAAACTTGGCCACAGATGCTCGCGTCCACTGTGCAGTTCTCAAACAACGACCAGTCACCCACCATCAAACCCCCGAAACGAGGATCATCAAGTAGGACCGGCACTGAAGCAACGACCATACGGCCGTTCCCTCAGGACCCAACAACGTGCCCGACACGACCCAACCCCATCAGATGCTTTCCACGCGCCGAAGCGCAGTACTTACGGTCGATGAGACCGAACCGTGCCGAATAGTCAACGTTCCACCCATGAGCAACCAACTTGAGGCATTCGCTCAAGTCTGGCCATGTGCTCCTTAGAAAGGAGGTGATCCAGCCGCACCTTCCGGTACGGCTACCTTGTTACGACTTCGTCCCAATCGCTGGTCCCACCTTCGACGGCTCCTCCCCTTACGGGTTAGGCCACCGGCTTCGGGTGTTACCGACTTTCGTGACGTGACGGGCGGTGTGTACAAGGCCCGGGAACGTATTCACCGCAGCATGCTGATCTGCGATTACTAGCAACTCCAACTTCATGGGGTCGAGTTGCAGACCCCAATCCGAACTGAGGCCGGCTTTTTGGGATTCGCTCCGCCTCGCGGCATCGCAGCCCTTTGTACCGACCATTGTAGCACGTGTGCAGCCCAAGACATAAGGGGCATGATGATTTGACGTCGTCCCCACCTTCCTCCGAGTTGACCCCGGCAGTCTCCTGTGAGTCCCCATCACCCCGAAAGGCATGCTGGCAACACAGAACAAGGGTTGCGCTCGTTGCGGGACTTAACCCAACATCTCACGACACGAGCTGACGACAACCATGCACCACCTGTATACCGACCACAAGGGGGCGACCATCTCTGGCCGTTTCCGGTATATGTCAAGCCTTGGTAAGGTTCTTCGCGTTGCGTCGAATTAAGCCACATGCTCCGCTGCTTGTGCGGGCCCCCGTCAATTCCTTTGAGTTTTAGCCTTGCGGCCGTACTCCCCAGGCGGGGAACTTAATGCGTTAGCTGCGGCACCGACGACGTGGAATGTCGCCAACACCTAGTTCCCAACGTTTACGGCGTGGACTACCAGGGTATCTAATCCTGTTCGCTCCCCACGCTTTCGCTCCTCAGCGTCAGTAATGGCCCAGAGATCCGCCTTCGCCACCGGTGTTCCTCCTGATATCTGCGCATTTCACCGCTACACCAGGAATTCCGATCTCCCCTACCACACTCTAGCCTGCCCGTATCGAATGCAGACCCGGGGTTAAGCCCCGGGCTTTCACATCCGACGCGACAGGCCGCCTACGAGCTCTTTACGCCCAATAATTCCGGACAACGCTCGCACCCTACGTATTACCGCGGCTGCTGGCACGTAGTTAGCCGGTGCTTCTTCTGCAGGTACCGTCACTTGCGCTTCTTCCCTGCTGAAAGAGGTTTACAACCCGAAGGCCGTCATCCCTCACGCGGCGTCGCTGCATCAGGCTTTCGCCCATTGTGCAATATTCCCCACTGCTGCCTCCCGTAGGAGTCTGGGCCGTGTCTCAGTCCCAGTGTGGCCGGTCGCCCTCTCAGGCCGGCTACCCGTCGTCGCCTTGGTAGGCCATTACCCCACCAACAAGCTGATAGGCCGCGGGCTCATCCTGCACCGCCGGAGCTTTACACCAACCCCCATGCGGAGGAAGGTCATATCCGGTATTAGACCCCGTTTCCAGGGCTTGTCCCAGAGTGCAGGGCAGATTGCCCACGTGTTACTCACCCGTTCGCCACTGATCCACCCCGAAGGGCTTCACCGTTCGACTTGCATGTGTTAAGCACGCCGCCAGCGTTCGTCCTGAGCCAGGATCAAACTCTCCGTGAATGTCTGCCGGTAATCCGGCGAGCCACTCGCGTTGAGCGGCACGGCAACCACCGGAATAGGGCGGCCCCGCGCACTGCGTCCTCGCTAGTGTTTTGTTACTAAAGGAATCTCCAACCCCGATCAGAGATCGAGGCCGGGGATGTCAACATATTTGGCGTTGACTTTTGGCACGCTGTTGAGTTCTCAAGGAACGGACACTTCCTTCGAGCCACTCTCGTGAACTCTCCGGGCGCTTCGTTCTTTCGTGTTCTCAGCTTATCAGATCCGCTCGGCCGGTTTGACCGGCGCTTGTTTCTCCGAATTCCCGCTGAGGGGGCTTTCCTTCAACTTCGCTCCGAAGCCTATCAAAGGTTTCGGTGTGCTCAGTTCCGGGATTTACCGAATCGAGCAGGCATCCGTAAATGGATTCTGGCCCGAATTGGCGGTGTCGTGGACACTAGCGCCCGCGCCCGACCTTTGTCCAGTCCGACGCAACCGTTTGAGTCTACTAGCCCCCATGGACCACGTCAACGGTTCGTGCGGGATGCAGGAAGACTAGCAGGTCAGAGGGCTGATCAGCACATCCGCCTCAGGCGGCCACGGGCTGCAGGTCCGCCCGGTCGGCCGCGTCCACGTCGCCGTACTCGCCGTCGGCCGCGGCCCTGCGGCCCAGTACCAGCGCATAGGCGAGGAAGAGCACCTCGGCGACGGCTCCGATGGTGATGCGTGCCCAGGTCGGCAGCCCGGAAGGAGTGACGAAGGCTTCCAGGAGACCGCTCACGAAGAGCACCACCGTCAGGCCGATGACGGCGCCGATGATGGACCGACCCTCCTCGGCGAGGGCGGTCCGGCGGTCCCGGGGGCCGGGGTCGATGATCGTCCAGCCGAGCCGCAGGCCCAGGCCGGCGGCCACGAAGACGGCCGTGAGTTCCAGCAGGCCGTGCGGCAGCAGCAGGCCGAGGAAGAGGTCCAGCCGGCCGGCCGAGGCCATCAGGCCGATGCCGAGGCCCAGGTTGACGACGTTGCCGGCCAGCACCCAGAGCACCGGGACGCCGAAGAAGATGCCGTACATCAGGCACTGCGCGGCGATCCAGGCGTTGTTCGTCCAGACCTGCGCGGCGAAGGAGCTCGCGGGGCGGTCCGAGTAGTACGCCTCGTAGGCGCCGCCGGGCTTCGTCATCTCGTGGAGCTGGGCGGGCGCGGCGAGGCTGTCGCGGACCTCGGGGTGGTTGGCCACCCACCAGGCGACCAGGGCCGCACCGAGCAGGGACACCAGGGCGACCGGCACCCACCAGCGGCGCGAGCGGTAGAGCGTGGCGGGGAAGCTGACCACGAAGTAGCGGCCGACGTCGCGCCAGCCGCTGCTCCGGCTGCCGGTCACGGCGTCGCGGCCGCGCGCGACCAGGGTGGTGAGCCGCCCTTCGAGGGTGGGGTCGGGCGCAGCGGCCTGGACCTTGGCCAGGTGCCCGGTGGCCCGCTGGTAGAGGGTGACCAGTTCGTCGGCCTGCTCCCCGGTGAGCCGGCGGGACCGGCTGAGGGCGTCCAGTCGGGCCCACTCCCCCTGGTGGGTGGTGACGAAGACGTCCAGGTCCATGCGGCACGCTCCAGGTTCGGCGGGAGGAGGCGGAGAACGGGGATGACGGGCGGGGCGCGAGCCCGGGCCGGGACGGGGAGGGCCGCGGAACGGCCCGCCCCCGGGCGGTGCTGGTGCTGCGGTGAAGAAGGCCGGGCGGGGGCTAGCTTGCCAGAGGCCGGCCCGGCGTCCGCAGGGGGCGGCGAATCGCACTTCCCGGGCGGCCACGGCTCCCCGTATGTTGGCGGGCGTCAGACCAAGGGATCTCGGGGGCCGGTCTGCGCGGGCCGCTCGGACGGTCCTCGTCCCCGTCGGCGACGCAGTGGAACGGACGGGTGTTGTGAGCGACCTGGTGACGGGTGAGGCGGTCGTCCTCGGCCTGCGGGCGGCGAAGCTCCCCAGTCGTGCGCTGGCGGTCGCGCTCGACCTGCTGGTGCAGTGCGGCGGCCTGCTGCTGGCGATCTTCGTCCTCGCCTTCGTCGCGCCGGACCTCGACACGGCGGCCGCGGTCGCGACGATGCTCGCCATGACGGTGTTCTTCCTGGTCGGGCTGCCGGTGATGATCGAGACGCTGTCCGGCGGACGCTCGCTCGGCAAGCTGGCGTTCGGCCTGCGGGTGGTACGGCGGGACGGCGGTCCGGTGCGGTTCCGGCACGCGCTGGTGCGCGGCCTGATCGGCTTCTTCGAGATCGTCTCGCTCAGCGGGGTGCCGGCGGTGGTCTGCTCACTGGTGTCCCAGGACGGGCGCCGGCTCGGTGACGTCTTCGCGGGCACCCTGGTGGTACGTGAGCGGGTGCCCGGGGCGGGCCGGGGCGGGGTCAACCTGCCGCCGCTGCCGCCGCAGCTGATGCAGGCGCTGGGCGGCGAGCTGGTGGCGCTCGACCTGTCGGCCGTCCCGGAGGGCCTCTGGCTCGCGGTGCGGCAGTTCCTGGGCCGGCTGACGCAGCTGGACCCGGAGATCGCGCAGTCCATGGCCATCCGGCTGACCGCCGACCTCGTCGCGAGCACCGGGCACCCGGCCCCCGTCGGGGTGCATCCGGCGGCCTATCTCGGTGCGGTGCTGGCCGAGCGGCAGCGCCGCGAGTGGGCCCGGGCGACCGGTCCGGGCGCCGCGCAGCCGTCCCCCTGGGGTGCGGGCCCCGGCGGGCAGCCCTACCCGGGACAGCCCTTCCCCGCGCCCCCGTTCGCAGGACAGCCGTACGGCGCACAGCACCACACCCCCCAGCCCCACGGCGCGCCGCCGTACGCCGCGCAGCCCCTGCCCGGGCAGCCGGCGGCACCCCAGTACGCGCAGTACGCACCTCCGCCGTACGGGCAGCCGCCGTACGGACAGGCAGCCGTCCCCGCCCAGCAGGCCCCGAGCGCACCCGTGACCGCACCCGTGACCGCACCCCTGGCCGCACCCCTGGCCGCACCCGTGACCGCGTCCCCGCAGCCGGCGGCGCCGGCCCCGGATTCCCGGCCGGCCACGGACAGCGGCTTCGCCCCGCCAGCCTGAGCGCTCCCCCGCTCCCGCCCTGGTCCCGCCCGGTCTCCTCCGGGTCCCGCCCGGCCCGCGGGCAGCGCGTCGCCCGGTCGGCCCGTCAGCCGGTGAACTCGGCCGGCCACGCGTTGGGCGGCGAGGCCAGTTCCTCCAGTTCGATGCCCGGGGCCGCCAGCACCACGTCACCGGCCAGGTGGACCACCTGCTGCTCGCCCGTCTCCAGGTCGCTGACCCGGTACCGCTCGACCAGCAACGGGCCGGAGTCGGTCGGGTGCGTCTCGGTGCCCTCCAGCAGCCAGCCCTGGTCGAAGGTGCGCGGAGCCAGCACCGGGTCGCTGAAGCCGACCAGCCGGACCCGGGTGCTCGCGCCCTCCCGCAGCCGCAGCATCCGCGCGGTGGCGACCAGGAAGGCGGGCGAGCGGCCGGCGAAGCCGTGCGCCCGGTCGTGCCCCTCGACCGCGTGCCGGCCGGCGGGGTCGGCGGCGTCGGTCCGGACCCAGGCCACGCCGTCCACCGCACCGCCGCGCACCTGCCAGCCGCCCGCGCGGACTTCGAGCCGCAGCGGGCGGCAGCGCGAGTCGAGGGTGAGGTCGACGGTCCCGAGGGTGCTGCCGTCGGGGCCGTAGGTCTTGGAGACGTAGCGCCAGCCGGCCGGGCCGGGGGCGCAGCTGAACCGCTCCTCGCCGAGCAGGACGTGGTCGTGGCCAGGGGTTGCGGAGGTGTGGAGCGAGTACCGGCCGTTGGGCATGGACCGAAGCCTACGTCGCGGGCCGCGGCGGGCCGCCCACCGGCCACGGACCACCGCCCGCCGCGCACCACGCACCGCCCGCCAACGCGTCCGGCCGGCGCCCACTGGGGCACCGGCCGGACGGGTCGGGGCTGATCGACGCCCGCGGCCGCGCGGCGGGACGTCGGGGCCCGGGGATCAGCGGGGGCACCGGCCTGCCGTGATCAGCAGGGGTACCGGTCCGCCTCGATCAGTAGCGGTACTGGTCCGCCTTGTACGGGCCCTCGACCGGGACGCCGATGTAGTCGGCCTGCTCCTGCGTCAGGACGGTGAGCTTGACGCCCAGCGCGTCCAGGTGCAGGCGGGCGACCTTCTCGTCCAGGTGCTTCGGCAGCACGTACACGCCGACCGGGTACTGCGCGGTCTTGGTGAAGAGCTCGATCTGCGCGATGGTCTGGTTCGCGAAGGAGTTGGACATCACGAAGGACGGGTGGCCGGTCGCGTTGCCCAGGTTCATGAGGCGGCCCTCGGAGAGCACGATGATGGTGCGGCCGTCGGCCTTGCGCCACTCGTGGACCTGCGGCTTGACCTCGGTCTTCACCACGCCGGGGAGCTTGGCCAGGCCGGCCATGTCCAGCTCGTTGTCGAAGTGGCCGATGTTGCCGACGATCGCCTGGTGCTTCATCTGCTCCATGTGCGAGGCAAGGATGATGTCCTTGTTGCCCGTGGTGGTGATGAAGATGTCGGCGATCGGGACGACCTCGTCCAGGGTGGTGACCTGGTAGCCGTCCATCGCGGCCTGCAGGGCGCAGATCGGGTCGATCTCGGTGATGATCACCCGGGCGCCCTGGCCGCGCAGCGACTCGGCGCAGCCCTTGCCCACGTCGCCGTAGCCGCAGACGACCGCGACCTTGCCGCCGATGAGCACGTCGGTGGCGCGGTTGATGCCGTCGATCAGCGAGTGGCGGCAGCCGTACTTGTTGTCGAACTTCGACTTGGTGACGGCGTCGTTGACGTTGATGGCCGGGAACAGCAGCTTGCCGTCGCGGTGCATCTCGTACAGGCGGTGGACGCCGGTGGTGGTCTCCTCGGTGACGCCCTTGATGGTGGCGGCGACCTCGGTCCACTTGCTGGGCGACTCGGTGAGGGTGCGGTTGAGCAGCTCCAGGATGATCCGGAACTCGTCGTTGTCGGCGGTCGACGGGTCCGGCGCGGAGCCGGCCTTCTCGAACTCGACTCCCTTGTGGATCAGGAGGGTGGCGTCACCGCCGTCGTCCAGGATCATGTTGGGAGTCTGGCCGTCGGGCCAGGTCAGCGCCTGCTCGGTGCACCACCAGTAGTCCTCCAGGGTCTCGCCCTTCCAGGCGAAGACCGGGACGCCGGCCGGGTTCTCGACGGTGCCCTCGGGGCCGACCGCGATGGCCGCGGCCGCGTGGTCCTGGGTGGAGAAGATGTTGCAGGAGCACCAGCGGACCTCGGCGCCGAGCGCCGTGAGGGTCTCGATCAGGACGGCGGTCTGCACGGTCATGTGCAGCGAACCGGTGATCCGGGCGCCGGCCAGCGGCTGCGCGGCGGCGTACTCCGCGCGGATGGACATCAGGCCGGGCATCTCGTGCTCGGCCAGCTGGATCTCCTTGCGGCCGAACGGCGCCAGGGAGAGGTCGGCGACCTTGAAGTCACCGGTGGTGTTCGACGACATGCGTCTGCTCCTCGCTGCGTGGATGGGGGAATGCGGGCCAAGGTCCGGTGTGCGTCGCGGCACGGCGGGGCCACGGGTGCGCGGCATCGCCACAGGCACCGGCCGGGCCGGACCTGCTGCGCGGCACAATCCGTCGGAGGACCTCTCTCCCTCGACCGGACAGGGCGGCTGGACCGCCGTGACCGATCGACCGCCATCAGCAGCGACGTTTGGCACTGTGACGAATCTACACCGACGGCCCCCGCGACCGGGCTCCGTACGGCCGGATCCGGCCGGGGAACCCGGCCGCGGGGGCCGGTTCGGGTGGTGCTGACGGGCGCCGCCGACGGACGGTGGCGGGGGTGCGGCGGCGGGGGTGCGGCGGCGGGGGTGCGGCGGCGGCCCGGCGGTGGGTCAGTGGGTGGTGTCCGGCCCCGGGCCGCCCGGCGTGGCCAGCGGGTCGTCACCGGCGGCGGCCTTGGCGGCGTCGTAGACGTCCGGCTCCAGGTAGATCGCCCGGGCGATCGGGACGGCGCGCCGGACCCGGGCCTCGGCCGCGTCGATCGCCTCGGCCACCTGGGCGGCACTGTCCTCGGCGTTGACCCCGATCTTGGCGGCGACCAGCAGTTCCTCGGGTCCGAGGTGCAGGGTGCGCATGTGGATCACCCGGGTGACGGAGTCGTGGTCGACCAGCGCCTCGCGGATCCGCTGCACGCTCTCCCGGTCGGCCGACTCGCCGAGCAGCAGCGACTTGGTCTCCATCGCCAGCACCACCGCGATGACCACCAGCAGGATGCCGATGCAGAGGGTGCCGATGCCGTCCCAGACGCCGTTGCCGGTGATCACCGTGAGGGACACGCCGAACAGCGCGAGCACCAGGCCGATCAGCGCGCCGGTGTCCTCCAGCAGGACGACCGGCAGCTCGGGCGCCTTGGCCCGGCGGACGAACTCGACCCAGCCGAGCTTCCCCTTGGCCTTGTCGGACTCCTTGATGGCCGTCCAGAACGACCAGCCCTCCATCAGGATGGCGAAGACCAGGACGCCGACCGCCCAGTACCAGCCGTGCAGCTCGTGCGGGTCGTGGATCTTCTCGTAGCCCTCGTAGACGGCGAACAGGCCACCGACGCTGAACAGCACGATGGCGACCAGGAAGGCGTAGATGTAGCGCTCGCGGCCGTAGCCGAAGGGGTGCTCCTCGTCCGCCTCGCGACGGGCCCGCTTACCGCCGATCAGCAGCAGCACCTGGTTGCCGGAGTCGGCCACCGAGTGGACGCCCTCCGCGAGCATCGAGGAGGAGCCGGTGAAGCCGAAGGCCGTGAACTTGGCCGCCGCGATCGCCAGGTTCGCGGACAGCGCCGCCACCAGTGCCTTGGTCCCGCCTTCGGTACTCATGCTCGGGTTCGTTCCCTCCGACGGGGCCGGTGCTACGGCCTGCGCTGCTCTGCTGTCGAGCGCATACGGTATCCCGCCCGGGTACGGCGGCCGGGCTTTGGTTCGCCCCTCGGGCCGCACCGGGCGGACGCCGGGCCGCGCCTGCGCCACCGGGGGCGGCGGACGGCCGGGGCGGGCCGGCCCCGGCCGGGTCAGCCGCGGGTGGCGGCCAGGCCCAGGTAGACGGCGGCGAAGTCGGTCAGCGCGACCAGGTCGGCCAGGGCGTGCAGCGGGTCGGTGCGGCCGCTGGCGTACTCGGTCAGCCGCACCTCGTGGGCGGCCGCCAGCCGGTGGGCGCGCGAGACGGCGACGCCGCGCGGGGCCTCGTCGTCGGCGGGCTGCTCGTACGGGGCCTCGTCGTCGGCGCCCTCGCCCGGCTCCGCCGGCGCACCGGACCGGCCGGGGGTGTGGCGCAGCAGCAGGACCTGGAGCAGCAGCGGGTCCGGCTCGTCGATCCGGTCGCGGAAGAAGTCGTCCGGGTCGGAGCCGCCGCCGAACTGGCCGACGAACATACCCCGGTGGGCGAGCAGCGCCTGCGGCAGCAGCCCGGCGAGCGCCGGGCGGCCGGCCCGGTCGGCGAGCAGCGCGGCGAACCGGGCCGCCACGGCGCCGGCCAGCGGCCCCTCCGCCCAGAGGAGCGGCACGGTGCCCGAGAGCCGGGCGGCCAGGCTCTTGGCCGGGTTGGTGTAGGCGGCGGCGTCCGGACGGCAGCGCACGGCGCTCTCGTCCAGGCGGTCGGCGGTGGCCGGCAGCGAGCCGGGTGGCAGCTGGGTGATGCCGGTCTTCTCGGTGAGGGCGAGCAGCGGCGCGAGGAAGGCCCAGAGGGCGCCCGGGTCCTCGGCGGGCAGGTCCGGCTCGGCGGTCGGCCGACCGGTGGCCGGGTCCTCCTGCTCGGGCAGCGACGGCCGGACGTACGGCAGCGGCAGCGCGCGGACCTGGAGGGCGGCGTCGGCCAGGCCGCTGCCCTCGGGGGCGATCACCACGATCGAGCACCCGCGCGCGTACGCCTGCTCGGCGAGCGTGATCAGGCCGCGCTCGCCGCCGTCGGCGGAGGCGATCACCAGGAGGTCCATCGGCCCGGCCCAGCCGGGGAGTTGCCAGGTCATCCCGGCGGCGAAGGCGGGCACCCGCAGGCGGCGGTCCTCGCGGGCGAGCGACCCGGCGTCGGCCGGGGGCAGGCCGGTGACCAGGCAGGCGGTGCCGGCCAGGGCCGCCACGATCTCGCCGGCCAGCAGGGCGCTGCCGTGGCCGGCGACCAGGACGCCGCGCGGCCGGCCGTCGGGCCGCAGCGCGGCGACCCCGGCGGCGTCGGCGAGCCGCAGGGCGGTGCGCACCCGGGCGCCGGCCCCGGCGAGGGCGAGCAGCGCGTGGTCGCGGTCGGCTCGCCGGAGGGCGTCCGGGTCGTCGAGCAGGGTGTCGTCGAGCATGCGCTGGCCTCCGGCCGAGGACGTGGTGCTACCGACGGGGTGGGGCGGCCCGGTGTCGGGCGCGGGGCGCCCGGATCTCCGGATGAGGGCCTGCGGGCCGGCCTCAGGCCGGGCGGCGGGCCTCGTCGACCAGCAGGACCGGGATGCCGTCCCGGACGGGGTAGGCCAGGCCGCAGCTGTCGCCGGTGCAGAGCAGCTCGGGCTGCTCCTCGGTGCCGCCCTCGGTGAGCGGGGCCCGGCACTCGGGGCAGACCAGGATCTCCAGCAGGAAGGGTTCCAGCTTCATTGGGCGTCAGGCTCCAGATCTCGCGGGGAGGGGCGGCAGAGCGGTGCCCCGGCCGGTAGCAACCCTACCGGCCGGGGCACCTGGGAGGTCAGAGCCGGGGCCAGGCCGTGACGGTGTCAGCCGTCGCGGTGTCAGGCCGCCGGAGGACCGGGGGCGCCCGGTGCCGGACGCCCCACGGGTCCCGGTCAGGCCCGGACGATGGCCAGCACGGCGTCGCGGACCTCGGCCATCTTGGCCGCGTCCTTGGCCTCGGCGTTCAGGCGCAGCAGCGGCTCGGTGTTGGAGGCGCGCAGGTTGAACCACCAGTCCGGGCCGGCCACGGTGAGGCCGTCGAGCTCGTCGACGGTGGTGCCCGGCAGCTCGCTGTAGGCGGCGCGGACGGCGGCGACCCGGTCGGCCTGGTCGGCGACGGTGCTGTTGATCTCGCCGGAGGCGGCGTAGCGGTCGTACTCGGCGGTCAGCGCGGAGAGGGTGCCGTCCTGCCCGCCGAGCGCGGCCAGCACGTGCAGGGCGGCCAGCATGCCGGTGTCGGCGCGCCAGAAGTCGCGGAAGTAGTAGTGCGCGGAGTGCTCGCCGCCGAAGACGGCGTCGGTGACGGCCATCTCCTGCTTGATGAACGAGTGGCCGACCCGGGTCCGGACGGGCTCGGCGCCGAGCTCGCGGACCACCTCGGGGACGGTCCAGGAGGTGATGAGGTTGTGGATGATCGTCGGTTTCTCCTCGCCGGCCGCCCGGGCGCGGGCGATCTCGCGGGCCGCGACCAGGGCGGTGATCGCGGACGGCGAGACGGGCTCCCCGCGCTCGTCGATGACGAAGCAGCGGTCGGCGTCGCCGTCGAAGGCCAGGCCGATGTCGGCGCCGGTCTCCCGGACCTTGGCCTGCAGGTCGACCAGGTTCTTCGGGTCGAGCGGGTTGGCCTCGTGGTTGGGGAAGGTGCCGTCGAGCTCGAAGTACATCGGCACGAGGTCCAGCGGCAGGCCGTCGAAGACGGTGGGGACGGTGTGGCCGCCCATGCCGTTGCCAGCGTCCACCACGACCTTGAGCGGGCGGACGGCGGTGAGGTCGACCAGGCCGAGCAGGTGGTCGGCGTAGCCGCGCAGGCTGTCCTGGGTGGAGAGGGCGCCGGGCTTGACGTCGACGGCGGGGACGGTGACGGTGTCGTCCTCGGCCGTCCAGGACTCGACCAGCTCGCGGATCTCGGTCAGCCCGGTGTCCTGGCCGACCGGGGCGGCGCCCGCGCGGCACAGCTTGATGCCGTTGTACTCGGCCGGGTTGTGGCTGGCGGTGAACATCGCGCCGGGCAGGTCGAGCTTGCCGCTGGCGTAGTACAGCTGGTCGGTGGAGCAGAGGCCGATCTCGACGACGTCGGCGCCGTAGGCGGCCGCGCCCTCGGCGAAGGCGCGGCTCAGCGACGGGGACGAGGGGCGCATGTCGTGGCCGACGACGATCGCGGCCGCCTCGGTGACCCGGACGAATGCGGCACCGAAGGCGCGTGCCAGGCTCTCGTCCCACTGGTCCGGCACGACGCCACGGACGTCGTACGCCTTCACGAGCTGCTTGAGGTCACGCACTACGGCTCCACCCTGAGTTTTCCGGTCTGCGGGCCGCTCGGCCCCTGGTCACGATACGTCCGGTCGCCGCGGGTAGCGGGTACTGGGTCAGGGCAGCGTACCGGGACACGGTGGCCGGGAGGTTTCCGGCCGGAGCGGGCGGGGTAGGGCCGGCGGTCAGTTCTCGGGCGAGCGGAGCACCCGCAGGTGGCCGCGGCGGCCGGCCTCGGTGGGATCGCCCTCGGGGCCGCGGCCCTGACGGGGCGTGCGCTCCTGCGGGCGGGCGGCCTCGCGGACGGCGTTGGCGAGGGCTTCCAGGTCGTCGCTGCTGCGGCGGAGCGGGCCGGCCTCGGCGGCGAGGCGGACGACGTCCCAGCCGCGTGGGGCGGTGAGGCGCTCGGCGTGCTCGGCGCACAGGTCGTAGCAGTGCGGCTCGGCGTAGGTGGCGAGCGGGCCGAGGACGGCCGTGGAGTCCGCGTAGACGTACGTCAGCGTCGCGACGGCCGGTCGGCCGCACGCGGTCCGCGAACAACGACGTACAGAGCTCACGAGGGTGGACGGTACCGCACTCGCCGCCGGGGAGCGAAGACCCGCCCCCGGCGAGTACCACGTGTCGTGGCGGGCGCGGCGGTGAGTTGCCGCCGAGGTGGTCCACTTCGGAGCGTGCAAGGACTACGCTCGACGGTGATATGGAGAGCTCCGCACCTCAGTCATCACCGGGCCCCGCGCGCCGGCCCCGGCACCGCGACCGGCACGGCCGGGGCCTGCGCGGCCCGCTGGCGCCGCCTCAGGTGCCGATCTCGCTGACCCGATCCGAACTCTTCGACGACTACGTGCGCGAGTCGGTGGAGCGGCTGGAGCGGCGCTGGCCGCAGCTGATCGACGTGGAGTTCGCCGTCCAGGAGGTGCCGCAGCCCGGGCAGGGCGAGGCGGACCCGGAGGGCGGGGTGCCGCTCGGGCGGCTGCAGCCGGCCAAGCAGGGGCGCAAGAGCCGCATCGTGGTCTACCGGCGGCCGGTGGAGATCCGGGCGAAGTCGCGCGAGGACCGGGCGGCGCTGGTGCACGAGATCCTGATCGAGCAGGTCGCGGACCTGCTGGGGATGTCGCCGGACGCCATCGACCCCCGCTACGACGAGGAATGACCCGTCGGCCCGGGCGGGCGCAAGCGCCCGGGTGACGCGGGTGGGGCCGCCCGGCCGGGCGGCCCCACCAGGTCCGTCCGCCGGAGACGTCAGCGGACCAGCAGGCCCGGGTCCTGGGCGGCCCGCGGCACGCTCACCGTGCTGCGGTCGTCGGCGAAGGACTGGATGGTGAACATCGGCACGTCCTTGAGCGGCAGCGCGAGCATCCGGGCCGCGACCACCGGGCCGCCGGAGACCGTCTCCAGGGTGATCGCGAAGGTGCCGTTCAGCCCCGCCGGCTCGGGGGCCGGCAGGCCGACCGTCCCGCCCGCCGGGATCTGCACGTCCTGGGTCGCGGGGGTGCCGCCGCCGCTGCCCGCCGAGGAGGTGACCCGGACGGTCGCGGCCTCGCCGGTCGAGGTCAGGTAGAGCGTGCCGGCCTTGGACCGGTTGTCGGCGACGGTGGCCCGCTTGCCGACCGGCACCGCTCCGGCCAGCCAGGCGGCGTCCGACTTGCCCTTGTCCGCGCGGTCCACCCGCAGTCCGGCCACCACCGGGGTGGGGTGCTTCTCGTCGCTGGGCGACACCCGCAGCGAGGCGACCTCGTCCCGGGTGACCCTGCCGAGGTCGACGGCGGCCACCATGCCGGCCTTGACGTGGATCGACTCGTTGCCGGCCGGGGTGAACCAGCCGTTCTTGCCCGAGAGCTCGATCTTCAGGTCGGCGTCGTCGTCACCGGGGGCGGCCACCACCAGGCGGGCCGAGGCGGTGTCGGCGGGCAGGCCAGGCAGCACCTGGACGGGCGCGGGGGCCGCCGAGACCGGCACCCAGTCCGCGCCCTTGCTGCCGTCGGCGGCGTGCAGGGCGGCACCGACCCGGCCGCTGCGGGCGACCACCTGCACCGCGAGGTCGGCGACCGGCCCCTTGCTCAGGGTCGAGAGCAGCACGGACTGCGAGGCGCCCGGGGCGAGGGTCAGGCCGGTGGCCGCCTCGTTGTCGATCTTGCCCTTGTCGCCGTACAGCTTGAGGTCGACCACCGCCGCGACCGAACCGGGGTTGGTGAGGCTGACGTAGTCGGTCCGGCCGTCGAGGGTGCTGGCGCCGGCGAACCAGAAGCCGGTGCCGGCCACGCCGCAGGTGACGCCGGACAGGCCCAGCCCGCGCTGGTCGGTGACGGTGGTGGTCTGGCCGACCGTGAAGCCGGGGGCGTACCCGCCGGTCGCGGTGGCGGAACTGCCGGGCGCGGTGTCGCCGTTGGCGGCCGGGGCCGCCACCGGGACGCCGGGCTTGGCGAGCGCCAGCCGGGCGTCGGCCGGGGGTGCGTCGGTGACCGGGGCGGCGGCCGGCGCGGCCGGGGCAGCGGCCGGGGTCGCCGGGGCGGACGCGGACGGGGCGGCCGTCGGCGCGGCCGGCGGCGGAACGAGGTCGGCCGCGAAGCCGTTGCCGCCGGCGGCGGTGGCCCCCGGCGGGGTGAAGGCGGTCAGCGTGGTGGTGCCGGTCAGGCCCTGCAGGGGCTGCGGGCAGACCAGCGCGGTGCGCTCGACCTGCGCGCTGCTCGCGGAGGCGGCCGCGCCCTCGGCGACGGCCGGCGGGCGCAGTTCGGCGATGCCGAACACCGCGGCCAGCACCACGGCGGCCGCCAGCAGCGACTGCGTGGTGCG
The DNA here is from genome assembly GCF_030813695.1 of Kitasatospora herbaricolor. Lineage (NCBI taxonomy): Bacteria > Bacillati > Actinomycetota > Actinomycetes > Kitasatosporales > Streptomycetaceae > Kitasatospora > Kitasatospora herbaricolor. Next base: position 3,596,825 of record NZ_JAUSVA010000002.1, read on the forward strand.
GGTGACGCCGGCTGCGCCGTCCGCCGGGGCGGGCACCGCGCCGTCCGGCGCGTCCGGGCCGCCGGCGGGCGCCGGGGAGGCCTTGGCCGAAGGGGTCTTGGCGGAAGAGGTCTTGAAGGTGGGCTTCTTCATCGCGGGTCAGCTCCCCGATCCGTTGTGGTGCGGGTAGGGGCGGCCCTGGTGGTCCCGGTTGTCCGGGTCGTTGGGGTCGTAGTAGGGATCGCCCTGCGGCTGGCCCGGCACCCAGGGCTGCTGCTGGTCGCCCGGCTGCTGCTGGTAGGGGTCGTAGCCGTACTGCTGCTGGTACTGGTCGTAGCCGCCCTGCTGGTAGGGCTGCTGCTGGTAGCCGTCCTGCCCCCCGTAGGGCGCGGCGGCCGGCTGCTGCTGGTCGTACGAGTAGCCGCCGCCCTGCCGGCCGGGCCCGGCGGACTGGGACGGGTCCCAGCTGTACGGGTCGGCCTGCTGGTACGCCTGCTCCTGGTAGGGGTCGGCGTAGGCGTCGGTGTAAGGATCGCCGCCCTGCTGGGCCGCGACCTCGGCGGCGCGCAACGGCTCGGGCGCGCCGGCGGGCTGCGCCGGGATGCCGGCACCGCCCTCGTACACGCCGGTGTCGTCCCCGGCCCCGTCGCCCCCCTCGCCGCGCTCGGCCATCCGGCGGGCCCGGCGGCTGCCGGGGGCGGGTGCCTGCGCCTGGGCGGCGGCGGCCAGCGCGGCGGCGGCCACCACCTCCTCGGGGAGGTCGTCGTCGTTGTGGTTGCGGCGCCCGGGCAGGGCGAGCACCAGGACGGTCAGGCCGATCAGCAGCTGCGCCCAGATCCAGCCGGTGTGCGCCAGGCTCGACTCGCGGGTGACGGACAGCTTGCCGCCGCCGGCCGGGAGCTTGAACCCCTGGGCCCAGCCGTCCACGGTGACCGGCTCCAGCGAGCTGCCGTCCACGGTGGCCGTCCAGCCGGGGTCGGCCTGCTCGGCGAGCCGCAGCACCCGGCCCTCGGGGCCGGACGGCACGGTGGTGGCGATGTCGCGCTCGCCGGAGGGGACCGCCACCGGGACGGTGCCGGGCGCGGTGATCACGGCGCGGGTCGCGGGGACACCGCCGACCTGCCAGAGCGCGGTGCCCGCGTCCTGGCTGACCTTGGTCAGACCGGGGGTGGCGTCCAGCACCTCCCTGGCCTTGGCGATCATCGGGTCCTCGACCAGGACGTACGCGATGCCGTAGCCGGCCAGTGCGCTCGCCTGGTCGGCGCCGGAGCCGGCGAGCAGGTTGCCGACCACGGTGTTCAGGCCGTTGCCGGTGGGCGAGCCCGCCGCGACCGTCCCCTCGGCCTGGCCGAGGCTCAGGCCCGCGCCGCGGACCAGCGCGAACCGCACGGCGGCGGCGTCGGCGTCACCGGTCACCACCAGGGTGCGGGAGCGGTCGGTGGTACCGGCCTCCTCCGCGATGAAGGCGGGCACCTGGGCGGCCGCGGCGACCCGCCGCAGCGGCCCGTCGGCGCCGGTGACGGCCCACCAGAGGCCGGTGCCGAGCGGGGCCAGCGCGGCGGCGGCGACCACCAGCGCGGCGACCGGCTGGCGCCAGCCGAAGGCGATGCCGGCGACCCGGGCGTTGGCGCCGTCCGCGCCGATCGCCGCGGCGGCCAGCAGCGCGAGCCCGGTGAGCAGGGTGGCCGGTCCGGCCCAGGCGGGCACCGCCGCGCCGCCGGAGGCGGGGGTGACGGCGCTGCCGGCCACCGCGACGGCGAAGACCATGCCGGCGGCGGCGGCGCCCCAGGCGGCGAGCACGGCCCGGCGGCGGTCGGCGCGCAGCAGCGCGGCGAGCGCCGCGATCACCACGCCGGCCGACAGCCAGACCGGCGGGACGCCGGAGCCGCCGGGGTTGGCCAGGACGAGGCCCAGCGGCGTCGCGGCGTGGCCGTTCGGGCCGGGCAGCCCGGCCTCCAGCAGCAGCCGCGAGGGGTGCGCGAGGACGTGCAGCGACCAGGGCGCGAGCACCAGCACCGGCATCCCGAGGATGACCAGCACCCGCAGGCCGAGCAGCCGCAGCGCGTCCAGGCCGGAGCCGAAGGCGCCGCCGCGGGCCACCGCGGTGGCGAGCGCGGCCAGGCCGAGCGGGACGGCCAGGGCCCAGGCCAGCGGCACGAAGGCGGTGGCGAGGGTGAGCAGCAGGACGGTCATCCAGGCGCTGCGCCAGCCGGGGCGGGCGCCCTTGGCGGCGGTCTCCGCGCGGATGCCGAGGCCGACGGTGATGGCCGCGGCGCGGGCCAGCGGCGGGAGGAGCACGGCGAGGACGGCGGTGCCGATCCGGCCCTGGGCGAGCGCGCCGGTGGCGGCGGGCAGCAGGGCGTAGGTGGCGCTGGCCCAGGCGCGCACGAGCTTGGAGTCCAGCAGCGGTCGGGAGACCAGGTAGGCGCTGACGGCGGCGAGCGGGACGGCCAGCACGACCAGCAGGGTCAGTGCGAGGTCGGCGTGGTCGAACAGCAGCCAGGAGAGCACCGACAGGACGCCGAGGTAGGGCGGGGCGGTGGCGGTGGAGCCGGTGCCGACGGGGTGCCAGGAGCCGGCGTACATGCCCCAGAGGCCTGACGCGCCGTCGGCGGCGGGCAGCAGGGCGCCGCCGAGCAGGTAGCCGCTGCCGAACAGCGGGCGGCAGGCGGCGAGGGCGAAGAGCAGCAGTCCGGCGAAGAGCACCGGCGCGGGGCGCCGGGCGAGCTTCTTGATCAGGGCGAACTGCTCGACGACCAGGTCCTCGGAGTCCTCGTCGCCGGGGCCGGCCTCGACCGAGCCGTGCCGGCCCGCGCCGGAGTCGTCGGCGCCGCCGATGCCGAGGGAGCTGATCGCGCCCTCGACGGCGAGCCGGGCGGTGGCGCCGGGGGCGGGGAACAGCGTGCGGTCGTCGCCGGGTTCGGCGGCCCTGGTCCTGGCCCGGCGTTTGCGGGCGAGCAGGAGCCGGGGCAGCCGGATCAGCTCGTGACCCAGGCCGGCGATCTCGTCGAAGGCCTGCTTGGGGTCCTTGCCGACCAGGTTGGCGAAGACCCGCAGCAGGGTGCCGAGGACGAGCCGGAGCAGGACGTAGGGCAGCAGCAGGCCCTTGGAGTTGGCCAGCAGCGTGTAGACGGCGCCGGCCTTGTCGACCCGGTGCGGGTGGGCGGACGCGCAGTCGATGGCCCGGCGCTCGCGGCTGGCGGCCTCGGCGTGCCGCAGGACGGCGTCGGGGGCGATCACCACCCGGTGGCCGGCGGCGTTGACGCGCCAGCAGAAGTCGGTGTCGTCGCGCATCAGCGGGAGCGCCTTGTCGAAGCCCCCGAGGTCCTCGAAGACGTCGCGCCGCACCAGCATCCCGGCGGTGGAGACGGCGAGGACGGGCCGGACCTGGTCGTGCTGGCCCTGGTCCTGCTCGCGGCGGTCGAGGCCGGTCCAGCGGCGGCCGGAGCGGGCGATGCTGACGCCGACCTCCAGCAGCTGGCGGCGGTCGTACCAGCTGCGCAGCTTGGGGCCGACGACGGCGGCGGTGGGGGTGGAGTCGGCGACCTGGAGGAGCCGGCGCAGGGCGTCGGTCTGCGGTTCGCAGTCGTCGTGCAGGAGCCAGAGCCACTCGACCGGCTGGGTCTCCCGGGGGCCGCCGCGGCCGAGTTCGTCCTCGGTGCCGAGCGGGTCGCCGAAGTCGTCCCAGCCGCCGGTGACGGGGTCGTAGCCGGAGGGGTCCAGGCTGTAGGGAAGGTCCTCGGGGCGCAGCGGCGGGCTGTTGAACACCGCGTCGGCGACGGCGGTGCCGAAGCCGGCCCGGCGGCCGAGGATCAGCGGGCCGCTCTCCGGGAGCCAGTCGCCGAGGGTGTCGGCGAGCAGCTGCGGGGAGGCGTCGGTGGAGCCGGTGTCGACGGCGAGGATGCGCTGCACCTGACGGTCCTGGCCGAGCAGGCCGGCCAGGGCCTGCGGCAGCCAGCGGGCGCCGTCGTGGGAGACGATCACGGCGGTGACCAGGTGGCGCGGGTACGCGGGCGGCCTGGCAGCTGAGAAGCCGCTCTGGTGGCTGTAGACAGTCATCGAGTGCGCTGGCCCCAGTTTTTCAGTGGATGCAGCCGGTGGATGCAGCCGGTGCACGGCAGGTGGTGCGCGGTACCGGTCCGGGCGAGCCGTTCGACGGCCGGGGCGGGCGGCGGTGCGCGGGCCGGGAGCAGAGGCACCCGGATGGCGCACCACACTAACGGCTCTCGCCGGCGCCGGTGTCAGCGGTGTCCGTGCAAAGGGGGCCGGGAACGCAGGAGCGCCCCACCATGTGGTGGGGCGCCGGCGCAACTGTCGTGGTGGTCGGCGGGCCGCTGGAGGCGGTGGACGCCGCCGGGTCCGGGGCCGGGTCGGCTCAGACCGCGCTCTTCTTGAGCCGCCGGCGCTCGCGCTCGGAGAGACCACCCCAGATCCCGAACCGCTCGTCGTTGGCGAGGGCGTACTCCAGGCACTCGGAGCGGACCTCGCAGGCGAGGCAGACCTTCTTGGCCTCCCTGGTGGAGCCGCCCTTCTCCGGGAAGAAGGACTCGGGGTCGGTCTGCGCGCACAGAGCGCGCTCCTGCCAACCGAACTCCTCCTCTTCCTCCTCGATGCCCTCACCGATCAACAGCTCAAAGAGCTCGCTCATGTGGCGCGCCTCCTCTGCCCCTCTTGGCGTCCCCGTGTTGCCGCTGCTGAGTGCGGCTGAACGACACGAGTGAAATTACAGTTGCGTCACTCTGGCCCAGTCAAGCCGAGCTCTGGTATTGGGTCCAGGATTCACTCCCCGGCACCAAGCCGTTACGAATAGTGTACATATCCGGACATAGGGAACATGTCGCCCGGATGCCGCCGAACCATCCGCAACCGTCGACCCGCTGGGCCCCGGTCACCAGGGGCAGCCTCGATCTTGACCATCCCTCACGGGGAGGGACGTCCGTCGGCCGGCAAGGGTTCCGGGGGACCGGCTCCGGGTGCGGGTACCCGTCCGAACCGGTCATCGGGCTGCCTTCCCGGCGATCTTCACATCGAAACATAGAGGGTGATTTATCACCCCATTCGGTGGTTCATGGGCTATGCCCACCCAATGTCCGGTCCCGCAGGTTGACACACGCACCCCTCTTGCGGTCTGCTTGCTCCCATGTCAGAGTCCGCCGCCCCCCGGAGCCGCCAGGCCGAGCTCCGCCGTGCCGCGAACTCTTCCCACTGTTGTCGCCTCTGTTCCTGCTGTATCTAGGCGCTCGCGTCCCACCGCGCGCCGCCCAGGACCACAGAGGCCGCCCGCGCGCTCCCGCCCCAGGACCCCCGCGGAACCGGCTGATCCCCGTTCGAACCAGCCGCATTCCGAGGACGATCCCATGCGAATGAACCGCATCCGCAAGCGGAACCGCGACCGCAACAAGCACGCCCGCCGACCCGGGGCCTCCCTCGCCGCCCTCCTCCCCTCCCCCGCCGCCGAGCCCGTCCGCCCCTGGGCCGACGGCCTGAGCGACGTCTCCATCGCCGGCGACCCGCTGGCCTTCCCGCACCTGGCCCGCACCGACCTGCCCCAGCACCCCACCACCGTCGCCGGGTACGCGCAGCTCGTCCGCGAGATCGCCGCCGACCGGGCCCGCTGGGAGCCGCTGGTCCGCTACGACGCGCTGACCCGCTGGTACGCCCGGCTGGAGACCGGCCCGGGCTACGAGGTCTGGCTGCTCAGCTGGCTGCCCGGCCAGAGCAGCGGCTTCCACGACCACGGCGACTCCTCCGGCGTGATGAGCGTGGTCGGCGGCGAGCTCGTCGAGCGCTCGCTCACGCACGCCGGCGAGGGCGCGCGCACCCTGCGCCCGGGCGGGCAGCGGGTGTTCTCCTCCGGCTACCTGCACGAGGTGGTCAACGCCTCGCTCGAACCCGCCGTCAGCATCCACCTCTACTCGCCCGGTCTGACCGAGATGCACCAGTACGGCGCGCCCGTCGTCCCCGAGACGCAGCCGGTGAAGCAGCCCGCGCAGCAGAGCGCGGACCCGGCCGGGGCCCACTGACGCCCCGTCCGCCTGGCAGGATGGGCGCATGCGCATCGTGGCACTGGCAGGCGGAATCGGCGGAGCGCGCTTCCTGCGCGGCCTCAAGGAGATCGTTTCCCCCGCGGACGAGATCACCGTCATCGGCAACACCGGCGACGACATCCACCTCTTCGGGCTGAAGGTCTGCCCGGACCTGGACACCGTGATGTACACCCTCGGCGGTGGCATCCACGAGGAACAGGGCTGGGGACGCGCCGACGAGACCTGGTCGATCAAGAACGAGATGAAGGCGTACGGCGTCGGGCCCGAGTGGTTCGGGCTCGGCGACCGTGACTTCGCCACCCACATCGTCCGCACCCAGATGCTCGGCGCCGGCTACCCGCTGAGCGCCGTCACCGAGGCGCTCTGCGACCGCTGGCAGCCCGGCGTGCGGCTGCTGCCGATGAGCGACGACCGGGTGGAGACGCACGTCCGGATCACCGACGAGCAGGGCCCGCGGGTGGTGCACTTCCAGGAGTACTGGGTGCGGCTGCACGCCGCCGTCGCCGCCGAGGCGATCGTCCCGGTGGGCGCCGACACCGCGAAGCCCGCGCCCGGTGTGCTGGAGGCCCTCGCGGCCGCCGACGTGATCCTCTTCCCGCCGTCCAACCCGGTCGTGAGCATCGGCACCGTGCTGGCCGTGCCCGGGATCCGGGAGGCCGTCCGCGCGGCGTCCGCCCCGGTCGTCGGGCTCTCCCCGATCATCGGCGGGGCCCCGGTGCGTGGCATGGCCGACAAGGTGCTCGCGGCCGTCGGCGTCGAGGCGACCGCCGACGCGGTGGCGCTGCACTACGGCGCCCGGGCCGCCGAGGGCCTGATCGACGGCTGGCTGGTCGACACCGCCGACGCCGGATCGGTGGCCGCCGTCGAGGCGGCCGGCATCAGCTGCCGGGCCGTCCCGCTGCTGATGACCGACACCGGGGCGACGGCGGCGATGGCCCGCGAGGCGCTGGCGCTGGCCGAGTCGGTGCGCCGGTGAGCCTGCACGTCCTGCCCGTCACCGGCCTGCCGGAGATCGACACGGACTCCGACCTCGCCGAACTGATCGCCAAGGCCGGTGACTTCGAGGACGGCGACATCCTGCTCGTCACCTCCAAGATCGTCAGCAAGGCGGAGGGCCGGCTGCTGCGCGCCGCCGACCGCGAGGCCGCCATCGACGCCGAGACCGTCCGGGTGGTGGCCCGGCGCGGCCCCGCCCGGATCGTCGAGAACCGCAACGGCCTGGTGATGGCCGCCGCCGGCGTGGACGCCTCCAACACCGCGCCCGGCACGGTGCTGCTGCTCCCCGAGGACCCGGACGCCTCCGCCCGCGCCCTGCGCGCCCGGCTCCAGCAGCTGACCGGCCGCCGGCTCGCCGTCGTCGTCACCGACACCTTCGGCCGGCCCTGGCGCAACGGCCTGACCGACGTCGCGATCGGGGCCGCCGGCCTGCCCGTCCTGGAGGACCACCGGGGCCGCACCGACAGCCACGGCAACGAGCTGGCACTGACCGTCACCGCCACCGCCGACGAGCTCGCCGCCGCCGGCGACCTGGTCAAGGGCAAGGCCACCGGGACGCCGGTCGCCGTCGTCCGGGGCCTGGCCGGCCTGGTCACCGCCGAGGACGGCGCGGGTGCCCGCCCGATGGTCCGGGCGGCCGCCGACGACATGTTCCGGCTGGGCACCTCCGAGGCGCTGCGCCAGGCCGTCACCCTGCGGCGCACCATCCGCTCCTTCACCGCCGAGCCGGTCGACCCGGCGGCCGTCCGCCGGGCGGTGGCCGCCGCCGTCACCGCGCCCGCCCCGCACCACACCACGCCCTGGCGCTTCGTCCTGCTGGAGAGCCCCGAGGTCCGCACCCGGCTGCTGGACGCGATGCTCGCCGCCTGGCAGCAGGACCTGCGCGAACTCGACGGCTGGGACGACGCGAGGATCGCCCGCCGCACCGCCCGCGGCAACGTCCTGCGCGACGCGCCCTACCTGGTGGTGCCCTGCCTGGTGATGGACGGCTCGCACGCCTACCCGGACCGGCGCCGGGCCGCCGCCGAACGAGAGATGTTCACCGTCGCGATCGGCGCCGCGGTGGAGAACCTGCTGGTCACCCTCACCGGCGAGGGCTACGGCTCGGCCTGGGTCTCGTCCACCATGTTCTGCCGGGACACCGTCCGGGCCGTCCTCGACCTCCCCCCCGACTGGGACCCGATGGGCGCCGTCGCCGTCGGCCGCCCCGCCGAGGCCCCGCGCGAGCGGCCGGCCCGCAGCGCGGACGCCTTCGTCACCGTGCGCTGACCCCGGGCGGGCCCGCCGGCGAGCGGGGGCCCCGGGGTCGGTGCGGCCGCCTCACCGGCCCCGGTGGTCGTTCGGCGCCAGCCGCGGGCCGTAGCGCGGGGCGTGGCCGGCGGTGGCCAGCAGCAGCCGGCAGACCCGGTGGCGCTGCGGGCGGTAGGGCTCCAGCAGCGCCAGCATCTGGGTGTCGTCGCTGCGCGGGCGGCCGGCCAGCGCCCAGCCGACCAGGTTGGGCAGGTGGAAGTCGCCGACCGAGACGGCGTCCGGGTCGCCGTTGCTGCGCTGCAGGGTCTCGGCGGCCGTCCAGACCCCGATGCCGGGCACCGAGGTCAGCCGGGCGAAGGCCTCCTGGTGGGCCAGGCCGGAGGCCTCCTCCAGCCGGGGTGCCAGCCGGGCCGCCCGCACCACGGTGGCGGAGCGCTTCGGGTCGACGCCGGCCCGGTGCCACTCCCAGCTGGGCAGCATCGCCCACTCGCGGGCGGACAGCGGCACCCGCATGCCCTCGGCCGGCCCGGGGGCCGGGGTCCCGAAGTCGCGCAGCAGGACCCGCCAGGCGCGGTAGGCCTCGTCGGTGGTGACCTTCTGCTCCAGGACCGCCGGGACGAGCGACTCCATCACCAGCCCGGTCCGGCCCAGCCTGGCCCCGGCGAGCCGGCGCTGGGCGTCGCGCAGCGGCCCCGGGGGCAGCACCAGGGCGGCGGGGTCGTCCTCCGCGCCGAGCAGCGCGGGCAGCTGTTCCAGCAGCCACCCGGCGCCGGGCCCCCAGGCCCGCGCCTCGACCTCGCCGGCCGTCGGGCGGCCGAGCACCCGTAGGGTGCCGATCCCGGCCGGGGTGCGGGAGGCCCGCCAGACGGCGCCGTCGCCGGTCCGGCGGTACGAGGGGTCGGCCGGGCCGCGGCGCAGCGGCAGCAGGGCGCGGACCGGGTCGACCGGGAATCCGGGCCGCCAGCGCCGTACCGCCTCCTCCGTCACCGCAGCCGCCTCCCGTGTGCCGGGCCGTCCGCCGGCCCCCGCTCCGCTGTCCCGCCGGGTCACCTTCGCCGACCATGGACCTATGAACGATACGCGGCTGCCGGAGCTGTCCCACGCCGACGAGAGCGCCGTCCGCGGGCTCTACCACCGGATGCTGGACGGCTGGAACACGGGCGACGGATCGGCCTTCGCGGGCCCTTTCGCCGGCGACGGCGAGGCCATCGGCCCGGACGGGAGCCGGTACGTGGGGAGGTCCGCCATCGCCGCCGAGTTCGGCCGGATCCTCGCCGAGCGCGAGCCGGCGGAGTACGTGGCGAGGGTGCGCAGGGTCCGCCCGCTGGCCCCCGGGGCGGCGCTGCTGGACGCGGTGGCGGGCCTGGTGCCGCCGGAGGCGGAGGACATCGATCCGGCGCTCAACGCGCTGCACACGGTGATCGCCGTGAACCGGGGCGCCGGCTGGCGGATCGCCCTGCTGCAGCAGACCCCGGCCCGCTTCGGCGGGCGCCCCGATCTGGCGGCGGCGCTGACCGCGGAGCTGCGGGCGCTGGCCGCCCGCACCCCCGGCCCGGTCGGCTGAGCCGTCCCGGCGGTCCCGGCCGGAGGGGTGCCGTCCCGGCGGTCCCGGCCGGAGGGGTGCCGGACACCGGGCGCGGGAGGAGCGCGCGGGCGGGCGGCTGCCCGCGGCGGCGTCGAGCGGCGGCGGCGTCGAGCGTCGAGCGGCGGCGTCGAGCGGCGTTCCTCGGCGCGCGGAGCGGACGCGCGCCGTCCACGGCGGCCTTCGCGCCGCCGGTCCGCCCGCCCGGCACGCCCCGGGGCGACCGGGTGCCCAAGATCACATCCGCCGGAGGGCGCCCCGGGCCGGGCCGGGCACCGGTTCCTGACGCGACGCCGCCTCCCGGGGGGCCCGTCACCCCTCCCGGTGGCGCCCCCCTAGGCCGTAGGCTGGGGCGCACCATGACTGCGCCTTTCGCTGCCGATGCCCGCACCCCTGTCGAGCTGCTGCACGCATATCTGCGAGGTGGCACTCCCGCTGCGGATCCCTCACTCCCGCTGGTCACCTTCTACGACGACGCGACCGGCGAGAGAGTCGAACTCTCCGCCCGGACCTTCGACAACTGGGTCGCCAAGACCGCCAACCTGCTCCAGGACGAGCTGAACGCCGGGCCCGACGACCGCGCCGCGCTCCTCCTCCCCGCCCACTGGCAGAGCGCCGTCTGGCTGCTGGCCTGCTGGTCGGTCGGGGTGACGGCCGCCCCCGGCGGCGACCCCGCCGACGCCGACCTGGTGGTCAGCGGCCCGGACGGCCTGGAGGCCGCCCAGGCCTGCACCGGCGAACGGGTGGCCCTGGCGCTGCGCCCGCTCGGCGGCCGCTTCCCGCAGCGGCCGGACGGGTTCCTGGACTACGCCGCCGAGGTCCCCGGTCAGGGCGACCGCTTCGCGCCGTACTCCCCCGTGCCGCCGGACGCCCCCGCACTGGAGACCACGGTGGACGGCCTGCCGCTGAAGCTCACCGGCGAGCAGACCGTCCAGCTGGCCCGCGAGGGCGCGGCCCGGCTCGGCATCGGCCCCGGCGACCGGGTGCTCTCCACCCTGAGCTACGAGGACTGGTCCGGCCTGGAGGCCGGCCTGCTGGCCCCGCTGGCGGTCGGCGCCTCGGTGGTGCTGTGCCGCAACTCCGGGTCGCTGACGGCCGATCAGTGGGAGAAGCGGACCGACTCCGAACGGGTGACTCTGCGCCTGGGGTGACCCGGCGCCCCCGGGCCGGCGGGTAGGCATCCCTGCCATGGCCGAGGACGAGCACACCCAGGACTCCCCGACTGCACCCGGACAGAGGAAGCCCGGCCGAGGGCGCCGGCGATGGCTGCTGATCATCGCCGGCGCCCTCGCCTTCGTCCTGCTCGCCTGCGGCGCCCTGGTGTGGATCGCGTACCGCAAGCTCGACGGCAACATCAGGACGGACACCGCGACCCAGCGGCTGCTGGCCAAGCTGGAGGCCGAGCGTCCGAGCCGCACGGCCGGCGCCCGGGGCGCCGAGAACATCCTGCTGATCGGCAGCGACGACCGGACGGGCGCCAACGCCGCGTACGGCTCGGCCGGCGGCCGGCGCTCCGACACCACGATCCTGCTGCACATCGCGGCCGACCGCCGGCACGCGACGGCGGTCAGCATCCCGCGCGACGTGATGGTGACCGTCCCGTCCTGCGAGCTGCCGGACGGCACCCGGACCGGCACCCGGCTGGTCCAGTTCAACGCGGCCTTCGAGACCGGCGGGCCGGCCTGCTCGATCCGCGCCGTGGAGCAGCTCAGCGGCATCCGGATCGACCACCACATGATCCTGGACTTCACCGGCTTCAAGGCGATGGTCGACGCGGTGGGCGGGGTGGAGGTCTGCGTCCCGCAGGCGATCCACGACAAGGACGCCAAGCTCGACCTGCCGGCCGGTCGGCAGACCCTGCGGGGCGAGCAGGCCCTCGGGTACGTACGGGCGCGCGAGAGCCTGGGGGACGGCAGCGACACCCAGCGGATGGGGCGTCAGCAGCAGTTCCTGGCCTCGCTGATCCGCAAGGTCCAGTCGCAGGGGGTGCTGCTGAACCCGGCCAGGCTCTGGCCGGTGCTGGACGCGGCCACCTCGTCGGTCGAGGCCGACGAGGGCCTGTCCTCGCTCGGGGCGCTGTACGACCTGACCTGGGACCTGCGCTCGATGCAACCCGCGAACGTGGTCTTCCTGACCGCGCCGCGCCGCCCCTACCGGCCCGATCCGGACCGCGACGAGTTCGTGCAGCCGCAGACCGCCCAGCTCTTCACCGAGCTGCGCGAGGACCGGCTGCTCACCGTCCGGCCGCCGGGCTCTGACGCCGGGGCCTCGCCGGGCGCCCAGGCCGCCGGCGGCCCGCCCGACCGGGCGGCCTTCGGGTCGGTCGCCTCACCGGGCCCGAGCCCGAGCGCCCCGCCCGTCTTCGAGGGCAGGACGGCGGACGCGGACGGCTGCGTCATGCACTGACCACGTTCCGTACCGGAACGGTCCCGCCAGGAGTTCGTCAGCCCGGCGGGCGGAAATCCCCGAAAGAGTCCAATTCCTGAAGTCGCGGGCAGCGGCCGGACGGAATGTTCAGGGCTTTGTCCGTGAATGCCCGTAATAAAGGGCATGGCAGAGATCACAGTCTGTTCAAACCCCCCGCCGGGCTCGTCTAGGGTGTCCGGGTCGGCCACGAACCACGTGCCGTCCACCGCGCCCGGGGAGGGAGACAGTCGTGCAGGGAACCCCGCAGGAGGTCGACCCCGCGGACCGGTGGGTGCTGGACCCGGACACCGGTCAGTACCGGCTCGACCTGGCCCCGCGGGTGCCCGGACCGCGCGCCGCGCCCGCCGGGCCGCTCCCGGACGCCCCGCCGCCGGGCGGGCGGGCCGCCCGCCGCCGCGGGGCCGGCACGGCCCGGAGCCGCCGGCGCCGGGCGCTGAAGTGGACGGCCGGGGCCGCCGCGCTCGTCCTGGTGGCCGGCTGCGGCGGCGCGCTGTACCTGTACGAGCACTTCAACAACAACATCACCGCCGTCAAGGTCCAGCTGGGCGACGAGGCCGAGCGCCCCCAGCCGGCCGGCGACGCGATGAACATCCTGGTGCTGGGCACCGACAGCCGCGAGGGCCTCGGGAGTTCGTACGGCGACGCGGGCAGTGCCGGGCACGCCGACACCACGCTGCTGTTCCACATCGCGAAGGACCGCAGCAACGCGACCGTGATGAGCATCCCGCGCGACCTGATGGTGCAGATCCCCGATTGCCAGAGCGGCGACAAGCGGATTCCCGGCGAGGCCCGGGCGATGTTCAACACGAGTCTCGGGCAGGACGGCCGCGATCCCGGTTGCAGTTGGAAAACCGTCGAAAAGCTGACGGGCATTCGGATCGACCACTTCGTCATGGTCAACTTCGACGCGGTGAAGACGCTCTCCACCGCCGTCGGCGGTGTGGAGGTCTGCGCCGCCAAGGACATCAACGACCCGGATTCCCACCTGCGGATGACCAAGGGCAAGCACCTGGTGCAGGGCGACGAGGCACTGGCCTTCGTCCGCACCCGGCACGCCGTGGGCCTCGGCGGTGACCTGACCCGCATCCCGCTGCAGCAGCAGTTCCTGAGTTCGATGATCCGCGCGGTCAAGAGCGGTGACACCCTGACCAGCCCGGCCAAGCTGTGGAACCTGGCGAACGCCGCCACCAAGGCGCTGACGGTCGACTCGGGGCTGAACACCGTCGACCACCTGAAGAACCTCGCGCTGGACGTGAGCAAGGTGGACACCAAGCACATCACCTTCGCCACCGTGCCGGTGCTGGACGACCCGCAGGACAAGAACCGGCTGGCGCTCAAGCAGCCGGACGCCGGCCAGTTGTTCTCCATGGTGGCCGGCGACCGCTCGCTGACGGACGCCCCGGCCGCGCAGGGCCCGGCCGCGCCCCCGGCCACCGGCCCGGCCGCCGCCCCGACGCCCTCGGCGAGCGCCGCACCGGTGGTGGACCCGAAGACCGTTCCGGTCACCGTGCGCAACGGCACCGGGACGCCCGGGCAGGCGCAGCAGGCCGTCGACCGGCTGCGGGCCGCGGGCTTCACCAGGGCCGCCACCGCCGCCAACGCCGGCGCGACGTCGGCCAGCTCGATCGGCTACCCGGCCGCCCGGGCCGGCCAGGCGGCCGCGCTGGCCACCGCCCTCGGCCTGCCGGCGACGGCGCTCAAGGAGGAGCCGGGGGCCGGGGCGAAGGACCCGCTGGTCGTGCTGCTCGGCAAGGACGTTACGGCCGCCACCGCGGCGGCCGCGGTACCCGCTGAGGCCCCCAAGGACCTGCAGCGGGTCGAGGCGGACGACGCCGGCCTCTGCGCGAAGTAGCCCTCCGGGAATTGTTCTGACTATGTAACACATCCGATCATCTGTCGTGACCTCCGGTAGGTTCCCCTCCGGACGGCCCATCAGGGGCCACGGTCGCGAGGGGTGGCGCACCGCCATGGCAGTACACGCACCGGCCAGGCCGGGCCACCGCCGCAGGCCCGCCGCCGAACGCCCCGCGCGCCGCCGCTGGCTCCGGCCGGTCGCCCTGGTCACCGGTCTCACCCTGGTCGGCGGCTGCGCCGGCGCCTACCTCTACATCCGGCACCTGGACGCCAACATCCAGCACGCGCCGCTCGGCGCCGGCAACGCGCCGCCGCCGGGCGGCGCCGCCGACGAGCACGGCCGGACGGCGATGAACATCCTGATCATCGGCACCGACAGCCGGAAGGACCTGGGCGGCGCCTACGGCGACCGGCAGAACGTCGGCCGGGGCAACAACGACGTCAACATCGTGCTGCACGTCTACCCGGACCGTCGCTCGGCCGTCGCCCTCGACCTCCCCCGGGACACCCTGATCGACCTGCCCGCCTGCAAGGACCCGCAGAGCGGCCTGACCGCCCCGGCCGTGAAGCACCGCCCGCTCAACGAGGCCATGGGCCGCGGCGGCCCCGGCTGCGTGCAGGACACCGTGCAGTCCGTCACCAACCTGAAGATCGACCACTTCGCGGTGGTCAACTTCCAGGGCGTCAAGGACCTCACGGACGCCGTCGACGGCGTGGACGTCACCCTCTGCCGGCCGATCAAGGACGGCGACTCGCACCTCGACCTGCCCGCCGGCCGCAGCCACCTGAGCGGCGAGCAGGGCCTGCAGTTCGTCCGGACCCGGCACGCCGTGCAGGACGGCACCGCGGTCGGCCGGTTCTCGATGCAGCGGGACTTCCTCTCCTCGCTGCTGCGCAAGCTGACCGACCGGGGCACCCTGCTCGACCCGACCAAGGCCTTCCCGGTGATCGAGGCCGCCGCCCGGTCGATCACCGTGGACGACGCGATAGCCGGCACCACCAAGCTGGTCGGGCTGGCCTCCGAGCTGAAGAACATCAAGCCGGCCGAGGTCGCCTTCGCCCAGCCGCCGGTCGAGTACACCGCCGACGACCCCGACCGGGACCTGCGGCAGAAGGACCGCCTGGCGCAGCCGGCCGCCGACCAGCTGTTCGCCCTGATCCGCGCCGACAAGTCGCTCACCGGCGGCCCCGACCAGGCACCGGAACCGGCCGCCGGCGCAGCCGCCGCCACCGCACCGGCCCCCGGCGCGCCCGTCGGTTCGGCACCGCCCGCCGCACCGCCCGCCGCTCCGTCCACGGTCCCCGTGACCGTGGTCAACGGTGTCGGCACCCCGGGACTGGCCACCTCGGCGCAGAAGACCCTCACCGGGCTCGGCTACCCGGCCGCCCTCGGCCGCAACACACCTCAGCCGGTCGCCGCCAGCACCGTGCGGTACGGCCAGGCCGACCGCAAGGGCGCCGCCGAGGCCGTCGCCCGGGCGCTCGGCCTGCCGGAGTCCGCCGTGGCCGCCGAGGGCGGCGGCCGGAGCGTCCTGGTCACCCTCGGCGCCGACTACCGGGCCGGCGCCCCGGGCGCAGGGGCGGGGCCGGCCCCGGTGCCGACCGCCGTGCCCGGCGACGCCTCGGTGCACACCGGCGACGAGACCGCCTGCTCGGGCGGCGCCAGGTTCGGCACCTTCGTCCGCTGAGGCGTCCCGGCCCGGGAACGGACCGGGAGGGGCCTCGGTGGCCCTTCAAGGACCCCGCAGCGACCGTCGGTGGCCCTTCAGCGGCCCTGCAACAACCCGGACGGCCGGGCCTCAGCCCGTCTCGGCCGGCCGGACCGTCGTCGCCGTACTGGCCGGCGGGCGGCTCCCGATGACCTTGCGGGCCAGGGACCGGGGCGAGGTGAGGAAGCCGAAGCCCCAGCTGAGGTGCATGGTGGCGAAGGCCACCGGCAGCTGCGCGCGGGCCTTGAAGGAGAGGCCGCGGCCCTCGGTCACCGCTCCGCCGAGGATGCCGAGCAGGTAGCCGGCCGGCAGCGCCAGGAAGGCGGGGTGGACGGCGCTCAGCGCGAGGCCCAGCACCACCGCCAGGAAGGCGGCCGGCGGGGCCAGGTACCGCAGGTTGACCGAGCCCCGGTGGTAGCGCGTGACGACCCGGCGCCAGCGGCCGTAGTCCTTGTACTGCTTGGCCAGCGCCCGGACGGACGGTCGCGGGCGGTAGGTGACCCGCAGTTGCGGGGTGAACCAGATCAGGCCGCCGTCCTGGCGGATGCGGTAGTTCAGCTCCCAGTCCTGGGCGCGGACGAACTCCTCGTTGTAGCCGCCGAGCCGCTCCAGCACCTCGCGCCGGAAGACGCCCAGGTAGACGGTGTCGGCCGGGCCGGCCAGGCCGCCGGTGTGGAACGCCGCGTTGCCGACGCCGATCTTGGACGTCATGGCCGCGGCGACCGCCTTCTCCCACTCCGTCTCACCCTCGGCGAACATGATGCCGCCCACGTTGGCGGCCTCCATCTCGCCCAGCAGCCGCACCGCCGTGGTGATGTATCCGGGCGTGAGCAGCCCGTGACCGTCGACCCGTACCACTATCGGGTGGCTGGACCCGCGGATCGCGGCGTTCAGCCCCGCCGGGGTGCGTCCGGTGGGATTGCGCACCGTACGGACCCGGGAGTCCTCCGCGACGAGTTCGGCGGCGATCTCGTCGGTCCGGTCGCTCGACGGACCGAGGGCGATCACCACCTCCATCGGGCCGGCGTAGTCCTGTTCCAGGATGTGCCGGACAGCGGTGCGAAGGTGTCGTTCCTCGTTGAGCACCGGCATGATCACGGAGACCGCCGGCAGCTCCTCAGCAGCCTTGGTGTTCATCGAGGCCAACCGTACCGGTGCAGGTGGGTCCCAGTCTCGTCCCGGTCCTGGCACTCCTGCGAACCCCGCCCGAGATCCGGGGTTCCGGCAGGTGCCTGCCCGCCCCGGCGAGCCCGGCGTGCCCTCACCGGACGCGGCCGCACGCACGCATACCATCGGGAGGATGCCCTCGTCCCCGTACCCCGCCTCGCCCGTGCCGCACCGCCGCTGGACCCGGCGGCTGGCCGGCGGCGCCGCGTTGGCCGTGCTGGCCACCTCCTGCGGCGGCTGGGCGGTGCTGAACGGGCTCGGCTCCGCCGTGGAGCGGGTGGACGCCTTCAGCGGCGACCGGGCCCGCCCGGCCGACGACGGCGCCACCACCTTCCTGGTGGTCGGCACCGACGACCGGGAGGGCATCCCGGAGGAGACGCTCAAGAACGTCCTGCACGCGGGCGGGAAGTCCTGCCACTGCACGGACACCATGATGATCGTCCAGCTGGCCGGGGACGGCGGCCGCGCCAGCGTGATCAGCCTTCCGCGCGACTCCTACGTGGACATCCCCGCGCACCAGGACCAGAGCACCCACAAGGAGGTCCCGGCCGGCAAGGGCAAGATCAACGCGGCGTACGGGATGGGTGGCGCGCAGCTGGCCGTGCGGACGGTCGAGCAGAACACCGGCCTGCGGATCGACCACTACCTGCAGCTCGACTTCGTCAGCTTCGTCTCCACCGTGGACGCCCTCGGCGGGGTGCCGGTCTGCACCTCCAAGCCGCTCAAGGACGACTACTCCGGCCTGGACCTGCCGGCCGGGACCACCACCCTGGACGGCGCGGGCGCGCTCAAGTACGTCCGGGCCCGGTACGTGGACGGCAGCGCGGACCTCGGGCGGATGCACCGGCAGCACCGGTTCATGGCGCAGCTGCTGCACCGGGCGACCGATTCGGGGACCCTCCTCAACCCGGTGAAGCTGGCCCGGCTGACGGACGGCGTGCTCGGCTCCGTCAAGGCCGACAAGGACCTCGACGTCGGCGAGCTGGTCACGCTGGCCACCCGGCTGCGGGGGCTGTCCGCCGGGAACACCGACTTCGCGACCGTCCCGCTGGGCGTCCTGGACCACCAGGTGCCGGGCTGGGGATCGACCGTGCTCTGGGACCAGGCGGGCGCCAAGGCCCTGTTCGACGCCGTCCGGGCCGGGCGGCCGCTGGTGGCCGCCCCCGCCGCACCGCCGTCCGCCGCGGCGGCCCCGGCCCCCGCCGGCGCCGCTCCGCCGGCCGCCCCCGCGCCCGCCGTTCCGCCCGAACAGGTGCACGTCCAGGTGCTCAACGGCGCCGGGGTCGCCGGGCTCGGCGCGCGGGTGGACGCCGACCTGCGCCGGGCCGGCTTCGCCACCACCGGCGCCCCGGCCAACGCGTCGGCCGGTGAGACGGCGGCCCGGACGGTCGTCCGCCACGACCCGCGCTGGGACGAGTCGGCACGCACCCTGGCGGCCGCGCTGCCGGGCGCGGAGCTGGTCGCCGTCCCGGGGCTGGGCGGGACTCTTCAGGTGGTGGCGGGCAGCGACTACCAGGGCGTGGCCGCTCCCCCCGGGCCCGGAGCCGCGGCTCCCGCCGCGGCCACGCCGGCCGCCACCGCCCCCGCAGCCGCAGCCGCAGCGCCCTCCGCCGCAGGCGGCGCCGCCACGGCCGCCGAGATCACCTGCCCCTGAGCCTCCGGGGGCGCCTTCGCCCGCGGCGACCTGCGGCAGCGCCGGACAGCCGCCCGACCGGGCAGCCGGACGGCCGGGCAGTCGCTCAGCCGGGCAGCCGCTCAGCCGCTCAGAACGCGAACCGGGCGATCACGAACACGATGTACCCGGTCAGCGCCGCCCTGTTCACCAGCAGCTGCGGGCTGACCAGCCGCTCGCGCAGGGCCGCGCCCGGACGGCGGGCCGGCCGGTGGGCCGCGGTGGCGATGGCCGTGGCGACCGCCTCCGGGTCGTACGGGCCGCCGAGGTGGCGGCTGAGCAGCCGGGCCGGCCGGCTGCCGATCCGCAGCTCCCGGCCGTCGGTGAGCTGGACGGCGAGCCGGTGCCGGTGCACGGCCGCCGCGTTGACCTGGTCCCACGGGACGAACCGGCGGGTCATCCCGGAGACCACCGCGACCCCGCGCCCGTCGATCGCCGCCTGCCAGGTCAGCGCGCCGGCGGCGGCCAGGAAGACGGGTATGCCGGCGAGCAGCGGGTGCACCAGCCCGGTGCCCCAGGAGCGCGAGCCCAGCAGGTCCACCAGTGCGGCCATCGCCAGGGCCACCAGCGGCCCGGCCGCCAGCCGCAGGGCCAGCGGCATCTCCCAGCGCTGCGCGGGCAGCGGCGGCCCGTCCGCCGGGGCGG
The DNA here is from genome assembly GCF_030813695.1 of Kitasatospora herbaricolor. Lineage (NCBI taxonomy): Bacteria > Bacillati > Actinomycetota > Actinomycetes > Kitasatosporales > Streptomycetaceae > Kitasatospora > Kitasatospora herbaricolor. The sequence continues at coordinate 3,616,154 of NZ_JAUSVA010000002.1, forward strand.
CCGCGATCGTCCGCGCCGCCAGCGCGGGGACGGCCAGCTCGTCCTCCAGGTAGTGCCGGTGGCGCGGGCCGCGCCGCGGCGCCAGCACGCCCTCCCGGCAGACCACGGCCAGCCAGCCGGGCTCCGGCCCGTCCGGCGCCATCCCGGGCCGGACCAGCAGCTGCGCGTAGGGCCCGTCGGGCCCCCGGTAGAGCACCGCGGGCACGGGACGGTTGACGGCCTCGAAGACGGCGGCGGCGTGCTCCGGCAGCGCGGCCGGCACCTGCTCCCCCGGCTCCTGCGGGTACTCCTCCTCGTACTCGTCGTACTTCTCGCCGTCCTCGTCGTCCCCGCCGTCGCGTGGCTCGTCCTCGCGCCAGCCGCGGCGCTCGCTCCACGCGTACGACTCGGCGGCCCGCAGCCGCCACAGCGGCCGGCCCTCCCCCGTGCCGTCGCCGTCCACCGGCCCGACCAGCAGACTGCCCTTGCCGTCCGGCTGGACGAGTACCGCGAGGGCCGGCGCGCACGGCTCCCCCAGGCCCCGCCGGATCCGCACCCAGCGGCTCGCCGAGCCCAGCAGCAGGGCGCCCAGCAGCGCCGGCAGCGCTCCGGCGAAGGCGAGGTCGGTCGGGTCGTAGGGCTGGCCCTCGATCCTCACCCAGTCCTCGCCGTCGACCAGCAGCGGCACCGCCTCGCCGGCCACGGGCAGCGGGCTCCACAGGACGTCCGCCTCGAACTCGCGGTCCGGCCGGCCGCCCGCGGACCGCCCGGCGTCGCCCGCGGCCGCCTCCGCCCGGGCCGCGTCCCCGGCCGGCAGCCGGTAGCCGATCCGGGCCGTGCCGGACGGCTCGTCGACGGAGAGCACGGTGCCCGGGACACGCGCCGCGCCGTCCGCCCGGTGGTCGCTCTGCGCCTGGCGCACCAGCCCGGTCAGCGCCAGCAGCACACCGGCCGCGACCAGCAGCCGGCCCAGCAGGCGCCGCCCGCCGCGGCGGGCCGGCGGCGGCACCGGGGACGGCACGCCGGCCAGCGTCCAGGGGTAGGGCTCGGGGGTGCCCATCAGGACGTCCAGCTGGTGCCGGGCCCGCCGCCGGCCCAGCTCCGCGCCGATCAGGACGAGGGCCAGGAACCCCTGGCAGGCCAGCGCCGTCCAGCGGCAGACCTCGTTCTCCAGGCCGCCGGGCAGGTACCAGAGCCCGGCCGCCACCGCGACCGGGACGAGCGCCAGCCCGCGCGGCCGGGCCAGCAGCAGGACCACCTCCGCGAACACCGAGAAGGTCGCGAGGGCGCTCGACCAGGACTGCACGCAGGGCTGCGCCGCGGTGCAGGCGCTCGCGACCGGTTCCAGCGCGGTGGCCAGCACGATGAAGGCGACGGGCACCAGCGCCAGCAGGCGGCTGTCCAGTCGTCGCCGCTCCGGTGGCCAGGAGGTCCGGGCGGCCCGCCAGCGGGCGGCGGCGGCGGAGGTGAGCGGCGGCGCGGCCGGCAGGGCCGGGGACGGCCCGCCCGGGCCGGGCAGGCCCGGGTCGCTCATGTCGGGACTGGGCATGCGTCGATGCTCTCAGGCGGGCCGGGCGGTCCCGGCGAAGGGGTCGGGCGGACGGCGATGCGGGCCGGAGCACGCGAAGGGGCCGGGTGCGTCGCACCCGGCCCCTTTTTGACAACGGGTCAGTCTGTGGCGATGGCCGCCAGGACGTTCATCCGACCGGCCCGGAAGGCCGGGACGAGGGCCGCGATCAGACCGACCAGGACCGAGGCGAGCAGGATGGCGACGATCGTCCCGGCCGGGACGGCCAGGGTGGCCAGGCCGTTGCTGGCCAGCACCTTCTGCGAGGTGATGCCCCAGGCGAGCCCGAGGCCGGTGCCGAGGACGGCACCGAACACGGCGATCACCACCGACTCCAGGCGGATCATCCGGCGCAGCTGGCGGCGGGAGAGCCCGATCGCCCGCAGCAGTCCGATCTCCCTGGTCCGCTCGACCACCGACAGGGCGAGGGTGTTGACCACACCGAGCACCGCGACGATGATCGCCAGGCCGAGCAGGCCGTAGATCATGTAGAGCAGGGTGTTGACCTGCCCCTGGACGAGGTCCTTGTAGCCGGCCTGGTCCTTGACGGTGAGCTGCGGGTAGTCCTTGAGGGAGTCCTCCAGCGCAGTCAGGGTCTTGGCGACGTCCGCGCCGGGCGCGGCCTTGCCGAAGATGACGGCGTCGAGCGGCTGGTCGGCGGCGGGCACGGCCTGCGCGACGGTGTCGAGGTTTGCGAAGGTGGCACCGTCGAAGAGCGAGTTGCCCTTGGTCATGATGACACCGACGGGCAGGGACTGGGTGCGGCCCTTGCCGTAGTCGACGGTGATCCGGTCGCCGACCTTGAGGCCGTGGTCCTTGGCGTAGTCCTCGCCGACGGCGAGCGAGCCCTGCTTGACGGAGTTCGGCTCACCGGACTTGACCGGGAGGCGGAAATCGTCGGTGAAGGCGGCGGTGACCGCCGAGACGCCGTCCTCCTTGGTCTTGCCGTCCGGTGTGGTGAAGCGGGCCGGCAGGAACTTCTGCCGGGTGACGTGATCCAGGCCGGGGGTGCTCTTCGCGGCGTCGACCATCTCGGCGCTGAGGCCGGTCCGGCCGCCCGAGATGATGTAGTCCGCGCCGACCGAGGTGTCGATCTGGTCGTTGGTGGACTTGATCGCCGACGAGGTGAAGACCGAGGCGCCGATCACCAGCGCCAGACCGATCATCAGGGCGCCGGCCGTGGCGCCGGTGCGGCGGGGGTTGCGCATCGCGTTGCGCTGGGCGAGCTTGCCGGACGGACCGAACAGCATCGGCAGCAGGGCGCCGAGCACCCGGACCACGGTCGTGGCCAGCAGCGGGCCGAGGACGATCACTCCGACCAGCGTGTTCAGCACGCCCAGGCCCAGGTACTGGCCGCCGGTGGCCGCCTTCTCGGCCTGGGCCGCGAGCACCAGCAGGCCACCGCCGGCGACGGTCAGCACCAGGCCGATGATCGTACGGACGATGTTGGAGCGGCCCTCGGTCGGAGTGCCGTGGTCGTTCAGGGCCGCGATCGGGGTGATCTTGCTGGCCCGGCGGGCCGGGAACCAGGCCGCCGCCAGAGTGACGATCACGCCGAGTCCGTAGCCGTAGATCGGCACCTCGGCGGTGATCTGCAGGTCGGCGGCGCTGAGGTTCATGCCGACGGCCTTCATCAGCTGGATCAGGCCGGCGGCCAGGCCGACGCCCGCCCCGATGCCGATCGTCGAGCCGAGCACACCCAGGATCAGCGCCTCCACCAGCACCGAGCGGTTGACCTGACTGCGACTGCCGCCGACGGCGCGCAGCAGCCCGATCTCCCGGGTGCGCTGGGTGACCAGCATCGAGAAGGTGTTGACGATCAGGAACAGACCGACCCCGCCCGAGACGAAGGCGAAGCCGAGCATGGCGTTCTTCATGAAGCCGAGGAAGGAGCCGACGTCCTTGTTGTTCTCCTCCTTCTGCTCGGCCGCGGTCTTCACCTGGTAGCTGCCGCCCAGCGTGCCCAGCGCATCGGCCTTGAGCTGCTCATTCGTCCGGGTGCCGTCGCCGTACGCCTCGACCGAGGTGTAGGCGGTCTCGCCGAGCAGCACCTTCTGCGCCGTCGCGGTGTCCATGAAGGCCAGCGCGGCACCCGGGTTGGTGGTCTTGAAGGTGGCGATCCCGGCGATGGTGAAGTCGTGCTTGCCGTCGGTGGTGATGACCCGCAGGGAGCTGCCAAGGCCCAGACCCGCCTTCTTGGCGGTGTCGGCGTCCAGCACGATCTGGTCGGCGCCCTGCGGCACGTGGCCGGAGGTGATCTCGACCGAGTTGCGCGGGGTGTCCGCCCAGTTGCCCGTGAGGGTGGGGGCACCGGTCGTCGGGCCGACCGTCTTGTTGGTGGTCGGATTGACCAGGACGGCGTTCTGGACGAAGACCTGGCCGACCGCCTGCTTCACGCCGGGCGTGGCAGTGATCTTCTGCAGGGTGTCGACCGGGACGGTCGACGCCCTGCCGCGCTGGTCCTCGTCGTCCGCGCCGAACTGGCTCTTCGGCGGTTGGACGGAGATGTCGGAGGCGGTCGAGGCGAACAGCCGGTCGAAGGTGCTGGTGGCGGTGTTGGAGAAGACGAGCGTGCCGGAGACGAAGGCCACCGACAGGACGACGGCGATGAGCGAGAGGATCATGCGCCCCTTGTGGGCGAGGAAACTCCGTAGTGAGGTCTTGAGAAGCATCGGTCCGTATCCCCCGGGCTCAGCTGGTGCGCTTGCCGTCGAAGCGGCGCATGCGTTCGAGGACGGAGTCGGCGGTCGGGGCGTGCATCTCGTCGACGATCACGCCGTCGGCGAGGAAGAGCACGCGGTCCGCGTAGCCGGCGGCGACCGGGTCGTGGGTGACCATGACGATGGTCTGGCCGAGCTCGTCGACCGAGCGGCGGAGGAAGGTCAGCACCTCGGAACCGGAGCGGGAGTCGAGGTTCCCGGTGGGCTCGTCACCGAAGATGATCTCGGGGCGGGCCGCCAGTGCGCGGGCGACCGCGACGCGCTGCTGCTGGCCGCCGGAGAGCTGGGTCGGCCGGTGCTTGAGGCGGTCGGCCAGGCCGACGGTCTGCACGACCTGGTCGAGCCAGGCGGCGTCCGGCTTGCGGCCGGCGATGTCCATCGGCAGCGTGATGTTCTCCAGCGCGTTGAGCGTCGGGAGCAGGTTGAAGGCCTGGAAGATGAAGCCGATCTTGTCCCGGCGCAGCTTGGTCAGCTGCTTGTCCTTCAGGCCGGTGATCTCGGTGTCGCCGATCCAGATCCGGCCCTCCGAGACGGTGTCCAGCCCGGCCAGGCAGTGCATCAGGGTCGACTTGCCGGAGCCCGAGGGGCCCATGATCGCGGTGAACCTGCCGCGCTGGATGTCCACGTCGACCGAGTCCAGTGCGGTGACCCGGGTCTCCCCGGCTCCGTACGCCTTGGTCACCTGCCGCGCGGACGCGGCGACGGCGGACGCTCCGCCGGGAATCTGGGGGTCGTACACGGCCGCTGCTGCCGTCGTCACTGGGTTCTCCTAAAGATGTGTGCCCGCCCGTTGCCCCCGAGTCTGTCCCGTGCCGGATGTCCGCGGACATGGTGGCAGGGGGTGTGTGCGACCGGGGGTTAGCCCCACCTCGGTGGTGCCGTTTCCGGTACCGGGTGGGGATAAGGACCACGTTAGGAGTTCTCGGGGAACGTCTCGTCATCCGCCGGGAGGAAGCCGCCCAACCTCAGATGTACGGGAAGCGGGGCCCCTCCCCCTAGGGGTCCCCGCCTCCCGGCTCAGGGTCCGGCCCCGGCGGGCGGCGCCGGTGACGGTGCGTCAGTGGGTGAGTGCGGGCTCCACCCGCTGCTCCAGCGCCCGCGCGAAGCCGTCCACCACCGGTGTGAGCAGCACGTCCGTCTCGCGTTCGATCGCGGTGGTGCCGTCCTCGCGGACGGTGATGTGGCGGTCCAGCACGAACCAGCCCTGGGTGATGTGGCCGGCGCCCATCGAGCTGAGCACCGGGCGCAGCGCGTAGTCCACCGCGAGGACGTGCGCGGTGGAGCCGCCGGTGGCGAGCGGCAGGACGGCCTTGCCGGCCAGCGCGTACTGCGGCAGAACGTCCAGCAGGGTCTTCAGCAGGCCCGAGTAGGCGGCCTTGTAGACCGGCGTGCCGATCACCACGCCGTCCGCGGCGGCGAAGAGTTCGAGCGCGGCGGCTATCTCGGGACGGGACGTGTCGCCGGCCAGCAGGGCCTCGGCGGGCAGGCTGCGCACCTCGAACGGGACCACCTCGTGGCCGCGGCCGGCGAGGCGGGCGTCGACGTGCCGGAGCAGCCGGGTGGTGCGGGAGGTGCGGGACGGGGAACCGGAGACGGACAGGACGACGGCCATGGAGTTCACCTCGGGGCAGGGCGGCGCCGTGGGGTGGCACCGGGTGGGAAGCGGGACCGCGCACCGGCCCGTCGACGACTCAGGGCCGAGGGCGCACGGTGGCGGGATCAGAGGGTTGCGAGAGGGTTGAACGGTGGCGAGCGGTCAGCCACGACACAGCGAACAGGACACACGCTGAAGGTCGACGTGCCGCCGACGCGTGAGGGTCCATCGCTGCTCCATGCCACTCATGCAAACACGCAGCGTCCGAACCGGTCAAGGTTCGTTCCAGCTGGTGAACATACGCCGGGACGATCCGGGATCTGCATCAAATCGGCTACAAGAGGCCTGGTCGGGCCCCCCGGGGGAGTCCACCGCCCCGGGTTCGGGCATCCTCTCCCACATGAACACGTGGCAGGAGGGCCGCCCGGGCGGCGGTGGCGGGACCCCGTACGGCAACGGGAACGGCCCGCAGGGGCAGGGTGGCGGAGCGGCCGAGCCGCCGCTGCCGGCCTCGCTGAACCCGCGCGGCCCGGGGGCGGCCGCGCCGCAGCGTCCGGCGCAGCCGGCCGGGTACGGCCCGCCGCCGTCGTACGGGCCGCCGTCCGGGTACGGTGCGCCCTCCGGCCAGGGCCAGGGCCCGGCGCAGGGCCAGGGGGCCGAGCCGCCGCGGCCGGGCGGGGTGCCGCCGCAGCGTCCGGGCGGGTCCGGCGGGCCGATAGGCCCGGGCGGCGCGCAGCCGTCCGCCGCCCGCTCCCGGTGGCCGCGTCGCCGCAAGATCAAGGTGACGGTCCTCGCGCTGGTCGTCGCCCTGATGGTGACCACCGTCGGGACGTGGTTCTGGGCGGACTCCAAGCTCAACCACGAGAACGTGCTGACCGACTACCCCGGCAGACCCGCGGCCGGGAAGGGCACCAACTGGCTGATCGTCGGCTCGGACAGCCGTGACGGGCTGAGCGACTCGCAGGAGAACGACCTGCACACCGGCCACGCCGGCGGCAAGCGCAGCGACTCGATGATGATCCTGCACGTCGGGGACAACGGGAACACCCTGATGAGCATCCCGCGCGACTCCTGGGTACCGATCCCCGAGCACCCCGGCGACAAGGGCAAGACGGTCAAGGCCAGCACCTCGAAGATCAACGCGGCCTTCGCGGCGGGCGGCGGCAAGCTGCTCGCGCAGACCGTGGAGACCAACACCGGCATCCGGATCGACCACTACGCGGAGATCGGCTTCGCCGGCTTCGTGGGGATCGTGGACTCCGTCGGCGGCGTCGAGATGACCATCGAGCAGGACGTCAAGGACAAGGACTCCGGCCTCGACCTCAAGGCGGGCCGGCAGACCCTCACCGGCACCCAGGCGCTGGCCTTCGTCCGGCAGCGTCACCAGATGGCCGACCAGGACCTCGGCCGGATGCGCAACCAGCAGAAGTTCCTCGGCGCGCTCGCCAAGCAGGCCGCCTCGCCGGCCACCCTGCTCAACCCGTTCACCTTCTACCCGCTGGTGAGCTCGGGCCTGGGCACCCTGATCGTGGACGAGGACGCCGGCCTGACCGACCTCGGCTCGCTGTTCCTGGCCATGAAGGACGTCAACGGCGGCGGCGGGAAGAGCATCACCGTCCCGATCGCCAACCCGGACTTCCGCACCCCGACCGGCGAGTCCGCGGTGAAGTGGGACTCGGCGAAGGCCAAGCAGGTCTTCGACGCCTTCAAGAACGACACGGCGGTGCCGGACACCAAGTAGCCCGGACGGTCTCCGAACCCGCCCGAGGACGCCTCCTGGTGGAGGCGCCCTCGGGCGTTGGGGTGCGGTGGTGCGGTTCCGTCGCCGGTTGCGGCTCGGGTTCCGGTTCCGGTTCCCGTTCGGGCCCGGTTACGGGAGGTTGCGGGCCATGACGATGCGCTGGATCTGGTTGGTGCCCTCGTAGATCTGGGTGATCTTGGCGTCGCGCATCATCCGCTCCAGCGGGTAGTCGCGGGTGTAGCCGTAGCCGCCGAGGAGCTGGACGGCGTCGGTGGTGATCTCCATCGCGGCGTCGGAGGCGAAGCACTTGGCGGCGGCGCCGAAGAAGGTGAGGTCCTCGTGGGCGCCGCCGTGCGAGACGCGCTGGGAGCGGGCGGCGGCGGCGTAGGTGAGCTGGCGGGCGGCCTCCAGCTTCATCGCCATGTCGGCGAGCATGAACTGCACGCCCTGGAAGTCGCCGATCGGCTTGCCGAACTGCTTGCGCTCCTTGACGTAGCCGGCGGCGTAGTCGAGGGCGCCCTGGGCGATGCCGATCGCCTGCGCGGCGATGGTGACCCGGGTGTGGTCGAGGGTCTTCATCGCGGTGGCGAAGCCGGTGCCCTCCTCGCCGATCATCCGGTCGGCGGGGATCCGCACGTTGTCGAGGTACACCTCCCGGGTCGGGGAGCCCTTGATGCCGAGCTTCTTCTCCGGGGCGCCGAAGGTCACGCCCACGTCGCCCTTCTCCACCACGAACGCCGAGATGCCCTTGGAGCGCTTCTCCGGGTCGGTGACCGCCATCACCGTGTAGAACTCCGAGACGCCGGCGTTGGTGATCCACCGCTTCACACCGTTGAGCACCCAGAAGTCACCGTCGCGCACCGCACGGGTCTTCATCCCCGCCGCGTCCGAGCCCGCGTCCGGCTCCGACAGGCAGTACGAGAACATGCCCTCCCCGCGCGCCAGCGCACCCAGGTACTTCGCCTTCAGCTCCGGCGAACCGGACAGCTGCACCGGCAGCGAACCGAGCTTGTTGACCGCCGGGATCAGCGAGGACGACGCGCAGACCCGCGCGACCTCCTCGATCACGATCACCGTCGCCAGCGCGTCCGCCCCCGCACCGCCGAACTCCTCCGGCACGTGCACCGCGTGCAGGTCACTGCCCTGCAGCGCCTCCAGCGCCTCGTGCGGGAACCGGCCCTGCTCGTCCACCTCGGCCGCGAACGGAGCGATCTTCGCCTCGGCCAGCGAGCGCACCGCCTCCCGGAGCATGTCGTGCTCCTCGGTGGTCCGGAAGAGATCGAAGTCCGCTCCTGCGCTGCTCGCCATGATGCCTCGCTCGTTTAGTTAATTACCGTTAAGTAGATCCTAATTCTAGGGTTGCCCCTTGCCCAGGCCGCACGTGACATGCGCGACACTCCGTACCGGGACGGCGGCGCACCGTGGCACCGGGGGCGGCGCACAGCAGGCCCATGGGCGCCCCTGGTGAGGATCGGGGTGGGAATCGGTGTGGATCCCGCCGGACCGGTGAGGCCCGACCGTCCTGCGGCGGTGCGGCGGCCGCGTCACCGGGCCCGACCGGCACGGGCCTTCGTCACCGCGCCGGTACGCGGGGCGTACAGCGGGTGAACGGAACGGGCGGATTTCCCGGTTTTGTCCCCGCCGCGACACGGCCGGCTCCGCCGCTTCCGCGTGCGGATAGCATCGGTCCTTGCGTCCCGCGCTCAGCGACACCCGACAGGTCCCAAATTCCGCAAAGGGGAACCCGTGGCCCTCCGCATCTCAGTGATCGGCACCGGCTATCTCGGTGCCACCCACGCCGCCTGCCTGGCGGAGTTCGGCTTCGAGGTGCTCGGCCTGGACATCGACCCGGACAAGATCGCCACGCTGACCGCCGGCCGGATCCCGATGTACGAACCGGGGCTGTCCGAGCTGCTGCTCAAGCACGTCGCGGGGCACGAGGGTTCGTCCGGGCGGCTGCGGTTCACCACCTCGCCGCAGGAGGCCGCCGAGTTCGGCGACGTCCACTTCATCTGCGTGAACACCCCGCAGCGCAAGGGGGAGTTCGCGGCCGACATGAGCTACGTCGACGCCGCCGTGGACTCGATCGCGCCCTACCTCACCCGCCCCGCCCTGGTGGTCGGCAAGTCCACCGTGCCGGTCGGTAGCGCGAGCCGTCTCGCGGAACGGCTGGCCGCGCTGGCCCCCGTCGGGGAGGGGGCCGAGCTGGCCTGGAACCCGGAGTTCCTGCGGGAGGGCTTCGCCGTCGGCGACACCCTGCACCCGGACCGGATCGTGGTCGGCACCCGCAGCGAGCGGGCCGAGGAGCTGCTGCGCGAGGTGTACGCGACGCCGATCGCCGAGGGCGTCCCGTTCGTGGTCACCGACTTCGCCACGGCGGAGCTGGTCAAGGCCGCCGCGAACTCCTTCCTGGCCACCAAGATCTCGTTCATCAACGCGATGGCCGAGGTGTGCGAGAGCGCCGGGGCCGACGTCACCCAGCTCAGCAAGGCCCTCTCCTACGACGAGCGGATCGGCGGCAAGTTCCTCAACGCCGGGCTCGGCTTCGGCGGCGGCTGCCTGCCCAAGGACATCCGCGCCTTCATGGCCAGGGCCGGGGAGCTGGGCGCCGACCAGGCGCTGACCTTCCTGCGGGAGGTCGACTCGATCAACATGCGGCGCCGCTCGCGGATGGTGGAGCTGGCCCGCGAGCAGTGCGGCGGCGGTTTCCTGGGCCGCCAGGTGGCCGTCCTCGGGGCCGCCTTCAAGCCCAACTCGGACGACATCCGGGACTCCCCCGCGCTGAACGTCGCCGCGCAGATCCAGCTCCAGGGCGCCCAGGTCACGGTCTACGACCCCAAGGCGATGGACAACGCCCGCAAGATGTTCCCCAGCCTGGCGTACGCGGACAGCCCGATGGAGGCCGCCTACGGCGCCCATGTCGTGCTGCACCTGACCGAATGGCAGGAGTTCCGCGAGCTGGACCCGGCGGAGCTGGGCACCGTGGTCGCCGAGCGCCGCCTGCTGGACGGCCGCAACGTGCTGGACGGCGCCGCCTGGCGGGCGGCCGGCTGGACGTACCGGGCGATGGGGCGCCCGAGCTAGGGCTGTCCGGCGGAGCCGGCCGGGTGAATCATGCGTCGTCGGCCGGGCACCGGGCCGTCCCGTGGGACGGCCCGGCCCCCGACGATCGGCGGAACGGGGCCGCGTAATCTCTTGTGATCTGCGACGCACGACGGCGTCAGGCTTCTGGAGAGATTTCGATGGCGAACGGCAGACTTTTCCAACTCGTCGCACTGGTAGGGACGTTGATCGTCGCCGCGCTCGGCTTCGGGGTCGGTGAGGCGATCGAGGGTTACGGGCTCGGCGTCGTGCTCACCCTGCTGTTCGTCCTGGTGTGGATGCCGGCCCTTTCGCTCGGCAAGGCCACCCTCCCCCCGAGCGCGATGCCGCACGTCGAGGGCACCCAGCCGACCGCGGCGGCCCGCCAGGGGCGCTTCGACCGGCTGGCCCGGCTGCTCGGCCTGGCCCGGCCGCACACCGCCGGGCAGGATCTGGCGCGGTTGCGCGGGGGCGCCGGGCTGCACCTGATGGTCCAGTTCGAGGGCGGCGCCCGTCCCGCTCCCGGGTTCCTGCTGCTGCGTCCGGACGGTGCGGGCGGCGCCCTGCTGGCGTACCGCCCGTTGGCCGGGAAGTCCCAGCCGCTGGAAGGCCCGGTCGGCCTGGTGTGGGAGCAGGTCGCACCGCCCCTCACCCGCCGGTTCACCGATGTGATCACCGTCCGGGGCGCGCAGACCGAACTGCGGCTGCGGATCGGTGCCATGGACCTGGAGCTGCTCGGCGGCGCCCTCGGGGTCGAGGCGGTCACGGCGTAGCCGTCGCGAGCACGCCGCGAGGAACTCGTGGGTGAGCGGGGAGAGCCCGTCCCGACCGGGTCGGGGCGGGCTCTCCTGTCCTTTCCCCCGTAAGGGGGACCTCTTCGCCGGAGCCGGAATTGCCACGGCGGCCGGTCCGTTGCAGCAGGCATGACGAGCTACGGAGACGACGCGACGGTCCGCGAGATCCTCACCGGCACGGGCGAGGTGTGGGCGGTGGTCGGCCTGTCCAACAACACCGCCCGCGCGGCGTACGGGGTGGCCCGGGTGCTGCAGCGCTACGGCAAGCGGGTCGTGCCGGTGCACCCCAAGGCCGAGACCGTCCTCGGCGAGCAGGGCTACGCGACCCTCGCCGAGGTGCCGTTCCCGGTCGACGTGGTGGACGTGTTCGTGAACTCCTCGCTGGCCGGCGCGGTGGCGGACGAGGCGGTGGCCGCCGGCGCCAAAGCCGTCTGGTTCCAGCTCGACGTGGTGGACGAGGCCGCCTACGCTCGCACCACCGAGGCCGGTCTGAAGATGGTCATGAACCGCTGCCCCGCGATCGAGATCCCGCTGCTCTGAGGCCGGCGCCTCGCCCGCCCTCGGACCTACCACCAGGAGCACCAGCACGATGACGGAAGCGACTTCGCCGAAGCCGACGCTCGACCTGACGGACGCGATCTGGCTCGCCGCCCCCGGCCAGTCGGACGGCCCGCAGATCGCCTTCGTCGACGACCACATCGCGATGCGCAACGGCGCCGACCCCGACGGCCCGGTGCTGGTCTTCACCCAGGGCGAGTGGGAGGCGTTCCGACTGGGCGCCGCCGACGGCGAGTTCGACATCGGCTACCAGCCGTAGGCTCCACCCGGCCGGGCCCGCCCGCCCCGAGGTGGCCCGGGGCTTCCTCGGAGGGGTGCCGGGGCGGTCAGCCGGGGAGTGCCGGGGCGGACGGGTCCACCGACCCGGAGGCCGCACCGGCGGCGGGGCGGCTGTCGTCCACCAGTCGCACCCGGAAGGTGCCGCGCGGGGGGTCGACCGGGAGCCGGCCGGCCCCCAGGTCGGCCATCAGGGCGGTGGGATCGGTGCCGAGGCGGACGGTGCACGGCTGTCCGTCGATCTGAGCCCTGATCAGGCCCAGGTCAAGTTCGAGGACGTCCTCCAGCCAGCGGACCCGGGGCCGGAGCCGGCGCAGGTGGGCCGCGAAGGCGAAGGCCTCCTCGGTGGCGAAGAGCTGCGGCGGGCAGGCGAGCACATAGCCGTCGAGCAGCTCGCGCGTCCCGGGCCCGCCGACGCTGAGGAGGAGCAGTCGCACCGTCCAGCGGAGGGATCCGGCCAGGGCGCTGCCCCGGAACTCGGTGACGAGGTCGCGGATCAGCCCGATCGCCGGGTCCTCGGCCAACTCCCGGGCCAGCGCGTTGCCGGGCTCGCGCCCGATCGCCAGGCCGCCCAGGGCTTCCTCCCACTCCTCCGGGTCCACACGGTCCGCCGGGCCGCCGTACGAGCCGTACGCGCCGCCCGGGCTCGGGCCGGCCGGCGACCGGGGGGACTGCCCGGGCAGCACCGGCGGCAGCGGACGCAGCGGCGGCAGCGGGGCGCCGTCCGGCCACATCGCGCGCATCCTGGCCAGCAACTCCCGGACTGCCGCCGGGTCGAGCTGCGGCACCGCCGAGGGGGTCACCTCGAACAGGACGGCCCGGAGCGCGGGCAGCCGGGGCAGGATCCGTTCGGCGAGGGCGGTCAGCTCCTCGTCGGGGAGGCCGCTGTGGGCGTCCAGCCAGTACCCGCGGTACTCGGTGCCGCCGGCCAGGTGAACCTCCCAGACCCGCTCCAGCGGCAGGGCGGCCAGCACCTCGTCCACGCCGCCCCGGCCGTTGCGTTCGTTGGCCAGCACGTTGTGCAGGTCGAGCAGCAGCCCGCAGCCGCTGCCCTCGGCCACCCGCCTGGCGAACTCCCCGTCGGACAGCTCCCCCGGACGCGGCCGCAGGTAGTTGGCGCCGATCTCGACGGCGAGCGGCACCGGGAGCGCCGCCGCCATCGTCCGGACCGACCGGATCCCGCGCCGGCTGCCGCCCGGGGTCGGGCACGGCGGCAGCATGAAGCCGGTACGGAACCCCTCCCCCGGGCCACCCACCCGGTTGAACGCCAGGTGCTCGCTCACCCAGGGCGCGCCGAGCCGCTCGGCCAGCTCCCCGACCAGGGCGATGTGCCCGCGGTCCGGCGGCCGGCAGCCCCCGACGGGGTTGCCGACGCCGTGCAGCAGCCGGGCACCGGGCAGGTCGGCGATCCTGCGCAGTGCCTCTTCGTCGAGGGTGATGCCGCCGTCGGTGCGTGAGCGCCAGAGGGTCTGCGGTTCCACCTCGACGACGTCCAGCAGGTCGGCGCAGGCGTCGGTGATCCGGTCGAGGCCGGGTACGTAGGTGAGTCCCACGCCGAGACGCGTCATGGCCGGCTAGCCGCCGAAGGAGAAGCCGACGGCCTGATGAACCTGGCCGGCCGGGTTCACCACGAAGTCCGTGGCGATGTTGATCCGCAGGTCACGGCCGGAGTGACAGGTCGGGCAGCCCAGCTGCGTCATCACGTCCTTGATGACGCTCTGCATCTGGTCGAAGTCGTTGGCGACCGTCACCGGCACGGTGATGTTGACCGGCCGCCACGGGTCCGGCAGCGGCCCTCGGTTGATCTCGTTCGGCATCTCGATGCTCCGATCCGGCCGCAGCCCGCCCCGTCGGAGCCGCTGTGACTGCGCCCTCGCCTGTCATGATGCAACCGAGTCGTCACGCTGAGTGAAAGGCGCGCCCGGCCGGCCCGCGGGACGCGGATGAGGCCTGGTCGGTCCTGGCCGCGGTCCGCCGCGCGCTCGCACCCGCACCCGCACCGCACCCGCACCCGCACCCGCCCGTTCGCGTACTCGGCCCGCACTCTCCTCGCACCCGAACGATCGGCACTCACCGAAGGAGCATCCGATGGACCAGCCGGAGCCGGGAACGTCCCGCCGCACCTTCCTGACGGCGGCCGGGGCCGCCGCCTCGGCGAACCTGCTCCAGCAGGTCATGCTCGGGGCCGTGCCCGCCACCGCCGCGGGGCCCGTCCCCGGCGCAGCGGCGGCTGCGCCGTCCGCGAGCAGGGCTGGCGACGGGAGGACGGTGGCGATCCTCGGCGCGGGCCCGGCCGGCCTGGCGGCCGCGCTCAGGTTCACCGAGGCCGGCTATCGGGTGACCGTCCTGGAGGCCACCGGCCGGGTCGGCGGCCGCACCCTCACCGCCCGCCGGGGCGACCGGCGCACCGAGGAATGGGCCGACGGCTCGGTCCGGCACCAGACCTGCGGCTTCGACGAGGGCCTCTACGTCAACCTCGGTGCCGGCCGGATCCCTTACATGCACCAGCGGGTCATCGACCTCTGCCGCCGGCTCAGGGTGCCGCTGGAGCCCTACATCCACACCAGCACGGCCAACCTCTACCAGACCGACAGGGCGTGGCGCGGCGGCCCCCGGCACCACCGCCGGATCGTCAACGACACCCGCGGGCACCTCGCCGCGGCCCTCGCCGCCGTCGTCCAGCAGGGGACCGAGGCCGGGGACGGGCTCACCTCCGAGCAGCGCACGCAGTACGTGGGCCTGCTCACCCAGTTCGGCGCCCTCCGGGCCGACCGGACGTACACCGGCTCCACCCGCTCCGGCCTGGCCAAACCCCTGACCGTCCGGCAGATGGAGGAGCCCGCCGACCCGCTGCCCCTGGCGGACCTGCTGGCCAGCGAGTTCTGGAAGCACGGCGTCCAGCAGGACGCGAACCTGTACTGCCACACCACCTCGTTCCAGCCGGTCGACGGCATGGACACGGTCTGGCGCCACGCGGCCGCCGCGCTGCCGGGCGGGACGGTCAGGACCGACGCGCCGGTCTCGGACATCCAACTGGACGGCGACGGGGTGATCGTCGGCTGGACGGAAGGCGGCGCGGCCCGCACCGGACGGTTCGACCTCTGCCTCAGCGGCATCCCGATCCCGGTGCTGCGGCGGAAGGTCACCCTGCACGGCTTCTCGGAGGACTTCCGGTCGGCCGTCCAGGACACCCCCTTCGCCGCCGCCTGCAAGCTCGGCTGGCAGGCCGACCGGCGCTTCTGGGAGGGCGAGCGGTACCAGATCTTCGGCGGCATCAGCTGGATCGACCACGAGATCTCGCAGATCTGGTACCCGTCCCACGACTACTTCTCGCCCGCCGACAAGGGCATCCTGATCGGCGCCTACAACTCGTACGGGAGCGCCCGCACCTTCGGCGACCGCCCGCACGAGGACCGGCTGAGCGTGGCCCGGGTCGCGGCCACGAAGCTGCACGACGAGTTCGCGAGCAACGCGATCGTGCCCGACGCCCTGGGCCTGTCGGTCGCCTGGCACAAGGTCCCGTACCAGTTGGGCGCCTGGGCCGACTGGAACCCCAGGGTCGTGGAGCACAAGGCGCTGTACTCGACGCTGATCTACCCGCAGGGCCGGGACACCTTCATGGTGATCGGCGACCAGGTCTCCGCCCTCCCCGGCTGGCAGGAGGGCGCCTTGATGTCCGCCGAATGGGCCTTCGACTGGCTCCACGACGGCAGGCGGGGCGTCCGGCTGCCTGTCGAGCAGGTGCCGGACGCCAGGAGCCTGACCACCGGCGAGGGTTGAGACGACAGCCGGAGGAACGATTCAGCGGCAGGCGGCCCCGCGCCGGAGGTTCCGGTGCCGGGCCACCTCCGCGAGCACTGCCCTCAGCTGTCGACCCGGACGAGCACCCCGGTGCCGACGGCCCGCGCGAAGTCCGCGAAGACCTGCGCGGGGTAGCGGTGCGCGGGGCCGTCGGGGTTCTTGCTGTCGCGGACGGCCGTCTCACCCGGCATGCCGACAGCACATTCGAGGCAGTTGTCGCCGTTGCCGCCGCTGTATGTGGACGAACGGAAGGCGAATCCGGTGGCCTCAGCGTTGCGGTAGAAGGTCATTGATCTTGTCTCTCTGTGCGGTGATGAAGGCGATCGAGTCGTCGATACTCATGGCTTCAGCCGTGATCTCCGTGAACTTGGCCCTGTAGTAGTCGACATCGTGCGGCTCCTCCACCCAGAAGCTGCTCATCATTCCTTCGAGCAGAACGACATCCAGCTCGGGTCGCCGCGGAAATCCGATCAGCGAGTAGGACCCGGCCATGCCCGGATGAGCAGACGCGCCGATGGGCATGACCTGCACATTCACATTGGCCAGCCGCGCGAGCGTCAGGATTCGGTCAAGCTGAGGCCGCATGATGTCGGGCTCTCTGGCGAAAGCACACAAGGCCGCCTCATGCACAACCGCCCAGACCTCCAAAGGGTTCGGTTTAGTAAGAACGGACTGACGAGCCATCCGCACCTGGACGAGGTCCTCGACAGTGCCTACTACCTGGGCACGCAACCGTTCGATGATCAAGCGTGCGTACTCGGCGGTCTGGAACAGCCCAGGGATGAACGCGGCCTCGTACGTCTTGAAGGTGGCCGCCTCCGTCTCCAAGGTGATGAGATCAGTCGCAACTGGAGTGATCGCGTCGCGGTAGCTCAGCCACCAGCCGCGAGTGCTGCCCGATTTGGTGATCTCGATCAGGCCGGCTCGAAGGTTCTTGTCATCGCACGCGTAGAGATCCAGCAGCTTGATGACGTCTTCGACTTTCGCGGCCCCACGAGCGTTCTCGATGCGGGCGATCTTTGGCTGGCTCATCCCCGTGGCCTCGGCCGCTGCTTCGGCCGTCAGCCCCTGCTTCTCTCGGAGACGGCGAAGTTCGATCCCGAGTCGCCTCCGGCGAACGGTCGGCGTCAGCGCCATACTCTGCCCCTCCTGGTCTGTCAGTGGACCAGTCTGCACGGCACACAGGCATGCGCGCCACCGACAACTGACCTCTCGGGAAGCCGAAATGAGGTTCGATTTGAATATATTCAAGTTTCGCTGACTATGTTGCGAGCAAGGGTGACCAGGCCCCATGCTTCCTGTAACCAAGGAACTGCTCACAGTGACTGAGCAGGTGCCGCTCTGCCGCGCCTGCTTGCCTACGACTGAGGCGACCGCTTGCTGCTGCTCGTACTGGCACTTCGCGCCCAGCATTCACCCCACCAGCCACCGGCCAGGAGGATCCGCCATGCCCCAGAACCGCTTCCGCCTACCCGCGTCCGAGTCGTCCGTCGCCGTCGCCCGAAGACTCGCCGTGGCCCAACTGGGTACCTGGTTGGGGGAACTGGATCCGGACGACCGGGCGGTCATCGAACTGCTGGTCTCCGAACTGGTGACCAACGCGGTGCGGTACGGCAAGGCGGAGACCACCACCGTCGAACTCATCGGCACCGAGGACGGCACGGTCGTCCTCACGGTCGAGGACGCCAATCCGACCGAACCGCAGCAGCGCGAGCCCGAGGCGGAGGACGAGGGCGGACGCGGGTTGCTCCTGGTCGACGCGTTGGCGCTGCGACGGGGCTCCATCCGGCTGAACTCCGGGAAGAAGACGTGGGTGGAAGTGCAGTTGGCAAAGGAGAGCGCGACCCGGCTCCGGGCCTTGGCCGTCCCGCGTCCGGCCACCAACTCCCTTCCCGGGCCGGCCGATCCTCCCGACCGCCTACCGTCGCAGCTCCTCGACCACCGCATCCGTGCGCTCAGGCCCAGACCCGGCGTCGGCGATCTCGGCGGCCACCTCCCGCCCCTCGGCCGGTACCGGTGCAAGGCTTGGGTGGCGACAGCGAGGGCGACGACCGCCGGGGGCCGGCCGTGAGCAGGAACAGCGTCCCGCCGCCGGCGCCCGTCACCGTCGAGATCGAGGACGTGACGCCGCCCGCGACCTTCGAGCATCTCGCCGACGCCCTGGCCGCGCTGTGGAGTTCGCTGCGTACGCTGCCGCTCGGAGCCACCCAGTACGACGCCTACCAGTACTTCCTGACCCGCCCGAACGCCGTCCAGCGGGTCACCGAACACCTCGACCGGGACGGCGAGTTGGTCCTGTCGTTCCGGATGGAGGGCCGCCTGCACGCGGTCCGGGTCAGCCCGACCCGGGCCTAGCAGGGCAGCGGGCCGGCGGGGAGGCCCGCCCTCCCCGCCGGCCGGTAGCCCTACTGCCCGCCACTCTCCGTCCGGCCAGCCCCGGTGGCCGTCACGACCGCCGGGAGACCCTCCGACGACCGCCCCACCGCGCGCAAGTGGGCCTGGTGGGCGTCCCGGGCTTCGAAGAGGACGTCCGCGCGCAGCGGATCGGAGACGTCCATCCGCTCGGCCACCGCCACGGCCTCCTCCAGGAACGCCGGCCACTGCTCCGGCCGCGCCCAGCGCTTCAGGCCGCTGCTGGACGCCACCAGTGCCCGGGAGAGCTTCGGCAGGTAGGCGGCCGGGCTCACCGAGGCCATCAGGCGGAAGGCCCGCAGCTCCACCATCGGGCTGAGCCGGCCCTCGTCCAGCAGCAGCACCCGGGTCCGCAGCACCATGTCGTGATTCATTCATCCCCCTCGTCGCCCCCACCCCGAGGCCGTACCCGCCGACGCCAGGGCAGCGCGACGGACGCACCGGCCTCTCCGGGAGGAGAAGGCGGCACGTGGGATCGAGGTGGATGGGTCGAGTCTGAGGGCCGGCGAGAGCCCGGACAAGATCGGACCGACGTGCTCTCGGTCCTACCGCAAGACCCCGCTGACAAGGCATGATTGGACTCGACACGCTGCCGGATGGCGCCCGGAGGCAGCGAGGCAGACCCCCGCCACGGCCCACGGGGCCCGTGCAGGGCGGCGCGATGTCCGGTCTTCGGCATCAAGCCCGCGCCGGTCGCGCCAGCCTGCCCCTCTTGATGCGGACGGGCAGATACCGGTGGCGTACGCGCCTGCGCAGGGCCCTGCCGTGGTTCCTGCTGGAGCGCGGGTTCGCAGCGAAGGGGAAGCGGGACTGCGGCGCGCACGAGTGGTACAACCGGGACGGCGTGACCGCCCGCTGTTACCACTGCGATGCCGGCAGGAAGCCCTGGACCTCCGCACCCGGATCGCCCCCGACGGTGGCCCCGGCGGGCACCTGAGCCGGCGGCACCAGCCACTCGCCCGGCGGAGCAACGTCACCGCCTTCCGAGGCGCCCGAAGGGTGACACCGACCGGTCGCGGTGGAGGCGAGCGCGGCTCAGGAGGCCCAGGTACGCCCTGAGGGCGGCGGCGGCGAGGGCAGCCGAGGCGAGAGTCAGACCGGCCACCAGCATCGGGTTGACCCAGGACGGGACCAGCTCGCCGCCTGGGCCGCAGCGCATGCTCAGCGGGAAAGTCCGGGTGGTGATCCGATCTGCTGGAAAGCCTCGGGCGTTGCAGTACTCGCTGGCTGACATCCACCCGGGACCTGACATCAGGCCGGTGCTGGCCGCCCAGTACGCCGCGGTGAGCCCCAGCAGGGACAGTCGGAGGAGCGTTCCGGCGTCGAGGGGCGGCCGCGATTCGCCACGGGCACGCAGTACCCGGCGCACGACCACGAGGGCACCGATCAGGAAGAGGACCGGTGCGACAACCGGGCCGACGAAGGCGAGGCAGCCGACGATCGCGCCGGCGTCGTCGTCGACGGAAGCCGTCTGGAGCAGAGAGAGCGCTTGGGACACGGACCGGTGGACGCACCACCGGTGCCGAGCGGTTCCCTGAGCAGGGCAGACGGCGCCCATCGAGGCTCCGTCCTCCACGGTCGACGACGGGCACCGGGTAACGAGTGATGCAGGGGAACCTCCAGCTCCCTTGATACCCGCGCTTAGCGTTCACGTCCATTCCATTGCAACGCAACGGCCGGGGTGCGTTGCATTATCCGCGAGACCATTGCAATGAAATAGCGGCATCTGCCTGCAGTGATGGGCTTTTTGCGCAACGACTGTGTTGCCAGGTCCGTGAATGCAACGTAGCTTTTCCTTCATCGGAAACAGCGGGTCGACGAAGAGCCCGCCTGACGAAGGAGACAGCGAGATGCTGAAGTTCGACACCCCCGCCCCGATCACCGCGACCCTCGACATCCCCGCCGGACGGATCCGCTTCATCGCCGCCGACCGCACCGACACCACGGTCGAGGTCCTTCCCGCCGAGCCCGGCAAGAGCCGGGACGTCAAGGCCGCCGAGCAGGTCACCGTCACTTACACCGACGGCGCCCTGCACATCGAGGCCGCCCCGGCGAAGAACCGGATCGTGGGCAACTCCGGGTCCGTGGAGGTCACCGTGCAGCTCCCCGCCGGCTCCCACGTCCGGGCGAAGACCGCCGCAGGCGAGCTGCGGGGCGTCGGACGCCTCGGCGATGTCACCTACGAGGGCGCGCAGGGCACCTTCAAGCTCGACGAGACCGCCGGCGCCCACCTCACCCTCCAGGCCGGCGACATCACCGTCGGCCGCCTCGGCGACCCCGCCCGGATCAGCACCCAGCAGGGCAACATCACGATCACCGAGGCGGTCCGCGGCACCGTCGAACTGCGTACCGAGGCCGGTGACATCACCATCGGCGCCGCCCGCGGGGTCAGCGCCGCCCTGGACGCCGGCACCTCCTCCGGCCGGATCCACAACGCCCTGCAGAACACCGGCGCCCCCGAGCTGACCGTCCACGCGACCACCGCCTACGGCGACATCACCGCCCGCAGCCTCTGAACCCGCAGTCTCCGCCCGCCCCCAGCCTCCCGAAGGAGCGACTTCTCATGACCAACCTGGCCATCGCGGCGAACGGGCTGCGCAAGTCCTACGGCGACAAGACCGTCCTGGACGGCATCGACCTCACCGTCCCCCGCGGCACCGTCCTCGCCCTGCTCGGCCCCAACGGCGCCGGCAAGACCACCACCGTCAACATCCTCTCCACCCTCATCACCGCCGACGGCGGCCAGGCCCACGTCGGCGGCCACGACCTCACCACCCACCCCCAGGCGGTACGCGCCACCATCGGCGTCACCGGCCAGTTCTCCGCCGTCGACGGCCTCATCACCGGCGAGGAGAACATGCTCCTGATGGCCGACCTGCACCACCTCACCAAGACCGAAGGACGCCGGACCGCAGCCGACCTCCTGGAGCGCTTCGACCTCACCGACGCCGCGAAGAAGCCCGCCTCCACCTACTCCGGCGGCATGAAACGCCGCCTGGACATCGCCATGACCCTGGTCGGCAACCCGCGGATCATCTTCCTGGACGAGCCCACCACCGGCCTCGACCCCCGCAGCCGCCACACCATGTGGCAGATCATCCGCGACCTCGTCGCCGCCGGCACCACCGTCCTGCTCACCACCCAGTACCTGGAAGAGGCCGACCAGCTCGCCGACCGCATCGCCGTCCTCAACAACGGAAAGATCGCCGCCGAAGGCACCGCCGACCAACTCAAGCGCCAGATCCCCGGCGGCCACGTCCGCCTGCGCTTCACCGACCCCGACACCTACCGGCGCGCCACCCTCGCCCTGCCCGACGCCGCCCGCGACGACGACGCCCTGACCCTGCGAAACCCCGGCGACGGCAGCCAACGCCACCTGCGCACCCTCCTCGACCACCTCGACACCGCCGCCGTCGAGGCCGACGAACTCACCGTCCACACCCCCGACCTCGACGACGTCTTCCTCGCCCTCACCGACACCACCCCCAACACCCCCAACACCCCCAAGCCCACCGTCCCCGGCCAGGCCGGCCGCGACAACCAGACCCAGGAGAACGCCCGATGAGCACCCTCACCCTCGCCGTCCGCGACTCCCGCACCATGCTGCGCCGCAACCTCCTGCACGCCCGCCGCTACCCCTCCCTCACCCTCAACCTGCTGCTCACCCCCGTGATGCTGCTCCTGCTCTTCGTCTACATCTTCGGCAACACCATGAGCGCGGGCCTGGGCCCCGGCGGCGGCGGCCGCTCCGCCTACATCGCCTACGTCGTCCCCGGCATCCTGCTCATGACCATCGGCAGCAGCGTCATCGGCGCAGCCGTCTCCGTCGCCACCGACATGAACGAGGGCATCATCGCCGGCTTCCGCACCATGGCCATCCACCGCCCCTCCGTCCTGATCGGACACGTCACCGGCAGCGTCCTGCAGTCCGTCACCGGCGTCGTCCTCGTCGGCGCCGTCGCCCTCGCCATCGGCTTCCGCCCCACCCACGCCACCGCCCCGGAATGGCTCGCCGCCCTCGCCCTGATCATCCTCTTCGCCACCGCCCTCACCTGGATCGCCGTCGGCATGGGCCTCGCCAGCCCCAACGCCGAAGCCGCAAGCAACAGCGCCATGCCCCTGATCCTGCTGCCCCTCATCTCCAGCGCCTTCACCCCCCTGCACTCCATGCCCGGCTGGTTCCAACCCATCGCCCAGTACCAGCCCTTCACCCCCGCCATCGAAACCCTCCGCGGCCTGCTCCTGGGCACCCCCATCGGCAACAACGGCTGGCTCACCATCGCCTGGTCCCTCACCCTCACCGCCCTCGGCTACCGCTGGTCCACCACCACCTTCAACCGCGACCCCAAGTAACCACGGTGACGACGCGGGCCTCTCCCGCTCCCCCACACCGCACCCCACCCGACCCCGCCCCAGGACGGCGCACCCCGACACCACGTCGGCCCGCGCCGGCCCGGGGCGGACGGCTGTCCGGGGACGGGGACGCACTCCGGGGCAGCGGCCCGGGCGGAGCCGCAACGGCGGTACGACCCGCCGCGCCGCCCTCAGGCCGCCGCGCGCCCGTCGAGCTGCTCGATGGTGGCGATGGACGGCCGGCGGGTGCGCCGCAGCCCGCGGGCGACGTCCTCGGCGTCGCGCAGGACGCGGACGGCGTTGTGCCAGGTGAGCTTGGCGAGGTCGGCCGCCGACCAGCTCCGGTGGAGCAGCTCGGCGATCAGGTTCGGGTAGCCGGCGACGTCGTCCAGGCCGGCCGGGACGAACGCGGTGCCGTCGAAGTCGCCGCCGATGCCGATGTGGTCGATGCCGGCCACCTCGCGCATGTGGTCCAGGTGGTCGGCGACGGTGGCGGGGGTGGCGACCGGGCGGGGGCTGGCCGCCTCGAAGGCGCGCTGGCGGTCCATCGCGGCCGGGGTGGTCTCCAGCGGGTGGAACCCGTGGGCGCGCATGTTCTCGTCGGCGGCGAGGGTCCACTCGATGGCGGCGGGCAGGATGAACTTGGGGACGAAGGTGGCCATCGCCAGGCCGCCGTTGCCGGGCAGCTGGGCGAGCACGTCGTCGGGGACGTTGCGCGGGTGGTCGCAGACCGCGCGGGCGGAGGAGTGCGAGAAGATCACCGGCGCCTCGCTCACCCGCAGGGCGTCCCGCATGGTGTCGGCCGAGACGTGCGAGAGGTCGACCAGCATGCCGAGGCGGTTCATCTCGCGGACGACCTCCTCGCCGAAGCGGGTGAGTCCGCCGGCCACCGGCTTGTCGGTGGCGGAGTCGGCCCACGGCAGGTTGTCGTTGTGGGTGAGCGTCAGGTAGCGCACGCCCAGTTGGTGCAGGGCGCGCAGGGTGGCCAGCGAGCAGTCGATGCTGTGGCCGCCCTCGGCGCCCATCAGCGAGGCGATCCGGCCCTCCGCGCGGGCCGTCTCCATGTCGTCGGCGGTGAGGGCGAGCCGCAGCCGGTCCGGGTAGCGGTCGGTGAGCGCCCGGACGAAGTCGATCTGCTCCAGGGTGGCGCTGACGGCGTGGTCGCCGGCCAGGTCGGAGCGGACGTAGACGGACCAGAACTGGGCGCCGACCCCGCCCGCGGCGAGGCGGGCGAGGTCGGTGTGCAGCCGGACGCGCTGGTCGGCGGCCAGGTCGATGGCGTCCAGGTCGTAGCCGGCCTGGGCCCGCATCGCCCAGGGGAGGTCGTTGTGACCGTCCACCACCGGGGTCTCGCGGAGCAGCGCCCTGGCCTGCTCGACCAGCTCCGGGGCGGGCGGGCCCGCCGGGGCGGTGCCGGGCGTCGGAGCCCGGCCGCCGGCCGGCGCCGGTCCGTCGTTCTGCCCGTCGGCCTGCCCAGGGATCTGCTCAGAAGTCATATGACCTCTTGTATCCCGAAGAGCTACTTCCCGAAACCGAAGGCGGTGGAGCCCGCCACCTTGGCGCGCAGCTTCTTGCCCTTCTCGGTGGCCTGGCTGTTCAACTCGGCCTGGAAGTCGGTCATCCGCTCGGTCAGCTCGGGGTCGAACGCGGCCAGGATGCGGACGGCCAGCAGGCCGGCGTTGCGGGCGCCCGCGACCGAGACGGTCGCCACCGGCACGCCGGCGGGCATCTGCACGATCGACAGCAGGCTGTCCATGCCGTCCAGGTAGCGCAGCGGCACCGGGACGCCGATCACCGGCAGCGGGGTGACCGAGGCGAGCATGCCCGGCAGGTGGGCGGCGCCGCCGGCGCCCGCGATGATCGCCTTCAGGCCGCGGGTGTGGGCGTTCTCCCCGTAGGCGACCATCTCGCGCGGCATCCGGTGCGCGGAGACGACGTCCACCTCGTACGGGATCTCGAACTCGTCGAGCGCCTGGGCGGCGGCCTCCATGACGGGCCAGTCGGAGTCCGAGCCCATGACGATGCCGACGACGGGAGCAGCGGGGTTGCTCATTCGGTGATCGTTCCTCGCAGGTAGGCGGCCGCGTGGCGGGCGCGCTCGCGGACGTCGTCGAGGTCGTCCCCGAAGACGTTGACGTGGCCGACCTTGCGGCCGGGCTTCACGTCCTTCCCGTACATGTGGATCCGCAGCCCGGGGTCGCGGGCCATGCAGTGCAGGAAGGCGTGGTACATGTCCGGGTAGTCGCCGCCGAGGACGTTCACCATGACGGTCCACCGGGCGCGCGGGCGGGGGTCGCCGAGCGGCAGGTCGAGGACGGCCCGCAGGTGGTTCTCGAACTGCGAGGTGACCGAGCCGTCCTGGGTCCAGTGGCCGGAGTTGTGCGGGCGCATCGCCAGCTCGTTGACCAGGATCCGGCCGTCGCGGGTCTGGAACAGCTCCACCGCGAGGTGGCCGGTGATGTCCAGGTCGCCGGCGATCCGCAGGGCGAGCGCCTGGGCCTCGGCGGCCATCGCAGGGTCGAGGTCCGGGGCGGGCGCGGTGACCTCGGCGCAGACGCCGTTCTCCTGGACGCTCTCCACCACCGGGTAGGCGACGGCCTGGCCGCTGGGCGAGCGCACCACGCTCGCGGCCAGCTCGCGCAGGAAGTCGACCTTCTCCTCGGCCAGCACCGGAACGCCGGCCAGGAACGGCGCGTGCGCCTGCTCCTCGTCGTCGACGACCCAGACGCCCTTGCCGTCGTAGCCGCCGCGGACGGTCTTCAGGACGACGGGGTAGCCGGCGCCCTCGTTCGCGAAGGCGGTCACGTCGGCCGGGTCGGCGACCAGGCGGTGGCGGGGGCAGGGCGCGCCGATGGAGTCGAGCTTGGCCCGCATGACGCCCTTGTCCTGGGCGTTCACCAGCGCGTCGGGGCCGGGCCGCACGGCGATGCCGTCGGCCTGCAGCGCCCGCAGGTGCTCGGTCGGGACGTGCTCGTGGTCGAAGGTGACCACGTCGCAGTCGGCCGCGAAGCGGCGCAGGGTGTCGAGGTCGCGGTAGTCACCGAGGACGACGTCGGAGACCACCTGCGCGGCCGAGTCCTGAGGGGTGTCGGCGAGAAGTTTGAAGCGCACACCGAGCGGGATGCCCGCCTGGTGCATCATGCGGGCCAGCTGCCCGCCGCCGATCACGCCCACCACTGGAAAATTCGCCTTGCCCGGGAAAGTCACCCTGCAAGGATATCCGGGCCGGTGAGGACCGATGGACAGGTCTCCCGCGGGCCCCGGCGGCCGGGCGGCCGGGCGTTCCCCGGCCGAGGCCCTGCTGAGCCACATGGCTGAAGCGAGTAGCCTGGATCGCTGGGTCCCGGAGCACGCTGATCGGATCATGTGTGCGGTGGGTTCACGGAGTGCTGCGCGACCGCGCAGGTACCTCTCGTCCGCAGGCACAGGAGACAGCCGGGTATGACGACGACCGCCCCCTCGCGACCTTCCCTCAGCCAACGGCTGAGCGGCATCTCAGGTGAAGTGGTCAAGTTCGGCATCGTCGGACTGGTCGGCGTCGTCGTGAACTTCGGCGTCTCCAACGCCGTGCTGCACCTCACCGGCTGGGCGCCCGTGCGCTGCTCGGCCATCGGCATCGCCGTCGCCATCGCCACCAACTACCTCGGCTACCGCTACTGGGTCTACCGCGACAGCGACGCGGCCTCGCGCCGCCGCGAGATCACCCTGTTCCTCATCTTCAGCGGCATCGGCATGTCCATCGAGGTCGGCACCGGCTGGTTCACCAGGTACACCCTCGGCCTGACCGGCATTCTCGCCTTCAACCTGTCGAAGGTCGTCGGTACGGGCCTCGGCACGCTGTTCCGGTTCTTCTCGTACCGCACCTGGGTCTTCAAGGCGATCCCCGAGATCCCGAAGCCCGAGGAGGTGGCGCTGCCGCGCCCGCAGCTCGGCGAACCCGGTGACCTGGGCGCCGAGGGCCAGGCCGGCCCGGTCGCCGCCGGTCCCGTACCCGCCCCCGCCCCCGCCCCCGCCCCCGCCGAGCGGCTCGCGGCGCGCTGAGCGGCCCGGCACCAGGAGCACCTGCGGTCCGGTGTCCGCGCGCAGCGGGCCGGGTCTGACCCGGCCTGCACCCGGATCCGCCCGGGCTGTCTCCGACAGCCCTAGGCGTCCTCCTTGTGACTGCGCCCGAGGAAGAGCGCGAACACCGGCGGCCGCAGCGAGAGCAGCTCCAGCCGGCCGCCGTCCGCCTCGGCGAGGTCCCGGGCCACGGCCAGGCCGATGCCGGTGGAGTTGCGGCCGCTGACCGCGCGCTCGAAGACCCGGTTGCCGAGCTCCGGCGGGACACCGGGTCCCTCGTCCTGGACCTCCACCACGATCGTGGTGCCGGACGGCCGGACCCGCAGGGTGATCGTGCCCGCGCCGTGCATCAGCGAGTTCTCGATCAGCGTGGCGAGCACCTGGGCGACCGTGCCCGGCGTGCCGACCGCCGCGACCCCGCGCAGGCCGTCAATCTCCAGGAGCCGGCCGGTGCCGCGCAGGGAGGGCGCCCACTCCTCGACCTGCTGCTTGATCACCTCGTCCAGGTCGAAGGAGACCGCGGCCGGGCTGCGCGGGTCGCGCTGGTTGGTCAGCAGCCGCTGCACGACGTCGGTGAGCCGCTCGACCTGCTGGAGGGCGATGGTCGCCTCCTCCTTGACGGTCTCCGGGTCCTCCGCGACGGCGGTGATCTCCTCCAGCCGCATCGAGAGCGCGGTGAGGGGGGTGCGCAGCTGGTGGGAGGCGTCGGCGGCGAGCCGGCGTTCCGCGGTGAGCATCCGGGCGATCCGCTCCGCGCTGAGGTCGAGCACCTCGGCCACCCGGTCCAGCTCGGGCACGCCGTAGCGGCGGTCGCGGGGGCGGGGGTCGCCCGAGCCGAGCCGCTCGGCGGTCTCGGCGAGGTCGGTGAGCGGCCGGGCCAGGCGCTTGGCCTGCCAGACGGCGAGGGCGACGGCCGCCTGGACGGCCAGCAGGGCGACCACGCCGAGCAGCAGCAGCATGTTGGCGATCTCGTGGTCGACGTCGGCGCGGGACTGTTCGACGATCACCGTCTCGCCACTGGCCCCCTTGTCGACGGCCTTGAGGACGTGGTCCCCGGCCGGGCGGGTGCCGGTGGAGACCACCGCCTGGCCGGGGATGTCCACCTCGACGTAGCTGCCGTCGGTGACCTGGTTGGCGAACTTGTCGCCGGAGACCGGCTCCCCCGCCGCCAGCCGGTCCTCGACCAGGGCCAGCACCCGGGCCGCCGTCGCCTCCACCCGGTCCTGGGCGGAGTTGACGATGGTGCGCTTCTCGACCAGTGCGAGCGGGACGCAGAACACCACGACCACCACCAGGACCACGCCCAGCAGCGAGTTGATCATCCGGCGTTTCACGCTGCTGCTCCTGGGGTGGTCCGGGCCGGCCGGCCCGGGCTCGTACTCGGTCGTCCCCGTCCTGCGGGGCGGGGGCCCGGCGCCGGGCCCCGGCGGGCGGTCAGTTCTTCTCGAACCGGAAGCCCACGCCGCGGACGGTCGCGATGTAGCGGGGGTTGGCCGCGTCGTCGCCCAGCTTCTTGCGCAGCCAGGAGATGTGCATGTCGAGGGTCTTGGTGGAGGTCCACCAGGTGGTGTCCCAGACCTGGCGCATGATCTCCTCGCGGGTGACCACCCGGCCGGCGTCCCGGACCAGCACCCGCAGCAGCTCGAACTCCTTGGCGGAGAGGGTCAGCTCCTCCTCGCCGAGCCAGGCCCGGTGCGACTCGATGTCGATCTTGACGCCGTGCGCGCCGGTGGTCAGCTGGTCGACGTTGCCGCGGCGCAGCAGGGCCCGTACCCGGGCCAGCAGCTCGGCGAGCCGGAACGGCTTGGTGACGTAGTCGTCCGCGCCGGCGTCCAGGCCGACCACGGTGTCCACCTCGTCGGCGCGCGCGGTGAGCACCAGCACGGGGCAGCTCTTGCCGTCGGCGCGCAGCCGGCGGCAGACCTCCAGGCCGTCCATCTCCGGCAGGCCCAGGTCCAGGACGACGAGATCGACCTCCTCGGTGAGGCCGGCGGCCAGCGCGGCGGGGCCGTCCTCGCGGACGAGCACCTCGTAGCCCTCGCGTCGCAGGGCCCGGGCCAGCGGTTCGGAGATCGCCGGATCGTCCTCGGCGAGAAGCACACAGGTCATGGGGCGATCGTAGTCCGCCCGGCACTCCGCGTTGACCCTGTGAGGTGTTTCACAGAGAGTGATCATCTCCCGGAGTCCGCGCATGATCGGGCTTGACGGCACCCTTCGGCCCTTCATCGAACATTTTACTATTTGATCTTGATTTCCAAGGAAGATTCTCGCGTTTACCATCGATAGACGAGGCGAAGCGGTGGGGGACTTTGCCTTCTCCATACCTTTCCGGTGTGATTTGTCAGCCGATGTCGCCAAAAACGCACACGTACAGTGGTTTGGTCCCCGTCCAGTCCACCACCCTCGGCGGACGGGTCCCCCGCAGCAAGGAACCTCTACTCATGGCGTCATCGACCCTGGACGTCGGCGTACAGCGCCCGACGTCCCCCGGCGGCAAGACCTTCCTCGGCCACCCCCGAGGCCTTGCCACCCTCTTCATGACCGAGATGTGGGAACGCTTCAGCTTCTACGGAATGCGCGCCCTGCTGGTGCTCTACCTGGTCGCGGGCACCTCCGAGGGCGGGCTCGGGTACACCGCCGCCGTCGGCGCCGCGATCTACAGCGTCTACAACGCGATGCTCTACCTGCTCGCCCTGCCCGGCGGCTGGCTCGCCGACCGCTTCTGGGGCGCCCGCAGGACGGTGGCCGTCGGCGGCGGCATCATCATGGTCGGCCACTTCCTGCTGGCCGTGCCGTCCACCGCGTCCTTCTTCGCCGGCCTGGCCCTCATCGCCGTCGGTTCCGGCCTGCTGAAGGCCAACATCTCGACGATGGTCGGCCACCTGTACGACGGGCCGAACGACCCGCGTCGTGACGGCGGCTTCACCATCTTCTACATGGGCATCAACCTCGGCGCCTTCCTGGCCCCGCTGGTGATCGGCACCGTCGGCCAGAACATCGGCTGGCACTTCGGCTTCGCGCTGGCCGGCGTCGGCATGGCGCTCGGCCTGGGCCAGTACCTGCTGGGCACCCGCCACCTGAGCGCCCGCAGCGACGTGGTGGCCTCGCCCATCACGCCCGCCGAGAAGACCGCCGTGTTCCGCAAGGCGGCGCTCTGGGCGGCCCTGGCCGTGGTGTTCTTCGGCGTCGTCACGCTGTCCGGCCGGATGTCGGTCGACTGGGTGATCTGGCCGCTGTCGATCGCGGGCATCGCCGTCCCGGTGCTCTACTTCGCCCGGATCAAGCGGGACAAGGACCTCGACGAGGCCGAGCAGTCCAAGATGAAGGGCTTCATCTGGTTCTTCGTGGCCGCCGCCGTGTTCTGGATGATCTACGACCAGTCCGGCTCGACGCTCAACATCTTCGCGACCGACTCGACCGCCTCCACGCTGTTCGGCTTCGACTTCCCGTCCAGCTGGTTCCAGTCGCTCAACCCGCTCTACATCATGGCGCTGGCCCCGGTCTTCGCCTGGCTCTGGGTCTGGCTCTCGCGCCGCGGGAAGAACCCCAGCACCACCATGAAGTTCGCCTTCGGCCTGCTGCTGATCGGCGCGTCCTTCCTGGTCATGATGCTGGCCATGGGCGCGGCCGCCGGCGGCGCCAAGGTCTCGCCGCTCTGGCTGGCGATGGTCTACCTGATCCAGACCGTCGGCGAGCTGACGCTCTCCCCCGTCGGCCTGTCCGTCACCACCAAGCTGGCCCCCGCCAAGTACGGCAGCCAGATGATGGGCCTGTGGTTCCTCGCCGTCACCGCGGGCGACTGCATGGCCGCCATCATGCAGCTGCTGGTCGGCGACGCGACCGGCTCCACCTGGTACTTCGCCTCGCAGGGCGTGCTCGCGGTGATCGCGGGCATCGCGCTCACGATGTACCGCAAGAACGTGGTCCGGATGATGGGCGACGTGCACTGACGGCACGTGCACGCACCCACGCGTGAGGGCCGGTACGGATCCGTCCGTACCGGCCCTCCCGCGTACCGCGGCGGTGCGCCGCGGGTCATAGCTCGCGCACCCCGGCCCGCCAGACGGCGGCCGTCAGCGGCACCCCCGGCCGGTAGGCCAGGTGGACGTGCGAGGGCGCGTCCAGCAGCAGCAGGTCGGCCCGGGCGCCCGGGGCGATCAGGCCGACGTCCGAGCGGCGCAGCGCCCGGGCGCCGCCGGCCGTCGCCGCGTGCACGGCCTCGTCCGGGGTCATCCCCATCTCACGGACGGCGACGGCGACGCAGAAGGCCATCGAGCTGGTGAAGCTGGAGCCCGGGTTGCAGTCCGTGGAGAGCGCGACGGTGGCGCCGGCGGCCAGCAGCCGGCGGGCGTCCGGGTAGGCGGCGCGGGTGGAGAACTCAGCGCCGGGCAGCAGCGTGGCCACCGTCGCCGAGCCGGCCAGCGCGGCCACGTCCTCGTCGGTCAGGTGGGTGCAGTGGTCGGCGGAGGCAGCGCCCAGCTCCACCGCGAGCTGCACGCCGGGGCCGTACGACAGCTGGTTCGCGTGCACCCGGGGGGTCAGGCCACGCGCCACGCCGGCCGTCAGGACGGCCCGGGCCTGGTCCCCGTCGAAGGCGCCCTTCTCGCAGAACACGTCCACCCAGCGGGCGTACGGGGCGCAGGCGTCCAGCATCTCCCCGGTGACCAGGTCCACGTAGCCGGCCGGGTCCTGCGCGAACTCCGGCGCGACCACGTGCGCGCCGAGGTAGGTGGTCTCCGGGGTGTGCCCGGCCGCGATCCGCAGTGCCCGGGCCTCGTCCTCGACGGTCAGGCCGTAGCCGGACTTGCACTCGATCGTGGTGGTGCCCTGGCGCAGCGCCTCGCGGACGAAGCGGGCCAGGTTGGCGTCCAGCTCGGCGTCGGTGGCCGCGCGGGTCGCGGCGACGGTGGTGCGGATGCCGCCCGCCGAATAGGCCTGCCCGGACATCCGGGCGTTGAACTCGGCGGTCCGGTCGCCGGCGAAGACCAGGTGCGCGTGCGAGTCGACGAAGCCGGGCAGCAGGGCGCGGCCGCCCGCGTCGAACCGCTCGTCCGCGGCCGGCGCCGCGCCGGCCGGGCCGGCCCAGACGACGGTGCCCGCGTCGATCACCACGGCCGCGTCGGTGAGCAGCCCGAGCGGGCCCGTCCCGTGCGCGGTGTCGTTGGTGACCAGGCTGCCGATGCCGGTGATCAGGGTGCTCGGCGCCGCCGGGGAGCCCGGTGCGGTCGAGGTGCTCTGGGTGCTCACAGGAGCCCTTTCGAGGTGGTGGCCCCGGGGGCGGGCGGCGGGGTCGGCCCCCGCCCCCGGCCCCGGGGCGTCTTCAGGAGCTCAGCGCGGCGATCGAGTCGCGCAGCGCCGCCGGGACGTCCGGCACCAGCTGGTGCACGCCGTCCCGGACGATCTGCCGCCCGCCGACCACCACGTGCCGGACGTCGGCGGCCGAGGCGGCGAAGACCGCCGTCTCGGCGCCGAGCCGGGCCGGCGGGCCCGCGGTGCGGACCGAGTCGAGCGCGAGGACGGTGAAGTCGGCGAGGGCGCCCACCTCGATCCGGCCGGCCTCCGGCCAGCCGAGCGAGGCGTGACCGTCCTCGCTGCCGGCCCGGAGCAGCGCGTTGGCCGTCCAGTGGCCCCTGGTCCGGGTGCGCAACCGCTCGTTCAGCTCCAGCGCGCGGGCCTCCTCGAACGGGTCGATCACCGCGTGGCTGTCGCTGCCCAGGCTGACCGGGCAGCCGGCCGAGGCGAGCCGGCGGGCCGGGCCGATGCCGTCCGCGAGGTCCCGTTCGGTGGTCGGGCACATGCAGATGGTGGTGGAGGAGTCCGCCAGCAGCCGGATGTCCTCGTCCGTCAGGTGGGTCGCGTGGACCGCCGAGGTGCGCGGGCCGAGCACGCCGTGGTCGGCGAGCAGCCGGGTCGGGGTGACGCCGTGCGCGGTGAGGCAGGCGTCGTTCTCGGCGGTCTGCTCGGAGAGGTGGACGTGCAGCGGCGCCCGGCGCATCGACGCCCAGTGCGCGATGGTGCCCAGCTGGTCGGCCGGCACCGCCCGCACCGAGTGCACCGCCGCGCCGATCCTGGCGTGCTCGCGCGGCTTCAGCGCCTGCGCGCGGGCGGCCCAGGCGTCCGCGTCACCGTCGCTGAACCGCAGCTGCGGCTTGGTCGGCTCGGTGCCGAAGCCGGAGGCCAGGTAGCAGGTGTCCAGCAGGGTGATCCGGATGCCGGCCCGGGCGGCCGCCTCGATCAGCGCCTCGCCCATCGCGTTGGGGTCGTCGTAGCGGTCGCCGCCGGGCGCGTGGTGGAGGTAGTGGAACTCCCCCACCGCGGTGATCCCGGCCAGCGCCATCTCGGCGTAGACGGCGGTGGCGAGCGCCAGGTAGCTGTCCGGGTCGAGCGCGCAGGCGAACTTGTACATGGTGTCGCGCCAGGTCCAGAAGGTGCCGGAGCCGACCTGGACGGTGCCGCGCAGCGCCCGGTGGAAGGCGTGCGAGTGGGCGTTCGCCTGGCCGGGCACCAGCAGCCCCTCCAGCCGGACGGCCCCGGACGGGCAGGGCCCGCTGTCCGGGGTGACCTTGGCGATCCGGCCGCCGTCGACGGTGCTGATCAGCACGTCCCGCTCGACCACCGGGCCGTTGACGTGCGGGAGCCAGGCGTACTGCGCCCAGAAGGTTACCGACACGCCAGGTCCTCCAGTACGTGTGCCAGCGCGGCCACCCCGGCGAGGCAGTCGGCCTCCTCGGCGTGCTCGGCCGGGGAGTGCGAGACGCCCGTGGGGTTACGTACGAACAGCATGGCGGTCGGCACGGCCGATGCCAGGATTCCGGCGTCGTGTCCCGCGCCGGTCGGCAGTACCGGCACCCCGCCGAGGGTGCGGGCCAGGCGGTCGCGCAGCGCCTGGTCGAACTCGACGACCGGGGTGAACGACTCCCGGGTCAGCTCGACCCGGACGCCGTCCCGCCCGCCGTGCTCGACGGCCGCCGCCGTGATCTCCTCGACCACCCGCTGCAGGGTGGCCTCGTCGGCCGCCCGGGAGTCCAGCCAGCCCCGGACCAGGGAGGCGATCGCGTTGGTGCCGTTCGGCTCGACCGCGACCTTGCCGAAGGTCGCCAGCGCACCCGCCGAGCGGGCCCGCTCGCGCGCGGCCAGCACCGTGCTCGCGTAGCTGAGCATCGGGTCGCGGCGGTCCTCGATCCGGGTGGTGCCGGCGTGGTTGGCCTCGCCGTGGAAGTCGAACCGCCAGCGGCCGTGCGGCCAGATCGCGCCGGCCACGCCGACCGGCTGGTCCTCGGTCAGGTAGCGGCCCTGCTCGACGTGCAGTTCGACGAACGCGCCGACCCGGCCGAGCCGATCGGTGTCCGCGCCGATCGCGGCCGGGTCGTAGCCGGCCTTCTCCATCGCGTCCGGCAGCCGGGTGCCCCGGGCGTCGCGCAGTTCGAAGGCCTGCTCCCGCGAGAGCACGCCGGCGCTCAGCCGGGAGCCGATGCAGGCGACGCCGAACCGCGCGCCCTCCTCGTCCCCGAAGTTGACGACGGCCAGCGGCCTGCGGAGCTCCGCCCCGCGCGAGCGCAGCTCGTCCACCGCCGCGAAGGAGGAGACCACGCCGAGCGGGCCGTCGTAGGCGCCGCCGTCCGGCACCGAGTCCAGGTGCGAGCCGGTGACAACCGCGTCGCCGGCCTCCGGGTCGCCCAGCCAGGCCCACTGGTTGCCGTTGCGGTCCAGTTCGTAGGCCAGGCCGCGGCTCTCGGCCTGCTCGCGGAACCACGCCCGGCACTCGGCGTCGGCGCCGTCCCAGGCGTGCCGGCGGTACCCGCCGGAGGCGGCGGAGCGGCCCACGGGGAGCAGCTCCGCCCACATCCGGCGGAAGGAGTCCTCGCTCACAGCTCGTTCATGGGGACACGGACCCCGCGCTCGCGTCCGACCTCGTCGGCCCGGTCGTAGCCGGCGTCGACGTGCCGGATGACGCCCATGCCCGGGTCGTTGGTGAGCACCCGGCGGATCTTCTCGCCGGCCAGCGCGGTGCCGTCGGCGACGGTGACCTGGCCCGCGTGGATGGAGCGGCCGATGCCGACGCCGCCGCCGTGGTGGATGGAGACCCAGGACGCGCCCGAGGCCACGTTGACCATGGCGTTGAGCAGCGGCCAGTCGGCGATCGCGTCCGAGCCGTCCAGCATGGCCTCGGTCTCGCGGTACGGGGAGGCGACCGAGCCGCAGTCCAGGTGGTCGCGGCCGATCACGATCGGCGCGGCGAGCTCGCCGGACGCCACCATGTCGTTGAACCGCTCGCCGGCCTTGTCCCGCTCGCCGTAGCCGAGCCAGCAGATCCGCGCCGGCAGGCCCTGGAAGTGCACCTTCTCCTGGGCCATCTTGATCCAGCGGTGCAGCGACTCGTTCTCGGGGAAGAGGTCGAGCACGGCCTTGTCGGTCTTCGCGATGTCCTGCGGGTCGCCGGAGAGCGCCGCCCAGCGGAACGGGCCCTTGCCCTCGCAGAACAGCGGCCGGATGTACGCGGGGACGAACCCGGGGAAGGCGAAGGCCCGGTCGTAGCCGGCCAGCTGGGCCTCGCCGCGGATCGAGTTGCCGTAGTCGAAGACCTCGGCGCCGGCGTCCATGAAGCCGACCATCGCCTCGACGTGGCGGGCCATCGACTCGCGCGAGCGGGTGGTGAACTCGGCGGGCTTGGCGGCCGCGTAGTCCGCCATGTCCTCGAAGGCGACCCCGGTCGGCAGGTAGCTCAGCGGGTCGTGGGCGCTGGTCTGGTCGGTGACGATGTCGATCGGCGCGTCCATCGCGAGCAGCTGCGGGAAGAGGTCCGCGGCGTTGCCGAGCAGGCCGATCGAGAGCGGCTGCCTCTTGTCGCGGGCGTCGGTGGCGAGCTCCAGCGCGTGGGCGACGCTGGTCGCCTCGACGTCCAGGTAGCGGTGCTCGATCCGGCGCGCGATCCGCGACGGGTCGCAGTCGATGCAGATCGCCACGCCGCCGTTCATGGTGACGGCCAGCGGCTGGGCGCCGCCCATGCCGCCGAGCCCGGCGGTGAGGGTGATGGTGCCGGCCAGCGTCCCGTCGAACTTCTTGTTGGCGACGGCGGCGAAGGTCTCGTAGGTGCCCTGGAGGATGCCCTGGGTGCCGATGTAGATCCAGGAGCCGGCCGTCATCTGCCCGTACATGGTGAGCCCGAGGCTCTCCAGCCGGCGGAACTCCTCCCAGTTGGCCCAGTCGCCGACCAGGTTGGAGTTGGCGATCAGCACGCGGGGGGCCCACTCGTGGGTCTGCATCACCCCGACCGGGCGCCCGGACTGGACCAGCATGGTCTCGTCCTGCTTGAGCGTCTGCAGGGTGCGCACCATGGCGTCGTACGAGCGCCAGTCCCGCGCGGCCTTGCCGGTGCCGCCGTAGACGACCAGCTTGGACGGGTGCTCGGCCACCTCGGGGTCGAGGTTGTTCATGAGCATCCGCAGGGCGCCCTCCTGCTGCCACCCCTGGGTGGTCAGGCCCGTCCCGCGTGCGGCACGCACCTCGCGCGGACCACTGCCCGTCTGCTGCTGCACCATGCTGCCGGCCTCCTTGCGGATGGATTCATTCAGGGTTGATAAGACTGAATATATCCAAACATCCGGGTGGCGGCCAGACATCCACGGGGATCCGCGGTGAAGAGCCCTCTTCAGCCGGCGGCCCGGCGCGGGCCCGGCGGCGCGGACGCCCCGGGCCGGGCCCGGTCCGCGGTCAGCCGGGCGGGCCCGCGGAGGGCGGCGACGGGGGCGGCGGCGGGGGCGACGGCGGAGGCGCGGGCGGCGGCGTCGGCGGCGGGGCCCCGCCCCGCAGGGCGGCCACCCTCAGCCGGTACTCCTCGACGTCGATCTCGCCGGACGCCAGCCGGCCCGCGAGCACCTGCTCGGGCGTGGGCGGCGCCGGCGCGCCCTGCCAGTGCGGCGGCGCCGCGGCCGGGCCCGCGGTGCGGTGCGCGAGCGCCCGCCACAGCAGCACCAGGGCGCCGATCAGCACCAGCCCGAACAGCAGTGTGAAGATCCCCGGCACGATCCACGTCCAGGCCGTGTCGTGCCCGTCATGCCAGTAGTGCCTCATCTTGCTCACCTGTCACAGACCGTGGGTCAGGTGGATATCCGCACGGTCCAGTGTGCGCCCGCCGCACTGTGCTGCGCATAAGGGCGGCCGGCGCCGCGGCACCACGACGGCCGGGCGGCCGGGCGGCCGCCGGCGGCGGTGCGGCCCGGCGGCGCCCGGCCTCGGGGCGGTGCTACGCGGCCGTCTCGCCGTCCCAGTCGATGCCGATCTCCGCGAGCCAGCGGCGGTCGTCGGCGTGCGGGGCCGGGCGGGCCGGCTGCTCCTGGCGGGCCGCCGGCGCGGCCGCGGCGGCCGGGTCCGGGGTCCGGGGCGAGCGCGGGATCTCCTGGATCGGGCCCAGGCCGTAGCGTTCGGCGGCGGCGGCCGAGGCGGCGTCGGGTTCGATCACGCCGACATGGACGGCGCTCTCGTCACCGGGGTCGAGGACGATGAGTTCGGGCTCGGGCAGCCGGCGCAGGGAGACCCGTCGGCCGCAGGTGGGGCAGGTCCACTCGTCGGCGCCCGTACCGAGCCGGCCGACCAGCTTCATCTCGTGGATCACACGCATGTCGTGCACTCCCCCAGCCATCGGCGAGGGAGACCCCCGCCGTTCTGGTGGCCCCGTCAACAGGGCCTGAGGAGGGGATGCCCGGGTTTGGGCGGACTCACTCCCGGCGGGGCCGGTCCGGGGCCGGTCTACACCGAACTGTGCCCGGCACGGCCGCCGCCGGCCCGTACGCCCGCCCCGGGCACGCCCGGTGACGGTGACTCCGGGCCCCGCCACGCGCACCGGTCACCGCGGCCGCTCCCGCACGCGCACCCGTCACGGGGCCCGCCGCTCACTCCAGGAACAGCCCGCGGGCCGTCGCCGACTGCTCGATGCCCTCCAGCCGGGCCTCCGCGCCGGGCAGTTCGTCG
Organism: Kitasatospora herbaricolor; assembly: GCF_030813695.1. Classification (NCBI taxonomy): domain Bacteria; kingdom Bacillati; phylum Actinomycetota; class Actinomycetes; order Kitasatosporales; family Streptomycetaceae; genus Kitasatospora; species Kitasatospora herbaricolor. Next base: position 3,654,057 of record NZ_JAUSVA010000002.1, read on the forward strand.
CACATGGCCTGGAGCAGCACCCGGCCCAGCATCATCGGGGCGCAGGCGGTGTCGAAGACCAGCCCGGTGCCCACCGCCGCCGGCAGCAGCATGTCGGAGAGCTTGGCGACCGGCGCGAAGGCGCTGTCGGCCACCGTGAGGACGGTCAGCCCGCAGTCCCGCGCCGCGGTCAGAGCGTCCATCAGTTCGCGCGGGTAGCGCGGCAGGGCGAAGCAGAGCAGCGCGCTGGCCCCGGCGGCGGCGGCCTGCTCCAGCCGGTCGGCGAGCATCGAGCCGCCCTCGTCGATCAGCCGGATGTCCGGGTGCACCTTGGCCGCGAAGTAGGCGAAGCCGCGGGCCTGGGCCGAGGCTGCGCGCAGCCCGAGCACCGGCAGCGGCCGCGAGGCGGCCAGCACCCGGGCGGCCCGCAGGACCGGAGCGGGGTCGGCGAGGAGTTCGGCGAGGTGGCGCAGGTGGGCGATCTCCGCGAGGACCGCCTGCTGGTGCTCGTTGCGGACGGCGTCGTCCGGGCTCTCCGGCGCGGCCGGCTCCCCGGCGCCCAGCTCGCGCAGCTGCTTGCGCAGTGCCGGGTAGCCGTCGTAGCCGAGGGCGACCGCGAAGCGGGTCACCGAGGGCTGGCTGACCCCGGCCAGTTCGGCGACCTCGACGCTGGAGAGGAACGGCGCCTCGGGGGCGTGCCGGACGAGCGAATGGGCGATCCGGCGCTGGGTCGGGGTGAGCCGGTGGCCCTCGAAGAGCTGGAGCAGCCGGGCGGAGGGGCCGACGGGGCCGGCGTCGTCGGTGGCGGTCATCGGCTTTTCCTCCGGATGCGGGCTGTTCGGACGACTGTGCAGCAGTCTCGCCCCGTGGGCAAAGACGTCTCGACCGCCGGGACGGCCGCGGCCTCGGGGTGACCCTGATTTCTCCCTGAGCCGCCCCCGAAACCGGGCCCGTCCGGTGGACCCTGACGATCCGCCGACCTCAGAGTGGCCGGTATGGACACTCGCCAGGACGAACTCAAGAAGGACCTCGACGCCGCCGTGCAGGCCCGCAAGGAGCTCGGGAAGGAGTTCGAGTCCGAACTCGTCGACTCCTTCCTCGCCCGGATCGACGCCCGGCTGGACGCGCGGGTCGAGCAGCGGGTCGCCGAGCGGCTCGGCGGGTACGGGCCGGCCGGGGCGTACCCGCCGGCCGACGCGTACGCGCGGGGCGGGCCGCACGGGCACCCGGGCCGGCGCCGGGGCCGGTTCGGCGGCGCCGGCCGGATGCCGATGCTGTCCCTGGTGATGGGCGTACCGCTGTCCGGCATCGCCGCCGGCACCTCCGGATTCATGGGCCTGCTGGTGTGCTGGGCCGGCATCGTCGGGGTGAACTTCGCCGCCGCGCAGGCCGAGAAGCGCGAGGAGCGGGGCTCCGAGGCCGGCGCCCGGAGCGAGTGGGCCTGACGGCGGCCGTTGCCGCTGCCGGCCCACCCGCTGCGGGGCGGATCAGGCCAGCGGCCCGGTGACGCGCTCGACGGCCCGCACCAGCTCGCCGGAGGCGACCAGCTCGGCGGCGGCCTCCAGGTCCGGCGAGAGGAAGCGGTCCCGGCCGGCCCCGCCCACGCCCGCCTCGCGGGCGGCGGCGAGCGCGGCGGCGGTGGCCGGAGCCAGCGGCCCGCTGCCGTCGGCCTGCCGGCGGATCTCCAGCGCGCGGGCGGCGGCGGTCAGTTCGACCGCGACGATCCGGCCCAGGTTCTCGACGGCCTGGCGCAGCTTGCGGGCGGCCGACCAGCCCATCGACACGTGGTCCTCCTGCATCGCGGAGGACGGGATCGAGTCGACCGAGGCCGGGACGGCCAGTCGCTTGTTCTCGCTGACCAGCGCCGCCTGGGTGTACTGCGCGATCATCAGGCCGGAGTCCACGCCCGGGTCGTCGGCCAGGAAGGCCGGCAGGCCGTGCGAGCGGGCCTTGTCGAGCAGCCGGTCGGTACGGCGCTCGGAGATCGAGCCGAGGTCGGCGGCGGCGATGGCGAGGAAGTCCAGCACGTACGCGACCGGGGCGCCGTGGAAGTTGCCGTTGGACTCCACCCGGCCGTCGGCCAGCACCACCGGGTTGTCGACCGAGGCCGCCAGCTCGCGGGAGGCCACCAGCTGGGCGTGCGCGAGGGTGTCGCGGCCGGCGCCGGCCACCTGCGGGGCGCAGCGGATCGAGTAGGCGTCCTGGACGCGCGGGGCGTCGTCCTGGTGGTGGCCGGTGAGGCCGGAGCCCTTGAGCACGGCGAGCATGTTGGCGGCGCTGAGCGCCTGGCCCGGGTGCGGGCGGATCGGGCCGTGCAGCTCGGGGGCCAGCACCTTGTCACTGCCGAGCAGGGCCTCCAGCGACATCGCGGCGGTGATGTCGGCGGTGGTGAACAGGCGGGACAGGTCGGCGATGGCCATCACCAGCATGCCGAGCATGCCGTCGGTGCCGTTGATGAGGGCCAGGCCCTCCTTCTCCAGCAGCTCGACCGGGGTGATGCCGGCCTCGGCGAGCAGCTCGCCGGCCGGACGCTCGGTGCCGTCCGGGCCGCACGCGACGCCCTCGCCCATCAGGACGAGCGCGCAGTGCGAGAGCGGCGCGAGGTCGCCCGAGCAGCCGAGCGAGCCGAACTCCCGGACGACCGGGGTGATGCCGGCGTTGAGCAGGTCGGCGATGGTCTGCGCGACCAGCGGGCGCACGCCCGTACGGCCGGAGGCGAGGGTCTTCATCCGGAGGAACATCAGCGCACGGACCACCTCGCGCTCCACGGCCGGGCCCATGCCGGCGGCGTGCGAGCGGACCAGCGAGCGCTGCAGCTGGGCGCGCAGCTCGGGGCTGATGTGGCGGACGGCGAGCGCGCCGAAACCGGTGGAGACTCCGTAGACGGGGCGCGGCTCGGCGGCGAGGGCCTCGATGGTGGCGCGGGCGGCCGCCATCTCGGCGAGCGCGTCCGGGCCGATCTCGACCCGGGCGTTGCCCCGGGCGACGGCGAGGACGTCCTCGGCGCTGACGTCGGCCTTGCCGACCTGGACGAGCGGCGCGTCGGGGGCCACAGCACTGTGCATATCCATATACACCATCACATCAGGTGAATGAAGATATGACAACCGGTGGCGCGACCCTGGTCGGGTGATCCGCGCCGCCACCCCGGATTACCCGTCCGCTCCCGAGTGGCGCAGGCTGGTGGGGCAGAGCGAGCGAAGGCGGAGAGCTGATGGGGCGAGCAACGGCACGGCGCCGGGTGGTCCGGCTGCGAGGGGACACGACGGGCGCGCGACCGGACGCGCTGGCGGCGGAGGAACCGCTGGAGATTCGTGTCGGCGGCGAACCGCTGACCGTCACCATGCGCACCCCCGGGGACGACTTCGACCTGGTCGCCGGGTTCCTGGTCGGCGAGGGGCTGGTGCACACCGCCGACACCCTGGCGGCCCTGCGGTACTGCGCGGGCACCGACGAGGACGGCGCCAACACCTACAACGTGGTGGACGCGACCCTGCGCGGCGGCGCCGCCCTGCCGCTCTCGGCCTACCGCAACCTGCTGACCACCAGTGCCTGCGGCCTGTGCGGGCGCGACACCGTCGAAGCGGTCCGCACCCACGTCCGCCGGCCGGTCGCCGCCGACCCGCTGCGGGTCGCGCCGCGACTGCTCTACGGGCTGCCGGACCTGCTCCGCGCGGCCCAGCGGACCTTCGACTCGACCGGCGGCCTGCACGCCGCCGGTCTCTTCGACTCCACCGGCCGGCTGCTCTGCGCCCGCGAGGACGTCGGCCGGCACAACGCCGTGGACAAGGTGATCGGCTGGGCGCTGCGCGAGGGCCGGCTGCCGTTGACCGGGCACCTGCTGCTGGTCAGCGGCCGGGCCTCGTTCGAGCTGACCCAGAAGGCGGCGCTGGCCGGCATCCCGCTGCTGGCCGCCGTCTCCGCGCCGTCCTCGCTGGCGGCGGACCTGGCGGAGGAGCTCGGCCTGACACTGGTGGGCTTCCTGCGCGGCGAGAGCGCCAACGTGTACACCCGCCCCGACCGGGTGACGGCCGGGCCGGCCCCCGCGCCCGCCGGGCCGCCCGTCCACCAGCACGCGCACGGGGGCTGAGGCCCGCGGGGCGTCCGGCCGGCGGCCCGGAACGCGGGTGGCCGGAACGCGGTGGCCCGGAACGCGGTGGCCGGAACGCGGTGCCCGGAACGCGGTGCCCGGAACGACACCTCCGTGAACGACGCCGTCCCGCCCACCGGGCGGTGGACGGGACGGCGGACCGGGCGGCCGGGGGCGAGGGACGGGCTCACGTCCCGGCCGGGCCGGCGGACGTCAGTCGCGGCTGCGGCGACGGAGCATCAGCACCACCGCGATGATCACGGCGATCACCACCAGCAGCACCACGATGCCGATGACCACGCCGATCAGCTTGCCGAAGAACCCCGACTTCTTCTTCTTGGACTTGGACTTGGACTTCGCCAGCTCGGTGTGCTTCTTCGCGACGGTCACGGTGCTGCCGCTCGCCGGGGCCGCCGCCGGCGCACCCTGAACGGCCTGCGCCGCCTGCGCGGGAGCTCCCTGGGCCGACACGGCCACGGCCGTTCGAGGCGCGGCCTGCGCCGGGGCCGCGGCGATCGCCGCGCCGCCGAAGGCCAGCGTTATGGACAGGACCGCACTCGCCAGACGTGCTCTCATCGACTCATCTCCCCGATCCGGCCGGGCCCACTTGGCCGCCGATCGCGCTCACTGTGCCACGCGCCACGACGGTACGACAGGCCTGCGGCCACGACTGTTCCCGGACCGCTACCTGCCCGGAACAGAGCGGTCACCGACACGCCCCGGCTACCCGGCCCGCCCCCGTTCATGCGTGGGACGGCCCGGTCCGGGGCCGGCACGGGGGCCGTCCGGCCGGACGGTACACGGACCGTCCGGCGGGGCCGGAGGGGGACGGACTTCGGCGGGCGAGCAGCAGGCCGGGCGCACCGGGGCCGCAGGGGGCCGGGCCGGCTCAGGACGGCGGCGGGGAGGCCGGGCCGGAGAGGGCCACCGCGACCAGGGCCCGCATCGCGGAGGCGACCTGACCCAGCGGCAGGGTCGCGTCGTCGGCGAAGAGTTCGACCAGCCAGCCGCCCGCCACGTTCTGCCCGCCGGCCGCGACCATCCCCCGGTAGCCGCTGACCACCAGCATGGCCTCCTCGGCGGGGTCGTTCCCGGCCGCGCCGGCGCGCAGGGCGAAGGAGCCGCCGCGGACGGTGCGCCGGGTGAGGGGGTAGTGGCGCAGGTCGAAGATGGCGTCCGGGGCCTCGATCTGGGCCCGCTGGGTCTCGGCCCGGGAGCTGCTGGGGCCGCTGGTCATCCGGTACACGGCGTGCTGGACGGTGCGCATCAGGTGCGAGCCCGGCGGGACGTAGGAGATCCACCAGCCGACCGCGTCCAGCAACCGGGCGGCGGTCTCGGCCACGCCGGCCAGCCGGCCCAGGGTGTCGGCCGGGTGGTGGGAGCGCACCGCGCCGGCCTGGTCGAGGGTGGCGAGCACGGCGGTGAGCAGCTGGCCCGGGTCGGCGCTGTGGGCGGCGCCGCGGATCCGGCGGCGGTCCCCGGCGGCCCGCGAGGCGGAGCCTCGGCCGCGGCCGTCCGCGCGGTGGTGCGGGTCGGCGGCGTCGGCGAGCAGCACGGTCGGGTCGGGGGTGAAGCCGGGGCCGTGGCTGCGGCCGGCCACCACGGGGTGGGCGGCGCGGGCGGCCTTGGCGCGGTACTGGGCGGCGTCGGCGAGCCGGAACAGCCGGTCGGGGGTGGTGACCGGGCCGATCGAGTCGCCGGTGGAGGCGACGCCGCAGGCCACGCCCTCGCCCTCGGCCAGGGCGAGCGCCCGGGCGCAGAGCTCCTCGGCGACGGCGACCACCTCGTCGGCCTTCTGGCCCTCGGCGAGCAGGCAGAACTCGTCGCCGCCGAGCCGGGCGGCGAGGCTGCCGGGGAGTTTGGCGGCGGCCAGCGAGAGCTGGTGGGCGAATCGTTCCAGCAGCCGGTCGCCGACCTCGTGGCCGAGCTGGTCGTTGACCCGCTTGAGGCCGTTGACGTCGCAGACCACCAGCGAGACGACGGTGTGGTCCCGGTTGTGCGCCGCCAGCGCGCTCTCCAGGCGGGCGTCGACGGCGCGCCGGTTGGCCAGCCCCGTGAGCGGGTCGGTGAAGGCGAGCCGGCGCAGGTCGGCCAGCCGTTCGGTCTGGGCGAGGCCGGCCGAGATCTGGGCGGCGAGCAGGGTGGCGTAGTCGGCGTCGGCCTCGGTGAACACGGGCAGTCCGGCGGTGCGGGCCAGGTACAGCTCGCCCCAGGCCTGGCCGTGCAGCACGATCGGCGCGACCAGGCAGCACTCGCGCCCGCGCCTTCGCAGCCCGGCGGCGCGGTGCTGGCGGAACGCGCCGGCGCCCGGCTGGGCGTGGCCGGCCGGTTCGCCGCCGTCCTCCGGCTCGGCCGGTTCGGCGGTCTGCAGCCAGGCGCGCGGCAGCCGGCCGGTGGTCCAGCGCTCCTCCAGGTAGGTGACGATCTCGGGGAAGTCCGCCACCGGGTAGGACTCGTCCTCCGGCAGCTCCTCCTCGCCCGGTGCCAGCTCGCCGTGGTTGACCAGCACCCGCAGCCGGCCGGACTCGCGGTCCCAGACGGAGACGGCCGCCATGGTGGCGTCGAGGGCGGCGGTGGCGCGGACGGCGGCGACCCGGACGGCCTCCAGCGGGGTGAGGGCGCCGGCCATGTCCTGGGCCAGCTCGACCACCGACTGCAGCCGCAGGTCGGGGGAGGGCGCGGACTGCTCGCGGTCCGTGACGCTGGCCTCACCGCTCACCGGCTCGCCTCGATCCTGTGGTCGGTCGTCCGGCCGTCCGGTCGGACGCCGTCGTGGCCGCCGTCGCGGCCCGGCGGGCCGGGCCCGCCCCGGCCGGGCACGACCGCGGTGCCCCAAGACTAGGGCGATCTGCCAGGCGTATGCCCCATTTGTCCGGGACGACGCGTCCGGCCGCGCCACGGCTTCAGTCGTTGCGCGTACGCCGGGAGTCGTCAGGCGCACGGCCGGCGCCGGGCGCCTCCCGGGCCCGGTGACCGCGCCGCCGGACGCACCGGCGCAGCCGCCCGGCGGGCGTCAGTCCGTGCGGACCCGGCGTGAGAGCAGCCAGGGCTCGACCAGGCCGAGCCCGCGCACCGGGCGGCGCCACATCGGCTGCAGCCGGAACCGGTGCCCGGCGTTGACGTCCACCCCGACCGGCAGCCCGGCCGCGGCCGAGATCGCGTCGGCGAGGTCCGGGCCGTCCAGCTCCGCGGGCGCGACGCTGCCGTTCTGCTCCAGCACGGCCGCGAACTCGCCGTCGATCAGCACCGCGTCCTTGGGCGCGATCGAGGTGAGCCGGCTGGCCAGGTTCACCGTGGTGCCGAACACGTCGCCCATCCGGGAGGTCACGGTGCCGAAGGCGAGACCGACCCGCAGTTCCGGCATGGTGTCGTCGTCCGCCAGCGTCTCCACCAGGCCGAGCGCGATCTCGGCGGCCGTCACCGGGTCCTCCGAGACGTACAGGATCTCGTCGCCGAGGGTCTTGATGACCCGGCCGCCGAGGCCCGCGATCAGGTCCGAGCAGGTGTTCTCGAAGGTCTCGACCAGCTCGCCGAGCTCCTCCTCCTCCAGCCGGCGCGACAGCCGGGTGAAGCCGACCAGGTCGGCGAAGCCGACGGCGAGCCGGCCGCTGGTGATCTCGGCGTCCTCGGCCGCCTGCACCACCCGGCCGGTGACGGCCGCCAGCTGCCGGCGCCAGACGTAGACCAGGAACTGCTCCAGCTCCGGCAGCAGCAGCTCGACCAGCGGGTACGCGACATCGGCGCGGGTCAGGCCGGGTTCGACGGCCTGGGTGAGGCTGTCCAGGAAGGTGTCCATCTGCCAGCCGGCCAGCCGCGCGGTGGTCTGGCCGGTGGAGCGCGCCACCTGGATCGCCATCGACTCGCTCAGCAGCCCGGACTCCACCAGGCCGGCCAGCCGCCGCAGGGCGATCACGTCCCCGTCGGTCAGCGCCCGGGACTGCCCGATGTCCGGAAAGCCCATCGCCCGCCAGAAGCGGGTGGCCAGCTCCATCGGCACATCGGCGGCCCGGGCGGCCTGGTACGGGGTGTAGCGGCGTGGTGCGTCCAGGATCAGCCGCTCAAGATCCAGCGCGACCGTCTGGTCGTCCGGATCCGCCTTGGCGCCGCCGTTGCCGTCCTCTGCCACCGGTCCGTCCCCGTGCGGTCGCCGCACTCGCTCATGTCCCGCCTACTCGACTTCCCCGGCGGTGGCGCACACCGCCCACCCCAGGGGGTAGTGGCGCGCCTCACACCGCTGCCAGGTGGAATGTTCGCACGAAATCGCGTAATCCGGGGCATCCGCCCGGGGCGGGCGGGCCCGGGGGTAGCGACTCAGCCACTCTCCGGCCGTACGTGTACGACGTCCCCGGCCGCGACCGGCTGCCGCGTCCCGTCGGCCGTCCGGACCACCAGGCGGCCGTCGCCGTCGATCGCCACCGCCTCCCCCACCAGCTCGCGTCCGCCCGGCAGCTGGACCCGGACGGCCCGGCCGAGGGTGGCGCAGCGGTCGGTGTACGCGGGCAGCAGTCCGCTCGCCTGCGGGTCGCCGGCGGCGGCCGTCCACTCCCGGTACAGGTCGGCGAACTCGCGCAGCAGGGCCCGTAGCAGGGTGTCGCGCTCGGTGACGGCGGAACCGGCCAGCGCCAGCGAGGCCGCGGCGGGCACCGGCAGCTCGTCGGCGCGCAGCGAGACGTTGATGCCGAGGCCCGCGACCACGGCGCCGCCGCCGAGTTCGGTGAGGATTCCGCCGATCTTGCGCTCGGTGCCGTCGATGGTGACCTGGAGGTCGTTGGGCCACTTCAGCGAGACGTCCACCTCGGCGACCCGGCCGAGGGTGCTGGCGGCCGCCACGCCGACCAGGATCGGCAGCCAGCCGTAGCGCTCGACCGGGACGGCGGCCGGGCGCAGCAGGACGGAGAGGAAGATCCCGGACCGGGCCGGCGCCGTCCAGCTGCGCTCCAGCCGGCCGCGTCCGGCGCTCTGCTCCTCGGCGATCAGCACCGCGCCCTCGGGCAGGCCCTCGCGGGCGCGGGCGGCCAGGTCGGTGTTGGTGGAGCCGGTCTCGGCCACCACGTCGAGCGAGGTCCAGAGGCCGCCGGGGCTCAGCAGGTCGCGGCGCAGGGCGGCGGCGTCCAGCGGCGGGCGGTCCAGGTCGGTCCAGGGGGACGGCCCCGCGCCGCCGAAGCCGCGCAGTCCGCTGCGGCGGGGGGCGGACTCGTCGGCAGGTTCGCTCAGTGACTCGCTCATGGGGCCGAGCCTAGGGCTCGCGGGTGACGGCGGCACGCAGGCGGCCGGGCGGCGTCCCCGTGCGTTGCGGCGGCGGGCCGGCGGGCGGCCGGGACAGGATGGTGGCGGGCGTCGGCACCGGCGCGTAGGCCGCCCCATCGTCCCGCATAACGCTCGTTAACACACTGTGTCGCTGGCCATAACGGGAAACGGTCCGCGCTGGCTACGCTACTCAACGGTAGTTCGTTGCGCCGCCCTGCCCTCACCCCAGTACTGACAGGTCGCGGCCCATGGATCAGGGAGAGCCACCGGATGACCGAGGCGTCGTACGACCCGCACACCACCGCCGGCAAGCTCGCCGACCTACGGCGCAGGCTCGACGAGGCGGTGCACTCCGGCTCGGCCGCGGCCGTGGAGAAGCAGCACGCCAAGGGCAAGCTGACGGCCCGTGAGCGGGTCGTGGAGCTGATGGACGAGGGCTCCTTCGTGGAGTTCGACGAGTTCGCGCGGCACCGCTCGACCAACTTCGGTCAGGCGAAGAACCGCCCGTACGGCGACGGTGTCGTCACCGGCTACGGCACCGTGGACGGCCGTCAGGTCGCCGTCTTCGCGCAGGACTTCACCGTGTTCGGCGGCTCGCTCGGCGAGGTGTTCGGCGAGAAGATCGTCAAGGTGATGGACTTCGCGCTGAAGACCGGCTGCCCGGTGATCGGCATCAACGACTCCGGCGGCGCCCGGATCCAGGAGGGCGTGGTCTCGCTCGGCCTGTACGGCGAGATCTTCCGCCGCAACGTGCACGCCTCCGGGGTGATCCCGCAGATCTCGCTGATCATGGGCCCGTGCGCGGGCGGCGCGGTGTACTCCCCCGCGATCACCGACTTCGTGGTGATGGCCGACCAGACCTCGCACATGTTCATCACCGGCCCGGACGTGATCAAGACCGTCACCGGCGAGGACGTCGGCATGGAGGAGCTGGGCGGCGCCCGCGCCCACAACGCCAAGTCCGGCGTGGCGCACCACCTGGCCGCCGACGAGAAGGAGGCCATCGAGTACGTCAAGAGCCTGCTCTCGTACCTGCCCTCCAACAACCTGAGCGACCCGCCGGCCTACCCCGAGGAGGCCGACCTCACCGTCACCGACGAGGACCTCGAACTCGACACCATCGTGCCGGACTCGGCGAACCAGCCGTACGACATGCACAAGGTGATCGAGCACGTCCTGGACGACGGCGAGTTCCTGGAGACCCAGGCGCTGTACGCGGGCAACATCCTCACCGGCTTCGGCCGGGTCGAGGGCCACCCGGTCGGCATCGTCGGCAACCAGCCGATGGACCTCGCCGGCTGCCTGGACATCGCGGCCAGCGAGAAGGCCGCGCGCTTCGTGCGCACCTGCGACAGCTTCAACATCCCGGTGCTGACCTTCGTCGACGTGCCCGGGTTCCTGCCCGGCACCGGCCAGGAGTGGGACGGCATCATCCGGCGCGGCGCCAAGCTGATCTACGCCTACGCCGAGGCCACCGTCCCGCTGATCACCGTGATCACCCGCAAGGCCTTCGGCGGCGCCTACGACGTGATGGGCTCCAAGCACCTCGGCGCCGACCTCAACCTGGCCTGGCCGACCGCGCAGATCGCCGTGATGGGCGCCCAGGGCGCGGTCAACATCCTGCACCGCCGGGAGATCGCCGAGGCCGAGGCCGCCGGGCAGGCCGAGGAGAAGCGCGCCGAGCTGCTCGCCTCCTACGAGGACACCCTGCTCAACCCGTACCTGGCGGCCGAGCGCGGTTACGTGGACGCGGTCATCGCGCCCTCCGAGACCCGCCGGCACATCGTCCGCGGCCTGCGGGCCCTGCGCGGCAAGCGCGAGACCCTGCCGCCGAAGAAGCACGGCAACATTCCCCTGTGAGCGGCTTTGGGAGAGGATTGAGCATGGCCCCGATCCACGTGCTGCACGGGCAGCCGACCCCCGAGGAGCTGGCCACCGTCCTGGCGGTGGTCTCAGCCCGGGCCGCCGCCGCACAGGCCGCCGCCGAGGCGGCCCGCACCGGTGCCGGCCCGGCGACCCCCTGGAACGACCGCGCCCGGCGCCTGCGCACCACCCCGAAGCCGGGCCCCGACGTCTGGCGCACCTCGGGCTGGGCCCGCTGACCGGGCCCGTCCACCCGTAGGACCCCGGGGCGATCCGGGCCGGATGGCCCGGATTGCCCCGAAACCTGAGTACGGATACTCAGGCGCCCCGCAGGCCGCGCGGCGCACCCTGGAGAAGTGCTCTGGTCAGACCCCCGCGACGAGCCCTCCCCCGACACTCGTCAACTGCAGGAACGGCTGCGCCGTGCCGGACCGCTGCTCGCGGCCCTCGCACTGGTGATGGCCGTCCTGCTGATGCTCTGAGCGGGCCGTGCGCCCCCACCGGTGCGGCCGGCGGCCGGCGGGCACCCCCTACCCTGGTGCCCATGACCGACCGCCGCACCCTCGTGCTCGCCTCCGCCTCCCCCGCCCGGCTCGGACTGCTGCGCCAAGCCGGCCTCGACCCGCGGGTCGTCGTCAGCGGGGTCGACGAGGACGCCGTCACCGCCGCCACGCCGTCCGAACTCGCCCTGGTGCTCGCCGAGGCCAAGGCCAAGGCCGTCGCGGCCGAGCTCGCCGGCGGGGAGCTGGTGATCGGCTGCGACTCCGTCCTGGAGCTGGACGGCGAGGCGCTCGGCAAGCCCGCCGACGCCGCCGAGGCGCTCGCCCGCTGGCAGTCGATGCGCGGCCGCTCCGGCGTGCTGCGCACCGGGCACTGCGTGATCGACACCGCCACCGGCCGGCAGTCCTCGGCCACCGCCTCCACCACGGTCCGCTTCGGCACCCCGGACGACGCCGAGGTCGCCGCGTACATCGCCTCCGGCGAGCCGCTGCACGTGGCCGGAGCGTTCACCCTGGACGGCCGCTCGGCACCGTTCGTCGAGGGGATCGACGGCGACCCCGGCAACGTGATCGGCCTGTCGCTGCCGCTGCTGCGCCGGCTGCTCGGCGATCTCGGGGTGCGGATCACCGACCTCTGGGTCTGACCCGCCGGGCGGCCCCCGGCCGGGCTCCCGAACACATCCGGGCGGCCCCGACGCTGCCGATTCCGACAGAGACGCGGCCGGACATCTGTCCCGGTGATCCAGCCCCTTCGAGCGGACCACGCCGATAGGCTGGCCGGGCCGCCGACCCGGAGAGGACATGCAGGGATGACCGACAGCGTGCTCAACGTGGTGCTCGGCCTGGTCGCCACCGCGATCAGCGCCTCGCTCGGCTGGCTCGCCCAGAACCTGCGCCGCCGGCGACGGCTGGAGCGCGTCCGCGAGTTCTTCGGGATGCCCGGCCGCACCGAGTGCCTGCTGGTGGTCAACCGCCGTGGGGGCACCGCCGGTTCGAAGAACGTGTCACGCAACGACGTGTACGCGCTGATGGAGTTGGCGACCTTGGTGAAGGAGTGCGGGGCGCAGGCCGACGTCGTCGCGCACGACGAGGTACGCCAAGGCCTGGGCACCAAGGCCGAGTTCTGCCTCGGCGGCCCGGGCAGCAACGACCGCACGGCGGCGCATCTGGCCAACTGGCTGCCAGGCGTCCGGTTCGTCCCCAAGCCGGACCCGCCCTACGGCGACACCATATCGGTGGGCACGGAGGAGTACCGCCGCTCCGAGGCGACCAGTGCCTCCGGCGACCGGGTCTACGTCCTGCTGGCCCGGCTGCACGCGGGCCCGGACACCCGGCCGGTGTTCCTGATCGCGGGCCAGACCGCGACCTCCAACCACGCGGCCGTCCGGTACCTGGTGGCCCACCACCGCCGGCTGGCCCGTCGCTACGGGACCGACGAGACGTTCGCCCTGGTCCTTCGGGTGGTCAGCCCGGAGGCGTACGGCCCGGACGTCGTCGAACTGGCGGCCGACGTCACCACCGCGGCGACCACCCGGCCGGCCGCCCAGGTGGCCGCGTGACCGACCGGATGTGGCGAAGGCCACGACATGACGGGGCGGCGGCGCGACCACCTCTCAAGGCCCAGGCCTGACACTGTCACCATCCACGACCTGCGGAGCGTCCCGCTCCGTGCCCGACCGGTCACGCAATCGCGTCACCCTCCGTGTGGGATAGCTCACCACCTTGGGCTACTCGCCGGTACCACCCTGTAATCCCTAGACTCGACGAGGTTCAAGAAGGGAGCCATTGTGCGCAAGGTGCTCATCGCCAACCGCGGAGAAATCGCCGTCCGCGTCGCCCGGGCCTGCTCGGATGCCGGTATCGCCAGCGTCGCCGTCTACGCCGAGCCGGACCGGGATGCGCTGCACGTCCGCGCGGCCGACGAGGCGTACGCGCTCGGCGGCGACACCCCCGGCACCAGCTACCTGGACATCGCCAAGGTGCTGAAGGCGGCCGCCGACTCCGGTGCGGACGCCGTCCACCCGGGCTACGGCTTCCTCTCCGAGAACGCCGACTTCGCCCAGGCCGTCCTCGACGCGGGCCTGACCTGGATCGGCCCGCCGCCGCAGGCCATCCGCGACCTCGGTGACAAGGTCACCGCCCGGCACGTGGCGCAGCGCGCCGGTGCCCCGCTGGTCGCCGGCACCCCGGAGCCCGTCTCCGGCGCCGACGAGGTCGTCGCCTTCGCCACCGAGCACGGCCTGCCGGTCGCCATCAAGGCGGCGTTCGGCGGCGGCGGCCGCGGCCTGAAGGTCGCCCGCACGCTGGAGGAGATCCCCGAGCTGTACGACTCGGCCGTCCGCGAGGCGGTCGCCGCCTTCGGCCGCGGCGAGTGCTTCGTCGAGCAGTACCTCGACAAGCCGCGGCACGTGGAGACCCAGTGCCTGGCCGACCAGCACGGCAACGTGGTGATCGTCTCCACCCGTGACTGCTCGCTGCAGCGCCGGCACCAGAAGCTGGTCGAGGAGGCGCCCGCGCCGTTCCTGACCGCCGAGCAGAACGCCGAGCTGTACCGGGCGTCCAAGGCCATCCTGCGCGAGGCCGGCTACGTCGGCGCGGGCACCTGCGAGTTCCTGGTGTCGCAGGACGGCCTGATCTCCTTCCTGGAGGTCAACACCCGTCTGCAGGTCGAGCACCCGGTCTCCGAGGAGGTCACCGGGATCGACCTGGTCCGCGAGATGTTCCGGATCGCCGACGGCGAGGAGCTGGGGTACGACGACCCGGCGGTGCGCGGTCACTCGATCGAGTTCCGGATCAACGGCGAGGACCCGGGCCGCGGCTTCCTGCCCGCCCCCGGCAACGTCACGCTGTTCTCGCCGCCGTCCGGCCCGGGCGTGCGGCTGGACGCCGGTGTCGAGACCGGCTCGGTCATCGGCCCGGCCTGGGACTCGCTGCTGGCGAAGCTGATCGTCACCGGCGCCACCCGCAAGCAGGCGCTGCAGCGCGCCGCGCGTGCGCTCGCCGAGTTCAAGGTGGAGGGCATGGCCACGGCCATCCCGTTCCACCAGGCCGTGGTCACCGACCCGGCGTTCGCGCCGGAGGTGCACGGCGGCGAGGGGCCCTTCACGGTCTTCACCCGCTGGATCGAGACCGAGTTCCAGAACACCATCCCGGCGTTCACGGGCGCGGGCGGCGAGGCCGACGAGGCCGACGCCCGCGAGACCGTGGTGGTCGAGGTCGGCGGCAAGCGGATCGAGGTCTCGCTGCCCTCGTCCCTCGGTGTCTCGGCCGCTCCGGCCGGCGCAGCCGCGGGTGCCAAGGCCAAGCGCCGGGTCGGCGCCAAGAAGGCCGGTTCGGCGGTCAGCGGTGACACCCTGGCGTCGCCGATGCAGGGCACCATCGTCAAGGTCGCCGTCGAGGAGGGCCAGGTCGTCGCGGAGGGCGAGCTGATCGTCGTCCTGGAGGCGATGAAGATGGAGCAGCCGCTGAACGCGCACAAGGCCGGCACCATCGTCGGTCTGAAGGCCGAGGTCGGTGCGAGCGTCAGCAGTGGCGCGGCGCTCTGCGAGATCAAGGACAACTGACGCGGGATCCGCGCCGTCGGGCGGCCCGTACACCTCCGGGTGTGCGGGCCGCTCCGGCGTTCCCGGGGCTGCCGTCCGTAGCGGCGGGGGCTCTCGTCCATGCCGTCCGGGGCTGCCGTCCGTGCCGTCCCGGGGCCCGGGCGCCGGAGGGCACGACGGGTGAGCACCACCGCCCGACGCACCCCGGCGACGTCTGCTTCCGGCCGAATTCACGCTGCCGTCATGCTCCGGCTCGGCCCGCGCCCCACCCTTCCGCTAGATTGACGGCGCGTCGCACCGAGGTCCCGGCACGGGCTCGGCGGCGCACCCGTCATCGCCCGGCGGACGGCCACCCCGCCGCCGGGCGTTCCGCGTCCGGGCGGCTGCGCGCCGCCGCGGGCCCGCCCCAGCTCGCCCCACCCGCCGGTCCCCGCGGCGGCCGGCTCCCCGTGCCCACGGCCGAGGGGCCGGCCCGCGCCGGGACCGCTCCTCCGGAGTCGTCCATGCCCCAGCCCCAAGGCCCCCGTCCGTACCACCGGCGCACGGCGGCCGCCGGCACGCTCGTCCTCGCCGCCCTCTGCCTCGGCGGCGGCCCGGCCACGGCCGCGCCCGCGGCGCCGGAGCGGCCGGCGCGCGGCGCCGACGGCGGCCACCGCCCGGACGTCCGGCTGCTGGACACCATCACCGTCCCGGTGGGCACCGTGCTGGACGGGGTGCCCTTCGGCGGCATCTCCGGCATCGACTACGACCCGCGCTCCGGCCGCTACGTGGTCCTCAGCGACGACCGCTCCGAGCTGGCCCCGGCCCGCTTCCACATCCTGCGGCTGCCGCTGGACGCCAAGGGCTTCGCGGTCCGCTCCCCGCAGCCGGCCGGCGGCACGGTGCTGACCGGCCCCGACGGCAAGCCCTTCCCCCGGCCGACGGTGGACCCGGAGGCGATCCGCTGGACGCCCGGCGGCAAGGGCCTGCTGTGGACCAGCGAGGGCGCCGCCGCGGCCGGCCTGCCACCGTTCGTGCGCGAGGCGGCCCCGGACGGCGGCCACCGGCGGGAGCTGCCGCTGCCGGCGGCGTACCGGCCGGTGCTCGCGGCGGACGGCACGCCGGTCTCCGGCGTCCGCGACAACCAGGCCTTCGAGGGGCTGACGCTCTCCCTGGACGGCTCCAAGGTGGTCACCCTGACGGAGGGTCCGCTGGTGCAGGACGGTCCGGCGCCGACCGCCGGCGCCGGCGGTCGCTCCCGCCTGCTGGTGCAGGGCCGCGCCGACGGCCGGACGCTGGGCGAGTTCGTCTACCCGCTCGGGCCGCCGGCCGACGCCGGTCCGGTGCCGGCCGGCGCCCAGCGCGGCGCCTCGGAGATCCTGGCGGTCAACGAGAGCGACTACCTGGTGGTCGAGCGGACCGCCCGGTCCGGCACCGACTTCGGCATCCGGATCTGGTGGACCACCACGGTCGGCGCCACCGACGTGCGCGGCCGGGCCGCGCTGGCCGGCACCGAGCGGGCGATGGCCAAGCGGCTGCTGTTCGACTTCGCGACCACCGGGACCGCCCCCGACAACGTCGAGGGCCTCACCTGGGGTCCACAGCTGGCGGACGGCTCCCGGTCCCTCGTACTGGTCACCGACGACAACTTCGGCGCCCTCGGCAGCCCGGGCACGGCCTTCCACCTGCTGGCCGTCCGCCCGGGGCTGCTGGCCGTGCACAGCCCGGACGTCGACCACGACGGGTCCGTCGACCGGGCGGACCTGCGGCGGCTGCTCCGGTCCGGCCGGGCCGGCGACCTGAACGGCGACGGCCGGACGGACGGACGGGACATACGGCTCTGGGGCTCGTACGGCCGCACCTTCCCCTTCCCGCGCGGGGACTGACGCACCGGCGGCAGCGCCCGGGAACCACGGGCCGGCGTCGCGGCTGCGGCCGGTCGGGCCCGCCCCGACGCCGGGTCAGGGGCGCCCGGAGGCGAGCGGACGGACGATCATGCCGCTGTGCGCGCCGGGGCGGCGCTGGCCGGGCAACGGCGCGGCGCCGGGCGGCGGCGGGCCGGCCCGGCGCGGGCCGACACCGAGCGGGGCCTGGTGCTGCACCGGGCCGGTGCCGTGCACCGGCTGGTCGACCGGCAGCCCGAGCGGGGCGACGTCGATCTGCACGCCGCAGTCGGCCAGCGCGTCCAGCTCTCGGGCGGTGGCGTCGTCCGCGGTGGCGTGCTCGTCCGTCACCAGGCGGGTGATGGCGTCGGTCGGGACGGTCTGGAACATGGTGTCCGCGCCGAGCTTGGTGTGGTCGGCGAGGACGATGACCTCGGCGGCCGACTGCACCAGAGCCCGGTCCACGCTCGCGGAGAGCATGTTCGTGGTCGACAGCCCGCGCTCGGCGGTCAGCCCACTGCCGGAGATGAAGGCCTTGGAGACCCGCAGCCCGTGCAGCGACTGCTCGGCGCCGCTGCCGACCAGGGCGTAGTTGGACCCCCGGAGGGTGCCCCCGGTCATCACCACCTCCACCCGGTTGGCGTGCGCCAGGGCCTGGGCGACCAGCAGGGAGTTGGTCACCACCGTCAGCCCCGGCACCCGGGCGAGCCGGCGGGCCAGCTCCTGGGTGGTGGTGCCGGCGCCCACCACGACGGCGTCGCCCTCGGCCACCAGGCCGGCCGCGAGATCGGCGATGGCGCTCTTCTCGGCGGCGGCGAGATGGGTCTTCTGCGGATATCCGGGTTCGCGGCTGAAGCCGCCGGGGAGCACCGCGCCGCCGTGACGGCGGTCGAGGAGCCCTTCTGCCTCCAGTGCCCGTACGTCCCTGCGGACGGTCACTTCGGAGGTCTGGACGACGCGGGCCAGTTCACGGAGCGACACTGCTCCGTTGGCGCGCACCATTTCGAGGATCAACTGGCGACGTTCTGCTGCAAACACAGAACCGACGGTAACTGAATGACCGTCTGCTTTCAGGCGTTTGCTCCTGGTAACGGGAATTGCTCACACAAGAGCGGCGCGTGACCGTACACTACGCGCCGTCAGACCCCGGGGAGCACGCCCGCCGTACGGGTGATGCGCCGGCGCGCGCAACGGGCGGCCGCGTCGCGACGGCCGCCCCAACTGCTCATTCCCCGCTCAGGATTCGCCCTCGGCGCGCTTGCGGATGTGCAACTGCCGGGCGGCCTCGGCGGTGGAACCGGACACCGAGGGGTAGACGGTGAACGCGCTGGCCACCTGTTCGACCGTCAAATTGGCGTCCACGGCGAGCGAAATCGGGTGGATCAGCTCGCTCGCGCGCGGTGCCACCACGACGCCGCCGACCACGATGCCGGTGCCCGGGCGGCAGAACAGCTTCACGAAGCCGTCCCGGATGCCCTGCATCTTGGCCCGCGGGTTGCCGCGCAGCGGGAGCTTCACCTCGACCGCGTCCATCTTCCCGCAGGAGACGTCGGCCGCGGTGTAGCCGACCGTGGCGATCTCCGGGTCGGTGAAGACGTTGGAGGCCACCGTCTTGAGGTTCAGCGGCTGCACCGCGTCGCCCAGCGCGTGGTACATCGCGATCCGGCCCTGCATCGCGGCCACCGAGGCCAGCATGAAGACGCCGGTGCAGTCGCCGGCCGCGTAGACGCCCGGGGCGCTGGTCCGGGAGACCCGGTCGACCTGGATCTGGCCCCAGTCGTTGAGCTTGACCCCGGCCTCCTCCAGACCCATCTCCGCGGTGTTGGGGATCGAGCCGACCGCCATCAGGCAGTGCGTGCCCCGGATCACCTGGCCGTCGGCGAGGGAGACCTCCACGTGGTCGCCGACCCGCTTGGCGCCCTCCGCCCGCGAGCGGCTCATCACGTTCATGCCGCGGCGGCGGAAGACCTCCTCCAGCACCTCGGCCGCGTCCGGGTCCTCGCCCGGCAGCACCCGGTCGCGGCTGGAGACCAGCGTGACCTTGGAGCCGAGCGCCTGGTACGCGCCGGCGAACTCGGCGCCGGTGACGCCGGAGCCGACCACGATCAGCTCGCGCGGCAGCTCCTCCAGGTCGTAGACCTGGGTCCAGGACAGGATCCGCTCGCCGTCGGGCTGCGCGTCGGGCAGCTCGCGCGGGTGGGCGCCGGTGGCGATCAGCACCGCGTCGGCGCGCAGCGTCTGGACGCCGCCGTCGGGGCCGTCCACCAGCACCTCGCGGGAGCCGTCCGCGGCCTGCCCGCCGCCCCCGAGCCGGCCCTTGCCGCGCAGCACGGTCACGCCGGCCCGGGTCACGGACTGGGTGATGTCGTGCGACTGGGCGATCGCCAGGCGCTTGACGCGTCGGTTGACCTTGCCGAGGTCCACGCCGACGACCCGGGCCGAGCCCTCGATCGGGGGAGTGTCGTCCGCGACGATGATGCCGAGTTCCTCGTACGAGCTGTCGAAGGTGGTCATCACCTCCGCGGTCGCGATCAGCGTCTTCGACGGCACGCAGTCCGTGAGCACCGCCGATCCGCCGAGGCCGTCGCGGTCGACGACGGTCACCTCCGCGCCGAGCTGGGCCGCCACCAGGGCTGCCTCGTATCCGCCAGGTCCGCCACCGATGATCACGATCCGAGTCACGTGCACCATTGTCCCGCACGCCGACCCCGCCGCCACGCCGGGGTCACGGCTGCCCCGCGAACAGTGGGCGACGAACGGCCCGGCGGCGGCCCGGCACACCCGTGGAAGCTCCCCCCGGCCGGTTCCCGCGTTCAACTCCCGTAGGCTGACGCCCATGCCCCTCTACGCCGCGTATGCCACCAATCTCGATGCCCGGCAGATGACCCGCCGTGCCCCGCACTCCCCACTGCGCGGGACGGGCTGGCTGGACGGCTGGCGGCTGACCTTCGGCGGCGAGCAGCTCGGCTGGGAGGGCTCGCTGGCCACGGTGGTGGAGGACGAGAAGGAGCAGGTCTTCGTCTCGCTCTACGACGTCGCGCCGATGGACGAGGAGGGGCTGGACCGCTGGGAGGGCGTGCAACTCGGCATCTACCGCAAGATGAAGCTGCGGGCGCACACCCTGGACGGCGACATCCAGGTCTGGACGTACGTCCTGAACGACTACGAGGGCGGACTGCCCGCAGCCCGCTACCTCGGGCTGATCGCGGACGCGGCCGAGAGCGCCGGCGCCCCCCACGACTACGTGCTGGACCTGCGCCGCCGGCCCTGCTGACGGCACCCGCCGGGGCACCGGCCGGGCCGGGCCCCTCAGGGCGAGCGGCGGGCCGCGCTCCAGGAACGGGCGGTCACGCCCAGTGCGGCCGCCACCTCGGCGCGCCGCGCCGGGTCGGTCCGCAGGCCGTTGCCCAGTTCCACGTGCAGCCAGGGCACGCCGAGGCCGGCGGCGAACCTGCCCTGCACGTTGGTCGTGCCCTCCAGGTGCCCGCACCTGTCACGCCAGGCGCGGCAGACCGCGAACCCGGCGCCCTCCAGGCCGTCGGCGGTGAGCTGGGCGGCCGGACCGGGCGAGGAACTCCCACCGGAGACCACAGCGTCCCGTCCGGGCAGGCTGCCCTCGTCGAACCCGTGCACCTGGATGCCCGGCAGCCCGCGGGCCGCCAGCGCCCCGATCACCGCGTCGAACACCGTGTCCGTCCGGTGGGCCGGGTCGGAGGAACCGCCCGCCCCGGCCTTGCGGTGCGCCCCCGCCAGCACCATCACCCCGCCCGGCGCCGCCCGGAAGGCAGCCACGCCCAGGAGTTCGGTGTCGGTGTCGAAGACCGGATGGGGCACCTGGACCGACCAGGACGCCTTCGCCGACAGGTCCAGGTACACCCGGCCCCAGCCGCGCTCGGCCTCGCTGCCCCCGGACGCGTCCGCGATCTCGGCGAACCGCCGCCCCGAAGCGCTGTCCACCCACTCGGTCAGCCGGTAGCCGGCCGCCCGCAGGCGCGGACCGGCCTGAGCCGGGCCGCCCTCCACCGCCTGCGCCACACCGTCCGCGACCGCGCGCCGCTGCTCCTCGTCGGGCGTGGTGTAGGGCGTGGAGGGGCCGAAACCGGCGGTGTAGGCGTGCACCCGGGCGGCCAGATCGACCTGCTCGGGCCCGGCCGGGGCCGCCTGCCCCGTCGCACCGTCCGCCCCGGATCCGTCACGGGCGCCGCCGAGCGCCGCCGTGAGCACCACGGCCAGCACGGCCAGAGCCAGCAGCACCACCGGAAGGGCCCGGCGCCGGGCAACCCGTATGTCCATGCCGGAGAACCT
This sequence comes from Kitasatospora herbaricolor, assembly GCF_030813695.1. Taxonomy (NCBI): domain Bacteria; kingdom Bacillati; phylum Actinomycetota; class Actinomycetes; order Kitasatosporales; family Streptomycetaceae; genus Kitasatospora; species Kitasatospora herbaricolor. Next base: position 3,675,445 of record NZ_JAUSVA010000002.1, read on the forward strand.
ACCGGCCCGCGCGGGAGGTGACGGCCGGGGCTGTCGCAAACCGATAAGGATCCCGGGGCCGGCGGCAGCCGGTCAGGCGAACGACCGGATCGATACCGCTCCGTTACCGTACCCCGCCGATCGGCGGGCTCGGGTACGTATGCTGTTCAGGCTTCAATCGCTCACCCGTGCGAGGCGTCGGGGGCCCCGCTCGCCCGTCCGTCCCGTTCCGGCCCACACCGACATCGAGGCCCTTCTTGAGCACGGCCGCGTCACCGCCTCGCCAGCACCGCTACCGGCGACGGGCCGACATGCCCCTGCTCGGCGGGATCCGGCCACCCATCGCCCTGCTGCTGGTGCTCCTGCTGGCCGTCTCCGCCCTCACCGCGATCGCCGTCGGCGGGCTGCGGCTGGACGACGCCCCGCAGGCCGTCCGGGAGTCCCAGCAGTACGCGGCCGAGGACGGGGCCACCGCGCTGCGTGCCGCCGTCAACGAGAACGCCACCGACCTGCGCCGCGCCGCCGCCCGCTTCGACGCCGCGCCGGCCGAGCCGGCCGCCGTGCTCGGTGCCCTCGGCCAGGCCTACCAGAAGTGGCGCGGCACCGTGATCCTCCAGCCGGGCAGCGGCAAACTGCTGGCCGCCCGCGGCGAGACCGTACCGCTGGCCGGCCTGCTGGACCTCGGCGCCCTCGGCGACACCGCGCCGTCCCCCCTGCTCACCGGCACCGCGAGCGGCCCGCGGCTGCTGACCTTCGCCCTGGTGGCGACCCCCGGCGGGCAGCGGGCCCTGCTGGTCGCCTCCGGCGGCCTGCGGCTGCCCGGCATCACCACCGGCAAGTCCCAGAGCCTGCAGGTGCTCGACAGCGCCGGATCGGTGCTCGACAGCGCCGGGCCACCGCTCGGCACCGAACCGGACAGGCGGATCGTCACCACCGCCCGCACCCGCGCGGCGCGGCAGCCGGGCGACCCCGCGGAGGTGGCCTCCGGCAGCCTGGTCGGCCCCGCCGACCAGCACGGGACGCGCCGGATCGTCGGCTACTCGGCCGTCGCCGGCACCGACCCCCAGGACCTGGCCGCCCCGCTCGGCCTCACCCTGATCTCCAGCACCACCGTGGAACGGCAGGCCGGCAGCCTGCGTCACCCGCTCCTGGGCACCGCCGCCGCCGGCGCCCTGCTGCTGGTCGCCCTGCTGGTGGCCGGCCTGCTCGTGCTCACCCTGCAGCGCCCGCTGCTGCGGCTCTTCCTGGAGTCCCGCCGGCTGACCCGGGGCGAGCGGCTCGACCAGCCGGTCGCCGGCCCCGCCCGGGGCGAGGCCGGCCGGATCACCCGCGCGCTGGAGGAGGTCCGCCGCCAGCTGCTCGACCCCTCCCGTCCGCCGGCCACCGCCCCGGGGTCCGGCGCGGGCCGTCGAGGCCGGTTCGCACCCGGCATCGCCCTGCCACTCGCGCTCGGCGCGGTGGTCGTCCTGAGCTGGTCCGCTCCGCTGCTGCTGCTGAGTGGCGACAAGGGCGCGATCCGGGTCCCCGGCCAGGTGGTCTCCGCCCAGCGGGACCGCACCGACACCGCCGCGGACCGGATCCGGCAGGCGCTCAACGAGGGCTACGCCGACCTCAGATCGATCGCCCCGGCGCTCGGCGACGGCACCGAGGCCAAGCCGATCGAGGCGGTGCTGCGCGGCACGCTCGCGGAGCACGGCCGCTACCGGTCGCTGTACGTCCTCAGCCCCGCCGGCGCGGTGGTGGCCCGGGCCGGCGAGGCACCGCGGCACGCGGGCGCCGGGGCGGTCGGGCCGGACGGCGTCCTGCTCCTCAACAAGAGCGGCAAGGAACCGCAGGTCGCCGCCCGGGTCGGGCTCGGCCCGCAGGTCCCGGGCGGGAGCGCCGAACCGGCCGGCGGGGCGGCGCCCCCCGCTGCCCCGCCGACCGCCGTCGTGGTCGGGGAGTTCAAGCGCGAGTTCCTCGACGGCCTGCTGAGCCGCCCCGGCCTGGGCCGGGTCTGGCTGCTCGACGACCGGCACAAGGTGCTCTCCGCCAACGAGGCCTTCAGCTCCTTCGGCGACCTGCCCGAATCCCGCGCCGAAGCGGTGCTCACCTCCGCCGGCAAGGGCGCCGCCGCCGACGTGGTCCGCCACGACGGGTCCCCGGCCGTACTGGCGGCGGCACCGCTCGGCGGCAACGGCACGGTGGCCGGGCTCGGCTGGTCCGTGGTGAGCGCCCAGCCCGTGGCCTGGCTCCACCTGGACCAGAACAAGGCCGACCGGCGGGCCCTGCTGGCCGGGATGCTCGGCCTGGCCGCGGCCGCGCTCTGCCTCGGCTGGCTGTTCGTCGCGGTCGGCATCCCGCTGCGCCGGCTGGCCGCGAGCGCCGAGAACCTGGCCGCGGGCGACCGCCGGACGGTGCTGTACCCCGCGCACCACGACGAGGTGGGAGCGATCGCCCGGAGCCTTGAGCTGCTCCGCCAGGAGCTGGAACTGCTCGGCCGGCCACCCACCGGCCGAAGGGCAGCCCGCCCACCCGGGCAGCCGACGGACCGACCGGCCCCGGCCGGACAGCGCTAGGGCGGCACCCGCCTGCCGGCCCACCGTCGTAAGCCCGACCGCCGTACGCCCGCCGTACGACCCGAGACCCCCGTGCCGCCGCCCGAACGGGCCGGCCGAAGGAACCCCCCGTGCTCTTCCTCTACATCGTGCTGGTGGTGTGCTGCGCCGTCCTGCTGGTGGCGGGCATCGTCGAACAGCGCCGGCACTTCGCGGCGCTGGAGCAGATCCCGGTCCGGGTGCTGGTCAACGGCATCCGGGGGAAGAGCTCGATCACCCGGCTGTGCGCCGGCGCGCTGCGCGGCGGCGACCTGGTGACGGTGGCCAAGACCACCGGAACGGCGGCCCGCTTCATCCACCCGGACGCGACCGAGGAGCCGGTCCACCGGAAGTTCGGCATCGCCAACGTGGTGGAGCAGATCGGCATCGTCCGCCGGGCCGCCACCTACCGGCCCGACGCCCTGGTGATCGAGTGCATGGCGGTGATGCCGGCCCTCCAGGAGGTCAACCAGACCAAACTGATCCGCTCCACCATCGGCGTGCTCTGCAACGTCCGCGAGGACCACCTCGCCGAGATGGGCCCGACCCTGGACGACGTCGCCCGCTCGCTCTCCCGCTCGATGCCGGTCGGCGGTGTCTGCGTGACGGCCGAACGGGACCGGGTGGACATCCTGCGCGAGGAGGCCGCCAGGCGGAACTGCGAGCTGATCGTGGTCGACCCGGAGACGGTGAGCGACGAGGAACTGCGCGGCTTCAGCTGGTTCACCTTCAAGGAGAACGTGGCGATCGCGCTGGCCGTCGCCGAACTGCTCGGCGTGGAACGCCGGACCGCGCTGCGCGGCATGCGGGAGGCCCCGCCGGACCCGGGCGTGCTGTCGGTCGACCGCTACCGCACCGAGGACGGCAAGCGGCTGCGCTTCGCCAACGTGTTCGCGGCCAACGACCCCGAGTCGACGCTGATGAACGTGCAGCAGTTGCTGGACCTCGGGGCGATCCGGCGGCCGCTGAACGTGGTGATCAACTGCCGTCCGGACCGGGTCGAGCGCAACGGCCAGATGGGCGGCATCGTGCCCGACCTGGACCCGGACACCGTCTTCCTGATCGGTCACCCGACCAGGAGCGCCCGGGACGGCATCCCGGCCGCGTGGCAGGGCCGGGTGGTGGACCTCGGCGGCGACCGGCGCGACCCCGCCGCCCTCACCGCCGAACTGCTGGCGGCCCTCGGCCCCGACACCTCGCTGGTCGCGGTCGGCAACATCCACGGCCAGGGTGAGCTCTTCCTGGAGGAGCTCACCCACCTCGTCCCCGACGAGGAGGAGGACCGGGGCGGGAGTGAGGACGGGGCCGCAGGACCGGCCGGAGCCGCAGCCCGCCCCGCGCACGCGGAGCCGGAGCCCTACCCGGATACGTACGCGGCGCCGGAACCCCGTCCGGAGCCGGGCCGCCCCCTCCCGTGGCAGTACCCCGCCCCGGCACCGCAGGCCTACCCGGCCCCGTACGGGCACCAGGCCTCGTACGGGCCCCCTGCGTCGTACGGGCCCCCGCACCCGGGGCAGCGCCCGTCCGACCCGTCGTACGGCGAGCCCCCGCCGTACCGGGAGCCCTCGCCCACCCCGGTCCCGGAGCAGTACCGGCCGCCGGACCAGCACCGGCAGCCGTGGCCCCCCACGCCCGGCCAGTTCCAGAACCAGTACGGAGACCAGCAGTGATTCCCACCGAGCTCACCCCCGAGATCGCCGCCATCGGCATCGCGCTCGGCCTGGTCTTCTCCCTCGTCTGCTACCTGACCACCAACCTCTCCCCCGGCGGCATGATCACCCCGGGCTGGCTGGCGCTGACCCTGGTCGAGGACCTCCAGCGGGTCGGGATCGTCATCGGCGTCACGCTGCTCACCTACCTGGCGACCAGGGTGGTCCAGAAGCTGGTGATCCTCTACGGCAAGCGGCTGTTCGCCGCCGTGGTGCTCACCGGGGTCGTGCTCCAGGCAACCGTGATGCTGGTGCTGCAGCGCGAGCTGCCGACGCTGTACGCCAACCAGACGCTGGGCTTCATCGTGCCCGGCCTGATCGCCTACCAGCTGGTCCGCCAGCCGCGGGCGGCGACGCTGATGGCCACCAGCACGGTGACGCTGGCGAACTACGTGGTGCTCACCGCCGGCCTGCTGCTCGGCGCCCTGCCCGGCAGCTGAGCCCGCCCCCGACCCGGCCCCCGGACCCGCACCGAGGCGGCCCCGCACCACCCCACTCCCACCGCAGAGCCCGCTCCCGGCCGGCACGGCCCCCGTCACCTCCCGAGGACCCCGCAATGAGCGTCTCCCGCAAGTCCCTGTTCAGCGGCGCGCTCGCTCTGACCTTGCTCGCCACCAGCGGTTACACGACCATGGAGCTCCGGCGGCGCGCGGAGCGGCCCGCGACCGCGGCGGCCCCGCTGGTCGCGGCCGCGCGCGCGTCCCACCAGGCCGCGGGAGCCGCACCGAAAGCCGGGGACTACCGCTACGAGCGGCTGGCCGCCCCGGACCGGACGGTCGTCCGGGACGCCGGCGGCGCGGTGCTGGCCACCCTCACCGACAAGGCGAGGACGGCCGTGCTGACCGGCCCCGGCCGGGTATTCGCCGAGCCGGGCACCACCTCCGCGACCGTCACCGGGGACTCCTGGGTGCGGCTGATGCCCCAGCCGTGGCGGGTCGGCGCGGAGGGCGAGGCCTGGTTCCGGACGTGGTTCCAGCAGTCGCTGGGCAGCACGGCCGACGACGTCCTGGCCATCGCCACCCAGTACATGGCCGGCGCGGCGCCCGAGAAGGACGGCAAGGGCGTCCGCTACCGGGGCGACGCCTCGTTCGGCCCGATCAACCCGGACGGCTCCACCGGCCAGGACCTCCGGCTGGAGCAGACCGACTTCTTCGACTACCTGGGGATCCCGTACAGCTTCGCCGACAAGGTCACCAAGCGACCGGACAAGACCCGCTACGGCGCCTTCGACTGCTCCGGCTTCGTCCGGATGGTGTACGGCTACCGGTCCGGCTTCCCGCTGTTGAGCAAGGACGTGGCCGGCGCCGGCCTGGCCCGCAGTGCCAACGGCCTGGCCCGGTTCTCGCCCGGCGTGCCCGTCCTGCCGCTGACCACCCTGCCAGGCTCGGACGTGACGGTGCGGCCGCTGTCGATCGACGCCCTGCAGCCCGGTGATCTGGTCTTCTTCGAGATTGACAGCCGGACCGGCGCCAGGCTGGACCACACCGGGATCTTCCTCGGCATCGACACCGACGGGCACCCGCGCTACATCTCCAGCCGGGAGGAGGCCGACGGCCCGACCTTCGGCGACAAGGGCGGCACGGCCCGCCTGGACGACAACGGGATGTACGCCAAGGGCTTGCGCAGCGCCAAGCGCCTCTGACCGTCCGGACGGGACCGGGCCGGGGCCGGACCGTCCGGACCGGAGGGGGGTCGCCGGCCGGAACTCGACCCGGGCCGGACGGAACGGGCTCGCCGGAGCCCGCCCGGGCGGCCGCGTTTGTGGATATCGCCGGAAGGGCACGGTCAGATCCGGCCTCGACCTGTGGTTTTGGGTCATCCGGGTAACAATCCGGCATGGCCTGAGAGGGTTTTCTACGCGCGTAGTCGATTCCCGTCTATCCTCGGACCCGTGAACGTATCTCCTCAGTCGGTCGTCTCCGCCGACCCCTATGCCGCCGCCCAGGCCGCCGCCGAGCGCCTGCGCGAGCTGACCGGTGCCGAGCGCCACGACGTCGCCCTGGTGATGGGCTCCGGCTGGGTGCCCGCCGCCGACGCCCTCGGAGAGACGGTGGCCGAGTTCGCGGCCACCGAGCTCCCCGGCTTCCCCGCCCCGGCCGTGGCCGGCCACTCCGGCAAGATCCGCTCCGTGCGGATCCCCGGCCCGGACGGCGACCGGCGCGCCTTGATCTTCCTCGGCCGCAACCACTACTACGAGGGCCACGGCGTGGCCACCGTGGTGCACGGCGTGCGCACCGCCGCCGCCGCCGGCTGCGGCACCATCGTGCTGACCAACGGCTGCGGCGGCCTGCGCCAGGGCTGGGTCCCCGGCCAGCCGGTCCTGATCAGCGACCACATCAACCTCACCGCGGACTCCCCGATCGTCGGCGCCAACTTCGTCGACCTGACGGACCTCTACTCCAAGCGGCTGCGCGAGCTGTGCCGCGAGGTGGACCCGTCCCTCGACGAGGCCGTCTACGTCCAGTTCCGCGGCCCGCACTACGAGACCCCGGCCGAGGTGCACATGGCCCGGGTGATCGGCGGCGAGCTGGTCGGCATGTCCACCACGCTGGAGGCCATCGCCGCCCGCGAGGCCGGCGCCGAGGTGCTCGGCATCTCCCTGGTGACCAACCTGGCGGCCGGCATCACCGGCGAGCCGCTCAACCACGCCGAGGTGCTGGAGGCCGGCAAGGCCTCCGCCGAGCGCATGGGCGCGCTGCTGGCGAAGGTCCTTGAGCGGATCTGAGCCGCCCGCGGCGCAGAATCATCACTGACGGGGTCCGCGGGACACCTCCCGCGGACCCCGTCGGTCCACCTGCCCCGCTGCCCGCCCACCGCCGCCCGCCCCCTCCGCCCGCGCGCCTTCGCCGGCCACGGGCCCCGACCGCCCCCGGACGCCGTCCCCCGGCGTCCCCCGGCGACCCTGCCGACATCCGCACGACTTCCCCGTTGGAGCTGGAAGCGATGACCCAGGCACCCACCACCGACCTCCTCGCCCGGGCCCGGGCCTGGCTGGCCGAGGACCCCGACCCGCAGACCCGCGAGGAGCTGTCGGCCCTGCTGGCCGAGGCGGAGGGCGAGACCGAGTCCGGCAACCGGATCGCCTGGTCCCAGCTGAGCGAGCGCTTCGCCGGCCGGCTCCAGTTCGGCACCGCCGGACTGCGCGGCGAACTCGGCGCCGGCCCGATGCGGATGAACCGCGCGGTGGTGATCCGCGCCGCCGCCGGCCTGGCCGCATACGTCAGGCGCGAGCAGCTGGGCGACCTCGTGGTGATCGGCTACGACGCCCGGCACAAGTCGTACGACTTCGCCCGCGACACCGCCGCCGTCATGGTCGGCGCCGGCCTGCGCGCCGCCCTGCTGCCGCGCGCGCTGCCCACCCCCGTGCTGGCCTTCGCCGTCCGGCACCTGGGCGCCGCCGCCGGCGTCACCGTCACCGCCAGCCACAACCCGCCGCAGGACAACGGCTACAAGGTCTACCTGGGCGACGGCGCGCAGATCGTCCCGCCCGCGGACGCCGGCATCGCCGACGAGATCGACGCCGTCCTGGCGCTCGCCGACGTCCCGCGCGCCGAGGAGGGCTGGGAGGTGCTCGGCGAGGAGGTCGTCGAGGCGTACCTGGCCCGCGCCGCCGGCGTGCTCGACCCGGGCGGCCCGCGCGAGCTCGACGTCGTCTACACCCCGCTGCACGGGGTCGGCCGGGACGTGCTGGTCGCCGCCTTCGCCAAGGCCGGCTTCCCCGCCCCGACCGTGGTCGCCGAGCAGGCCGAGCCCGACCCCGACTTCCCGACCGTGGCCTTCCCCAACCCGGAGGAGCCCGGGGCGATGGACCTGGCCTTCCGGACCGCCGCCGCGGCCGGGCCCGACATCGTCATCGCCAACGACCCGGACGCCGACCGCTGCGCGGTGGCCGTCCCCGACCCGGCCGCCGAGGGCGGCTGGCGGATGCTGCGCGGCGACGAGGTGGGCGCGCTGCTCGGCGAGGCCCTGGTGGCCAAGAAGGCCGTCGGCGCCTTCGCCACCACCATCGTCTCCTCCACCCTGCTCGGCCGGATCGCGGCCGCCGCGGGCCTGGGCTACGCCGAGACGCTGACCGGCTTCAAGTGGATCTCCCGCGCCGAGGGCCTGCGCTACGGCTACGAGGAGGCGCTCGGCTACTGCGTCGACCCGGAGGGCGTCCGGGACAAGGACGGCATCAGCGCCGCCCTGCTGGTCGCCGAGCTGGCCGCCGGCCTCAAGCGGGACGGCCGCACCCTCACCGACCTGCTCGACGACCTGGCCGTCGAGCACGGGCTGCACGCCACCGACCAGCTCTCCGTCCGGGTGAGCGACCTGTCGCTGATCGGCGACGCCATGCGCCGGCTGCGCGAGCGGCCGCCGACCGTGCTGGCCGGGCTGCGGGTCACCCAGGCGGACGACCTGACGGCCGGCTCGGCCGACCTGCCGCCCACCGACGGCCTGCGCTACCGGCTGGCCGGCGAGGGCGTGCGCTCGGCCCGGATCGTGGTGCGTCCCTCCGGCACCGAGCCCAAGCTCAAGTGCTACCTGGAGGTGGTCCTGCCGGTCGCGTCGGCCGAGGCGCTCGGCGCGGCCCGGGAGGCGGCGGCCGGCGTGCTGGCCGGCATCAAGCGGGACCTCGCCGAGGCCGCGGGCATCGAGGCCTGACCCCCGGAACGCCCCCGGCACAGCAGCGGGCCCGGCCGACGAAGTCCTGTCGGCCGGGCCCGCTCGCATCCGGGCGGGGCGGGCTCAGGCCGCGATCACCGCGATCAGGGCGACCAGCCCGGCCAGGGTCGGCGCGATGATCCACCAGCACCAGGTGGCGGTCGCCTCGCCGGCGGCGTCCGGCCGGCCGGCGTTGCGCTCGGCGAGATCCTGCAGCACCGCGACGACCTGGTCGGAGTAGGCCCGGTTCGGGTCGGGTGCGCCCGGCAGCACGGGCGTGCTCGGGCGGACCAGCGTCCCCAGCCGGGAGGCGTGCGGGTCACCCGAGGCGGCGCTGCGGGCGGCCAGCCGGTTCGCCCGCTTGCGCTGGCGGAGCGACACCGGCACGGCCCACACCTGGTACTTCTTGCCGCTGGCGAAGAGTTCGACCGAGTACCCGGCGCGCAGTCCCTCGACCGAGGCCCAGGGAGCGCGGACGGTCCGCAGCGGGTTGCGGACCAGCAGCCGCCGGTCGTCGGCGAGGACGGCGGGGCGCAGCGTGTAGGCGACGACCGGGGCTGCGAACACCGGCACCGCGGCCAGCGCGACCCACGGCGTCTTGCCGGTGCCGTTGAGGACGGCGTCGACGATCAGCCAGCCGGCGATGGCCAGCAGCATGACGCCGGAGATGATGCCGGGAACGGAGCGGTACACGCGGTCGGCGTACACGGGCTCGCCTTCGGGGGCGGCGGAGCCCTGGTGGGGCGTGCCGTCTGAATCGGTCATGGCGTCGATTCTGCCCCATGGGCCCCCCGATCCACAGGGGTCGAAGGGGCCCGGACCGAGGTCACAGCGCCGGGCGCCGGTTCAGGCCGTCCGGCGGCGCAGGGTGGCCGCACCGAGGGCGAGGGCGAGCAGGGCCGAGCCCGCGATCACCGCGAGGTCCCGCAGCAGCGGGCCGCCCGTCCCGCCGGTGGTGGTGAGCCTGCTCATGGCGTCCACCGCGTAGGAGAGCGGCAGCACGTCGGAGAGCCACCGCAGGACGGGGGCCATGCTCTCGCGCGGCACGAACAGCCCGCAGAGCAGCAGCTGCGGCAGGATCACCGCGGGCAGGAACTGCACCGCCTGGAACTCGGTGGCCGCGAAGGCGGACACCAGCAGGCCGAGGGCCATCCCGAGCAGCCCGTCGCCCAGCGCGACCGCGAACAGCAGCCAGGTCGGACCGGCGACGTCCAGCCCGAGCAGGCCGAGGGTGAGCGCGGAGGCCAGCGCCGCCTGGACGAGCGCGACGACCCCGAACGCCAGGGCGTAGCCGAGCAGCAGGTCGAGCTTGCCGAGCGGCATGGTGAGCAGCCGCTCCAGGGTGCCGGAGGTGCGCTCGCGGAGCATCGCCACCGAGGTGACCAGGAACATAACCAGCAGCGGGAAGATGCCGAGCAGCGCGGCGCCGACCCGGTCGAAGGCCTGCGGCTGGCCGTCGTACATGAACCGCAGCAGGGTCAGCAGCAGGCAGGGGACGACCAGCAGCAGGGCGATGGTGCGCGGGTCGTGGCGCAGCTGGGCGAGCACCCGGCGGGCGGTGGCGGAGGTTCGGGTGAGGTTCATGCCACTGCTTCCGTTCTGCCCGCCACCAGGGCGAGGAAGGCGCTGTCGACGTCGGCGGCGCCGGTGCGGCGCAGCAGTTCGGCGGGGGTGTCGTCGGCGAGCAGCCGGCCCTCGCGCATCAGCAGCAGGCGGTCGCAGCGTGCGGCCTCGTCCATGACGTGGCTGGAGACCAGCAGGGTCCTGCCGTGGTCGGCGAGTTCGCGGAAGAGCCGCCAGAGGTCCTGGCGGAGCACCGGGTCGAGGCCGACGGTCGGCTCGTCCAGGATCAGCAGCTCGGGCCGGCCCAGCAGCGCGGCGGCCAGCGAGACCCGGGCGCGCTGGCCGCCGGAGAGCCGGGCGGCCAGGTCGTGCTCGTGGCCGGCCAGGCCGACGGCGGCGACGACGCGTTCCGGGTCGCCCTTGGGGGCGCCGAGGACGGCGGCGAAGTAGCGGAGGTTCTCCAGGACGCTGAGGTCGCTGTAGACGGAGGGCGCCTGGGTGACGTAACCGACCCGGCTGCGCAGGCCGGCGCCGCCGGCGGGTTCGCCGAGCACCTCCACCCGGCCGGAGGCGGTCTTCTGGACGCCGACGATCGAGCGGAGCAGGGTCGTCTTGCCGCAGCCGCTGGGGCCGAGCAGGCCGGTGATCGAGCCCCGGGGGACGTCGAGGGCCAGGTCGTGCAGGACGCTCCGGCCGCCGCGCAGCACGTTCAGCGCCGTGACCCGGATCGCGGGAGGTTCGCCCGCGAGTGAATTCATCATGTGATGAGTTTCTCGCCGCGGACCCATGGCGTCAAGCCGTCGGACGCGGCCGGCTCAGGCGCCGCCGAGATACCCCTGGAAGGTCGGCGCCAGCAGCGGCACCAGCTCCGCACGGGTCGCCGAGGCCAGCGGCTCGACCCCGATCACATACCGGGCCATCGCCAACCCGACGATCTGCGAGAACATCAACTCGGCCCGCAGCTCCGGCTGTTCGACCTGCAACTCGGCCGCGATCCGGGCCACCAGCTCCTCCTGGACGAACTCCCGCATCAACCGCGCCACCTGCTCTGTGGTGGCCGCCGCCCGGACCAGCGCCATCAGCCGGTCCAGCACCCCGGGTTGCTCCCAGAGCGTCAGCACGAACTCCGCCACCCGCTCGCCCAGCACCGCCCGGTCGCCGTCCAGCAGCTGGGCCACCGCCGCCTTCGGCTGCACCGGGAACTCCAGCGCGGCCATGAACAGGCGGTCCTTGCTCCCGAAGTAGTGGTGCAGCAGGGCCGCGTCCACCCCGGCCGCCCGGCCGATCGCCCGCATGCTGGCCTTCTCGTAGCCCCGCGCCGCGAACTCCGCGCGGGCCGCCTCCAGCACCGTCCGGCGGGTGTCGGCGCCGCCGGGGCGCCGGCCGGTCTTCTTGCGGGGGGCGGGGGGCTGCTCTGCGGTCGTCACCGGACCATTGTCCGCACCGGACGCCCCGGCCACTCGTTCGAGCGAGCAGGATCGTTACTTCTCCGCAGGCGAACCGCCGGACCCGCAGGCTCTGCCGCATGAGCAAGGAGAAGCTCGACTTCCACACCGCCGTGGTCGACGACAAGGTCCGTGACCCGGAGCGCGACGACGCCACGCTCGGCATCCTGATCGCCGCCCACCGGGACGAGGACATCGTCCAGCACTCGCCGCGCGGGACGAACCAGCCGCCGGCCGTGACCACCCGCCGGACGCTGCCCGCCGAGCCGCACCCGCTGCTGCCGAGCCCGGAGGACCTGGCCAGGGTGACGCACGAGGCGCTGGAGAAGCACGGGGGCGGGGAGGCACAGGAGACGTAGTCGCGGGCCGGTCCGACACCCGGGCCGGGGCGCCGGAGCGGCCGAGGTCTCGGTCCCGTATCGAAGACCGACAGAAAGTAGCTCGCCCTAGCGGATGGCTACGCGCGTAGATATGCTGGTCTGGTGACTATGTCCACTGTTGCAGCCCAAGCCTCCAGCGCTGCGGGCGGCGGCCTGAGTGACGTCGCGTCCTCCGAGGCCTCGCTCCGCCGTTTCCTGCACGGTCTGCCAGGAGTCGACGCCGTCGGCCTGGAAGCCCGCGCCGCCACCCTCGGCACCCGCTCGATCAAGACCACGGCGAAGGCGTACGCCATCGACCTGGCGATCTCGATGATCGACCTGACCACGCTGGAAGGCGCGGACACGGTCGGCAAGGTGCGCGCCCTGTGCACCAAGGGCAGGAACCCCGACCCGACCGACCAGACCACCCCGCGCGTCGCCGCGATCTGCGTCTACCCCGACATGGTCGCCACCGCGAAGGCGGCCCTGAACGGCACCGACATCCAGGTCGCCTCGGTCGCCACCGCCTTCCCCGCCGGGCGCGCCTCGCTCCCGGTGAAGCTGGCCGACACCGCCGACGCGGTGGCCGCCGGCGCCGACGAGATCGACATGGTGATCGACCGGGGGGCCTTCCTCTCCGGCCACTACCTGTCCGTCTTCGAGGAGATCACCGCCGTCAAGGAGGCGTGCAAGCGCCCCGACGGCACCGCGGCCCACCTCAAGGTGATCTTCGAGACCGGCGAGCTGCAGACGTACGACAACGTGCGCCGCGCCTCCTGGCTGGCCATGCTGGCCGGCGCCGACTTCATCAAGACCTCCACCGGCAAGGTCGCGGTCAACGCGACGCCCCCGGTGACGCTGCTGATGCTCGAAGCCGTCCGCGACTTCAAGGAGCAGACTGGGGTCCAGGTCGGTGTGAAGCCCGCCGGTGGCATCAAGACCACCAAGGACGCCATGAAGTACCTGGTCATGGTCAACGAGACCCTCGGCGACGACTGGCTGAGCCCGCACTGGTTCCGCTTCGGCGCCTCCAGCCTGCTCAACGACCTGCTCATGCAGCGCCAGAAGCTGACCACCGGCCGGTACTCCGGTCCCGACTACGTGACGGTGGACTGAGAACCATGGCCAAGAACACCAAGAAGGCGGAAGAGCCCGTGCGCAAGAACGGCCTCTTCGAGTACGCGCCCGCTCCCGAGTCCCCCGCGGCCGCCGGCGACATCGCCACCTCGTACGGTCACTTCATCGGCGGCGAGTTCGTCGACAGCAGTGGCAGCGAGGCCCTGAAGACCGTCAACCCGGCCACCGAGCAGGTGCTCGCCGAGTTCGCGCAGGGCACCGAGGAGGACGTCGACCGTGCGGTCGCCGCCGCCCGCAAGGCCTTCACCGACTGGTCGGCGCTGCCGGGCAGCGAGCGCGCCAAGTACCTGTTCCGGATCGCCCGGATCATCCAGGAGCGCTCGCGCGAGCTGGCCGTGCTGGAGTCGATCGACAACGGCAAGCCGATCCGCGAGACCCGCGACGTCGACCTGCCGCTGGTCGCCGCGCACTTCTTCTACTACGCGGGCTGGGCCGACAAGCTCGACTTCGCCGGGTACGGCTCCAACCCGCGTCCGCTGGGCGTGGCCGGCCAGGTCATCCCGTGGAACTTCCCGCTGCTGATGCTGGCCTGGAAGATCGCCCCGGCGCTCGCCACCGGCAACACCGTGGTGCTGAAGCCCGCCGAGACCACCCCGCTGACCGCGCTGCGCTTCGCCGAGATCTGCCGCCAGGCCGGTCTGCCGAAGGGCGTCGTCAACATCGTCACCGGCGACGGGCGCACCGGCGCCGCGCTGACCTCCCACCCGGACGTCAACAAGGTCGCCTTCACCGGCTCCACCCCGGTCGGCCGGGCGATCGCCAAGCAGCTGGCCGGCACCCGCAAGAAGCTGTCGCTGGAACTGGGCGGAAAGGCCGCGAACATCGTCTTCGACGACGCGCCGATCGACCAGGCCGTCGAGGGCATCGTCAACGGCATCTTCTTCAACCAGGGCCACGTCTGCTGCGCGGGCTCGCGCCTGCTGGTCCAGGAGTCCGTCCAGGACGAGGTGCTGGACTCGCTGAAGCGCCGGATGGACAGCCTGCGGGTCGGCGACCCGCTGGACAAGAACACCGACATCGGCGCGATCAACTCGGCCGCGCAGCTGGCCCGGATCACCGAGCTGACCGCCGCCGGCGAGGCCGAGGGCGCCGAGCGCTGGTCGCCCGCCTGCGAACTGCCGGGCGCCGGCTTCTGGTTCAAGCCGACGCTGTTCACCGGCGTCAGCCAGGCCCACCGGATCGCCCGCGAGGAGATCTTCGGCCCGGTGCTGTCCGTGCTGACCTTCCGCACCCCCGCCGAGGCGGTCGAGAAGGCCAACAACACCCCGTACGGCCTCTCGGCCGGCGTCTGGACCGAGAAGGGCTCGCGCATCCTCTGGATGGCGAACCAGCTCAAGGCCGGCGTGGTGTGGGCCAACACCTTCAACAAGTTCGACCCGACCTCGCCGTTCGGCGGCTACAAGGAGTCGGGCTACGGCCGCGAGGGCGGTCGCCACGGCCTGGAGGCGTACCTCGATGTCTGAGACCAGCACGCGACTTGACGTCCTCAAGACCTACAAGCTGTACGTCGGCGGGAAGTTCCCGCGCTCCGAGAGCGGGCGGGTGTACGAGGTGACCGACAGCAAGGGCCAGTGGCTGGCCAACGCCCCGCTCGGCACCCGCAAGGACACCCGCGACGCCGTGCTCGCCGCCCGCGCGGCGGTCAAGGGCTGGTCGGGCACCACCGCGTACAACCGCGGTCAGGTGCTCTACCGGGTCGCCGAGATGCTGCAGGGCCGGCGCGAGCCGTTCGCGGCCGAGGTGGCGGTCTCCGAGAACATCGGCGCCAAGAAGGCCGCCGCCCTGGTGGACGCCGCCATCGACCGCTGGGTCTGGTACGCGGGCTGGACCGACAAGGTCGCCCAGATCGCGGGCAACGGCAACCCCGTCGCCGGGCCGTTCTTCAACCTGTCGGTGCCCGAGCCGACCGGCGTGGTCGGGATCGTCGCGCCGCAGGCCGGGTACGGGCACTCGTTCCTCGGCCTGGTCTCGGTGATCGCGCCGGCCGTCGCCACCGGCAACACCGTGGTGGTGGCGGCCGCCGCCGACGCCCCGCTGCCGGCCCTCTCGCTGGGCGAGGTGCTGGCCACCTCCGACCTGCCGGGCGGCGTCGTCAACATCATCTCGGGCCGGACGGCGGACATCGCCCCGACGCTGGCCTCGCACCAGGACGTCAACGCGGTCGACCTCACCGGGGCGATCGCGGCCGACGGGCCCGGCGCGGCGGCGGAGCTGGAGGCGTCCGCCGCGGATACCCTGAAGCGGGTGGTTCGACCCGAGGTGGACCCGTTCGCCCAGGACTGGACCGTTGCGCCCGGTACCGACCGGCTACTCTCCTTCCTGGAGACCAAGACGGTCTGGCACCCGATCGGGATCTGACCGGCCCCGGGGCCGGAGGGCTCCGGTACAACTCCACAGACTGGCCGTCCCCAGTGCCCTACCCCCCCCAGGGCCCGGACGTGCCATGACGGACCCGCGCCTCCCCCCCCTGGCGCGGGTCCGTCGACTTTCCGGGCCCGGCCAGACCGGCCCGCACGTACCGGCGCACCGTCACCGCGCCACGGCCCGACCGACCCCCGCGGGTCACCGGCCGCCAGTGGACGTCTCCGGCCTTCACCTGCCTTCACCGGCCGTCTCCGGCCGTCGACTTTCGTCGCGACCGACCGAGGCGATCGGCGCTCCCCCCACCGGTCCCCGGCGCCCAGACTGGGGCCACCGACCGGGAGGGGAACACCATGGGGGAAGTCATCGGCGAGCTGCTGGCACTGCTGACGGACGGCTTCGTCCGCAGCCTGCACGTGGCCCGCACACGACGCCGGCTCGGCGCCGGCCGGCCGGTCCGGGTGCCGTGCTCGGCGCGCCCCGACGGGTCCGCGTGGCCGGCCGAGTACGTCTCCGGACGGCTGTGGCTCACCCCGGGCGCGACCCGCGCCGTCTTCCGTGCCCGCGGCCGCGCCGACCTCGACCTGCCGGTCGGCGGCACCCTCCACGACCCCGAGCCGGACTCCTGGCAGAGCCAGGACTGGGCCGCCAAGACCTACCGGCCGCCCGGCGGCGGCCGCCCGGTGCACCTGCAGGTGGACAGCCGCTACCTGCCGCTGCTGCACACGGCTCTCACCGGGCCGGCCCCCCTGCGCGAGGCCTGAGCGGCCGCCGGCCGCAAACGCCGGACGCCCCGCCCGGCCGGTGGCCGGGTCGGGGCGTCGTCATCCGTGCGGGCGGAGCCGCTCAGCCCTCGTCGGCGGTGCGCCGGCGGGACACCAGGACCGCGCCCGCGCCGAGGGCCAGAGCGGCGGCGGCGCCGCCGACCTCCCAGGGGAGGGCGTCACCGGCACCGGTGGCGGCGAGCTGGGTGCCGCCGGTGCGGGCGCCCGCGGTGGTGCCGGCCGTCGTGGTCGTCCCGGTGGCGGGAGCGGTGACCGGGGTGGTCAGGCTCGCGGGCCGGGCGCCGTCACCCCGTCCGCCCTGGGCCGCGGCAGCGTCCGCGGCGGCCTTGTCGGCCGCCTGCCTGTCGGCCGCCTGCCTGTCGGCCGCCTGCTTGTCGGCGGTGGCCTTGTCCGCGGCAGCCTTGTCCGCGGCCGCCTTGTCCTTCGCCGCGGCCTCGTACTGGCCGGTCTTCAGGAACAGCCGGACGTCCTCGATGCTGCCGTTCAGCGCGGCCAGGGCGGCCGCCCGCACGGCGGGGCCACCGGTCTCGGCGAGCTGGGAGGTCCGGACCCGGTCGTCCGAGTCCTGCGCCGCCTGCCGCCCGGTCTCCAGGAAGCGCCGCAGGTCCTCCGCGGTGCCGGCGAGCGCCTTCGCGGCCGCCTCCCGGACGCCCCGTCCGCTCGTCGGGTCGCCCAGGATCGCGAGGATCTCGGCCCGGTCGTCCTCCTCGTGGGCCACGTACTGGCCGACCTCCAGGAACTCCCTGATCGACTCATCGGTGTTGGCGCTCAGCGCGGCGCTCGCCGCCTTCCGCACCGCCGGGCCGCCCACGCTCAGGATCTGGAAGACCCGTACCCGGTCGTCCTCCCCGCGGGCGATGTACTGGCCGGTCTCCAGGAAGCGCCGCAGGTCCTCCGCGGTGCCGGCGAGCGCCTTCGCGGCCGCCTCCCGGACGCCCCGGCCGCTCTTCGGGTCGTCCAGCAGCTTCTGCACCGCGGCGCGGTCCGCGTCCTCGGCCGGGTCGGACGCCTTCGGTGCCTCGGGCGCCGGTTCCTGTTCCTCGGCCGAGGGGGCGTCCGGGGCGGAGGTGCCGGCCGGCGCACCGCCGTCGGCCGTTCCGACGGCGAACGCCGAGCCGGGGAGCAGGACAGCGGGTGCGATCGCGACCGCCACGAGGATCGCCGAAACGCGCGCCAACTTCATCCGAAGAACCTGCCTTGCCTAGGAAGATCGTGAACCGCCCCAGCCTAGATCGTTTTTGACTTTCGTATGACCGAATTTTTACTGGCCGAGGTGATCCGTGCGGGCCTGGCACGGCCGGGCTCCGAAGGTGCCGGCCGGGCGGCACCGCGGCAGGACGTGCGGCACCGGCCGGCCGGACGGCCCGCCGATCGGTACGCCCCGTAGCCCGCCGGTCCGCCCCCGTCACCGTCCGGCGGACGGCCGCCCCGCCGGCCGCCGGAAGTCCGCTCCGCACCGTTTCGGCATCGCCGTCCGATGCGTCAGACTGGTGTCTCGTGAGTGACTCCCCGCTGAACCCCGCGCCGACAGCCCGCGCCCAGGTCGTCCTGCTGTCCGGACCCTCCGGCTCCGGGAAGTCCTCACTGGCCGAGCGCAGCGGACTCCCCGTGCTCCAGCTCGACGACTTCTACAAGGACGGCGACGACCCGAGCCTGCCGCGGCTCGACGACGGCGCCGTCGACTGGGACTCCCCGCTCTCCTGGCACCGCGAGCAGGCCGTCGAGGCCATCCGCCGGCTCGGCGCCACCGGCCGCACCGACGTCCCGGTCTACTCGATCCCCGACAACGGCCGGGTCGGCACCCGCGCACTGGACCTCGCCGGGGCACCCGCGTTCATCGCCGAGGGCATCTTCGCCGCCGAGATCGTCGGGCAGTGCGCGGCCGAGGGCCTGCTCGGGGACGCGATCTGCCTGCGCAACCGCCCGGCCACCACCGCCTGGCGGCGGCTGCGCCGGGACGTCCGCGAGGGCCGCAAGTCCCTTCCCGTGCTGCTGCGCCGCGGCTGGCGGCTGATGCGCGCCGAGCGCGGCATCGTCGCCCGCCAGGTCGGCCTGGGCGCGTACGCCTGCGCCGGCCCGGAGGCCGGGCGCCGGGTCCGGGCGGTGGCCGCCGCACCCGCGCCCGTCGAGGTACAGGTCGGCGTCTGACGGCCGTCCCCGCCGGCCGGCGGCGGCCCGGCGCCGGCCTCAGCCGAGGTCGCGGCGGAGCAGGTCCTGGTAGCTCTCGCGACGCACCACCGCGCGGTGCCCGCCGTCCCGGCAGAAGACCACCGGGGGCCGCCGGGCCCCGTTGTAGTTGTTGCTCAGCGCGTACGTGTAGGCGCCGGTCACCGGCACCGCGACCAGGTCGCCGGGGCGCGGGTCGCGCAGCGGCACGCCCGCGCTCAGCAGGTCGCCGGACTCGCAGTGCCGGCCGACCAGCCGGCACCGCTCGCCGCCGCCCACCCTGGTCGCCACGGTGGCCTCGAAGCGCTGGCCGTACAGCGAGACCTCCAGGTTGTCGCCCATCCCGCCGTCCACCGCGACGAACGGCTGCCCGCCCGGCTTGACCGTCACCACCCGGTACAGCGAGACCCCCGCCTCCGCGACCACCGAACGGCCCGGCTCGATCAGGATCCGGGCCCCCGCCGGCAGCACCATGCCCGCCGTCCCCACCAGCGTGTCCAGGTAGTGCTCGACGCTCGGCGGGCGGTCCCGGTAGGTGTAGCGGGAGCCGAGCCCGCCTCCCAGGTCGTACACCGCGAACTCGCCCAGCCCGGCCAGCGCCTCGACGGCCCGCGCGAACGGCCCGGTCTCCATGATCTGCGAACCGACGTGGGCGTGGACGCCGTCCAGCCGCAGCCGGTCGCTGCCGCGCAGCCGGGCGATCGCCTCCCTCGCCTGCGGGAGCAGCAGGCCGAACTTCGAGCCCGCCTGGCCGGTCGAGACGGCCTCGTGGGTGTCCGGCCGGATGTCGGGGGTGACCCGGACCAGCACCCCCTGGGTACGGCCGGACACCTCGCCCACGATCCGCTCCAGCCGGTCGATGTCGTCGAAGCTGTCCAGCACGATCAGGCCCGCCCGCGCCTCGACCGCGAGCCGCAGCTCCTCCTCGGTCTTGGCGTTGCCGTGCACCACCAGGCCCTCCGGGTCGGCGCCGGCGGCCAGGGCCAGGGTCAGCTCGCCGCCGCCGGCGACGTCGAAGCCCAGGCCCTCCTCGGCCAGCAACCGGTAGACGGCGGTGCACGGAAAGGCCTTGGAGGCGAAGGTCACCCGGGAGTTGGGCCAGCGGGCGGCGAGTCCGTCGGCGTACCGGCGGGCCCGGGCGCGTACCGCGTTCTCGTCCACGAGCAGGGCCGGTGTGCCGTAGGCCTCGGCCAGCTCGGTGACCGGGACCCCGCCGATCAGCAGGGTGCCGTCGCCGGCCACGGAGGTGCCGGGCGGGAAGAGCCCGAGCAGTTCCTCGCCGGCGGCCGTCACCCGCTGCCCCGCGGCCGCGCCGCCCGTCGCCGAGCCGGTCCCCGCCGCGGGGACCCGGGGCCCGGGGGCCGCGTTCCCCGTGCTCCGGGCGGTGGACGGCCGGGCCGCGGGCGTGGTGGCGGCGAAGCTCATGGACTCCCTGCCTTTCCTGCTGCTGGGGTGTGGTCGGCCGCGCACCGGCGAGGGGACGCGTCCGGAGGGTGTGAGCACCATCGTCCGGGTGCGGGGCCGGCCGGTCTTTGGCGGAACTGCCTAAGGTGGGGGCATGGACCTCGCGAAATCGCCAATCGTCGACGGGACCAGCGAGGAACTCTTCGCGCTCGCCAACGCCATCGCGGCCGTGGTCGGCGGCTCGGTGGCGGTCGAGGACCTCGACCGGCGGGTCCTCGCCTACTCCGCCCTGCCCGGCCAGCCGATGGACGACCTGCGCCGGCGCGGCATCCTGGAGCGCCGGGTACCGGACGACGAACCGGAGCAGCGCGGGCAGTACCGCGAGGTGCTGGCCGCCCCGGGCGTCGTCCGGGTGCCGACCCTCGGCGCGGACGAGATGCCCCGCTCGGCGGTGGCCATCCGGGCCGGGGACCTGCCGCTCGGCACCATCTGGGCGATCGAGGGCCCCGCCGCCACCGACCCGGCCGGCCGGCTCGTGCCGGCCGCCGAACGGGCCCTGGTCGACGGCGCCCGGCTCGCCGCGCTGCACATGCTGCGCCGCCGCAGCTCCGCCGAACTCGACCTGCACGCCAGGGAGGACGCGCTGCGCGACGCCCTCAACGGCGGCCGGCCGGCCGCCGAGGCCCGCTACCGGCTGGGGCTGCCCGCCCGGGCCCGGCTCACCCTGATCGGCCTGGCGCCGCTGCGGGCCGCCGGACGCGAGACGCCGCCGCTGGTCCGGCTGGCGGCGGCCGCGGCCCGGCACTGGGCCGCGGTGCACGCCGACGCCGCCGTCAGCACGGCCGGTCGGACGGTCTACGTGCTGCTGGCGGAGCTGGACCCGGCGGCGGTGCGCCGGCTCGCCGAGCAGGCCGTGGCGACCCTCGGCCGGACCTTCGACACCCCGCTGCGGGCCGCCTTCAGCCGCTCCGCCGACGATCTCGCCGAACTCCCCGACCTGCGCTCGGAGGTGGACGACATCCTGCGGGTCACCACGGCCGGCGAGGACTCCCCCGAGGTGGCCGACCTCGGGGACGCCCACGCCCGGGTGCTGCTCGCCCACGTCGCGGACGAACTCGCCCGGCTGCCCCGGCTGCGGCACCCCGGGATCGAGGCGATGGTCGCGCACGACCGGGCGCAGCAGACCGCCTACGCCGCCTCGGTCACCGCCTGGCTGGACGCGGTCGGCAACGTCGCGCAGGCGGCCGAGCGCCTGGCGGTGCACCCCAACACCCTCAAGTACCGGTTGCGCCGGGCCCGGGAGCTGTTCGGCCTGGACCTGGACGATCCGGACGTCCGGCTCTCCTGTTGGCTGCAACTGCGGCTGTCCACCTGACCGTCCGGCCGGCGTCCCGGCCCGGGCACGGCGAACGGCGGCCGGGCCGGTGCATCTCCCCCGCACCGGTCCGGCCGCCGTTCACGGCCGCGGACTTCCCCCGCGGCGTCCGCTCCCCCGAGCGTCCACCGCGGACCCGCGGCCTTTCCTGTCCCGTCCCCCGACGGGAGTCCTGCACCGCGGGCCTCCCCCCACGGCGTCCGCTCCCCCGAGCGGTCGCCGCCTTCCCGCGGCCTTTCCTGTCCCGTCCCCCGACGGGAGTCCTGTGGTGGTGCCCGTTACGCCACCAGCTCGCCGAAGGCGTGCGCGGTGTCGCCGGTGCGGTTGAGCTGCTCGTCCTCGCGCAGCCGGCGCAGGGCGCGCCAGATGCTGCTCTTGACGGTGCCGACGCTGATGCCGAGCACGTCGGCGATCTCCGGGTCGGTCTTGCCCTCGTAGTAGCGGAGCACCAGCATGGTGCGCTGGTTCTCGGGCAGCTTGGCGAGCGCCTGCCAGAGCACGGCGCGCAGCTCGGTGCCGCCCATCGCGTCGGTGTCACCGACCGTCTCCGGCAGCTCCTCGGTCGGGTACTCGTTGACCTTGCGGCGCCGCCAGGCGGAGATGTGCAGGTTGGTCATGGTGCGGCGGAGGTAGCCCCCGACCGCGGCCTTGTCGGTGATCCGGCCCCAGGCGCGGTAGGTGCTGAAGAGCGCGCTCTGCAGCAGGTCCTCGGCCTCGTAGCGGTCACCGGTCAGGTGGTAGGCGGTGGCGTACAGGGAGGCGCGGCGCTCGCGCACGTACGCGGTGAACTCCGTGATGTGGTCCTCCGCGGCGGCCGAGGGCTCCCCCTGCGCGCCTCCCTGCACTCCCCCGCCGGTGCGTCCCGCCGCGGGAGACAGCCGCAGCAGCGTCGCACCTGCGGCCTCGCGGGCGTCCGGCTCCCCCGAGCCGAGCGCCGCCAGGCCGTTCCCTGCACCCCCCGGGGTGTCCTTGCCCTCGACGCGGACGGGGAGGATGCCCCGCAGCGTGAGGGTGTTGGCGGAGTCGGCCGCGTTCCCCCGTCGGCCGATCCCGTACAGCTCCCCCGCCCTGCCGACGCCACCCACCCGGCGTCCGGCAGGGTTTCCACCGGTGCTGTGGGCGCACCCCCGTACGACGACGGCACCGGAAGTCTCGTCGGTCCTGACCTCGTACCGCGTCCGGTGGGCCGGCTGGACGCCGGCTGACGAACGCGCGTTCCGCACAGCCGGGTTGCTCCGGGTCTGAAGCGATGCGTTCATCGTGCGCCCCCTTGGTCGGTACGAGCGGATTCCTTGCGCCGCCTCCGCGACCGGCCTGTTGGCCTGCTGCGTTGCGGCGACATGGAAAATCTTGCCCGCCGGTTGTGATGGCGCTGTCCGCCGACTGTCACAGGGCTGTCACAGCGGCCGGGACCATCACGCACCCCTCACCGCTCGCACCCGAGGACGCCTGAACACCTCGTTCCGGTTGCGGCTCCCGGCGCCCGGTCACGGCCGCCGCCCGGGCGACTGTCCGCGATGCCGGTCGCGGGGGTGATTCGGCGGGCCGGGTGGGCCAGAATGAGGCCGTGCCATTCCTCCTTCTGATCGAGGACGACGACGCCATCCGGACCGGCCTCGAACTCGCTCTCACCCGCCAGGGCCACCGCGTGGCCGCCGCCGCCTCGGGCGAGGACGGACTGAAGCTCTTCAAGGAGCAGCGTCCGGACCTGATCGTCCTGGACGTCATGCTGCCCGGAATCGACGGCTTCGAGGTGTGCCGCCGGATCCGGCGCACCGACCAGCTGCCGATCATCCTGCTGACCGCGCGCTCGGACGACATCGACGTCGTGGTCGGCCTGGAGTCCGGCGCGGACGACTACGTCGTCAAGCCGGTGCAGCCACGGGTGCTGGACGCCCGGATCCGCGCCGTGCTGCGGCGCGGCGAACGGGAGAGCTCCGACTCCTCCGCCTACGGCTCGGTGGTGATCGACCGCTCCGCGATGACCGTCACCAAGGACGGCGAGGACCTCCAGCTGACGCCCACCGAGCTGCGGCTGCTGCTGGAGCTCAGCCGGCGGCCCGGCCAGGCGCTGTCCCGGCAGCAACTGCTGCGGCTGGTCTGGGAGCACGACTACCTGGGCGACTCCCGTCTGGTGGACGCCTGCGTCCAGCGGCTGCGCGCCAAGGTGGAGGACGTGCCCTCGGCCCCGACGCTGATCCGGACGGTGCGCGGCGTGGGCTACCGGCTCGACCCGCCGGCCTGACCGGGCGGGCCGGGCGCCGAGCCGTGCGGTCCTTCGTCCAGCAGACATCCATCCCGACGACTATCTACGCGACAGGTTCAAGTGACTGACCTTCAGGGGACCCGGCGGTTCGGACCGGTGCGGTGGCGCAGGCTGCGCTCGCTGCGGGTGCGGCTGATCGCGGTGTTCGCCGTGGTCGCGCTGACCACCGCCGTGTCGGCCTCCGGGATCGCGTACTGGCTGAACCGGGACGCCGTCCTCAAGCGCGCCCAGGACACCGCCCTCAACGACTTCCGGGTGTCGCTGACCCGCAACGTCTCGGAACTGCCGCTCGGCGCGACCTGCGAGGAACTCACCGCGCTCGCCGCCCAGGTGGCCAGCTCCGGGCTCAGCTACGACGTCCTGGTCGTCGACGACGCGCACCCGGAGTGCACCGCCTCCTCCGACCCGTCGCTCTACACGCTGGCCCAGGTCCCCGGCCCGCTGCGGACCACCGTCAACAAGCCCCGCGAGCTGACGGCGAGCAACTCCGACGCGTACCACCTGTACTGGCAGCGGCAGAGCCTGTCCGGCCGGCCCTTCCTGATCGGCGGGACCAAGGTCGTACCGACCGGCCCGACCGCCTACATGTTCAAGTCGCTGGAGAACGAGCGGGCCGATCTCAACACCCTCGGCTGGTCGCTGGCGATCGCCACCCTGCTGGCGCTGATCGGCTCGGCCCTGCTGGCGCAGGCCGCCTCCGCCACCGTGCTGCGGCCGGTCAAGCGGCTCGGCGAGGCCGCCCGGCAACTCGGCGAGGGCCGGCTCGACACCCGTCTGGAGGTCGAGGGCGCGGACGAACTCGCCGATCTGGCCAGGACGTTCAACCGCACCGCCGAGTCCCTGCACGAGCAGGTCGAGGAGCTGAGCGCCCGCGAGGCGCAGAGCCGGCGCTTCGTCGCCGACATGTCGCACGAGTTGCGCACGCCGCTGACCGCGATGACGGCGGTGACGGACATCCTGGAGGACGAGGCCGAGTCGCTGGACCCGATGATCGAGCCGGCCGTCCGGCTGGTGGTGAGCGAGACCAGGCGGCTCTCCGACCTGGTCGAGAACCTGATGGAGGTGACCCGCTTCGACGCCGGCACCGCCAAGCTGGTCGCCGACGAGGTGGACATCGCCGACCTGATCATGTCCTGCATCGACGGCCGGGCCTGGTACGACGCGGTGGAGCTGGACGCGCCGCGCGGCGTCCGGGCGGTGGTCGACCCGCGCCGGCTGGACGTGGTGTTCGCCAACCTGATCGGCAACGCGCTCAAGCACGGCGGGTCACCGGTGCGGGTGAAGGTCCGCGAGCGCGGGGAGAACGTGGTCGTCGAGGTCTCCGACAGCGGGCCGGGCATCCCCGAGGACGTGCTGCCGCACGTCTTCGACCGCTTCTACAAGGCGGACAAGGGCCGGGCCCGCTCCGAGGGCAGCGGTCTGGGGCTGTCGATCGCGATGGCCAACGCCCAGATACACGGCGGCACCATCGAGGCCGCGAACGGCGAGCAGGGGGCGGTCTTCACCCTGACCCTGCCGCTCACCCAGCCGCGGCCCGCAGACCAGGACGAGGACATCCGATGAACGCCCGCCCCGACGTGCGACAGCCCTCGCGGCGTCGCGCGGACACCTCCCGCCGGGTGCCGGCCGGCGTCCTCGTGACGGCGGCCGTGCTGGCGGCCCTGGCCAGCGGCTGCGGGATCCGCCCGACCGCCGTCCCGGTGGACGCCGGCGGGCCCGCCAGCCGGACGGCCTGCCCGAGCCCGGTGCAGGTACCGACCGCGGCGGCCACCCCCTCCGCCGCCCCGAGCGTGCAGCGGGCGCCCGCTGCCGTGACACCGTCGGCCAAGGCGGCCGGCACCGGCAGGTCCGCCGCGGCCTCCCCCGCCGCGAGCCCGTCCGGGCCGGCGACGCCCTCGCCCGCCGCCGTCCCGACGGACAGCCTGTTCAGCGCCCTGCCCTCGCCCTCGGCCGGCGGGTCCGGCCGGCCCGGCTGCCCCTGACGGGCCGGGCGCCCCGGCGCCCCGGGCCCGCATCGCCCGCGTAGCGCGCATCGCCCGTCGAGTCCGCGTAGCCCCGTCGGCGGCCCGGAAGGTCCCCGCGACCGGTGGGAACCGAGGTGCCCCGGGCCCGCGTCCTCCCCGATGTGCAGCGAGATGGCACCAGCACACGCGCCGAGCGTGTCGGAGTGCGGACCGAGAACGAGCCGACCCGTCAGTGGTCGGCTCCGCCGTCCGCCGCCGAAGTCCCCCGCGCGTTCCGCGCGGCCGGCCTGACGGCGCTGGTGCTGCACCTGCTGGTGGTCGGCTGGTTCGTGCTGCGTCCGCTGCCGGTGGCCTGGGTGTACGACGCAAATCTGACCCCGTTCGGGTCGGTCCGGCAGGCGCTGTCCCTGGGCGAGGCCGCCGGGCTCTGGCAGGTGGCCTGCGAACTGCTGCTGCTGGCGCCCCTCGGGGTGCTGCTGCCACTGGTCCGGGGCCGGCTGCGGGCGGCCTGGCTGCCGTCCTTCCTGCGGGTGGCCGGGGTGTCGGCGCTGCTGGCCACCGGGCTGGAGATCCTGGGTTCCTGGGTACCCGGGCATGTGCTGAACGTGGACCACATCCTGCTCGGCGTGGCCGGGGTCTCGCTGACCCACCTCGCGGTCGTCCCGGCCGCCCGGGCCGTGCTCCGGGCCCGGCCCGCGCGGGAGCGCCGCCCTGCGGCCCCGGCGCCCGTACCCGCCCAGGTGCCGGCTCCGGTCTCCGTCCCGGTGCCGACGGCGGCCAAGCTGACTGCCGCCGCGTACGGCCGCCCCGCCCCGCGGACGCGCTGAACCACCGCGTACGACCGCCCCGCCCCGCGGACGCCGAACCACCGCGCCCGAACCACCGCGCCCGGAGCACGACACCCTGCTGACGCACCGCGGTCGCGGGCCTCGCGGCCCTGCTCGGACGGCCGGTGGACCGCGCCCCCTCCCCGGGCCGGCCCGCGGTCCGCCCTCCGGGGAGACCCTGAGAGGGACCCCGAGAACCGGCCGCGCGGGCCCCGGTGGGATGCCAGGGGCCGGGTCGCCTTCGGGGCTGACGCCCGGACGCCCCGCCCCGCCGAGGATGGAGACACGCCCACCGGAGAGACCGGCACCGGGCCGAAACCCTTCGGAGACTGTCATGAGCCGCCTCGCCCGCCCCCGTCACAACCGAGTCATCGCCGGCGTCTGCGCCGGGATCGCCGAGCGCTTCGGCCTGACCCCGTGGACCGTCCGGGTGCTGTTCGTGCTCTCCTGTCTGCTGCCCGGGCCGCAGTTCCTGGTCTATCTGGCGCTCTGGCTGCTGCTGCCCCAGGAACCGTGAGCCCGGGGCGCCGCGCGCGCCCCGGCGGCCGGAGGGCAGCACCACCGACACGTGAACAGGCCTGCGGGCCCCGGGAGTTCCGGGGCCCGCAGGCCTGTTCACGGCAACGCTCGCGCGGGCCCGGCCGCGCGGCGGGTGGTGGGACCGGCTCAGCCGCCGAGGCCGGGCAGGCCGGCCCCGCCGAGCGCGCCGGTGAGGCCGCCGACCGGGGTGCTGCTCAGGCCGGGGACGGCCGGCAGGCCGGCGCGGGGGGCGGGCGCGGCGTCCGCGGCGGCCGGAACGGCCTGGCCGGCGCTCGGTGCGAGGGTGCCGACGGTGCTGGCGACCCGGTCGCCGCCCGGCAGGCTGCTGACGGCGTTGGTCGCGGCGCCGGTCAGGGCGGGGTTGGTGAGCGCGCCGACGGGGGTGCCGAGCCCGCCGGTGGCGGCGGGGGCGGCGGACGCGGTGCCGGCGGCGGCCGCCGCCATAGCGACGCCGAGAGCGGCGACGCCGGCAGCCTTGAGAGTGGCCTGCTTCATGAGTTGGTCCCCTTGAGTCCTCGTCGGTGGCAGCCGTCCGGGCGCGTAGGACGGCACCCGCCGCCACACCGTGTCAGCAACGACTGGCACACCGTAGTGACTCCGTCGCATGCGGATCAAAGCCGCTTCACTCACACGGCCCAGTTGTCCGATGAGCGCCGATCCCGCTCGGGAGGCGCCCATCGGACCGCGGCCACCGGCCGGAGGCTCAGCCGCCCACGCTGAACAGCCACTCCGCCTTGAGTTCGGCGTAGCCCGGCTTGATCACATCGTTGATCATCGCGAGCCGCTCGTCGAAGGGCAGGAACGCCGACTTCATCGCGTTGACCGTGAACCACTCCATGTCGCCCAGGGTGTAGCCGAAGGCGTCCACCAGGTGCCCGAACTCCTGGCTCATGCTGGTGCCGCTCATCAGCCGGTTGTCGGTGTTGACCGTGACCCGGAACTTGAGCCGGCTGAGCAGCCCGATCGGGTGCTCGGCGTACGAGGCCGCGGCCGCGGTCTGCAGGTTCGAGGTTGGGCACATCTCCAGCGGGACGCGCTTGTCGCGCACGTACGCGGCGAGGCGGCCGAGCTCGACGCCGCCGTCCTCGTGCACCGTGATGTCGTCGATGATCCGCACGCCGTGGCCGAGCCGGTCGGCGCCGCAGCACTGCAGGGCCTCCCAGATGGACGGCAGGCCGAAGGCCTCGCCGGCGTGGATGGTGAAGTGGTTGTTCTCGCCCTTGAGGTAGTCGAAGGCGCCCTGGTGGCGGGTCGGCGGGTGGCCGGCCTCGGCCCCGGCGATGTCGAAGCCGACCACCCCGTGGTCGCGGAAGCGGTTGGCCAGCTCGGCGATCTCCTGCGAGCGGGCGGCGTGCCGCATGGCGGTCAGCAGGGTGCCGACCCGGATCCGGTGGCCGGCCGCGCGGGCGTTGGCCTCGCCGAGCCGGAAGCCCTCGTTCACGGCCTCGACGACCTGGTCCAGGGTGAGACCGGCCTCCAGGTGCTGCTCGGGGGCGTACCGGACCTCGGCATAGACGACGCCGTCGGCGGCGAGGTCCTCGGCGCAGTCGGCGGCGACCTTGACCAGCGCGTCGCGGGTCTGCATCACGGCGCAGGTGTGCGCGAAGGTCTCCAGGTAGCGGACCAGCGAGCCGGAGTCGGCGGCCTCGCGGAACCAGAGGCCGAGCTTGGCCGGGTCGGTGGTGGGGAGCCCTTCGTAGCCGCAGGCCGCCGCCAGCTCGACGATGGTCTCGGGCCGCAGCCCGCCGTCGAGGTGGTCGTGCAGCAGCACCTTGGGCGCGCGGGCGATCTGGTCGGGAGTGGGGATGCGGGGGCCGGTGGTGCCCGCGGTCACGGGGATCTGCTTCTCCATTGCGGGAGTGTAGCCCCTACGCGCGTAGATTCCCTAGCACGAATCACACCCGGTGAAGAACCGGCACCCGGATTCCACCGAAGGGCCCCGTCCCGGCCGGCCCGGGAGCCGTGGTCCAGCGGCAGGGCGGCTCCCGTCAGCCGTGGTCCAGCAGCCGCCCGCGCCGCGACAGCACGAAGTCCCGGAAGGCCGCCACCGGAGGGGTCAGCGGCCGGCCCGTCGCCCAGGCCAGCCCGATCGCCCGCCGGGTCCGCGGCGCAGTCACCTCCAGCTCGACCACCCCCGGCCGGGCCACCAGGGCCGGCGGCAGCAGCGCCACCCCCAGCCCGGCCGCCACCAGGCCGCGCAGCGTCTCGGCGTCCTCCCCCTCGAAGGCGAGCTTCGGGACGAACCCGGCCTCCGCGCAGAACCCGTCCGTGATCGCCCGCAGCCCGTACCCGCGCTCCACCGCCACGAAGGGCTCCCGCGCCACCTCCGCCAGCCGGATCCGCCGCCGCCCCGCCAGCCGGTGCCCGTCCGGCACCACCAGCGCGAGCCGCTGCTCGTCCAGCGGGCGGGCCGTCAGGTCCGGGGCGTCCGGCAGCGGGGAGACCAGGCAGAGGTCCAGTTCGCCGGCGCGCAGCCGCTCCAGCATCGCCGCCGTGTAGTCCTGCACCAGCTGGAACCGGATCTGCGGCTGCACCGCCCGGAACCCGCGCAGCAGGGCCGGCACCGCGTCCGTCCCCATGGTGTGCAGGAACCCGAACGCCACCCGGCCGCTCGCCGGGTCCGCCTCCGCCCTGGCCGCCTCCGCCCCGCGCTCCAGCTCGGCGAGGGCCCGTTCGACCGAGCCCAGCAGCAGCCGGCCCGCCCTGGTCAGCCGGACGGTCCGCCCCTGACGGGCCAGCAGGTCCACCCCCAGCTCCTCCTCCAGCCGGGCCACCGCCCGGGACAGCGTGGGCTGCGGCATCCCCAGCAGTTGCGCCGCCCGGGTCACGTGCTCCAGCCGGGCGACCGCCGCGAACTGCGCGAGCCGGGGCGCCAGCTGAGCCACCGCCGTCTCCGGCCCCAGCTCGGCGAGCCGGATCGGCAGCTCCACCGGCGGCCCAGCGGGCGGCGCGTCCCGCAGCCCCTGCGGCGGCGCATCGGGCGTCCCGCCCGCCGTCCGCTCCCCGGCCCGCTCCGCCGGCCGCCCGGTGCCGTCCGTCACGCCGTCCCCGCCTCCCGGCGGCGCCTCGGCCCCGCCACCTCGACTCATGCCTGTACGCATCGATTTCGAGTCAATCATGCATTGGACGCATCAGTCGGCCTGGTCCTACGGTCGTCCCATGCCACCCGCCAGTACCGGGGCAGCCGCGGCCACCACGCCGACGGGTGCCCTCACCCAGTCGTCCCCCGCCACCGAAGCCCCCACCGGCCGGCCCCCCGGCGGCACGGTCGGTGCCGACCGCCGCCACCGCCCCGGCGACCGCGCCTTCCGCCGCGCCAACCTGGCCCTGTTCGCCGCCGGCGTCGCGACCTTCGTCCTGCTGTACTCCACCCAGGGCCTGCTGCCGATCCTCTCGGCCGACCTCGACCTCACCCCGGGCCAGGCCAGCTGGACGGCGTCGGCCGCCACCCTCGGCCTGGCCCTGGCCCTGCTGCCGGCCAGCGCGCTCTCCGACCGGTACGGGCGCACCGCCGTGATGACGGCCTCCATGCTGGCGGCCTCCGCCCTCGCCCTGGCCCTGCCGTTCGCCCCCGACCTGAGCACCCTGGTGGTGCTGCGCGTCCTTCAGGGCGCCGCCCTGGCCGGGCTCCCCGCCACCGCGATGGCCTACCTCGCCGAGGAGATCCACCCGAGCGCGCTGGCCTCCGCGATGGGCCTGTACGTCGCGGGCAACAGCATCGGCGGCATGGGCGGCCGGCTGGTCTCCGGCTGGGCCGGCGCCGCCTGGGGCTGGCGCTGGGGCCTGGCCTCCTCCGCCGCGCTGGCGCTGCTCGCCGCACTGGCCTTCCGGCTGCTGATCCCGGCCGCCCGGCACTTCCGCCCGGCCCCGGTCGACGCCCGCGCACTGGCCCGCACCGTCGGGGCCCACCTGCGCAACCCGCTGCTGGTCCGGCTGTACGCGCTCGGCATGCTCTTCATGGCGGTCTTCGGCGCGGTCTACAACACCGTCGGGTACCGGCTGACCGCCGAGCCGTTCGGCCTGCCGCAGTCGCTGGCCGCCTCGATCTTCGTGGTCTACCTGGTCGGCACCGCCACCTCGGCCGCCGCCGGCCGGCTCTCCGGCCGGCTGGGCCGCCGCGGCGCCCTGTACGTGGCGATCGGTGTCACGGCGGTGGGCCTGCTGCTCTCGCTGAGCGAGTCGCTGGTGGGCGCGCTGCTCGGCCTGGTCCTGATCACCGGTGGCTTCTTCGCCGGCCACGCCACCGCCTCCAGCTCGGTGGGCCGCACCGCCACCCACGGCCGCGCCCAGGCCTCGGCGCTCTACCTGATCGCCTACTACCTGGGGAACAGCCTCGGCGGCACGATCGGCGCCGACGCCTACCACTCGGTCGGCTGGGACGGCGCCGCCGCCGTCGGCCTCGCCGCGATGACCCTCGCCGCCGGCGTCACGCTGTACGCGACCCGGCAGGCGGTCCAGGCCCGGCGGTCCATGGCCGTCGATACACTCCGGGTGTGAGCATCGACCCGGCTGAGAACGCCGGGTTCGCGAGATCGCCGACCGGCTGCCGGGGATCGGGAAGGCCATGGGCATCCCGATCTACCTGCCGATCGCCCCCCGCAAGGGCACCGGGATCGTGCACGACGAACCCGGGTACACCTCCCGCACGGAGTTCGCCTTCGGCGACACCGTCACCGTCAGCCTGTGGCCCCTAGACACCGGCGTCCTGCATGCATACACCTGACCGACCCGTCAGGCAGCCGGGGAGTGGAACCTGACTGCCGCGTCGGCGCCCGGGACGAGGTGAATGTCGAGTTCCGACTCCAGCGCACCCGCCAGGCGTTCGAGCAGCGGCAGGGTAGGAACGGTGTCTCCGCCCTCGATCCGGGAGATCTGCGGTTGCGTCATGTTCGCCCGTCGTGCCACCTCGGCCTGGGAGATGCCGAGTGCGGTACGACGGTCGTAGAGGGCTTGGCCCAGTGCTCTGGCATAGCGAATCTCCAGCCGCGCCGCCGACACCTCCGGGTCCTCCGGAGCCTGCTCACCCGACAGTGCACGGGTGCGCGCGGTCTTCCACTGTGCGTGGTTCATCGCAGATCCCCTTCCGTGATCGTCCGGCTGAACTCGTCGTGCGCCGGGCCGTGCTCCGCCGCGCAGATCTTCTGGGCCCAGGATGCTCGCGTGACCTCGGCAGTCTCCCGCATCTTGGTCTTCGTGAAAACTGTCAGGAGGACGACGCGCTGCGCCGGTGCGAGCCAGTACGTGATCCGCATCGCCTCGCTCCCCAGCCCCAGCCTGAGTTCGCGAAGAGGGCCGCCCAGATGGCGGGAGTACGGTTCGCTGAGCACCGTCGGATCCTCGGCAAGCAGGTCTACATAGTCCTCGACCTTGAGGAAGTGCCGGGCCGGCAGACCGGACAGCCACCTGCGGATCTCAGGCTCGACCTCGATCGAGAAACGCGGTACGCCCATGCATCACAGTATATATGTACGGTGATGCATGGGGGCGCATCGTCAGATCACGCGATCCGGTCCAGCACGATCGGCTTCGCCGTGAACGGCGTGTCCGCCGGGTCGACCACGATGCCGCCGGCGAGCGCCTCGATGGCGTACTCGTAGCGCTCGGGGGTGTCGGTGTGCAGGGTCAGCAGCGGCTGGCCGGCCACGATCGGGTCACCGGGCTTGGCATGCATCTCGACACCGGCGCCGGCCTGCACCGGGTCCTCCTTGCGGGCCCGGCCGGCGCCGAGGCGCCAGGCGCAGACGCCGACGGCGTAGGCGTCGAGGGTGGTGAGGACGCCGGAGGAGGAGGCGGTGATGACGTGCTGCTCGCGGGCGACCGGCAGCGGGGCGTCGACGTCGCCGCCCTGGGCGCTGATCATGCGGCGCCAGTGGTCCATCGCGGAGCCGTCGCGGAGCGCGTCCGCCGGGTCCTTGCCGTGGACGCCCGCGGCGGCGAGCATCTCGCGGGCCAGCGCCAGGGTCAGCTCGACCACGTCGGCGGGGCCGCCGCCGGCCAGCACCTCGACCGACTCGCGGACCTCCAGGGCGTTGCCGGCGGTCAGGCCGAGCGGGGTGGACATGTCGGTGAGCAGGGCGACGGTGTTGACGCCGGCGGCCTTGCCGAGGCCGACCATGGTGCGGGCCAGCTCCTGGGCGTCGGAGAGGTTCTTCATGAAGGCCCCGGAGCCGACCTTGACGTCCAGGACCAGCGCGCCGGTACCCTCGGCGATCTTCTTGGACATGATCGAGCTGGCGATCAGCGGGATCGCC
Organism: Kitasatospora herbaricolor; assembly: GCF_030813695.1. Lineage (NCBI taxonomy): Bacteria > Bacillati > Actinomycetota > Actinomycetes > Kitasatosporales > Streptomycetaceae > Kitasatospora > Kitasatospora herbaricolor. The sequence continues at coordinate 3,708,796 of NZ_JAUSVA010000002.1, forward strand.
TCGACCGTGCCGGTGACGTCGCGCAGCGCGTACAGCTTCTTGTCGGCGGGGGCCAGGCCGTCGCCGGCCGCGCAGATGACGGCGCCGGCGTCGCGCAGCACGGTCATCATCTCGTCGTTGGAGAGCAGGGCCCGCCAGCCGGGGATGGACTCCAGCTTGTCGAGGGTGCCGCCGGTGTGGCCGAGGCCGCGGCCGGAGAGCTGCGGGACGGCGGCGCCGCAGGCGGCGACCAGCGGGGCGAGCGGCAGGGTGATCTTGTCGCCGACGCCGCCGGTGGAGTGCTTGTCGGAGGTCGGCAGCGGCAGGGCGGAGAAGTCCATCCGGACGCCGGAGCGGATCATCGCGTCGGTCCAGCGGCTGATCTCGCGCAGGTTCATGCCGTTCAGCAGGATCGCCATCGCCAGGGCGGACATCTGCTCGTCGGCGACCTCGCCGCGGGTGTAGGCGTCGATCACCCAGTCGATCTGGGCATCGGTCAGCTCGCCGCTGTCGCGCTTGGTCCTGATGACGGAGGGGGCGTCCATGGGGTTCTCCAGGAGGGTCGGAAAAAGCGAAGAGTGCCGCGAGCCGACTGGTTCACACAGCCTCTCGCGACACTCTACGCGCGTAACAAACGGAACGGCCAGAGCCGCTCCCAAGACCTACAGGCGCTCGGGCCCGAACGCGTCGGGGAGCACCTCGCTCATCGGCCGCCGGCCCGAGGGCAGGTCGACCAGCAGCTCGGGCCCGCCGTGCTCGTACAGCAGCTGGCGGCAGCGCCCGCACGGCATCAGCAGCTCGCCGGCGCCGTCCACGCAGGTGAACGCCACCAGCCGGCCGCCGCCGGAGGCCTGCAGCGCGGAGACCAGGCCGCACTCGGCGCAGAGGCCGAGCCCGTACGAGGCGTTCTCCACGTTGCAGCCGCTGACGGTCCGTCCGTCGTCCACCAGGGCCGCCGCACCGACCGGGAACTTGCTGTACGGGGCGTACGCGTGGCCCATCGCCTCGCGGGCCACCGCGCGCAGCGCCTCCCAGTCGACCGTCGGAGCGGGCGTCACTTGCCCTGCCCCTTGCGGTAGATCTGGCCGTCGGCCTTCGGCGGCCGCAGCCGCTGCGAGGCCAGCGCGAGCACCACGAGGGTGATCACGTACGGCGTGGCGACGATCAGCGGACGCTGCACCTGGTCGGTCAGCGCGTACCAGGCGCCGAGGCCGCCGGCCACCACGAAGCTGATCGCGGCGGCGAGGTACGTGCGGCGGTAGAGCTGCCACAGCGCGAACAGGCCCATGGCGAGCGAGACCACCAGGATCAGCACGTGCACCGACTCCGGGTCGCGCAGCTGGAGGCTGTCGGTGAAGCCGAACAGGCCGGCGCCGATGGCCAGGCCGCCCGGCATCCAGTTGCCGAAGATCATCGCGGCGAGGCCGATGAAGCCTCGGCCGAGCGTCTGGCCGTCCTTGTAGAAGTGCGCCGCGACCAGCGAGAGGTACGCACCGCCGAGGCCCGCGAAGGCACCCGAGGCGATCACCGCGATGTACTTGTACTTGTAGACGTTGACGCCCAGCGACTCGGACGCCGTCGGGTTCTCGCCGCAGGAGCGCAGCCGCAGGCCGAACACCGTCCGCCAGAGGACGAAGTAGCTGGCCACGATCAGCGCCGCCGCCAGGACCACGACCACCGAGAGGTTGGTGACCAGGCCGCCGAGCACACCGGCGACGTCGGAGACCACGAACCAGTGGTGGTTCTCGATGTTCTTCAGCCCGGTGGAGAGCCCCGGGACGGTGATGTACGGCAGCGGATCCGCGGGCGGCGACTGGTTGGCGCCGGCCCCGAACGGGATGTAGTCCTTGTAGTAGATCTTGTTGACGTAGGCGCAGATGCCGGGGATCAGCAGGTTGACGCCGACGCCGGACACGATGTGGTCCACGCCGAAGGTCACCGTGACGACGGCGTGCAGCAGACCGCCGAGCGCGCCGCCGAGCATGCCGGCCAGCAGGCCGAACCAGGGGCTGACCAGGTAGCCGCCCCAGGCGCCGCAGAAGGTGCCGGCGATCATCATGCCTTCGAGGCCGATGTTGACCACGCCGGCCCGCTCGGACCAGAGACCGCCCAGACCGGCCATGCCGATCGGCACGGCGGCGCCGAGCGCCGCCGCGATCTGCCCGGAGGAGGTGAGGCTGTGGTTGCCCGTCGCCATCCCCACCGCGGAGAACAGGATGGTGGCGCCCGCGATCAGCAGCAGGACCACCGGCAGGGAGAGCTTGCGCTTCTTGGCGGGCGCACTGCCCGGCGTCTTCGCGCGAGCGGCGGTTGCGGTGCTCATGCGGACACCTCCTTCTTCGCGGTCGACGCGGCCAGGGCGGCGAGTTCGGCGCCCACCTTCTGCTGCTGGCGCTTGAGGCCGTAACGGCGCACCAGCTCGTAGGCGACGACCACGCAGATGACGATCGTTCCCTGCATGACCTGGACGATCTCGAACGGGAAGGCCCCGTTCTGCGGCAGCGGCAGCTGGGTGCCGCTGACGTCCAGGAAGGCGAACAGCAGCGCCGAGAAGACCATCCCGATCGGGCTGTTGCGGCCGAGCAGGGCGACCGCGATGCCGGTGAAGCCGAGGCCGGCCTGGAAGCTCTGGCCGTAGTAGAAGGAGTTCTGCAGCAGGTCGGGCAGGCCGATCAGGCCCGCCAGCGCGCCGGAGACCGCCATGCTGATCAGCACCATGCGCTTGACGTTGACGCCGGACGCGGTGGCGGCGCTCTCCGAGCGGCCGGTGGCGCGCAGGTCGAAGCCGAAGCGGGTGCGGTTCAGGGTGAACTGGAACAGCACGCCGACGATCACCGCGATCACGATGAAGCCCCAGAGGGTGCCGCCGGCCGTCTCGATCGAGAAGAAGTGGCTGGAGGCCGAGACCGGGTTCGTCTGGATGCTGTTGGTGGTGGTGCCCTTCTCCGGCGCGAAGATGCCGGGGACGAGCAACAGGCCGACCACGGCGCTGGCGATGGCGTTCAGCATGATGGTCGAGATGACCTCGCTGACGCCCCGGTAGACCTTCAGCAGGCCGGCGATGCTGGCCCAGAGGCCACCGACCAGCATGGCGGTGATCAGCAGCAGCGGGATCTGGATGACGGCGGGCAGGTCCATCTGGCCGCCGACGTAAGCGGCGAACAGGGCCGCGATCCGGTACTGGCCCTCGACACCGATGTTGAAGAGGTTCATCCGGAAGCCGAAGGCGGCGGCCGCCGCGGCCAGGTAGTACACGGTGGCCCGGTTGAGGGTCAGCACCTGGCCGTCCGACTTGGTGCCGTACGTCAGCATCACGTCGAAGGCGTCGAACGGGTTCTTGCCCGACACCAGCAGCAGGACCGAGCAGATCACCAGCGACAGCAGCACGGCCAGCACCGGCGCGGCGAGGCCGAGCGCGATCCGCTCGCCGTCGAAGCGCTTGGCCGTGGGCTTCGCCGGGGCCGGGGCCCCGCCCTGACCGGGCGTGCCGGAGGAACCGTCGGAGGGCGGGCCGTCGGCGAACGCGCCTTCGGCGGAGGTGCCGTCGGCGGGCTTGCCGTCGTCGGCGGAGTGGGAACTGGTCATGGGTTACTCCCCCGCCTGCGGGTCTTCGGCGGTCTCGGTGGTCGCGTCCGTGGTGCCCGGCAGGGCTTCGCCGGACTCGGCCTCGGTGCCCTCGGCGGCGAGCGCGCGGTCCTCGGCCACGGCCTCGGGCTCCGACTCGATGTGGCCCGAGGCGGCGCCGGTCATCGCGGTGCCCAGGTCCTCGGCGGTGACGGTGGCCGGGTCGGCGTCCGCGACCAGCCGGCCGCGGTAGATCACCCGGATGGTGTCGGAGAGGCCGATCAGCTCGTCCAGGTCGGCGGAGATCAGCAGGACGGCCAGGCCCTCCCGCTGGGCGACGCGGATCTGCTCCCAGATCTGCGCCTGCGCGCCGACGTCCACCCCGCGGGTGGGGTGGGCCGCGATCAGCAGCTTGGGGTGGTGGCTCATCTCGCGGCCGATGATCAGCTTCTGCTGGTTGCCGCCGGAGAGCGAGGCCGCGGTGACGTCGATGCCCGGGGTCCGGACGTCGTACTCCCGGACGATCCGCAGGGTGTCCCTGCGGGCGCCGGCCGCGTCGAGCAGCGGGCCCTTGGAGTTGGGCGCCTCGGTGACGTGCCCGAGGATCCGGTTCTCCCAGAGCGGGGCCTCCAGCAGCAGGCCGTGCCGGTGGCGGTCCTCGGGGATGTAGCCGATGCCGGCCTCGCGGCGGGCCCGGGTGAGGGTACCGGTGAGGTCCTTGCCGTCCAGCGTGACGGTGCCGGCGTCCAGCGGGAGCATCCCCATCACGGCCTCGACCAGTTCGGCCTGGCCGTTGCCCTCGACACCGGCGATGCCGAGGATCTCGCCCTTGCGGATCCGCAGCGTGATGTCGTCCAGGACGACGCGCTCGATGCCCTCGGCGTCCGCCTTGGCGATCCGCAGGCCCTCGACGCGCAGCATCTCGTCCTCGGTGACGGTGGACGCGCGGCTCTCCGGGGAGGGCAGCTCGGTACCGACCATCATCTCGGCGAGCTGGCGGGCCGTCACGGTCTTCGGGTCCGCGTCGCCGACCGTGGTGCCGCGGCGGATGACGCTGATCGCGTCGGCCACCGAGAGCACCTCGTGCAGCTTGTGCGAGATGAAGATGACGGTGACGCCCTCGGCCTTGAGCTCGCGCAGGTTGGCGAAGAGCGCCTCGACCTCCTGCGGCACCAGGACGGCGGTGGGCTCGTCCAGGATCAGGATCCGGGCGCCGCGGTAGAGCACCTTGAGGATCTCGACCCGCTGACGGTCGGCGACGCCGAGGTCCTCGACCAGCGCGTCCGGGCGCACGCCCAGGCCGTACTGGTCGGAGATCTCGCGGATCTTCGCCTTGGCCTTCCCTCCTATGCCGTGCAGCTTCTCGCCGCCGAGAACGACGTTCTCCCAGACGGTGAGGTTGTCGGCCAGCATGAAGTGCTGGTGGACCATGCCGATGCCGCGGGCGATGGCGTCGCCGGGGGTGCTGAACTCGACGAGCTCGCCGTCGACGGCGATGGTGCCCTCGTCGGGGCGCTGCATCCCGTACAGGATCTTCATCAGGGTGGACTTGCCGGCGCCGTTCTCGCCCATGAGGGCGTGCACGGTGCCTCGTCGCACGGTGATGTCGATGTCGTGGTTGGCCACGACGCCGGGGAAGCGCTTGGTGATGCCGCGCAGTTCGACGGCCGGTGTCGCCGTCCCCGCGCTGGGGGTGCCGCCCTTGCTCAGGGCGGGGTCGGAAGCGGTGATGGCGGTCTCCTGGTGGTCTGGAGGCGCGTCGTTGCGCTGGAGGGCCAAAAGTTCTCAGGGGGACGGGACGGGGCCCGGGGGTACGCGCTGAGCGCACCCGGCCGGGCCCCTCCCTGATGCTGCGTCAATCATCCCGCTGCCCGGCAGGCGGCAGCGGTACCGACGTCCTGTTCCGCGCGCCTTACGGGGCGGTCGGGACGGTGGTGGCGCCGCTGGTGATCGCCGTGGTCGCGGCGTCCAGCTTGGCCTTGATGTCGTCGATGTGGCCGCCGGTGGTGGCGAGCGAGACGCCCTGGGCCTTCAGGTCGAAGTTCTTCACGCCGGTGAGCGGCGCGTTGTCCTTGATCGACTTGATGTAGGTGTACACCGCGGTGTCGACGTTCTTCACCATCGAGGTGAGGATGACGTTCTTGTACTTCGACAGGGCCGGCTGGCTGGCCTGGTCGGAGTCGACGCCGATGGCCCAGGTGCCGGCCTTGTTGGAGACGGCCTCGATCGCGCCGCTGCCGGAGGAGCCGGCCGCCGCGTAGATGACGTCCGCGCCCTTGTCGAGCTGGCCCTGGGCGGCCTCCTTGCCCTTGTCGGGCGAGGAGAAGCCGGAGAAGTCCGGCGGGGTGGTCAGGTAGGTCGTCTCGACCTTGATGTTCGGGTCGACGGACTTGGCGCCCGCCACGTAGCCGGCCTCGAACTTCTTGATCAGCTCGGACTGCACACCGCCGATGAAGCCGACGTGCTTGGCCTTGCTCTTGTTGGCGGCGGCGACGCCGGCCAGGTAGGAGCCCTCCTGCTCGGAGAACGTCAGCGAGGTGACGTTGGCCGGCTGGGTGGAGGAGGCCGAGTCGATGATCGCGAACTTGACGTTCGGGTTGTCCTTGGCGACCTTCTCGACCGCGGACTGGTAGACGAAGCCCACCGCGATGATCGGGTTGTAGCCACCGGTGACCAGGCTCTTGAGCCGGGTCTCCTTGTCGGCCTCGGCCTCGCCGGTCTTGGCGTCGGCCTCGGTGATCTGGACGCCCAGGTCGGCCTTGGCCTTGTCGAGACCGCGGGCGGCGGAGTCGTTGAACGACTGGTCGCCACGGCCACCGATGTCGTAGGCCATGCCGACCTTGATGCCGGAGTCGCCGGAGGCGCCGGCGGAAGCGGTCGTGTCGTCGGTGCTCTTTGCGCCGCAAGCGGCGAGCGAGGCAATGCCCAGGGAACCCGAGAGCACAACCGCGGCGAGCTTAGTAGAACGGCGCAAGGGAGTATCTCCTTCTCACACGCACCCGTTTAGCGTGGTCGGACGCCACCGTAACGCGCGTAGAACACGGTTGTGTTACGGCTCGTTCGGGCATCCGGGTTGTTATCAAACCGTGCCACCCGAGGGTGCGGAACCAATATCCGCCTCCAGTGTTACGGGCCAGGAGCCCACATCCAAACCAAATCGGATGCGATCGCGACAAATCCGGTCGGATCCGTGCAGGAACCCCGGTCGAAGCGGGCATCCCGGGGCTTCCTGGCCACGCAGCGTCCTCGGACGCCCGCGCTGCGTCGACCGGTACCAGGGGGAAGGCCTGGGCAGGTCCGAAGAAGGGGGCAGGTCCGAAGAAGGGGGCCCCGGGCTCTGCCCGGGGCCCCCTCGACGCTCGGATGCGACCGCCTCAGACCTCGCTGTGCTCCAGGGCCAGCGCGGCGAAGAGCTCGACACCGATCCCGATCGCCCGCTCGTCCACGTCGAAGCGGCCCTGGTGGAGATCCCGGACGGCGCTGTCGCCGGGGGCCCGGACGCCCAGCCGGGCCAGCGCGCCGGGCGCGTGCTCCAGGTACCAGGAGAAGTCCTCGCCGCCGAGGCTCTGCTCGGTCTCCTCGACGACCTCCCCGGCCGAACCGAAGCGGGCGGTCATCGCCGCCTCCAGCCGGGCGATCGAGACGGCCTCGTTCACCACCGGCGGCACCCCTCGGTGGTAGTCGAGGGTCCACTTGGCGCGGTGCGTCTCGGCCATCTTGGCGATCAGCTCGTGCAGCAGGTCCGGAGCCTCGCGCCAGCCCGGCAGCTCCAGGCAGCGGACGGTGCCCTCCAGCTCCGCGTGCTGCGGGATGACGTTGGCGGCGGAGCCGGAGGCGATCCGGCCCCAGACCAGGCTGACGCCCCAGCGCGGGTCCATCCGGCGGGCGAACACCGCCGGCAGGTCGGCGGCCATCCGCGCGATCGCGGTGACCAGGTCGGTGGTCAGGTGCGGGCGGGCGGTGTGGCCGCCGGGGCCGTCCAGGTGCAGCACCAGCCGGTCGCAGGCCGAGGTGATCGCGCCGACCTTCAGCCCGATCTTGCCGACGGTGACCTTGGGATCGCAGTGCACGGCGAAGATCCGGCCGACGTTGTCCATCCCGCCGGCCTTGATGACGTCCAGCGCGCCGCCCGGCATCACCTCCTCCGCGGGCTGGAAGACCAGCCGCACGGGCCGGCGCAGCTCGCCGTTGCGCGCCGCGGCCGCCAGCACCAGGGCCGTGCCCAGCACGATCGAGGTGTGCACGTCGTGCCCGCAGGCGTGGGCCCGGCCCGGCACGGTGGAGCGGTAGGTCACGTCCGTCTTGGCGTCGTCGATCGGCAGGGCGTCGATGTCGGCCCGGAAGGCCAGGAACGGCATGCCCGCGGGGGTGCCGGGCGGGACGATGTCGACTGTCATCCCGGTGCCGCCGGGCAGCACCCGGGGCTCCAGGCCCGCGGCGACCAGGCGGTCGCGCAGCAACCCGGTGGTGCGGAACTCCTGTCGGCCCAGCTCGGGGTGCCGGTGCAGGTCGCGGCGGAACGCGATCAGCTCTGCCTCGAAGGCGCGTACCCGGGTGCGCAGGTCGGCGGGGCGGGCAGCGGCGAGGGTGGCCTGTTGGGCGGTCCGAGGATCGTTCACCTCAACAAGGGTAGGCCCGTGTGGGGGATTTGGCCTGACTTCCCCCGAAGAAGTCCCCGGATGGGCGCATACCGGCCCCGCAGCTGGGTATGACATCTCGTTTCTGTCGCCTTCCCGGGTGATCACTGTCCTGTGCAACGAACGCCCGCCCGGACGGACACGGCCGCGCCCCAGCCTGCCGCCCGCACATGACAGCCGGGTGTACCAACTGTTTCGGCCTCGGCGCGGGGCCACCCGAACGGGTGATGTGAGGTCAGAACCGTTCGACCGGCGCGTAGGTGCCCCACACCTCGCGCAGGGCGTCGCAGACCTCGCCGACCGTCGCGCGGGCCGCCAGTGCCTCCTTCATCGGGGGGAGCACGTTGTCCGTCCCAGCGGCGGCCCGGCGCAGCGCCCCCAGGGCCCGGTCGACGGCCCGCCGGTCGCGCCCGGCCCGCAGCGCGGTCAGCCGGGCCGCCTGCCGGGCCTCGACCGCCGGGTCCACCCGCAGCGGCCGGTAGGGCTCCTCGGCGTCCAGCCGGAACCGGTTCACCCCGACCACGGTGCGCCGGCCGGCGTCGGTCTCCTGCTGGACGCGGTAGGCGGTGCGCTCGATCTCGGCCTTCTGGTGGCCCTGCTCGATCGCGGCGACCGCGCCGCCCAGCTCCTCCACCCGGCGCATCAGTGCGAGCGCGAGGGCCTCGACCTCGTCGGTCATCCGCTCGACGGCGTAGGAGCCGGCGAAGGGGTCGACGGTGGCGGTGACGTCCGTCTCGTACGCCAGCACCTGCTGGGTCCGCAGGGCCAGCCGGGCGGCCTTCTCGGTGGGCAGCGCGATCGCCTCGTCGAAGCTGTTGGTGTGCAGCGACTGGGTGCCGCCGAGAACGGCGGCCAGCGCCTGCAGCGAGACCCGGACGAGGTTGACCTCGGGCTGCTGGGCGGTCAGCTGCACCCCGGCGGTCTGGGTGTGGAAGCGCAGCATCTGCGACCTCGGGTCCCGGGCGCCGAACTCCTCGCGCATCACCCGCGCCCAGATCCGCCGCGCCGCCCGGAACTTGGCGACCTCCTCCAGCAGCGTGGTGCGCGCGACGAAGAAGAAGGAGAGCCGGGGCGCGAAGTCGTCGACGGCCATCCCGGCCGCCAGCGCGGTGCGGACGTACTCGATGCCGTTGGCGAGGGTGAAGGCGATCTCCTGCGCGGGATCGGCCCCGGCCTCGGCCATGTGGTAGCCGGAGATCGAGATGGTGTTCCACCGCGGGATCTCGGCCCGGCAGTACCGGATCACGTCCGCGACCAGCCGCAGCGAGGGCTTCGGCGGGAAGATGTAGGTGCCGCGGGCGATGTACTCCTTCAGCACGTCGTTCTGGACCGTGCCGGTGAGCCGGGCGGGCGCCACTCCCTGGGACTCGCCGACCAGTTGGTACAGCAGGAGGAGCAGCGCGGCGGGCGCGTTGATGGTCATCGAGGTGGAGACCCCGTCCAGCGGGATCCCGCCGAACAGGACGGCCATGTCCTCGACGCTGTCCACGGCCACGCCCACCTTGCCGACCTCGCCGGCCGCGAGCGGGGCGTCGGAGTCGTAGCCCATCTGGGTCGGCAGGTCGAAGGCGACCGAGAGGCCGGTGCCGCCGCCGGCGATCAGCTGCCGGTACCGGGCGTTGGACTCGGCGGCGGTGCCGAAGCCGGCGTACTGGCGCATCGTCCAGGGCCGTCCGGTGTACATCGACGGGTACACGCCGCGGGTGTAGGGGTACTCGCCGGGTTCGCCGAGCCGCTCGGCCGGGTCCCAGCCCCGGAGCGCCTCGGGGCCGTAGACGGGCTCGACGGGCAGGCCCGACTCGGTGCGGCGGGGCTCGGCTGCCATGGGGTCTCCTCGGGTCCGAGGGTGGCGCGACGGCGCCGCCCGGCGGGCGTCCGGCCCTTCGCAATGTAGTCCGCGGGGCGGTGCCGTGCCCGGCCGGCGCGGGCGCGACCGCCCCGGAGCGCGGTCGCGGGGGGCGGGTCGCCGCCGGGCTCCGGCGGGTGCGAACACTTTGAGATGATCGGATGAACGTCCAAGCCCCGCCGGCGGCCCCTCGACGGGCGGCCGGCCCACTCCGGCCGGCATCCCCTGCCGGCCGGCCCCACGAAGGAGCGGCTATGACCGAGCAGAAGGTGGCCGTGGTCACCGGCGCCAGCAGCGGGATCGGCGCGGCGACCGCGCGCCGGCTGGCCGCCGAGGGCTTCGAGGTGGTGCTCACGGCCCGCCGCACCGAGCGGATCGAGGCGCTCGCCAAGGAGATCGCCGAGCGCGGCGGCTCGGCCCGCGCGATCACCCTGGACGTGACCGACCGGCCCGCCGTGGACGCCTTCGCGGCGGAGCTCGGCCGGGTGGACGTCCTGGTCAACAACGCCGGCGGCGCGGTCGGCGCCGAGTCGGTGGAGACCGGCGACCCGGCCGACTGGCTGGCCATGTACCAGGTCAACGTGCTGGGCGTGCTGCACGTGACCCAGGCGCTGCTGCCGGCCCTGCGGGCCTCCGGCGACGGCACCGTGCTGATCCTCTCCTCGACCGCCGCACTGACGGCCTACGAGGGCGGCGGCGGCTACGTGGCCGCCAAGCACGCGGCGCACACCATCGCGGCCACCCTGCGGCTGGAGCTGTGCGGGGAGCCGGTCCGGGTGATCGAGATCGCACCGGGGATGGTGAAGTCCGAGGGCTTCGCGGTCACCCGCTTCCGCGGCGACGAGGAGAAGGCCGCCGCCGTCTACGCCGGTGTGGCGGAGCCGCTGACCTCGGACGACGTCGCCGACACCATCGCCTGGGCGGTGACCAGGCCGCCGCACGTGAACATCGACCTGCTGGTGGTGCGCCCGCGCGCGCAGGCCGCCAACCACAAGGTGCACCGGGCCTGACCGGGCCGGACGCCGCCCGGGGGGCCGACGAGCGGATTCATCACATGATCATCACCTGGTACACCTGTGCGATGAGAACTCCCCGGGCCCCCCGCCCACGCCTGCTGGCCGCCGGCCTCGCGGCCGGCGCCCTGCTGCTCACCGCGTGCAGCGGACACCCGCGGCCGCAGGGCGCCGCCCCCGTCACGACCGGCCCCGCCCCGGCGGCCACCGCCGCCGCGAGCCCCGCGCCGCCCGCCCGGCCCACCGGCGCGGCCGATCCGGCGCTCAAGCCGTTCTACGGCCAGCAGGTCACCTGGGCCGGCTGCCCCGACGACCCGCGCGCGGCGAAGGTCGACACCTCCGCCATGCAGTGCGGCAAGCTGCACGTCCCGCTCGACTACGCGCACCCCGGCGCCGAGGCGATCGACGTCGCCCTGCTGCGGCTGCCGGCCGCCGCGCCCGGGCAGCGGATCGGCTCGCTGGTGGTCAACCCGGGCGGCCCCGGCGAGTCAGGCGTCGACATGGTCAGGTTCGGCGCCGACCGCTTCAAGGGCGCCCTGCACGACCGCTTCGACGTGGTCGGCTTCGACCCGCGCGGCGTCGGCGGCAGCGCCCCCGTCAACTGCCTGGACGACAAGGACCGCGACGCGCTCAACTCCACCGACGAGCCGCAGGACCCGCAGGCCCGCCAGGCCGAGCGCGCCGGGCGGGCCGCCGACTTCGCCGCCGCCTGCCAGGCCCGTTCCGGCAAGCTGCTCCCGTTCGTCGGCACCCGCAATACCGCCCGGGACCTCGACGTCCTGCGCGAGGCCCTGGGCGACCGCAAGCTCAACTACCTCGGCATCTCGTACGGCACGTACCTCGGCTCGCTGTACGCCGAGGAGTTCCCCGCCAACACCGGCCGGCTGGTGCTGGACGGCGCCGTCGACCCGGCCGCCGACAAGCTGGACCAGAGCGTGAACCAGGCGGCCGGCTTCGAGAAGTCGCTGGAGCGCTTCGCCGTCGACTGCGTCCGCAACCACGCCGACGACTGCCCGCTCGGCAGTTCGCCCGACCGGGCCGCCAGGAAGGCCGCCGACTTCCTGGACGGCCTGCGGGAGCACCCGCTGACCGCCGAGGACGGCCGCCGGCTCACCAGCGACCTCGGCTGGACCGGCGCCATCAGCTACCTCTACGGGGACGAGACGACCGCCTGGCAGCAGCTGCGCTGGTCCCTCGGCTGGGCGATGGCACGCGGCAAGGCCGACTACCTGCTGGCCTCGGCCGACAACTACAACGGCCGCGACGAGCAGGGGCACTACACCACCCTGGAGGATGCCGGACGGGCCATCCGCTGCGCCGACAGCGCACCGCCCGCGCCGTCCGCCGAGCGGATCCAGCAGGTCCTCGACCGGCTGCGCGAGCAGGCGCCACTGGTCAGCAAGGGCACCACGGCCGAGGACTACAGCACCCCCGCCTGCGCGGCCTGGCCGTACCGGACCACCGAGACCCCGCACACCGTCCGGGCCGAGGGCAGCGCGCCGATCCTGGTGGTCGGCACCACCGGCGACCCGGCCACCCCGTACGCGGCCGCCGAGAGCCTCGCGAAGGGGTTCGCCTCCGCCACCCTGCTCACCCGGGAGGGCGAGGGCCACGGCGCCTTCGGCAAGGACAACGGCTGCATCGACGCCGCGCTGGAGTCGTACCTGGTGAACGGCGTCCCGCCGGCCGCCGGGACCCGCTGCGCCAGGTAGCGCGAGCGGGCGGCCGGCCCGGCGGAGCCCTCCCGCCGGGCCGCGCGTCCGGGGCCGCACCGGGCGAAGTAGCACATCAGGCGGCCACGGGGACTGACGCAAAGCTGTCAACGTCACAACTTGATAGCTCGTTCGGGTGAATTCCGCGCGCGCTCTCCCCAACTGATGACTGCTCAACTACCGTTGTGCCGCTGCCCGGCCACCCTCCGGAACCGCCCGGACCGGCCCATACTTCACCCGTGCCGCGCACCGAGGCACAGTCACACGCGATCACCGAGCACCGATTCATCGGCAGGCTTGTCCGTCCGCACCCCGTTACGGCGCGGCTCCCTTCACCCTTCCACCGTGCCGCCCTTCCCGCCCTCACGAGGAGGACCCGCTGGCCAGCGACGTCCCGCCACAGCGGCTCGACCTTCCCCCGGCTCTCGTCCAGGGGAGCCCCCAGACGGAGCCGGCTCTGCTCGGACTGCACCGTTTCAACGAGGCCGACGCCGGTGCCGCCGAGGAGGCCCTGCTCGCCTGCTGCGGCAGCCACCGATGGGCCCTGCGGCTCACCGCGCACCGGCCGTACCCCGACATAGGGTCCCTGCTCGCCGCCGCGAGCGAGGCCTCCTACGATCTGCGCCCGGCCGACCTGGCCGAGGCGCTGGCCGACGAGAGCTGGATGCCGCAGCCGCTGCTCGGCATGCGCGCTCCCGGCAGCCAGGCCGCGCACACCGCCCTGCGGGCGGCGCACGCGGCGTACGAGGCCCGGTTCGGTCACGTGTTCGTGGTCTGCCTGGAGGGCATCGCCCCCGAGGAGATGCTGGACACCGTGCTGAGCTCGGTCCGCACCCGGCTGGCCAACGACCCGGACGAGGAGCGGCTGATCGCCGCCGACGAGCTCCGCCGGATCGCCCTGACCCGGCTGGAACACCTGGTCGCGACCCACACCGAGGCCGGGGCGCGCTGAGACCGGGCGTCCGGGGGCCGGTCCGCCAACCGGTCCTCAGTCGCCCCGCTGCGCGGCGCGGAGCTTGGCCACCTGCTGCCGGACGACCCGTTCGTCCGGCGCGGCGGCCGGCTCCGCGCCGACGCCGACCGTGCTGAAGACCGCGAGCACCGAGCCGACCCGGGCGAGTACCGCCCGCTGGGTGAGGGTCACTCCCCCGGATTCATTCGTCAGGGTGAACCCCGTCACCGCGTCGGCTCCCCCGGTGGTGGGCGTGTCGACCCGGCTGAGCCGGTGCTTGGCCGGCACTCCCTTGCGGGCGCCGGCCGCGCCGCGCCCGGTCGCCGTGGTCGAGGTGAAGCTGCCGCAGCCCGCCAGCACCTGCTCCACCTGCCGGCGCAACTCCGCTGCCCGGCCCGGGCGGTAGGCCAGCAGTCCGGCGTAGACACTGCCCCTGGGGTCGGCCGCGGTGGCCACGCTCAGGTCCGTCTCGGCGATCGGGAGATCCGGCCCTGCGGGTGCCGGGGAGCCGCCCTGGCCGGCCGCGACGGCCGTGTTGGCCGGGGTGACCGCGTCCAGGACGGGCTGGCAGGCGGGCACGTCGGTGACCTCCCGGCCGTCCGCCGGGCCGGTCTCGCCGTGACCGGGAGTCATCACCGTCACGATGTAGCCGGGCCCGAGGTCCCCGTCGCTGAGGGCGGCGGCCCGCAGCTCGGCCGCGGCCAGGGCCCGGCCCTCGGCGACCCGGTCGGCGGAGACCCCGACCGTGGTGCAGCCCGTGGCCAGCAGCAACGCCCCGGCCAGGGCCGCGGTCGGGCGGGCCGCCGCCGGGGGGAACGACCGGCGGCGCAGGCGGACCCGCAGGGCGGGCCGCAGCAGCGGGCGGAGGACGGGGCGACGGGCAGGGCGGAGCGGCACGGGGGCCTCGGCAGTCGTCGGCGGCGGGGCGGGCCGCCACCGTAGCGCAGTCGGACGATGACGCACGGTGACGAGTTCCCGCCGGATTAGCCCGCCCGTGCCTGTTTGATCACACCTCGGGCCCCCGGAGGCGGTTCCCGACAGCGCGTCGATAGGATGCTGGCGGCCGGAGGACCGTACCGGCCGGGCTGACCGACACCGAAGCCGGCCGAGCCCCCAATCGCTTCCGGAGGGTTTTTCCGTGCCGGCTGGAACGCTGTACCGCGGCCGGGAAGGCATGTGGAGCTGGGTGGCTCATCGAGTCACCGGCGTCCTCATCTTCTTCTTCCTGTTCGCCCACGTCCTCGACACCGCACTCGTGCGGGTGTCACCCGAGGCCTACGACTCCGTCATCCAGACGTACAAGACGCCGCTGGTGAACCTGATGGAGTACGGCCTGGTGGCCGCCATCCTGTTCCACGCACTGAACGGCCTGCGGCTCGTCGCCGTGGACTTCTGGTCCAAGGGCCCGAAGTACCAGAAGCAGATGCTCTGGTCCGTGCTCGGCGTCTGGGTCGTCCTGATGGCCGGTGCCTTCTACCCGATCCTCCAGCACACGCTGACCAACTGGTTCGGGAAGTGATCGGCATGCCTACGGACTACACCTACACCGACTCGCTGGTGGTTCCCTCCGCCCAGGCCCACACCGGCCAGGGTCTCGGCACCGGGAACCCCGCCGACGCCTTCGTGGTCGAGCCTCCCCGTACTCGCACCAAGAAGACCCCGCGCCGGACCCGGACCAACTTCGAGATGCTCGCCTGGCTCTTCATGCGCCTGTCGGGTGTCGTGCTGGTCGTCCTGATCCTCGGCCACCTGCTGATCATGCTGGTGCTCGACGGCGGCGTCTCCAAGATCGGTTTCGCCTTCGTGGCGGGCCGCTGGGCCTCGCCGTTCTGGCAGGGCTGGGACCTGCTGATGCTGTGGCTGGCGATGCTGCACGGCGCCAACGGCATGCGCACGGTCATCAACGACTACGCCGAGAAGGACTCCACCCGGTTCTGGCTGAAGACGCTGATGGGTGCTGCCACGGTGTTCACCGTGCTGCTCGGGACGCTGGTGATCTTCACCTTCGACCCCAACATCTGACGACACAGCATCTAATCGGCAATCGGCAGAGGCCAGAGGCGAGTTAAGACCCCCATGCAGATTCACCAGTACGACACAGTCATCGTCGGCGCGGGCGGCGCCGGCATGCGCGCGGCCATCGAGTCGACCCAGCGCAGCCGTACCGCCGTGCTGACCAAGCTCTACCCCACCCGGTCCCACACCGGCGCGGCCCAGGGCGGCATGTGCGCCGCCCTCGCCAACGTCGAGGAGGACAACTGGGAGTGGCACACCTTCGACACGGTCAAGGGCGGTGACTACCTGGTCGACCAGGACGCCGCCGAGATCATGTGCAAGGAGGCCATCGACGCCGTCCTCGACCTGGAGAAGATGGGCCTGCCCTTCTCCCGCACCGAGGCCGGCCGGATCGACCAGCGCCGCTTCGGCGGCCACACCCGCAACCACGGCGAGGCGGCCGTCCGCCGCTCCTGCTACGCGGCCGACCGCACCGGTCACATGATCCTGCAGACGCTGTTCCAGAACTGCGTCAAGCACGGCGTCGAGTTCTTCAACGAGTTCTACGTCCTGGACCTGCTGATCAACGACGGCAAGACCGCGGGCGTCGTCGCCTACGAGCTGGCCACCGGCGAGATCCACGTCTTCCAGGCCAAGGCGGTCGTGTTCGCCTCCGGCGGCACCGGCAAGTTCTTCAAGGTCACCTCCAACGCCCACACCCTCACCGGTGACGGCCAGGCCCTGGTCTACCGCCGCGGCCTGCCGCTGGAGGACATGGAGTTCTTCCAGTTCCACCCGACGGGCATCTGGCGCATGGGCATCCTCCTCACCGAGGGCGCCCGCGGCGAGGGCGGCATCCTGCGCAACAAGGACGGCGAGCGCTTCATGGAGCGCTACGCCCCCGTCATGAAGGACCTCGCGTCCCGTGACGTCTGTTCGCGCGCCATCTACACCGAGATCCGCGAGGGCCGCGGCTGCGGTCCGGACGGCGACCACGTCTACCTGGACCTCACGCACCTCCCGCCGGAGCAGCTGGACGCCAAGCTCCCGGACATCACGGAGTTCGCGCGCACCTACCTCGGCATCGAGCCCTACACGGACCCGATCCCGATCCAGCCCACCGCGCACTACGCGATGGGCGGCATCCCGACCAACGTCGAGGGTGAGGTCCTGCGCAACAACACGGACGTCGTCCCGGGCCTGTACGCGGCCGGCGAGGTCGCCTGCGTGTCCGTGCACGGCGCCAACCGCCTGGGCACCAACTCGCTGCTGGACATCAACGTCTTCGGCAAGCGGGCCGGCATCGCCGCCGCCGACTACTCGTCCACGGTCGGCTTCACCGAGCTGCCCGAGAACCCGGCAGAGAAGGTCCAGGCGCTGGTCGACGGCCTGCGGGAGTCCACCGGCACCGAGTCCGTCGCGCAGATCCGCAAGGAGCTGCAGGAGAGCATGGACACCAACGCCATGGTCTACCGCACCGGCGCGACCCTGAAGCAGGCCGTCGAGGACATCGCCGCGCTGCGCGAGCGGTACAAGAACGTCGCGATCCAGGACAAGGGCTTCCGGTACAACACGGACCTCCTGGAGGCCGTCGAGCTGGGCAACCTGCTCGACCTGGCCGAGGTGCTGGCGGTCTCCGCGCTGGCCCGCGAGGAGTCGCGCGGCGGTCACTACCGCGAGGACTTCCCGACCCGTGACGACGTGAAGTTCATGCAGCACACCATGGCGTACCAGGAGGTCGCCGAGGACGGCACCACCTCCATCCGCCTCGACTACAAGCCGGTCGTCACCACCCGCTACCAGCCGATGGAGCGTAAGTACTGATGAGCACTCCGACTGTGGAGCAGCACTCGGCCGCTCTGGACGCGGCCGAGGCGGGCGGCGTCCAGCTGATCACCGTGACCCTGCGCATCCGCCGGTTCAACCCGGAGGAGCACCCGGAGCCGGTGTGGGTGGACTACCAGCTCACCCTGGACCCGAAGGAGCGCGTCCTGGACGCGCTGAACAAGGTCAAGTGGGAGCAGGACGGCACCCTGACCTACCGTCGTTCCTGCGCGCACGGGATCTGCGGCTCGGACGCGATGCGGATCAACGGCCGCAACCGTCTGGCCTGCAAGACCCTGATCAAGGACGTCAACCCCGAGAAGCCGATCACCATCGAGGCCATCAAGGGCCTCACGGTCCTCAAGGACCTGATCGTCGACATGGACCCGTTCTTCCAGGCGTACAAGGACGTCATGCCGTTCCTGATCACCAACGGGAACGACCCGACGCGCGAGCGCCTGCAGTCCGCCGAGGACCGCGAGCGCTTCGACGACACCACCAAGTGCATCCTGTGCGCCGCGTGCACGTCGTCCTGCCCGGTGTTCTGGAACGACGGCCAGTACTTCGGCCCGGCCGCGATCGTCAACGCGCACCGCTTCATCTTCGACTCGCGCGACGAGGGTGCGGAGCAGCGGCTGGAGATCCTGAACGACCGCGAGGGCGTGTGGCGCTGCCGCACCACCTTCAACTGCTCGGAGGCCTGCCCCCGTGGCATCGAGGTCACCAAGGCGATCCAGGAAGTGAAGCGGGCCCTGGTGACCCGCCGCTTCTAGGAGCAGCCGACCGCAGCACCGACGCCCGAGGGCCCGTCCGGAGTGATCCGGACGGGCCCTCGGGCGTTCGCGCGGGCCGGTCGGCCCGGCGCGCGGTTCGCAAGTCCGTCCGCGCGCCGCGCGGGACTCGGCTGCCGGTCGGCGAGCGGTCGGGGCGGGGAACGGCTAGGCCGCGGTCAGCCGGCCACGCTCTGTTCGCGCCCGGCGCGCAGGCCGCGGACGCCGACCAGGCCGACCAGGACGCCGAGGACGAAGGAGGTCACCGCGAGGGTGAGGTGGATCCAGAAGAAGGCGGTCGGCTGGGAGTGGTCGCCGCCGGTGAAGGCCTGGCCGCCGGAGTCCTTCCAGAGGTTCTTGACGAAGGTCACCCAAATGATCATGGACCAGGCGCCGAAGGCGGTCAGGAACCAGGAGGTGCGGCGGCTGAGCTTCATGGTGCGATTCCTCTGGAGGACGGGCGGCGGGACCGCCGGGGAGCGGTCCGTCCCAGTATGCGCAGTGCGCCGGACGGCCCAGCCGCAGCCCCTCCCCCGGGGGACATCGGCCCTGCTGCGGACGGACGCACCCGAATGTGGGTACGGTCTGCGAGTGCAAACACGCCGTCACCTCGCACGCCGGCTGGCCGCGCTGACCGCCGCCGCCTCGTTCTGCGCGGCTCCGGCCGCCGCCGCCGTACCGGGCGAGGACCCTCCGCCCCCGCCGCCGGCGATCGGCGGCGAGCGGCTGGGTCTGCCCGGTGTCCAGATCTCCCCCTCGGCCGGCGCGCCCGCGCTGCCCGGGGACCTCACCGGCAAGTCCTGGATAGTGGCCGACGCCACCTCCGGGGAGGTGCTGGCCGCGAACAACCCGCACCTGCGGCTGCCCCCGGCGAGCACCATGAAGATCCTCTTCGCCGACACCGTGCTGCCCAAGTTCGACAAGGAGCAGGTGCACAAGGTGACTCCGGAGGAGCTCACCGGCCTGGGCTCGGGGAGCAGCCTGGTCGGCATCAAGGAGGACCTGGACTACCGGGTCGAGGACCTCTGGCGGGGCGTCTTCCTCAGCTCCGGCAACGACGCCGTGCACGTGCTCTCCCACATGAACGGCGGGATCGAGGAGACCGTCGCCGAGATGCAGGCCCGCGCGGAGGCGCTGCAGGCCCGCGACACCCACGTGATCTCCCCCGACGGCTACGACCAGGACGGGCAGGTCTCCTCGGCCTACGACCTGACCCTGTTCGCCCGGGCCGGGCTGCGCAATCCCGACTTCCGCGCCTACTGCGCGACCCGGGACGCCCAGTTCCCCGGCATGTTCGACAAGAACACCGGACAACGCGGCAGCTTCGGGATCGCCAACACCGACCGGCTGCTCGGCAAGTACCCGGGCCTGATCGGCGTCAAGAACGGTTTCACCACCAACGCCGGCTCCACCTTCGTCGGCGCCGCCGAGCGCGGCGGCCGCACCCTGCTGGTGACGGTGATGCACCCGACCACCTACCAGAAGGTCTACGACGAGACGGCCGCCCTGCTCGACTGGGGTTTCGCCGCCGCGGACAAGGTCACCCCCGTCGGTCAGCTGGTCGACGGGAGCGCGGCCGGGGCGTCCCCGTCCGCCGGCGCGGGCCCGGAGACCACCGCCCCCGCCGCGAGCGGCGGTGCCGACGGCGGGAACGGGCCGGCCAAGGCGCTGGCGCCGCCGGTGGCGCGGACCTCCTCGAAGGGGTCGGGCACCGGACCGGCGGTGGCTCTCGGGGTGGCCACCGCGGCCCTGCTGCCGCTGCTGGCCTTCCTGGTGATCCGCCGTGCCCGCCGGGCCGAGGCCGCCGCCGCGGACGGACGGTGGAGCGGGCCGCCGCCGTTCGACCAGGAGGCGTGAGCCGGCCCCCGGTCACCCCGGGCGGGAGGAGCACGGGACGACGGGCCCGGCAGGCCGGACGAGGCCTGCCGGGCCCGCTGTACGGGGTTGCCGGTGCGGTGCACGGGGGCGGGTGGGCGTGAGCCGGCCGTACCGCCGCCGCGGCGCGGTGTCAGCCCGCCCTGCGCTCGCGGGCGGCCTGCAGCCGGCGGCGGACCGCCCGGGTGGCCACCGGGGGCAACAGGTCGAGCGCCAGCCGGCGACCGACCGAGCGGGGCCCCGGGACGGGCCCGCGGGCCGCGGCGGGGCGGGTGGCGACCCTGGCCCTGATCTCGGGGTCGGCCAGGTTGAGGCCGGTGCCGGAGAGCCGCAGCACCTCGCCGCCGGCCAGCGTGTCGCGGCCGAGGTCCCAGCCCTCGCCCGTCCAGTCGTGGGCGAGCAGCATCTCCTGGACCACGGCCGGATCGCCCCAGGTGCCGTAGAACTTCTCGGGGCTCAGGCAGACCGGCCGCAGCCCGTGGCTGAACACGGCCTCCCAGACGGCGGCGGCCGTTCCCGGGGTGTGCGCGGAGCGGTAGTCGTCGAAGACCACCACGCCGTTCTTGCCCAGGGCCGCCCGGGCGACCTGGACGTCCCCGGCGACGTGCTCGTACAGGTGCGAGGCGTCGATGTGGACGAAGCGGCAGCTCTCGGCGCCGACCCGGCCGTCCTGCAGCACCGAGGTGGGTGCCTGGACGACGGTCGGGAGCTCCGGGTGGAACGCCAGGTAGTTGGCCTCGAAGGCCTGCCTGGTCAGGGTCTTGCGGTACGACATCGACATCTCGTCGGAATTGGCCTCGTCGGGCGCGTCCGAGTCGAAGAGGTCACAGATGGTGAAGGACTCGCCCGCCTGCAGGTGCCGGCCGATCAGGATCGCGCTCCGGCCCAGGTAGGTTCCGAGTTCCAGCAGGTCACCGGTGGTGTCGGCGTCGGTCTGCCCTTCCAGGATCCTGGTGAAGAGCAGTTGGTCGACGGGCCAGAACCAGCCGGGGACGTCGTCCAGGCGCCGTGGGGTGGGGCGCACCGGACGCATGGTGTGGGGATCGGCGCTCATCACGGGAATCTCCAGGTGACTGCGGTGAGCGGGGTGGCCGCTGCTGCCTGCTGACACTGAAGGGGTCGGCAGTGAGGTGTGAGCCTAGTCACTTGTTCGACTCTGTGCGAGAGATACGGACAGCTCGCTTCTATTCCGTCCGGACGCCCTCACGGAGCGCCCGCGGACCTGCCCCGGGAATGCCCCGGGCCCCTCGCCGGGAGCTCCCCGGGAGGGGCCCCGACGTCGTCCGGGAGCGGCCCGGAAGCCGCCAGGGAGGGCTCAGGCGCCCCCTGCGCCGGTGACCGCCCGGTCGTCGTCCGCGGCCGCCAGGGCCCGCCGGGCGTGCTCCCTGGCCCGCTCGCGGGCGGCTGCGGGGTCGGCCAGCGCCGTCCAGGACACGCAGTACATCAGCAGCCGGCAGACGAAGTTGATCCACAGCAGCAGGGCCACCGGGACGCCGAAGGCCCCGTACAGGCTCTTGCCGGCCACCGAGCCCAGGTAGGAGGCGAGCAGCAGCTTGAGCAGCTCGAAGCCGACCGCGCCGATCAGCGCGCCCTCCAGCAGGCTGCGCCGGCGCTGGTCGGTGATCCGGGGGAAGGGCGCCAGCAGGTAGGCGAACAGCACCATGTCGGAGGCGATCGCGATCAGCAGGCCGACGGCGCTGAGCAGGTAGCCGCCGGGGCCGCCGCGGTCCAGCCCGAGCTGGTCGGCGATCTTCCCGGCGAGGGTGGTGCCGGCCGCGGAGGCGCCCAGCGAGAACAGGCTGACCAGGCCGAGGCCGAACAGCACCAGGCAGTCCCAGGCCTTGCGCAGCACCGGGTTGGCGGTCTCCTCGGGCAGCAGCCAGACGTCCCGGATCGCGCCGCGCATGGTGTCGACCCAGCCGAGGCCGGAGAGCAGCAGCAGGACGCCGCTGATCGCGCCGACCGTGCCGGCGTTGGCGACCAGCGAGTTCAGGTCGAGCGAGTCGGACAGGCCCGGGAGCTGGTCCTCGATGCGCTTCTGGAGCTCCTCGACCCGGCCCGGGGTGAGCGCGGCGACGGCGATCGCCAGCGCCACGGTGAGCAGCGGGAAGAGCGCCAAGAAGCCGAAGAAGGTGATCGCGCCGGCCAGCCGGTTGCCCTTGACGGCGGTGAAGTGCTCGTAGACGCGGTACGGCCGGCTGCGCAGCACCCGGGCCACGAGGGGGCCGACCACCGGGAGACGGGTGAGGAATTCCACGGCGGGGGCCACCTGTCTCGGGTCGGGGCGGCCGGAAGCGGGCGGCCGGAAGCTACGGCTCGTCCCCGTTATACCGTCCGGGCCGCCCGGACCGGCTCAGGCGCCCCGGGCGACCAGCCGGCGGGTGCGGGCGAGCGCCCGGACGGCCTGGTAGCCGGTGTAGCGGCCCTGGCTGAGCAGTTCGGTCCGGATCCCGTCCACCCCGGCGGGGGGCCGGTAGCCGGCCGGGCGGAGCCGGGCGCAGTGCTCGGCGGCGCGGCGGAAGAACTCCCGGCGGTCCCGGGGCGGGATCCGGCCGGCCCGGCTGACCACGGTGTTGAGGTGGTGCAGCATCCGCCCGAAGACCACCGGCCGCCAGTGGTCCAGGTCGGGGCGGCGGTCGAGGAAGGCGAAGACCAGGTCGTACTGGGCGAAGACGTCGAAGTGCTTGCGGCTCGGGGTGGCGAGGATGTTGCCGCCCTCCTGGCGCTGGCGGTAGTGCACGCCGACCTGGTCGAGCAGGGTGATCCGGCCGGCGGCGAGCAGCGCCGGGTAGGTCCAGGGGGTGTCCTCGTAGTAGCCGGCCGGGAAGGTCAGGCCCTGCTCGGTGACGAACCCGCGGCGGTAGGCCTTGTTCCAGACCACCTGCAGCAGTTCCAGCAGGTCGGGCCGCTGGTCCAGGTCGAAGACCTCGGGGCCGGGGCGGCCCATCACGGCGGCGGAGGCGGCCCGGACGACCCGGCCGTCCGCGTAGCTGCGGGCGTAGTCGTAGACCAGGACGTCCGGGTCCTGGCAGTGGCGCAGGCGCGTCTCCACGGCGGCCAGCAGGCCCGGGGTGAAGGTGTCGTCGCTGTCCAGGAAGAGCACGTAGTCGCCGGAGGCCACGTCGAGGCCGGCGTTGCGGGCACGGCCGAGGCCCACGTTCTCCGGCAGGTGCAGCACCCGCATCCGCCGGTCGCCCTCGGCCGTGGCGTCGAGGATCGCGCCGCAGCCGTCCGGGGAGCGGTCGTCCACCGCGATCAGCTCGAAGTCCTCGAAGGACTGCGTGAGCACCGAGTCGAGGCACTCGGCCAGGTAGTCCTGCACCTGGTGGACGGGGACGATCACGCTGAAACGGGGCATCTGACAATCATTCCAGGGGGTGCTGCCGGGCCGGGCGTCCGGCCCGGTGGCAGGCGGGGAAGCGCGCGGGGAGGCGCGCGGCGGCGATCGCGCGCCAGGCGGCAGAGTAACCGCCGCACGGCGTCCTGACCCCATCCGCGCCTGGTGGACGGCGTCGGGCCACCGGACCGGCGAGGGCCGGACGGTAGGATCGGCCGCACGTGTGCAGCCGGAACAGCTCACGGCCGCCGCCCGTGCGCGCGGTCGTGGTTCCACCCCCCAATGAAAGGCCCGCGTAGCCGATGGCCCCCCGCCTCTCCATCGTCGTCCCGATCTACAACGTCGAGCGCTACCTGGTGGAATGCCTCGATTCGATCGCCGCCCAGACCTTCGAGGACTTCGAGGTCGTCATGGTCGACGACGGCTCCAAGGACGGCAGCGCTGCGCTCGCCCGGGCCTACGCGGCCAAGGACTCCCGGTTCCGGCTGGTCCAGCAGGTCAACAAGGGACTCGGAGCCGCCCGCAACACGGGCATCCGCAACCTGACCGAGGGCACCGAGTTCCTGTGCTTCGTCGACAGCGACGACTCGATGCCGCCGAGCGCCTACGAGTTGATGATCAACACGCTCGACGAGACCGGCTCCGACTTCGCCACCGGCAACGTGCTGCGCTTCCGGGCCGTCGGGTACTACCCGTCCGGCGGGCACCGCAAGCCCTTCAAGGAGACCCGGCTCAAGACCCACATCACCGAGATCCCGGCGCTGGTCACCGACCGCACCGCCTGGAACAAGGTGTACCGCCGCTCCTTCTTCGACGAGGCCGGCATCCTCTACCCGGAGGGCATCCTCTACGAGGACGCCCCGGTCAGCGTGCCGCACCACTACCTCGCGCGCAGCGTGGACGTGCTCTCCGAGCCGATCTACCACTGGCGCGAGCGCGAGGTCGGCGAGATGTCGATCACCCAGATGCGGACCAACCCGCGGGGGCTCACCGACCGCGTCAAGTCGGTCGAGCTGGTCCGCGAGTGGCTGATCGGGCGCAGCGAGCCGCGCTTCGCGAAGTACCTGCGCTCCTACGACGAGAACACCCTCGTCGAGGAGATCCCGATGTTCTTCCGGTCCGTGATCGACGGCGACCAGGAGTACCGGGACGCCTACCAGGAGAGTGTCAGCCGGCTGCTCCGCGCGATCGGCCCGGAGAAGATCCGCAAGCTGCGCGCCCCGCTGCGGCTGAAGTACTTCCTGACCCTGCAGGGCCGGATCGACGAGTTCGTCGAGCAGTTGCAGTTCGAGGCCGGCAGCCACGGCGCCGCCCCCGCCCGCGGGCTGCTGCGCCCGTACGCCGACTACCCGTTCCTGCGAGGCGGCCGCAAGAGCGTCCCGGCCGACGTGCTGCGGCTGGAGAACTCGCTGGTCATGCGCAGCCGGCTGTACAGCTCGGCGTGGGTGGACGGCAAGCTGGAGCTCACCGGGCATGCCTTCCCCGAGCACCTGGGCGCCGAGAACAAGCACGACATGATCAAGGTCCTGGTGCTGCGCGAGGCCAAGGGCCGGCGGGTGCTCGCCGTGCAGACCAAGGCGCAGTACAGCCCCGAGGCCACCTTCAGCTCCACCCACGACCTGTACAGCTGCGACTGGGCGGGGTTCAGCGCCACCGTCGACCCGAAGCGGCTCAAGCACCGCGGGCGCTGGAAGGACGGCACCTGGCGGGTACTGGTCGCCGGCGCCGGCAAGGGCGGGGTCTACAAGGGCCGGGTCTCCGGCGGCCGCAGCGACACCGCCGCCTACCTGCCGGCCCACTGGGTCGAGCAGGACGTCCGGATCGTGCCCTGGGTCAAGGACACCCACGTCCACCTGCGGGTGGAGACCGTCCGGGCCCGGGTGACCGGGCTGAGCGCCGGCAAGGGGCAGGTCGAGATCACCGGCGCGGCCCGCTCCGGGCCCGACCTGGCCGGCGCACAGCTGCGCCTCACCCACGTCGAGTCGGACCGCTCGCTGCTGTTCCCGCTGGAGCTGGGCGTCCCGGTCGGCCTCGCCCAGCCGTTCACCGCGAGCTTCGGGACGGAGCCGCTGACCGAGGTCCGGCAGGCCTGGGCCGCCCTCGACCCGGCCGCCGGGACCCGCACCCGGGACCGCTGGGACGCCGCGCTGCAGCTGTCCGACGGGACCGTCGTGCCGCTGGCCACCGACGACCGCCTGCCGCTCACCCACATCGACCTGGCCCTCGCCGCCGAAGCCGGGCAGCCGCGCCGCGCGCTCTACTCCAAGCCCTCCCCGACCGGCAACCTGCAGTTCGCCGACCAGGTGCTGCAGCCCGTGGTGGAGGCCATCACCGCCCGCGGCGAGGACGGCTTCCTGCTCAGCGGCAGCTTCCCGCTGCCCGGCCCGCACCACTACGAGCTGGTGGTGCGCCACGAGTGGCTGGAGGAGGAGCACGCCTACCCGGTGGAGATCTCCGAGGGCCGCTTCAGCACCGCGCTGCCGACCGTCCCGACGGCCTCCTTCGCCGGCCGGGTGCCGCTGGTCCTCGGCACCTGGGACGTCTTCTTCCGCCCGGCAGGCGCCCCCGTCGGGCAGCAGTGGCCGCGCGCCCTGGCCGCCCCCGCCTGCTGGTCCTCGCTCCCGCTGGACGTCGACTCCCGCGGCAAGCGGATCACGCTGGAGCGCCGCCACCACGACGGCCTCTCGCTGGAGTCGCACTCCGCGCTGCTGCCCGAGGAGGCCAGCGGGTTCCGGCTGCGGCAGCTCCGCCTGGTCGACTACCCGGCCGCCCAGCGGCGGCCGGTGCGCGACGCGGTGGTCTACCACCTCGCCTCCGGCGGGCAGTACGCCGACGCGCCGCGGGCGATCCACGAGGAGCTGGTGCGCCGCGGGGCGGACCTGGAGCACCTGTGGGGCGTCGAGGACCTGCAGACCGAGCTGCCGCGCACGGCCCGCGCCCTGCGGATGTCGAGCCCCGAGTGGTTCGAGGCGCTGGCCACCGCCAAGTACGTGGTCACCAGCGGGCACCTGCCGGAGTTCTTCACCCGCCGCCCCGGCCAGGTGGTGCTGCAGACCTGGTTGGGCACCCCGCTGAAGCAGATCGGGCACGACTTCGAGAAGATCTGGTTCACCGACGCGAACTACCTGAAGGACCTGGACCGCGAGGTCGCGCAGTGGAACCTGCTGCTCTCCGGCAACGGATTCTCCACGCCGGTGCTGCGCCGGGCCTTCGGATACCGGGGCGAGGTGCTGGAGATCGGCTCCCCGCGCAACGACCTGCTGTACGCGACCGACCGGGAGAAGACCGCCGACCAGGTCCGGGAGCGGCTGGGCCTGCCGGAGGGCAAGAAGGTGGTGCTGTACGCGCCCACCTTCCGGGAGGACCGGCTGCGCCCCGACGAGGGCTACCAGCTCGACCTGCGGCTGGACCTGGAGGCGGCCCGGGCCGCGCTCGGCGACGACCAGGTGCTGCTGGTCCGCAGCCACCACCTGGTCTGCGGCCAGATCCCCGGCGCCGGCAACGGCTACATCTGGGACGTCGGCAGTTACCCCGACATGGCGGACCTGCTGCTGATCGCGGACGTACTGGTCACCGACTATTCGTCGGCGGTCTTCGACTTCGCGGGCACCGGCCGGCCGATCCTGTTCTTCACGTACGACCTGGAGCACTACCGCGACAACCTGCGCGGATTCAGCCTCGACCTGGAGGCCGAGGCACCCGGCCCGCTGCTGGCCACCTCCGCGGAGCTGGTCGCGGCCCTCGGCCGGGTCGACGAGGTCGCCGCCGAGCACGCGGAGCGCTACACGGCCTTCCGCGAGGCCTACTGCGGCCTGGACGACGGCGGCGCCGCCGCCCGGGCGGTCGACGGGCTGCTGGGCCACCAGGCCTAGGAGGCGTCCGTCCGCAGGGCCCAGGAGCCCCCCGAAGTGCCCGGTGCGCGCGTCGCACCGGGCACTTCGCCGTCCCGGGACCTTCCCCGCACGAACCGGGCGTCCACGTCCGACGCGCCCCCGAATATGTGTTTCGTCGACGAATTTCCCAGGAGATTCCCTGGAAGATGCGGTTGACCCGGTAAGCCCCCCCGGTATGTGATGGCAATTCGGCCCACGCCCCCACCCGAACCGATAAGGATCGGCCAGTACCGGGCCGGGGTGGGCCCCCGGCCCACCGCCATGGCCGGGTTGCCGCCATGAAGGGCCTCCCCCATGCCTGTCATCACCCGCCGCGGGCTCCCGCACGCCCGGACCGCCCCGGACGCGACCGGGACGCAGCCGGACGATCCCGAGTTCGGCCTGCTCAGGGCGCACTGGACGGACGCCGGCCTGGAGCTGACCGGCTTCGCCCGGCCGTCGGACCTGGACACCTCGCACCGGGGCAGCGCGCGGACCTGGCTCACCCTGCGGCAGATCGGCGGATGGCGGCACGTCAACGTGCGGACCAGCCCGCGGTTCCTCCCCGAGGTCACCGACGACAGCGCGCAGACCCTGTTCAACCACGACTGGTCCGGCTTCACCGCCGTGATCGACCCGCGGCGGCTGCGCACCGTCGGCGGCTGGACGGCCGGGGAATGGCGGATCGGCGCCAGCCTGTTCACCCGGCCCCGCCCGGCCCGGCTGCGCCGCCAGCGGGGCTCGCTGTCCCGGCACTGGTGCGGCTCCGGCGAGTACCCGCCGGGCCACTGGGTCGAAGAGGACGTCAGGATCCTGCCGTACTTCGCCGGCGAGGCGCTGCGGCTGCGGGTCGAGCGGCCCCGGGCCCGGATCACCTCGGCCCGCCCGGTGGACGACGGCGTCGAGCTGGGCGGGACGTCCCCGCACTGCCCGGCCGGCACCGTGCTGCGGCTCACCCACCGCGAGTCCGGCGCCGTGCTGGACCTGCCGGTCCGCACCACCGGCAGCACCTTCGGCGTGCGGCTGCCGCTCGCGCCCTTCACCGCCGGGGGCCGCGGCACCGAGCCGCTCGAACACTGGGAGCCGGAGCTGGTCCGCCCCGACGGCGGCACCGAGATCCTCACCGTGGACGAGCGGCGCGGCCCGGTCGCCGGCCAGTACCCGCTGCCCGCGCCCGACCGCGTGCTGTACCTCAAGCACCTGGCGCACGGCCGGCTCCAGCTCTGCGTCCGGCCCGGGGCCGGCTTCGTCGACCGGATCGCCGTGCGGTCCGACGGCTTCGAGCTCTCCGGCAGCTGTCCGCGGCCCGCCGACGGCCCGCTGGAACTCGTCCTGCGGCACGACAACGGCACCGCCGAGCTGCGCCGCCCGGTCGGGCTCGGTGCCGGCGACCGGTTCCGGGTCCACCTGCCGGCCACCGTCACCGACTCCGGCGGAACGCCGCTGCCGCTGCGCAAGGGCGTCTGGGAGCCACTGCTGCGCGGGGCCGGCGCCGAACGCCCGCTGCTGGTCGCCCCCGCGGCGCTGCCCGCGCTGCCCGCCGCCGCCGAGGCCGGCGGCAAGCGGATACTCCTCCAGCGCCGCTGGCACGACACCGTGATGGTCGACTCCACGCCGGTCCTCGCCCCCGCCGAGCGCAGCGCCTACGCCCAGGAGCGGCTGCGCACCCGCCACTACCCCGCCGCCCGTGAGCGGCCGCTGCGCGAGGCCGTGCTTTACGACGTCTTCAGCGGTCGCGGCTACTGCGACTCCCCGCGCGCCGTGCACGCCGAACTGTCCCGCCGCGGCGCCCGGCTGGAGCACCTCTGGACGGTCGACGACGCCCAGGCGGTGGTGCCGGACGGCGTACGGGCGGTGCGGACCTGGAGCCCCGAGTGGTACGAGGCCCTGGCCACCAGCCGCTACCTGGTCGGCAACACGCACTTCCCGGACTTCCTGGAGCGCCGGGCCGGCCAGGTCGTGGTGCAGACCTGGCACGGTTCGATGCTGAAGCGGATCGCCCACGACGTCGAGAACCCCTGGCTGTCCGACCGCGGCTACCTGGAGCAGCTGGACCGGGAGTCCCCGCACTGGAGCCTGCTGGTCTCCCCCAGCGCCTTCGCCACGACCGTCCTGCGCCGGGCCTTCCGCTACCGGGGCGAGATCCTGGAGTCCGGCTACCCGCGCAACGACGTGCTCGCCCGGCCGGACGCCGCCACGGCCACCGCCGTCCGCCGCCGGCTCGGCATACCCGACGGCCGCCGGGTGGTGCTCTACGCCCCGACCTGGCGCGAGGACCAGCAGCGCGAGGACGGGGACGGCTTCCGGCTGGGGCTGCGGCTGGACGTCGACGCCGTCCGCCGCCGGCTCGGCGAGGACCACGTCCTGCTGGTCCGCCCGCACGCGCACGTCCGCGAGCCGCTGCCGGGCGCGGGCGACGGCTTCCTGTACGACGTGGGCGACTACCCGGACGTCCAGGAGCTGCTGCTGATCGCGGACGTCCTGGTCACCGACTACTCGTCGATCATGTTCGACTTCGCGATCACCGGTCGGCCGATGCTCTTCTTCACCTACGACCTGGAGCACTACCGCGACACCCTGCGCGGCTTCTACTTCGACTTCGAGGCCGAGGCGCCCGGACCGCTGCTGCGCGACACCGGGGAGCTGGTCGCCGCGCTGGCCGCGCTGCCGGAGGGCGCCGACAAGTACGGCGAGCGGTACGAGCGGTTCCGCGCGCGCTTCTGCGCGCTGGAGGACGGCGGCGCGGCGGGCCGCGTGGTCGACCGGATGCTCGCCCTCGGCGCCGGCTGAGGCCCCGGACGGGGCCGGCCGACCCCGGGGCCGGGCACCGGCCGCCCGGGGCCGGCCCCGGGCGGCGCGGCCGGGGTCAGCCGGCGCCGAAGCCGAACGTCCGCCAGGGCCGCCAGACCTCGTCGGCGTCGAAGCGCGAGATTCCGAAGCCGGCGACCGTGAAGGCCGCCTGGAAGGTCCTGGCCTTCTCGTACGCCTCGTCCAGCACGTCCGCGGGCAGGCCGTGAGCCACCGTCACGTGCGGGTGGTAGGGGAAGGCCAGTTCCCGGGCCAGCGGCCCGGAACGGACGGCGGCCTCCAGCAGCCGGCACTCGTGCGCGCCCTCCTCGACCCGGACGAAGACCACCGGGGAGACCGGGCGGAAGGTGCCGCTGCCCTGCAGCAGCATCCGGAAGGGCCGGTGCGAGCGGGCCACCGCCGCCAGGTGCTCGCCGATCCCGGGCAGCCGTACGGCCGGCACCTCGGTCGGTGGCAGCAGGGTGACGTGCGTCGGTATGGACCGGGCGAGCGGGTCGCCGTGACCCGCTCGCGCGTCCTGGATCTCGGAGCCGTACGGCTCCGGGACGCTCACGGACACACCGATGGTGACGACCTCGGGGAGGTCGCCACCACCGGGCAGGCTCGTCAGCGGCATCAGCGCTGCGCGGGGTTCGGGCTCGCGGGCCGCAGGAAACCGATCCGGTCGTACACCGAGGCGAGGGTCTCGGAGGCCACCTCCCGGGCCTTCCCGGCCCCGACCGCCAGCACCCGGTCCAGCTCGGCCGGGTCCTCCAGGAAGCCCTGGGTGCGCTTCTGGAACGGCGTCACCCAGTCGGTGAACAGCTCGGCCAGCTCGGTCTTCAGGGCGCCGTACATCTTGCCCTCGAAGTGCGCCACCAACTGCTCGACGCTCTGCCCGCTGAGCGCGGAGTGGATCCGCAGCAGGTTGGAGACGCCGGCCTTGCCCTCCTCGTCGTAGGAGACCACGGTGCCGGTGTCGGTGACGGCGCTCTTGAACTTCTTGGCGCTGACCTTCGGGTCGTCCAGCAGGTTGACCAGGCCCTTGGCCGAGGAGGCCGACTTGCTCATCTTCGCGGTCGGGTCCTGGAGGTCCAGGATCTTCGCCGTCTCCTTGAGGATGTACGGCTTCGGCACGGTGAAGGTCGGGGCGTAGCGGGTGTTGAAGCGCTCCGCGAGGTCGCGGGTGAGCTCCAGGTGCTGGCGCTGGTCCTCACCGACCGGGACGGCGTCGGCCTGGTAGAGCAGGATGTCGGCGATCTGCAGGATCGGGTAGGTGAACAGGCCGACCGAGGTACGGTCGTTGCCCTGCTTGGCGGACTTGTCCTTGAACTGGGTCATCCGGGCGGCCTCGCCGAAGCCGGTGAGGCAGTTCATCACCCAGCCGAGCTGCGCGTGCTCGGGCACGTGCGACTGGACGAACAGCGTGCAGCGCTCCGGGTCGAGGCCGGCGCCGAGCAGCTGGGCGGCGGAGATCCGGGTGTTCTCGCGGAGCGTCGCCGGGTCCTGCTCGACGGTGATCGCGTGCAGGTCGACCACCATGTAGAAGGCGTCGTTGGCCTCCTGCAGGTCGACCCACTGGCGCACCGCGCCCAGGTAGTTGCCCAGGTGGAACGAGCCGGAGGTGGGCTGGATGCCGGAGAGAACCCGAGGGCGGTCCTTGACCGGACCATTGACCGCTGCGTTGACCATGCGGGCCATTGTTCCAGCTTCACCGACCGCTCAGGAAACCTCTTCGACGGAGGGCTGCGCCAGTGTGACCGCACTCACCCTCAGCCTGGCGATCCGGCGGCCCTCGACCTTGGCCACCGTCAGCAGCACGCCGTCCGCCATCCGGACGCTGTCGCCGTCCACCGGCAGCCGGCCCAGCTCCGCGACCACGTAGCCGGCGACCGTCTCGTACGGGCCCTCCGGGACGGTGACGCCGGTCTCCTCGGTGAAGTCGCCGAGGTTCAGCAGGCCGTCCAGCTCCATGCCGCCGCCGGCCAGCCGGCGGGTGGTGGTCGGCTCCTGCGAGTCGTACTCGTCCCGGATCTCGCCGATCACCTCCTCGACCAGGTCCTCCAGGCTGACGATGCCCGCCGTGCCGCCGTACTCGTCGACCACGATCGCCAGGTGGTGGCCCTCGCGGCGCATCTCGCCCATCGCCTCCAGCACCCGTTTGGTGGCCGGCAGCAGCTTCACCGGGCGGGCCAGGTCGCGGACCCGGACGGCCTGCTCGCCGCGCGCCCCGTACAGGTCGCGGACGTGCACGAAGCCGACCACCGCGTCGTAGCTGCCCTCGACCACCGGGTAGCGGGAGTGCGGCGAGGAGCTGGTCTCCTCCCGCACCTCGGCGAGCAGCCGCTCGGCGTCCAGGAAGGTCACCTCGGTGCGGGGCACCATCACCTCGCGCAGCTGGCGCTCGCCGGCCGCGAAGACGTCGGCGATCAGGGCGCGCTCGTCGCTGCCCAGCTCGGTGTTGGCCGCGACCAGGCCACGCAGCTCCTCCGAGCTCATGCTGCCCCGGCCCGCCTTGGGGTCACCGCCGAACAGCCGCACCATCAGGTTGGTGGAGTGGCCGAGCAGCCAGATCGCGGGTCGCAGCACGACCGACATCACGTCGACCACCGGGGCGGCGAGCACCGCGATGGAGTCGGCCCGCTGCAGGCCGATCCGCTTGGGGGTCAGCTCGCCGAGGACCAGCGAGACGTAGCTGATCACCAGGGTCAGCCCGACCAGGGCCACCGCGTCGGAGAGGCCCGGGGACAGGCCCAGGTCGACGAAGAGCGGGGCGACCTTGCCGGCCAGCGTGTCGGCGCCGAAGGCGGCGGAGAGGAAGCCCATGCAGGTCACGCCCACCTGGACGGCCGCCAGGAACCGGTTGGGATCGGCGGCCAGGTGGGCGGCCCGGGCGGCCCGTCGGGTGCCCTTGCTCTCCAGGGCCCTGATCTGGCCCTCCCGCAGGGAGATCAACGAGATCTCCGCGACGTTGAACAACCCGCCCAGCATGATGAAGACGAGGACGAGCGCGGCGTCCCCGAGGGTTTCGTTCACAGCGGGTCAGTGTACGGCGCCGCCCGCACCGGGCGGGCCACGGCGAAGGCCGGCCGCCCCGGGGTGGGGCGGCCGGCCCTCGGTCGACCGGGCGGTGCCGGTCAGGCGGTGCCGGTCAGGCTCAGATCAGGCCGAGCTCGGCGACCGCGTCGCGCTCCTCGACCAGCTCGCCGACCGAGGCGTCGATCCGGGCGCGGGAGAAGTCGGAGATCTCCAGGCCCTGGACGATCTCGAACTTGCCGTCCTTGGTGGTGACCGGGAAGGACGAGATGATGCCCGGCTCCACGCCGTACGAGCCGTCGGAGACGATGCCCATCGAGGTCCAGTCGCCCTCGGCGGTGCCGTTGACCCAGGTGTGGACGTGGTCGATGGCGGCGTTGGCGGCCGAGGCGGCCGACGAGGCGCCACGGACCTCGATGATCGCGGCGCCGCGCTTGGCGACGGTCGGGATGAACTCGTTCTCCAGCCAGGCCTGGTCGTTGACCAGCTCGGCGGCGTTCTTGCCGGCCACCTCGGCGTGGAAGATGTCCGGGTACTGGGTGGCCGAGTGGTTGCCCCAGATGGTGAGCTTCTTGACGTCGTTGACGGTGACGCCGGTCTTCTTGGCGAGCTGGGCGACCGCGCGGTTGTGGTCCAGGCGGGTCATCGCGGTGAAGCGCTCGGCCGGGACGTCGGGCGCGTTGCGCTGGGCGATCAGGGCGTTGGTGTTCGCCGGGTTGCCGACCACCAGGACCTTGATGTCGTCGGCCGCGTGGTCGTTGATGGCCTTGCCCTGCGGGCCGAAGATGCCGCCGTTGGCCTGCAGCAGGTCGCCGCGCTCCATGCCGGCGGTGCGCGGGCGGGCACCCACCAGCAGGGCTACGTTGGCGCCGTCGAACGCGGTGGCGGCGTTGTCGGTGATGGTGATGTCGCGCAGCAGCGGGAAGGCGCAGTCGTCGAGCTCCATGGCGACGCCCTCGGCGGCCTTGAGGCCCTGCGGGATCTCCAGGAGGCGGAGGTTCACCGGCACGTCGGCACCGAGCAGGTGGCCCGAGGCGATGCGGAAGAGCAGCGCGTAGCCGATCTGGCCGGCCGCTCCGGTGATGGTGACGTTGACGGGGGTGCGAGTCATTTTTACCTACTCCAGCGATCGCCAGTACCGCGCTCCACGCGCGCCCGACGCGCTGGAGCCGAGGACGATCTCTCGACGTCGAGAGACCCGGCCCAGGCTATCGCAAGCTGGGCGCGACGCCAGCGCACGGGCCTGGCTGATACCTCACATCCCCGCTTTCCCGGCCCGGGAAAGGCCGATGCCGGCCGGGGACGGTGTGTCCCGGGCCGGCATCGGCGGCGCGCGCCGGTCAGGAGTAGGAGCCGAAGAGGTCCACGATCACCTGCGCGGAACCCCAGCCGAGGTTGGCCAGGCTGATCCTGCCGTCCGCCCCGACCGGCACCGTCACCAGGTTGGGCACGGTCTGGCCGGCCACCCAGTTGAGGTTGGACGAGTCCGGGCGGGCCGCACCCGAGGGCCAGACGGTCAGGTGACCGTCCGACTTCGGGTCCGTCACCGTCACGTTCAGCACCACGGCCCTGGCCCCCGCGACGGCGCCGGAGACGTCGAGCTGGAGCTGGCCGCCGGCCGGCACCGCGCCCTGCCCGGCACGGGTGTCGAGCAGCCGCTGCGGGCCGGCGCTGCGGAAGACCGCGCCCGCCGGGTCGTCGGAGAAGTAGCCGAAGACGTCGGCGATCAGGTGCGCCGAGCCCCAGCCGGCGTTGTACAGCTTGACCCTGCCGTCGGCCCCGACCGGCACCGTCACGTGGTTGGGCACGGTCTGGCCGGCCACCCAGTTGAGGTTGGACGAGTCCGGGCGGGCCGCACCCGAGGGCCAGACGGTCAGGTGGCCGTCCGACTTCGGGTCCGTCACCGTCACGTTCAGCACCACGGCCCTGACGCCCGAGGCGGGCACCCCGGAGCGCCCGGACACCTGCAGCGACACCTCGCCGCCGGCCGGCACCGGTTCCGTCCCCGGACGGCCGACCCCGGCCCGGGTGTCCAGCAGCCGGTCGGGACCGACCGCCGAGAAGGTGCTGCCGGCCTGGTCCTGGGTGTAGTAGCCGAAGACGTCGGCGATCAGGTGCGCCGAGCCCCAGGCGGCGTTGTACAGCTTGACCCTGCCGTCCGCCCCGACGGGGACCACGACCTGGTTGGGCACCGTGCGGCCGGCCACCCAGTTCAGGTTGGAGGAGTCCGGACGGGCCTTGCCCGAGGGCCACACGGTCAGGTGGCCGTCCGTCTTCGGATCGGTCACCGTCACGTTCAGCACCACGGCCCTGACGCCCGAGGCGGGCACCCCGGAGCGCCCGGACACCTGCAGCGACACCTCGCCGCCGGCCGGCACCGGATCCGTCCCCGGACGGCCGACCCCGGCCCGGGTGTCCAGCAGCCGGTCGGGACCGACCGCGGTGAAGCGGTTGCCGGCCTCGGCGGCCGGGGCCGTGGAGAGGACGTGCAGCCGCTGGAAGTCGTCGTCCGCCCAGACCACGTCCGAGCCGCTCCGGTCGACGGCCCAGTGCTTGCGGGGCGAGCGGATCGTCTTCCAGTAGTCGCCGGAGGCCAGGGTGCGGACCTCCACGGTGCTCTCGCCGCCGGAGGCACGGATGCCGTCGCGCAGGTCGATCAGCACCAGCCGGCCGCCGGCGAGGTCCTGGCGGACCAGGTAGCCGTTGCCGAGCTGCGCCTCCGGGCCGGACCAGTTGTTGCCCCAGTCCGTCGCCTGCACCGGCACGGAGAGGGTGCAGCGGGTGACGGTGTCGAAGACGCCGCTGGTGCGCAGCGTGCCCCAGGCGTCCTGGCAGCCCCAGTAGACGAAGCGCCCGACGGCCTCCAGCTGGGTCGCCACGCAGGGGGTGGTGAAGGAGTCGCGGTAGGCGCTGCCCCGCACGTCGGTGGCGGTCACCGTGGTGGTGCCCTGCTTGGACGTCCAGAGGGTGTCACCGCCCACCGCGGCGGCGGTCAGGTTCGCCTGCAGCAGCCTGCTGCCGGTGTCCAGGTCCCCGACGACCACCGGACGGTCCTTCTGCCAGTTCCCGTACGGGTTCTGGGCGAGGACGACGTAGCGGCCGGCGGCGTCCATGGTCTCCAGGTCGGCGACGCCCCCGGTGGGGACGGTCGCGGCGGACTCCTGGCTGCCGGCCTTGAGCGCGACCGCCTGGTCCCCGACCACCGGCTTCTCCGGCAGGTAGCGCCCGTCCCCGGTGGACCGGAGCGGGACGCACAGGGCGGAGTGGCTCATGCAGTCGTTCAGCCGGTGCGGGCCGTCCAGGGTCTGCGAGAGCAGGACGGGGGTGGCGTCGGCGGACAGCCGGTAGCTGCGGTAGGCGCCGGTGATGTCACCGGGCTGGTAGTGGACGGTGTCCGAGGCGACGGTGAGCACGCCGCCGCCGATCGAGAAGCCGAACACCTTGGCGGGCGCGGGCGGGACGTCGGTCAGCTTGCCCACCACGGGCTTCGCGGAGCCGTCCGTGCCGAGCCGCAGGACGGCGGTCTCCGGCTGGCCCTGGTCCGGTGCCCGGGTGGAGCCGACCGCCAGCAGCGAGCCGTCCGGTGCGGGCAGCAGCTGGGCGCCGGCGCTCGGCAGGACCTGCTGGGCGATGCCGGTGGTCGATCCGACGGCCGAGGACAGCAGCGGGCGGCCCCGGTTGTCGCCGGAGGAGCCGACGGTGGACTCGGTGGTGAGCAGCAGGTTGCCGAGCAGTCGCAGCTCGCCCGAGGACGTGCCGTTGACGTACGTCGAGGACAGGACCGTCCGCGGCTGCGCGCGGTCGAGGACGTCGACGTTGTTCACATTGCTCTCGGCGCGCAGGACGGCGCCCTTGGCCAGCCGGAAGTTGTAGGTGAACGCGTACGGCGCCTCGTCGGGCAGGGCCGTGGTGGCCCCGGTCGCGAGGTCCACGAGCACGGAGTGGCTGGCGCCGTCGAAGCGGTGGCGCAGGATCAGCGAGGTCTGGTCGCCGTCCTGCACCGAGGTCGCGAGTTCGGCGCCGGCCGGCAGGGCCACCTTGGTACGGACGACCGAGCCGCCCTCCAGCCGGTTGAGGTACCAGCCGGTGACGACGGCCGGGCTGCCCTCGAAGGTCAGCACGGTGCGCCCGTAGGTGCCGTAGTAGGTCTGTCCGGCGGGGATCTCGACGGTGCCCGCGGCGGCCGGGCTGCCGCCGGCCAGGCTGTGCAGCACGACCTTGGCGGGGGCGTCGCCGATGGCCGCGATGGGGACGGCCACGGTGTCCGAGGAGGTCCCGTAGCGGTTGTCCGGCTTGCCGAGGTAGCTCCAGGGCACTCCCTGGCTGAGCCCGGCGTCGAGCGGCGCGGGCAACCGGAGCCCGGTGTCCGCGGTGGCGCCGGTGTCGTACCTGGTCCAGAGCAGGTGGTCGCTGCCCTCCCGGGCGTGCAGCAGGCCGGTGTCGCCGGCCACGTACAGCTGGTCATGGGCGGGCAGTCCGCGCGGCGCGGCGGGCAGGACGAGCTCGCCCTGTGCCGCGGTGGCGGCCGTGGCGGTGGCGACCGGGAGCACCCCGGTCAGCGCGCCCGCGCAGGCGGCGAGTACGAGGCCGACGGCCCCCGCTCCGCGCCGCAGTCCTCTGACGTCCACGCAGTCCCCTCTTCGAGCGATCCGACGGAGGGGGTGTGCGGGTGGTTCCGGGCAGCGTCCGTCGTCCTGACGGCCGCACAGCCACGCCCCCCACACAGAACCCCCACAAGTGCGCGGATCATACCAATGAATGATCTTTGTGCGCACGGTGGCCGCAGGCCTCCGGGCGGGCGCCGCGGGCACGACGCGGCCCCCGCCCGGAGGGACCGGACGGGGGCCGTGGGAGCCGGCCGGACCGGACCGGGCGTCAGGACGACATGACGCCCGGCCCTCAGTGCCGGGGACGGCCGATCAGCTGGCCGATGTTGTCCAGCAGCGGGAACTCCAGCCACGGATCGGGCTGGGCCACCGCGGTCAGGAGCACGATCCCGCAACCGAGCACCAGCAGCACGATCACGTCGGTGAACCTGCTGCGCACCGCCAGCATGCCGACCTCC
The DNA here is from genome assembly GCF_030813695.1 of Kitasatospora herbaricolor. NCBI lineage: Bacteria > Bacillati > Actinomycetota > Actinomycetes > Kitasatosporales > Streptomycetaceae > Kitasatospora > Kitasatospora herbaricolor. The sequence continues at coordinate 3,747,060 of NZ_JAUSVA010000002.1, forward strand.
GGCAGCACCAGCCGCAGCACGGCGCCGAGCAGGATGCCGCCGCCGACCACCATCAGCCCGTACTTGAAGCCGTCCTCGAAGTCGGCGAACACGGTGACCGCGAGCCCGGTCAGGACCACCGTCAGGACCAGCGTTATCGGCCACTGCCGGACCGGCAGCGGGTGCCCGTGCCCCAGCGCGGGACCGGCGCCCTCCGGGGGCAGCGTGCCCGTCGTCCGGACCGGCCTGCGGCGGGTCCTGGCCGGTCGTCGTTCGATCATGGCCAGACCGTCCCTCGGGTCAGATGCCGGCGCGGCGCTCGGCCGCCTCGACGATGTTGTTGAGCAGCATGGCGCGGGTCATCGGGCCGACACCGCCGGGGTTCGGCGAGATCCAGCCGGCCACCTCGGCGACACCGGGGTGCACGTCGCCGACGATCTTGCCCTCGCTGCGGCTGACGCCGACGTCCAGCACGGCCGCACCCGGCTTGACGTCCTCCGGCTTGACCAGGTGGGGAACCCCGGCGGCGGCGATGACGATGTCGGCCTTGCGCAGGTGGTAGGCCAGGTCGCGGGTACCGGTGTGGCACAGGGTGACGGTGGCGTTCTCGCTCTTGCGGGTGAGCAGCAGGCCGATCGAGCGGCCGACCGTCACGCCGCGGCCGAGCACGACCACCTCGGCGCCGTTGATCTCCACGCCGTGGCGGCGCAGCAGCTCGACGATGCCGAGCGGGGTGCAGGGCAGCGGGCCCTGGATGCCGAGGGCGAGCCGGCCGAGCGAGGTCGGGTGCAGGCCGTCGGCGTCCTTGTCCGGGTCCATCAGCTCCAGGACGGGGTTCTGGTCCAGGCCCTTGGGCAGCGGGAGCTGGACGATGTAGCCGGTGCAGGCGGGGTCGGCGTTGAGCTCGCGGACGACGTCCTCGACGTCCTGCTGGGAGGCGGTGACGGGCAGCTCGCGCTGGATGGAGGCGATCCCCACCTCGGCGCAGTCCTTGTGCTTGCCGTTGACGTACCAGCGGCTGCCCGGGTCGTCGCCGACCAGGACGGTACCGAGACCGGGGACGATGCCCCGCTCCTTGAGAGCCGCCACGCGGACGGACAGTTCGGACTTGATCGCGGCAGCGGTGGCCTTGCCGTCGAGAATCTGGGCAGTCATGGCCCTATTCTCCTGGATCGGCCGGGGTGCCCGTGAATGCGCCCCGGCGAATACGGAACGTGTGGTTCTAGTTGCGGTTGCGCCACAGTTCCGTCCGCGCCCCGGGCCAGGCTGGACAGGGCCCTGCCGTCCGGTTGACGATAAGGCCCGGCCATCTCCGCGCCCGCAGCCCGGCGACGGGCCGCCGGAGACATCCTCGGGGGAAGAACAAGTGAGCAATCCGTACCAGACACCGCCGCCGGACCCGCACGGCGGCTACGGCCAGCAGCAACAGCCGTACGGTGCCCCGCAGTACCAGCAGCCGCAGGCGTACCAGCAGCCCGGCTACGGCTACCCGCCGCAGCAGCAGGCGTACGTCCCGCCGCAGCCCGCCGCCCAGCAGAACTCCTACGCCACCGCGACCGTCGTCCTCGGCTTCGTCGCCGTCCTCTTCTCCTGCTTCTACGGCGGGTTCATCGGCCTGATCGGCCTCGGCGTCGGCATCGCCGGGCTCAACCGCTCGGCCACCACCGGGATCGGCCGCAACATGTCGATCGGGGGCATCGCGCTCAACACGCTGGCCGTGCTGATCTCGGTCGGTCTGGTCGTCCTCATCGTGATCGCCCCGCAGTAGCCGTGTCCGCACCCACCCTGGCCGCGATGGCGGTCCGTTGGCGGCGCGGCGCCGGCTCGCGGCCGGGCGCGCTGCTGCGCACGCTGCTGCGCGGGGCCGCCGGCGCGGCGGCCGCGGTGGCCGCGGCCGCACTGCACCGGGCGCACGATCCCGGTGTGCTCTGCCCGCTGCGGCTGATCACCGGCGTCCCGTGCCCGGTCTGCGGGAGCACCACCGTCTTCATCGAGGCCGGCCAGGGCCACTGGGCGGCGGCGCTCGGCGCCAACCCGGTGACCGTCGCCGCCGCCGTGGGCCTGCTGTTCGCCCCGCTCGGCCCGGGCCGCTGGTGGTCCGAGCTGCGCGCCGACCGCCGGAACACCCTGATCGCCATCGCCCTGGCCGCCGCCTGGGTGTGGCAGCTGGAGCGGCTGGGGATCTCCCGGCCCTGACCCGGCGTCCGCTCACGCCCGACGGCTCGTACCCGAACGCTCGTACCCGAACCCAGCACCTGTTCACGGGCCGACAGGTTTCCCGCCGTCACCGGCCGCCCCCTCGTCGGTCGGCTCCGCTATTGTCCCCTTCGGTCGGCAGCCCACCTGCCCGTCCGTCCAGGACTCCCCTGCTGTCCGTCCCCCGTCCCTTCCTGCCCGGAGGCATCACATGAGCTACCCGCCCGACCCCAACAACCCCTACGGCCAGCAGGCCCCGCAGCCCGGTTACGGCTACCCCCAGCAGCAGCCGCCGCAGCCCGGCTACGGCTACCCCCAGCAGCCGCCGGCCGGCTACGGCATCCCGCAGCAGCCCGGCTACGGCCACGCGGCCTACGTGCAGCCGTTCTACGCGGGCTGGGGCTCGCGGGTCGCGGCGTACCTGATCGACGGTCTGATCGTCGGCGTTCCGGCCGGCATCCTCTACCTGATCGGCGCGGCGATGACCGCGGGCAGCCTCGACTGCTCCACCGACTCGTACGGTGTGACGTCCTGTGACGGCGGCGGCATCAGCGGCGGCGGGATCGCGCTGATCCTGCTCGGCGCGGCCATCGGCATCGCCGGCAACCTCTGGCTGATCGCCCAGGAGGGCAAGACCGGCCAGACCCCCGGCAAGAAGATGGTCAACATCCGGGTGGTCCGCGAGGCGGACGGCCAGCCGCTCGGCTTCGGCATGGCGTTCGTGCGCAAGCTCTGCCACGCCATCGACGGCCTGCCTTGCTACGTCGGCTTCCTGTGGCCGCTCTGGGACGCCAAGAAGCAGACCTTCGCGGACAAGATCATGAGCAGTGTCGTGGTCAAGTCCTCCTGACGAGGACGCGAACGCGGAAGGCCCGCACCCCCGGAGGATTCCAGGGGGTGCGGGCCTTCCGCGTTCCGGCGTGCGGCGCCCGGCCGGTGCCGGGCACCGGCCGGGCGGGTGCTCAGTGGAAGAAGTGCCTGGTCCCGGTCAGGTACATCGTCACGCCGGCCTCGGTCGCGGCGGCCACGACCTCCTCGTCGCGGATCGAACCACCGGGCTGGACGACGGCCTTGATGCCACCGCCGATCAGGATCTGCAGGCCGTCCGCGAACGGGAAGAACGCGTCCGAGGCGGCGTACGAGCCCTTGGCGCGCTCGCCGGCCCGCTCGACCGCGAGCCTGGCCGAGTCCACCCGGTTGACCTGGCCCATGCCGACGCCGACCGAGGCGCCGTCCTTGGCCAGCAGGATCGCGTTGGACTTGACGGCCCGGCAGGCCCGCCAGGCGAACGCCAGCTCGGCCAGCTCCTCCGCCGACAGGGCGTCACCGGCGGCCAGCGTCCAGGTCGACGGGTCGTCGCCCTCGGCGTGGATGCGGTCGGTCTCCTGCAGCAGCACGCCGCCGGAGACCGGGCGGACCTCCTGGCGGCCGGCCGGCGCCTCGGGGGCGCGCAGCACCCGGATGTTCTTCTTGCGGGCCAGCACCTCGACCGCGCCGTCCTCGTACGCCGGGGCCACCACGACCTCGGTGAAGATCGGGGCGATCTGCTCGGCCAGCTCCACGGTGACCGGGCGGTTGACCGCGATCACGCCGCCGTACGCGGAGACCGGGTCGCACTCGTGCGCCTTGCGGTGCGCCTCGGCCACGTCCGCGCCGGTCGCGATGCCGCACGGGTTGGCGTGCTTGATGATCGCGACGGCCGGCTCGGCGTGGTCGTAGGCGGCGCGGCGGGCGGCGTCGGTGTCGACGTAGTTGTTGTACGACATCTCCTTGCCGTGCAGCTGCTCGGCGCCGGCCAGGCCGCCGGTGCCGTCGCTGTACAGCGCGGCGCCCTGGTGCGGGTTCTCGCCGTAGCGGAGCACGTTCTGGCGCTCCCAGGTGGCGCCCAGGAACTCGGGGAAGGCGGCGTCGCTCGGCGCGTAGCCGGCCTCGAACCAGGAGGCGACCGCGACGTCGTAGGCGGCGGTGTGCGCGAACGCGGCACCGGCCAGGCGCTTGCGGGTGGCCAGGTCGAAACCGCCGCCGGCCACGGCGGCCAGCACGTCGGTGTAGCGGGCCGGGTCGACCACGACGGCCACCGACGGGTGGTTCTTGGCGGCGGCGCGCACCATGCTCGGGCCGCCGATGTCGATCTGCTCGACGCACTCGTCGGGGGTGGCGCCCGAGGCGACGGTGGCCTTGAACGGGTAGAGGTTCACCACGACCAGGTCGAAGGGCTCGACACCCAGCTCGGCGAGCTGCGCGCGGTGCGACTCCAGCCGCAGGTCGGCGAGGATGCCGGCGTGCACGCGGGGGTGCAGCGTCTTCACGCGCCCGTCGAGGCACTCGGGGAACCCGGTGAGTTCGGAGACCTCGGTCACCGGGACGCCCGCGGCGGCGATCCGGCCGGCGGTCGAGCCGGTCGAGACCAGCTCGACCCCGGCGGCGTGCAGGCCCTGGGCCAGCTCCTCCAGGCCGGTCTTGTCGTAGACGCTGACCAGGGCGCGGCGAATCGGGCGGACGTCTTCGGAGACAAGCGGCGTGGTGCTGGCGGCGGCGCTCATGCCGGGATCCATACCTTTCGGTCTTCAATACGGTGGCCTTCGCGGGCCAGCCGGCCCACGACCTCGACGAGCAACTGGCGCTCGACAGTCTTGATGCGCTCGTGCAGCGCGTCGCCGCCATCGGCGTGGTCGGCGTCGGTGACCTCCACGACGCCCTGCGCGATGATCGGCCCGGTGTCCACCCCGGCGTCGACCAGGTGGACGGTGCAGCCGGTGACCTTCACGCCGTACGCGAGCGCGTCGGTGACGCCGTGGGCGCCGGGGAAGGCGGGCAGCAGGGCGGGGTGGGTGTTGACGATCCGGCCGGCGAAGGCGGCGATGAACTCCGGGCCGAGGATCTTCATGAAGCCGGCGGTGACCACCAGGTCGGGCCGGTGCTCCGCGACGGCCTCGGTGAGGGCGCGGTCCCAGCCGTCCCGGGCGGGGAAGTCCTTGACCCGGTGGACGAAGGTCGGCAGGCCGGCGCGCTCGGCGCGTTCCAGGCCCGCGATGCCGTCCCGGTCCGCGCCGACGGCGAGGATGCTCGCGCCGTACGCGGGGTCGGCGGCCGCGTCGATCAGGGCCTGCAGGTTGGTGCCGGAACCGGAGACCAGGACCACCAGACGGGCGGGGCCGGGCGTACGGGGCGGGAACACTTGGGCGGAGGCCACTGCGACATTCTCCGTAGCTTCGGGGCGCCGCCCGCTGGTACGTCCACCGGTGGTGGGGCCACTACGAACGGCAGGTCGAGCGGGTCGGAACGGCGGAATTCCCGCTGCGCTGCGGGCTCCGGGAACCGATGGGGATTGCTGACCGTCACCACGATAACGGCTGCTCCGGCGGGTCCTGAACCGGCCCGATACCGCTACGCGCGTAGCTGAGACCGGGATCTCGCCGCACCCGCGACGGCAGGCCGCCGCGGGCCGCCCGGACGCCTGCGGGATCATTGGAGGCGGGCAGGCAGGCCCCACCGACCGAGAAGGATTGGCTGACACCATGAGCAGCGGCGACAACACCGGCGAGCGCAACCCCTTCGCGCCGCCGCCGGCGGACGCTCCGGACCAGCCGTGGCAGCCGCGTACGCCGCCGCCCCCGGCCGGCGGCAAGCCCGACGCCCCCGAGGCGCCCGAGGGCGAGGAGCAGCACCCCCAGGTGCCGCCGCCGCACCCGTGGAGCCCCGGCTACCAGGGCCCCTGGCACCCGCAGCCGGCGCCCCAGCAGCCGAAGCCCGACCCCAACGACCCGGTCCAGCGGCGCGCCCGCAACGCCCTGATGGCCGGCATGGCCTCGCTGGTCTGCTCCCTCGCCGCGATCCACTACGTGGCGCTGTTCCTCGGCGCGCTCGCCGTCTACTGGGCGGTCGGCGCCCTGCGCGGCACCCCGAAGCCGCCCGCCCCGACCGATGCCCCCGCCGCGCCGGCCCGCCCCGGCTTCGGCCCGACCCTCGGCCCGGCGCACGGCCCGACCGGCAGCCCGCAGAGCCCGGCGGCCCTCGGCGGCCTGTTCACCGGCGCGGTCGCCGTGATGGTGACCCTCTGCTCGATCGGCCTCGGCCTGTACTACGCGGACTACGGCACCTGCGTGAAGGACGCCCTCACCGCGACCGCCGAGCAGAACTGCAGCGACCTCGCGCCGAAGTGGTACGTCAACCTGGTCAACCCCAGCAAGTAGGGACGGACGGGGTACCCCGGACGGGCGAGCCGGCCCGCCGGGGGCCGGACGTGCAGGCCCCGGATGTGCAGGCCCCGGACGGGCGGGCCCCGGACGTGGAGGCTCCGGACGGACGGGCCCCCGGGACCGGGCTACGGCCGGGCCCGCGGGCCGCACCGCAGCACCAGTCCGTACGCCGCCGCCCGGGCCCGGGCGGCCAGCACGCCCGGCGCCGCCGCCGACCCGGCCGGCGAACCGGCCCCCGAACCGGCCCCCGACGCCGCATCTGCCATCGGCCACCGGGGGCCGAGGGGGCGCCGGGGCCCGTCCGGCGCCCAGGCCCGGGAGAGTCCCGCCCAGGCGGATGGGGCCCACCGCAGCCGGGGGGACGGGAGCCCTTCACTTCCGGCCCCGGCCTCGGGGAGGCCCGCCGCCGCCTGGCCGCGCACCAGCCAGGCCCGGACCAGCAAGGCCCCGGGCACCCCCACCCCGGCGAACCAGCCGGCCGCCGCCGTCCCCGTGCGCCACGGGACGGGGCCCAGCTGGGCCATCCGCCCCGTTCCCAGCGCGCCGCCGGCCAGCCAGCCGCACACCGCCACCACCACCGCCACCACCAGGGCGGCCGCCAGGGCCACGGCCGCCGTCGCCACCGGGTGCCAGACGGCCGCGAGGGCCGGCCCGGTGACGCGGCCACCGTCCCCGTCCTCCCCCGGCTCCTCGCCCTCGCCGTCCTCGTCGACGCCCCCCGCGGACTCATCGGCTTCGTCCGGCCCCCCGATGTCCTCCCCGCCCCACGGCGGGAGTCCCGCCGGCCCGCCCCGGCCCGCCGCCGCCCGGCCCAGCAGCACGGCCGGCGTCAGCCCGGCGAGCAGCGGCAGCAGGCAGACCAGCCAACGCCATCCCCCCTCCCCCGAGGTGGGCAGCAGCTCGAACAGCGGAACGGCCGGCACCGGTCCGAGCAGCGCCCCGGACGGCGCGACCACCGCCCCCGTACCGACCACGAATCCCGGCCCCAGCGCGTAGGCGGCGCCCCAGACCACGGCGTTCGGCAGCAGCACCACGCAGAGCAGCAGCAGCCCGAGCACCCCCGCCACCCCGCCACCGGCCGGCGGCACCGGCCGGCCGCCCACCAGGCCGTCGAGCACCGCCGCGGTGGCGACCAGCAGCGCGCCCGCCGCGACCAGCCCCAGAACCCCGGCCAGGGCCGCCCGCCGGACGGCGGCCGCCGCCGCCACGCGCGCCGCCGGCCAGGCCCAGGACGGCACCCGCCCCGGCACGGGGCGCCCGTGCCCCCGGGCCCCGCCGTACGGCCGGGCCGAGCGGACACCAGCCCCGACCGCCAGCCACACCAGCAGCGCCGCCGCCAGTACGTCCGGCAGCACCCTGGCCCTGAACGCCGCCCCGGCGGCCCCGGCCGCGCCGACCGTCTCCCCGCTCGCGCTCAGCAGGGCCACGCCCGTCACCACCATCAGGTACCCGGCGCCCACCGCCACCGCCCCGCCCCGGCCGCCACCGCCGTGCGCCGCCGGACGCGCCGCCGGCCCACCGCCGGCGACGCGGCGACCGGTCCGGCCGGGGCCGGCCGCCCGCCGGCCCGCGCGGTGCAGCTGCCAGGCGGTCAGCACCGTGAGGAGCAGCGGCGTGACGGTGACCGGCGCCCCCGACCCGCCCCGGCCGAGCGGGCCGCCGTGCCCGAGCAGCCAGACGGTGCCCGCCAGCCGGGCGGCCCCGCTCGCCGTGTCGTCCGCGTACGGGGTGACCACCCAGAGGCCGAGAATCGGGACCGCCACCGCCGCGAGGCCCAGCAGTGCCGTCCGCACCCCCGCGAGCAGGTCGGCCAGCACCGAGCGGGAGCTCAGCTCGCTTGGCAGATCCAGGATCGGACGGCCCATCAGCTGCGTCATGCGCCTCATGGTGCCAAGGCGACTCGCCCTGCCCCGTGAAGAGGCAAACCGTCGCCGTGTCCCAGATTATTGGCTTATGCGCATTTTCAGACCTCGTCACCAAGCCGTCGTCGCCACCCCGGCCCGGAGGGTCTGATGACCACGCCGCCCACGGCCGAGCGCCCCGCCGAGCGCGCCTCCGAGAACGCCGTCGAGCAGGCGCCAGCGGCCAAGGGCCGCCGCGCCAGGCGCAACGCCGGCCGGGCCCGGCCCCAGCCGGACCCGGCGCGGCTGCTCGGGCTGCTGACACCGCGTGAGGCGCAGGTCCTGGCCCGCCTCGCCGCGGGGGACGACGCCGCACAGCTGGCGGCCGCCCTCGGCATCGCCCCCGCCACGGCCCGCACCCACCTGCACCGGACCATGCGCAAGATCGGTGCCCGCTCCCCCGCGGAGGCCGCCGCCACCGCGGCCGCCCTGCTCGGCGTCCCGGACGCGGGCCCGGCCTCGGCGCCGAAGGCGAGCCCCAAGGCGAGCCCGAACGCGGACCGCGGCGTCGGCGCGTCGTCCGCTCCGGCCGGAAACACCGCAGGTGAGGCCGTCTCCGGTGACACCGCGACGGCCCCGCGGCGAACCGGGACGACGGCGTGCCGGCCCGCGGCCGGCGGGCCGACGGACGGGCAGGTGACGGGCGGCTCGGTGACGGACCGCCCGGTGGAGGAGGGGTCGAGGGGGAAGGGTCCGGCGCAGGAGGAGCCGGGCCGGGAAGGACCGGCGAAGGACGAGACGGCCGCAGTCGCCGTCACGAAGGCGGGACCACCGGGTGCCGGGCGCCCGAGTGCCGAGCGCCCGGCAGCCGGCGCCCCGGGCACCGTCGACGCGCGGCCCGGGACCCCGAAAGCAGCAACCCGGGAGCGCGGAACCCCGAACGCCGGCGCCCCCGGAGCCGGCAACCCGAAGGCCGGAACCCCCAAGGCCGGAACCCCGAAGGCCGGAACCCCGAAGGCCGGCCCGGCCGCCCCCGCGGCGACCGGCGGACCCGCGGCGGGCCGGTCCGCGGGCCCGTCCAAGCCCGTTCGGCCGAACGCCACCCCGTCCGGGCCCACCGGGCCGGACGCCGCCCGGCCGGCCGGTGCCGCCGGTGCCGCCGCCCCCGCCGGGCGGACCTCCGCCGCCCGCTCCCCCGTCCGGCCCCCGGCCGGCGGGGCCGGTCCGGGCTTCGAGGAGCTCTACGAGTCCGCGCACACCCGGCTGGTCCAGCAGGTCTTCCTGCTCACCGGTGCCCGCCGCCACACCCTGCACTGCGTGCACCTCGCGTTCGGCGCCGCGCTGCGGGTCTGGCCCGAGGTGTCGGCGCTGCCCGACCCGGAGGCGTGGGTCCGGGCCCGGGCCTGCGAGGCCGCGCTCTCCCCCTGGCACCGTGCCGGGCGGCGCCGGGCGGCGGCCGTGCGGCGGCCGTGGCGCCGACAGGCCGTCCGGCCCGCCGACGAGAGCCAGGCCGTCCTGCCGGACCACGACCGCCTGTCGGACCAGGACCGGGCCCTGCTCAAGGCGCTGCGGCGGCTCTCCCGGCCTCAGCGCCGGGCGCTGGTGCTGCACGACGGGATCGGGCTGCCGGCCGCGGCGGTGGCCGTGGAGGTGGAGTCGAGCACGGCCGCGGCCGAGGGCCGGGTGCTGGCCGCCCGGGTGGCACTGGCGGCGGCGCTGCCCGAGCTGGTCGGGGCGGACCCGGCCGACCCGGGCTTCGGCGACCGGCTCAGCGCCCTGCTGTACCGGGCGGGCGTCCGCGGCTGCCCGGAGCCGCACCGGCCGCCCGTCCCCGCGCTGAGCGCCCGGCACCGGCTCCGGACGGCCGGCCGGACCGGCGGCGCGGCGCTGGTCACCCTGGCGATGGCGACCGCCGTGGGGACCACCCTGTTCGGCGCGGGGCCGGGTGAGCTGTTCAAGCCGTCGCCGCCGGTGCCGCACCCGGTCTGCACCAACGCGCAGAACGGCAGTGCCGGACCGGCCGCGCCGGGCGGGGTGCCGCCGGGCCTGCGGACCGCCTGGTGCAGTTTCGCGCCGGGGCGGGCCGCGGTGCTCGGCCCCCCGCCGCTGCCGGCGCTCTCGCTCTGGGGGCCGGTGGGTACGGCCGCCCGGGGTTCGACGGACGCGGCCGGGCCGCCGGGGCCGGACGGGGCGGCGGCCGCCCGGTGCACGGTGCTGACCCCCCGTCCGTGCGCGGCGCGCCCGCAGTCGGTGCCGCCGCTGCCGGCGCCGTTCCGGGCGGCCGGGACGCGGTGACCCGGCCGCCGCACCCAGGACGCCGGGGCCGGGCCGCCGTGACCCTGCCGCGGCCCCGGACGCCGGGGCGCCGGCCCGGACGACCGGGGAAAGACGTGAGGGCGCCCCTCGCCGGACCGGTGGTCCGGGGAGGGGCGCCCTCACGGGCGGGGCGGCCGGGGCCGCCGCGCCCGATCGGCCTGTCTGCCGACCGGCTGGGTCAGCCGATCAGCTCGCGCGCCAGGCGGGCGGTCTCGGACGGCGTCTTGCCGACCTTGACACCGGCGGCCTCAAGGGCCTCCTTCTTCGCCTGGGCGGTGCCCGAGGAGCCGGAGACGATGGCGCCGGCGTGGCCCATGGTCTTGCCCTCGGGAGCGGTGAAGCCCGCGACGTAGCCGACGACCGGCTTGGTGACGTGCTCGGCGATGTAGGCCGCGGCACGCTCCTCGGCGTCGCCGCCGATCTCACCGATCATCACGATGATCTCGGTCTGCGGGTCCTCCTGGAACGCCTTCAGGGCGTCGATGTGGGTGGTGCCGATGACGGGGTCGCCACCGATGCCCACGGCCGAGGAGAAGCCGATGTCGCGCAGCTCGTACATGAGCTGGTAGGTCAGGGTGCCGGACTTGGACACCAGGCCGATCTTGCCGGCCTTGGTGATGTCCGCCGGGATGATGCCGGCGTTGGACTGTCCGGGGCTGATCAGGCCCGGGCAGTTCGGGCCGATGATCCGGGTCTTGTTGCCCTTGGAGCCGGCGTACGCCCAGAAGGCGGCCGAGTCGTGGACCGGGACACCCTCGGTGATGACGACCGCGAGGCCGATCTCGGCGTCGATCGCCTCGACGACGGCGTCCTTGGTGAACTTCGGCGGCACGAAGATGACCGTGACGTCGGCGCCGGTCTTCTCGATGGCCTCGGCCACGGTGCCGAAGACGGGCACGTCGGTGCCGTCGACGTCAACGGTGGTGCCGGCCTTGCGCGGGTTCACACCGCCGACGATCTGGGTGCCGGAGGCGAGCATGCGGCGGGTGTGCTTCATGCCCTCGGAGCCGGTCATGCCCTGGACGATGACCTTGCTGTCCTTGGTAAGGAAGATAGCCATGATTCAGTCCTCTCCCTTACTTGTTGGCCAGCTCGGCGGCGCGGTCGGCCGCACCGTCCATGGTGTCCACCTGCTCGACGAGCGGGTGGTTGGCGTCGGTCAGGATCTGACGCCCCAGCTCGGCGTTGTTGCCGTCGAGGCGGACGACGAGGGGCTTGGTGACGGCCTCGCCCTTCTCCTCCAGCAGCGCGAGCGCCTGCACGATGCCGTTGGCGACCGCGTCGCACGCGGTGATGCCGCCGAAGACGTTGACGAAGACCGACTTGACGTCGGTGTCGCCCAGGATGATCTCCAGGCCGTTCGCCATCACCTCGGCGGAGGCGCCGCCACCGATGTCGAGGAAGTTGGCGGGCTTGACGCCACCGTGGTTCTCACCGGCGTAGGCGACGACGTCCAGGGTGCTCATGACGAGACCCGCGCCGTTGCCGATGATGCCGACCTCACCGTCGAGCTTGACGTAGTTCAGGCCCTTGGCCTTCGCCGCCGCCTCAAGGGGGTTGGCCGCGGCCTTGTCCTCGAGCTCCTCGTGGTGGGGCTGACGGAACTCGGCGTTCTCGTCCAGCGACACCTTGCCGTCGAGCGCGATGATCTTGCCCTCGCCGGACTTGATCAGCGGGTTGACCTCGACGAGGAGCGCGTCCTCGGCGATGAAGACCTTCCACAGCTTCTGCAGAACGTCGGCGACCTGGTCGGCGACCTCGGCCGGGAACTTCGCGGCCGCGACGATCTCGGCGGCCTTCTCCGGGGTGCAGCCCTCGTTGGCGTCGACCGGGATCTTGGCCAGTGCGTCCGGGTTCTCCTCGGCGACGACCTCGATCTCCACGCCGCCCTCGACGCTGGCCATCGCCAGGAAGGTGCGGTTGGTGCGGTCCAGCAGGAACGAGACGTAGTACTCGTCCTTGATGTCCGCGGTCTGGGCCAGCATCACCTTGTGAACGGTGTGGCCCTTGATGTCCATACCGAGGATCGCCTCGGCCTTGGCGACCGCGTCGGCCGGGTCGGCGGCGAGCTTGACGCCGCCGGCCTTGCCACGGCCACCGACCTTCACCTGAGCCTTGACGACGGCGCGTCCACCGAAGCGCTCGGCGATGGCACGAGCTGCTTCGGGGGTCTCGATGACGTCCCCGTCAAGCACGGGTACACCGTGCTTGGCGAAGAGGTCCCTCGCCTGGTACTCGAACAGGTCCACGTGTGTTCGTCCTTGTTCGTGGTCGCGGATTGTGTCTCTACGAGCGTGCCACGGCAGGATCTTCGCTGCGGGTCGTCGAGGCGGTGCAGGTACGCAGAGATACGGCCTTGCGGCCCACACAGCCACGGGCGCACACGTCAATCAACACGCGCGTCACGTCCGTCTGGCAGGTTATCCCCGTACGACGGGCGTGTTTCGCCCGGGACCGGCACGGGTTTGGTGAGAACCGTCACAACGGCCCCGCCGCGGCGTGTCGGGCGTGCCGCTCACCACGCCCGGCGGCCTCCGGTGAGGTCGGACCCGGTTCACCCGTCCGGGTGAATTTCCGATCCGGCCGCTCAGTTCTGCAGGTCGGGAACGGGCAGCGGGCGCTTCTCGATCGCGGCCGCCATGATCTCCGGGAAGGCGTCCGGCGTGCAGGCGAAGGCGGGTGCCCCCAGGGCGGCCAGCGCGGCCGCGTGCGCGTGGTCGTACGCCGGGGCCCCCTCGTCCGAGAGCGCCAGCAGGGCGATGAACTGGACCCCGGAGGCCTTCATCGCCGCGACCCGCTTGAGCATCTCGTTGCGGATGCCGCCCTCGTAGAGGTCGCTGATCAGCACCACGATCGTCTCCGACGGCCGGGTGATCCGGGACTGGCAGTACGCCAGCGCCCGGTTGATGTCGGTACCGCCGCCGAGCTGAGTCGCGAACAGCACGTCCACCGGATCGCTCAGTTGCTCGGTGAGGTCGACGACCGAGGTGTCGAAGACCACCAGCCGGGTGTCGAGCGTCTTCATCGAGGCCAGCACCGCGCCGAACACCGCCGAATGGACCACCGACGGCGCCATCGAACCGGACTGGTCGATGCACAGGATCACGTCCTTCTTCACCGCCCGCTGCGCCCGGGCGTAGCCGACCAGCCGCTCGGGGACGACCGTGCCGCGCCCGTCCGGGCCGGCCTCGGGCAGGTAGTTCTTGAGGTTGGCGCGGATCGTGCGGTCCCAGTCGATGTCGCGGTGGCGCGGGCGGTTGACCTTCGCGCTGCGGTCCAGCGCCCCGCCGAGGGTGGCCCTCGTCCGGTCGGCCAGCCGGCGCTCCAGGTCCGCGACCACCTTGCCGACCACCGCCCGGGCCGTCTCCCGGGTGGTCTCGGGCAGCGCGTGCTTCAGCGACAGCAGGGTGCCGACCAGGTGGACGTCCGGCTCGACGGCCTCCAGCATCTCGGGCTCCAGCAGCAGGCGCTCCAGCCCCAGCCGGGAGATCGCGTCCTGCTGCATCAGCTGGACGACCGAACTCGGGAAGTACTCGCGGATGTCGCCGAGCCAGCGCGCCACCTGCGGCGCCGACCCGCCCAGTCCGGCGCTGCGCGCACCCGGCCTCGCGCCCTCGCCGGCCTCCCCCCGGTAGAGGGCGGCGAGGGCGCCGTCCATCGCGGCGTCCCGGCCGGAGAGGCGGCAGCCCGTCCCGTCGGCCTCCCCGCCGAGCACCAGCCGCCAGCGGCGCAGCCGCTCGGCGTCCGCCTCGGGGCCGGTGCCGGCGGCGGTGCCGGCGGCCGCAGTGGAGGCGGTGCCACCATCGGCACCGGCGAGCTGGGGCGTGACGGACATCGGGCGCTCCTTCTGACGGACTCTGCTTCTGACGGACTGCTTCTGACGGGCTCTCGTTCTGACGGTCCGGACGCGATCCCGCTCCGGCCGGACCCCGGCTCCCGGGCGCCGGTCCTCGCGCCGCCGGCCCTCCCGGCGAGCGGGGCCTTCCCGGAGCGGGGCGCCCGGCCGGCCCGGGCGCTCCTGGTCGAGGGGCTCCGGCCGGCTCAGGCGCTGCGGCGGTCGGCCTGGCGGGGGATCCGCCGCAGGCCGTCGTCCGGTCGGCCGGGGCCGTCCGGCGGCGGCCCGGCCAGGCCGAGCAGCAGGGCCACGGTGGGCAGCGCGGCGTCCGCGCGCTCCTCGTCGAGGTCCGCCGCCGGGCCGGCCGGCCGCGCCGACGGGGCGCCGAGCGGACCGGCGGCCACCTGCTCGCCGACCGTGCGGCGCACGCCGGCCTCCAGGGCGGAGAACGTCCGGCGGAGCAGCGGCAGCACATCGGTGAAGACCTCGCCGGGCACCCCCGCCAGCCAGCCGTCCAGCAGGCCCAGCAGGCGGGCGTCGTGCAGCAGCAGGGCGCCGCCGCCCGCCAGGAAGCCCTCCACCCAGCCGGCGGCGTCGGCCGGTGCGCTGGCCGTGGAGAGCACCAGGCCCATCCGGCGGCCCGCCTCCGCGGAGTCCAGCCGGCCGTCGTCCAGCAGCAGTCGCACGGCCCGGCCGCGGAGCAGCCCGGGGACGCCGGTCGCGGCGCCGCCGGCCGGTTCGCGGCGGGCCAGCGAGGCGAGGGTGGCGGCCCAGCGGTCGGCGAGCGAGTCGGCGGCCGGCGGGGCGGCGCCGTCACCGGCCCCGTCGCCGACGGCGGCTCCGGCGGCGTTCTCGGTGGCGTTCTCCAGCAGGCCGATCGCCGCGTGCACCGCGTCCACCGAGCGCCGCATCGCCGCCGCGCCCTCGGCGTCCAGGCCGGTGCAGCCGGGCGGCAGACCGACGCAGATCCGCTCGGCCAGCCCCCTGGCCACCGCGTCCAGCGCGGTGCTGTCCGTGCCCCGGACGTCGCCGTAGCGCAGGGCGCGGACCAACGCGGGCAGCGCGGAGGCCAGCTGGGCGACGTCGGTGTCCAGTGCGGCCCGGTCGGCGAGCACCCGCATCACGGCGGGCAGGGCCCGCGACAGGCCCGCCAGCAGGCAGCGCTCCACCAGCCCGGTCAGCGCGCCGAGTTCGCCGGCCCGGGCGGCCGTCTCCACCGCCCTGCCGGTCGCCGCGTCCTCGACCGTGGTGCCCCACTGGGCGGCCTCGACGATCCGGACGGCGAACTCCGGCTCCCAGCGCAGCCGCCAGCTCTCCCGGAAGGTCCCGGTGGAGTTGACCGCGGACCGGCTCGGGGTGCCCCAGTCGACGCCGAGCAGTCGCAGCCGGTGCAGCAGCCGCGAGCGGGCGACGTCGTTCTCCTTGCGGAGGTCGAGGTCCAGCTCGCGGGCCTCGGGCTCCGGCTTGAGCCGCAAGGTCCGCTGGAGCCGGGTGAGGTCCCGCTGGAGCGGCACGGCCGGGGCGGCGTCGGGCACCTCGCCGAGGGCGTCGCCGATCACCAGCCGGTCGTGCACCAGCGCCAGGGCGACGTCCGAGCCGTCGCACATCACCGAGCGGACGGCGTCCAGCGTCTCGGTCAGCCCGGCCAGCGGGCGCCCGCGCATCACCGCGAGCGTGCCGGCCAGCCGGACGGCCTCGATGACGTGCGCGGACGAGACGGGGTGGTCCTCCTGGCGGAGCAGGTCGGCGGCCCGCGTCATCCACCGGGCGAGCGGGTCGCCGTCGGTGCTGAACAGGTGGTGGTACCAGCCGGGCGAGGCGATGCCGGCGCCGTAGCCCGTGTGCTGGGAGAGCCGGCGGTGGGTCCAGGGCACCCAGGTGATCTCGGTGCGGACCTTCTTGGGCAGGGTGGCGAGCAGGGCCCGGTCGTGCGCGACGGTCGGCATCGTGGCCAGCGCCGGGACGTGCCAGGCGCCGCAGACGACGGCGATCCGCCGGTGTCCGGCCCGGCGGGCGGCCCGGATCTGCTGGCGCATGTACGCCTCGCGCAGCTCGTCGCGCCGCCCGGCGCCGCCGTCCTCGCGCAGCGCGGTCATCGCCTCGGCGACCGCGGTGAAGGGCGCGAGCGCGTCCGCGCCGGGCGCCCGGTGCTCGACCACGTCCTCCCACCAGCGCTCGGCGTCGTCGTGGCCGGCCGCCGCGGCCAGCGCGCCGATCGGGTCGCCGTTCGCCGGCCCGCCGTCCGGGAGCCCGCCGTCCAGGAGCCCGCCGTCCGGGAGGTGGCCGTCCGGACCGCCGTCCCGCGGACCGCCGCCGTCGCCCGGGCCGTCGCCGTCCGGGAGGGCCGGGCCCGGGCGGCCGTCCGGAGAAGTGCCCCCCGGCACTCCCCCTGACGGCTCGGACGGGCCCCGGTGCCCGGTCGGTTCCGCGGCGAGGCCGTACGCCGCGGGCAGGTCGACGAACCGGACCGGGACGTCGGCGTCGAGGGCGTACCGGACCGCGACCCACTCCGGGGAGAAGACGGCGAAGGGCCAGAAGGCCGCCCTGGCCGGGTCGTCCACCGCGTGGGCCAGCAGGGCGACCGGCGGGACCATCTCCTTCTCGGCGGCCAGGCCGATGATCGGATCGGCCTCCGGCGGGCCCTCGACCAGCACCACGTCCGGCCGCAGCTGCTCCAGCGCGGCGGCCACCGCGCGCGCCGAGCCGGGGCCGTGGTGCCGGACGCCGAGCAGCGTCACCTCTGCGCTCATCGCGCCTCCTCTCCTCGAAGACCGTCGGTCGGGTTCAGCGGACGTTCTCGCGGGCGGCCCGGTAGAAGTCCTTCCAGCCCTCGCGCTCGCGGACCACGCCCTCCAGGTACTCGCGCCAGACCACCTGGTCGGCGACCGGGTCGCGCAGGACGGCCCCGAGGATGCCGGTGGTCACGTCACCGGCCCGGAGCACCCCGTCGCCGAAGTGCGCGGCCAACGCGAGGCCGTTGGTGACCACCGAGATCGCCTCGGCCGTCGACAGGGTGCTGCTCGGCGTCTTCACCTTCGTCCGCCCGTCGGCGGTGACGCCGTCCCGCAGCTCGCGGAAGACGGTGACCACCCGGCGGATCTCCTCCGCCCCGCCCGGCAGCTCCGGCAGGTCCAGCGAGCGGCCCAGCTGGCCGACCCGGCGGGTGACGATGTCGACCTCCTCGTCCAGCGTCGCGGGCAGTGGCAGCACCACCGTGTTGAACCGGCGGCGCAGCGCACTGGACAGCTCGTTGACGCCGCGGTCCCGGTCGTTCGCGGTGGCGATCAGGTTGAAGCCGCGGACCGCCTGGGTCTCACCGCCCAGCTCGGGCACCGGCAGGGTCTTCTCGGACAGGATGGTGATCAGGCTGTCCTGGACGTCGGCCGGGATCCGGGTCAGCTCCTCCACCCGGGCGATCTTGCCGTCGGCCATCGCCCGCATCACCGGGGAGGGCACCAGCGCGTCATGGCTGGGGCCGTGGGCGAGCAGCTGGGCGTAGTTCCAGCCGTACCGGACGGCCTCCTCGGGCGTGCCGGCGGTGCCCTGGACGAGCAGCGTGGAGTCCCCGCTGATCGCGGCCGCCAGATGCTCGGACACCCAGGTCTTGGCCGTCCCCGGCACCCCGAGCAGCAGCAGCGCCCGGTCGGTGGCCAGCGTGGTGACGGCGACCTCGACGATCCGGCGCGGGCCGATGTACTTGGGAGTGATCACGGTGCCGTCGGGCAGGGCCCCGCCCAGCAGGTAGGTGGCCACGGCCCACGGCGAGAGCCGCCAGCGCTCCGGGCGCGGGCGGTCGTCCTGCGCGGCGAGCGCGGCCAGCTCGGCGGCGAACGCGTCCTCGGCGTGCTCCCGCAGCACCTCGGCGGTGGTCGTCCCGGCGGTCGTCGCAGTCGTCATGGGGGCTCCTTCTGGTCTGCCGCCGGACACACCTGTGGCAGGGGTCGCGGGCGGCGGGGTGATCGATGGGGAGCATCGGCGCAGATGTCGTCCGGCCGGCGGGAGGGGCCCCGTCCGGCCTGCTCGAACAACCATGCACCCCGCCACTGACAACCGGCCCCGGACGGCTGACCGGCGGTCAGTTCGGCGGCCGCCGTTGTCAGTCCCTCCCCCTAGCGTCGTGGCCATGGAGGAACGCTGGAGCACCGAACACGTCCTGTCCCTGGCACCTGACGCCCCCTCACGCAAGGCCGCGGGCAAGCTGTCCTCGCCCGCGCCCTGGTCGGGCACGGGCACCGACGGCCAGGCTCTGTGGGGCGAGTGCAAGGGCAGCGGCAGCACGCCCTACCGGACGGTCGTCGAACTGACCACGCCCGCCTACCGGTGCAGCTGCCCGAGCCGCAAGTTCCCGTGCAAGCACGCCCTCGGGCTGCTCCTGCTGTGGAGCGGCAGCCCCGAGGCCGTCCCGGCCGGCGGCGAGCCCGCCGACTGGGCCGCCGACTGGCTGAAGGAGCGCCAGGAGCGCACCGAGCAGGCCGCCGAGCGGCGCACCGCCAAGGCCGAGGCGGCCGCCGCCGACCCGGCCGCCGCGCGGCGCCGGGCCGAGAAGCGCTCCGCCCGGGTCGCGGCCGGCGCGCAGGAGCTCAGGCTCCGCCTCGCCGACCGGATCCGGCACGGCCTGGCCGACGACGGCGCCGGCCGCTCGGGCTGGGAGGAGGTCGCCGCCCGGATGGTCGACGCCCAGGCCCCGGGCCTGGCCACCAAGGTCCGCGAGCTGGACCACACCGCGCAGGGCGACCTGCTGGAGGAGTACGCGATGCTGCACCTGCTGGCCACCGCCTACGGCCGGGTCGACGAACTGCCCGAGGCGCTCGGCGCCACCGTCCGGGCCCGGGTCGGCTTCACCACCGAGACGGCGGAGCTGCTCACCGGCCCCACCGTCCGGGACCGCTGGCAGGTCCTGGGGGTGCGGGACACCCCCGACGAGCGGCTGACCACCCGCCGGCTCTGGCTGCGCGGTGCCAAGACCGGCCGCCCGGCCCTGCTGCTCGCCTTCGGCCGCCCCGGCCAGGCCCCCGACCTGGCCCTGCCCACCGGCCAGGTGCTGGAGGCCGAGCTGGCCTTCCACCCCGGCGCCCGCCCGCTGCGCGCCGTCCTCGGCACCCGCCACGGCGCGCCGCAGCCCTCCGACGACGCCGTCCCCGCGGGCGTCTCCCCGGCCGAGGCGCTGGCCGGGTACGGCGCGGCCGTCGCCGAGGACCCGTGGACGGAGTCCTGGCCCACCGTGCTGACCGGGGTGATCCCGGTCCACGACGTCGACGGCTGGCACCTCACGGACGGCCGGGACACCCTGCGGCTGCACCGGGCCGGCCTGCCCGAGCCGGCCCTCTGGCGGCTCGCCGCCGTATCCGGGGGCCGCCCGGTCACCCTGTTCGGCGAGTGCGGCCACCGCGGCTTCACCCCCGTCACCGTCTGGGACGAGCTCGGCCGCCCGAGCGGCCTCACCCAGTAGGGCTCCGCCGCCGGCGCCCCTGCCCGGGTGCCGTGCGCACCGCCACCGCCCCGGAGCCCCCGACACCCGCAGCCACAGCCGCGCCCGCAGCCGACCGGCGCGGCCCGGCCACCACCCTTCAGGAGCCCGCACGTGACGGCCACCCGAACCGAACCCGCCGCCCAGGCCGACGCCTGGGAGGAGCTCCGGACCACCGCCCTGCTGGGCACCGACCGCCGCCCGCTGCCGGCGCCCGCCGGATCGCCGGCCCTGGTCGCCGCCGCGACCGCGGTCGACCGGACGGACCCGGCCACCGCCCTGCTGGAGCTGGCCGCCCTCACCGCCGTCCGGCGCCGGGCCGGCGCCAGGCCCGGCGCGGTGCAGCCCGCCGGGCCCGCCGCCCCGGCCGACCCGCGGCCCGAGCTGCCCGTGGCCGCCGCCCGCCGGCTCACCGTCCTGCTGGACGGCCGGTCCGGCAGCGCCGGCGGCACCCTCGCCAACCTCACCGAACTGCTCCCGCAGTGGCTCGCCACCGCCCGGGCCCGGGGCCTGCGCCCGCCCGCCGCGCTGCTGCCCGCCCTGCTGGACAGCGCCCGCGCCCGCAGCGAGCTGCGCGGGGACGCGGTCGCGCTGGCCGGCCCGCTCGGGCGCTGGCTGGCGGAGCGGAACCCCGACTGGCGCTTCGTCCTGCGCACCGTCACGGACGCCGCCGGCACGGGCGACCCGGCTGTCCCCACCAGCACGGGTGACCCGACCGGCACGGGTGACCCGGGTGCCGTCGGCGACCGTGCCGCCCCGGGCGACGAGCACCGGATCTGGCACGAGGGTCTGTTCGCCGAGCGCGTCACCCACCTGACCCGGCTGCGCCGCACCGACCCGGCGGCCGGACTCGACCTGCTGCGCGGCACCTGGACGACCGAACGGGCCGAGGACCGCCTGCTCTTCCTGGACGCCCTCCAGGACGGCCTCTCCCCGGCCGACGAACCCTTCCTGGAGGCCGCCCTCGGCGACCGCAGCAAGAACGTCCGCGCGACGGCCGCCGAACTGCTCTCCACCCTCGCCGGCTCCGCCCTCGCCACCCGGATGGCCGAGCGCGCCCGGGCCGCCGTGCGGCTCGCCGGCACCGGCCGCGCGCTGCTGGTCACCCCGCCATCCGAGTGCGACGCCGCGATGCAGCGGGACGGCGTGGCCCCCAAGTCGCCGACCGGGCGCGGCGAACGCGCCTGGTGGTTCGGCGAGATCGTCGCGGCCACCCCGCTGCGCACCTGGACGGACGACACCGGCCTGACACCCGCCCGGCTGCTCGGGCTGCCGGTCGGCGACGCCGGCCCGGACGGCAGCGGGACCGACCCGGCCGACGGCACCTGGACGGACGACCTGCGCGAGGGCTGGGCCAGGGCCGCCGTACGCCAGCACGACGCCGACTGGGCCCGCGCGCTGCTCGGCCCCGCCCCCAGGCCCGGGCGGGACGGCCGGACGGCACGCACCGCCGGGGCGCCCGCCAAGCTGCTCGCCGTCCTGCCCGCGCCCGAGCGGGCGGCCTGGACGGCCGCGTTCATCCAGGCGCACGGGCTGGGCGAGGCCTTCCAGCTGCTGGGGGCGTGCGCCACCCCGTGGACGCCCCCGCTCTCCACCGCCGTGGTGGCCGCCCTGGAACGGGCGGCCAGCTCGGGGACGTACCCGTGGAGCCACAGCGGGGTCCTCGGGATGACCGAGCGGGCACTCGCCCCGGAGGCCGCCCCCGCCGTGGAGGCACTGGCGTCGGACGCCGCACCGGACACCGCCTGGGCGGAGACCTTCGCCCGGCTCGCCGGGACCTTGCGCTTCCGGGCCGCGATGCTGGCCGAGCTCGACGTCTGAGCCCCGGAGCCCGGCCGGGGACGCGCAGGCAGCGCGCGAACACCCGGGAAAGGCGACAGGGCGCCCCCGGGCGAATCCGGTGGCGCCCTGCCGGCGGCTACGGGAGCCGGGCCGCCGCGGCCGTCAGCCGGCGGCCCGCAGGTTCGCCTCGACCCAGGCCACCACGTCCCGGGTGGGGGTGCCCGGCGTGAAGATGTCCGCGACGCCGAGCGCCTTGAGCTCGATGATGTCCTCCTCGGGGATGATCCCGCCGCAGAACACCTTGATGTCCGCCGCGTCCCGCTCCCGGAGCAGCTCCAGCACCCGCGCGCAGAGCGTCATGTGGGCGCCCGAGAGGATCGAGAGGCCGATGCCGTCCGCGTCCTCCTGGATCGCGGTGTCCACGACCTGCTCGGGAGTCTGGTGCAGGCCCGTGTAGATGACCTCCATGCCGGCGTCGCGCAGCGCGCGGGCGATCACCTTGGCACCACGGTCGTGACCGTCCAGCCCCGGCTTGGCCACCACTACGCGGATCGGCCCTGACACACCCATCACTGCCTCCTGGACGACGTTGTCCACCACCCCTGCGGATTGTGTCCGGTCCGGGTGTTGTTAACCATCGATAACTAAACCTGAGGGGAGGTTAGCGCCCAGGGGGCCGGTTGGTCGTTTCGCCCTTCCAAGGGAGGGGAAAATCACAGCACCGCGTGTTCGCCGCGGCCCCACCCTGCGCCCCCCGGGCTCCCGCGTGCCCGGGCGGGCCCCGCCGTACCCGCCACCCGCACCACAGGGACCCCGACCGGGGACGCACGACCGGGAACGCACCGCCGCACCCGATACCGGCCCCGGGCCACGGCGGCCGCTCACCGGCCGGCCGCGCCCGGCCGACGGGGCCACCCGTCCCGTCACCCCGTGCCGCCCGACCGGGCGCCCCGCCCCCGCCGCCGACCCCGGGGAGCCGCCGCATGTCCGTTCCCTTCCAGCGAGCCGCCGACGCCGTCCGGGGCGCCGGGGCCGAGGCCGCCGCCATCGCGGGCCACCTGGTCCGCTACCCCACCGGCGTGGGCGACGAGCCCCGCCCGGCTCCGGGACGCCCCTGCCCGCCGGAGCACGACGGGCCCGCGCCGGGGCCCGGGGGCGCACCCGCGAGCGGCCGGCCGCACCACGGGCCGGTGCTGTTCCTGCACGGCTTCGCCGACAACCGCGCGGTCTTCCACCCCCTGCTGCGGGCCCTGCGCCGGGACGGCTGGACGCATCTGCACGCCCTCAACCACTCCCCGCTGACCGGTGACGTGCGGACCGCCGCCGTGCTGCTCGGCCGGCACGTGGAGTGGGCCCGCCGGGCGCACCGGGGCGCGCCGGTGGCCCTGGTCGGGCACAGCCTGGGCGGGCTGATCGCCCGGTACTACGTCCAGCGCCTCTGCGGGGACGAGCACGTGCCGACCGTGATCACCCTGGCCGCCCCGCACGAGGGGACGCTCGCCGCGCACCTGCCCAACCCGTTCCCGATCACCCGGCAGATGAGGCCCGGCAGCGACCTGCTGGCCGAGCTGCGGCAGCCGGCGGCGCAGTGCCGCACCCGGTTCACGGCCTTCTGGGGCGAGCTGGACGAGGTCGTGCTGCCCGCCCGCAACGGCCGGCTGCGGCACCCCGATCTGGCGGCCGAGAACATCATGGTCCCGGGCGCCGGCCATGCGGCCCTGCCGGTGGACCGCCGGGTGGTGGACGGCGTGCGCCGGATCCTGGCCGCCGCGGAGGCCGTCGGCGCCGACGGACGGGTGGACGGGCAACTGCCCGGCCAACCGGGCGGACGGTCGGAGCAGCCCCCGACCGAACCGCCGGCCGACCGTCTGTCGGCCTGACCACGGGGCCTCGGCCTGACCCGGGGGCTGTCGGCCTGCCCCGGGATGTCGGTCTGACCCGGGCTCTCGGCCTGATCCCGGGGCCGCCACGGGGGCACCATGCCGCCGCCCCCGTGCCCCGCGGGACACGCCCGCCGCACCGCACCGACACGCCATCGCCACAGCGCCGGAGCGATCCGGCTGCCTGAATGGCCGTCAGCCCTCTTGACATCCGGACTTTTGTCCGGACTCCGCCAGGGCGGCTACAGTCTCGCCTGTTTTCCCCCTCACCCGAGGACCACCAGGAGGCACCGCCCGATGGCTGACGCAGTCCGCCCCACCCGCGCGGAACTGCGGGTGGCCGCCCGCGCGCAGTCGCGCGCGGAGCGCCGCGGCGCCGCGAAGGCCGCCACCCGCACGGCCCTGCTCGGTGTCGCACTGCCCTCGCTGGCCGCCCTCGGCGTGGCCGGCGCCGCGGCCGTCACGGTGCGGGGCGACGCCGACCGCTCGACGGTCGCCGGGCCCGCCACCGAGGCCGCCCCGGCCGCGGCCCCCGACGACGGCCGGACGCCCGACGCGGCCGGCGGGACGGACGCCGGGCGCGCCGCCCGCGGCGAGGCCCGTCCCCCGCTGTCCGCCCAGGAGCCGGTGGCGGCGCCCACCGAGACCGCGCCGGCCCCGGCGCCCGTCCCGGAGCGCCCCAAGGTGTCGCTGCCGGTGGAGCTGCACGGCCTGAGCGCCACCTACGGCGAGGCCGGTACGCACTGGACGGCACGGCACACCGGGATCGACTTCCCCGTCCAGGGCGGGACACCGGTGATGGCGGTCACCGACGGCACCGTCCGCACGCAGTGGAACTCGGCGTACGGCTACATGGCCATAGTGAAGGCCCCGGACGGCACCGAGACCTGGTACTGCCACCTGCGCACCTACAAGGTCCGCAAGGGCCAGGTAAAGGCCGGCGACGTGATCGCCTACTCGGGCAGCAGCGGCAACAGCACCGGCCCGCACCTGCACTTCGAGGTCCGCCCCGACGGCGGCGCCCCGATCGACCCGCTGCCCTGGCTGCTCGGCCAGGGGCTCGACCCGCGCTGAAACCGGCCCGGCACCCGCAGGCCGACCACCCAAGGCCGACCACCGGCAGGCCGAGCACCGGGACGGCCCGGCCCGGGGCCACCGCCCCGGTCCGGTGCGGACCCTAGAGCTTCTCCACCGGCGCGTAGCGCAGCAGCAGCTGCTTGCGGCCGGCGGTGCCGAAGTCCACGGTGGCCTGCGCCTTGTCGCCGACACCGGCCGTCGCCACCACCGTGCCGAGGCCGAAGGTGTCGTGGGTGACGCGGTCGCCGACCGCCAGGCCGACCACCTCGCGCTCGGTGACCCGGCGGGCCGACTGGCCCCAGCCGGCCTTCGGCGAGGCGGTGGTCACGGCCCCGCGCGAACCGCCGCGCGAGCCGCCGCTGCCCGCGGTGAACCCGCCGGAGCCCGAGCCGCCCGAGTAGCCGCGCGAGGGCGGCGCCGAGGCCGCGCCCTTGCGCTTCCAGTCAACCAGCGGCTCCGGGATCTCCTCCAGGAACCGCGAGGCCGGGTTGTACGAGGGCTGGCCCCAGGCGCTGCGCAGCACCGACCTGGTCAGGTAGAGCCGCTGCCGGGCCCGGGTCAGGCCGACGTAGGCGAGCCGCCGCTCCTCCTCCAGCTCCTTGACCTGGTTGAGCGCCCGCATGTGCGGGAAGATGCCGTCCTCCATGCCGGTCAGGAAGACGACGGGGAACTCCAGGCCCTTGGCGGTGTGCAGGGTCATCATCGTGATGACACCCGCGCCCTCGTCGTCCTCCGGGATCTGGTCCGAGTCGGCGACCAGCGCGACCCGCTCCAGGAAGTCGGCCAGCGAGCCGAGCGGCGGGGTGGCGTCGCCCTCCTCGGCCTCCGGGCGCTCGCCCGGGTCCTGCTCGTACTCCAGGGCCACCGAGGCGAGCTCCTGGAGGTTCTCCACCCGGGTCTCGTCCTGCGGGTCGGTGGAGGACTGCAGCTCGGCGAGGTAGCCGGTCTCCTCCAGCACCGCCTCCAGCACCGCGGCCGGGCCGGCGCCGGACTCGACGATCTGGCGCAGCCCGGCCATCAGGGTGTTGAACTTCTTCACCGCGTTGGCGGAGCGCGAGGCCATCCCGTACGCCTCGTCCACCCGGACGAGCGCCTGCGCGAAGCTGATCCGCTCGCGGGCGGCGAGGGCGTCGATCATCGCCTCGGCCCGGTCGCCGATGCCCCGCTTGGGGACGTTGAGGATCCGGCGCAGCGGCACGGTGTCCTCGGGGTTGGAGAGCACCCGCAGGTAGGCGAGGACGTCCCGGACCTCCTTGCGCTCGTAGAAGCGGACGCCGCCGACCACCTTGTACGGCAGGCCGACCCGGATGAACACCTCCTCGAACACCCGGGACTGCGCGTTCGTCCGGTAGAAGATCGCCACGTCGCCGGGGCGGGCGTCGCCCGCGTCGGTGAGCCGGTCGATCTCGTCGGCGATGAACTGGGCCTCGCCGTGCTCGTCGTCCGCGACGTAGCCGACGACCTTCTCGCCGTCCTCGCCGGCCGTCCAGAGCTTCTTCTCGCGGCGGCTGGTGTTCCGCTCGATGACCGCGTTGGCGGCGCTCAGGATGGTCTGGGTGGAGCGGTAGTTCTGCTCCAGCAGGATGGTGGTGGCGTTCGGGTAGTCCTCCTCGAACTGGAGGATGTTGCGGATCGTCGCGCCGCGGAAGGCGTAGATCGACTGGTCCGCGTCACCGACGACGCACAGCTCGGCCGGCGGCACCTCGGCCGCCGCCGCGGCCGCCGGGTTCACCAGGTCGCCGTCCACGGTGCGCTTCGGCGCCGCGGTGGCGGTGCCGCCGCTGAGCTCGCGGACCAGCATGTACTGGGCGTGGTTGGTGTCCTGGTACTCGTCGACCAGGATGTGCCGGAACCGGCGGCGGTAGTACTCGGCGACGGCGGGGAAGGCCTGCAGCAGGTTCACCGTGGTCATGATGATGTCGTCGAAGTCCAGCGCGTTGGCCTCGCGCAGGCGCCGCTGGTAGAGGAAGTACGCCTCGGCGAGCTTCTTCTCGGTCGGGTTGGCCGCCTGGGCGGAGTAGGTCTCCTCGTCGATCAGCTCGTTCTTGAGGTTGCTGATCTTCGAGGTGAAGGACTTCGGCGGGTACTGCTTGGGGTCGAGGTCCAGGTCCCGGCAGACCAGGCCCATCAACCGCTGCGAGTCCGCCGAGTCGTAGATGGAGAAGCTCGACGTGAAGCCGAGCAGCTTGCTCTCCCGGCGCAGGATCCGCACGCAGGCGCTGTGGAAGGTCGACACCCACATCGCCCGGGCCCGCGGGCCGACCAGCTGCTCGACGCGCTCACGCATCTCGCCGGCGGCCTTGTTGGTGAAGGTGATCGCCAGGATCTCGCCGGGCTGCACGTGGCGGGCGCCGAGCAGGTAGGCGATGCGGTGGGTCAGCACCCGGGTCTTGCCGGAGCCGGCGCCGGCCACGATCAGCAGCGGCGCGCCCGCGTGCAGGACCGCCTCGCGCTGCGGGTCGTTCATGCCCTCCAGCAGCTGGGCCGGGTCGATCACGGTCCGGGCGTGGCCGTTGCGGTAGTAGGCGTCGCGCTCGGTCTGCGCGGCGTAGTCCGTGCGGAAGAGGTCGGCCGGGATGGCCTCCTCGTACGCGGGGTACGGGACGTCCTCCTCGTACGGCGGCGGCTCCTCGTCGACGGGCGGGTCGAAGGGTTCGTCCAGGGGCGCGGCACCCGCGGCGGCGGGCCGCTTCGGGCCGGCGGGCTTCCGGGCGGCGGGCAGCTCGAAGCCGGGGAGCGGGAGGTCGTCAAAGAGGCTACTCATGGCACTCCGAGTCTATGACCCAGGACCGACAACACCGGCCGGGTCACCGGGCCAGCCGGTCCGGTCGGGCTCCGACCGGACCGGCACCCCGTTGCGCCGCCACCCGGCACCGGAACGGACAGTTCCGGACAGATCGGGGCAGGGCCGTGACGTGCGGCCCGTCCGGCCCGCCATGGCGCTAGCGTCCCCGTCCTGAGCCGGTCGGTGGCGGGCGGACCGGGCCGGCCCGAGCCGGCCGGTCCACCCGCCGGACGAAAGGAGGACGCCGCCATGGCGTCGCACAGGAAACCCAGGCGCAGCACGCTCACCGGCCGGGCCCGCCGGACGGCCGCCACCGTCGCCGGGGCGGCCGCCGCCTCCGCCACCGTCCTCGCCCCCGCCGGGCACGCCGAGCCGCGGCCGGCCCCCGAACAGGTCCGGGCGCAACTGGACCAGCTGTACCAGGAGGCCGAGCAGGCCACCCAGCGCTACGACGGGGCGAAGGAGCAGACCGAGGCGCTGCAGAAGCAGGTGACCGCCCTGCAGGACGAGGTCGCCCGGCGGGCCGCCGCGATGGACGCCGGCCGCGAGCGGCTCGGCGAGCTGGCCGCCGAGCAGTACCGCGACGGCGGCTTCCCGCCCGGGCTCCAGCTCGCCCTCTCGGACGACCCTCGGCAGTTCCTGCAGCGCGCCGGCATGCTCGACCAGGCCGGCGCCGTCGAGCGCCAGGCACTGGCGGAGTTCGGCCGGCAGCGCCTGGCCCTGGACACCAGCACGGCCGAGGCCCGGCTGCGGCTCGCCGACCTCGACGCCCGGCAGCGCGAGCTGGCCGCCGAGAAGGCCACCGTCCAGGACCGGCTGGGCCGGGCGCAGGCCCTGCTCGCCCGGCTCACCGCCGAGCAGCACGGCAGCCTCGACCGGGCCTCCCGCGACGGCACGCGCACCGACCTGGACCCGGGCCTGGACCCGGGCCTGGCCCCGGACGTCGACCCCGGCGCCCCATTCGCCTCCGGCCGGGCCGTCGAGGCGATCGCCTTCGCCCGCGCCCAGCTCGGCAAGCCGTACGTCTGGGGCGCCACCGGCCCCGGCTCGTACGACTGCTCCGGCCTGGTCCAGGCCGCCTGGGCCGCCGCCGGGGTCAGCCTGCCGCGCACCACCTACGACCAGATCGACGCCGCCCGGCGCGTCCGGAGGGACCAGCTGCAGCCCGGTGACCTGGTGTTCTTCTACCCGGGCGTCACCCACGTCGGCCTGTACAGCGGCGGCGGCCGGATGATCCACGCGCCGCATCCCGGCGCTCCGGTGCGCTACGAGAGCATCGACGTGATGCCCTTCGCGGGCGCCGTCCGGCCGTCCTGACCGCACGCCGGGACGTCGTCCGAAAAAACTTCGACCCCACCTGCAACCTCCGGGGCGGACGGACGTCTTTAGGGATGAAGGGCACGGAGAGCGAGACCGGCGCAGCCGGGGGGCGCACTCCGCTCGTAGCGAGCGGGCCGATCACCTTCACCCACCACGTCGTCAGCACCACGCCTCTGGGGAACACATCATGCGCGCGTCCGGTATCTCCGCTTTCACGAAGAACGCCCCCTTGATCTCCCGCCGCTCCAAGATCGTCGGCCTGGCCGCCACCCTGCTCCTCGGCGGCGCCGTCCAGCTGCTCCCCGCGGACGCCGCCTGGGCCTGCGCCGACGGCCGGCTGACCGGTGGCGCCGTGGTCCACGACGGCATCCACCCGGTCGCGCCCGACGCCGCCTTCACCGCCGACAGCGCCGGCTCGGTCGACGCGGGCGGCGCCTGGGCCTCGTTCGGCGTCAGCATCCACAACACCACCGGCGAGATGCAGTCCGGTGTGCGCCCCAGCTTCGGGATCCACTCCCCCGGTCAGGCGAAGGCCCTGACGCCGCAGGACGTGCGGGTGGAGATGCTGGTGCCGGGCGGCGGCTGGGAGCCGCTGAAGCTCTCGGTCAACTGCACCGGCGTGGTGGAGGCCGAGCCGGCGTACCGGCAGCGCCTGGACGACGGCGGCACCGCGGTGGTCCGGATCCGGATGGCGCTGACGGCCGGCGCCCCCAAGGACCGCACCGACCTCCAGGTGCTGACCGACAGCCACACCGCCACCTCCGAGACCCCGGGGCGGACCGACCGCCGCACGGTGAGGATCAGCCGCCCGGCGGCCGAGCCCACCGCCAAGACCACCCCCACCGGCAAGGCCACCCCCACCGCGAAGGCCCCGGCCCCGGTCGCGACGCCCACCTCGACCGTCGCACCGGCCGCCGTCGCCGCCCCGGCACCCGCCACCGGCGCCCCGGCCACCGCGGCCGCCGCACCCTCGGCCGCGCCCGCCCGACTGGCGGAGACCGGCGGCAGCCGCAGCACCGGCCCGCTGATCGGCGCCGGCGGCGCCCTCGTCCTGCTCGGCGCCGGCGGCGTCCTGGTCGCCCGTCGCCGCGCCCGCGGCTGACCCCTCGACCGCACGCGCGCCGGACCTGCACCGGGCCCGCCGCTCCGTCACCGGAGCGGCGGGCCCGCGTCGTACGTGAACCCCCGTCAGACCAGCCGGCGCGCCGTCGCCCAGCGGGTCAGCTCGTGACGGTTGCTCAGCTGGAGCTTGCGCAGCACCGCCGAGACGTGGCTCTCCACCGTCTTCACCGAGATGAACAGCTGCTTGGCGATCTCCTTGTACGCGTAGCCGCGGGCGATCAGCCGCAGCACCTCGCGCTCGCGCTGGGTCAGCCGGTCGAGGTCCTCGTCCACCGGCGGGGTGTCGGTGGCGGCGAAGGCGTCCAGGACGAAGCCGGCCAGTCGCGGCGAGAAGACGGCGTCGCCGTCGGAGATCCGGAAGATCGCGTTCACCAGGTCGGTCCCGGTGATGGTCTTGGTGACGTAGCCGCGGGCGCCGCCGCGGATCACCCCGATCACGTCCTCGGCCGCGTCCGAGACGGACAGCGCGAGGAAGCGCACCCCCTGCGGGTCCGCCATCAGCGCGGCGGAGCGCCGCAGCACCTCGGCCCCGCCGCCGCCGGGCAGGTGGACGTCGAGCAGCACCACGTCCGGCCTGGTCTCGGCGACCACCCGGACCGCCGACTCGACGTCGTCGGCCTCGCCGACCACGTCGATCCCGGTCGCCTCGGTGCGGCCGATCTCGGCCCGCACCCCCGTGCGGAACATCCGGTGGTCGTCCACCAGGACCACCCGGGCCACCCTCCCCGCGCCTTCGGCCGGGGGTACCCCCATGGCCCCACCTGCAGGCTCAGTCATCTGCTCTCTCCATCTCCAGCTCGACCTCGGTCCCGCCGTCGGGCGCGGGCCGCACCCTCGCGGTGCCGCCGTTGCGCTTCATCCGGCCGACGATCGACTCGCGAACGCCCATCCGGTCCTCCGGCACCTCGTCCGGGTCGAAGCCGGGCCCGTGGTCGCGTACGAAGACGGACACCGTGCGCCCCTCCACCTCGGCGTAGACCTGGACCGGTCCCCCGCCACCGTACTTGGCCGCGTTGACCATCGCCTCCCTCGCGGCCCGCATCTGTGCCGAGATCCGCTCGTCCATCGGGCAGTCGCCGACGCAGACCAGCTCCACCGGCACCCCGTGCCGGTCCTCGACCTCGGCGACCACCTCGCGGATCCGCTCGGCCAGGGTGTCCGGCGCGTCCTCGGCGGCGGCCTCCGGCCGGTAGAGCCACAGGCGCAGCTCGCGCTCCTGCGCGCGGGCCAGCCGGAGCACCTCCTTCGGGTCCTCCGCCCGGCGCTGGATCAGCGTGAGGGTGTGCAGCACCGAGTCGTGGACGTGCGCGGCGATCTCGGCCCGCTCCTGGGCCCGGATCCGGGCGGTGCGCTCGGCGCCGAGGTCCTGCCACATCCGCAGCGCGTACGGGCCGACCAGGACCAGCACACCGGCGAGGACGGCGATCGAGGCCTCGATCACCGAACCGATGGTGGAGCCGGTGCCCTGCAGGATCAGGAAGCCGATGATGCCCGCCACCACCAGCAGCACACCGGCGCCGACCCGGGTGTAGGCCCCGCGCCGCCGCTCACCCTCCTCCAGGCCGAACCAGCGCTGCCAGCGCGAGTCGTCGGCCTGGCGCCAGACCAGCGCGACACCGACGCCGATCGCCAGCAGCGGCCAGGTGTACGGCTTGGCGGTCTGGATGTTCAGGGCGTTCAGCAGCGCCATGATGCCGATCACCAGCATCACCAGGGCGGCGAGCTGGCCCAGCCCCTGCTTCCCGGCGCCGTCGCGCTCGGCGGGCGCCGCGGCCCCCTCCTGGGCAGGGGGGGCGGCCGCGGCGGGCAGCGCCGGCTCGCCCTGGAAGGTCCGCTGCAGCAGCTCCCGCAGCCGGGCCACCCGGCCCGGACCGCCCTTGCGCAGCGCACTGCCGCTCTGGCCCGGCGCGGCGGGCACGAACGCGCCGTCGACGTACGCCCAGTGGGCGGCGCTGCCCGGGGCCGGCTCGCCGATGCCGATCGGCACCACGAACCAGAACGCCGCGTACAGCAGGGCGCCGATCCCCTGCGCGAAGAAGAGCAGCACGAACGCGGCCCGCACCCAGGTGACCGGCAGCCCGAGGTGCACGGCGAGGCCGTGCGCGACCCCGCCGAGCATCCGCCCGTGCGGGCTGCGGTAGAGCCGGCGGTAGGGCGGGCGGCCCTCGGCCGGGGAGGCCGGGTCGCCGCCCGCCGCCGACGGGGTGTCAGGGACGTGGGGTTTGGGATCGGTACCGGGTGCTGCCACGCCACCGATGGTCACACGCGCGCGGGCCCGGGCGCATCAGGGTGAGCCCCGAGGATCTCTCAGGGACAAGTCAGGGTCCGGACAGGGCCGGGAACGGTTGGGCAACCGCCCGCGGGCCACCAGGATGGAGGCATGACGGACGACCACACGCCGGGGGCGGGGCCGCTCTCCCCGCCGGAGACCGAGCGCCCCCCGCTGACCCGCAGCGAGCACCACCGGGTGGTGGCCGGCGTGTGCGGCGGTCTGGGCCGGCACCTGGACATCGACCCGGTGGTGTTCCGGGTCGTGATCGCGGTGCTCTGCCTCTCCGGCGGGCTCGGCCTCTTCCTGTACGGGCTGGCCTGGCTGGTGATGCCGGTCGAGCCCGGGGAGGGTCGGGACGGGCGCACCGAGCTGCAGCGGGTGCTGACCGGCCGGGTGGACGGCCAGTCGATCGGCGCGGTCCTGCTGACCGTGATCGGCACCGGCGTCTTCTTCTCCTCGATGGGCGACGGCGACCAGCTCTTCCCGCTGCTGCTGCTCGGCGGCCTGGTCTTCCTCGCGGTGCGCCACGACCCCGAGCAGCGGCGCGGCGGGCGGCAGCGCCGGCGCCGCCGGGGCCGGCGCCACGGCGGCCCCTACGACCGGCTGTACGCCCGGGCGCCCTTCGGGGACGGACCGGCGGTGACGGACGCCACGGCCGGGGGCGAGGACCGGCAGGACGCGGACGCCCGGGCCCGGCACGCCCGGGAGCGCGAGGCCGGGACCGTCCCCCTGGACACCCCGCACCCCGGCCCGACCGGCTACCTCTGGGATCCGCGCCACCCGGAGCGCAACCCGTACGCCGGCCCGTACCCCGGCCCGGCCGCGGCGCCCGGCGCACCGGCCCGGCCCTGGTGGCAGCGGACCGACCTGCCCGAGGGCGACCCGCTGCGCAAGGCCCCCGCGGCGGCCCCCGCCGGGCGGCCCTCGCCGCCCGCGCGCTGCCGCGACCGCTCCTTCCTGGGCCCGCTCGGCCTGCTGGTGACGGTGGGGGTCTGCGCGGCGGTCTGGGTGCGCCCCGGCGGCCTCGGCAAGGACGTGCTGCTCACCACCGTGCTGGCGGCGCTGCTGCTCGGGATCGGCCTGACCCTGCTGGTCGGCGCGAAGTTCGGCCGGGCCCGGGGGCTGGTGGTGCCCGCCCTGCTGCTGACCGTCGCGCTGGCCACCACCGGCCACTCCCGGGTGACGGTCGGCGACGCCTTCGGCGACCGGGTCTGGGCCCCGGCGACCGCGGGCGAGCTGCACGGGGAGTACCGGCTGGGCGCCGGCAGCGCGACGCTCGACCTGCGCGGGCTGGACCCGGCCGGGGCCACCCTGAGCACGACCGTCCGGGTCGGCGCGGGCGACCTGACGGTCCTGGTACCCCCGGATGTCCTGGTCGACGTGCGGGCGAGGCACATCCTCGGCAACGTACAGATCACCGGGATCGACGACACCGGTGACAGCAACGACCGCAGTTACGAACTGCACCCGCTGAACGGGCAGGCACCGAAGGGGACGCTCGACCTCTCGCTGACGGTCGGGCTCGGCGACATCAAGGTGGTCCAGGCATGAGGAAGCACCGGCTCGACCTGTTCTCGCTGATCGCGGGGGCCCTCTTCACCGTGGTGGCCACGCTCTACCTGGTGGCCTCGCTGAACGACTTCTCGGTGAACGGGCGGATAGTCATCCCGGTGACGTTCATCGTGCTCGGCACCGCGGGCCTGGCCGGCGCGGTGCTGGCGATGGCCCGGCGCGGCCGCACCGAGGCGCCCGCGGCCCCGCGGACGGCGCCCGGTGCCCCCGGCACCCCCGAGGGCGACCTGGACGCCCACCTGCGCGAGCTGGGCCTGCTGGACGGCGAGCGCCCCGGGGCGGACGGCCGCTGAGCCGTCCCCACCGGGGCGCCGGGCCCGCTCCGCGCGGGCCTCCTCCCTGCCGTGCGGCCCCCGCGGGGCCGGGTCAGGCCTGCAGCGGACCGAGGTTGAGCTTGTCGCCCTCCTTGGTCACGGCGTACTTGGGCAGCGGCTTGGTCGCCGGGCCGTTGATCACCGCGCCGGTGGCGGCGTCGAACTTCGAGCCGTGGCAGGGGCAGTACATCTGGCCGTTCTTCGGGGCGTCGACCGCGCAGCCGGAGTGCGTGCAGACCGAGGAGAAGGCGCAGTACCGGCCGGCGGTCGGCTGGACCATGTAGACGGCGTCGCCGGTGGCCGGGTCCTTGACCTGGGCCGAGCCGCCGACCGGGACTGCCGAGACCGCGACCGAGACCACCGGGCCGGCCGGCACCGGGGTCGGCGCCGCCGTCTGCCGCGGCTTGACCGTCCTGTCCCGTCCGAAGGTCGCCGTCAGCGATCCGGCGAGGAGCCCGGCGCCGCCGATCGCCACCGCCGCGATCGAGCCGTCCACCAGGGACCGGCGCCGGATCTGCCGGCCGCCCAGGCCCCGGGCGCGGTCCCGGCCGGCCCGCGCGGCGAGGTAGCCGTCCACCGAGAGGTACGGGGTGCCGGCCAGCACCAGGGGGGTCCAGGCCATCAGGTAGGCCAGGTCGTTGCCCAGGTAGTACGGCGTGACGCCCCAGCTGACGGTGAACCAGAGGCTGGCGCTGATCAGCGCACCGCCGGCGGCCGCGATCCGGCCCCAGAGGCCGAACAGGGTGCCCAGCCCGACCGCCAGCTCGCCGAAGGCGATCAGCAGGGCGAAGAAGGTGGGCTGGTCCAGGGCGGGCCCGAGCAGGAAGGAGATCGGGCTGGCCGCCTTCACCGCCTGGGTCTGCGAGACGAACGAGGCCGGGTCGCCCGCGCCGGCCAGGTAGTGCGCGTCCGAGAGCTTGTCCAACGCGGCGTACACGAAGGTCACGCCGAGGAACAGCCGCAGCGGCAGCAGCGCGTACTGCGAGGCGAGCCGCCTGAGCCGCTCCACCCGGTCGCCGCCACCGGGCTCCGTACCGCCCGGCCGGTCGTTGCTGGCCTGCGACATGCCTCCACCTTCCCTCTCGGCCCGTCAGCCCCCTGACAGATCCGGTCCGATTCTGCCCGTTGCCGAGCGCTTTCGGTGGGAGGGCCCACCCGACGGGCGGCCCCCGCACCGCGAACGGCCGCGCCGTCGCTCCCATGGATACGGGTGCGACGGCGCGGCTGTTCAGTCCGGCGGGAGACCTACTCCCACTCGATGGTGCCCGGCGGCTTGCTGGTGACGTCCAGCACCACGCGGTTCACCTCGTCGACCTCGTTGGTGATCCGGGTCGAGATCTTCGCCAGCACCTCGTAGGGCACCCGCGACCAGTCGGCCGTCATGGCGTCCTCGGAGGAGACCGGGCGCAGCACGATCGGGTGGCCGTAGGTACGGCCGTCACCCTGCACGCCGACGCTGCGGACGTCGGCCAGCAGCACGACCGGGCACTGCCAGATCGAACGGTCCAGGCCGGCCGCGGTGAGCTCCTCGCGGGCGATGGCGTCGGCCTCGCGCAGCAGGTCCAGGCGCTCCTTGGTGACCTCGCCGACGATCCGGATGCCCAGGCCCGGGCCGGGGAACGGCTGGCGCTGGACGATCTCCTCCGGCAGGCCGAGCTCCTGGCCGACCATCCGGACCTCGTCCTTGAACAGCTTGCGCAGCGGCTCGATCAGCTCGAACTCGATGTCGTCGGGCAGGCCGCCGACGTTGTGGTGCGACTTGATGTTCGCGGTGCCGGTGCCGCCGCCGGACTCGACCACGTCCGGGTAGAGCGTGCCCTGCACCAGGAACGCGACGTCCTCGCCGGACGCGCCGGCCTCGGCCACGATCTCGGCCTGGGCCTGCTCGAAGACCCGGATGAACTCGCGGCCGATGATCTTCCGCTTGGTCTCGGGGTCGCTCACCCCGGCGAGGGCGGCGAGGAAGCGCTCCTCGGCGTCGACGACCTTCAACTGGATGCCGGTGGCCGCGACGAAGTCCTTCTCGACCTGCTCGGTCTCGCCCTTGCGCATCAGGCCGTGGTCCACGTACACGCAGGTCAGCTGCGAGCCGATGGCCTTCTGCACCAGCGCCGCGGCGACCGCGGAGTCGACACCGCCGGAGAGCCCGCAGATCGCGCGCTTGCTGCCGACCTGCTCGCGGATGAGCGCGACCTGCTCCTCCACCACGTTGGTGGTGGTCCAGTTCGGCTCGATGCCCGCGCCCCGGTAGAGGAAGTGCTCCAGCACCTGCTGGCCGTGCGTGGAGTGCATCACCTCGGGGTGGTACTGGACCCCGTACAGCTTCTTCTCGTCGTTCTCGAAGGCCGCGACCGGGACCACGTCGGTGGACGCGGTGACGGTGAAGCCTTCCGGCGCGGCCGAGCAGGCGTCGCCGTGCGACATCCACACCGACTGCTCGGCCGGGGTGCCCTCGAAGAGGGTCGAGCCGGTCTTGGAGACGAGCAGCGGGGTACGGCCGTACTCCCGGGCGCCGTTGTCGTCGACGGTGCCGCCCAGCGTGGTGGCCATCAGCTGGAAGCCGTAGCACATGCCGAAGACCGGGACGCCGGACTCGAACAGCGACCGGTCGACGGTCGGAGCGCCCTCGGCGTACACGGACGACGGGCCGCCGGAGAGGATGATCGCCCGGGGGTTCTTGGCCAGCATCTCTTCCACGGGCATCGTGCTCGGCACGATCTCGCTGTAGACCCGGGCCTCACGGACGCGGCGGGCGATGAGCTGGGCGTACTGGGCGCCGAAGTCGACGACCAGGACGGTGTCGGCCGGCGGTACGGAGTGGTCGGGGGTAGCAGAGGACACGAACGGCCTTCCGGCAGCGGAACGGGAGGTGCCACACGCCACGGCGCCCGGCAGGGCGGCGGCGGGTGGTATGTGGGGGTGTCGGCCCCCAGTCTACCGGCCCGCCCGGGGCCTCCCGCTTCACCCGGTACGTCACCCTGTTGGCACCGTGACCGCCCGGGCCGCCGGCTCGTTTCTCCTCACGACCGTACGACCGCGTCGCACCCGCCTGGTGCGCCGCCTCGGCCCCGCAGTCCGGGGGCGGTTCCGTACGGGCTTGCAGGACCACGCGTGGAGCTCATCGCCAGTCCACCGGCGCACGTGGCGCCGCCGCCCTCCCGGTCAGCCGGGGGGACGGCCCGCCGTGGGACCGTGCGCGGGTGCCGCGACCGGACAGCAGGGGACAGCGACCCCGGCCGCGACTGGGTCCAAGGAGGTGGGGCGGCCTGCGCCCGGGGACGCCCGGACGCAGGCCGCCGCACCGCCGACCCGACCCGTCCCGACCCGACCCGGCGCGCAGGCGTCCCCCGCGCGCCCCCGTACCCGTCCCGCGGGCCGCCTCCCGTCACCCCTGTCCCGGGGCCGGCCGGAGTACCCGACAGCGCCGACGGCGCGCGTCCCCGGCACCGCGCGCCGCTACGCGCGTCCCCGTGCGCTCCGGCCCGCGGACCACTACGCAACGTGATCATCACCCGTCGTACCCGGACCCTCCAGGGAGCCCCCGCCGGCCGCTCCGGCAGGCCCGGGCGGACCTCCCTACCGGCCTCCCGGCGGGCCTGCGCGCGGGGCTCCCGGCGAAATGGACTGTGCCGAACTGCGTCGAACCGGTTGCAGAGCAAGGGGCCCGTCCAGCACGATGCTGAGGGAGGGGGTTCGCCCGGCGACCGCGGTCAGGTCGGCGGCGGGTCCGTGCCGGTGCCGCCGCAACCCGACGGCGACAACGGTCATCACCTCACGCTCCGTGAGCGTCGGCCCGTCCCGGCAGGCGCGGCGGACCGCGCACGACCGCGCACACGCGCCGCACGCCGGCTCACCCACGCCGGCCGCGCGCGACATCCGAAGCCATCCGCCGCGACGGCGCTCTTCCCCCGGCGCCGTCACCACAGCACCGGCGCAGCCCTGACGCCGAGTGCTGAGCGACAAAGGGCCCCGTTCCCCCGCGGGGCCCTTTGCCCTTTTCCGGTGGCCCTTCTCCGGCGCGCGCCGCTACGAGTCCGCCGGGTCCTGCTTGCGCCAGACCGAGGAGTCCTCGGCCGCGGTGCGGTCGCCGGCCGCCGGCCGCGCCCCGTCGTGCGCCTCCCGGCTCCGCCCGCCGACGTCCAGCGCGTCCGGTCCGTGCACGTCCGGTCCGTGCGAGTCCAGCAGGTCGCTCGGCGCGGGCACCACCGGGGCCGGCACCCCGGCGTCCGCCCCGCCGCCGGCGTACCCGCCCTGCGCGGGCACCACCGGCGCACCCGTCGCGGGCACGCCCGGGCCGGCGGCCGGCCGGCGCACCCCCAGCATGGCGAGCAGCGGCGGCAGCGCCAGCGCGCCCGCCGCGGCCCAGAGCAGGTTCGCCGCCAGCACGCCGCCGAAGGCCAGACCCACCGAGGACTTCTCCCCGCCGATCCGTGAGGCGACGCTCCCCGCGCCCGTCCCCTCGGTGGTCAGCACGGCCCCCGCCAGCAGGATCAGCAGGCTCAGCGCGACGCCGTGGACCACCGCGAGCCGGATCCGGTCCACCGTGTCAAACCGGCGGCGGAACGCCGTCCAGCCGAGCAGGGCCGCCGTCACCAGGGCCAGCAGGCCCGTCCAGCGCCAGTCGCCCGGCAGGTCCTTCAGGTCGAAGAAGGAGTACTGGAACCGGCCGGGCGAGTAGCCGTCCCCGTCGTACCCCGACACCGCGTAGTTCTGCCGGCCCGCCTCGAAGGTCGCCCCCGAGCCGAAGCCGAGCAGCAGCAGGCCGAGGTTCGGCAGGAACGCCAGCGAGGCGAGGGTCAGCCCGCCCTCGCCCTGCGCCGCGACGATCACGAAGGCCGCCACCGAGGCGAGGGCGACCACCGTCGCGATCACCCGCCCCGCCGTCAGCCCGGCCACCGCCCAGCCGCGCACCCCGGCGTTGCGCCAGGCCGCCCAGCGCAGGGCGTCCGTCCCGTACACGGCCAGGGCGATCAGCCCGGCCAGCAGGAAGGTCCAGCCGAGGGCCTGCACCCAGCCGGCGTCCAGCTCGAAGGCGGGGCCGCCGAACAGCCCCTCGTACCGGTCCTCGTCGTAGCTCCCGCGGCCGCGCTCGGCCGGCTGCCACCGGGTCCCGCAGAGCAGGCCCAGCAGCAGCGTGACGGCGGCCGCCACCAGCCCCGTCCTGGCCGCCTCGCCGAAGGCGAACCGCCGGCCCGCCTGGCCGCCGGTCCGGGCCTGCCGGCGGCGCAGCCCGGACCGCAGCCCGGCCCAGAGCGCCAGCGCCCACAGCAGGGTGACCGTCATCGGGAGGACCCGCACGGTGTACGCCAGCGACATCGACGTCCGCCCGCCGCCCATCGACACCAGGCCCTCGAAGGGCGCGCCGAGCGCGGCCAGGGCCGCCGCCAGGGCGCCGCCGTAACGGGTGCCGAACGGAGCCGGGAACTCGCCACCGTAGCTGCCCGGAACGGCCGCCAGCAGAGCGGCGAGCAGCAGCACCAGGGTCGGTGCGACCACCACCCGCAGCGCCGGACGCCAGTCCGAGCCGGTGAACCAGCGCAGCGCGGCGGGCTGCTCCGCTCCCGCGGCCAGCGGGGTGCCCGCACCCCAACTGCCCACCGCCGGGGCGGCGGTGGGCTGCGGCGGGGCCGGCGCGGCCACGGGAGGCGCGGTCGGCGGCGCGGCGGGCGGCACCGGCACCGCTGCGGCGGGCGGCCCGGCCGGCGGCGCGAAGGACGCCGCGGCCGGCGCCGCGACCGGCCCTGCGAGCGGCGGCGCCGAGGGCGGTGGTGGTGGCGGCGCGAGCGGCCGGTCGCAGGAGGCGCAGCGCCGCGCCCCCTGCGCCGAAGCAGCCCCGCACGATGCACAGATGGCCATAGCCGCGTCCCCCGTCGTCGCAAGCCCTCGATGAGCCCCTGTTTATCCCACCGGCCGTCCGAGACTGTCAACCGCCGACGGTACGGGCCCGAACTCCCGCCCGGGAGCGGTCAGTCCAGCTCCGCCGGGGCCGGCCTGGCCGGCACCGCGGGTACCGCGAGCAGCGGCAGCCGCAGCTCCCCGAAGGCACCCTTCGGCACCGCCGGCCGCACCGGGGCCACCGCCGCGACCCGGCGGTAGTCCTCGCCCTGCGCCGGTCGGGGGTCCGCCTCGCCCTTGTTGGGCCACATCGACATGGCGCGCTCGGCCTGCGCGGTGATCGTCAGCGAGGGGTTGACCCCGAGGTTCGCCGAGACCGCCGAACCGTCCACCACGCTGATCCCCGGGTACCCGTAGAGCCGGTGGTACGGGTCGACCACACCGGTCCGAGGGGCGTCCCCGATCGGGCAGCCGCCGAGGAAGTGCGCGGTCATCGGGATGTCGAAGATCTCCCCGACCGTGCTGCCGGGGAACCCGTTGATCTCCGCCGCGAGCGCCTTGGCGCCCTCCTCGGCGGCCGGGATCCAGGTCGGGTTCGGCTCGCCGTGGCCCTGCCGGGAGGTCAGCTTGCCCTTGCCGAGCCCCTTGGTCTTCAGCGAGACGGTGATCGAGTTGTCCAGCGACTGCATCACCAGGCCGATGATGGTCTTCTCCGACCACCGGTGCAGGCTCATCGAGCGGGCGAAGTTGACCGGGTGGGTGGCCGCCGTGATCGCGTACGTCAGCCAGCGGGGCGCCCGGCCGCCGCCGGGGACCTGCTGCACCGAGAGCGCGCCCATCGCGTTGGAGCCCTTGCCGTAGCGGACCGGCTCGATGTGGGTGTTGGCGTTGGGGTGGATCGAGGAGGTGATCGCGACGCCCTTGGTGAAGTCCGCCTTCGAGCCGTAGCGCCGGTCGTTGGTCTGCGCCCCCACCAGGGCCTCGGAGTTGGTGCGGGTGAGCTCGCCGAGCCGGGCCGAGATGCCGGGCAGGTGACCGCCGTCGCGCATCCGGTGCAGCAGGCTCTGGGTGCCGTAGGTGCCCGCCGCGACCACCACCCGGGCCGCCGTGATCGTCCGGGCGCCGGCCTTCACGCGGTCCCGGGAGCGCGAGTCGGTGCGCCGCACGTCGACCGCGAAGCCCTCCCCCTGCTCCCGGATCCGGGACACCGTGGTGAGCGGGTGGATCTCGGCGCCGTTGCGCTCGGCCAGGTAGAGGTAGTTCTCGGTGAGCATGTTCTTGGCGCCGTGCCGGCAGCCGGTCATGCACTCGCCGCACTCGGTGCAGGCCCGCCGCCGGGGCCCTGCGCCGCCGAAGTACGGGTCCTCGCTCTCCGCGCCGGGCGCGGCCTTCGCGGTGCCGTCGGAGTCCTTGCCGTCACCGAAGAACACCCCGACCGGCGCCAGGTGGAAGGTGTCCCCGACGCCCATCTTCTCGGCCGCCGCCCTGAGGTGGACGTCGGCCGGGGTGACGGTCGGGTTGAGCCGGACGCCGAGCATCCGCTGCGCCTGGTCGTAGAACGGCGCCAGCTCCTCCTGCCAGTCGGTGATGTGGCTCCACTGGCGGTCCTCGAAGAACGGCTTCGGCGGCACGTACAGGGTGTTGGCGTAGTTGAGCGAGCCGCCGCCGACGCCCGCGCCGGCCAGGATCAGCACGTTCGCCAGCAGGTGGATCCGCTGGATGCCGTACAGGCCGAGGGCCGGCGCCCAGAGGTAGTTCCTGGTGTCCCAGGAGGTGGCCGGGAGTTCGTCCGCCCGGAACCGGCGGCCGGCCTCCAGGACGGCGACCCGGTACCCCTTCTCGGTGAGCCGCAGGGCGGTGACCGAGCCGCCGAAGCCGGAGCCGACCACCACCACGTCGTAGTCGAACTCGTCGGCCTCCGCGGGCTGCCGCCCCGCCGGGGTCGCTTCCGGTGCCACTGCCATCGCCCGCTGCTCCTTCGCGTTACCGGCCGGCGCACCACCGGCCTACCGATCGACTGCCGGGCCCGTCCGGGTACCCGGACGGGCGGACGGACGCCCTGTCGCCCGCCCTGCCCGGGACCGCCCGCCCGTCGGGCCCGGCACAACCAGGCCCGGCACAACCGGGCCGAGCACAAACAGGCCTGCGCACACAGGCCCGGCCGGGCGCGCCTACTTGAGCCGGAAGGCCTTCATCGCCCGCAGTCCGGTGGTGAACAGCGCGGCGAACTTCTCGTCGTCCATGCCGAGCGACGGGCCGATCGGCAGCAGCCGCTGGCTGGCGATGGTCTGGGCCTCGGTGTAGCGCAGGATCCCCTCCGCGCCGTGCCGGCGGCCGAGCCCGGAGTCGCCCATCCCGCCCATCGGCGAGGCGACCGAGCCGTAGGCGGCCGCGTACGCCTCGTTGACGTTGACCGTGCCCGTGCGCAGCCGGGCCGCGACCGCCCGGCCGCGCCGCGGGTCCTTCGTCCAGACGCTGGAGTTCAGCCCGTACGAGGTGGAGTTGGCCGCCGCGACGGCCTCGTCCTCGGTGTCGAAGCGGTAGACCGAGACGACCGGGCCGAAGGTCTCCTCGGCGCAGACCGCCATCCCCGGGGTGACCCCGTCCAGGATGGTCGGCTCGAAGAACAGCGGGCCGAGGTCGGGGCGAGCCCGGCCGCCCGCCAGCACGGTGGCGCCGGCCTTGACCGCCTCCTTGACGTGCTGGGTGACGACCTCCAGTTGCCGGTCGGAGACCAGCGAGCCCATGTCCGCGCCGTAGGCGAGGCCGCCGCCGAGCCGCAGCGCGCCGGTGCGGGCCGCGAAGCGGGCCAGGAACTCGTCCGCGACCGAGCGGTGCACGAAGAGCCGCTCGACCGAGATGCAGAGCTGCCCCGCCGAGGAGAAGCAGGCCCGGACGGCGCCCTCGGCGGCCTTGTCGAGGTCCGCGTCGGCGAGCACCAGCAGGGCGTTCTTGCCGCCCAGCTCCAGCGAGGCCCCGACCAGCCGGGCGGCGGCCTTCTGGGCCACCTCGCGGCCGGTGCGGGTGGAGCCGGTGAAGGAGACGTAGTCGGCGTGCTCGACCACGGCCGGGCCGATCACCGGGCCGTCCCCGATCACGATCTGCCACAGGTCGGCCGGCAGCCCCGCCTCGACCAGCAGCTCCCGGGCCCACAGGGCGGTCAGCGCGGTCTGCGTGTCCGGCTTGTTGACCACCGCGTTGCCGGCCACGAAGGCGGGCAGCGCGTCGCCGACGGACAGCTCAAGCGGGTAGTTCCACGGCGAGATCTGCCCGATCACGCCCTTCGGCCGGCGGGCCTCGACGGTGTGGGTGAGCACCGGCACGGCGCCGCCCCGGCGGCGGTCCCGCAGGTACTTCCGGGCGGCGCGGCCGTAGTGCCGGGCGGCCAGCGCGGCGCCCAGCACCTCCTCGAAGGCGTGCAGGCGGGCCTTGCCGGTCTCCGCCTGGATCAGGTCCAGCACCTCGTCCTGCCGCTGGAGCAGCAGGTCGTGGAAGCGCAGCAGGACGGCGGCCCGCCGGCGCAGCGGCAGCGCGGCCCAGCCGTGCTGGGCGCGGCGGGCCAGCTCGTAGGCCAGCTCCACGTCGGCGGGGGTGGACTGCGGCAGGGTGGCGAGCCGCTCGCCGGTGAGCGGTGCGACGGTGTGCACCGGCACGGGCTCGCCGGCCGCGGTCACGCCGGCCGCGAGCCGGGCGACCAGGGCGGGGGTGACCGCCGAGGCGACGGTACGGGCGCCGCCGGGCGCCGCGGGGTTGCGTCCGGGCTGGGCGGGCGCCTGTGCATCTGCCGTGAGGTCGGTCATGCGGCGAAGCCTAAGCGCTCGGCGGCCGGTTCGGTACCCGCCAGTAACCGGAAAACTCCGGCGACTTCCCCGCGCCGCCGCCCGGCGCCCGGGCGGTGCCCGCCGTCAGCGGACGACGGGCTCGAAGCTGTTCAGCACCGTGGTGAAGCGGCGCTCGCCCTCGGTCCAGTCCTTGTCCGGGCAGGACAGGTAGACGGCGTAGGCGGTGCCCTGGTCGTCGATGAACTCGGCCTCGATCGCGTGCCGGCGGCCGCCCTCCTTGGCCGCGTACGAGAACTCCCAGACCGCCGCGTCGTGGCCCTTGACCTTGGCGTCGGCCATCCTGGCCTGCTTGTAGCCGGTCAGGTTCTTGGAGACGCTGGCCTCCAGTTGCTGCAGGTGCTCCAGCGGGGAGGTCGACTGCCCGACCGTGACGGCGAACTGGAGGTAGTGCGCCTTGTTGTCGGGGCTGTAGTAGATCTGGTTGTCACCGGTCGTCCGCTCCCAGGCGGGGCCCACGGAGGGCAGCAGGAAGCGGAATCCGCCCGGGTCCTCCGTCCAGCGGTAGCCGGCCGCGGCCGGCGCGCCGGAGGTCGGGGACTGCTGGACGGTCGGGGTCGGCCCGGGGCCGGCCCCGCCGCCCGGGGCGTCCTTGGCCGTCACCATGTACGCGGCGCCGCCGGCCACCAGCGCGGTCGCCAGGCCGAGCGCCGCCACCTGGAGGACCAGCCGGGCCCTGGGGGCGCGGCGGGCCGGGCCGGCGGGGGCGGCGGGCGGCCCGGCGGCGCCCGGCCGGGAGACGCCGGCCGGCTGCGGCACGGTGGCCGGCTCCGGGTCCGTCCCGGCGGGCGGCGTGGTGGTGCGGTCCACCACCGGCACCGACTGGGTCGGCACCTTCGGCGCGCTCTTCGGCTCGGGTTTCTTGAAACCCATGGTGTGCCCGGCGGTCACCTCGGCCAGCATCCGCAGCG
This sequence comes from Kitasatospora herbaricolor, assembly GCF_030813695.1. Lineage (NCBI taxonomy): Bacteria > Bacillati > Actinomycetota > Actinomycetes > Kitasatosporales > Streptomycetaceae > Kitasatospora > Kitasatospora herbaricolor. Next base: position 3,791,602 of record NZ_JAUSVA010000002.1, read on the forward strand.
CCTGGTCGGCGGTCGGCCGCTCGGCCGGGTCCTTGGCCATCAGCGCCGCCAGCACCGGTCCGAGCGCGCCGGCCCGGCGCGGCTCGGGCAGCGGGTCGCCGACCACCGCGGCCAGCGTGGTCAGCGGGGAGGTCCGCCGGAACGGCGACTCCCCCTCCACCGCCGCGTACAGCGTCGCGCCCAGGCCCCAGAGGTCCGAGGCGGGCCCCGGGCGCTCGCCCTGGGCCCGCTCGGGCGCCAGGTAGTCGGGCGAGCCCACCAGGTCACCGGGGCGGGTCAGTTCGGCGGAGCCCTCGTAGGTGGCGATGCCGAAGTCCAGCAGCACCACCCGGCCGGTACCGCGCTCCAGCAGGACGTTGCCGGGCTTGACGTCCCGGTGCAGCACGCCGAGCTGGTGGCCGCGGTGCAGCGCGGCCAGCACCTGGGCGCCGACCTCGGCCGCCTCCCGGGGCAGCAGGGTGCCGTCCTGGCTGATCACGTCGGCCAGCGAGCGGCCGTCCACCAGCTCCATCACGATCCACGGCCGGCCGTCCTGCTCCAGCACGTCGTGGACGGTGATCACGCCGGGGTGCTTGATCCGGGCGGCGGCGCTGGCCTCACGCTTCATCCGGGCGTTGAGGATCTCCAGCTCCTCCTCGGGCAGGTGGCTGACGGTCAGTTCCTTGACCGCGACCTCGCGGTCGAGCATCCTGTCCCGGGCCCGCCAGACGGTGCCCATGCCGCCCCGGCCGAGGCGCTCCCCCAGTTCGTAGCGGTCCGCCAGCAGGCGCTGCTCCGCAGCCGTCTCCGGCCTGTCCTGAACGCCCATGGCGACCGCTCCCCCTCATCCACCTGCCGTCACCCCGACGGAGGGTCCGGTGCACCGCTGACCACCGTTCGAACAACTCTCACGCACAGATTAGGCCGGAGGATCCACCGGGAGGATCCCGCCCCGGCCACGTGACCGCCCTGTGACCTGCCGCACGGCCCGTCAGCCTGCGAACAACACCACGGCGCCCACCGCCAGCACCAGCGCGACCAGCACCGCGGCCAGCAGCAGCGGCCCCAGCAGCGCCGGCGGCACCCGCGGCGGACGGGGCTGCGGGCCGCTCCCGTCGGCGTCCGCGGCCGGTCCGGCGGCGCGCCCGCCCCGGCGCCCGCGGGGCACCAGCGGCCCCTCCGGACGGCGTACCGGCAGCAGCACCGGCGGCACCGGGCCGAACGGCTCCGGGGCGGCCGCGAGCAGCTCGGTGAGCTCCCGCCAGACCTGCACGGCCGTCGGCCGCAGCGCCGCGTCCGGCTGGAGCAGCCGCTCGACCAGCGGCCCGAGCGGGCCGCACCCGTGGGTGGAGGCCCGCCGGTCGTCCCGGACGGCGCCGAGCAGCGTCGCCAGGTCGTCCTCGGGGTACGGCGCGGCGCCGTTGAGCAGCCGGAACAGCAGGACGCCCAGTGCCCAGCAGTCGCCGGCCGGGCCGCCGTCCATCGGCCAGCGCTCGGTCCGGGGGCCGAGCAGTCCGGCACGCACCTCGTACCGGCGCCGGCCGGCCGGGCCGCCCAGCTCCTCGCAGAGCGCCTCCAGCGCCACGCCCGCGTCCAGCCCGCCGAGCAGGGCGGCGCCGTCCTCGCAGACCAGCACCGTGTCGACCGAAACGTTTCCGTGCGTCAGACCGGCCTCGTGCAGCGCCCGCAGTGCTCCCGCGAGGTCCGCCGCCAGCTCCGCCACCCGGTAGGGCGGCACCGGCCCGTCCTCCAGCAGCGCGGCCAGCGGGACGCCGGCCGGGCACTCCTCGACCGTCCAGAGCAGTTCGTCGTCCACGAAGGCCCCGGCGCCGCCGAGCAGCCGCGGATGCTTGGGCACGCCGGCCGCCACCGCGGCCACCCGACGGACCAGCCGCTCGCCCTGAGCGGGCACCGGGTCGCCGTGCACCGGCTCGCCGTAGCCGGGTTCGCCGTACGCCGGGTCCACGGCGGTCAGCAGTCCGGGCAGCTCCAGCCCCGTCAGTTGCACCGAGGTGCCGCTCTGTTCGTCCTGCGCGAGCACCCGCAGGTACTCCGGACGGTCCGTCACCCGGTACCGCCCTGCCAACACCTGCCCGGGGCCCGCCAGCATGCTGATCCTCTCGTCACCGCCAGCGTACGTGCCCCACGTGGGTACGCTCGGTCCATGGACTGGACCGATCTCATCGATGTGGCCTTCGACGTGGCCGGGGACGGCAGCGGCGACCGCCGGGCCGCGGCCGTGCGGACCGTCGAGGCCACCATCGCACCCGGTGAGAGGCCGGTGGCGGCAACCGCCGCCCGACACCCCGACCACTTCCGCAAGGGCACCCTGGTGCTGACCACCCACCGGCTGCTCTTCCTCAAGGACGGCAAGCCCCCGCTGCCGGTTCCGCTGGAGGCGGTCACCGAGGTGCGGGTGAGCCGGACGACGTTCAACGGCGAGGTGCTGCAGGTGGTGGCGCTCACCGGTGCCCACCGCTTCGAGGACGTGGTCAAGGCCGAACCCTTCGCCGAGCGGCTCCGGGCCGGTGCCGCTGCTGCCAGGAGCGCCTACGAGGCCGCCCTGGCCGCCGCCGCGCCCGTAGCCCCCGCCCCGGCCTCGGCCGCCCCGGCCGCCGCCGCGGACGGCGAGGACCTGCTCGACCGGCTGGAGCGGCTGGCCGCCCTGCGGACCGCCGGCGCCCTGACCGAGGAGGAGTTCAGCCGGGCCAAGCAGCGCCTGCTCGGCTGAACGACTGCGCGGCTACGGCGCGGGCTGGAAGCTGTCGAAGCCGGTCTGGCGTGCCTGGACGTTGCCGGGCGCGGCCCAGGCGGCGTCCGTGGTCGTCCAGTAGAGGGCGTACCCGTACTTGCCGCCGCCGGTGACGAAGCCGCGGTTGAGCGAGTGCATCCGGGTGCCGCCGCTGCTGTTGAAGGTCCACTCCCAGTCGGCGGCGTTGGTCCACTGCCGGTAGGTGATGGCCTGCAGGGCGACGCGCTGGTACCCGCCGCGCTGGCCGGACTCCGCGCTCTGCCAGTCGGCCAGGGCGCTGGCGCCGCCCGGCTGGGTCCAGTCGACGACCAGCTTCAGGCCCTGGCCCTCGAACTTGCGGCTGGTGTGGTCGTAGTCCTCGCCCGCGTCGGCCAGCCAGTCCGGCAGCACGATGCTGAACCCGGCGGCGTCCTTGTGCTCGTGGTAGCCGGCCGGGACGGCGGGGCCGGCCGGCGCCGCCGGCGTGGTCGCGGCCACCGGGCCCGCGGAGCGAGAGGCCTGCGGCTCGCCGGCCGGGGTGGTCCGGGCCGGGCCGGGCCCGGCGTCCTGGGAGGAGGCCCCGGGGGCCGGACTCTGCGCCGCCGGCGGGCTCCCCGCGGGCTCGCCGGAGGCCGTGTCGCCGGCCGGGGCGGGCGGGTTGGCGCCGCCCGCGGTGGCGGCGGCGCCGTTCCGGCCGCCACCCTTGCCCGCGTCGTTCTGTTCGGAGCCGCCCAGCGTCCGCGCCAGCACCACGCCGGCGATCAGCAGCAGCGCCAGCACCACGGCCAGGATCACCGCCCGCCGGCGCCCGCCGACGGCCCGCACCAGCCGGGCGCCCGGCCGGGCGCTGACCGTCTCGCCGGCGGACCACTGGCCGGCCCCCGGCGCGGCCGCCGGGGCCCCGGCGGCAGCACCGGCAGCGGCAGCCGTACCGACGGCGGCGGCCGGCGTGGCGGCGGGCCGCTCCGGCTCCGCCGGCGCCTGCGCGGGCGCCTTCGAGCGGCTCCCCACCCGGACGGTGCCGAGCAGCCCGCCCACCGGGCGCTTGGCGCCGCCGGCGGGGGCCTCCGGGCCGGCCGGGGTGCCCGGCTCCTCCGCCGGGGCGGCGGCAGCGGGGGCGGCAGCGGCAGCGGCAGCGGCGGCAGGGCGGTCGGTGCCGGCCACCGGCACCGCCTGCTGGGTGGTCGCCTCGGACTTCACGGTGGCCTGCGCGACCACCCGGCGGAGCATCGCGCGGGTCTGCGAGGCGTCCAGGCGGCGGGCCGGGTCCTTCTCCAGCAGTCCCTCGATGACGGGCTTCAGCGGCCCGGCGTTGGCGGGCGCGGCCAGGTCCTCGGTCATCACGGCGGTCAGGGTGGCGAGCGCCGAGCCACGGTCGTAGGGCGGGCGGCCCTCCAGCATCGCGTAGAGGGTGCCGCCCAGCGACCACAGGTCGGCCGGCGGCCCGGGCTTCTGGCCCCGGGCCCGCTCGGGCGATATGTAGGAGGGGGCGCCGACCAGCATGCCGGTGGAGGTCACCGAGGCGTCACCCTCGACGCTGGCGATGCCGAAGTCGGTGAGCACCACCCGGCCGTCCTCGCCGATCAGCACGTTGGACGGCTTGACGTCACGGTGCAGGATGCCGTGGCTGTGGGCGGCGACCAGCACGCCCAGGACGTCGAGCGCGATCTCGGCGGCCCGGACCGGCGTGAGCGGCCCGTCCTCCTTGATCACCTCGGCCAGCGAGCGGGACTCCACCAGCTCCATGACGATCCAGGGCCGGTCGTCCTCCTCGACCACGTCGAAGACGGTGACCGCGGCCGTGTGCCGGATCCGCGCGGTCGCCTTGGCCTCACGCAGGGTGCGGACGATCAGGCGGTGCTTCTCCTCCTCGTCGACACCGCCGTGCATCCGCAGTTCCTTGACCGCGACGACCCGGCCGAGCATCTCGTCCTCGGCCCGCCAGACGGTACCCATACCGCCACGTCCGAGCACCGCGTCCAGCCGGTAGCGTCCGGCCAGGAGACGGCCGGTGGAACCCTGCGCCTGGGTCATTTGGAGAGTTCCCCCATGTGGTGCTGGCGGTCGAAGTGACGGCGTATCGGCCCGGCGTAGGGCTCCGCATGCCAAGCCTCCATCATCCCCTGTCCGGGGGGCCCGCGACCACCCGGCCCCCGGCCGGGCGGCCGCCCGGCCGGGGCCCGCACCGGCGTACGCCGTTGCGCGACCGGCGCTCTGTGCCCGACCCGTAATCAAAAGCCGGTGTTCGAGCGCGTATCGGCGCTGCTATCTTCGACGCCGCGCCGCACCACACTTCCCCGGGGGGAACCCGCATGACCGCATCCGTGCCAGGCCCTGACGGCAAGGCAGCCCCGGCCGCCCAGCACTACGCCGCCCCGCTGTACGAGCCCGACGCCCCGGCCGGCTACGTGGCGCCCGGCATGCCCGGCGCGCCCGCACCGTACGCGTACGCCCCGCTGCCGGCCGCCGCGCCCCGCCGGCCGAACGCCGGCGCCGCGCTGGCGGCCGCGCTCGGCGCGGCGGTGGTCGGCGCGCTGGCCTACGGGTTCCTGATGAAGGCCTTGGACCGCGAGTTCGGCTGGCTGGTCATCGGCCTGGCGGCGGCGGTCGCCTGGCCGCTGGGCAAGCTGGGCGGCCGCAACCCGGTGCTCCCGGTGGCCGGCGCCCTGCTGGCGGCGCTGTCACTGCTGCTCGGCCAGTTCTTCGGGGTCGGCCTGTACCTGCACCAACTCACCGGCGCCTCCCTGGGCGAGCTGTACGGCCCGGAGTTCAGCGTCACCCTGGAGGACTGGAAGGCCGTCCTGGGGCCGATGGACGCGTTGTTCTACGGGATCGCGCTCTTCGAGGGCTTCGTCTTCACCCGGCGGATCAGCGCCTGACCCCCGGGTACGCGCAGGGCCCCGCCGGATCCGGCGGGGCCCTGCCCATGTCGTCGTCAGCCCTGCTGCGGGGCCGAGTTGACCGTGACCTCGACCCGCTGGAACTCCTTGAGCTCCGAGTAGCCGGTGGTGGCCATCGCGCGGCGCAGGGCGCCGAAGAGGTTCATGGTGCCGTCGGGGGTGTGCGACGGGCCGGTGAGGATCTCCTCGGTGGTGCCGACCGTGCCGAGGTCCACCCGCTTGCCGCGCGGCAGCTCCTCGTGGACGGCCTCCATGCCCCAGTGGAAGCCCCGGCCGGGGGCGTCGGTGGCCCGGGCCAGCGCCGCGCCGATCATCACGGCGTCCGCGCCGCAGGCCACGGCCTTGGCGAGGTCGCCGCTGTAGCCCACGCCGCCGTCGGCGATCACGTGCACGTACCGGCCGCCGGACTCGTCCATGTAGTCCCGGCGGGCGGCCGCGACGTCCGCCACCGCGGTGGCCATCGGCACCTGGATGCCGAGCACGTTGCGGGTGGTGTGCGCGGCGCCGCCGCCGAAGCCGACCAGCACGCCGGCCGCGCCGGTGCGCATCAGGTGCAGCGCGGCGGTGTACGTGGCGCAGCCGCCGACGATCACCGGCACGTCCAGCTCGTAGATGAACTGCTTGAGGTTGAGCGGCTCGGCCGCGCCGGAGACGTGCTCGGCGGAGACGGTGGTGCCGCGGATCACGAAGACGTCGACGCCGGCGTCCACCACGGCCTTGGAGAACTCCGCGGTGCGCTGCGGCGACAGCGCGGCGGCCGTCACGACGCCCGACTCGCGGACCTCCTTGATGCGCTGCCCGATCAGGTCGGCCTGGATCGGGGCCGCGTAGATCTCCTGCAGCCGGCGGGTCGCGGCGGCCTGGTCGGTGATCGCGGCGATCTCGTCGAGCAGCGGCTGCGGGTCCTCGTAGCGGGTCCACAGGCCTTCGAGGTTCAGCACGCCGAGCCCGCCGAGCCGGCCGATGTTGATGGCCTGCTGCGGGGAGACCACGCTGTCCATCGGGGCGGCCAGGAACGGCAGCTCGAAGCGGTAGGCGTCGATCTGCCAGGCGATCGAGACCTCCTTCGGGTCCCGCGTACGGCGGCTGGGGACGACGGCGATGTCGTCGAAGGAGTACGCCCGGCGTCCGCGCTTGCCTCGCCCGATCTCGATCTCAGTCACTTCGAGCCCTTCCGGTTTTTTTGCTCATACCTGCCGGGTCACCCCGGCCGACCCCAGTATCCCGCACCCGCGGACCGCCACGGCGCAGCCGGTCAACGGGCGGACACGGGGCGAGGCCCGCCACCGGCCGGTGGCGGGCCTCGCGGGGTCCGCGGCGCGGGGTGCGCTCAGCGGCTGGTGTAGTTCGGCGCCTCGACGGTCATCTGGATGTCGTGCGGGTGGCTCTCCTTGAGACCCGCCGAGGTGATCCGGACGAACCGGCCCTTGCTCTCCATCTCGGCGACGGTGGCGGCGCCCACGTAGCCCATGGTCTGGCGCAGGCCGCCGACCAGCTGGTGCAGCACCGCGGAGAGCGGGCCGCGGTAGGGCACCTGGCCCTCGATGCCCTCGGGGACGAGCTTGTCGTCCGAGGAGACCTCGGCCTGGAAGTAGCGGTCCTTGGAGTACGAGCGGCCCTGGCCGCGCGACTGCATGGCGCCGAGCGAGCCCATGCCGCGGTAGGACTTGAACTGCTTGCCGTTGATGAACATCAGCTCGCCGGGCGACTCCTCGCAGCCGGCCAGCAGGCTGCCGAGCATCACCGTGTCGGCGCCGGCGGCGAGCGCCTTGCCGATGTCGCCGGAGTACTGCAGGCCGCCGTCGCCGATCACCGGGACGCCGGCCGCCTGACACGCCACGGCGGCCTCGTAGATCGCGGTGACCTGCGGGACGCCGATGCCGGCGACCACGCGGGTGGTGCAGATCGAGCCGGGGCCGACGCCGACCTTGACGCCGTCCACACCGGCGTCGATCAGCGCCTGGGCGCCGTCCCGGGTGGCGACGTTGCCGCCGACCACGTCGACGCCGACGGCGGCCTTGATCTTGGCGATCCAGGACAGCGCGTTGTGGCTGTGCCCGTGCGAGGTGTCGACCACCAGGAAGTCCACGCCGGCGCCGACCAGCGCCTGGGCGCGGTCGAAGGCCTCGGCGCTGGCGCCGACGGCGGCGCCGACCAGCAGCCGGCCCTCGGCGTCCTTGGCGGCGTTCGGGTACTTCTCGGCCTTGACGAAGTCCTTGACGGTGATCAGGCCCTTGATCCGGCCCTCGTCGTCGACCAGCGGGAGCTTCTCGATCTTGTGGCGGCGCAGCAGCCCGATCGCGTCCTCGCCGGAGATGCCGACCTTGCCGGTGATCAGCGGCATCGGCGTCATGATCTCGCGGACCTTGCGGCTGCGGTCCGACTCGAAGGCCATGTCGCGGTTGGTCACGATGCCCAGCAGCCGGCCCGACTCGTCGGCGATCGGCACGCCGCTGATCCGGAACTTGGCGCAGAGCGCGTCCGCCTCGCCGAGCGTGGTCTCCGGGCCGACCGTGATCGGGTCGGTCACCATGCCGGACTCGGAGCGCTTGACCAGGTCGACCTGGTTGACCTGGTCCTCGATCGAGAGGTTGCGGTGCAGGACGCCGACGCCGCCCTGGCGGGCCATCGCGATCGCCATCCGCGACTCGGTCACCTTGTCCATGGCGGCCGACAGCAGCGGGATGTTGACCCGCACGTTGCGGGAGACCCGCGAGGACGTGTCCACCTGGTTCGGCAGCACCTCGGAGGCCCCGGGCAGCAGCAGGACGTCGTCGTACGTCAGTCCGAGCATCGCGAACTTCTCGGGTACGCCTGCGGCGTTGACGCCGTCGTTGATGGGCATCTTGGGGGTTACCTTCCGTGGCCGGCCGAATTCAACTGCAATGCGCCCGGCTGAGGGTGGGGGCGCACTGATCCTTCGACGGGCGGACGGACAACCGGGTACGGCGCCGTCCCACCCGCGCGCTCACCGGCACGGGCACAGGCCGCCGAAACGCTCGATGCCTTGGAGGAACCTCCAGGAGAACCCCGTCCGCACCCACGAAACTTTGGCGACCAGCCCAGGCGCCGATACCCCATGGTACTGGCACCGGGAATGCCGACTCGCGCCCCCTTGACAACACCGGTCACACGTGAGTGATTCCACGGCCCGTACGTGCCGGTACGATCACGCCGCGTTCACTCCGCGGCCCGCGCCCGACCCGCCCGCGCGGCCCGCGGCGCGGCGGTCAGGAGGACTCCTCCGCCAGGGCCCGCAACCGGCTCAGCGCCCGGTGCTGGGCGACCCGCACCGCGCCGGGCGACATGCCGAGCACCTCGCCGGTCTCCTCCGCCGACAGTCCGGCGGCGACCCTGAGCAGGACCAGCTCCCGCTGACGGGCCGGCAGGTTGGAGAGCAGCTCCTTCGCCCAGGCCGCGTCGCTGCTGAGCAGCGCGCGCTCCTCCGGGCCGAGGGCGTCGTCCGGCAGCTCGGGCAGGTCGTCGGGCGGGATCACGGTCGATCCCGGCCCGCGCATGGCGGCCCGCTGCAGGTCGGCGATCTTGTGCGCGGCGATCCCGTAGACGAAGGCCTCGAAGGGCCGGCCCTGGTCCCGGTAGCGCGGCAGCGCGCAGAGCACCGCGACGCAGACCTCCTGGGCGATGTCGTCCACGTGGTGGCGCGCGCCACCGGGCAGCCGCACCAGCCGGCCGCGGCAGTAGCGCAGCGCCAGCGGGTGGACGTAGGCCAGCAGCGTGTCGATGGCCGGACCCTCGCCGCGCACGGCGGCGGCGACCAGGTCGGCCATCAGCGGCGATCCGGCGGCGCCGAGAACGGGCGGACGCTCGGTGGGCCCGGTGGTCTCCGGCCCCGCGTCCGGCTCGGTGTCGGCGCCGGATTCCGGCAGGCCGTCGGCGTACGGCGACTCCTGACCCGGGCCGGAGAGCCCGGCCTCCTCTGGGTCCGCCCCGCCGGGAGCGGTGGAAACGTCGTCGCGCATCGGTCCATGGTGCCTGGTCGGGCCGGAAAACATGGCACCGCGTCCGGAGTTGTGCACCGGAACGTTATGCGTTGCCGCCGCCACGCCCGGTACCGGCCGGTCGCCCGCGGGCGTGGTGGGCACCGGCGGGCCGAGCCCCGGGCCGTCGTCCACCGTGCCGCCTCCCGCCCCGCCGCCGTCGGTTGTCCCGCCTGCCGCGCCGTCCGCCGAGTGTCCTGCGGCTGCGTCGTCCGCCGCAGTGCCTGTCCGCTGGTCCCCGAGGTGCTCCACTCCTCCATGGTGCAACCTCGGGACCGTAACGTCACACGTCTGCGCGAGGGGAATCGCGAGGAGGGTGCCGCGGGCGGCAGGCCGGTCCCGGTCAGCGGACCAGACCCCACCTGAATCCCAGGGCCACCGCGTGCGCGCGGTCCGAGGCGCCGAGCTTCTTGAACAGCCGCCGGGCGTGCGTCTTGACGGTGTCCTCGGAGAGGAAGAGCTCCCGGCCGATCTCCGCGTTGCTGCGGCCGTGGCTCATGCCCTCCAGTACCTGGATCTCACGCGCCGTCAGCGTCGGCGCCGCACCCATGTCGGGGCTGCGCAGCCGGCGCGGGGCGAGCCGCCAGGTCGGGTCGGCGAGGGCCTGGGTGACGGTGGCCCGCAGTTCGGCGCGCGAGGCGTCCTTGTGCAGGTACCCGCGCGCCCCGGCCGCCACCGCGAGGGCGACGCCGTCGAGGTCCTCGGCGACGGTGAGCATGATGATGCGCGCGCCCGGGTCGGCGGACAGCAGTCGCCGCACCGTCTCGACGCCGCCGAGTCCGGGCATCCGGACGTCCATCAGGACGAGGTCGGAGCGGTCGGCCACCCAGCGGCGGAGGACCTCCTCACCGTTCGTCGCGGTGGTGACCCGGTCGACACCGGGTACGGTCGCGACCGCGCGGCGAAGCGCCTCGCGGGCGAGCGGGGAATCGTCGCAAACGAGAACGGAAGTCATGACCGTCCTCCGTTGCTGATCCGCGTCACGTTGAGCCTCCTGGCTGGTACGAATCTCTCCGACACGGCCGATTGGCGTCAGACCTCGTGCTGATCGCCGGTTCTCCCCGCGATCGTTCCCGACGTCCGGCGCCCGCTAACCGCCTCCGCACATCCAACGACCGTCACTCGAATGAGTTACGGCCTTCAGGGCCATCTCCACCACTGTACGTGGCCAACCCATTACGGATCAGCCGCATCGCGGGGCGCGCGCCGCACTTTTCTGCAGCTGGTGCGCGGTCGGCGCGCGACGCGCACGCCGGTACGGGCCCGCTCGCCCGTACCGGCCACTCGATTGCCACGTCCCTGCCCGCCAAACCACATGCCCACTTTGCCCGTTTTTATAGCTTTTGTACGGTCATTGACTGTTGTGCCACTCTGTGGGTGACTTGTCCATGAGGTTGCCTTAAGTCATATTTCCAGGTGTCCACACCAGCGCACCGAAGCCCCGCCGAGCCGAGCCGAGCGATCCCCGGGCCGGCGCGGGGCCGACGAGCCCTTGAAGGGAATGAGCCATGGCAGATTTTTCCCGCCTCCCCGGCCCCAACGCGGACCTTTGGGACTGGCAGCTCTCCGCCGCCTGCCGAGGCGTGGACAGTTCGCTCTTCTTCCACCCGGAGGGCGAGCGCGGCGCCGCGCGCAGTTCGCGCGAGGCCAGCGCCAAGGAGGTCTGCATGCGCTGCCCGGTACGCACCGAGTGCGCGGCCCACGCCCTGGCGGTCCGTGAGCCGTACGGCGTGTGGGGCGGCCTGACCGAGGACGAACGCGAGGAGATGATGGGCCGTTCGCGCAACCGCCTGGTCGAGGTCCCGCTGACCATGCCCTCGGGAGTACGACGCTAGAAGAACGACACACCGGCCGTGAAGAAACGTTTCTTCACGGTTTCCATGGCGCCCGGACCGGCACCCACCGTGCCGCCGGCCGGTAGCCACGGCGCACCGGAGCACCCGGGCCGGCCACCACCGGACCCGGCCGCGCGACACCCTCCGCGCGGGACGGCCGAGCCGCAGGACGGAGCCGCACCGCAGGACGGAGCCGCACCGCCGAGCGACGAAGCGAAGCGCCATCGGCGGACAGGCGCCCCGGAGAACCGGCGCGGACCTGCCGGAGACCTTGCCGGAGACCTCCCGGCCCACCGGCCCCGGCCGCGAGCGCCCGCCGGACGACCGCGGTCCAGGACCGCCTCGCAGCCGCCCAGGCAGCCGGCCTGACGGATCGTCCCCGGCCCCCGTCGCCGCCGCACCCGCCCCTCCCCGCCGCTTGCCCACGGCGCCCACCTGCTCAGCCGGCCGGGCCACCCCTGCCGCCGGCCCGCACCGCCCCGACGGGCGCACCCGCCGGACGTACCTCGCCCGGGCGCGGCCCGCCCGGAGCACCGCCGCCCGCCGGCCGGCCCGGCAGCCAGGGTCGGCGGCCGGGGTCAGCGGCCGGCCGCGGTGCCCGCCAGCCGGTCGAGCATCAGGGCCACCGCCGGCACCTCGGCGAGGTCAGGCAGGGTCAGCGCCACCACCTGGCGCAGCGCCGGTTCACCCGAGGCGGCCCGCACCTGGACGGCCGACACGCCCTCCTGGCGCACCGAGTCCAGCGCGAGCCCCGGCAGCACCGCCACCCCGAGGCCGGCCGCGACCAGGCCGACCACCGCCGGGTAGTCGTCGGTGGCGAAGTCGATCCTCGGCTCGAAGCCCGCGCCCGCGCAGAGCTCCACCAGGTGGCCCCGGCACTGCGGGCAGCCGGCGATCCACTGCTCCCCGGCGAGTTCCGCCAGGTCCACCGGCGCGCCGCCGGACCGGCCGGCCAGCGGGTGGCCGGCCGGCAGCAGGCCGACCAGCGGATCGTCCAGCAGCGGCCGGACCACCAGGTCGGACCAGTCGTTGGCGGCCGCCGCGGCCGCCGCCTCCAGGGTCGCCTCGGCGCGCGCCTCGCGCGGGGTGCTGTGCGGGGAGGGGACGGCCAGGCCGCCCTGCGAGTCGGGGTAGCGGAAGGCCAGCGCGACCTCGCACTCGCCGCCGCGCAGCATCGCCAGCGACTCGGTCGGCTCCGCCTCGACCAGCGACACCCGGACCCCGGGGTGGCTGGCGCGCAGCCGGGCGACGGCGGGCGGCACCAGCGTGGAGCTGGCGGTCGGGAAGGACACCAGTCGCACCCGCCCGGCCCGCAGGCCGGCGATGGCGGCGACCTCCTCCTCGGCGGCCGACAGCCCGGCCAGGATCCCGTTGGCGTGCTTGAGCAGCACCCGGCCGGCCTCGCTGAGCTGCATGCCCCGGCCGGCCCGGACCACCAGCGGGGTGTCCACGGACTTCTCCAGGGCCTTCATCTGCTGGCTGATGGCGGGCTGGGTGCAGCCCAGCTCGCGGGCGGCGGCGGAGAAGGAGCCGGTGCGGGCGACGGCACGCAGGACGCGCAGGTGGCGGGCCTCGATCATGCCTCAGTTATAAGGCATTCTTTGTTGCTCGCAAAATTCTTGTGATATGTGGTTGAACATTGGAACAGCACGCCGGAGGCCCGGCCGCGCCCTGAGGGCGCGGCCGGGCCTCCGGTCACCGTGAGGTGTCAGTGCGAGTGGCCGTGGCCGCCGTGCGAGTGACCGGCGCCGGCCTCCTCCTCGGCCGGCTTCTCCACCACGAGGGTCTCGGTGGTGAGCAGCAGCGAGGCGATCGAGGCGGCGTTCTCCAGCGCGGAGCGGGTGACCTTGACCGGGTCGATGACGCCGGCCTTCAGCAGGTCGCCGTACTCGCCGGTGGCGGCGTTGTAGCCGAAGCCCGCCTCCAGCTCGGCGACCTTGTGGGTGATGACGTAGCCCTCAAGGCCGGCGTTCTGGGCGATCCAGCGCAGCGGCTCGGCGAGCGCCTTGCGGACGACGGCGACACCGGTCGCCTCGTCGCCGGTCAGGCCCAGGCTGCCGTCGAGCACCTTCTGCGCGTGCACGAGGGAGGCGCCACCGCCGGCGACGATGCCCTCCTCGACCGCGGCACGGGTCGCCGAGATGGCGTCCTCCAGGCGGTGCTTGCGCTCCTTGAGCTCCACCTCGGTGGCGGCGCCGACCTTGATCACGCAGACGCCGCCGGCCAGCTTGGCCAGGCGCTCCTGCAGCTTCTCGCGGTCCCAGTCCGAGTCGGTGTTGGCGATCTCGGCCTTGATCTGGGCGACGCGGCCGGCGACGGCCTCGGAGTCACCGGCACCGTCGACGACCGTGGTGTCGTCCTTGGTGATGGTGACGCGACGGGCGGTGCCCAGCACCTCCAGGCCGGCCTGGTCGAGCTTGAGGCCGACCTCCTCGGAGATGACGGTGGCACCGGTCAGGGTGGCCAGGTCGCCCAGGATGGCCTTGCGGCGGTCACCGAAGCCCGGGGCCTTGACGGCCACCGCGTTGAAGGTGCCACGGATCTTGTTCACCACGAGGGTGGACAGCGCCTCGCCGTCGACGTCCTCGGCGATGATCAGCAGCGGCTTGGAGGCGCCGCCCTGCAGGATCTTCTCCAGCAGCGGGAGCAGCTCCTGGATGGAGGAGATCTTGCCCTGGTTGATCAGGATGTAGGGGTCCTCCAGGACCGCTTCCTGACGCTCCGCGTCGGTGACGAAGTACGGCGACAGGTAGCCCTTGTCGAACTGCATGCCCTCGGTGAAGTCGAGCTCCACGCCGAAGGTGTTCGACTCCTCGACGGTGATGACACCGTCCTTGCCGACCTTGTCGATCGCCTCGGCGATGAGCTCGCCGACCTGCGAGTCCTGCGCCGAGAGACCGGCGACGGCGGCGATGTCGTCCTTGCCGTCGACCTCGCGGGCGATGGAGAGGAGGTGCTCCGAGACGGCCGCGACGGCCTTGTCGATGCCCTTCTTCAGGGCGGCCGGGCCGGCGCCCGCGGCGACGTTGCGCAGACCCTCGTTGACCAGGGCCTGGGCCAGCACGGTGGCGGTGGTGGTGCCGTCACCCGCGACGTCGTTGGTCTTGGTGGCCACCTCCTTGACGAGCTGGGCGCCGAGGTTCTCGTACGGGTCGTCGAGCTCGACCTCGCGGGCGATGGTGACACCGTCGTTGGTGATGGTCGGGGCGCCGAACTTCTTGTCGATGACGACGTTGCGGCCCTTGGGACCGATGGTCACCTTGACCGTGTCGGCCAGCTTGTTCACGCCGCGCTCCAGCGAGCGGCGGGCGTCCTCGTCGAACTGCAGAATCTTCGGCATGTTCCCGTTTCCCTCAGGGTTACTGAATGCGTGAGCCAACAGCCGCGCCCCGGGCCCCTGTCGGTGAAGACACGGATCCGGGGCGGGCGGATACGGGCCCGCGGGCCCGTGAGGTCTTACTTCTCGATGACCGCGAGGACGTCGCGGGCCGAGAGGACGAGGTACTCCTCGCCCTTGTACTTCACCTCGGTGCCGCCGTACTTCGAGTACAGGACGATGTCGCCCACGGCGAGGTCGAGCGGAAGACGCTGGCCGTCCTCGAAGCGACCCGGGCCGACGGCCAGGACGACGCCCTCCTGGGGCTTCTCCTTGGCGGTGTCCGGGATAACCAGGCCGGAGGCCGTGGTGGTCTCGGCGTCGAGCGGCTGGACCACGATGCGGTCCTCGAGCGGCTTGATGGCAACCTTGCTGCTGGTGGTCACGTCCGAGCTCCCCTTCGGAGATTACGGGGTTGTCTAACAGGTAGTTGTGGTGCCTGCGTGCCTGCCGTCGCGGGGGTCAGACACGCTTCACCGTGTTAGCACTCACCCGGTGGGGAGTGCCAGGACTGACCATAGGCCGCGGTTAGCACTCAGTCAACCAGAGTGCCAACGGCGCGGCCGGAAGATTCTCGGAGTCGCAAGCCCGTACGGATCGGCCGGGTGCGGACCGCCGGTCCGGCGAGGGCCTGCAGCGCGTCCCCGGACCCCCGCTCCGCACCCACCCGCGTCACCGCACCGGCCCGGCGGGGTCGGGCGCCGGTCGAGCCGCCGGTGTCCAACACCCCGCCGCCCTTCCCTCCGACCGCCGCCCCCGTCGCCGCCCCGAGCTCCCGCCACCCCGCCCCGAGCGGCGAGAATGGGCGGGTGGAGACCGAGAACCTGCAGGCCCTGCTGACCCCCGAGGGGCAGTCGCTGCTCGCCGAGCTGCGTTGCTACGCGCCCGGCGACGAGCTGACGCTGGCCACCCGGCTGCGCCGCGACCACCCGGCGGAGCTGGTCTCCGCCGCGCTGGGCCAGGCCCGGCTGCGGCAACGGGCGCGGGCCAAGTTCGGCGACGACGCGGACCTGATGTACTTCACGCCGAACGGCGTCGAGCAGTCCACCCGGCGCAGCGTGGCCGAGTGGCGGGCGAAGCGCTTCGCCGCGCTGGGCGTGCGGCGGCTGGCCGACCTGTGCTGCGGGATCGGCGGGGACGCCGTGGCGCTGGCCCGGCAGGGGATCTTCGTCCTCGCGGTCGACCGCGACCCGGCCGCCTGCGCGGCGGCCCGGGCGAACGCGGCGGCGCTGGGCCTGGCCGAGCTGATCGAGGTGCGCTGCGCGGACGTCACCGAGGTGGACGTGACGGGCTTCGACGCGGTGTTCACCGACCCCGCGCGGCGCACCACCAAGGGCAGGGTCTTCGACCCCGAGGCGTACTCGCCGCCGCTGTCCTGGGCGATCGAGGCGGCCCGGCGGACGCCCTTCGGCGCGCTGAAGATCGCCCCGGGCATCCCGCACGAGCTGGTCCCCGAGGACGCCGAGGCCGAGTGGGTCTCCGACCACGGCGACGTCAAGGAGGCGGTGCTCTGGTTCGGCACCGGGGCAGGGCAGCCGCACCGGGCGACCCTGCTGCCGCACGACCGCACGCTGGCCGGCGGCACCCTGCCGGACCCGCCGGCCGGGCCGGTCGGGCGCTACCTCTACGAGCCGGACGGCGCGGTGATCCGGGCCCACCTGGTCGCCGAGGTGGCCGGGCAGGTGGACGGCCGGCTGATCGACCCGATGATCGCCTACCTGACCTCGGACCAGCTGGTGGCCACCCCGTACGCGCACGCCTACGAGCTCACCGACGTCCTGCCGTTCAACGTGAAGAAGCTCAGGGCGCTGCTGCGCGAACGCGGCGTCGGCACCGTGGTGATCAAGAAGCGCGGCCTCTCCATGACCCCGGAGGAGCTGCGGCAGAAGCTGAAGCCCCAGGGGCCGGCGACCGCGACCGTCATCCTGTCCCGGGTCGGCGACGGGCACCTGATGATGATCGGCCGGCCGGCCGCCGGCGGGTAGCAAGGGCGGCACGGGCCCGCCCCGCCCGGCCGGCCCGCCGGCTACGCCGGTGGCTTGATGTAGTCCTCCAGGCGGGCCACCGCGAAGCCCTGCTCCTGGATCCGGGCGAGCAGCTCGCCGAACATCTGGGTCATCGTCTCGCCCTTGAGGTCCTTGGGGCCCCGGAAGTGGGCGAGGATGATGTCGCCGGGCTTCAGCTTCTTGTCGGCCGCCTGGTACTGCATGTCGTGGATCTGCATCGACTCCCGCCAGAGCACGATCGCCCTGGGCCCGCACTGCTGGACCGCCGTGTTGAGCGCGGGGGTGTGGGCGCCGTCGCCGTACGGCGGGCGGAACAGCATCGGGGCCACGCCGTACTGCTGGGTGAGCGCGGCCTGCGCGTCGCACACCTCGGACTTCTGGACCTCGGCCGGCTTGGTGCTCATCGCCGGATGGTCGGTGGTGTGGTTGTGGATGTGGTTGCCGAGGGCCTTCAACGGCTTGAAATAGCCGTAGTCGTTCTTGACGATGTCGCGGGTCAGGAACATCGAGACCGGCACCTTGAGGTCGGTGAGCATCTCGACGAACTTCGGGTCCTTCTCGGCGCCGTCGTCGAGGGTGACGAAGACGACCTTGTCGGAGGTCGGGACTTCGCTGAAGACCGGCACCGCGCCGGTGGCGGTGAGCTTCAGCGGCTTGTCCGCGGGCGGCGCCGGGGCGGGCGGCAGTGGCTTCAGGTTCCACTTCGCCCAGACCGCGACGGCCGCGTCGGCGGCCGGCGAGGCCGGGTCGCCACGGGTCGGCGCCGGCGGCCGGGAGGCGGCCGGCGAGCCCGCTCCGGTGGCCGGCGGGCCGCTCGGCACCTCGGGGGCGGCGCTCCCGCAGCCGGCCACCAGCGCGGTCAGCGCCAGCGCCCCCGCCGCGTACGTCCTCGTCCTGTTCCAGCCGTACCGCTCCACCGCGCCGTGCCCCCCAGATCGTTCAGCAGACTCCCAGGAAGCACGCTACCGGCCGGCGACCGGTTCCCCCCGCAGGGCGCTACTCGACGTGTTGGCTGGTGAACTCCCAGCGGTGGACCGGCCGGGCGAGCAGGTCCGCGGGCGGGTCGGCGACCGCCACCGGGGCCCCCTCCCACCAGGTGATCAGCAGCACCCGGCCGCCCGGCGCGGCGAGCACCTCGGCCCGGACCGGGCCCGCGGAGCCGCGCAGCGCGGGCAGCGCGGTGCCGTGCACCCAGGCGGCCAGCTCGGCGGCCCGGCCGTCGGCCGCCCGGGCCTCCCACATCGCGGCGACGGTCACCGGCCGCCGCCGAGCGCCCGGTAGGCCTGGCCGTGGACGTCGCCGTGCAGGTCGGCCTGCTGCCCGCCCTGCCCGCCGCCGGCCGGTCCGGCCGCGGGCACGTGCACCTCGGTGACCGGCAGCGAGGAGTCCGCGGAGAGGTCGGCGGAGGACGGCGTACGGCCCCGCCAGACCATCTCGGACCCGAGCGCGGCGACCATCGCGCCGTTGTCGGTGCACAGGCCCGGACGCGGCACCCGCAGCCGGATGCCGGCCTTGTCGCAGCGCTGCTGGGCCATCTCGCGCAGCCGCGAGTTGGCGGCCACGCCGCCGCCGATCATCAGGTGGTCCACGCCGCTGTCCTTGCAGGCCTTGACGGCCTTGCGGGTCAGCACGTCGGTGACCGCCTCCTGGAAGGAGGCCGCGACGTCCGCGACCGGGACGTCCTCGCCGGCCCGGCGCTTCGCCTCGACCCAGCGGGCCACGGCGGTCTTCAGGCCGGAGAAGGAGAAGTCGTACGCCGGGTCCTTCGCGCCGCTCAGCCCGCGCGGGAAGGCGATCGCCTTCGGGTCGCCCTCGCGGGCCATCCGGTCGACCACCGGGCCGCCGGGGAACCCGAGGCCGAGCACCCGCGCGACCTTGTCGAAGGCCTCGCCGGCCGCGTCGTCGATGGTCGCGCCGAGCGGGCGGACGTCGCTGGTGATGTCCTCGCTGAGCAGCAGCGAGGAGTGCCCGCCGGAGACCAGCAGGGCCATCGTGGGCGAGGGCAGCCGGCCGTGCTCCAGCTGGTCCACGCAGATGTGCGAGGCGAGGTGGTTGACCCCGTACAGCGGCTTGTCCAGCGCCCAGGCGTAGGCCTTCGCGGCACTGACCCCGACCAGCAGGGCGCCCGCCAGGCCGGGCCCGGCGGTGACGGCGATGCCGTCCAGGTCGGAGGCCTTGACGCCGGCCGTGTCCAGCGCCCGCTGGATGGTCGGGACCATCGCCTCCAGGTGCGCGCGGCTGGCGATCTCGGGCACCACGCCGCCGAAGCGGGCGTGGTCGTTGACGCTGGAGGCGACGGCGTCGGCGAGCAGGGTGGTACCGCGGACGATGCCTACGCCGGTCTCGTCGCAGGAGGTCTCGATGCCGAGGACGAGCGGTTCGTCAGCCATGGCGGGGGTCCTTCATCACGTCGGTCTTCGGATCGGTGCTCGGGTGGTCGAGGCGCATCACCAGCGCGTCCACGTCGGCGGGCTGGTAGTAGCCGCGCCGGATGCCGACCGGCTCGAACCCGAAACGCTCGTACAGGCGCTGGGCGCGCGGGTTGTCCACCCGCACCTCCAGCAGCAGTTCGGTGCAGCCGCGCCGGGCGGACTCCCGGATCAGGTCGGCGAGCAGCACGGCGCCGAGGCCGGCGCCCTGCAGCGGCTCGTCGACGGCGATGGTCTGCACGTCGCCCTCGCCGGCCACCACCATCAGGCCGGCGTAGCCGGCCACGGCGCCGTCGGGGGTGGTGGCGACGGTGTAGTGGCGGGTACCGCCGGGGTGGGTCTCGGCCAGCTCGGACCAGTACATGCCGGTGGACCAGGCGTCCTCGGGGAAGAGCCGCAGTTCCAGTTCCATCACCGGGGCGATGTCCCACCAGCGCATGGGTCGCAGGGTGGTCCCGCCGGGGCCGGCGGCGCCGTTCGGGCCGGGGGTCACGCCGGGAGCACCGCCTTGTACCCGGCGGGGACCTGCGCGTCGGGGCGCCGCAGGTACAGCGGGACGCAGGGCAGCAGCTCCCGCCCGGCGGCCAGCTCGGCGGCGGCGAAGGCGGCCAGCGCGCCGGCCGACACGTGCTCGGGGCCGGTCGCGCCCGGGAAACCGTCCGGGTAGAGCAGCGCGCCGGCGCCGACCGAGCGCGGGCCGGGCGTCAGCTCGGCCGGGCGGTCCACCGCCGGGCCGGCGGTCCGGGCGCCGTCGGCGTCGTACGAGGCCCAGTAGACCTCCTTGCGGCGCGCGTCGGTGGCGACGGTGAACGGCCCGGCGAGGCCCTCGGCGCGAGCCTGGTGGGCGATCGCGTCGAGGGTGCAGACGCCGTGCACGGGCAGGCCGAGCGCGTGGCCGAGCGCGGCGGCGGTGACCAGGCCGACCCGCAGGCCGGTGTACGGGCCGGGCCCGACGCCCACCACGACGCCGGTCAGCCGGTGCTTGTCGACGCCGGCCTCCCGCAGCACCTGGTCGACGGCGGGCAGGAGCAGCTCACCGTGGCGTCTGGCGTCGACCGTGAAGGTCTCGGCGAGGACGGCCGTGCCGTCGTGGACGGCCGCGGTGACGGCGGGGGTTGCGGTGTCGAACGCGAGCAGCAGCACGGGTCCAGGTTAGTTGGTCCCGCGGGTCGGCCTCCGTCGGTCCCGCGGGTCGGTCCTCGTCGCTCCCGCCGGCCGGATTTCCGTGCCAGGACGGAACACACGTCCGGATCGGTGCGGGCGCGCCCGGCGGACCTGGCACGATTGGGGCCGACGGTTCCGGACAGCGGTGGGAGCACACGTGGCGAAGATGGGTCCTGGAGTGGTGGTCACCGGGCTGACCCTGGGGGCTCTGGCCTTGGTGAGCCTGCTGGCTTTCCAGGCCAACGGCGCCGTGGACCGGGCCGGCGGGCCGCCGAAGCCGACCGCGAGCACCGCCTCCCCCGGCCCCTCCGCCTCCACCGCGGCGCCGACCGCCTCCGCCACACCGACGATCCCCGCGCTGCCCGCCACCTCGGGCACCGGCCTGCGGGTGGTGTACTCGCTCGGGACGCACACCGTCTGGCTGGTCGATCCCAAGAAGACGCCGCAGGTCGTGGCGGCCTTCACGGTGACGCCGGGCTCGGTCGAGCCGACCGCGGGCAGCTACACCGTCTACAGCCGGCGGCCCACCACCACCGGCACCGACGGCAAGCAGATCGAGCACGTGGTGCTGTTCGCCCAGCAGAACGGCATCGTCTTCGGCTTCAGCGCGGCCCAGGACGGCGCGCTGCCGACGCCCGACCCGGCCGTGAAGACCGGCGGCATCCGGCAGAGCCGGCAGAACGGCCAGCTGCTCTGGGACTTCGCGCCGAACGGGACCAAGGTCGTGGTCGTCGCCTGAGACCGGTCCTCACCGTCCGAGCATGCTCCGGCCGGGTGCCGGCCCGTGGGATCCCGGGGGCCGGGGCGGGACGGGTGCGGTCAGGCGGCGGTACGCCGTTCCCCGCGGCGCCCGGGCGGCGTGGACACGGCCTCGGCGGCGGCGCAGGAGGCCAGCAGCGTACGCATCGCGACCCCGGGCAGGGGTGCGGCGGCCGCGGCCTCGTCAGGGCGTCGGCCCTGGCCGGAGGCAGGACGGGCGGGCTCGCCGGCCCGGTCACGCGACGCGCGATCCGGGGCGGGGGTGGTGCTCGACATGGCGCCTCCCTAGTTAGGCAGACCTAACCGCAGCACCCATCCCACCACGCCCGGCACCCCGGCCGCAACATCTTCCCGACAGCCTGTCGGAACCCTGCCCGTCGCAACCCGCCCGGCGGTCAGTCCTCCGCCAGCGCCGCCAGCTCCACCGTGTCCCAGCGCCGGCCGAGCCCGGTCAGCACCACCCGGCGCGGGTCCGCGTCGTCCCCGGCCTCCTCCTCGGCGGCCGGCGTCCCGTCCGGGCCGGCGTGCGCGGCGCCGCCGAGGGCGCGCTCGATCCGCACCTCCAACCGGTCCTCCGAGAGCTGCTCGACCTTGCCCTCGCCCCACTCGACCACCACCACCGACTCCGGCAGCGAGACGTCCAGGTCGAGGTCCTCCATCTCGTCCAGGCCGCCGCCCAGCCGGTACGCGTCCACGTGCACCAGCGCCGGGCCGCCGACCAGGGACGGGTGCACCCGGGCGATCACGAAGGTCGGCGAGGTGACGGCGCCGCGCACCCCGAGCCCCTCCCCCAGGCCGCGGGTCAGCGTGGTCTTGCCGGCGCCCAGTTCGCCGGAGAGCAGCACCAGGTCCCCCGGGCGCAGCAGCCCGGCCAGTTCGCGGCCGAGCCGGCCCATCCGCTCGGGGGTGGGAACGGTGAGAGTGGCGTGCGAGCCCATGCGCGTGTCATGCCCTTCGGATCCGTGCGGCGCCGCCGGTCGAGCGCCACCGCTACGGTGCCACATCCGCGGGCCGGTCCGCGTCGGCCCGGAACCGGACCGGGCGCCGGACCGGGCGCCGCGGGCTCACTCGGGCTGCCCGGCCTCCCGGACGGACGGCGGCAGCGGCGCCGCGCCGGCGTACTCGACGGCCTGCTGGAGCAGCGCGGCCAGCCGGCGGTCGACCAGCTCGGGGCGCTCCAGCATCACCAGGTGACCGGCGTTCTCCACCAGCAGCAGTTCGGCGTCCGGCAGCTCCCGGGCGATCGCCTCGCTGTGGGCGGGCGGGGTGAGCAGGTCCCTGGTGCCGGCCAGGACGAGCGCCGGGATGCCGCGCATGGCGGCCAGCGCGGCGTGCTTGTCGTGCCGGCCGAAGGCCGGGTAGAACTCGGCGACCACGTCGATCGGGGTGGCGTCCAGCAGTTGCTCGGCGAACCGGGCCACGCCGGGGTCGACGTCCTGGGTGCCGAAGGAGAACCGGCGGTAGAAGACGGCCGCGAAGTCCGCGCCGAACCGCCGGGTGGCCTCGACCAGTTCGACCTGGCGGCCGAGCAGCTTCATCATCCCGGGGGCGACCCGCCGGAAGACCTTCGCCCCGAAGGCCGGCAGACCGAGGGTGACGCTGTCCCAGTCGCTCGCCAGGGTGCCGACCAGGGCGACGCCGGCCACCCGCTCGCGGAACAGCTCGGGGTGGCGGTCGGCGAGGGCCATCACCGTCATCCCGCCCATCGAGTGCCCGACCAGGACCAGCGGCCCCTCGGGCGCGACGGCGTCGATGACGGCCTTGAGGTCGCCGCCGAGCTGGTCGATGCTGGCCGGCTCGCCGGCCAGGAAGGACCGGGAGCGCTCGGAGCGGCCGTGGCTGCGCTGGTCCCAGAAGACCAGCCGCATGCCCTCGCGCAGCGCGGCGCGCTGGAAGTGCCAGCTGTCCTGGCTGAGGCAGTAGCCGTGGCAGAAGACCACGGTCAGCGGTGCCCCGGCCGGTGCGGCGGAGCCGCCGAACCCGCGGCGGCTGCTGGCCCGCACCAGGGCGCCGGAGCCGGCGAGCAGTCCGGGCAGTCCGCTGCGGTCGACCGGCCCCGCCTCGCCGCGCCGCCGGGCGAACCAGCCGCGTCTGGGGCCCTTCTGCTCCTCGGGGTGCACCTGCACCGGGCCGGGCCAGCCGCTGCCGTCCAGTTCGACGTACAGCTCGGTGCCGTCCGGGGCGGCGACGGTGCGCGGGCGCCCGCGCAGCGAGCCGTACGAGGCGGTGGCGTCCAGCGCCTCCCGGGCCCGGCGGCGCATGGCGCGGCCGACCGTCAGCCGCTCGACCGCGACGCCCGCCGCGGCGCCGGCCGCGACCACGCCGACCGAGATGCCGATCAGCCCGGCCCGGCTGACGCCGGCCGAAGCGGTCTCGGCGGCCCGGGCCACGGCCACGATCGGGCTTCCCCCGCCCTCCTCGCTCATCTCTCCCCGTTCATCTCTCGACGGTCACCGCTCGACGACCGTCCCTCGACGTTCAGCGCCCGGCGTTCATCCCCGGACGGTGCCGACGTAGCGGCGCGGCACCCGGGCGCCGATCCGGGTGACGATCTCGTACGAGATGGTGCCGCAGGCCCGGGCCCAGTCCTCGGCGGTCGGCTCGCCCTGCTCGCCGGAGCCGAAGAGCAGCACCTCGTCCCCGACGGCGGGGACGTCGCCGCCGAGGTCGACCACGAACTGGTCCATCGCGACCCGGCCGGCGACCGTGCGCCACTTGCCGCCTATCTGCACCGGCCCGGTGTTGCTGGCGTGCCGCGGGATGCCGTCGGCGTAGCCGAGCGGCACCAGGCCCAGCGTGGTGGTGCCGGGGGTCGTGTAGTGGTGGCCGTAGCTGACGCCGTGCCCGCCAGGCACCTCTTTGACCAGGGCCAGCCGGGCGGTCAGCGACATCACCGGGCGCAGCCCGAAGTCGGCCGGCCCGCCGACCTCCGGGACGGGCGACAGCCCGTACATCGCGAGGCCCGGCCGGACCAGGTCGTAGTGCGACTGCGGGAGCAGCAACGTGGCCGGCGAGTTCGCCAGGTGCCGGACCTCCGGGCGCAGCCCGGCGGCCTCGGCATGGGCCAGCGCGGCCGCGAAGCCGTCCAGCTGGAGCTGGATGGACGGGTGGCCCGGTTCGTCCGCGGCCGCGAAGTGCGACCAGACGCCGGCCACCGTGAGCAGGCCCTCGGCCTCGGCGCGGCGGGCGGCGGCGACCAGCGCGGGCCAGTCGTGCGGCTGGCAGCCGCCCCGGCCGAGGCCGGTGTCGGCCTTCAGGTGCACCCGGGCGGGGACGCCGCCGGCGCGGACGGCGGCGAGCAGCTCGTCCAGCGCCCACTGCCCGCCGACCGAGACGTCGACGTCGGCGCGCAGCGCCTGCTCCCAGGGGCCGCCCGGGGTCCAGAGCCAGCACAGGATGCGGGCCCGGTCCGGGCCGATGCCGGCGGCCCGCAGGGCCAGCGCCTCCTCCGGCGTGGCGGTGCCGAGCCAGCTCGCGCCGGCTTCGAGGGCCGCCAGGGCGCACGGCAGCGCGCCGTGGCCGTAGGCGTCCGCCTTGACCACGGCCATCACGGCGGGGCCGCCGGTCCGCTCCCGCAGCGCGGCCAGGTTGGCGCGCAGGGCGGCCAGGTCGACGGTCGCCTCGGCCCGATGGTGTCGACCGTCGGCGTCGGTGTCGGTGGCCGGCCCGGTCGTCTTCGCAGTTGTCATCGGGGTCAGTCTCCCAGACCGGGCCGGGTGCCCGCCGAACGCCCCGGCGGCGCGGCGCCCGCCGGAGGGGCCGTCCATCAGTGCCGCCCACCTGGACGGCTGCCCGCGGCGGGCCGCCGGACGTTTGTCCGGGCGTACGGCTGCGGGTCAGGCCGGGCGTCCGTCCGGGCGTACGGGTCGCCGCCCCGCCCGCCCCGACGGGCCTGCGCCGCGCCGCCGTGGACGTCCCGCCAGACGGCGGGCAGCTGCCGGGCCACGTCGGTCGCCGTCACCGGCGCGCCGCGGCCCGCGGCCCGGCGGCCGGCCAGGCCGTGCAGGTAGGCGGCCGCCGAGGCGGCGTCCAGCGGCGCCAGGCCGGCCGCCAGCAGCGAGCCGGCCAGCCCGGCCAGCACGTCGCCGCTGCCGGCCGTGGCCAGCCAGGAGGTGCCGGTCGGATTGACGCGGGCCTCTCCGGTCGGCTCGGCGACCACCGTGGTCGAGCCCTTGAGCAGGGCCGTCGCCCGGTAGGCCGAGGCCAGCCGGTACGCGGTGCGCAGCCGGGCGGCCGCCAGGCCGTCGGCCTGCGGCGGCGGGCCCTGGTCGGCGCCCGCCAGCAGCCGGGCGGCCTCGCCGGTGTGCGGGGTGAGCAGGGTGGGGGCGGTGCGCCCGGCGAGGGCGGCGGGCCCGAGCCGGGCGAGTTCGGTCAGGCCGTCGGCGTCGACCAGCACGGGCACGTCGCTCGCCAGGGCCTCGCGCAGGGCCCGCTCGGCCCCTTCGCCGCCGCCCGGGCCGACCACCCAGGCCTGGACCCGGCCGGCGCCCGCCGGGCCGCCCTCGGTGACCAGCACCTCGGGGAAGCGCCGGACCACCTCCTCGGCCGCCGTCCCCACGTACCGCACCGCGCCGGCGCCGCCGCGCAGCGCGCCGGCCACCGCGAGCAGCGCCGCGCCCGGGTAGCGGGCCGAGCCGGCCGCCACGCCCACCACGCCCCGCCGGTACTTGTCGCTCTCGGTGTCCGGCCGGGGCAGCAGCGCGGCCACGTCCGGGTGCTGCAGGGCCGTCAGGGCGGCCGGCGGCAGGTCCAGCCCGATACCGACCAGCTGCACCGCCCCGGCGTACGAGGCGCCCGGGTCGATCAGCAGGCCCGGCTTGAGGGTGCCGAAGGCGACGGTGACGTCGGCCCGCAGGGCCACGCCGGGCACCTCGCCGGTGTCGGGGTCCACCCCGCTCGGCACGTCCACCGCGACCACCGTGCCGGGCCGCGGCGCCGCGGCGTACGGCTGTGCGGGGGGCCGCAGGCCGCCCCGGCCGCCGATGCCGACGATCCCGTCCAGGGCGAGGTCGGCACCGGTGAAGGCGGCGAGGCCGGCCTCCTGGTCCGTCAGCACCAGGCCGCGGGCGGCCCGCAGTGCGGCGAGGCCGCCGGGGTGGGCCCAGGCGGGGTCGAGCAGGACGGCCGTGACGGCGGCGCCGCGCCGGGCCAGCAGCGCTCCGGCGTACAGGGCGTCACCGCCGTTGTCGCCGCTGCCCGCCAGCACCACCACGCGGCTGCCGTAGACCCTGCCGCGGGCTCCGGCGAGCAGCCGGGCGCAGGTGGCGGCGAGGCCGGCGACGGCCCGCTGCATCAGGGTGCCGTCCGGCAGCCGGGCCATCAGCGCGGCCTCGGCCGCCCGGACCTGCTCGACGGTGTGTGCGTGGCGCATTCCTCGGCCTCCAGGGGCTCGGCGCCGCCGGCTCAGCCTTCGGCGATCACTACCGCCGACGCTACGCCCGCGTCGTGGCTGAGCGACACGTGCCACGACCCGACACCGAGTTCGGCGGCGCGGGCGGCGACCGTCCCGGTGACCCGCAGGACCGGCCGTCCGGAGGGCTCGGTGTGCACCTCGGCGTCGTGCCAGTGCAGTCCGCCGGGCGCGCCGAGGGCCTTGGCCAGCGCCTCCTTGGCGGCGAACCGGGCCGCCAGCGAGGCCGGGGAGCGCCGGGCGCCGGAGGGGAGGGTCAGTTCGGCCGGGGTGAACAGCCGCTCCGCCATCCCGGGTGTGCGCTCCATCGCGGCACCGAACCGGTCGATGGCGGCCACGTCGATGCCGATCCCGATGATCACTCCGGTACTCCTCCGTGTCGTCCGCCGGTGCGTCCGCCCGTGTCGTCGGCGGTGACGGCGGCCCGCTGCCGCGGACCTTACGGCACACTTTCGGGTGAGAGCCGTTGCGAACCCCCGCCCGCCCTGGTCCGTACGCCTACCGTGTCGCGTGGCACGGACCAGCAGGAGGGAGAAAGGCCATGGTCGCCATGCCCGCCGTCGAGCACCCCCTGACCGAGGACGACGTCCTCCAGGCGTTCCTGGAGCTGGAGACACCGGCCGGTTTCAAGGCCGAGCTCATCGAAGGGGAGATCGTCGTGACCCCACCGCCGGACGGTGACCACGAGGACGTGATCGCACGGTTCGCCCGTGCTGTCGCCCGCCACGCAGCGGAGGAGTTGTACGTCAGTGGAGGCAAAGGCCTGATCACACCGAACGGTCGCTTCATCCCTGACGCCACAGTCGCCCCGGTCGGACACTTCCGTGCCCAGGATTCCTGGTCGAAACCGACGGACGTCAGGCTCGTGCTGGAGGACACCTCGACTCGTCCCGACAATGACCGGGGTGTCAAACGCCTCGGCTACGCCGCCGCCGACATCCCCTGCTACCTGCTGGTCGACCGCACCGACGGCAACGTCACGCTCTTCGCCGCCCCGGAGGACGGCGACTACACCGCCCACGTCCAGGTCCCGTTCGGCAAGCCGCTGGACCTGCCGGCGCCGTTCTCCTTCGCGCTCGACACGGCGCCCCTGCGGTAGGGCCCTGGAGTCAGGCACCTCCACCGCAGGGGCGCACGCGCCCGGACGGACTATTCGACCGTGACGGACTTCGCCAGGTTGCGCGGCTGGTCCACCTCGTGGCCCTTGGCGGTGGCCAGCTCGCAGGCGAAGACCTGCAGCGGCACCGTCGAGACCAGCGGCTGCAGCAGCACCGGCGTGGCCGGGATGCGGATCAGGTGGTCGGCGTACGGCACGACCGCCTCGTCGCCCTCCTCGGCGATCACGATGGTCCGCGCACCGCGGGCCCGGATCTCCTGGATGTTGGAGACGATCTTGTCGTGCAGGATCGACCGGCCGCGCGGCGAGGGAACGACCACCACGACCGGCAGCCCCTCCTCGATCAGCGCGATCGGGCCGTGCTTGAGCTCGCCCGCCGCGAAGCCCTCGGCGTGCATGTACGCCAGCTCCTTGAGCTTGAGCGCACCCTCCAGGGCCACCGGGAAGCCCACGTGCCGGCCGAGGAACAGCACCGACTTGGCGTCGGCCAGCGAGCGGGCCAGCTCACGGACCGGCTCCATGGTCTCCAGCACCTGCTCGATCGCCTTCGGGGCGCCGCCGAGCTCCTTGATGACGGCGAAGATCTCGTCGCCCCACTTGGTGCCGCGGACCTGGCCGAGGTACAGCGCGACCAGGTAGCAGGCGACCAGCTGGGTCAGGAACGCCTTGGTGGAGGCGACCGCGACCTCGGGGCCGGCGTGGGTGTAGAGCACCGCGTCGGACTCGCGCGGGATGGTCGAGCCGTTGGTGTTGCAGATCGCCAGCACCTTGGCGCCCTGCTCGCGGGCGTGCCGCAGCGCCATCAGGGTGTCCATGGTCTCGCCGGACTGCGAGATGGCGATGACCAGCGTCCGCTCGTCCAGGATCGGGTCCCGGTAGCGGAACTCGGAGGCGACCTCGACCTCGCAGGCGATCCGGGTCCAGTGCTCGATCGCGTACTTGGCGATCATGCCGGCGTGGAAGGCGGTGCCGCAGGCGACGATGACGACCTTGTCGACGGCGCGCAGGTCCGCGTCGGCGATCCGCAGCTCGTCCAGGGTGAGCCGGCCGTCGGTGCCGATCCGGCCGAGGAGGGTGTCGGCGACGGCCTTCGGCTGCTCGGCGATCTCCTTGAGCATGAAGTAGTCGTAGCCGCCCTTCTCGGCGGCGGAGGCGTCCCAGTCGACGTGGTACTCGCGCACCTCGGCGGGGGTCCCGTCGAAGTTGGTGACGGTCACCGCGTCGTGGCGCAGCTCGACGACCTGGTCCTGGCCCAGCTCCAGCGCCTCCCGGGTGTGCGCGATGAACGCCGACACGTCGGAGGCGAGGAAGTTCTCGCCCACGCCGCGCCCGACCACCAGCGGCGAGTTGCGGCGCGCGCCGACGACCACGTCCGGGGCGTCCGCGTGCACGGCGACGAGGGTGAAGGCACCGTCCAGCCGGCGGCAGACCACCCGCATGGCCTCCGCCAGGTCACCCTGGTAGGCCTCGCCCAGCAGGTGGGCGACGACCTCGGTGTCGGTCTCCGAGCGCAGCGTGTGGCCGCGCTCGGCGAGCTCCGCCCGCAGCTGGGCGAAGTTCTCGATGATGCCGTTGTGGACGACCGCGACCTTGGCGGCGTCGTCCAGGTGGGGGTGGGCGTTGGCGTCCGTCGGGCCGCCGTGGGTGGCCCAGCGGGTGTGGCCGATGCCGGTGGTGCCGCCGGGAAGAGGGGTCTCGGCGAGCGACTTCTCGAGGTTGGCGAGCTTGCCCGCCCGCTTGTCGGTGGCGAGGCTCCACTGCCCGTCGGAGCCAAGGGTCTGGACGGCCACACCGGCGGAGTCGTACCCCCGGTACTCCAGCCGTTGCAGGCCTGCGATTACTACGTCAAGAGCGGGCTGAGCGCCCACGTATCCAACAATTCCGCACATGCGTGCCAGCATAAGGGCCGCCCAGGCGTGGCCTCATCCCGTGTGCGAAACCCCGCGTGACAGACACCACAGCGTGCCGGGGAGCCCGCACGGCCCACAATGGAGCACGTGCTGACCGAACTCTGTACGCGGGGCGCCGCCACGCCCGGCCCCTCCCCGTCCCCGTACGTGGACCTGAGCCGGGCCGAGTGGAGCGCGCTGCGCGAGCGTACGCCGCTGCCGCTGACCGCCGAGGAGGTGGAACGGCTCCGCGGTCTGGGCACCGCCCTGGACCTCGACGAGGTCCGGGACGTCTACCTCCCGCTGTCCCGGCTGCTGAACCTCTACATCCACGCCACGCACGAGCTGCGCGGGGCCGTGGGCACCTTCCTGGACACCGGGGACACCGAGCGCACCCGCACGCCGTTCATCATCGGGGTGGCCGGTTCGGTGGCGGTCGGCAAGTCGACCACCGCACGGCTGCTGAAGGCCCTGCTGGCCCGCTGGCCCGAGCACCCCCGGGTCGAGCTGGTGACCACCGACGGGTTCCTGCTGCCCAACGCCGAGCTGCGCCGGCGCGGCCTGATGGCGCGCAAGGGGTTCCCCGAGTCGTACGACCGGCGGGCGCTGATGCGGTTCGTCGCGGACGTGAAGGCCGGCAAGGAGCGGGTCACCGCCCCGGTGTACTCGCACCTGGTGTACGACATCGTGCCGGACGAGCGCCTCACCGTGGAGCGCCCGGACATCCTGATCGTCGAGGGGCTGAACGTCCTGCAGCCGGCCCTGCCCGGCACCGACGGCCGCACCCGGCTCGCGGTCGCGGACTACTTCGACTTCTCGATCTACGTCGACGCCCGCACCGACGACATCGAGAACTGGTACCTGTCGCGGTTCAAGAAGCTGCGGGACACCGCCTTCCAGAACCCGAACTCCTACTTCCGCCGCTTCACCGAGGTGCCGGAGGAGGAGGCGATGGACTACGGCCGTCAGGTCTGGCGCACCATCAACAAGCCCAACCTGGTGGAGAACGTCCTGCCCACCCGGGGCCGGGCCACCCTGATCCTGCAGAAGGGCGCCGACCACAAGGTCCGCAGGGCGCTGCTGCGCAAGCTCTGAGTCCGGGTCACCCCGTGCAGAGGTCGGCGCCCCGCCGGGAGGATCTCCGGCGGGGCGCCGACCGTTGTCCGGGGTGACGGTCACCCAGGTGACGGCGTCTCAGCCCTGGTGCGTGCGGACGTCTCAGCCCAGGTGGGTGCGGACGACCTCGGCCAGCCGCTCGGCGACGGCCTTGGCCTGCACCTGGTCCGCGGCCTCGACCATCACCCGGACCAGCGGCTCGGTGCCGGACGGGCGCAGCAGCACCCGGCCGGTGCCGCCGAGCTCGGCCTCGGCCTCGGCGACGGCGGCGGTCAGCTCGGGGCAGCTGTCCACCCGGCTCTTGTCGACACCCTTGACGTTGATCAGGAGCTGCGGCAGCCGGGTCATCACGGCGGCGAGGTCGGCCAGCGGCTGCTTGGTGGCGGCGAGCCGCGCGCCCAGCATCAGGCCGGTCAGGGTGCCGTCACCGGTGGTGGCGTGGTCCAGCAGGATGACGTGGCCGGACTGCTCGCCGCCGAGGGCGAAGCCGTGCTGCTTCATCTCCTCCAGCACGTAGCGGTCGCCGACCGCGGTCTGGACGAGGTCGATGCCCTCGCGCTCCATGGCCAGCTTGAAGCCCAGGTTGGACATCACGGTGGCCACGGCGGTGTTGCCGCGCAGCGTGCCGGCCTCCCGCATGGCCACCGCGAGGATGGCGATGATCTGGTCACCGTCGACCTCGTTGCCGTCGGCGTCGGCGGCCAGGCACCGGTCGGCGTCGCCGTCGAGGGCGATGCCGAGGTCGGCCCGGTGCTCGGTCATCGCGGCGCGCAGCTTGTCCAGGTGGGTGGAGCCGACGCCGTCGTTGATGTTGAGGCCGGTGGGCTCGGCCCCCAGGGTGTGGACGACCTCGGCGCCGGCCCGGGCGAACGCCTCCGGGGCGACCCGGGCGGCCGCGCCGTGCGCGCCGTCGATGACGACCTTGACGCCGTCCAGGCGGTTCGGCAGCACGCCGATCAGGTGGGCGACGTACTTGTCGAAGCCCTCGGTGTACTCGCGCACCCGGCCGACGGCCGCGCCGGTGGGCCGCTTCCACTCCTCGCCGGCGCCTTCGCGGTAGCGGTGGTAGTGCGCCTCGATGGCGTCCTCGATGCGGTCGTCCAGCTTGTGGCCGCCGCGCGCGAGGAACTTGATGCCGTTGTCGGGCATCGCGTTGTGGCTGGCGGAGAGCATCACGCCGAGGTCGGCGCCGAGCGCGCCGGTCAGGTAGGCCACGGCCGGCGTGGGCAGCACGCCGACCCGCAGGACGTCGACGCCCGCGCTCGCCAGGCCGGCGATGACGGCGGCCTCCAGGAACTCACCGGACGCCCGGGGATCGCGGCCGACCACAGCGACCGGACGATGCCCGTCGAAAGCGCCCGCGTCGCCGAGAACATGCGCGGCGGCCACCGAGAGGCCCAGGGCCAGTTCGGCCGTCAGGCCTTCGTTGGCCACACCGCGTACGCCGTCCGTACCGAAGAGTCGTCCCACTGTCCTGTCCTCCATTGCCGCTGCTGGCAGTCATCCTGTTGAACCCCCGTCCGCCGCACAACGGCCGGGGAACACGACGCCCCGGAGTACACGAGGTACTCCGGGGCGTATGAGCGCATTCCAGGGGCGCGCACCACCAGGGCGGTACGCACCCCCGGGGGCGCGACTAGCGCTTGCTGTACTGCGGCGCCTTGCGGGCCTTCTTGAGACCGGCCTTCTTGCGCTCGACGGCACGCGCGTCACGCATCAGGAAACCGGCCTTCTTCAGGGCGGCGCGGTTGTTGTCCACGTCCGCCTCGTTCAGGGCACGGGCCACGCCGAGGCGCAGCGCGTAGGCCTGACCGGAGACGCCGCCACCCGAGATGCGGGCGACAACGTCGTAGCGGCCGTCGAGCTCAAGCAGCTTGAAGGGCTCGTTGACGGTCTGCTGGTGCACCTTGTTGGGGAAGTAGTTCTCCAGGGTGCGACCGTTGATCTTCCAGACGCCGGTGCCCGGGACGATGCGCACGCGGGCGATCGCCTCCTTGCGACGGCCGAGGCCGGCGCCCGGGGTGGCCTCGCCGAAGCGGCCGGCCAGCGACTCGGAGGTGTAGCTCTCCTCGGAGGTGTACTCGCCCTCGACGACGGTCTCGTCGAAGTCGACCTCAAGGGTTTCAGTGGTCTCGGCCACGGTGTTCCTCAGCTCCTGCTAATTGGGATGGGGTTTTGGTGGCCGGACTTACTGCTGCGCGACCTGGGTGATCTCGAACGGCACCGGCTGCTGGGCAGCGTGCGGGTGCTGGTCGCCCGAGTAGACCTTCAGCTTCGAGAGCATCTGGCGGCCCAGGGTGTTCTTCGGGATCATGCCCTTGATGGCCTTCTCGACGGCCTTCTCCGGGTTCTTGTCCAGGAGGTCGTCGTAGCGCACCGAGCGGAGACCGCCCGGGAAACCGCTGTGGCGGTAGGCCAGCTTCTGGGTCTTCTTGTTACCCGAGAGGTGCACCTTGTCCGCGTTGATGATGATGACGAAGTCACCAGTGTCAACGTGCGGCGCGTAGATCGCCTTGTGCTTGCCCCGGAGGAGGTTGGCGGCCTGGGAGGCCAGGCGGCCGAGCACGACGTCGGTCGCGTCGATGACGTGCCACTGACGCTGGACGTCGCCGGGCTTGGGGCTGTACGTACGCACGGTCGTAGCCTTCGCTTTTCAGTGAGTGAGTCCTGACAGGAGCACCTGAACGAGAAGAACAGCCTGGCTCGCCTTGGACGCAATTCAAGGGGAGCCGCTGATCGTCGGCCGGGTGTCTCCGGCGTACCGACCTCTCACGTGAGATGGAGCGAGCCAATACGCACAACAAGCGCCCAGCCTACCGGCCGCATCGGTGGGGGTCAAAAACGCCCGCCCGCGGCCGGGTGTGCGGCGGCGGGCGGGCGCTCCCCGCGGGCCCCGGAACCGGTGGAAACCGGGCCTGCGCCGGGTCTGCTCCGGGTCTGCTCCGGGGGTGGATCGGGGGTGGATCGGCCCAGGGGTCAGGGCCGGATCAGCGGTCGCGGACGACCCGGGTCTCGTCCCAGACCGGCTCCGGGGCCTCGTAGACCCGGCCGTCGGAGCCGAACACCAGGAACCGGTCGAAGCTCCGGGCGAACCAGCGGTCGTGCGTGACGCAGAGCACGGTGCCCTCGAAGGCCTCCAGGCCCTCCTGCAGCGCCTCGGCGCTCTCCAGGTCCAGGTTGTCGGTCGGCTCGTCCAGCAACAGCGCAGTGACGCCGGAGAGTTCCAGCTTGAGGATCATCAGCCGGGCCTGCTGGCCGCCGGAGAGCGACTCGAACTTCTGCTCCTCCTGGCGGTCCAGCTCGTAGCGGCGCAGCGCGCCCATCGCGGCCCCGCGGCTGAGCGCGTGCTCCTCCTCGACGATCGACCGGACGGTCCGCCCGAACAGCTCCGGGTGGGCGTGGGTCTGCCGGAAGTGGCCGGGCACCACCCGGGCTCCGAGCTTCCAGCTGCCGGTGTGCTTCACCGACTCGTCGCCGGCCAGCATCCGCAGGAAGTGCGACTTGCCGGAGCCGTTGGAGCCGAGCACCGCGACCCGCTCCCCGTAGAAGACCTCCAGGTCGAAGGGCTTCATCAGGCCGGTCAGTTCCAGGTTCTCCAGGGTGAGCGAACGCACACCGGTGCGGCCGCCCTTGAGCCGCATGGAGATGCTCTGCTCGCGCGGCGGCTCCTCCGGCCGGCCGGCCTCCTCGAACTTCTTCAGCCGGGTCTGCGCGGCCGCGTAGCGGGTGGCCAGGGCGTGGCTGACCGAGGCCGCCTGGCGGAGGTTGACCACCAGCTTCTTCAGCTTGGCGTGCTCCTCGTCCCAGCGGCGGCCGAGCTCCTCGAAGCGGGCGAAGCGCTCCTTGCGGGCCTCGTGGAAGGAGTCGAAGCCGCCGCCGTGCACCCAGACGCTGCTGCCGCCGCCGCCGAACCCGGACTCGACGGCGATGATCTTCTCCGCCGTCCGGGAGAGCAGCTCGCGGTCGTGCGAGATGTACAGCACGGTCTTGGAGGTGGACTTGATGGCCTCCTCCAGCCAGCGCTTGCCGGGGACGTCCAGGTAGTTGTCCGGCTCGTCCAGCAGCAGGACCTCCTCCGGGCCGCGAAGCAGCGCCTCCAGCACGAGCCGCTTCTGCTCACCGCCGGAGAGGGTGTTCAGCCCGCGGAACTGCGCCCGGTCGAAGGGCATGCCCAGGGCCGCCGTGGTGCAGACGTCCCAGTCGGTCTCGTAGTCGTAGCCGTCGGCGTCGGCCCAGTCGGAGAGCGCCTGGGCGTACGCCATCTGGGTCTTCTCGTCGTCCTGCGCCATCATCGCCAGCTCGGCCGCGTCCACCGCCTTGGCGGCCTTGGCGATCCTGGGCGGCGCGACGGAGACCAGCAGGTCCCGTACCGAGGCGTCCGGGGGCAGCGCGCCCGGCGTCTCGCGCTGGTCCTCCCGGCCGGTGGTGCCGACGAACTGGCGCATCACGCCGAGCCCGCCGCTGATCGTGACGGTGCCGCCGTGCGACTGGATGTCCCCGGCGATCATGCGCAGCAGGGTGGTCTTGCCGGCCCCGTTGGCGCCCACCAGGGCGACCGCGGAGCCCTCCCCCACCCGGAAGGACGCGTCGTCGAACAACACCCGCCCGTCCGGCAGGTAGTACTCAAGGTGCGAAATCTCGACGTGTCCCATATGGCGGATTTTGCCAAGAGAACGGCCTGTGGCCCAAACGGATTAGGTCGCCGCGCTCCCCCGTGCCCCGCCGGCGGCCGGCCTCAGCCTCCGGCCGGCCGGGGCTGCCCCGGCAGGGTGCGCATCCGGCGGGCGGCGCGGCCCCGCTCCGCCAGCTGGTCGTCGGCCGGGTAGCCGACCTCCTCCAGCGTCAGGCCGTACGGCCGGATCACGTTGACGGCGGAGTTGCGCACCCCGCCGGCCAGCACCTCACCGGGGAACTCCACCGGCCGGTGCCCGTCACCGACCAGCAGCATGGCGCCGACCAGGGCGCGCACCATGTTGTGGCAGAAGGCGTCCGCCCGGACGGTGGCGACCGCCAGCGGGCCCGCCACGCCCGCGGTGTGGCTGTCCGCCGGCACCCGCTCCCAGTACAGGTCGAGCAGGGTGCGGATGGTGGTGGCACCCTCGCGCTTCTTGCAGTACGCGGCGAAGTCGTGCTCGCCGATCAGCAGCTCGGCGGCCTCGTTCATCCGGTCCACGTCGAGCGGGCGGTCGTGCCAGAGCACGTGCCCGCGCAGCAGCGGGTCCACCCCGCCCGGGTGGTCCGCGACCCGGTAGGCGTACCGGCGCCAGATCGCCGCGAAGCGGGCGTCGAAGCCCGCCGGCGCCTCGCCCAGCCGGTAGATCCGGACGTCCCCCGGCAGCCGGCCGGCCAGCCGGCGCAGCAGCTTGTCGCCGTGCGCGGCCCAGAGGTCCACCGGCAGGTCCACGTGGGCGACCTGGCCGCGGGCGTGCACGCCGGCGTCGGTGCGCCCGGCCACCGTCAGGTCGAAGGTCTCCTCGCTGCGGGTGACGACCTTCAAGGCGCTCTCGATCTCGCCCTGGACGGTGCGCCGCCCTGGCTGGCGGGCCCAGCCGGAGAACTCGGCCCCGTGGTAGGCGAGATCGAGCCGGATCCGGACCGTCCCCTCGGCGGGGCCGTCCGGGCGGGGGCCTGCGGTCTCGGCACATTCCTTCAGCACTGCTGCTACTCCAGTGGGGCTGCTGCTCCGGTCGGGACGAAAAGAACGGGCCCGTTCCCCCAGCAGAACTGGGGGAACGGGCCCGTCCGACACCTCAGGGTGTTCAGGCGGTCTCGACCTCGGGGGTCTCGTCAGCCTTGGTCTCGGCGGCCTGCTCGGCCTCCTTCACGGCGCGCTTGGTGGCACCCTCGGCCTCGCCGACGGCGGTCTGCGCGACGGTCAGGGCCTCGACCAGCTCGATCACGGCCATCGGGGCGTTGTCGCCACGACGGGGACCGATCTTGGTGATGCGGGTGTAGCCACCGGGGCGGTTCTCGTAGCGCGGCGCGATCTCGGTGAAGAGGGTGTGCAGCACGGAGACGTCGGTGATCGTCTTGCGGACGATGCGACGGTTGTGGATGTCGCCGACCTTCGCCTTGGTGATCAACTTCTCCGCCAGCGGGCGCATCCGACGGGCCTTGGCCTCGGTCGTGGTGATGCGGCCGTACTGGAAGAGCTCCCGGCAGAGGCCGGCGAGCAGCAGCGGCTCGTGGTGCGGGCCGCCGCCGAGGCGGGCGCCCTTCGCGGGACGGGGCATGGTAGCTCCTTAAATCTCCGAATCCGGCCGTGTCAGGTACCGGAACGGGCGGCCGGGCACGGTTGCCCGGACGGCTTAGCGTGGGCCCGAGGGCCCGGTGTGCATCGAACAGGGGCGGCCCGGTGGGCCGCCCCCGCCCAAAATCAGTACTGCTCGGTCTCCGCGTAACCCGCGTCGTCCAGGTCGTCGGCGCCGAAGGCGTCGGCGGCGGCGGTCGGGTCGAATCCGGGCGGGCTGTCCTTGAGGGCCAGGCCCATGCCGGCCAGCTTCGCCTTGACCTCGTCGATCGACTTCGCACCGAAGTTGCGGATGTCGAGCAGGTCGGCCTCGGAGCGGGCGACGAGCTCACCCACGGTGTGGATGCCCTCGCGCTTGAGGCAGTTGTACGACCGAACGGTGAGCTCCAGCTCCTCGATCGGCAGCGCCAGGTCGGCGGCCAGGGCGGCGTCCGTGGGGGACGGGCCCATGTCGATGCCCTCGGCGTCGATGTTCAGCTCGCGGGCGAGACCGAACAGCTCCACCAGGGTCTTGCCGGCCGAGGCCATGGCGTCACGCGGGCGCATGGCGGGCTTGGTCTCGACGTCGACGATGAGCTTGTCGAAGTCGGTCCGCTGCTCGACACGGGTGGCCTCGACCTTGTAGGTGACCTTCAGCACGGGGCTGTAGATCGAGTCGACCGGGATCCGGCCGATCTCCTGGCCGGAGGCCTTGTTCTGGACGGCGGAGACGTAGCCGCGACCGCGCTCGACGGTCAGCTCCATCTCCAGCTTGCCCTTGCCGTTGAGCGTGGCGAGGACCAGCTCGGGGTTGTGCACCTCGACACCGGCCGGGGGCGCGATGTCGGCGGCGGTGACCACACCCGGGCCCTGCTTGCGCAGGTACATCACGACCGGCTCGTCGTGCTCCGAGGAGACGACCAGCTGCTTGATGTTGAGGATGAGGTCGGTGACGTCCTCCTTGACGCCCGGCACGGTGGTGAACTCGTGCAGGACACCGTCGACGCGGATGCTGGTGACAGCGGCGCCGGGGATCGAGGAGAGGAGCGTGCGGCGGAGCGAGTTGCCGAGGGTGTAGCCGAAGCCCGGCTCCAGCGGCTCGATCACGAACCGCGAGCGGAATTCGTCGACGACCTCTTCGGTCAGCGAGGGACGCTGAGCGATCAGCATGTTTTCAGATCCTCCAGTTGTCTTCGGCACCCACTATTTGATGCCGAACAGAACCAGCGTACGGGGTCCTGTGCGAAACAGGACCCCGTACGCGGTGTCGTGCTGTGGCGCGGGGGTAGCCCCGCAACACCCTGCCCGAAGGCGCTGCGTCAGACGCGGCGGCGCTTCGGCGGACGGCAGCCGTTGTGCGGGGTGGGGGTGACGTCCTGGATCGAGCCGACCTCCAGGCCGGTGGCCTGGAGCGAACGGATCGCGGTCTCGCGGCCGGAGCCCGGACCCTTCACGAAGACGTCGACCTTGCGCATGCCGTGCTCCTGCGCGCGACGGGCAGCGGCCTCGGCGGCCATCTGCGCGGCGAACGGGGTGGACTTGCGCGAGCCCTTGAAGCCGACGTGGCCGGCGGAGGCCCAGGAGATCACGTTGCCCGAGGGGTCCGTGATCGAGACGATCGTGTTGTTGAACGTGCTCTTGATGTGAGCGTGCCCGTGGGCGACGTTCTTCTTCTCCTTGCGGCGCACCTTCTTGGCGCCGGCAGCCTGACGACCCTTGGGGGGCATAAGTCTGTTTCTCCTACTGAGGTGGTCGGTCCGCTAACCCGCGGGCCGGAGGGATGTCCGGTTACGGGACGGACTACTTCTTGCCGGGCTTCTTCTTGCCGGCAATCGCGCGACGCGGGCCCTTGCGGGTACGCGCGTTGGTGTGGGTGCGCTGACCGCGGACCGGGAGGCCACGGCGGTGACGCAGACCCTCGTAGCAGCCGATCTCGACCTTGCGGCGGATGTCGGCGGCGACCGAGCGGCGGAGGTCACCCTCGACCGTGTAGTTGGCGTCGATCCACTGCGCGAGCTTCACGAGGTCTTCCTCGGAAATGTCGCGGACCCGGATGTCGGGGTTCACGCCCGTCTCGGCCAGCGACTGCTGGGCGCGGGTACGGCCGATGCCGTAGACGTACGTGAGGGCGATCTCGATCCGCTTTTCGCGGGGGAGATCAACGCCGGCGAGGCGTGCCATTCATGGCTCCTGTGGTTCTTCAGAGGTCTGACGGGCGGCCTGCTCCGAAACCTCTCGGCTTGGGAGCCCCGGCCTCTGACCGGGGGTGGCAGTCCGTCCTTCCGGACGGATCGGGCAGCCCGCGTATGACGTTTTTCGCGTCGCGCGAAGTACTACGAGAAATGCGGAGCTGGATCAGCCCTGGCGCTGCTTGTGGCGCAGGTTGTCGCAGATCACCATGACCCGGCCGTGGCGGCGGATCACCTTGCACTTGTCGCAGATCTTCTTGACGCTCGGCTTGACCTTCATGGTTCAGGTTCTCCGGGTCTAGATCTGACGTTTAACCCTCGCGGAGCGAGGTTGCTACTTGTAGCGGTAGACGATCCGGCCGCGCGTCAGGTCGTAGGGGCTGAGCTCCACCACGACCCGGTCGTCCGGGAGAATGCGGATGTAGTGCATCCGCATCTTTCCGCTGATGTGCGCGAGGACCTTGTGACCGTTCTGCAGCTCAACCTTGAACATGGCGTTCGGGAGAGACTCGATCACGGTGCCCTCGATCTCAATGGCGCCTTGCTTCTTTGCCATGAACTGCGAGATCCACCTTCCGGGACCGGCTACCGTATGCGGCACGCTCGTGCGAACCTGGGTTCACCCCGACCCCCGCGAGGGAGAAGAGGGCGTGCTGAAGCACGCTACGAGTGAGCCGACGGTCCATCCTACGCCAGTCGCGCGGGTACGGCCAAAACCGACGTCACCGCTGCGCCACGATGGCGATCGGCTCGACCTGCGCGGTGCAGGCGGCGCACCGGCGGGCGGCCTCCGGAATCTCGGTCAGGCACTCCGGGCACGGGCGCCTGGGGGCCTTCGGCTTCTTCGGCAGGTAGCGCGCCGTGGCCTTGGTCACAGGCAGCACCACGAAGAAGTAGAGCACCGCGGCGGTCAGCACGAACGCGATCAGG
The DNA here is from genome assembly GCF_030813695.1 of Kitasatospora herbaricolor. NCBI lineage: Bacteria > Bacillati > Actinomycetota > Actinomycetes > Kitasatosporales > Streptomycetaceae > Kitasatospora > Kitasatospora herbaricolor. The sequence continues at coordinate 3,831,659 of NZ_JAUSVA010000002.1, forward strand.
ACGTTGAGGAACTGCCCGTACGGGAAGGTCACCCCGCCGACGCTGAACGCGTAGTTCTTGAAGTCGCCGGCGGCCCCGACCGCGACGCCCACCAGCGGCGTGAGGAAGGCCGACACGAAGCCGGTCACCACCCCGGTGAAGGCGGCACCGATGACGACACCGACCGCCATGTCGATGACGTTGCCGCGCATCATGAAGTCCCGGAAGCCCTTGAGCACCGCTGTCCCCTTTTTTCAGCTCATCTGGTAAGCCAGGCAGCTTAGCGACACGTTCACCGGGCAGCAAAAAGGACGAAAAGCCCGGAAGCAGGGCTTCCGGGCTTTGAGTTCACGTCAGGCGGGGAACCGCGCAGGTCAGCCCAGCGGGTCCGGCGCGGCGGTGATCCCGAGCTTCGCCAGCTCGGCCCGGCCGCCGTCGAAGGCGGTCAGCACCAGCGGGCCCTGCTCCGTCACGGCCACCGAGTGCTCCCAGTGCGAGGCCCAGGTGCCGTCGTTGGTGACGACCGTCCAGTCGTCCTCCAGCACCGAGGTGTGCGGGGTGCCCAGCGACACCATCGGCTCGATCGCCAGCACGGTGCCCGGGACGAGCTTCGGGCCCTTGCCCCGGCCGCGCTCGACGTAGTTCAGCACGTGCGGCTCCATGTGCATCGCGGTGCCGATGCCGTGGCCGCCGTAGCCCTCGGTGATGCCCCACTTGCCCTTGGGGGGCAACGGCTGGCGCCGGACGTAACCCTCGATCGCCTTGGAGACGTCGACCAGCCGGTTGTTCTTCTTCATCTGGGCGATGCCGGCCCACATCGAGCCCTCGGTGACCCGGCTGAGCATCTCGACCTCGGGCCGGACCTCGCCCACCGCGACGGTGATCGCCGCGTCGCCGTGCCAGCCGTCCACGATGGCGCCGCAGTCGATGGAGATGAGGTCGCCCTCCTCCAGCACCCGCTCGCCGGGGATGCCGTGCACGACCTCGTTGTTGACCGAGGCGCAGATCACCCCGGGGAACCACAGGCCGCCGTGGTGGGCCCGGAAGTTGGAGGTGGCGCCGTGGTCGGCGATCACCTTGGCCGCGACGTCGTTCAGCTCCTGGGTGGTCACACCCGGCGCCACCGCCGCCCGGGCGGCCTTGAGCGCCTCGGCCACGACCAGCCCGGCCACCCGCATCTTCGCGATCTGCTCGGGGGTCTTGATCTCCACCATCTGGCCACGCCTTCCCGTTGGTCGCCGCCCGGTCCTTGCCGGGCGGCCGTGCACTCGTACAACCGTACGACGCCGTACGGCCGCGCTGCCCCGTCCGGGGGCACCGCGGCCGTACGCACGTCGGTCGGGCCCGGCTCGCGCCGGGGCCCGCTCGCTACTTCTTCAGCGCCTCGATCGCACGCTGGGTGACCTCGTCCACCTTGCCGAGCGCGGGGATGGTCGCGACCAGGCCCTGCTGCGCGTAGTAGTCGATGATCGGCTCGGTCTCCGTGTGGTAGACCTCCAGCCGGGTCCGCACCTTGTCCTCGGTGTCGTCGGAGCGCTGGTACAGCTCCCCGCCGCACTCGTCGCACACGCCCTCGTTCGCGGGCGGGTTGTAGTCCACGTGGAACACGTGGCCACCGTCGTTGCGGCACAGCCGGCGACCGGCGATGCGCTTGACGACCTCGTCCTCGGGGACCTCCAGGTCGAGCACGCCGTCGAGGGCGATGCCCCACTCGACGAGGATCTCGTCGAGCGCCTTGGCCTGGGCAAGGTTGCGCGGGAAGCCGTCGAGCAGGAAGCCGTTCGCGGCGTCCGGCTGGGCCATCCGGTCCTTGGCCATGCCGATGGTGACCTCATCCGGCACCAGGCGGCCCGCGTCCATGTAGCTCTTGGCCTCGAGCCCCAACTGGGTGCGCTGGCCGATGTTGGCGCGGAACAGGTCGCCGGTGGAGATGTGGGGGATGGACAGGGTCTTGGCGAGCAGGTGCGCCTGAGTACCCTTCCCGGCCCCGGGAGGTCCGACGAGGACGATACGCATCAGCGGAGGAACCCTTCGTAATTGCGCTGCTGGAGCTGGCTCTCGATCTGCTTAACAGTTTCGAGTCCGACGCCGACGACGATGAGCACGCTGGTGCCGCCGAACGGGAAGTTGGTCTGCTGTCCGAAGGCGACCAGGGCGATCATCGGGATCAACGCGATCAGGCCCAGGTAGAGCGAACCCGGCCACGTGATGCGGGTAAGCACGTAGTTCAGGTACTCGGCCGTCGGTCGGCCGGCCCGGATCCCCGGGATGAAGCCACCATACTTCTTCATATTGTCCGCAACTTCTTCGGGGTTGAAGGAGATCGCGACGTAGAAGAAGGCGAAGAAGACGATCAGCAGGAAGTAGGTCGCCATGTAGATCGGGTGGTCGCCCTTGACGAAGTTCGTCCTGATCCAGGTGGCCCAGCCGGCCTGGCTGCTGGTCAGCTGCACCAGCAGGGCCGGGATGTACAGCAGCGACGAGGCGAAGATGACCGGGATGACACCGGCCTGGTTCACCTTCAGCGGGATGTAGGTCGAGGTGCCGCCGAAGGCGCGGCGCCCGATCATCCGCTTCGCGTACTGGACCGGGATCCGGCGCTGCGCCTGCTCCACGAAGATGACCAGCATCACAACGATCACGCCGACCGCGATGACGGAGAAGAACTCCACCCAGCCGCCACCGATGGTGCCCGACTTCTTGATCGCCCACATCGAGCCGGGGAAGCCGGCCGCGATGGAGGTGAAGATCAGGATGGACATGCCGTTGCCGATGCCGCGGTCGGTGATGAGCTCGCCGAGCCACATGATCACCGAGGTGCCGGCGGTCATCGTGATGACCATGACCGCGATCCGGAACACCGAGGTGTCCGGGACGATCTCGTTGGCGAAGGTGCAACCCGAGAACAGCGCGCCGCTGGAGGCCGTCGCGACGATGCCGGTGCCCTGGAGCACGGCGAGCGCGATGGTCAGGTAGCGGGTGTACTGGGTGATCTTCGCGGTACCGGCCTGGCCCTCCTTCTTCAGCGCCTCGAGTCGCGGGATCACGACGGTGAGGAGCTGGAGGATGATGCTGGCCGTGATGTACGGCATGATGCCGAGGGCGAAGATCGTCAGCTGCAGCAGCGCGTTGCCGCTGAACAGGTTGACGAGGCCGAACAGGCCGCTGGTCTTGGTCTGGTCCAAACAGGCATTCACTGCTGTGAAACTGACCCCGGGGACGGGGATGTGCGCACCCAGCCGGAACAGCACCATGATGCCCAGCGTGAACAGCAGCTTCTTGCGCAGGTCGGGCGTCTGGAACGCCCGCGCGAACGCACTGAGCACGGTGCCTCCTGCGCCTCCCGCGCGTCGTCGGCGGGAGGGTCGGTCCTGATGGGGGGAGTTTGCCTTCTCGCTCCCCGGCGGACGGGCGCGGACAGAGCTGCGCGAGCCTACAAGGGAACTCCACGGACTCTAACAGTGCACGGCCACTCGACAGAAGCGCGTGCCGCCCCTCCCCCACGCATGGGGTACGGGATGACCGGTTTTGCCATACAAAAGACTTGCCGGTTCCGGATGAGAAATCCGTGTCCGGAGCACCGGAGGGTGCGCCGGGAAATGCGACGGGCCCCGCACCTCCCTTGCGGGAAGTGCGGGGCCCGGGTGTCAGCGGGCTCAGATGAGCTCGGTGACGGTGCCGCCGGCGGCGGTGATCTTCTCGGCGGCGGAGCCGGAGACGGCGTCAACCGAAACCTGCAGCGCGACCGAGATGTCGCCGGTGCCGAGCACCTTGACGAGCGAGTTCTTGCGAACCGCGCCCTTGGCGACCAGGTCCTCGACGGTGACCTCTCCACCCTGCGGGTAGAGCTCGGCCAGCTTGTCGAGGTTGACCACCTGGAAGGTGATCTTGAAGGGGTTCTTGAAGCCCTTCAGCTTCGGCAGGCGCATGTGGAGGGGCATCTGGCCACCCTCGAAGCGCTGCGGAACCTGGTAGCGGGCCTTGGTGCCCTTGGTACCACGACCGGCGGTCTTACCCTTGGACGCCTCACCACGACCGACACGGGTCTTGGCGGTCTTGGCACCCGGGGCAGGACGCAGGTTGTGGACCTTCAGCGGAGAGTCCGCCATGTCAGTCAACCTCCTCGACCGTGACGAGGTGACGGACAGTCTGGGCCATCCCGCGGATCTCGGGACGGTCCTCCTTCACGACCACGTCGTTCATCCGCTTGAGACCAAGCGAACGAAGGGTGTCACGGTGGTTCTGCTTGCTACCGATGTAGGACTTGGTCTGCGTGATCTTGAGGCGAGCCATCAGGCACTCACCCCGGCAGCACGCGCCCGCAGCAGAGCGGCGGGAGCCACGTCCTCCAGCGGCAGACCACGACGGGCGGCGATCTCCTCGGGGCGCACGAGGCCCTTCAGAGCGGCCACCGTGGCGTGCACGATGTTGATCGCGTTGTCCGAGCCGAGCGACTTCGACAGGATGTCGTGGATGCCGGCGCACTCCAGGACGGCACGCACCGGGCCACCGGCGATAACACCGGTACCGGGGGCAGCCGGCTTCAGGAGCACGACGCCGGCAGCCTTCTCGCCCTGGATCGGGTGAGGGATGGTGCCCTGGATACGGGGGACCTTGAAGAAGTTCTTCTTGGCCTCCTCAACACCCTTGGCGATGGCGGCCGGAACCTCCTTCGCCTTCCCGTAGCCGACACCTACGGTGCCGTCACCGTCGCCCACCACGACCAGCGCGGTGAAGCTGAAACGACGACCACCCTTGACAACCTTGGCGACACGGTTGATCGCGACGACACGCTCGACGTAAGCGCTCTTCTCGACGACGGGGGCGCCGCCGTCACGCTTGCGGTCACGCCGCTCGCCACCGCCGGTGCCGCCGCCGGCGCCGCTACCGCGGCGCTGGGGTCCAGCCATTGGAATTACCTCTCTCGTTTACGTCCGTCGACAGAGCCGACGAGCGGCTTAGAAGTCGAGCCCGGCCTCACGGGCAGCATCGGCCAGAGCGGCGATGCGGCCTGCGTAGCGGTTACCCGCGCGGTCGAAGACGACCGACTCGATGCCGGCGGCCTTGGCGCGCTCGGCGACCAGGCTTCCGACCTTCTTGGCCAGCTCGGTCTTGTCGCCCTCGACGCCCTTGATGGACACGTCGAGAGTGGACGCCGACGCGAGGGTGTGACCCTTGGCGTCGTCGATGACCTGGGCGACCATGTGCCGGTTCGAGCGGGTCACGACGAGACGAGGACGAACCTCGGTGCCGGTGACGCGCTTGCGAACGCGGATGGCGCGGCGCTTGCGGGCAGCGTTCTTGTAGCCGTTGCCCTTGCCGATCTTGACAGAAAGACTCATGGCTTACTTACCGCTCTTTCCGACCTTGCGGCGGATGACCTCGCCCGCGTACTTAACGCCCTTGGCCTTGTACGGGTCGGGCTTACGAAGCTTGCGGATCTTGGCGGAAACCTCGCCGACCAGCTGCTTGTCGATCCCGTCCACGTGGAACTTGGTGGGCGACTCGACCACGAAGGTGATGCCCTCCGGGGCCTCGATCAGGATCGGGTGGCTGTAGCCGAGCTGGAACTCCATGTTGGAGCCCTTCGCTGCGACTCGGTAACCAACACCGCTGATCTCCAGCGACTTGCGGTAGCCCGCGGTCACGCCGGTGATCATGTTCGCCACCAGCGTGCGGGAAAGGCCGTGAAGGGCCTTCGACAGACGCTCGTCGTTCGGGCGGGTGACGAGCAGAGTGCCGTCCTCGCCCTTGCCGATCTCGATCGGCGCGGCGACAACGTGGGTGAGGGAGCCCTTGGGGCCCTTCACCGAGACCGCCTGGCCATCGATGGTGACGTCCACGCCGGCGGGAACCGGGATGGGCAGCCGTCCAATGCGCGACATTGCTGTACCTCCGTTTCCCGAATTACCAGACGTAGGCGAGAACTTCTCCGCCTACGCCCTTCTTGGCGGCCTGCTTGTCAGTGAGGAGACCGGAAGACGTGGAGATGATCGCCACGCCCAGGCCGCCGAGCACCTTCGGCAGGTTGGTGGACTTTGCGTAGACCCGCAGGCCCGGCTTGCTGATCCGCTTGATGCCAGCGATCGAGCGCTCACGGTTGGGGCCGAACTTGAGCTCGATGGTCAGCTTCTTGCCGACCTCGTTCTCCTGCGGCTCCTCAACCTTCCAGGAGGAGATGTAGCCCTCCTGCTGCAGGATCTCGGCGACGTGCGCCTTGATCTTGCTGGCCGGCATCGCCACGGTGTCGTGGTACGCCGAGTTCGCGTTACGCAGACGCGTGAGCATGTCTGCGATGGGGTCGGTCATGGTCATGATGGGCCTCAGGCCTCTCTCGCCGTGGTTTCTCCGCGCCAGGTCCCCCCGCCGCACTCCGAGGAGTGCGACAGGGGCACAGACGCAGGGGACCTGCGGCGTTAGTAAGACTGGGTGCGAGCCCTCCGAAGAGGGTCGACGGCAGCTACGGAGCTGCCGCGACAGGGGGCCCGACCCCACTACCTTACGGGATTCCGTACGCAGCCCCAAAAAAGGGCCGTGTGGGATCGGGCACCACTGCTTCGCTATGGCGTTACCAGCGGGTCCTGGACTACCAGGAGCTCTTGGTCACGCCCGGCAGCTCGCCGCGGTGGGCCATCTCACGGAGGCACACACGGCAGAGGCCGAACTTGCGGTACACCGAGTGCGGACGACCGCAGCGCTGGCACCGGGTGTAGGCCCGCACGCCGAACTTCGGCTTGCGCTCGGCCTTCGCGATGAGGGACTTCTTCGCCATGTGCGGCTCACGCCTCCTTGAACGGGAAGCCCAGAGCGCGCAGGAGCGCCCGGCCCTCGTCGTCGGTCTGAGCGGTGGTCACGACGGTGATGTCCATACCGCGCTGACGGTCGACCTTGTCCTGGTCGATCTCGTGGAACATAACCTGCTCGGTCAGACCGAAGGTGTAGTTGCCACGGCCGTCGAACTGCTTGGGGGAGAGACCGCGGAAGTCACGGATACGCGGCAGGGCCAGCGACACCAGACGGTCCAGGAACTCCCACATGCGGTCACCACGGAGGGTGACGTGGGTGCCGATCGGCTGGCCCTCGCGCAGCTTGAACTGCGCGATGGACTTGCGAGCCTTCGTCACCGCCGGCTTCTGGCCGGTGATGGCGGTGAGGTCGCGGATCGCGCCCTCGATCAGCTTGGAGTCGCGGGCGGCCTCGCCCACACCCATGTTGACCACGACCTTGACCAGGCCGGGGATCAGCATGACGTTCTCGTAGGAGAACTCCTCCTTGAGCTGGCCCTTGATCTCGGAGTTGTAACGCTCCTTGAGGCGGGGGGCCACCTTCTCAACGTTCTCGATGGTCGTCTCAGACATCAGATGTCCTCACCGGTTCGCTTGGCAACGCGGATCTTGTTGCCCTCGTCATCGAAGCGGTAACCAACGCGAGTGACGACCTTCTTGCCGTCCTTCTCGACGACCAGCTGCACGTTGGAGACGTGCACCGGGGCCTCGACGGTGACAATGCCACCCTGAGTGCCCTGGCCGGGCTTGGTGTGCTTCTTGACCCGGTTCACACCCTCGACGAGGACCTTGTTCTCGGCGGGCATGGCCTGAATGACCTTGCCCTGCTTGCCGCGGTCCTTGCCGGTGATGACCTGAACCAGGTCACCCTTCTTGATCTTCATGCTGTTCGCCATGGGTTAGAGCACCTCCGGCGCAAGCGAGATGATCTTCATGAACTTCTTGTCGCGCAGCTCGCGGCCCACCGGGCCGAAGATGCGGGTGCCACGGGGGTCACCGTCGGTGTTCTTCAGAACGACCGCGGCGTTCTCGTCGAACCGGATGTACGAACCGTCGGGACGACGGCGCGACTTCACGGTGCGGACGATGACGCACTTGACGACGTCACCCTTCTTCACCGAGCCACCGGGGATCGCGTCCTTGACGGTCGCGACAATGACGTCCCCGATACCGGCGTAGCGGCGACCGGAACCACCGAGAACGCGGATGCAAAGGATTTCCTTCGCGCCCGTGTTGTCGGCGACACGCAGTCGCGACTCCTGCTGGATCACAGCTTTCTCCTGATCGTCAACGAGAGCTGACGGGCCGGCCGCTGCTCACACCGGCGCCCGCGAGGGGCCCGCTGCACATACGGCCGTACCGCATCAACTTCGTTACTTGGCCTTCTCGAGGATCTCGACGACGCGCCAGCGCTTCGTCGCGGACAGCGGGCGGGTCTCCGCGAGGAGGACCCGGTCGCCGATGCCGCAGGCGTTTGCCTCGTCGTGCGCCTTCAGCTTGTTCGTACGGCGGATGACCTTGCCGTACAGAGCGTGCTTGACGCGGTCCTCGACGGCGACGACGACGGTCTTGTCCATCTTGTCGCTGACGACGAGACCCTCACGGGTCTTGCGGAAGCCGCGCGTCTCTTCGTTGGTGGTGTTCTCAGTCATCAGGCGTTCTCCACCGTCTCGATGCCCAGCTCGCGCTCGCGCATCAGGGTGTAGATCCGCGCGATGTCCTTACGGACGAGCTTGAGCCGTCCGTGGTTGTCGAGCTGCCCGGTCGCCGCCTGGAAGCGGAGGTTGAACAGCTCCTCCTTGGCCTCACGGAGCTTGGCAACGAGACCCTCGTTGTCCAGCTCGCGAAGCTCAGCAGCCTTGGTGCCGGCCGACATCAGCTCTCACCTGCCTCGCGCCGGATGATCCGGCACTTCATCGGGAGCTTGTGAGCTGCGCGGGTCAGCGCCTCACGAGCCACCTTCTCGTTGGGGTACGACAGCTCGAACATGACCCGACCCGGGTGCACGTTCGCGATCCACCACTCGGGCGAACCCTTACCGGAACCCATGCGGGTCTCGGCCGGCTTCTTGGTGAGCGGACGGTCCGGGTAGATGTTGATCCAGACCTTGCCGCCACGCTTGATGTGACGGGTGACGGCGATACGAGCGGACTCGATCTGCCGGTTCGTCACGTAGGCCGGGGTGACGGCCTGGATGCCGTACTCGCCGAAGGCGAGCTCGGTGCCACCCTTGGCAGCGCCACGGCGCTTCGGGTGGTGCTGCTTGCGGTGCTTGACCCGACGGGGGATCAGCATGACGGTCAGGCCTCCGTTCCGGTGCTCTCGGCAGCCGGCGTCTCCGTCACAGCCGCGGCCGGAGCCTCGGTGTTCTGGGGACGACGGGCGCCACCACGGGCGCCACCGCGCTCGCCACCACGGCCACCGCGCTCGCCGCCGCGCGCGGGGCGGGCGTCGTTGCGGGCCGGGCGGTTGCCCGAGCGGGCAGCAGCGTTCTCGGCGCGGACCTCGGCGATGTTCTTGACGTCGCCCTTGTAGATCCAGACCTTGACGCCGATACGACCGAAGGTCGTCTTGGCCTCGAAGAAGCCGTAGTCGACGTTCGCGCGAAGGGTGTGCAGCGGCACACGGCCCTCGCGGTAGAACTCCGAACGGCTCATCTCGGCGCCGCCGAGACGACCGGAGCACTGGACCTTGATGCCCTTGGCGCCGGACTTCATGGTGCCCTGCATCGACTTGCGCATGGCACGGCGGAACGACACGCGGGAGGACAGCTGCTCCGCGACGCCCTGAGCCACGAGCTGGGCGTCCAGCTCGGGGTTCTTGACCTCGAGGATGTTCAGCTGGACCTGCTTGCCGGTCAGCTTCTCGAGGTCGCCGCGGATGCGGTCGGCCTCGGTGCCACGGCGACCGATGACGATGCCGGGGCGAGCGGTGTGGATGTCGACCCGGACGCGGTCGCGGGTGCGCTCGATCTCAACCTTCGAGATGCCGGCGCGCTCCATGCCCTTCGTCATCATGCGACGAATGGCAACGTCTTCCTTGACGTAGTCCGAGTACAGCTTGTCGGCGTACCAGCGGGACTTGAAGTCCGTGCTGATGCCGAGACGGAACCCGTGCGGGTTAACCTTCTGGCCCATTACCGGGTCCCTTCCTTGCTGCTGACGACCACGGTGATGTGGCTGGTCCGCTTGCGGATCCGGTAGGCACGGCCCTGGGCGCGCGGACGGAACCGCTTCAGGGTCGGGCCCTCGTCAACGTACGCCTCGCTGATGACGAGGTCGTCCACGTTGTTGTGGTTGTAGTTGTGCACGGCGTTGGCAATGGCGCTGTCGAGCACCTTGCCGACCGGCACGGTAGCGGCCTGCGGAGCGAAACGCAGGACCGCCTGGGCCTCCGTGGCGTTCAGGCCACGGATGAGGTCCACCACGCGGCGGGCCTTCATGGGCGTGACGCGGATGTACCGCGCCTGGGCCCTGGCTTCCATGGTTGTCCCCTTGCTGGTGTAAGTCATTGAGTCGGTAATCTCGCTGGCGACTAGCGACGCTTCGACTTGCGGTCGTCCTTGACGTGACCGCGGAAGGTACGCGTCGGCGCGAACTCGCCGAGCTTGTGGCCGACCATCGACTCGGTGACGAACACCGGGACGTGCTTACGGCCATCGTGGACCGCGATCGTGTGGCCGAGCATGGCCGGGAAGATCACGGAGCGACGGGACCAGGTCTTGATGACGTTCTGGGTACCCGCCTCGTTCTGCGCGTCCACCTTCTTGAGAAGGTGGCCGTCGATGAAGGGGCCCTTCTTGAGACTGCGCGGCATCTGACCTGCTCCTAGCGCTTCTTGTTGGTCTTGCGGCGGCGCACGATGAGAGCGTTCGAAGCCTTCTTCGGGCTACGAGTGCGACCCTCCTTCTGGCCCCACGGCGAGACCGGGTGGCGACCACCGGAGGTCTTACCCTCACCACCACCGTGCGGGTGGTCGATCGGGTTCATGGCCACACCACGCACGGTCGGGCGAACGCCCTTCCAGCGCATACGGCCGGCCTTGCCCCAGTTGATGTTCGACTGCTCGGCGTTGCCGACCTCGCCGACGGTCGCGCGGCAGCGCGCGTCCACCAGGCGGATCTCACCGGAGGGCATGCGCAGGTGCGCCATCTTGCCCTCACGCGCCAGCAGCTGGATGCCGGCACCGGCGGAGCGGGCCATCTTGGCACCGCCGCCCGGGCGCAGCTCCACCGCGTGGATGGTGGTACCGACCGGGATGTTGCGCAGCGGCAGGTTGTTGCCGGGCTTGATGTCGGCCGCGGGGCCGTTCTCAATCCGGTCGCCCTGGCCGACACCGCGCGGGGCGATGATGTAGCGCTTCTCGCCGTCCGCGTAGTGCAGGAGCGCGATGCGCGCAGTGCGGTTGGGGTCGTACTCGATGTGTGCGACCTTGGCCGGCACGCCGTCCTTGTCGTGACGACGGAAGTCGATCACGCGGTAGGCGCGCTTGTGTCCGCCACCCTGGTGGCGAGCGGTGATACGACCGGCGTTGTTACGGCCGCCCTTGCTGTGCAGGGGGCGAACCAGCGACTTCTCCGGCGTGGACCGCGTGATCTCTACGAAGTCGGCCACGCTGGAGCCACGACGGCCCGGCGTAGTCGGCTTGTACTTGCGGATGCCCATTTGGCTCTCTCGTCCTCGTCCTTATCGACGATCCGAGTCTCCGTTAGGAGACCGGACCCCCGAAGATGTCGATGCGGTTGCCCTCGGCCAGCGTCACGATGGCGCGCTTGGTGTCCTTGCGCTTGCCAAAGCCCGTCTTGGAGCGCTTGCGCTTGCCCTGACGGTTGAGCGTGTTGACCGACTCGACCTTGACCGAGAAGACCGCCTCGACGGCCTGCTTGATCTGGGTCTTGTTGGCGCCCGGCGACACGACGAACGTGTACTTGTTCTCGTCGAGGAGCGCGTAACTCTTCTCGGAGATGACCGGCTTCACCAGAACGTCACGGGGGTCCGTGAACGTCTTGCTCGTGATCTCTGCAGCCATCAGGCGGCGCTCCCTTCGAGCTCGCCCTCAGCAGCCACAGCCTTGGCGGACGCGGCGGGACCCGCCACGAAACGCTCGAAAGCAGCCTGGGTGAAGACCACATCGTCGGAGACGAGCACGTCGTAGGTGTTCAGCTGACCGGCGTCCAGGATGTGGACGTTCGGCAGGTTGCGGGCGCTCTTGAGACCCAGCTCGTCGGCACGCTCGACGACGAGGAGGATGTTCTTGCGCTCGGTGATCTTGCCGAACAGACCCTTGGCGGCCTTGGTCGACGGCGCCTCGACCGCGACCACGTCAGTGACGACGTGGATGCGGTTGTGGCGGGCCCGGTCGGTGAGCGCGCCACGCAGAGCGGCGGCGATCATCTTCTTCGGGGTCCGCTGCGAGTAGTCACGCGGAACGGGACCGTGGACGACGCCACCGCCGACGAACTGCGGAGCGCGGGTCGAGCCCTGACGGGCGCGGCCGGTGCCCTTCTGGCGGTACGGCTTGCGACCGCCACCGCGGACCTCGCCACGAGACTTGACCTTGTGGGTGCCCTGACGGGCCGCAGCGAGCTGCGCCACGACGACCTGGTGCATCAGCGGAACGCTGACCTTGGCGTCGAAGATCTCGGCCGGCAGCTCAAGGCTTCCGGTCTTGTCGCCCGAGGGCGACAGGATGTCAATGGTGCTCATATCCTCACAGCCCCTTCGCCGCGGTGCGGACGAGGACGAGGCCGCCGTTCGGACCCGGGATTGCGCCCTTGATGAGGAGCAGCCCCTTCTCCGCGTCAACGGCGTGGACGGTCAGGTTCTGGGTGGTCACGCGCTCGTGGCCCATCCGGCCGGCCATCTTCATGCCCTTGAACACGCGACCCGGGGTGGCGCAGCCACCGATCGAGCCGGGCGAACGGTGCTTGCGCTGCACGCCGTGACCGGCGCCGAGGCCCTTGAAGTTGTGACGCTTCATGACACCGGCGAAGCCCTTGCCCTTGGAGGTGCCGGTCACGTCGACCTTGACACCCGCCTCGAACAGCTCGGCGGTGATCTCCTGGCCGAGGGTGTACTCGGACGCGTCCGAGGTACGCAGCTCGACCAGGTGGCGGCGCGGGGTGACACCGGCCTTGGCGAAGTGACCCGCGAGGGGCTTGTTCACCTTGCGGGGGTCGATCTCGCCGAAGCCGATCTGCACGGCGTCGTAGCCGGCAGCGCTGTCAGCGGTGTGGACCTGGGTCACGACATTGGGCCCGGCCTTGACGACGGTCACCGGAACGATCCGGTTGTTCTCGTCCCAGACCTGGGTCATGCCGAGCTTCTCGCCCAGGATGCCCTTAATCTGCTTTGCCATCTTCGTCGCGCCTCTCAGAGCTTGATCTCGATGTCGACGCCGGCCGGAAGGTCGAGGCGCATCAGCGAGTCAACGGTCTTCGGGGTCGGGTCGAGGATGTCGATCAGACGCTTGTGGGTGCGCATCTCGAAGTGCTCGCGCGAGTCCTTGTACTTGTGCGGCGAGCGGATGACGCAGTAGACGTTCTTCTCAGTGGGCAGCGGCACCGGGCCCGCGACCTGCGCACCAGTGCGAATGACGGTCTCGACGATCTTCTTCGCCGAGGAGTCAATCACCTCGTGGTCGTAGGCCTTGAGCCGGATGCGGATCTTCTGTCCCGCCATGGCTACTCAGTAGTCCTTTGTGTCGTCTGATGCTTCTGCGGCCGGAGTCATCCGGGTGGATTGGTCCGGTGGTACCCCTGGGTGGTTACCTCCGACCCACGCGGTCGGGCGTGTCGCCCTCGTGCTTGCAAAAAATCCACCAGAGATCACTCCCTGCGGATTCCTGCGGGTCGGTGGAGGTCTTGCACCCACCAGATACCGGGTCGAGGCCCTGCTCACGCTTCCCGGAAGATTCCCGTACGTCCGCCCCGCAGCTGCCGCGGTGTCGCTTACACACCACTGCGGCCCACACCTTCACCCAGGGGGCTGAGGCGGACCACATGAACGGCCATCACGGGAACGACGAGTACGTGGGACTCGCTTCCGGTCCTCCCGGCGGGAGGCGCGCAGCATCGGCAACTCAACCGAGCAACTTGGACATACTGCCACAGCTCGCACCCGATAAGCCAATCGGGGCCGGTGAGGCGTTCCTCACCGGCCCCGAACGACCGACCCCGACCGACCCCGACCATCCCCGATGGGCCGGCCCCGGCCGGCGCCTCAGCGCTTGCGCCAGAGCACCCAGCTGTGTTTGATGCTCACCCGGTCGACCTCCCAGCCGGCCGGCGCGCCCGGCCAGCTCGACTCCGGCGTGGCGTAGGGCTCGGGCAGCTTCAGCAGCACCGCCGTCGCGCCCGCCCTGGGGGTGCCGCCGTCCTTCAGGTCCTGGGTCCAGACCCGGCCCCAGTACACCTCGTAGGCCTGCGCCATCCGCAGGCCCCACTCCACGTCGTCGCCCAGCACCACGCTGTCGCCCTTGCGGATCCCGGCGTCCTTGGTGAAGCCGGTGGCCTCGTACCTGCGGTCCTTGGCGTGCTTCTCCGCAACGTTGTCGCTGACCGTGGAGGTCGCGTACAGCGCGAAGGCGCAGAGCGAGGCGGTCAGCGCCCACATCACCCGGCGCCCGCCGGCGACCCGCATCAGCACGCACAGCCCCAGCACCAGGAAGGCGCCGGCCATGGTGCGCCACATGTGCAGCCCGGTCCACTCCGAGGCCAGGAACAGCGCGTCGGGCATCGCCCACGGGATGATGTTGGTGGTGCGCAGCGCGCCGCCGGCGTACTGCATGACCACCTCGGCGCTGACCACCGCCAGCAGGCCGCCGGCCAGCGCCAGGCGCAGGGTGTCCTTGGGCCGGCAGCGGTACAGCACCGCCGCCCCCACCAGGAAGTACACCGGCACCAGCGGGGCCAGGTAGCGGGCGTAGATCCAGTTGTCGAGCCGGTCGCCGTCGCCGAGGCCCGCCGCCGAGGCCAGCGCTATCCCGACCATCGCGGCGACCATGACGAACGCGACCACCCGGGAGGCCCGCGCGACGCGGGAGCTGAACACCGCGAAGAGGCAGAACGCCAGGGCCAGCGCGCCGAAGCCCCAGGAGGAGGTCATGAAGTACCAGAACTGGCCGGTGGTCCGGGTCAGCGTCCGGCCGAGGACCTCGGTGTTCAGCAGGTTGTCCAGCACCTGCGTGCCGACCGAGCTGGGCGGGCTGTCCTTGAAGCGGGACTCCACGTAGGACGCCATCAGCCTGGCGCCCAGCACCGTCACGCCCAGCGCGGCGACGGCGACCAGCGTCGCCCGGCGCGGTGCCCAGCCGAACACCAGCGCGCCGAGCAGCACCAGCGCCGTGAGCGCGACCACCACCCCGCCGCGGTCGTGGGTGGCCAGCGCGTAGCCGGCCGCCAGGCCCGTCCCGGCACCGAACAGCGCCCGCCGGCGCAGGGAGCCGTCCGAGAGCCAGCCGTGCATGGTGAGCAGCCAGCAGAGCAGGATCACCGGGAAGACCGTGTCCGACATCGCGAACTCGGAGTAGAAGATCACCGGCGGCAGCAGCGCCGCGGCGGTGCCGATCAGGAAGGACAGCAGCCGCGGCAGGCCGAGCCGGCGCAGCGCCAGGAAGGCCAGCGGGAACACCAGGGCGTTGACCAGGGCGTTGGTGCCCATCACCAGGTGGTAGGCGGTGACCGGGTTGCCACCGAGCCGGAGCGCCGGCGCGAGCAGCAGGGGGTAGCCGCCGGGGATCACCACCCCGACGGGCATCTCGGTGCTGGAGCCGCCGGCGAAGACCCGGGCGATCACCAGGTACGAGGCCTCGTCCGCGTGCACCGAGGGGTAGCTGTTGTGCAGCACCAGGGAGAGCCGGAACAGCACCTGGCCGAGGTAGCCGGCCAGCAACGCGAAGGCCGGGAACCGGCGGTGGGAGGCGAGCCGCAGCACCCACCCGGGCAGCGTCGGACGGTCGTCCGGGCCGTCGTCGGTCCGCGCCCCGTCGCGGTGCCGGCCGGATTCGCCGCCCGCCTCGGGCACATCCACGGATTCGGATACCGGCTGCACCGATGCACTTCCCATACTGGTTGGCATTCAGGTCGACTACGGGTCCCCGCCACGGGGGCCGGACGGGCGCGATCCACCGTCCGGGGGCCTGTTCACGCGAGAGTGTACGGCCCCGGTCCCGTCGACCGACGGGCTGAGACGGCTCTGCCCGCCCTGCCCGGGCGCCGGAGCGCGCGGCGGGGATCCACTCCCCGCCGCGCGCTCCGCCGTCCCGGGCGGGCGGGTCAGCCGTTGGTGCGCTGGCCCTGGGTGAGGGCGTGGCGCGCGAGGGTGCGCGCGCCGTCGCGCTGTCCCCGGCGCAGGGCGCCCGGGAGCATCGTCAGGGCGTGCAGGCGCGAGGCGCTGTGGAAGCGCGCCGCGCGCGCCGCCTTCGGCCAGCCCCGCGCGTCCATCCGCTCGGCCACCGCCGCGAAGTAGCGCTCGGCCTCGGTGAACCGGGTGCCCGAGAACGCCTGGACGGAGGACTCGCTGACCGCGTGCCGGCGGTACTGGAACACCGTGGTGGTCGTGTCGATCACCATCTGCTCGCCCAGCTCCAGCAGGTCGACCACCAGGGCGAGGTCCTGGATGACCGAGTAGTCGTCCCGGAAGTTGACCGCCCGCAGGGCGTCGCCCTTCCAGCAGATGGAGGGGAAGTACAGCCAGTTGCCGCGCAGCACGCTGGCGGCCAGCTCCTCCCCGCCCATCACCCGGCGGCCGGCCACGTTGGGGGCGTAGATCCGGCGCTTGGTGGCGTCGGCCAGGCTGGAGCCCACCACGCCGTTGCCGTCGATCACCTCGACCCCGGGCTGGACCATGCCGGCGTCCGGGTACTCCTTGAGGATCTCCCGGACGGTGGCCAGGTAGTGCGGGTGCAGCAGGTCGTCGCACCCCATGATCACCACGTGGCCGTGCTCGGAGAGCTCCACGCACTTCTGGAAGTTCTTCGTGATGCCGAGGTTCTGCTCGTTGCGCAGGTACCGCACGCGCTCGTCCCCGAGCTCGGCGAACCACCCCGGGACCTCCGGCTCCTTGCCGTCGTCGACGACGGTGAGCCGGAAGTCCGGGTCGGTCTGGGCCAGGACGCTGCGCACGGCGTCCTGCATCAGTGCCACGTCGCCGTAGTACGGCAGCATGACGTCGAAGGTGACCATGGATCAGGCCTTCGTGGCGGTGGCGGGGGCCGGCGCGTCGAGGTCGAAACGCTCCTCGTTGAGCCGGGCGCCCTCGTTGATCGCCACCGTCCGCGCCAGGTCGGTGAGCTTCTTCTCCAGCGAGCGGAACCGCAGGAAGGTGTTGAGGGTCAGGAAGCCCATGCCGAGCACCATGCCGTACAGCACCAGGTCGGTGCCGCGGCCGACGCCGAGCTTGTGGGCGACCCAGGTCACGTCGGTCGGACGCAGCACCGCGTAGATGTTCACGACCACGAACACCGAGAAGGCGATGCGCTTCCAGGCCCGGGTGTTCGCGGCGTCCCAGCGCCGGATGAACATGAAGGCGAGGGTGACCGAGCCCAGGATGAGAAGCAGCTGGATCCAGAGGTAGTTCATCGGCGGCCACGCTCCCGCAGCGAGATGTCGAAGATGATGTTGACGCCGTTGATCAGGGACTGACCCTTGGCGCGTGAGTAGTCGGTGTACAGGATGTCCACCGGCAGCTCGGCGACCCGCAGGTCGGAACCCGCCAGGAAACTGACGATCTCCGACGCGTGGGCCATGCCGTTCATGGTGATCCGCACGCGGGAGGCCGCCTCGCGGTTCAGCACCCGCAGACCGTTGTGCGCGTCCGTGAGCTTGAGCTTGCGTGCCGTGGGGCTGACCGTGGCCGCGGTGCGCAGCACCACGCGCTTGATCCACGGCACCTGGCCGTTCTGCTCGATGAAGCGGGAGCCCAGCACGACGTCGGTCTGGCCCTCCCTGAGCAGCGCGACCATCTTCTCGACGTCGGCGGTCTGGTGCTGCCCGTCCGCGTCGAAGGTGGCGAAGTACTGCGCGCCCGGCTGGGCCAGCGCGTACGCGAGACCGGTCTGCAGCGCCGCGCCCTGACCGAGGTTGACCGGGTGGCGCACCAGGTGGGCGCCGGTGGTCATGATGTGCTTCGCGGAGTCGTCCGCGCTGCCGTCGTCGACGACGACGATATTCGGGAACGTCTTGCGCGCTCCCTCCACAACGTCGGCGATCACCTGGCCTTCGTTGTAGGCCGGGATCACCAGCCAGACATCGTCGTATTGGGACACGGGGGCTCCATGGTCGGGGTAGGGCCCGCGCGTGCGCGCGGCAGGCCGTATGTCGGGGGCGGGGGCGGTCATTCGCCGACCACACCCGCGCCCAGAGGGCTCGGGGCGGACTCGTGCGCGGGCTCGACCGTGCCCGGCGCGGTCCGGTCGGGGAAGCTCCGCCTGAGGGCGGCCAGCATACCGATGACGGTCGCCAGCGAGCCCAGCGCGTAGGCCAGCACGACCCGGGTGGCCACGTCGCCGGGCACGAACGTGACGCCGAGAAGTACCAGTGTGCCAGCGGCCCAGCAGAGCAGCTGGAGGTTGTGACGCTTGAATACCATCAGCGCCTGGCCGAGCACCATCGCGAACATGTACGCCACCGTGCCGGCGGACATCCAGAAGAAGTCGAGGCAGCCGAGCACCGGCTCGGCGCCGAACAGCACCTGGATCAGCCACGGGCCGAGCACCACCGCGGGGATGCCGCCGAGCAGGCCCAGCAGGCCCACCACGGCGCCGATCTTGCGCAGCATGCCGGAGAACGCGGCGCGGTCCCCCACCGCCAGCGCGGCCGACAGGCCGTTCAGCAGCGAGGCCTGCAGCGAACCGAAGACGAACAGCGGCACCCGGGCCAGCACCAGGGCGTTCAGCAGGGCCGCGATCAGTGCCGAGTCGGTGGGGGCGAGCAGCTTGGTGCTCAGCACCGCGGCGTTCACCACCACCTGGGAGAGCAGCGTGGAGCAGATCAGCAGGCCGAGACCGCCGCAGAGGTCCCGCCAGGCGATCGCCGGCCCGGGCTTGACCGCCCGCACCAGCGGCGGCAGCGTGGCCAGCACCGCGATCACCGGGGCGACCGCGAGGATCAGGCTGAAGGCCAGCGCCGACCGCACGCCGAAGGCCGCGCAGCCGAAGGCCAGCACGATCCGCAGCCCGCCGTCGAGACCCAGCTGGGTGCCGTACGCGCCGAACCGGCCGAGGCCGGCCAGCACGCCGCGGGTGAGGTAGCAGACGGCCATCCCGAAGAAGGCCGCGCCCAGGGCGGCCACCAGGGCCTTGTCACCCCGGAAGAGCCCGTCGGCGATCGGCCCGGCGGCGGCGGCCAGGGCCGCCAGGGTGAGGCCGAGGATGCCGGCGGTCAGCACGGTCGCGCGGCGCAGCACCGGGCCGGCGCCGTGGCCGAGCGCGGCCCGGGCGGCGACGATCCGGGTGAGCTCCTGCTCGATCGGGAAGAAGACGCCGATGCCGATGGACATCACGATCGTCCACAGCAGCGAGACGTTGGCCATCTGGTCGGTCGTGAGGCTGTGCCCGGCCACACCGAGGTGGACGTACGACGCGGCTCCGAGCACCACGGTGCCGCCGGCCACCGCCAGGGTTCCCGGCGGCAGCGCGGCGGCTACCTTGGCCAGCGGGTTCTTCACTGAGGTCTGCCGCTCTCGGTGGTCCGGGCCGCGAGGGCCAGTTCGGTGAACACAGGGGTGCCCAGTGCCTCCGCCAGCTGGTCGCGCCAGGCGGGGAGGGGGGCGAGGCCGGCCTGCGCCCAGCGGCCGTGCGCCAGGACGCTGAAGGCCGGGCGGACGGCGGGCCGGACGAAGGCCGTGGAATCGGTCGGACGGATCCGCTCCGGGTCCAGGCCGGCCAGCCGGTAGGTCTCGCGGGCCAGGCCGAACCAGGTGGTCCGGCCGCCGCCGGTGCCGTGGTAGACCCCCGCGGGGGCCCGCCCGGCGAGGGCGGCGGTGCCCAGCGCGACCAGCTGCCGGGCCAGCGCCGAGGACCAGGTCGGCTGTCCGTGCTGGTCCTCGACCACGTCCAGGCTGTCGCGCTGGGCGGCGAGCTTGAGCATGGTGGCGACGAAGTTCGGGCCGTGCTGGCCGTACAGCCAGGCGGTCCGGACGGTGTAGCCGGTCTCCGGGAGAAGCTCCGCGACGGCCTGCTCGCCCACCAGCTTGCTGCGCCCGTAGGCGTTGACCGGGGAGGTCGGGGCGTCCTCGGCGTACGGCTCGGTGGCGTCACCGGGCAGCACGTAGTCGGTGGAGACGTGCAGCAGCCGGGCGCCGGTCTTGGCGCAGGCCGCGGCGAGGTTGCGGACACCGGCGCCGTTGACGGCGGTGGCGGCCTCCTCGGCGCTCTCGGCGCCGTCGACGTCGGTCCACGCCGCGCAGTTCACGACCACGTCGTGGCCCTGGACGGCGGCGAGCACCGCGTCCGGGTCGGTGATGTCGAGGTCGGCCCGCCCGAGGGCGGTGACCTCGGCGCGCGGGTCGGCGGCGAGCTCGGCCAGCAGGTCCCGGCCGAGCATCCCGGCGGCGCCGGTGACGAGCCAGCGCACGGTGTCCGAGGAGTTGGCGGTCACTGGGCCAGGGCCGCCTTCGTCTTCAGCGGCTCCCACCAGTCGCGGTTCTCGCGGTACCAGGCGATGGTGGCCGCGAGGCCGTCCTCGAAGCGCACCTGGGGCTCGTAGCCGAGCTCCTCGCGGATCTTGCTGATGTCGATGGAGTAGCGCAGGTCGTGGCCCTTGCGGTCCTCGACGTGCTCGACCATGTCCCAGCCCGCGCCGGCCGCCTCCAGCAGCAGGCCGGTGAGCTCCTTGTTGGTGGCCTCGGTGCCGCCGCCGATGTTGTAGACCTGGCCGGCGCGGCCGCCGCGCATCACCATCTCGATGGCCCGGCAGTGGTCGGAGACGTGCAGCCAGTCGCGGACGTTGCCGCCGTCGCCGTACAGCGGCACCTTCTTGCCGTCGATCAGGTTGGTGGTGAAGAGCGGGATGACCTTCTCCGGGAACTGGTAGTGCCCGTAGTTGTTGGAGCAGCGGGTCACCACCACGTCCATGCCGTGCGTGCGGTGGTAGGCCAGCGCCAGCAGGTCGGAGGAGGCCTTGGAGGCCGAGTACGGGGAGTTCGGGACCAGCGGCCACTCCTCCGTCCAGGAGCCCTCGCTGATCGAGCCGTACACCTCGTCGGTGGAGATGTGCACGAAGCGGCCCACGCGGTGCTTGCGCGCGGCGTCCAGCAGCACCTGGGTGCCGACCACGTTGGTCAGCACGAAGGGGCCGGCACCCGCGATGGAGCGGTCCACGTGGGACTCGGCGGCGAAGTGCACGACGACGTCGTGACCCGGCATGACCTGGTCGACGGCGTCGACGTCGCAGATGTCGCCCTTGACGAAGGTGTAGCCGCTGTGGCCCGCCACGGACGCCAGGTTGGCCTCGACGCCCGAGTAGGTGAGCTTGTCGAAGACAGTGATCTGGTCGGTGGCGTCCGTGCCCAGCAGCTGGCGGACGAACTCAGAACCGATGAAGCCGGCACCGCCGGTCACGAGAATGCGCATAGTGTGCGCAGTCTACCGTCGGCCGGACGCCCGCACCGACCTGGCCCTCACCAGCCCCTCGCGTCTCGCATAAGGTGCACGCATGCGTGGAATTCTCTTGGCAGGCGGCACCGGATCACGACTCTGGCCCCTGACCCGAGCTGTCTCGAAGCAGCTCCTGCCGGTCTTCGACAAGCCGATGATCTACTACCCGCTCTCTACCCTCGTGATGGCGGGAATCAGCGAGATCCTCATCATCACCACCCCGGCCGACCGGGAGCAGTTCGAGCGGCTGCTCGGCGACGGCTCGCAGTTCGGCCTGCGCCTCGAGTACGCCGTCCAGGAGCGCCCCGAGGGCATCGCCCAGGCCTTCGTCCTGGGCGCCGACTTCATCGGTGACGAGTCCGTGGCGCTGATCCTCGGCGACAACATCTTCCACGGCAGCGGCCTGGGCACCAGGCTCGCCGAGCACACCGACGCGGCCGGCGGCCGGGTCTTCGCCTACCCGGTGGCCGATCCCACCGCGTACGGCGTGGTGGAGTTCGACGAGAACGGCCAGGCGATCTCCATCGAGGAGAAGCCCGAGCACCCGAAGTCGCGGTACGCCGTGCCGGGCCTGTACTTCTACGACAACCAGGTCGTCGAGATCGCCCGCGGCCTGAAGCCCAGCGCCCGCGGCGAGCTGGAGATCACCGCGGTCAACGACGCCTACCTGCAGAAGGGCGAGCTGAACGTCACGATCCTGGATCGCGGCACCGCCTGGCTCGACACCGGCACCTTCGTGTCGATGGTGCAGGCCTCGGAGTTCGTCCGGGTCATCGAGGAGCGCCAGGGCTTCAAGATCGGCTGCATCGAGGAGGCCGTCTGGCGGGCCGGCCTGATCAGCTCCGACGAGCTCCGTGAGCTCGCCGTCCCGCTGCTGAAGAGCGGCTACGGCCAGTACCTGATCGCCCTGCTCGACGAGGAGAACGCCCGGTGAAGTTCCGTGAGTTGAGCATCGAAGGCCTGATCGAGGTCACGCCGCAGCTGCACGGCGACCCGCGCGGCCTGTTCACCGAGTGGTACCGCTTCGACCGGCTGGCGGAGGTCGTCGGCCACCCGCTGCGGCTCGCCCAGGCGAACCTCTCGGTCTCCTCCCGCGGCGTGGTCCGCGGCATCCACTTCGCCGACGTGCCGCGCGGCCAGGCCAAGTACGTGACCTGCGTGCGCGGCGCCGTCCTGGACGTGATCGTGGACCTGCGGGTGGGCTCCCCCACCTTCGGCCGTTGGGAGGGCGTGCGGCTCGACGACGTCGACCGCCGCGCCGTCTACATCCCCGAGGGCCTCGGCCACGGCTTCTGCGCGCTGAGCGACGACGCCACGCTCTCCTACCTGTGCTCGGAGACGTACAACCCGACCGGCGAGCACTCGGTCCACCCGCTCGACCCCGACCTGGGCATCGAGTGGCCGGCCGACCTGCCGCTGCTCTCCGCCCGCGACGAGGCCGCGCCCTCGCTCGCCGACGCGATCGCGACCGGCCTGCTGCCGGACTACGAGGCCTGCAAGGCCTTCACCGCCTCGCTGGACGAGCAGAACTGACCGACCGCCGTTCCGGCGCACCGGAGCCCCCGCCCCCGAAGAGGGGCGGGGGCTCCGGTCGTTCCGGCGGCCGGACGGCTCGGGGCGCCCGCCGGCGGCAGGGCGATGTGACCAGAATCATGCCGACCCGCGCCCGCGCGCACCCGAGCCGCCCGACCGGCCGACACTTGCCGCCGGAACCCGGGCCACGGCCTCGGCGGCCCGGGCTACCCGGCCACCACGGACTCCGGGGCCGGGTCGCCCTGGGCGGGGAGGGTCGCACCCACGGGTGCCGGCGCGGCGGCCGGGGTCCCCCTGAAGTCCCTGATGGCCCGGGTCATCCCGTCCTTGAGCCGCGGGGCCAGCGGCCGCTCCACGAGGCGGTGCACCAGCCAGGCGGCCACCAGCATCGACGCGGTCACCAGGGCCACCGAGGGCCAGGGGCTCAGGTGGGGACGCAGCAACCGGATCGCCGTCCACCCGATGGCCTCGTGCAGCAGGTACAGGGGATACGTGAGGGCTCCGGCGACGGTGAGCCAGCGCCACCGGATCCGCCCCGTCCCGCCCCAGCCCAGTGCCACGGCGGCCATCACCAGATAGGCGAGGCTGACCAGGAGGACGGCCGGCCACAGCGGGACGTCCAGCCCGAGCACCGCGGACACGTCGCGCTGGTGGTTCAGCGCGTAGCGCGTCGAGAGGATCCAGGAGATCCCGACGATCCCCCACAGCAGGAGGTTCGGCCGGAACCGGTGCATCAGGTAGAACCCGAGGCCGGCGATGAAGAACGACGAGGTCGAGGAGACGACGATCTCGTCGAGGGGCGTCACCTGGATGTAGTCGGTGAGCAAGCTGGCGACCGTCCACAGGCAGCAGAAGATCACCACCCGGCGGTACGTGACGCCCTTCCAGACGACGATCGCGAAGAGCAGGTAGAACTGCATCTCGGTCCAGAGCGTCCAGTAGGCGGCGTCCACGCCGTCGACGTGGAAGGCGGTCTGCAGCATCGTCAGGTTGGCCAGCACGTCGAAGACGCCCAGCGGCCGCCGCACCAGGGGCCAGCACATCAGGACCGCGGTGGTCGCGAACACCGCGAACCAGTACGCCGGGTACAGGCGGATGAACCGGGACTTGGCGAAGTCGGCAAGGCCCCGACCCCAGCTGCTCATGCAGATGACGAAGCCGCTGATGAGGAAGAAGAGGCAGATGCCGGTCCACAGGTAGATCCCCACCGCCGCACCGCCGTGGAAGACGGTGTTGGCGGGCCGGCCCCAGGCGCTGTCCGAGGCGGTGTTCCCGCCCCCGTACCCGACGTAGTGGTGGAACACCACCATGAGCGCGGCCACCAGGCGCAGACCGTCGAGCAGCGCGATACGTCTCCCCCGAGCTCCTCGCGGCCCGAGGGCGGCCTGTCCACTGCGCGTGCTGGCTGTCATCGGAGCATAGTAGCCATCCGACAGATCCCGATCCGACCCGGCCGAGGTCGGGCGAACACGGACGGCCCGCCTCGTCCCAGGGAACGAGGCGGGCCGTCGACGCGGACCGGCGAGGGTCAGCTGCTCGGGAAGGGCGCGTCCACCACGGTCGCCTGCACCCCGGCCGAGCCGAGGTCGTGCTTCAGGCGCTCCGCCACCTTGGCGTCGCCCACCAGGATGGTCGGCGCGGACGGGCAGCTGGCGATGGCCGTCTTCAGGTGGCCGAGTGAGGACTGGTACTCC
Organism: Kitasatospora herbaricolor; assembly: GCF_030813695.1. Lineage (NCBI taxonomy): Bacteria > Bacillati > Actinomycetota > Actinomycetes > Kitasatosporales > Streptomycetaceae > Kitasatospora > Kitasatospora herbaricolor. The sequence continues at coordinate 3,856,245 of NZ_JAUSVA010000002.1, forward strand.
TTCTCACGGTCGGCCGCCTTCTCCGCCTCGGTCTTGTCCTTGTCGGCCGGCTTCTCCTTGTCCTTCGGCGGCACCGCGGGGCCGCCGATCTTGACGTAGAAGATCTCGTACAGCCCCACCATGTTGCCGCCCTGGTGGGTGAGGAGCTGGGCGATGAAGGTCGACTTGAGGTTGTGGTACGAGTCGTTGCTGTACAGCGCGATCACCGGCGTGGTGACGCCCTTGAGGTCGCGCTTGGTGAGGAGGTTGGCGGCCGGGCCCATGTCGCTGCCGTTCTCGCCCTTAGCCCACTTCACCATCGGGCTGTCGTACCAGGCGGAGGGCTTGCTCCACCCGGAGGGCACCCCCCACTGGACGCCGGCGAACATGCTGAGCGCCGCCGCGGTGGCCACTGCCGAGAGCCCCAGGCGCTCGGCCCGGCGCCGCAGCAGCGGGCCCTTGGTCCGCTCTCCCGGCAGGAGCATCAGCCCGACCATGCCCATCGAGATCAGCGCGATCACCAGGACGCCGGCCGCCAGCTTCTCGAAGTAGTACGAGAGGTAGCCGATGGTGTGCATCTGCCAGAACCCGAAGACCGCGAGCACCAGGCCGGCGCCCAGCACCAGCGCGAGCACCGTCCGGCCGGTGGCGGTGCGGCGGTTCACCGGCAGCGCGGCGGCCACCAGGACGAGCAGGGTGCAGCCGATCAGGACCGGACGGTCGGGGATGACCATCGGCCCGGCGAGGTTCGAGGTCTTCGCCACGTCCAGCTTGGTCAGCACGGAGAAGACGGTGGGCAGCCCCGCGACGAGGGCGCCGGCGGCGAGCGCGCCGAGCAGCAGCCCGCGCCTGGCCGCGAACCGGCGCCGGTGGACGACCAGCACCGAGGCGAGCGCTATGCCCACCAGGACGCCGTAGAGGTTGTAGACGAAGGTGACGGCGACCAGGGCGGCCACCCCGACCAGGGCGAACTCGGCCCGGCCCATCGCCGGTCGCAGCAGCAGGGCCAGGGCCACGGTGAGGAACAGCAGGCCGACCGTCTCCGAGTCGAAGCCCTTCTCCACCAGGAACGCCATCGAGCCGGACAGCATGACCGACAGCACCGTGGCGCAGACCGCCGCCGTGCGCCAGCCGCGCAGTCGCGGGCCGCCCACCCAGCGGGCGGCCCAGACCAGCGCCGCGCAGAACAGGGCGTAGGCGGCCATCACGTAGAGGAGGTAGCGGTTCATCATGCCGAGGGCCGCGCCGCCGTCGGTCGAGGACTTGACCAGGACGTCGATCCAGGCCAGCAGGAAGTGCGTGCCCTGCGGGTAGACCGCCTCGGCCGGCGTCATCATGTACGTCCTGGCGGCCTCCTGGTGGAGGAAGTTGTAGCCGCCGACGTGGTGGATGCCGTCGAAGTACGAGAAGTGCCCCATCCGGTCCTCGGCGGTGGCGAAGTAGGCGATCCGGTCCGCGGCGGACTTGCCGACCAGCGGGTGGTGCACGTACTTCCAGACCACGGCCGCGGTGCCGAGCACCAGGACGTCCGAGCCGCGCAGCTTCAGCGGGATGTGCGGCCGCCGGCGGGCCAGCCAGCCGACGAGGGAGACGACCGTCAGCAGGAAGCCCATCATCGGAACCGGTGACAGGCCCCAGGGCCAGACCGAGAACAGCAGGCCGAAGGCCATCACCGAGCCGCAGACGACGAAGGCCGCGACCACCAGGCGGTCCAGCAGGCCGCCGCCCACCCGGAGCAGGCTCGCCACCGCCAGCACCAGGACGGGGATCAGCACCACGTCCAGGCTGACGGCGTTCAGCACCATCGGCAGCACCCAGGACGCCGCCACGGCCGCCGCCAGGACGGTCCACCGCCGGGCACCGGCCGGGCCGCCGGCCCTTTCCGCCGGCGATCTCTCGGCATTCCTACTTCTCACAACGGCTGAGCGGATCGCCACGGGAGACAAGGCACCTTTCCATCATGTACTCGACCGGATCACGGGGCCTGGCTGTCACGGCCCGATCCGTCCACGGGGCTCGGCCACCCAACCCCCACGGCCGGATCATAACTCCCGGCCGTCCGGAAAAAGCGCCAGGGCCCGGCGACCGCCCAAGGGGCGGACACCGGGCCCTGGCTGCACCCCGGGGACGAGTCCCCGGGGAGCGGTCAGACCGTCAAATTACTTGAGGATCTTGGTGACCTGGCCGGCGCCGACGGTACGACCACCCTCACGGATGGCGAACTTGAGGCCCTCCTCCATGGCGATCGGCTGGATCAGCACGACCGTCATGGCGGTGTTGTCGCCCGGCATGACCATCTCGGTGCCCTCGGGGAGGGTCACGACGCCGGTCACGTCCGTGGTACGGAAGTAGAACTGCGGGCGGTAGTTGTTGAAGAAGGGGGTGTGACGGCCACCCTCGTCCTTCGACAGGATGTAGGACTGGGCCTCGAACTCGGTGTGCGGGGTGACCGAACCGGGCTTGATGATGACCTGGCCGCGCTCGACGTCCTCGCGCTTGATGCCACGGAGGAGCAGACCGACGTTCTCACCGGCCTGGCCCTCGTCGAGCAGCTTGCGGAACATCTCGATGCCGGTGACCGTGGTGGTGGTCTTGGTCTCCTTGATGCCGATGATGTCGACAGTCTCGTTGACCTTGAGGATGCCACGCTCGATACGACCGGTGACGACGGTGCCACGACCGGTGATCGTGAAGACGTCCTCGATCGGCATCAGGAACGGGAGCTCGGTGGCGCGGGCCGGGGTCGGGATGGCCTCGTCGACAGCGTGCATGAGGCCGAGGAGCTTCTCGCCCCACTCCTTGTCACCCTCGAGCGCCTTGAGCGCCGAGACGCGCACGACCGGCAGGTCGTCGCCCGGGAACTCGTACTCGGAGAGCAGCTCGCGGACCTCGAGCTCGACGAGCTCCAGGATCTCCTCGTCGTCCACCATGTCGGCCTTGTTCAGGGCGACGACGATGTAGGGGACGCCGACCTGGCGGGCCAGGAGCACGTGCTCCTTGGTCTGCGGCATCGGGCCGTCGGTGGCGGCGACGACGAGGATCGCACCGTCCATCTGGGCCGCACCGGTGATCATGTTCTTGATGTAGTCCGCGTGACCCGGGCAGTCGACGTGGGCGTAGTGACGCGCCTCGGTCTGGTACTCGACGTGCGCGATCGAGATGGTGATACCGCGCTGCCGCTCCTCCGGCGCCTTGTCGATCTGGTCGAACGGCGTGAAGGGGTTGATGTCGGGGTACGCGTCGTGCAGCACCTTGGTGATCGCCGCGGTAAGGGTCGTCTTACCGTGGTCGATGTGACCGATGGTGCCGATGTTGACGTGGGGCTTCGTCCGCTCGAACTTCGCCTTCGCCACTGCAGTCCTCCTGAGGACAGTTCTGTACGCCGTACGACGTCAGTTGGTCTTTGATCGGGTTTTGGTACGGAGCGCCGGTTTGCGCTCCATGCCGTCCCGCGGGTGGGGGCGGAGACGCCGGCGGGATCTGTGTGATCCCGCCGGGTATGTCTCCTAACAGCCTAAGGGGTCGTGAACGTCCCGAATGTTCGGGATGTCCGCCGCCCTCGGTGAGGACACGGCCGGAGCCGGTCCTTACTCGCCCTTGGCCTTGGCGATGATGTCGTCCGCCACGTTCCGCGGAACCTCGGCGTACGAGTCGAACTGCATCGAGTAGCTTGCGCGACCAGAGGTCTTGCTGCGCAGGTCACCGACGTAGCCGAACATCTCGGAGAGCGGCACCAGCGCCGAAACGACGCGGGCGCCGTGACGCTCGTCCATGGACCGGATCTGGCCACGGCGAGAGTTGATGTCGCCGATCACATCGCCCATGTAGTCCTCGGGCGTGGTGACCTCGACGGCCATCATCGGCTCCAGGAGGGCCGGACCGGCCTTCTTGGCGCCTTCCTTGAAGGCCATCGAACCGGCGATCTTGAACGCCAGCTCGGAGGAGTCGACGTCGTGCGAGGCACCGTCGAGCAGCGTCACGCGGACACCCTGGAGCGGGTAGCCGGCGAGGACACCGAACTCCATGGCCTCCTGGCAACCGGCGTCGACCGAGGGGATGTACTCCTTCGGAACGCGGCCACCGGTGACCTTGTTCACGAACTCGTAGCCCTCGCCGGACTCGATCGGCTCGATCGCGATCTGGATCTTCGCGAACTGGCCGGAGCCACCGGTCTGCTTCTTGTGCGTGTAGTCGATGCGCTCGACGGCCTTGCGGATCGTCTCGCGGTAGGCGACCTGCGGCTTGCCGACGTTGGCCTCGACCTTGAACTCACGCTTCATACGGTCGACCAGCACCTCGAGGTGCAGCTCGCCCATACCGGCGATGATGGTCTGGCCGGTCTCCTCGTCGGTGTTGACCTGGAAGGACGGGTCCTCCTCGGCCAGCCGCTGGATCGCGGTGCCCAGACGCTCCTGGTCACCCTTCGACTTCGGCTCGATCGCGACGCGGATGACCGGGGCCGGGAAGTCCATGGACTCCAGGATGACCGGGTTCTTCTCGTCGGACAGGGTCTCGCCGGTGGTGGTCTGCTTGAGACCCATGACGGCGACGATGTCGCCGGCGCCCACCGAGTCGATCTCCTCACGCTTGTTCGCGTGCATGCGGTAGATCTTGCCGATGCGCTCCTTGCGGCCCTTCACCGCGTTGAGGACGGCGGTGCCGGCCTCAAGGCGCCCGGAGTAGATCCGGACGAAGGTGAGCTTGCCCAGGTGCGGGTCGGACATGATCTTGAACGCCAGCGCGGCGAGCGGCTCGTCGTCCGAGGCCTTGCGGGAGATCTTGACCGTGTCGTCGCCGGGCTTGGTGCCCTCGATGGACTCGATGTCCAGCGGCGACGGCAGGTACTTGACGACCGCGTCGAGCAGGGGCTGAACGCCCTTGTTCTTGAAGGCGGTACCGCAGAAGATCGGCGTGAAGTCCGAGTTCAGGGTGCCCTTGCGGATCGCGGCGACCAGCAGCTCCTCGGGGACGTCCTCGCCCTCCATGGCGAGTTCCATCACCTCGTCGCTGACGTTCGACACGGTGTCCAGCAGCGCCTCGCGGTACTCGGCGGCCTGCTCCTGGAGGTCGGCCGGGATGTCGACGATGTCGTACATCTCGCCCTTGGCGGCCTCGGCGGACCAGACCAGCGCCTTCATGCGGACCAGGTCCACAACGCCGGCGAAGTCGCCCTCGGCACCGATCGGGAGCTGCATCACCAGCGGGGTGGCGCCGAGGCGGTCCACGATGGTGTCGACGCAGAAGAAGAAGTTCGCGCCCGTGCGGTCCAGCTTGTTGATGAAGCAGATGCGCGGGACGCCGTAGCGGTCAGCCTGCCGCCACACGGTCTCGGACTGGGGCTCGACACCGGCGACACCGTCGAACACCGTGACGGCGCCGTCGAGGACGCGGAGCGAACGCTCCACCTCGACGGTGAAGTCGACGTGACCCGGGGTGTCGATGATGTTGATCGTGTTGTCAACATCGTCGACGGTCCAGTGACAGGTCGTCGCGGCCGACGTGATCGTGATGCCGCGCTCCTGCTCCTGCTCCATCCAGTCCATGGTGGCAGCGCCATCGTGGACCTCACCGATCTTGTACGACACACCGGTGTAGAACAGGATCCGCTCGGTGGTGGTGGTCTTGCCCGCGTCGATGTGCGCCATGATCCCGATGTTGCGGACCCTGGCAAGGTCAAGGGAGGTTGCAGCCATGGTGGCTCGTTCTCTCTCTGTCTAGTGACGGGGTTAGGACTACCAGCGGTAGTGCGCGAAGGCCTTGTTGGACTCGGCCATCTTGTGGGTGTCCTCGCGACGCTTCACGGAAGCGCCCAGGCCGTTGCTGGCGTCGAGGATCTCGTTCATGAGGCGCTCGGTCATGGTCTTCTCGCGACGGGCGCGGGAGTAGCCGACCATCCAGCGCAGCGCCAGGGTGGCGGCGCGGCCCGGACGGACCTCGACCGGAACCTGGTACGTCGCGCCACCGACACGGCGGGACTTGACCTCGAGGGCGGGCTTGACGTTCTCAAGCGCGCGCTTCAGGGTGACGACGGGGTCGGCACCGGTCTTCTCACGAACGCCCTCGAGGGCGCCGTAGACGATCCGCTCGGCGGTGGAGCGCTTGCCGTGCAGCAGGATCTTGTTGACCAGCGACGTCACCACAGGGGAGCCGTAAACCGGGTCGATGATGACCGGGCGCTTCGGGGCGGGGCCCTTACGAGGCATTCTTACTTCTCCTTCTTGGCGCCGTAGCGGCTGCGGGCCTGCTTGCGGTTCTTGACACCCTGGGTGTCAAGGGAGCCGCGGATGATCTTGTAACGCACACCCGGCAGGTCCTTCACACGACCGCCACGCACGAGCACGATGGAGTGCTCCTGCAGGTTGTGGCCCTCGCCCGGAATGTAAGCGGTGACCTCGATCCCGCTGGTGAGGCGCACACGGGCGACCTTACGGAGAGCCGAGTTCGGCTTCTTCGGGGTGGTCGTGTACACACGCGTGCAAACGCCACGACGCTGGGGCGAGCCCTTGAGCGCGGGAGTCTTGTTCTTCTCGACCTTGTCCTGCCGGCCCTTTCGGACCAGCTGCTGGATCGTAGGCACCGTTTCTCCGTTTTCTGTGTGCCATCGCTTGGTAGATCTAACCTGCGGTGTTCCCAACGCACACGGCCCCGTGGTCGACCCACGCGGTCGGGTGTGTTGGGCTTCTTCCAGCCCCTCCGCACCGGCTTCGCAGCCGACACGGACGGTGGAGGAATCGCGGAATCCCATGAGCTGATGTGCAGCGACGGCGCTCACGCGCGCGAGGCGCTGGAGAGCGCATCGCCGTGGCGCGGCGGCCGGTGTGCTTGCACGCACAAGGACCCGGGGACACCCCAGGCACAAGGTCAGAGCGTACCTAGCGCATCGGGCGCGGTCAAAACAAATGCGACGGCCCAGGTCATGGCGTCCGTCACGGCCGCGGTCCGTCCCTCCAGCGCTATCACACCCGCTCCGGATCCGCATCCGGAGCGGGTCGGCGTCAAGCCGCCGGCGCGACCTTGCGCTCGCCCCGGCGGCCGAGCACCCGGCCGGCGCCGAGCGGGGAGCCCCCGGGGGTGAGGCCGCGGTCGTCCGCCATCACGAACAGGGTCAGCACCAGGGCCGCCGCGCCGTAGACCACGATCCAGAGCAGCCAGGTGCCCGGCGGCGACCAGTGGGCGTGCAGGAGCAGGAACGAGCCCTCGGTGCCCACGGTGTTGCGTCGCAGCGCCCAGACGAATGAGGTCAGGTTGACCACCGACAGCGAGAACGCCGACAGGGCCACCAGCCGGCGCCAGGGCATCCCGTTGACCGGGGAGCGCTTCACGCAGATCGCGGCCGCCGTGATCGGCAGTCCGACCGCGAACGGCAGCAGGTAGCGGCCCTGCCAGATCAGGCCGAGTTGCTGCGCCTGGGCCGCCTGCGCGACCACCGGGATCAGGATGATGCCCGCGACGATCCCGAGCACCGCCACCGTCTCCCGGAGCCGGGCGAAGCAGAGCGCAAGCATCGCCAGCAGCAGCACCACGGTGCTCCAGACCAGCAGCGGGGCGGCCGGCGTCGGGGTGTCCAGCCAGCCGAAGTAGCCGATCATCTGCTTGATGTAGGTCAGGGAGCTGTCGAAGGACATCCGGGCCGCCTTGCGCACCGTGAGGTCCGCCGGGGTGTCTATCACCGAGTGGTCGGGGTGCAGGGCCGTCCAGGCCAGCGCGGACGCGCTGGTGGCGGCCACCACGAGGCCCCAGATCCAGGCCGACTTGCGGCTGAGGACGGAGCGCAGCGCGCCGCGCTCCTGGAGCAGCAGGCCGCCGACCACGGCACCGAGGAACCAGATGATGCCCAGCGGCCTGATGCTGATCAGCACCGTGGCGCCGATCCCCAGCCGGGCCAGCCGCCTGGTCAGCAGCTTGGGTTCGGGCGACATCAGGATCGGCAGCACCGAGCTCCAGACCAGGGTGCCCGCGGCGATCTCCGCACCGCTCGGGTTCACCATGCCGATCATGAACAGGGACATCGGTGTGGCCGCCGCCAGCATCCCGAGCACCGTGATGGATCGCCGGTGCCACTCGGCGGCCGCGACCATGGCGCTGGCCAGCAGTGCGGCACCGATGGCGGCCGAGACCAGGCGCATCAGGTAGAGGCCGCTCACCCCGTCGAGGACGCGGCTGGTCCAGCCGACCGCCGCGTAGTACGCCGGGTTGTAGCGGCCCGCGGCGGTGGTCACCTCGGTGATCTGCTCCGCCGAGTGCCCCAGTCCCGGTGCGCAGCCGGCCGAGCGCTCGGGCCGGAAGACGTAGCACGAGTTGATGGTCTTGAGGTCCTCGTACCAGGCGGGGAGCTGGACGCCGGTCTCGGCGAAGTTCCCGTCGATGTTGGCCACCCGGTGCGGGACCATCACCTCGGTGCCGCCCAGCTGCCCGCGGGCCACCGCGGCCGCCCGGATGATGTGCGCGTGCTCGTCCGGCGAGGCGCCCATGGGTGTGGAGAGCGAGAATGCGCCGCCCAGCATGAAGAAGAGCACGAAGGACACCACCCACAGACGTCGGGGCGTCTTCATGAGCCGGTCGGCGAGCCGCTTCATGGTGTTCGTCATCTGGAGATGGCCCTCTGGGGAACTCGGAGAAGTCTTGCTGTCGGGAGGGGCGGACCCACCGCCGCCGGTCACTGGATCATCGCCACCCAGGCCTGGTCGCCCTCCTTGGTGCAGACGCCGCCCGGAGCGAACTTCGGGCACTTCCCGTCGAGCTTCTGCACGGTGTGCGACACCCAGGGCAGGATCCGGTACGTGTTCTCCTTGGCCGGCATGTAGCGGTCGGCCATCGAGGAGGAGACGGTGCCGAACAGGAACAGCAGGGCGAACAGCGCGCCGACGACGGCGCCCTGCGGGTTCGGGAAGCCACCGCCCAAGGTCTTCGTCCCGTCCGTCCCGTCGGCGGCCCCGCCACGACGCTCGGCCAGTCGGAGCGAGAGCAGGTGCGCCACCAGTGCACAGAGGATCAGCCCACAGTAGAGCAGCTGGTTGTTGGTGCGGGTGTAGAGCTGGACCGTCTGGGTCTCGTACATGTGCGAGGCGATGTACATCCGCACCACCCAGGCGCTGGCGAACATGCAGATGATGGTGACCACCATCGGCTTGCGCAGGCCCAGCCAGAGCGCGACGCCCAGGCAGACGAACATCACCACGGCGAACAGGCCCATGCCGCCGAACTCGCCGGGCAGCGGCCACTCGGTGACCTTGCCGGGCATGTCGGTGCGCCACATCAGGAAGTACGCCGGGTCGGTGAAGTTGTCGAACCGGAAGCTGACGTCCTTGGTGGTCTGACCCTCGGTGAGCAGGGTCACCAGGTAGCGGCCGGCCACCGCGGCGAAGGCCCCCGCGGTGACGGCGACGAAGGCGAGCCCGCGCAGCCGGTCGGCCCGCCAGGGGAAGTACACGAGGGCGGCGACCAGCACGCCGGCCGCGCTCCACAGGAACCAGCCGGAGTAGGTCAGGAACAGCAGCCCGAGCAGGGCGCCGAAGCCGGCGCCCTTGAGCAGCAACAACCGCCAGCCGTCCGTGCCGCTGCGCCTCAGCTGGATGACCATCGCGACCAGCACCGGCACCAGCAGGACCAGCACCGTCTGGCTGTACGGCTTGTAGGCGTCGATCAGCGCGAAGGCGGGCAGGACGCCGAACGCCAGGGCGCGGATCGGGCTCAGCAGCATCCGCCAGGCCAGGTAGACCAGCGGGCCGAAGGCCGCGGCGCCCAGGATCTGGAGGTCCTTGAAGGCGTAGGCGGTGTTCCCGTCGTGGAACCACTGCGCGTAGTACCCGAGGGTGTACAGCGGCGCGGGCGGGTAGACCGGGGAGGGCGAGGGCAGCCCGTGGGCCACCGCCTGCGACCATTCGACGATCCGGCCGCTGTCGCCGTTCAGCCCGAACATCGGCCACGGGGTGCCGAGCAGCGCGACCACCGCACCCGCCGCGACGAAGCCGCTGGCCAGCCCGGCTATGGCGGCGCTGGCGAAGCGGGTGACCAGGCCGAAGTGGCGTCCGCCGCGCAGGCGCATCGCGACCACCGCGGCGGCGACCAGCACCAGGCCGATCACCGCGAACCGGAGCTGGATCGCGGCCAGGCCGCTCACCTGGGCGAGCCGGTTCAGCGGGTCGAGCTTGAAGCTGCGGGCCAGATAGGGCAGGACGAGTGCGGCGGCGAAGGCCACCCCCGCCTCGGCCGCCAGGAGGAGCGGTGAGCGCCAGGCCGGACGCAGGTGGGGCCGGCGGCCGGCGCGGCCTGCTCCGGCGTGCGAGCGGGACGGCGAAGGCGTGCTCGCACTCTCGGTGCTGACTGTCACTGGATTTGAGTCCTCGGTGGTCGATGTCCCGCGAACCGCGGAGTCTGACGCCCCCCTCACCGGGCATCCGGCCGACGGCGAGTGCGGCTGGCTCCTGCGTTGACACAGCAGTAGCCGCTCCGGGCATCCTAAGGCCTGCCCGTTGACGAGCCTTCGTGGAGGCCCGGCCGCTGCGGAATCGATACCGTCGGTGTGGTACCGGACGGCGGGCCGGTCACCGCGGCCGGTCACCACGGGCCGCGCCGGACGCCGGGGAGCCGGCCCCGGGCCGGGGCCGGCGGACGGCCCGCGGCCGGTTCAGCCGCCGCCGACCGAGGCGAGCACGCCGAGCAGCATCAGCAGCAGCCAGCCCGCCATCGACAGGTAGCCGATCACCAGGCCGGCGGTGGCCATCCCGTCGCCCTCCTCGTGCCGCGCCCGGATCTGCGACTTGGCGATGTGCCCGCAGATCACCGCCGGCAGCGCGAGCGTGCCGGCGGTGGGGACGCAGAGCAGGCCGAGCACCATCGAGGCGACCGCGACACCGTTGGTCGGCCGCTGCATCGGGATCACCGGCGGCGGCAGGAAGGTGGGCGGGACGACCGGAACCGCCGCGCCCATCGGCAGCACCATCGGGCCGGAGGGCAGATCGGCGACGATCTGCGCGAGCTGACCGTAGGTCTGGGCGCGGTTCGCGGCGTCGAAGCGCTGCGAGTACTCCTCGGCCGAGAGGCGTCCCTCGGCGTAGGCGGCCTTGAGGACGTCCACCGTGCGGTCGCGGTCCGTGTGAGCCGCGCGCATGGCGGCCTGCGGGGTCTGGGCGGGCTGCCAGGGCTGGGCGTACGGCTGGGGCTGTTGGTTCGTCGGGGGCTGGGCGTACGGATTGGGCTGCCCGTACCCGGAGCCCTGCTGACCCCACGGCTGTACGGCCATCCGGCCACCTCCCCGACACCCGGCGCGCCGCGCGCGCTCGCTGCTCTCATAGTGCAGGACGAAGGAGCGCCCTGAGTAGTTGCCGATTTCGACAGGGAGCGTGTTCGGATCCGTCCACGCTCGCCCATTTGGCCCAGACACGCCGTATCCGGGGACTCGCCGGCGGCCCGACGGCACGGTGGCAGGCTGGGCCGCACCCCGTCACCCCGCCTCCCCCACCCTGGAGAAGCACCCATGCAGGCGTCCGCCCCGCCGTCGTCCCCCGGAGCCGCCGTCAGTATCCACAACCTGTGGAAGCGCTTCGGCCGGCAGGCCGCCGTCGCCGGGCTGAACCTCGAACTGCCGGCCGGCGCCTTCATCGGGCTGGTCGGCCCGAACGGCGCCGGCAAGACCACCACCCTGTCGATGGCCACCGGTCTGCTGCGGCCGGACGAGGGAACGGTCCTGATCCACGGCGCCGACGTCTGGGCGGACCCGGTCGCCGTCAAGGCCAGGATCGGCATCCTGCCCGAGGGGCTGCGGATGTTCGAGCGGCTCAGCGGGCGCGAACTGCTGCAGTACAACGGACGGCTCCGCGGCCTGCCCGGCGCCGAGGTGGACCGCCGCGCCGGGGAACTGCTCGGCGTCCTCGACCTCACCGCCGACGCGGACAAGCTGGTCGCCGACTACTCCACCGGCATGCGCAAGAAGATCGGCCTGGCCGCCGCCCTGCTGCACAACCCCGACGTGCTCTTCCTGGACGAGCCCTTCGAGGGCGTCGACCCGGTCTCCGCCCAGACCATCCGCGGGGTGCTCAAGCGGTACGCCGCGGCCGGCAGCACCGTGGTCTTCTCCAGCCACGTGATGGAACTGGTCGAGCAGCTCTGCGACTGGGTGGCGGTGGTCGACGCCGGCCGGGTGATCGCGCACGGCCCGCTGGACGAGGTCCGCGGCGGGCGCTCGCTGCACGCCGCCTTCCTGGACCTGATCGGCGTCCGCGAGGACGACGACCAGGCCCTCGGCTGGCTCGGCGGCGACCGGTGAGCGCCGCGCCGCCCGAAGGCCGGCAGGTCGTCCGGGCCCTGGTCTCGCTCAAACTGCGGCTGCTCCGCAACGGCCTGCGCCGCAGCCCCGGCCGGGCCGCCGTCTACGTCCTCGGCACCGTGGCCGGCCTGCTGCTCGCCGCCGGCCTCGGACTCGGCCTCGCCCTGCTGAACGGCCGGGCCGGGGCCGGCGACGCCGCCGTCATGGTGACCTTCGCCCTGGTCCTCGGCTGGGCCGCGGTGCCGCTCTTCCTCTTCTCCAGCGACGAGAGCGCCGACCCGACCCGGCTCACCATGCTGCCGCTGCGGCCCGGACCGCTGCTGCGCGGCTCGGTGCTGGCCGCGCTGATCGGCCCCGGCCCCGCCGTCGCCCTGGTGCTGCTCACCGGCGCGGTGCTGGCCGGCGCGCACGGCGCCGCCTCCGCGGTGGCCGCCGTGATCGGCGTCCCGCTCACCGTGGTGAGCGTGGTGACGCTGTCCAGGGCGGTCGCCGCCGGCAACGCCCGGCTGCTGTCCAGCCGGCGCGGCAAGGACTTCGCCGTCTTCGGCGGACTGCTCTTCGCCCTGCTCGTGCAGGTCGCCAACCTCAGCTTCCAGAGCACCCTCGGCAGGCCCGGCGAATCGCTGGACCTCTCCCCCTTCGCGCCGTTCGCCGCGGTGCTGCGCTGGGTGCCGCCGGTCAGCGCCCTGGACGCCGCCCGCACGGCCGGCGAGGGGCACTACGCCCTGGCCCTGCTGCAGCTCGCGGCCGGCGCCGTCCTGCTCGCGCTGCTGCTGCGCTGGTGGTTGGCCAGTCTCCAGCAGCTGATGGTGACCGCCGACGCCTCCACCCTGGAGGTGGCCCGCGGCGTGGGGCAGTCCCACGGCTGGGGTTTCCTGCCCGCCGGCCGGACCGGCGCGGTGATGCAGCGGCACCTGCGGTACGCCTGGCGGGAGCCGCGGGCCAAGGCCGCGGTGTTCACCAGCATCGGGATGACGCTGGTGGTCTGCGTGCTGTCGCTCGTCCAGGGGTGGTCCAGCGTCTACCTGGTGGTGATGGCCGGGATGTTCCTCGGCCTGCAGATGGTCAACCTGTTCGGGATGGACGGCTCCGCCTTCTGGATGGTCGCCGCCACCCTGGTCACCCCCGCCGACGCCCGGGACGAGCTGCGCGGGCGGGCCTACGCCGTCCTCCTCTACGCGGTGCCGGTCACCGCGCTGCTCGGGCTGGTGCTGGCGAGCGCCACCGGCGACTGGGCCGGGTTCGCCCCCGCGCTCGGCCTGGCCCTGTCGGTGCTCGGCTGCGCCGTCGGGCTCGGCGCGCTGTTCAGCGTGGTCGCGCCGTACGCGATGCCCGCCGACGGCAACCCGATGCGCAACGCGGCCCCGGGCCAGAGCGGGCTGACCCTCCTCAACACCTTCGGCTCGATGGTCGGGGTGCTGCTGCTGAGCCTGCCGGCCGGCGGCTGCCTGGCCTGGGCGCTGGCGACCGACGGCCCGGCCTGGCTCCTCCTGCCGCTCGGGCCGCTCTACGGCGCCGCGGCCGCCGCGCTCGGGGTCCGGGTGGCCGCCGGGCGACTGCTCGGCCGGCTGCCGGAGATCCTGGCGAAGGCCGTCGAGCGCTGATCCCGGGCCGCACTGCTGGCGGCTCACCCGCCGCCGGACGGGTCCGCGCCCGCGCTCCGGCATCATGGCAGGAGGGCCGACCACCCCGGACACCGTACGCAGCGAAAGCAGATTCACCGTGGGCAAGCGCAGGCAGCAGCAGGACTCCGGGCCGGACGAGGCCGTCGGCGGGCTGCTGGAGCAGGCGGTCCACCGGGTGGTGGCCGCGCCCGCGGAGGGGCTGGACCTCGCGCTGGACACCGGCGCGTCGATGCTGGCCGCCGCCCCCGGCCAGTGGCCGGAGGTGAGCCGGGCGCTGCTGCGGTACGCGGACACGGCGGTCGGACGCTGCTGGTCGGCGGGCTGGCGGCCGGCCGACCTGGCCCGGGTGGTGCGGCGGGAGCTGAAGCCGGTGCACCTGGCGCTGGCCGTCGACCTGATCGCCGCCGAAGGGCGCCGCCACCCGGCGGCGGCCCTCGACCGGCGCTGGCACGAGCAGCTGCGGGAACTCGCCACCGAGGTGTGGTGGACCGGCGACGAGACCTATCTCACGGACTTCGCCGGACGCCACCGGCTGGACCGCTTCGCGCTGGCCACCGCCGCGCTGGAACTGCTCCGCACCTGGGGGCACCTGCCGCCCGTCCAGCCGGTCGGCCCGGTGCCCGGCCAGGCCCCGCGGGCCGAGCGGCCGAGCGGGCCGGTCACCGGCGAGCCCCGGATGCTGTCCCGGATCCGGGCGCTGCTCGCCAAGGCCGAGTCCACCGAGTACCCGGAGGAGGCCGAGGCGCTGACCGCCAAGGCCCAGCAGCTGATGGCCCAGCACAGCATCGACGAGGCGCTGCTGGCCGTCACCGCGGCCGCCGCGGACACCCCGGCGGCGCTGCGGATCGGCGTCGACAGCCCGTACGAGGTCCCCAAGACGATGCTGCTGGACGCGGTGGCCGCGGCCAACCGCTGCCGGGTGGTCTGGGCGAAGGAGTTCGGCTTCTGCACCATCGTCGGCTTCGACGCCGACCTGGACGGCGTCGAACTGCTCTACACCTCGCTGCTGGTGCAGGCCACCGCGGCGATGCACAGGGCGGGCAGCCGCCAGCACCTGGACGGCGCGTCCAGGACCAAGGCGTTCCGGCAGTCCTTCCTGGTCGCCTACGCGGCCCGGATCCGGGAGCGGCTGACCACCGCGACCGAGCAGGCCACCCAGGACGCGGCCGCCGGCCGGCACCTGCGCGAGGACGGCACGGCCGAGCAGCTGACACCGGACGAGCGGCTGCTCCCGGCACTGGCCGCACGGGAGCAGGCGGTGGATGCGACGATCGGACGGATGTTCCCGAAGCTGACCTCGCAGCGCGTCCGGGTGAGCGACGGCGAGGGCTGGGCGGCCGGCCGGGCCGCCGCCGACCGTGCCGCGCTGCACGGGCGGGCCGGGGCCATCCGGCGCTGAACGGCGAAGATCCGGGCGAGGGCCCGGACGAAGGGGGATTGGTGCTGTGACGGAGTACGCGGACCGGGTACGGGGCGCCCTGCTCGGCGGGGCGGTCGGTGACGCGCTCGGCTGGCCGGTGGAGTTCCTGCACCTGGACGACATCCGGGGGCGCTACGGCCCCGACGGGGTCACCGGCCCGGTGGCGAACCGGGGCGGCCAGGTCACCGACGACACCCAGATGACCCTGTTCACCGCGGAGGGCCTGATCCGCGGCTTCGTCCGGGGCTGGTCCGGCGGTGGCGGCTCGGTGCCGGAGGCCGTCCACGGCGCCTACCAGCGCTGGCTGCTGACCCAGGAACAGGACGGGCCCGACCTGCTGCCCCTGCAGGCGCCGTACGACGGCTGGCTGCTCCGCCAGCCGTTCCTGTACGCCCGGCGGGCGCCGGGCAACGCCTGCATGACCGGGGTCGCGTACCACCGGGAGTTCGAGACGCCCTCGATGTTCGGGCAGCCCGGCCCGATCAACGCCCACTCCAAGGGGTGCGGCACGGTGATGCGCTCGGCGCCGTTCGGGCTGGCCCGGCTCGGCGTCGAGCAGGCCTTCGGGCTGGCCGCCCAGTGCGCCCAGCTCACCCACGGCCACCCGACCGGGTACCTGGCGGCGGGCGCCTTCGCCGCGCTGATCGAACGGGTGACGGCCGGGACGGACCTGCGCACCGCCGTCGAGGAGACCATCGAGCAGACCGCCGGCTGGCCCGCCGCCGAGGAGACCGTCAAGGCGCTGCGGCGGGCCGTGCTGCTCGCCGACCAGGGCGACCCGAGCGCCGACTGGGTGGAACGGGTCGGCCTCGGCTGGATCGCCGAGGAGTGCCTGGCCGTCGCCGTGTACTGCGCGCTGGCGGGCGGCGAGGGCGCGGCTGGCGCCCGGCGGGCCCTGCTCCTCTCGGTGAACCACTCCGGTGACAGCGACTCCACCGGCGCGGTCTGCGGCAACCTGGTCGGCGCGGCCTACGGCGCCACGGCGCTGCCTGCCGCCTGGACGGACTCGGTGGAGGGCCGGGAGGTCCTGCGCAGGGTCGCGGACGACCTGGTGGTGCTGTTCGGCAGCCGGGAGCCGGCCCACCCGGTGCTCGACGGCCGCTACCCGGTGGGGTAGCGGCCGCGGGGGCGGGCAGCCGCCGCTCCGTCAGGCGGTCAGACGTCGGCGGCGGGCGACGCGTGCCCGGCGTGGCCGCCGGACCGCTCCCCGCCGGACCGCTCTGCGCCGGGCCGGGCCGAGGTGAGCCCGGTGAGGGCGGCCCCCGCCCCCGGGTGGCCCGGGTCCAGCCGCAGGGCCCGGCCGAGCGCCTCGGCGGCGCGGGCCCGGTCGCCCAGGCGGGCGGCCGCCTTGCCCAGCACCACCCAGGCCACCACCAGCCCGGGCTCCAGCCGCACCGCGCGCTCCAGCTCGCCCACCGCCTCCCCCAGCGACCCGGCCCGGGCCAGCCGCAGGCCCTCGTTGTAGGCGAGCCGGCCGCGCAGCCGCAGGTGCACCAGCGGCGCGAGATCCTCCTGGCAGCCGGGGCAGCGCAGGCTGTCCGGCGCGGGGGCGAGCCGGCAGAGCGGGCACTGCACGCCGTACCCGGCGCCGTCGTCCTGCCGGGGGATCACCGGCTCGGGGCTGACCGGCGGGGGGATCGAGGTCATCGCGGCCCCGCCTCCTCGGGCCGCACCGGGCCGCTCGGCACCGAGCCGTGGTGCGCGTCGATGTCCTGCCCGGCGAGCGCGTAGCACTCCACCAGGTCGGTCATGCCGGCGTTCACCAGCTCGAAGTTGCCGGTGTCCAGGCCGTCGTCGACGCGCTGCAGGGCCGCCCTGATCTGCTGGGCCAGCGCCGGGCTGACCATGCCCTGGACGACGAACACCCGGCAGTACGTCAGCACCCGGACGGTGTGACCGAGGGCGGCGATCGCCGCGTCCGCCCGCTCGGCGGCGTCCACCGCGGCCGCCTGGTCGCCGGCGTCCCGGGCCGCGTCCAGCTCGGCCCGCAGCCGCTTGAGCTCGTCCAGGTCGTCCGGGCGCAGCAGCCGGTCGCAGCTCTGGATGACCGCGCTCAGGTAGGCGCTGACGCCCCGGACCATCGCCTGCGCCTCCTGGCGCTGCAGCGAGTCGGCCAGCATCTGCTCGGCCGAGCGGCCCTTGACCTGGCCGGCGGCCATGTCGTCGAGCTCGCCGAGCAGGTTCTCGGCGGCTCGGCGCTCCTGCGGGGTGAGCTCCTGCTCCCAGCGCTCGGTGAACTCCGCCACCGCGCGCCGGCGGTCGTCCACCTTGGCCCGCCACTCGGGGTCGAGGACGGTCCGCTGGAGGGTGACGGTCTTCGCCTCGCCGCCCTTGATCCGCACCTCCAGGGTGATGGTGCGGTCGGCGGAGAGCCCGAAGGAGACGGTGATCCGGGCCCGGCCGGTGGCGTCCTCCGGCAGCTTCATGGTGAGCGCGCCGATCAGCTCGTTCTGCTGGGCCACCTCGTGGTCGCCCTCGTAGACGGCGACCTCCAGGCGCCGGCTGCCGCCGCCGGTGGCGAAGAAGTCCTTGTGGACCGGCTCCGCCGTCGGGTAGTTGGTGTTCTTGGGGATGATCACCGCCATCCGGCCGTCGTTGAGCTCGATCCCGAGGTCCTTCGGGGTGATGTCGAAGGGGTTGGCGACCTGCATCCACTCCCCGCAGCCCGAACAGGACTCCGCGCCGGGGGCGTTGAGCACCCCGCAGGCGGCGCAGCGCAGGCCGCCGGTGTCCCGGTCGGCGGCGGCCGGCGCCAGCGACTCGCCGCACAGGCCGCAGGCGGGGGCCCCGGGCGCGGCGGCGGTGCCGCAGCGCGGGCAGCTCCGCACCCCGGCCGCTGCGGCCGGGACCGGCGGCAGTGTCTGGTTCTCGTCGGGGACGGGCGCCGTCCCGCACTTGGGGCACTCGGCGGCCTGCGGGTCGACCGGCAGGAAGCAGCCCTGGCAGGTCGTCCGGGGCTCGCCGAGCAGCGAGTTGCCGCAGCCGGCGCAGTCCGCGGCGGCGAGCGGGTTGTCGGTGCGGCAGGACGGGCAGTCAAGCTCGGCGATCAGCGCGGACTGCACGGCCGCGCCGAGCGCCACGCACTGCATCGGGTTCACGCCGCGGCGGATCCGCTCCGGCCCGAACAGCGCCGCCAGTTCCCGCTCGACCAGCGGGATCGCGGTCGAACCGCCGACCAGCAGGACCTCGTCGATGTCCCCGACGGTCAGGTTGGCCTCCCGGACGGCCTTGCGGGTCAGCTCCAGGGTCCGTTCGATCCGGCCGGCCACCAGTTGCTCGAAGCGCTCCCGCTCCAGCTCGGTCTCCAGGATCAGCCGGCCGCCGCCGAGCCCGGTCAGGTTGAGGTCGGCCACCAGCTGGCTGGACAGCTCGATCTTCGCGCCCTCGGCCGCGCCGTCGATCCTCGGCCGGTCCCGCTGGTCGGGCTGGTAGCCGGCGCCGTGCTCGGCGCGGATCTCCCGCAGCAGCTCCTCGGTGAGCAGCCGGTCGAAGTCGTCGCCGCCCAGCAGGTTGTCGCCCTCGATGCCGAGCACGGACACCGAACCCGGCATCAGCAGCAGGATCGAGATGTCGAAGGTGCCGCCGCCCAGGTCGTAGACGAGGACGGTCCGGCCCTCGTCCCCGAGGTCGCCGGTCATCCCGTAGGCCAGGGCCGCCGCCGTGGGCTCGTTGATGATCCGCAGCACCTGGAACCCGGCCAGCCGGCCGGCCTCCTGGGTCGCGGCCACCTGCCGCTCGCCGAAGTACGCCGGCACGGTGATCACGGCGCGGTGGAACACGTCGCCGGACCGCAGCTCGGCGTCCTCCTTGAGCCTGCGCAGGATGATCGCCGACAACTCGATCGGCGTGTAGGCGCGGCCGTTGAACCAGACGTTGACGTCGCCGTCCTGGCCCGGTGTGACCCGGTAGGCCAGATCCTTCAGCACGGCCTGGACCTGCGGGTCCTTGAACTTGCGGCCGATGAAGCGCTTCACCGAGCGGATGATGTTCTCGGCGTCGGTGGCCACCCGGCCGCGCGCGCTGGAGCCGACCAGCAGCTCACCGCGCTTGCCCCGGCCGACCACCGAGGGGGTGGCCTCCTGGTTCTGCCGGTTGTGGATGATCTCCGGTTCGCCCCGGCGGAGTTGGGCGACCACGGAGTTCGTGGTGCCGAGGTCGATACCGAGCGTCCTGTACACGTCCCTGTCCCCTCACTGCGCCGTCCGTCGGCACTGTGCTGCTGCTGGTCTCAGCCGCCGGTGTTGCCGGTGCCGGTACTGCCGGTGTCGGCGCTGGTGGTGTCGGTGCTGGTGCTGTCGGTGGTGCCACCCGTGCCGGCGCCGCTGCCGCTGCCCGCGGTGGTACGGCGCTTCGCCCGGGACTGCTGCCGCTTCGGCTGCCTGCGGACGGGCCGGGGGCGCTCGGGGGCGAGCGGCTCGGGCGCCGGTTCGGGCACGGGCTCGGCTACGGGTTCGGGTACGGCCTCGGACGCCGCTTCGGGCACGGGCTCGGGCGCCGGCGACTCGTCCGGCAGTTCCCCTGGCAGCTCCTCCGGCAGCTCCTCCGGAAGTACGGAGACCACGACCCGGGCCCGGCGCAGGACTTGGTCCTGCCAGAAGAACCCGGCCTGCACCACCTCGACCACGGTGTCCTCGGGCATCCCAGCGACCGGGGTGGTGGCCACGATCTCCGAGACGGCGGTGTTCGCGAGCCGGTTGTCGAAGCTCATCGGCCGCACCCCGGCCCGGGCCAGCTTGAGCCGCAGCAGCCGCCGGGTCGCCGCCGCCCCCGCCCCCGCCGTGGCAGGGGCGCCGAGCAGGCGTTCGGGGTACGGCCCGGGCTGGAGTTCGGGGCCGGCGATGGCGCCGAGCGCGTCGTCGACCTCCAGCAGGCCGAGCAGGAGGTCGCGCAGGCCGCTCTCGGCCTCCCTGGCCTCCTCGGCACGCTTGCGCTGGGCGAAGGCGCTGCGGAAGAGCAGCTTGCCGAAGGCGTCCGCGAGGTCCACGTCCGCGGCGCCGGGCGGTACCGGCAGCGGCTGTTCGTCGATGGCCAGCGGGTCGGCGCCGGCAGGGAGCCGGGCACCGGGGATCTGCGCCCCGGGACTCTGCGCTCCCAGGCTCCGTGCTTCCGGGCCCTGCCCGGCCGGGAGGCCGTCCGCGGGCAGGTCCGCAGCCGGGCGCCCGGTGTCCGTCCCGGTCATTCGGGCACCTCCACCGGTGGCAGCACGGCGAGGGTGACGGCGTACCGGTCCACCGCCTCGAAGGGCGGCGGCTCGCCGGCGGGCGGGCGCCAGGCGCCCGTCACCTCGTCCGGGCGGATCACCACGAGGGCCTCCAGGGGCGGGAGTCCGAGCTCCTGCACGGGCGGCAGGAAGGTCTCGGGGGCGGCGTCGGCGAAGGTCTCGGCGAGGGCGGTCGGCCACTGGGCCGGCGCCGGGGCCTGGATGTCGAGGGCCAGTCGCCGGTCGGGGTTGCGCAGGGTCGCGGCGGCGGCGTTGACCTCGCGCGGACTGTGCCGGCGGGCCCGGATGGCCTTGAGGTGGGCCGCCTTGATCTCGGCCGCCCCGGCCCGGAGCGGGATCCCGAGGATGTCGTACGCGGTCTCATCGGGCAGTGGCACGACGGTCTCCTGTCCCCATCAGCGCATCCTGGCCAACTGGGTGTTGAGCATCATCAGTTCGGTGTTGTAGGGATCGATCTCCAGGCCTTCGCGAACCGCCCGGCGGGCGCCGTACAGGTCCCGCCGGTTGGCCAGCGCGACCGCCTGGATCCGGTAGCAGAGGGCCAGTTGCTGCCGGGTGTCGGCCAGGTCGAGGACCTCCAGGGACTTCTTGAGCAGGGCGACCGCCCGGGTGAAGTCGTTCGCGTTGGCCCGGTCGACGCCGTGGTTGCGCAGCGTCCAGGCCAGCGCCTCGCGGGTCTGCGCGTCGTCCTCGTACCAGCGGGCCTCCTCCAGCAGGCCGATGCGTTCCGCGGGCCGGCTCTTGAACTCCTCGCCCAGGGCGTGGTTGTGCAGCATCACGCCGAGGATCCGGCGGCCCTCGGCGCGGGCGTCGACGATGTCCTTCTCGGGGTCGAGCACCACGGCCTGGGTCGCGGCGGCGAGCGCCGGGGCGCGGTCCCGGGCGAGGGCGAGCTTGCGGCCCTTGCGGTACAGGACGCCGGACAGCGCGCGGCGGGTGTCGTCGCTGTCCGCGAGCGTCAGTGCCTCGCGCAGCAGTTCCTCGGCCTGGGCGAAGTCGCTGTCCCGGCCCTCGTCCATCAGGGCGCCGGCCCGGTTGCCCAGGACGGTGCCCGCCGTCCGCCGGACGAGTTCGTCGTCGGGGGTGAACTCCAGGGCCAGCCGGACGAGCCGCAGTGCCTCGGCGTAGTCCCGCTGCTCGTTGTTGACCTTGCGGCCGAGCTGCAGGTAGCTGGCCCCCAGGTTCTGCCGGACGCCGTGGTGGCCTGGGGCGAGGGCGAGGGCCTGCTCCAGCAGGGCCACCGCGCCGGCGTGGTTCTCGCTGTCCTCGGCCAGCAGCGACCGGACGCCCTGGAGCGCGGCGTCCGCGATCTGCTCGCGGCGGGTGCCGAGGGCGGCGCCGCCGGCCGCGGCCCTGGTCCAGCTGTCCAGCGCGGCGGCCCACTCGCGGTGCCGGTGGCGCTCCCCCGCCTGCCGGAGCAGGACCTCGGTCAGCAGGTCGGCGGCTTCCTCGCCCTCCAGGCCGGCCAGGGCCGACACGGCGTCCTCGTAGAGGCCCTGCTCCAGCAGGTGGTGCTGGACGCCGAGCGGGGAGAGCAGCGCGGCGAGCCGGGCGAGGCCGTCGCCGCCGCGGGCGGCGAGGGCGGAGTCCAGAGGGCCGGTCCAGGCCGGCCCCGCGGGTTGCTCCCGGATCCGGGCGAGCAGCAGCGGGCCGCAGGCGAGCCCGGCCGGTCCGTGGCCGGCCTGGGCGGCCCGGGCCATCTCCTCGGCGGCCTGCAGTTCGAGGCTCCACCGGACGTCCAGGGCGGTGCCGGCGGCCTGGTCGGCCGGGCCGTCGGCGGCTTCGGCCTCCCGCAGGTCGCGGCCGATCCGCTCGGCCAGGGCCGCGCGGGCGGCGGCGATCTGCTCGGGGCCGGGGGTGCGTCCGGTCCGCTCGGCGAGCAGCTCCCAGAACGCCGGGCTGTGCAGGACGGCGGCCCAGCAGGCGGCCGTCCACTCCCAGTAGGTGCGGCCCGCGCCCGAGGCGGCCAGCCGGTGGGCGGCCAGGGCCAGGGCGTGGATCGCGGCCAGGTCGCCCGGCGCCTGCTGCCAGGACGCCCGGCGGTGCTCCCAGGCCTGCGGGTGCCGGCCCTCCTGCTCGTCCAGGTCGGCGCGGCGCTCGGCCAGCAGTTGCTTGCCGCGCAGGCCGGTCGGGTGGGCGGGGGCGAGTTCGAGGGTCAGGTCGAGCTGCTGCTCGGCCTCCTCGTAGCGCTGCTCGCGGGCCGCCCGGACGGCCAGCGCGAACCGGATCCCGGCCAGGGCGGCCCGGGCGGCCCGGTCCTGGCCGGCCTCGCCGTAGGCCTGGGCGGCGCCGGCCAGGTCGCCGCGCTCGGCGCGGAGCAGGGCCGCCGTCCGGCGGGCGACGGGGTCGGCGGGTGCCCAGCGGGTGAGGGCGGCCTCCGCCCGGTCGAGGTCGCCGGCCCGGCGGGCGGCGTCGAGCAGGGCGGCGGTGACCGGCGCCAGGCAGCTGCGGCAGCGGGCGGCCGGGGTGGCGGTCGAGGTCCGGGATGCGGTCGAGGTCCCCGAGGCGGCCGGGGTCGTGCCCGGGGCTTCGGCCGGGGAGCCGGGCGGCAGGACGGCGGCGTGGTCGTGGCAGCAGGGCCGCCCGCACTGGCCGCACCGGACGGTGGACGGGGCCGTGCAGCCCCCGGCGGCCCCGTCGCCGGAGGCGCCGCCAGCGACGGCAGCACCGTGGGCGGCACCCTCCCCGACGGCACAGCGCAGCGCCGGGACGCCGGGTTCGCCGCCCGGGAGGTCGCCGGGCTCCGGCCCCGGGTCCAGCGCGTGCGCGTACAGGGCGGCGGCGCGGGCCCAGCTGCCGGCCCGGGCGGCGAGCGCGCCGCGCAGCACGGCTTCGGCCGGGTCCCGCGGGAACGCCTCGGCGGCGTCCGGCGCGGCCGTCCCGCCGGGGCCGGGTCGCTCGGCCCCGGCCTGCTCCCCGAGCAGCGCGACCGCGAGTGCCGGGCGGCCCTGCAGCAGCCGGGCCAGCGCGAGGTGATGACGCCCCCGGGGCGTGAGAAGGCGCTGCCCCAGGGGCCGGAGCAGGTCCACGACGACGGCGGCGTCACCGCGGAGGAGTGCCGGCACGGCGAGCAGGTGGGTGGCGCGGGCGTCCTCGGGGTCGGACAGCAGGGCGATCCGCAGCAGGCGGGTGATCCGGCGGCGGGCCAGGTCGTCGGTGGGCCGGGCGAGCAACGCGGTGCCGCCCTCGCGCAGCGCGGCCTCGGCGACGAGCGCCGGCCAGGTCGCGGCGGCCGGGTGGGTGCCGTCCGGGTGGAGCTCCCGGCAGCTCTCCCAGAGTTCGCGGGCCCGGGCGTGGTCGCCGGCGGCCAGGGCGCGCCGGGCCAGGTGGTCCCGGGCGGTGGCGAGGTTGCGGGCCACGGCGGGGATCTGCTCCAGGCCGGCCCAGGACTCGGCGGCGGCGGCCGGGTCGCCGAGGGCGGCGTGGGCGAGGCCGCGGTGGTGCTCGGCCTCGGCGGTCCGCAGGCCGTCGAGGAAGTGCAGGGCCTGGGCGGGCTGGGCGGCGGCCGCGAGCGCGGCGCCGAGTCTGACCCGGCCCGGCTCCCAGCCGGGGGTACGGGCGAGCCCGGCCTGGTACTGGGCGACGGCGGTGGCGGGGTCGGCGGCCCGTTCGGCCAGCAGTCCCAGGCCGAAGCGGGCGGGCGCGTGGTCGGCGTCGGCCCGCAGCGCGGCCTCGAAGCAGGCCCCGGCGGCGGCGTCGTCCTGCTCGGCGACGGCCAGCACGCCGCGCGCGTAGTGGGTGCGCGGGTCGTCCGGACCCTCCCGGACGGCGGCGTCGAGGTCGGCGCGGGCCCGGACCGGATCGCCCGCCTCGCGGTGCGCGATGCCGCGCTGCAGCGGGACCTCCCGGCGCAGCCGCTCCCCCAGGGTCCAGGGCGACGGCGTGCCGGGCGGGCGGCGGGCGGCCTCGTCCAGGGCCTGGACGGCCTCCGGGTGGCGGCCCTGTCCGGCCAGCAGCACGCCCAGCCGGAACCAGATCTCGGCACTGCCGGTGACCGCGCCGCCGGCCGTGGCCCGGCCGGTGGCGACCAGCAGGGTGGCCTCGGCGTCGGCAGGGCGGCCGCCGGCGCGCTGGGCCGCGCTGCGGGCGAGCACCGCCCATTCCAGGCCGGGGGCGGCCAGCAGCACCCGGCGGGCGAGGTCCGCCACCTCCGCGTGGCCGCGCCGGCGGGCGGCCAGGCAGCGTTGCTGGAGGTACCCGTCGACCGGACCGGCCGCCTGCCCGGGGGCGGCCGCCAGGGCGGCGAGCACGATGTCGAGCTCCTCCGCCCCGGCCCCGGCGTCCGGGGCGGCGCCGGCGGCGATGTCCTCGGCCAGCGCGAGGAGCGCCTCGGGCGGGAGCTCGGTGAGGGCGAAGGCCTCGCGGTAGAGCCGGAGGGCGGCCGGTCCGTCGCCCAGGGCGGCGGTGCAGAGGCCCTGGCCGACCAGCGCGTTGCCGCGGCCCTTGCGCAGTGTCGGGCTGAGGACGGCGCCGACCAGCCGTTCGGCGAGCTTGCGGTAGGCGCGCAGGGCCTGCGGGGTCCGGCCGGCGGCCCGCGCGGCATCGGCCGCGGCGAGGAGTTCGGCGCATTGGTCGGCCCGGGTGACCGGGCGGCTCGCGGCCCGGCTGCGGAGCCCGGCCCAGACCAGCAGAGCGATCACCGGCAGCAGGACGAGAAGGATCGTCATCGCCGCATCCGGGCGTGGCTGCGCCCATCCGTCGCACTCAACGGACCCCCCTCAGCTGCCGTCTCGGCTGTCTCCCCCGGTGCGGCCCGCGCCAGGCCGGTCGCCCGTCCAGGTGCGCGGGAGCACCACGAAAACATCTTGCCGGGCAATCGGCCGGAGCGGAGATCTCTTCCCGAAATCACCCCAAAATCCTTGGTGCCCAATTGGTTTGTCGATCAGTCATATTGTGGCCGGTCGGCGTTTCAGAGCTGGTCAGGGCCTTGGTTCGGGGCCTTGGTTCAGAGACGTGATTCAGGGCCTCGGTGGTGCCAGGACCTCGGAGACGGTCAGGGCGCCGGAGACGGTCAGGGCGCCGGAGACGGTCAGGGCCTCGGGTCGGTGACCTGGCCGAGGAAGAGCGGCTGCCCGGTGGCGGTGTCCCGGATCAGGAAGACGAACGGGCGGTCGACGTGCAGCTCGACGGCCGGCGTCGGGATCGCCGCGGCGACCGCGGCGATCCCGACGCCGCTGCCCGCGGCGGCGACCGTGCCGTCCTCGTCCACGGCGACGGTCGCCTTCTGCACCACGGCGTCCACCTTCAGCCGCTCCTGCTCGCCGGGGCCCGGGATGCCGCCGAGGTCGGCTGCGTCGAAGGCGGTGTTCACCCCGAGCGAGCGCAGTGGCCCGACGAGGTTGTTCGAGGTCTCGAAGGTGAAGCGGGGCAGGGTCAGGTCGACCTGCCTTTCGGCGAGGCCGCCGAGGATCCGGTCGAGTTGCGGGGCGTCCAGGCCGTGGACGAAGCCTTCGAACCCGCCCTGCGCGGGGACCACCACGTCCATCGCCAGATTGCCTCCGGCGTAGGGGAGTTCGACGGCCTGCCAGGGCTGCCCGGCGATCCCGCCGGAGCCCTCGGCGTAGCGCAGCACGGCGTTGCGGCCCATCGTGCTGACGGCGGCGGCGTTGCCGTCGGGCCGGTGGAACGGCTGGTCCGAGGTGTGGGAGTGCTGGAAGGGCTCGCGCCACTTCGCCTTGAGGTAGAGGGCGTCGGTGAGGACGAGCCGGGTGTCCGGGGTGATGTCGCGCGGGCCGAAGAGGTCCTTGATCCGCCCCTCGGTGTCCTTCTCGACGAGTGCGTCGACCGCCTGGCGGGAGCCGGCCGGGTCGGTCCTGAAGTCGGTGGTGCGCACGCCCGTGCCGAAGGCGGCGGCGAGGGTGGCGAGGTAGCCGGGGTCGAGGGTGAAGCCCTGCTGGGCCCAGAGCGTGTCGGACCTCCGCAGCACCGCCGCGTCCTTGCCCTCGGCCGGGCGGGACTGCCGGTCGAGCGCACCCGTCGCCACCGCGTACTGGGTGGCGGTGAGTCCGGTGTGCAGCGCCTTGGACAGCTCGTCCGCCGTGGCGCCGCGCGCACCGGGCAGCACCATGGCCAGGACGGTGGCCAGGCCGGAGGGCGAGAGCACCAGGTTGCCCCCGCCGCCGGCGGCCGTCAGTGCCCGGTAGAGGTCGACGCCGAAGGCGTTGGTGGCGGCGGCGGTGGCCGCGACCTGCCCGGGGTCGGCGCTCACGGGGGTGGCGGGCGCGGAGGCGCGGACCACGGAAGTGGCCGGGGCCGCGCCGGGGCCCGCCGTACTGCCGCAGGCCGCGAGCGGGGCCGCGGAGAGGACGGCCGCGAGGAGGAGCACCGCCGGGCGGCGGGTCCGGCGGGTCCGAGTGGTCCGACTGGTCCGACTGGTCCGACTGGTCATGGCGGGTGTTCCCGTCCTGGATCGGGGCGCCGGTCGGGACCCGGCGCCGGTACCGGCGGATTCGCCTGTCGGCGGTTCGACGCGGGCGCCCCCGGTCCGGTTCCGGACGCATTCCGGGCCTGAAGCGGGCCGGGGCGCGGGCGCGGGCCCGGCGCGCCCGGCCGTGACCGCGCCCGGGCCCGCCTACCCTGGCGCCATGGCCGCGCCGAAGACCACCAGGACCACCGCCGACGTCGGGGAGTTCCTCGCCGCGGTGGCGGACGATCGGCGCCGGGCCGACGCCCAGGCGCTCTGCGCGCTGATGGCCGAGGCCACCGGCGCGGCGCCGGCCATGTGGGGCGGCGCGATCGTCGGCTTCGGGACGTACCACTACCGCTACGCGAGCGGCCGGGAGGGCGACTGGCCGCCGGTCGGGCTGGCGCCGCGCAAGCAGGCGCTGACGCTGTACGTCGCCGAGGGCTTCGACCGGCACGCCGGTCTGCTGGCCCGGCTGGGTCCGGTGACCACCGGCAAGGGGTGCCTCTACATCAAGCGGCTGGCCGAGGTGGACGCCGAGGCCCTGCGCGAGCTGGTGAAGGCGGCCTTCGACCGCTTCGACGGCACCACCGTCACCGGCTGACCGGGCGGCGCCACGGCGCCAGCACCCCGGCCCGCCGCCCTTTCACCGCCTGTCCGACCCGCACCGCGCCGCGCCGCCGATGTGCGCAGCCCCCCCCGGCCGCCGGTCAGTCCTGGTCCCAGAGCGCGCCGAGGGTCAGCAACTCGTCACGGTGCTCGATCCGCTCCACCCACTCGGCCGGCCAGGCGCCGGCACCGTGGTGGGCTCCCGCGAAGGCGCCGGCCAGGCAGGCCAGCGAGTCGGAGTCCCCGGAGGACCAGGCCGCCCGGCGGACGGCCGCCACCGGGTCGTCCGGGAACAGCAGGAAGCAGAGCAGGCCGGTGGCGAAGGCCTCCTCGGCGGTCCAGCCCTCGCCGGTGGCCAGGCAGGGGTCGGCCTCCGGGTCGGGGGCGGCCAGCGCGGCGTCCAGCCGGTCCAGGACCCCCAGGCAGTCGTCCCAGCCCCGGGTGATGAAGCTCTCCGCCGACCGGTCCTGGGCCCGGTCGGCGAGGTCGCCGAGCCAGTACGCGTCGTACCTGTTCCGGTGCGCCAGCGCGTACGCCCGGAGCAGCGCGGGGAGTTCGGCCGGCGCCGCCCCGCGGGCGAGCAGGCGCACGGCGTACGCGGTGAGGTCGCTCGCGGCCAGTGCGGTGGGGTGGCCGTGGGTGAGCGCGGACTGCAACTGCGCGGCTCCGGCGTACTGCTCCTCGGACAGTCCGGGCAGCAGGCCGACCGGCGCGACCCGCATGTTGGCGCCGCAGCCCTTGGACCCCACGTCCGTGGCGTCCTGCCAGCGCCGCCCGTCCCGCAGCCGCTCGCAGGAGCCCAGGCAGGTCATGCCGGGCGCCCGGTTGTTGTCCGGCGAACGCCACCAGTCGACGAACTCCTCCCGGACAGGCCGCTCCAGGCGCAGCGGCCCGAGCGGGCCGCGCTCCAGCGCGGTGCGCAGCCCGCGGGCCAGCGCCAGCGTCATCTGGGTGTCGTCGGTGACCAGCGCCCGCTTCGGCAGGGGCAGTTCGCGCCAGTCGGGGTAGTCCGCCGCGATCCGCTCGACCGGCTGGAACTCGGTCGGACGGCCCATCGCGTCGCCGATCGCCAGGCCCAGCAGCGTGCCGGTGGCGGCCTTCTTCATCCGGTGTCCCCCTACATCTCGACCAGCAGCTCCTTGAGCCCCCGGATCACGTACCCGGGCTGCCACTCGGGCTCGCGCACGAGGCGCAGCCCGGGGGCCCGGCGCAGCAGCGCGCCGTACGACTCGCCGAGCTCCAGTCTGGCGAGCGGGGCGCCCAGGCAGAAGTGGATTCCGGCGCCGAAGGTGATGTGCGGGTTGTCGGCGCGGGCGAGGTCCAGCCGGTCCGGGTCGGTGAAGCGGGCCGGGTCACGGTTGGCGGAGCCGAACAGCAGGGCGATCTCGGAGCCGCGCGGGATGGCGGTGCCGGCCACCTCGATGTCCTCCAGCACCCAGCGCTCGAACATCTGCAGCGGGGTGTCGTAGCGCATCAGCTCCTCCACGGCGGTCGGCAGCAGTTCGTCCACCGAGCGGCGCAGCAGGGCGAGTTGGTCGGGGTTGCGGAACAGTGCCCACCAGCCGTTCCCGGTGGTGTTGACGGTGGCCTCGTGGCCCGCGTTGAGCAGCAGGACGCAGGTGGAGACCAGCTCCTGCTCGGTCAGCGCGTCCGAGCCCTCCTGGGCCCGGATCAACGCGCTGAGCAGGTCGGGGCCGGGCCGGGTGCGGCGCTCGCGGATCAGCCCGCGCAGGTAGTCGGAGAACTCGACGCTGGCGGCGACCGCCCGCCGCCCGGTCTCCTCGGTCGGGTTGAGTTCGAACATGCCGGTGATCGCGGCCGACCAGGGCCGGAGCAGCACCCGGTCCGCCGCGGGGATGCCGAGCATCTCGGCGATCACCGCGACGGGCAGCGGCTCGGCGACGGTGGCGATCAGGTCGCCGCCGCCGTCCGCGAGCAGGGCGCCGACCAGTTCGTCGGCGAGCCGGGCGACGGCGGGCCGCAGTTCCTCGACCATCCGCGGGGTGAAGGCCTTGGCGACCAGCCGCCGGATCCGGGTGTGGTCGGGTGCCTCCAGGTCGAGCAGCCCGTTGTCGTTGAGGGTGTGGAAGGGCTCGTGCGCCGGGTCCGGCGCGGGCCGCCCGAACTCCTCGTGGGTGTAGCGGTGGGTGTAGGTGCGGCCGAGCCGTC
Source organism: Kitasatospora herbaricolor (assembly GCF_030813695.1). NCBI lineage: Bacteria > Bacillati > Actinomycetota > Actinomycetes > Kitasatosporales > Streptomycetaceae > Kitasatospora > Kitasatospora herbaricolor. The sequence continues at coordinate 3,885,936 of NZ_JAUSVA010000002.1, forward strand.
GGTCCCGCAGCAGGGCGCCGACGTCCTGGTGCCGTGCGACCAGCCACTGCCCGGTCGGCTCGTAACGGCTCACCGGCGCGTGCTCGCGCAGCGCGGCGTAGGCGTCGTACGGGTGCGCCACGAACTCGGCCGACCAGGGATCGAACATCGCTGTCGTCATGGGTCACTCCCTGCTGGGTCGGGGGAGCCATCCTAAGCAGCCGCGACCCGTCCGGCCGCGGGTCAGGGCCGCCGCGGCCGGATGGTTCGTGCAGCGCGGTCCGGGTACCGGCGCGGGTGCGGGGACCCGCGCCGGTACGGGTGCGGGTGACGACCGCGGCCCGCCCACCGGGTGCGCGGACCGCCCGCCCGCCCGCCCCTGCTCAGGCCTCCGCGAGCAGCCGCCGGACCAGCGCGGGCAGCGCCGTGCCGATCGGTTCGCGGATCACCTCGTCGGCCACCGGGTCGTACGGGGTCGGCTCGGCGTTCATGACGACCAGCCGGGCGCCGCCGTCCAGGGCGACCTGGGCCAGCCCGGCCGCGGGGTACACCTGGAGGGTGCTGCCGATCGCGAGGAAGAGGTCGCAGGCCTTGGCGATGGCCTCGGCCTGGGCCAGCACCACCGGGTCCAGCGCCTCACCGAACATCACCGTCGCCGGCTTGAGGACGCCGCCGCAGGCCGCGCACGGCGGGTCCGGCTCGCCGGCCGCCACCCGGTCCAGCACCTCGCCCATCGGGCCTCGGGTACGACACCGTACGCACTGCACCTCCCGTGCGGTGCCGTGCAGTTCGAGCACCTTGCGGGCGGGCAGGCCGGAGCGTCGGTGCAGTCCGTCCACGTTCTGGGTGAGGATCCGGACGGGGAGTCCGGCGCGCTCCAGTTCGGCCAGCGCGAGGTGACCGGCGTTGGGCTCGGCCGCCAGTGCCCCGGCGTCGCGGCGCATCAGCCAGGCCCGGCGGCGGACGTCCGGATCGGCCAGGTAGGGGCCGATGGTGACCAGCTGTTGGGCGTCCGGGTCGCGCTGCCAGACACCGTTCGGGCCCCGGTAGTCGGGGATGCCCGAGTCGGTGGAGATACCGGCACCGGTGAGGACGGCGATCAGGGGACGCTTCGCGTTCATGCCCGGACGGTACGGGCAGGGCGGGTGCGGCCGCCACCGGGTAAACGGCCGTCCGGCAGGGGCCCGTAGGGTGGTTCGGGCGCGCGCCCGCCGCTCCAGCGGCCCCGCCGGGTGCCCCGGGGCCGGCCGCGGGATTCGTCGAGGCACCGGCGCACCGTCCGCTACCGTGGGCCCGTGACCAGCGCCGACGCCCTGATGACCTGGCTGACCGCCCGCACCGCCGAGCAGCTGACCGAGCTCCTCGAACAGCGCCGGCTGCCGTGGACCGGCGCCGCCGGCCTGGACGACCCCGCCCGGCTCGCCGAGCACCTGCTGGGGAACGCGTCGGTCGCCACCGCCCTGACCGGGCTGAACACCGCCGAGACCCAGGTGCTGACCGCGATCGCGGTGCTCGCGGAGCGGCTGCACGGGCCCGCCCCGCGCGCCGCCGGCCCGGCCGGGCTTTCCGGCTTCGCCGGGACGCAGGCCGCCTACCGTCAGGGCTTCGGCGGCGGCACCGGTGCCGACCCCGCCGAGCGGGCCGTGCCGCGCTCGCTGCTGCTCGAAACGCTGGGCAAGCGGGCCACCGTCGAGCTGGAGGCGCTCGCCGGGCGCGCGCTGCTGCTGCCCCCGCACGGCGACCTGCTGATCGTGCCCGCGCTGCTGCACGAGCGGGTGCCCGAGCTGCGGGGCCTCGGCCGGCCGGCCGGCGTCCTGCTCACCGCGGCCTACCGGGCGGGCGAGATCGCCCGGATCGCGGACGGCCTCGGCCTGCCGCCGAGCCGCAACCGGGACCAGGCACAGAGCCTGGTCGAGCAGCACCTGCGGGACGAGGGACGGCTGCGCGCCACCCTGGCCGAGGCCCCGCCGGAGGCCGCCGCCCTGCTGGCCGCGCTGGCCGCCGGTCCGCCCCGGGTACGCGCCTACTGCTTCGTGAGCGACACCGGCGGCTACTACGGGTCGGGCGGCAAGTTCCTGTTCCGGCCGGACGGTTCGGGCGACCCGGGCGCCGACTGGCTCGCCGACCGCGGCCTGCTGGTACCGGTCGGCCCGGACCTCGCCGAGCTGCCGCGCGAGGCCGCCCTGGCGCTGCGCGACCCGGACGCCCCGCCGCCGTACGACCCGCTGCCGCCGGCCGTCCTCGGGCTCGTCCCGCTGCCGGCCGGTTGGGCGGGTGAGGCCCAGGCCACGGCCACCGCCACCGCTTCCCGGGTCGAGCTGCTGCTCCGCTCCACGGCCGCGCAGCCCCTGGCCGTCCGCAAGGCCGGCGGCGTCGCCGTGCGCGACACCCGGCGGCTGGCCAGGGCGAGCGGCTCCTCCGAGGAGCAGGCCCGGTTGTGGCTGGACCTCGCGGCCAACGCCGGCCTGGTCGCACCGCACCGGGACGCCCCGCCGCCGACCCGCGGCCGCCGGCCGGCGCCGCCGCAGCCCGCCCGGGTCCTGCCCACGGCGCGCTACGACGAATGGCTGGTCGCACCGCCGGCCGGCCGGCTGGTGCCGCTGATCGCCACCTGGGCCGTCACCCCCGAGGTGTTCGGCCACCGGCCGGGCGCGGAGGAGACCCCGGTCGCCCTGGTCACCCCGCAGGACCGGTACGCCGTGCCGCTGCGGCACGCCCTGCTGGAGGCCCTGGCCCGGCTCCCCGACGGGTACGGGCTCGGCCCGGCGGCTGCCACCGGCGACCAGGCCCTCGGCCGGCTGCTGGCCACCGCGGCCTGGTACAGGCCCGGCCTGCTCGACGAGGCGGACCGCCCCGGGGCGGTCCCGCCGGCCGGCGGAACGAACACCGGAGCGATGACCGGGGCGGCCGGCGGCGCGGCGCCGCCCGGGGCGGACGCCCTGGGCCGGGCCGCCGCGACCCTTCGTGAGGCCGAACTGCTGGGCGTGGTCGCGCACGGCGCGCTCACGCCGGTCGGCCACGCGGTGCTCGCCCTGCTCCGGGCCGGCGCCGACCGCTGGTTCCCGGCCGTCCCGGGCACCGGTGTCCGGCTGACCCGGCACCCGGCGCTGAGCGCGGCCGTGGACGGCCTGCGCGCCGCGCTGGCCGACCTCGTCCCGCCGCCGCGGACCACCGCCCGCTTCCAGGCCGACCTGACCGCCGTGGTCGCCGGCTCCGCCGCGCCCGAACTCACCGAGTTGCTCTCCTCGGTGGCCGACCGCGAGTCCGAGGGCCACGCCGTGGTGTGGCGGATCGGCCCGGCCTCCGTCCGCCGCGCGCTGGACGCCGGGTCCGACGCCACGGAGCTGGCCGCCGGGCTGGCCGAGGTCTCCGAGGGCGGCCTGCCGCTCCCGCAGGCGCTGGAGTACCTGCTCAAGGACACCGCCCGCACCCACGGCCGGATGCGGGTGGTGCGCAGCGCCTGCTGCGTCCGCTCGGACGACGAGGCGCTGGTGCTGGAACTGTCCAAGGTCCGCTCGCTGGCCCGGATCGGCCTGCGCCGGATCGCGCCCACCGTGCTGATCAGCACCGCGCCGCCGGAGGAGACCCTGGCGGCGCTGCGGACGGCCGGCTACGCGCCCGTGCTGGAGGCGGAGACCGGGACGACCGTGGTGGAGCGGGCCGCCGAGGAGCGGGCGGAGAACCCGATGCCCTCGCTGGCGCAGGCCCACCGGTTCCTGGGCCGCGGTCCCGGCACCCCCGCGGCGCTGGCGGCGGCGGTGCTGGGCCTCGGGGCGGGCGCGCCGGCGGAGGACTGACCTCCGTCCGGCCGCCCGGCCCCCGGGCCGGCGCCCTGAGGCCCTGCGCCCGCCGCCGGCTGGGCGGCCTGCCACTCGGAGCAGCCGGTCAGAGCAGGCGCTTGATCTCGCCGCGGGCCCGGTAGAAGCCGCCGGTGCCCGACTCCAGCACCTCGGCGACCAGGTAGCGGGCACCGGGGACCCGGATGTCCTTGGGGAACTGCACCCGCCGGGCCGGGTCGAAGCCCGCGCTGACCACCCGGATCCTGGTCCGGTTGCCCTCCTGCACGCACTCGACCTCCACCCCGCCGGCCTGACCGGCCTGGGCCGCGCTGACCGTCTCCAGCTCCACGCCCGGCACCACCCGCTCCCAGCCGGCGGCCTTGACGTCCGCGGTCCGCGGCAGCCGGCCGCCCTCGGCCGCGCGCACGGCCTCCTCGCTCGCGTCCAGGCAGGCCAGCGATCCGTCCGTGGTCACCAGGTAGAGCCGCCCGTCGCGGTACTGCATGCTGTACGCCGACCCGCAGCCGGTGCCGAGCTTCCACAGCCGGGTCCCGTCGGCGGCGAAGCAGTACACCGAGGAGTGGTTGTCACCCGCGAAGACGTACTGCCCGTCCGGCGAGGTGGCGCAGGAGAACACCGACGCGTCGCACTTGTACCGGGCGACGGTCGAGCCGTCGTCCTTGCGCAGCCGGTACACCCAGCCGCGGGAGGTGCCGGCGAAGACCTCGCCGGGCTCCTGCCAGCCGAACAGCACGTCGCCCTGGGTGGTGACCTGCCAGATCTCCTCGCCGCGGGCCGAGTAGCGGGCCACCCCGCGCGAGTGCCCGTGGTAGACGCCGTCCTCGTCGCAGCGGACCATCCAGCCGGAGCTGCCGGCGCCCTTGCGCCGCCACTGGAACTCGTCCTCGTGGTCGACCATGGTGATCCCGCCCGAGCCGTCGGAGACCCCGAGCACGCCGTCGTGGATGTCCAGCCAGTAGATGTCGACGTCGGCGGCGATCTCGTACGCCACCCGGGGGACCTTGCCGCCGAGGTCGTAGACGCGGCCGTCGTCGCAGCCCGCGTAGATCCAGTGGTCGTCGGCGACGATGCACTTCACGCCGTCCGGCAGGCCGTAGCGGCCGGTGACCTCGCCGTCGTGGGTGAGGGTCCAGACGTCGCCGGACTCGTTGCCGACCCAGGCGTGCTCGTCACCGACGAAGATCCCGAACGCGGCGGCGCCCGACTTGAACCGCCACAGCAGGGGAGCCTGGCTGGCGCTCGACCGGGTGCTGGTGATCGCCCGACGGGTGACCGACCGCTTCTGCCGCACCCCGCGCTGCGCCGGGGCGTACCCCTTGCGGACCTTCTCGCCGACCTTCTTCGCGGCGGCCGCGGCCGCCTTCTCGGGCGTCGGGTAGGCGGTCGTCCTGGCCTGGCCGGGCTCGCCGATCCGCCCGTAGGTGATGGTCAGCGAGGCGCCGGCCTGCCGTACCTCGTAGAACTTGTGGGCGCTCCCGCTGCCCTCCTCCTCGGACAGCTCCAGGTAGGTGACCTGCTCGGCGGAGGCGGAGGCGGGGACGGAGGTGGTGGTGGCGGACATCGGCGGTCCCTCCCGGGGAGTCGGCAAGACGGCGGTCGGCGGGCTGGGGGTGGCTTGCGGCCTTGGCGGCGTACGGCCTGGGGCGGCGTACGGCCTGGGCTCGTACGGCCGGTGGCCGGTGCCGGGGCACACGGCCGGGCGATCGGCGGGCCCTGCGGCGCCGTCCGTCGACAAGGAGAACCTACGCGCCACCACCGACAGTTGACCGTCCGCCCCCGCCCCGGGCCGCTTCCCCTGCCCGGGCCGCTTCCCCGCCCCGGCCCGGAACGCCCTCGGCGCAGGACCGGAGCGCCCCCGGAGGTCAGAGCGCCCCGGCCGCCGCGGGCCGGGCCCGGCCGGTACGGCGGGCCGACGGCGCCAGGGCGGCCAGCCAGAGCGCCGCGCCGATCGTGATGAAGTCCAGGTCGGCCGCCATCAGCACGGTGCCGGCCAGCACCAGCACCGGGCTCCACACCGCGACCGGCCGGGCCCGGCCGGCCGCCAGGGTGACCAACAGCGCCAGCAGGCCGAGGTAGAACAGCACCGGCCCGACCGTGTAGAAGACCGGCAGCACGCCCGGGAACCCCTGGATCCGGTCGAACAACTGGTTCTGCTCGGCCCGGTCGGCGGCCCTGGCCCCGACGTACAGGTCGATGACGGTCTGTCCGGCCGAGGCCACCAGCCCGGCGTAGGCCAGACCCGCCGTCAGGTTCGCGGCCACCCGGCCGGCCGGGCGGCGCGGGGCGACCAGCCGGCGCAGCTCGGCGAAGACCGGGACGAACAGCAGCAGTCCGGCGAGCAGGGCGAGGTGGCCGGCCGTCCAGCCGGGGCCGGGGGCGCGGGATCCGGCCAGCAGCCGGATCCCGCCGTACAGCCCCAGCAGGGCCGGGGCGGCGATCCACGCGAGTCCGGTGACACGGGAGTTGACGGTGGCGTTCATGGCGGGTTCCTCTCAGGGGCGGTGTGGTCCGACACCGCAGAGCCTGCCCGCCGGCGCCCGGCCGGCGGATCGCCCGTACCGGCGAACCGGCCGCCTCCCCCGCACGGGTGAGGGTCACCCCTCGCCGGCGACCACCGCGCCCGCCTCGTAGGCGAACACCACCGCGTGCACCCGGTCGCGCAGGTGCAGTTTGGCCAGCACGTTGCTGACGTGGGTCTTCACCGTGTGCTCGCTGACCACGAGTTCGGCGGCGATCTCGGCGTTGGACAGGCCCCGGGCGAGCAGCCGCAGGGTCTCCTGCTCGCGGGCGGTGAGCTGCTCCAGCAGCCGGGACGGCGCCCGGGCGGCGGTGGCGGCGCCGGCCGGACGGCGGGCGGCGAACTCGCCGATCAGGCGGCGGGTGACGGAGGGGGCGAGCAGCGCCTCGCCGGACGCCACCATCCGCACGCCGTGCGCGAGGTCGTCCCGGCGGACGTCCTTGAGCAGGAACCCGCTGGCCCCGGCGTACAGGGCGTCGAAGACGTAGTCGTCCACGTCGAAGGTGGTCAGCATGATCACCTTGGTCCCCGGGTACCGCGCGCAGACCTGCCGGGCGGCCTCCAGCCCGTCCATCACGGGCATCCGGACGTCCAGCAGCAGGACGTCCGGGCGGTGCTCCCGGACCGCCTCGACCGCCTGGGCGCCGTCCGCCGCCTCGGCCACCACCTGGATGTCCGGCTGGGCGTCCAGGATCATGCCGAACCCGGCCCGCACCAGCTCCTGGTCGTCGGCGACCACCACCCGGATCGGATCCATCGGTCCGTTCCCCTCTCCGTCGTAGTTTCCCGGACCGTTCAGGTCCGGGCCCGCTCCACCAGTACCGCCGCGCCCAGCGGCAGCCGCGCGGCCACCAGGAAGCCGGTGCCGTCGGCGCGCGGCCCGGCCTCGGCTCGGCCGCCGCAGGCCGCGGCCCGCTCGCGGATGCCGACCAGGCCCCGGCCGCCCGACCAGTCGCTCACCGCCCGGTCCGCCCGCTGCCGGACGCCCTGGCCGTCGTCGGACACCAGCACCTCCAGCACCTCACCGGCGGCGGTGAGCCGTACCTCCGCGGCGCCCGCGCCGGCGTGCTTGACCACGTTGGTCAGCGCCTCCTGCACGATCCGGAACGCGGTGGCCTCCACGTCCGCCGGCAGGGCGCGCCCCGGCCCGGGCAGTTCCAGCCTGACCCGCACGCCCGCCTCCCTGACCCGCTCGGCCACCGCCGCCAGTTCGGCCAGCCTCGGCTGCGGCGCGAGCTGCGGGCCGGCCCCGTCCTCCTTCAGGACGCCCAGCACCCGCCGCAGTTGGACCATCGCGTCGCGGCCGGAGTCGGCGATGGTGTCGAAGGTCCGGATCGCCCGCTCCGGATCGGAGCGGACCACCACCGGCCCGGCCTCCGCCTGGACCACCATCAGGGAGACCGCGTGCGCCAGGATGTCGTGCATCTCCCGGGCGATCCGCCCGCGTTCCTCGGCCACCGCCCGGGCCGCGTCACTGGCCGCCCGCAGCCCCACCTCGTGTGCGCGCTCCGCCTCCACCCGGGCCAGCCTGCGCAGTTCGCGCACCAGGGACCCGAAGACGAAGGTGCCGACGGTGAGCAGCAGGCTGAACAGCATCCCGTCGGCCGAGCGGGTGCCGAGGATGTTGGACACCACCACGACGGCCAGCAGCAGCATCCGCTGCCAGTCCCGCCCCCGGTCGGCGACCGTGTAGACGGCCAGCACGGCGTACACCGGAATCTGCGGCATCGACGAGTGCGCCGCCACCGACACCCCCACCGAGACCAGCCCGCTGGCCGCGGCCACCGACAAGGGCCGGCGGCGGCGCCAGGGCAGCGGCACGGCGGTCCCGACCGCCAGCGCGTACACCCACCAGGGGCGGTCCACCTCGTCGTTCCACACCGACCAGAAGGAGACCGCGGCCGAGAACAGGGCCAGCAGGGTGTCCAGCACGTACGGGTTCACCCCGGCCAGGCGCCGCCGCTGCCCCGCACTCCAACCGGCCACCCCGGCCGCCCCGGCCGTCCGGTTCGCCAGCATCGCGTCCACCCCTCCCCCGGGCGGGGGCCGGCCTCCCCCGTTCGGACGATCATGCCCTACCGGCCGGCGGCGCGCCCCGCCCTCAGGCACCGGCGACCGTCACGTTCCCGGTCCGCGTCCGGGCGGTGATCCGCCGGGCGGCGGCGTCGTCCCTGGCCACGCCGACCTTCAGGTCGCCCGTCCGGGTCGCCGCCTCGACCGCGTACGTCCCCTCCGGCGGCACCTCGACCCGGACGTCGCCGGTGCTGGTGTCGGCCCGCACGCTCAGCGGCCCGGTGCTGAAACGCGCCGAGACGCCGCCTGTCCGCGCCTCCAGCCGGACCGTCGGCGAGGTCAGCCCGGTCGCCTCCACGTCGCCCGTTCCGGTCCGCACGTCGACCTCGGCACCGAGCCCGGACAGGGCCACCGAGCCCGTCTCGTTCGCCACCCGGACGACCGTCCCGGCCGGCACCTCGATGTCGTAGCCGACCCCGCAGTCCCCGTCCGGGCAGTGGTAGCCGAGGGTGAGCGTGCCGTCCGCCGTGGTGTGGGTGGCGACCGGCTCCGCCCCGCGGTACGTCCGGTGCTCGGTGACCCGCACGGCCGCGCCGCCGCCGGTGACCCTGATGTCGCCGGTGCGGCCCTGGACCACCAGGGTCCGCACCGGCTCGGCGACGCCGTAGGCCACCACCCGCTCCCGGTCGTCGTCGCCGATCAGGCAGCCGCTCATCCCGCCCGCCACGGCCGCCGTGATCGCCAGCTTCGACCCGACCCGCAGCAGCATCCGACACTTCATGTGTCCCCCTCGGCCTCCCGGAGCGCCCCGGCTCCCGGGGCGGCGGCACCGAGCCTCCCCCGGCGACCCGCGCCACCGGATCCCCCGCCCGGGCGGTCTGCCCGCCTCCCCCGCACGAGGGATGCCCGGAGCCGGGACCGGCACCCGGGGCCACGGGCCCGGGCGTACGACGGCCCGGGCGTACGACGAAGGGCCCGGAGGCTGATGCCTCCGGGCCCTTCACCTGCAAGTAGCGGGGACAGGATTTGAACCTGCGACCTCTGGGTTATGAGCCCAGCGAGCTACCGAGCTGCTCCACCCCGCGTCGATGAACACGACACTACGCGACATCCGGCCCAGCGCCCAATCCATTTCCGCCGTCACGGGCCCGCGGCCCTCCCGCCGGCGGATACGATCACGCCGGCCGGCCCGGCCAGGGGACCGGTGGCCGGCCCCGAGGCCCAGGAGAGCACCGTCGAACAACTGCCACCGGCCGAGTACCTGCGGACGCTTCCGCACGGCACCCTGTTCGCCACCGCCCATCTGACGGACGAGGAGGGCAGCCCGCTGCTGCTGCGTTCCGTCTACGACCCGGAGGAGTGGCAACTCGTCGGCGGCAACCTGGACTTCGGCGAGGATCCCTGGGGCTGCGTCCGACGCGAGGCCCAGGATGAGACCGGTCTCGCGCTCCCCGAGGAGCCGGGCGCACTGCTGGCCGTGATCTTCGGCCCGCCGTCCGGGCCCTGGCCGTTCAAGGTCGGCCTGGTCTTCGACGGTGGCACCCTGACCGGCCGTCGGATCGCCGAGATCCGGCTCGACCCCGAGGAGCACACCGAACTCCGCGTGCTGCCGCTGGCACGGTGGCGACCGGTGCTGGCGCCGCGCCGCCGCTCGATCGTCGAGGCGGCGGCCGAGGCCCGCCGCACCGGCCGGACCGCCTACCTCCACCTCGGCGGGCCCGCCGCGACTTCCCGTCCCGGCAACGCGAAGGGCCCGGAGGCTGATGCCTCCGGGCCCTTCACCTGCAAGTAGCGGGGACAGGATTTGAACCTGCGACCTCTGGGTTATGAGCCCAGCGAGCTACCGAGCTGCTCCACCCCGCGTCGGTAGACACGACACTACGCGACATCCCACCCGGCACCTAATCGGTTTCCCCGGGGCGGTAGCCGTACCCGCAGCGGCCTGCCGGGTGCGCGGCACGAACCGTGACCTCAGTCGTCGATGAAGCGCACCACGGCGTGCTCGGTGGTACCCGCACCCGTCGGGTACGAGAAGTGCTCCCCCGTCTCGGACCACAGCAGCATCCTGGCCAGGTCCGAGTTGGGCGAGATCCGCACCGCCTCAGGGCTCGGCATCGAGGAGACGCTGTACAGCACGATCTCCGGATCGCCTTGGTGCTCCACCCCGACGAGCGACCCGGGCACCATCACGCCCACCCCGGTGAGCCTCGGATCGGGGGTCACCTCGTCCAGGTAGGCCCGCAGGAAGTCCCGGCGCTCCTCGTCGCGCGCCCGGGCCTGGTCCTGCCCGGCCCGTCGGGCTGCCAGCGCGGCCGCGTCCACCGCGACCACGACCTCGGCGGGAGCCCCGATCCGGTCCTCCAGGAAGTGCAGCTCCCGCTGTGCCCGCCGGTAGGCGTTCACCGAGACGGCTGTCACGGGGAAAGAGAACCGGGAGGCGCTCGGGGCGGTCCGCGCCGCCGGTACCGGTCGGCCGACCGCCGGGGCGGTGGCGGCGGCAGGGCCGGTGGCAGCGGGCGGGGCAGCGGCGGCTGCCCGAACCGGCCCGGCGGCCGGCTCCGGCGCAGGCACCGGGCCGAGGCGCAGCACCCCGCGGCGGGCCCGCTCCCCCGGCAGGGCGCCGGCCGCGGCAGCCGCCGCGGGGCCCGGAGCGGGGTCCGGAGCGGGGTCCGGAGCGGGGTCCGGAGCGGGGTCCGGAGCGGGGTCCGGAGCGGGCCGGACCACGGGCGCCGGCACCCGGACGGACCCGGGCGCCCCTGCGGCGGCGGGTACCGCCCCGGCTGCCGGCCGGGGCGCCGGGGGGACGGCGGGAGCGGGCGCGGGCAGTACTCGGGCAGCGGGCGCGGGAGCAGCCCCGGAAGCAGCCCCGTGGGCCCCTTCGGGCTCGATCCCGAGCCGGTCCAGCTCGGACCAGAGCGGCTCCAGAGCGCGGTCCGGATCCAGGAAGAACCGGCTTCCCCTGATCCGGACGAAGGTCCAGCTCACCCGCTCCAGCTCCCGCTGCCGGGCGGCGTCCTCGTCGGCGTTCCCCTCGTGGTGGAAGGCGTCACCGTCGCACTCCACCGCCAGCCGGCGGGTACCGCCCTCGACCACCAGGTCGATCCTGAACCTGCCGGCCGGATACTGCGGCCGGACCCGGAACCGGCGACCGCGCAGGGCCAGGAAGACCCGCTGCTCGAAGAGGCTGTCGAAGGCCTCGTGCCGGGTGTCGGGGGTGACGTCGTCCAGGCCGAGGCCGTCCTGCTCCTCCGCCGGGCGGGTGCAGTAGTCGAGGTAGCGGCGGCGCAGGTCGTTCGGCCCCAGGTCGGTGGAGACCACACTGTGGAACAGCCAGATCTGGTCCCGGGCCCGGGACACGGCGACGTTGAGCCGCTGCTGCATCGCCTCGCTGGCGAACGGACCGGGCCGGCGCGGACCGTCCGCGCCCGCCAGGCTGACGACCAGGCTGATGAAGACGATGTCGCGCTCGTCCCCCTGGAAGTCCTCGGCGTCGCCGACCCGGATCCGGCGCTGCTGCCGTTCGTCCACGGCGAGCCGTTCGACCAGCAGGTCCTCGATCTCCTGGCGCTGACCTCCGCCCAGCATGGTGATGACGCCCATGCTCCGGCCCCGGTAGGCCGGGTCGGCGCAGCACCGCACGATCTCCTCGACCAGCCGCTCGGCCTCGGCCCGGTTGCGCTGCCGCTGGCCGGTGCCCTCGATGTACGCGCCGGGGACGTGGACGGTCCGGATCGGCGGCAGCCGGTCGGCGCCGTACTGCCGCAGCGGCTGCAGCTTGCCGTGGTAGGAGAGCTCGTTGGAGAAGCCGATGATCTCCGGCATGCAGCGGAAGTGTTCCCGGAGCATCAGCCGGCCCCGGCCGCCGGCCAGGCCGCTGGCGATGTCGAAGAAGCTGGCCGTCGGGCTGAACAGGTTGCGCCGGGAGGCCGGCAGGGCGTCGAGCTGCCGGTTCTGCAACTGGAAGAGCTGTTCCTGGTCGACCCCGACGTTGGCCGGGCTGACCTGCTTGTCGTCCCCCACCACGACGATCTTCTTGCCGAGCCAGGCCAGCAGCAGGGCCTCCGGCCCGGACTGGCTGGCCTCGTCGATGATCACCACGTCGAATCGCCCGGCCTCGTCCATCGGGACGGTGGCGGTCACCTGGTACAGCGGCATGATCCAGGCCGGTACCGCCCCCTGGCACTCCCGCAGGCTCTCCCTGGCCTGCGCCCGGTAGCGGTGCGCGTACTTGCCGGTGCCCTTCCCGAACCGGCCGACGCTCTGCTGGTACGAGGTGAGCGCGACCGTCTCCTGGTCCGTCAGACGCCGCAGGCAGCCGTACCAGGACCGGTCGGCCGCGAGCTTCTCCAGGGTGATCCGGATGTCGGCGTCCGCCTCGGCCAGCACCGCCCGCTGCTTCTCCTCGGCGGCCGGGTCGGTGAGGTCACGCATCCGGGCGGACCAGGCGGACCAGGCCCAGGCCTGCTCGACGTGCCGCAGCCGGCTGTCCCACCGCGGGTCACCGGGCCGCTCCGCGAGCTCCCGGGCCAGCGCCGGAAGCACGGACGCGACCGGGCCCCGGACCTCTTCGAAGGCCTCCTTGAGGACGAGCGAGCCGCGCAGGGCGTCGAGCTCGGCCGCGATGTCCCGGTACTGCGCGCTCTCCCGGGCCCGGACGGCGTCGAGCAGTCGGCGCAGCGGTGCGTACGCGGTGCCCGGGCGGTCGGCCCAGCCGACCAGGGTCTGCTCCAGCGCGGCCAGTTGCTGCCGCGGCAGTTCGGCGGCCCGCAGGGCGGCGCGGGCCCGGAGCGCGTCGCGCAGCGCGTCGCAGGTCGCGGGTTGGTTCCAGGGCTTCACCGTCAGCACCGGCACCGCGGCCAGCGCGGCGACCAGGTCGGAGCGTCGCTCGGCCAGCTCGCCGAGCCGCCGCAGCGCCGCGGTCTGCGCCTCCAGTTCCGCGAGCCGGCGGGTGGGGGCCTGCCACGCCTGAGCACCGGCGCCCCATTCCCGCTCGACGTCCTGCAGGTGCCGCTCCAGATTCACCCGGTGCAGGACGCGCGTGGCGCCCTCCACCGTGTCGGGGACGAGTCCGTCGATCCGGATCTTCTCCGGGAAATCCCCGACGACCTTCCGCAGTCTGGTTCTGATGCCCAACGGGCCGCGCAGCCGCTCACCCGCCACCAGGCCCTCCCGCAGCGCGGTGACCAGAGTCAGTGCCGTTGCGAGGTCATAGCCCTCCAGGCCGTCGACCCGGCCGCCGGCCAGCAGCCGGGCGGCCTCCCGGGCGCCCTCCAGGGCCTGGCCGGTCGACCGCCACCGCCCGCGCAGCTGCCAGTCCTGCCCGGTGAGCGCCTCCTCCAGCAGGGGTGCGGCCCATCCGGGGGTACCGCTCTCGGCGGCCGCCCGGGCCGCGGTGAACGCCTCCAGCGCCAGCGCGGCCGCGTCCTGGGCCTCGGGGGTGAGCCGGGAGGCCGACTCGTCGAGGGAGCCGGCCTCGCCGCCGCGCAGCAGGTCGAGGCCCTCCTGGGCGTCGCGGACGGCCAGCACGGCCTGTTCGAAGGCGGTCGGCCCGAGCAGCTCGGCCGGCCCCGGCAGCACGTCGACGGACTCGACCGCGGCGCGGTGCTCGCCGGTGTAGGCCCGGGCGGCCGCCAGCAGGGCGGATGCCGCGGCCGAGGTGATCCCCGGCCGGGCGGCGGGCACCGGCCCCAGCCAGCCGAGCCCCGGCTGGTCCTCGGCGAGCCGGCGGGCGATCTGCTGGAGAGTGCCCGCGTAGTCGCCGATGTCCGCGGGGTGCTGGTAGACCTCCTGCTCGCGGATCGCCCGCAGCGCGGTCAGTGCGAGCGCCTGGGTGGTCCGGGCCGAGCGCAGGCGCGTCTCGTTGCCGGCGATCCGCTGCAGGTACTCGCGCTCGTCGTACGTTCCCTGCCGCTCCAGGATGGCCTGGATGGATCCGCGCAGTTCCTGCTGGGCCACCAGGCCTTCGTCGGTGCGACTGACGCAGAGCTCCCGGATGCTCGCCGGCAGCTTCTCCTTCAGCACCTTGAGCGCCCGGCCGGTATGACTGGTAATCAGCACCCGCTGTCCGTGCGCCAGCAGGTCGGTCACCAGGTTGGCGATCGTGTGGGTCTTGCCTGTACCGGGCGGGCCCTGCACCACGACGAGCCGGTTGCCGCGCAGCCGCTCGGCGATGGTGCGCTGCTCCTCGTTGGAGGGCAGCGCGAAGTAGGTCTCGACCGGGCCGGCGGCGGCCCGCGAAGGCCCCTCGCCGTCGGCCGGGGCGGTCAGCACACCGTCCCCGGCGATGAAGTCGAGCAGTCCGGTGGGTTCGGCCCCCTGCTCGATCTGCCGGGCGATGCCTTGCAGGGCCTCGATGTTGGTACGCTGGCTACGCTCGCGCAGGATGACGGCCGGCGCGAAGCTGACCACCGGCTGCGCCGTCGAGGCGGGCCGGTGCCGGACGCGCTGCGGCAGGTAACTGCCGCGTTCGTGGGAGGCGATCGCCCAGGCCTCCAGGGCACGGTGGATCAGCTCGATCCCCTCCGGCCCGCTCACGCTTCCCGCCTCGTCCAGCAGCCGCAGGATCGTCTCGCGGGGCTCGCTGCGGATCTTCTGCCCCGCGTCGAGCATGCTCTCCTCCAGTGCGGGGCCCGGAGCGTCCGGGTCGGCGGCGAGGAGCAGCCCGCCCGTCTTGGTGTCCAGTTCCAGCACCGCCCGGACCGAGAGCAGGTGCCGGCGGATCTGCTGACCTTCGGCCTCCCAGGTCAGCAGGCCGAAGGAGAGGACGAGTTCGAAGCTCTCGCCCAGCGCCGTGGCGTCCTCGTGGATCCGGTACAGCTGCTCGTACAGCTTCCCCATCGGGGCGTCGGCCCGCTTGCGGGCCGCCCAGTGGCTCCAGGTACGCGACCAGTCCGCGTACTGCACCTCCAGGGGCTGACGGGACGGCAGGTCCCGGCGCAGGAGCGTCCTGGTCGCCGGCGAGGCCCCGCCGGGGGTGACGACCTCCTCCGGCACCTCGACGGACTCGCGCAGCGCCGGCGGCGCCGGCTGCCGGTGGTCGGTCAGGTCGGCGTCCTCGAGCCAGCGGCGGAGTTCCGCGGCCGGCAGCGGGCAGGGCCGGTTCTCCGGTCGTTCAACCCTCAGCCAGGCGGCCGCGGAACTCTCCGGCGAGGCGTCGAGGAAGCTGGAGATCCGGGAGTCTCCCTGCGGCACCTCGGACAGCCAGAGCAGATGGCGGGCCGACTCGTCGAGGGAGCGGACGGGTTTGACCCTGCTCTCCCCGGCCTCGGCGAGATAGCGGAATATCTGCCGGACTCTCAGCTTGTTCTCGCCGGAGGTCTCTACGCCTGGGCTGGACAAGGTGCCTCACTCAACCATCGGGGCGGCCGTACGCGGAAGGGTTCGCGTGCCGTCGAGATCGTAGTTCCGCCGACTGTTCGACCATGCCAACAGCCGCACGCTGAGACCAGGTTGAGACCGGGGAACTCCCACCGGTCAATAAGTATGAAAAGCATTCAGATTTGGAGCGCACCCGAACCGGACCCCCGGCGGCAGCCGGAAACGCCGCAGGGCGGCCACCCCCGAGGGGGCGGCCGCCCTGCGGCGTACCTGGTACGGACTGTCAGCCGGTGTACGGGCCGTAGTCGTAGTCGTCCAGCGGGACGGCCTGGCCGGAGCCGGCGCCGAAGGGCGACAGGTCGTAGTCGTCGTAGCCGACGGCCGAGTACATCGCGGCCTTGGCCTCTTCGGTCGGCTCGACCCGGATGTTGCGGTAGCGGGGCAGACCCGTACCGGCCGGGATGAGCTTACCGAGGATGACGTTCTCCTTGAGGCCCA
Source organism: Kitasatospora herbaricolor (assembly GCF_030813695.1). Lineage (NCBI taxonomy): Bacteria > Bacillati > Actinomycetota > Actinomycetes > Kitasatosporales > Streptomycetaceae > Kitasatospora > Kitasatospora herbaricolor. The sequence goes on from NZ_JAUSVA010000002.1 coordinate 3,902,061, forward strand.
GCAGCGGGTCCGACTTGGCGTGGATCGCCGCGTCGGTCAGGACCCGGGTCGTCTCCTGGAAGGAGGCGGCCGACAGCCAGGACTCGGTGGCCAGCGAGGCCTTGGTGATACCCATCAGCTGGGGACGGCCGGAGGCCGGGTGGCCGCCTTCCGACACCACGCGACGGTTCTCCTGCTCGAAGCGGCCGCGCTCGACGAGCTCGCCCGGGAGCAGCTCGGCGTCGCCCGACTCGATGATCGTCACGCGGCGGAGCATCTGCCGGATGATGATCTCGATGTGCTTGTCGTGGATCGACACGCCCTGCGAGTTGTAGACCTTCTGGACCTCGGCGACCAGGTGGATCTGGACGGCACGCTGGCCCATGATCCGCAGCACGTCGTGCGGGTTGGTGGCACCCATGGTCAGCTTCTGGCCGACCTCGACCGCCTGGCCCTCGCTGACGAGCAGCTTCACACGCTTGGAGACCGGGTAGGCGATCTCGTCGGTGCCGTCGTCCGGCGTGACGACGAGCTTGCGGGTCTTCTCGGTGTCCTCGATGCGGACCCGGCCCTGCGCCTCCGAGATCGGGGCCACACCCTTGGGGGTACGGGCCTCGAAGAGCTCGACGACACGGGGCAGACCCTGCGTGATGTCGTCACCGGCCACACCACCGGTGTGGAAGGTACGCATGGTCAGCTGGGTACCGGGCTCACCGATGGACTGGGCGGCGATGATGCCGACCGCCTCACCGATGTCGACCAGCTTGCCGGTGGCCAGCGAACGGCCGTAGCAGAAGGCACAGGTGCCGACGGCCGACTCGCAGGTCAGGATCGACCGGGTCTTGACCTCGCTGATGCCGTGGCGGATCAGCTCGTCGATCAGCACGTCACCGAGGTCGGTGTTCGCGGTCGCGAGGAGCTTGCCGTCGACCGTGATGTCCTCGGCCAGCATGCGGGCGTAGACGCTGGTCTCGACGTCGTCCGTCTTGCGCAGGACGCCGTTCTCGACCGTGCCGATGGCCAGCTTGAGGCCGCGCTCGGTGCCACAGTCCTCCTCGCGGATGATGACGTCCTGGGAGACGTCGACCAGACGACGGGTGAGGTAGCCGGAGTCCGCGGTACGCAGAGCGGTGTCGGCCAGACCCTTACGGGCACCGTGGGTGGAGATGAAGTACTCGAGGACGGTGAGGCCCTCACGGAACGACGCCTTGATGGGACGGGCGATCGTCTCGTTCTTCGCGTTCGACACCAGACCACGCATACCGGCGATCTGACGCATCTGCATCATGTTTCCTCGAGCACCGGAGTCCACCATCATGAAGATGGGGTTGGTCTTCTCGAAGTTGGCGTTCATCGCCTCGGCGACCTCGTTGGTCGCCCGGGTCCAGATGCCGATGAGCTCCTGCTTGCGCTCGTCGTTGGTGATCAGACCGCGCTCGTACTGCTTCTGGATCTTCTCGGCCTGCGCTTCGTAGCCCTCGAGGATCTGGGCCTTCTGCGGCGGGACGACGACGTCCGAGATCGAGACGGTGACACCCGAGCGGGTGGCCCAGTGGAAGCCGGCCGCCTTCAGGTTGTCCAGGGTCGCCGCGACGACGACCTTGGGGTAGCGCTCCGCCAGGTCGTTGACGATCGCGGAGAGCTGCTTCTTGCCCACCTCGTAGTCGACGAACGGGTAGTCCTCGGGCAGCAGCTCGTTGAAGAGCGCGCGGCCCAGGGTGGTGCGCAGACGGAAGGACTCGCCCTCGAACCAGGTCGGCGTGCCGTCCTCGTCGACCGGCGGGGTCCAGCCACGCGGCGGGACGGTGCCGATCGGCAGGCGGACGTCGATGACGGCCTGGACGTCCAGCTCCTTGGCGTCGAACGCCATCACGGCCTCGGCGGTCGAGGAGAAGGAGCGGCCACCGCCCTTCACCTGCTCGCGGTCCGAGGTCAGGAAGAAGAGACCGAGCACCATGTCCTGGGTCGGCATGGTGACGGGGCGACCGTCGGCCGGCTTCAGGATGTTGTTCGAGGACAGCATCAGGATGCGGGCCTCGGCCTGCGCCTCCGCGGAGAGCGGCAGGTGGACGGCCATCTGGTCACCGTCGAAGTCCGCGTTGAACGCGGTGCAGACGAGCGGGTGGATCTGGATGGCCTTGCCCTCGACCAGCTGGGGCTCGAAGGCCTGGATGCCGAGGCGGTGCAGGGTGGGCGCACGGTTCAGCAGGACCGGGTGCTCGGCGATGACCTCTTCGAGGACGTCCCAGACGACCGGGCGGGCACGCTCGACCATGCGCTTGGCCGACTTGATGTTCTGCGCGTGGTTGAGGTCCACCAGGCGCTTCATCACGAACGGCTTGAAGAGCTCCAGCGCCATGGCCTTCGGCAGACCGCACTGGTGCAGCTTGAGCTGCGGGCCGACGACGATGACCGAACGGGCCGAGTAGTCGACTCGCTTGCCGAGGAGGTTCTGACGGAAACGACCCTGCTTGCCCTTCAGCATGTCGCTGAGGGACTTCAGGGGCCGGTTGCCCGGGCCGGTGACCGGACGGCCACGACGGCCGTTGTCGAACAGCGCGTCGACGGCCTCCTGGAGCATGCGCTTCTCGTTGTTCACGATGATCTCGGGGGCACCGAGGTCGAGAAGGCGCTTCAGGCGGTTGTTGCGGTTGATCACGCGGCGGTACAGGTCGTTCAGGTCGGAGGTCGCGAAGCGGCCACCGTCCAGCTGCACCATCGGACGCAGGTCCGGCGGGATGACCGGGACGCAGTCCAGCACCATGCCGTTGGGCTTGTTGGTGGTCTGCAGGAACGCGGAGACGACCTTGAGGCGCTTGAGCGCACGGGTCTTCTTCTGGCCCTTGCCGGTGCGGATGATCTCGCGCAGGCGCTCGGACTCCTCCGCCAGGTCGAAGGTCTCGAGGCGGTCCTTGAGGGCCGCCGCGCCCATCGAGCCGGAGAAGTAGGTGCCGAAGCGGTCGCGCAGCTCGCGGTAGAGCAGCTCGTCGCCCTCGAGGTCCTGGACCTTGAGGTTCTTGAAGCGGGCCCAGACCTCGTCGAGACGGTCCAGCTCGCGCTGCGCACGGTCGCGCAGCTGCTTCATCTCACGCTCGGCACCCTCGCGCACCTTGCGGCGCACGTCGGCCTTGGCGCCCTCGGCCTCGAGTTCGGCCAGGTCGGTCTCGGCCTTCTTGGCACGGGCTTCGAGGTCGGAGTCGCGACGGTTCTCGATCTGCTGACGCTCGACCGAGACGTGCGCCTCCAGGGACGGGAGGTCGCGCTGGCGACGCTCGTCGTCCACCCAGGTGATCATGTAGGCGGCGAAGTAGATGACCTTCTCGAGGTCCTTCGGCGCCAGGTCGAGCAGGTAGCCGAGGCGGCTGGGCACACCCTTGAAGTACCAGATGTGGGTGACCGGCGCGGCCAGCTCGATGTGGCCCATCCGCTCACGCCGCACCTTGGCGCGAGTGACCTCGACGCCACAGCGCTCACAGATGATGCCCTTGAAGCGGACGCGCTTGTACTTGCCGCAGTAGCACTCCCAGTCCCGGGTGGGGCCGAAGATCTTCTCGCAGAAGAGCCCGTCCTTTTCCGGCTTCAGGGTGCGGTAGTTGATGGTCTCCGGCTTCTTGACCTCGCCGTGCGACCACTGGCGGATGTCGTCGGCGGTCGCGAGGCCGATGCGGAGCTCGTCGAAGAAGTTGACGTCAAGCACTGGTCGTCAAGCCCTCTTTCGTAAGTCGAAAGTCGTTCATCTGGTCTGAGGGGGCCTGGGGGCGGGCCGGCCGCTCCTGGGAGCGGCCGGCCCCACCTCCGTCAGACCTCTTCGACGCTGCTCGGCTCGCGCCGGGACAGGTCAATGCCGAGCTCCTCGGCGGCGCGGAAGACGTCCTCGTCGGAGTCCCGCATCTCGATGGACGAGCCGTCCGAGGACAGCACCTCCACGTTGAGGCAGAGCGACTGCATTTCCTTGATGAGGACCTTGAAGGACTCGGGAATGCCGGGCTCGGGGATGTTCTCGCCCTTGACGATGGCCTCGTAGACCTTCACGCGGCCGAGGACGTCGTCGGACTTGATGGTGAGGAGCTCCTGCAGCGCGTAGGCCGCGCCGTACGCCTCAAGGGCCCACACCTCCATCTCACCGAAGCGCTGACCACCGAACTGCGCCTTACCACCGAGCGGCTGCTGGGTGATCATCGAGTACGGACCGGTCGAACGGGCGTGGAGCTTGTCGTCGACCAGGTGGTGCAGCTTGAGGATGTACATGTAGCCGACCGAGACCGGCATCGGGAACGGCTCGCCGGAGCGGCCGTCGAACAGCCGGGCCTTGCCGGTGGAGTTCACCAGGCGCTCACCGTCACGGGTGAGGGTGGTGTTGTCCAGCAGGCCGGTGATCTCGTCCTCGCGGGCGCCGTCGAAGACCGGGGTGGCGAGGTTGGTGCCACCCGTGACCGTGTCGGCGCCGATCGCCTGCAGGCGCTGGGCCCACTCGTCGGCGAGGCCGGAGACGTCCCAGCCCTGCTTGGCGAGCCACCCGAGGTGGATCTCCAGGACCTGTCCCGGGTTCATTCGGGACGGGACACCCAGCGGGTTGAGGATGATGTCGACCGGGGTGCCGTCGGCGAGGAACGGCATGTCCTCGACCGGCAGGATCTTGGAGATGACACCCTTGTTGCCGTGACGGCCGGCCAGCTTGTCACCGTTGGTGATCTTGCGCTTCTGGGCCACGTAGACCCGGACCAGCTGGTTGACGCCCGGGGGCAGCTCGTCGCCCTCTTCGCGGTCGAAGACGCGGACGCCGATGACCTTGCCGGACTCACCGTGCGGCACCTTCAGCGAGGTGTCGCGGACCTCACGGGCCTTCTCGCCGAAGATCGCGCGGAGCAGGCGCTCCTCCGGGGTCAGCTCGGTCTCGCCCTTGGGCGTGACCTTGCCGACCAGGATGTCGCCGGTGACGACGTCCGCGCCGATGCGGATGATGCCGCGCTCGTCGAGGTCGGCGAGGACCTCCTCGGAGACGTTCGGGATGTCCCGGGTGATCTCCTCGGGGCCCAGCTTGGTGTCACGGGCGTCGACCTCGTGCTCCTCGATGTGGATCGAGGAGAGGACGTCGTCCTGCACGAGGCGCTGCGACAGGATGATCGCGTCCTCGTAGTTGTGACCCTCCCAGGACATGAACGCCACGAGCAGGTTCTTGCCCAGCGCCATCTCGCCCTGGTCGGTGCACGGGCCGTCGGCCAGCACCTGGTTGACCTCGACCCGGGCGCCCTCGTCCACGAGCACCTTCTGGTTGAAGGAGGTGCCCTGGTTGGAGCGGGTGAACTTGGCGGCGCGGTACGTGGTGTACGTGCCGTCGTCGTTGGCCACGGTGACGTAGTCGGCCGAGACCTCCTGGACGACACCCGCCTTCTCGGCCGTGATGACGTCGGCGGCGTCGACCGCGCAGCGGTACTCCATGCCGGTGCCGACCACGGGTGCCTCGCTCTTCAGCAGCGGCACCGCCTGGCGCATCATGTTGGAGCCCATGAGCGCGCGGTTGGCGTCGTCGTGCTCGAGGAACGGGATCATGGCGGTCGCGACCGACACCATCTGGCGCGGCGAGACGTCCATGTAGTCGATCTCGGAGCCCGGGATGTAGTCGATCTCGCCGCCGCGGCGGCGGACCAGGACACGCGGCTCGGCGAAGTGCAGGTCCGCCGTCAGCGGGGCGTTGGCCTGCGCGATGACGAAGCGGTCCTCCTCGTCGGCGGTCAGGTAGTCGACCTGCTCGGTGACGATGCCCTCGACGACCTTGCGGTACGGGGTCTCGATGAAACCGAACGCGTTCACCCGGCCGTAGGACGCGAGCGAGCCGATCAGACCGATGTTCGGGCCTTCGGGGGTCTCGATCGGACACATGCGGCCGTAGTGCGAGGGGTGGACGTCACGGACCTCGAAGCCGGCGCGCTCACGGGACAGACCACCGGGGCCCAGCGCGGACAGACGGCGCTTGTGGGTCAGGCCCGACAGCGGGTTCGTCTGGTCCATGAACTGGGACAGCTGGCTGGTGCCGAAGAACTCCTTGATGGAGGCGACGACCGGCCGGATGTTGATCAGGGTCTGCGGCGTGATCGCCTCGACGTCCTGGGTGGTCATGCGCTCGCGCACGACGCGCTCCATGCGGGCGAGACCCGTACGGACCTGGTTCTGGATCAGCTCGCCGACGTTGCGCAGGCGACGGTTGCCGAAGTGGTCGATGTCGTCGACCTCGACGACGATGTCCCGGCCCTCGTTGTCACGCCACTCGGTCTCGCCGGCGTGCAGCTTCACCAGGTACTTGATCGCACCGATGATGTCGGGCTCGGTGAGCACGCCGGAGTCCAGCGACTCGGCGTTGCCCAGCTTGCGGTTGACCTTGTAACGGCCGACCTTCGCGAGGTCGTAGCGCTTCGGGTTGAAGTAGAGGTTCTCCAGAAGCGTCTGCGCGGCCTCGCGCGTCGGCGGCTCGCCCGGACGCAGCTTGCGGTAGATGTCGAGCAGCGCGTCGTCCTGGCCCTGGGTGTGGTCCTTCTCCAGGGTGGCGCGCATCGACTCGTACTCGCCGAACTCCTCGAGAATCATCTCGTTGGTCCAGCCGAGGGCCTTCAGCAGCACGGTGACCGACTGCTTGCGCTTGCGGTCGATGCGGACACCGACCATGTCGCGCTTGTCGATCTCCATCTCCAGCCAGGCACCACGCGAGGGGATGACCTTGCAGGAGTAGATGTCCTTGTCGGACACCTTGTCCAGGGTGGAGTCGAAGTACACACCCGGGGAGCGGACCAGCTGCGAGACCACGACACGCTCGGTGCCGTTGATCACGAAGGTGCCCTTGTGGGTCATGAGCGGGAAGTCGCCCATGAAGACCGTCTGAGACTTGATCTCACCGGTCTCGTTGTTGGTGAACTCGGCGGTGACGAAGAGCGGGGCGGCGAACGTGAAGTCGCGGTCCTTGCACTCGTCGATCGAGTTCTTCGGCGGCTCGAAACGGTGGTCGCGGAAGGTCAGCGACATCGACCCGCTGAAGTCCTCGATCGGGGAGATCTCTTCGAAGATCTCCTCCAGACCGGACTTCGTGGGGACGTCCTGACCACTCTCCAGGGCCGCCTCGACGCGAGACTTCCAGGCCGCATTGCCGAGGAGCCAGTCAAAGCTCTCGGTCTGCAGGGCCAGGAGGTTCGGAACCTCGAGGGGCTCCTTGATCTTCGCGAAGGAAACGCGGAGCGGGGCGGTGGAATTAGCGTTGTTCGAGGCGTTGCGCGGCGCGGCCAAGAGGGGGGTCCTTCCGAGGGCTCGGAGCTCACTGCGCGCGTACCGGCCGGCCTCGACGGGCTGGTCCCACCCCCGGCGCCGTGGGTCTCAGCCGGGGTGTGAACCCCAGGTCAGAGCCGCTTTGCGGAGGCGGTGCCAGACCCCTTCAGGGCATCGCTCGCTCCGGGCGACGAGTCACGGAGCAGCTAACAGGCAGCGCAAAGGGACAGTGTAGCCAATAGGCACACTGCTGTCCAGCTCTGATTCGGAGACCGAATCGGAGACTCCTCCCTGTCGCCACCCGGTGCACTCCGGGCCCCCTTCGGGACCGGACCGCAGGGTGGTCCCTGCCCTCACGAACTGCATGCGGCCCGCGCACTCCGGGCCACCGCGCCTCACATGGAGTCACTTCCCGCTGGGGCCTCCGAATATGCATCCAGGGCCTCGCCAACCGTCGGCGCTCTCCACGCACACGGCGCGCCTTGAGAATCGCGCGCCAGGTTCGGTTCGTCAAGGCCCCCACCGGAGTGCGGACCTCGTCATACCTATCGTCCGAGACCCCTCCCGCGTTACAGAACCCGTGGTGAGGGCCGTTCCGGACGACAGCGATCACCCTACCCGCCCGGACCGACAGTGCCGAGGGGGCAATCGGCCACGATCGTGCGGCCACTGGGCCGGTCCTCGGACGGACGTACGCAAAAAGGCCGGGCCGACCACCCGCAAGGGTGATCGGCCCGGCCCCGCGCCCCCTCAGAGGGGGCGGCGAGTCACTTGACGGTGACCTTGGCGCCAGCGGCCTCGAGGGCGGCCTTGGCCTTCTCGGCGGCCTCCTTGGCGACCTTCTCCAGGACCGGCTTCGGGGTGCCGTCAACGAGGTCCTTGGCCTCCTTCAGACCGAGGGAGGTAAGGGCGCGCACCTCCTTGATGACCTGGATCTTCTTGTCGCCGGCCGACTCGAGGATGACGTCGAACTCGTCCTGCTCCTCGACGGCCTCGACGGCGGCGGCAGCGCCACCGGCGGCGGCAACGGCGACCGGAGCGGCAGCCTTGACGTCGAACTTCTCCTCGAACGCCTTGACGAACTCGGACAGCTCGATGAGGGTCAGGGTCTCGAACTGCTCGAGCAGCTCGTCCTGGGACAGCTTCGCCATGATGGCGTCCTTCCACTAAATCGGCAGGTGCCGGATGTACGGGATGGCGGGCGTACGGGCCCGCTGCGGCCGGAGGTACCGGACGCTGAGTGCCTCACGCGTGAGCGTGAATTACTCGGCAGCCTCGGTGGTGTCCTCGGCCTCGGCGGGAGCCGGCGTACCGGCACCGCCCTGCTCGACCTTCGCGCGCAGTGCCTCGGCAGTGCGGGCGAACTCCACCAGCGGAGCCTGGAAGGTAGCCGCGGCCTTGGCCATGGACGCCTTCAGGCCGCCGGCCAGCTTGGCGAGCAGCACCTCGCGGGACTCGAGGTCCGCGAGCTTCTTGATCTCATCGGCGGTCAGCGCCTTACCGTCAAGGACACCGCCCTTGATGATGAGAGCGGGGTTGTCCTTGGCGAAGTCACGCAGAGCCTTCGCCGACTCCACCGGGTCACCGGTGACGAAGGCGACAGCCGTCGGACCCGCGAACAGGTCGTCGAGCTCCGTGATCCCGGCCTCATTGGCAGCGATCTTGGTCAGCGTGTTCTTCACCACGGCGTACTGGGCGTTCTCACCCAGCGAGCGACGCAGGTTCTTCACCTGCTTCACCGTCAGACCGCGGTACTCGGTCAGCACGGCCGCGTTCGAGGCACGGAACTTGTCCGTGATCTCGGCGACGGCAGCAGCCTTGTCGGGCCTTGCCATAGGCTTACGCCTCCTTCCGTGATGTCGAAGTCGGGCCGACCTGCGAAAGTCGACCATCTGCGCCTCGGACACGCCGGTCTGATCAGAAGGAGACACCCTGCAAAACAGTGAGAGCCCCGGTGCGCAGGCGCACGGGGCTCAGTAAGACCTCGACGGACGGACGGCGAACCGTACGAACCGGAAGTCCAAGCTCCAAACACTCCTGCGCGGGCTGTCTGCGGTAAATCGCAGATCCTTCGGTCACCCCGCACCCTCACAGGCGCACGGCGACAACCAGCGGTCTTTGGCTTGCACCAAGGTAGCCCGGATCGGCCCCGGACGACAAATCGCGCCGCCGGTGGCCTTCACCACGTGCCTTCACCACGTCGGCCGCGGCGCCCCCGCGGGGCGGGCCCGAGCGAGCGGGCCCGGCCGGCCGGCGAGCGGCCGGGCCGGTCAGCGGGCCAGCGGCGAGGTGCTGCGGGTACCGGTGTCGGAGGTGTCCGCCTCGGCCGGCGCCTGCACCGACAGGGCCCCGCCGAAGTCGGAGTACTGCACCAGGTCGTCCGCGCCGCCCTCGGTGCCCGTCCCGGTCCGGCGGAGCTGGACGAGCTGGTCCTTGTCGTTCAGCCACAGGTCGAGGGTGAGCACGGTGGCGCCGCCCGGCGCGAGCGCCGCCCGCAGGCCGGTCCGGCGGGACTCGCCGAGCTGGTTCTGGGCCGCCGCGTAGCGCTCCGCGGTGGTGCTGACCTGGTAGTGCTGGACGGCGTTGTCGTCGAGCTTCTCCTCGCCGAGCAGCACCGGATCGGCCGCCGCCGTCGCGGCGGTGAGCGCCACCACCGGGTTGAGCTGGTCCACCAGCCCCGCGTACGGCACCTCCTTGTGGCCGTCCGCACCCGTCGCGCCGCCGAACTTCTCCCAGTGCCGGCCGCCGAGCCGGGCCGCGGTGGCGTCGTCCCCGCCCTGGTAGGCCGTGGTGTCCATGACGATCAGCTGCTCGGCGGTGCCGGGCGTGCCGCGCTTGATCTGCAGGGCCGTCTTCGGCTGCCAGAACAGCAGGCCGGCGGCGCTGTCGGCGCCCAGCCGGTAGCTGATCTTGGCCCGGCGGGCGGTCTGCATGGCGAGCTGGGCGGAGAGCAGCACCCCGTGCGGCGAGCGGTCGGTGGGCTTGTCGGCGTCGCTCGGCGACGGGCTCGCGCTGCTCGGCGTGCCCGGGGCGGAGGGTCCGGACGGCTGCGCCGGCCCGCCGCCGCACCCGGCCAGCAGGCCCACGAGCAGCACCGCGGCCACTCCGGCCGTCATCCGCCGCCGCGCCGCCATAGCCGTCTCCCGTCGGTCCGCCACCCGTCCTCCGGGCGCCCCGGGGCCGCCCTGCCGGGCCCCCGTCCAGCTCGTCCAGCGTGCACCGGCCGTCGGGCCCGCGCACGGGGGCCGCCGCCGGCCGGGCGGCCGTGTCCGTCCCCGTGGCGGCCCGGTGCTCCGTGCCTTCCGGTGCTCCGTACCGGCGCGACGCCCCGTGGCCACCGGTTCCCCGGCCGGGCCGTCCCCCGGTGCTGCCGGGCCCTACGGGCCCGAACCGCCCTCCCCCTGCCCACCCACCATGTCACGCCGCCCTCGGGGGCCCGGCGGCGCCCCGCCTCCGGGCCGGCCGCCGCGGGCCGCAGGCGCCCGTCTCAGCCCGCGGCGGACGGCCCGGCGGGCCCGGCCGGCCCCGGCTCCGGGACTTCGAAGGCCACCCCCGGCTCGGAGACCACCGTGCTGGTCACCTCCGTCCCCGCCCGACCGGAGGCGCTCTCGCGCAGCCGCAGCAGCTGGTCCCCCTCGCCGATCCAGATGTCGTAGTCGAGGTTCTCCACACCCTGCTCCTGGTAGTACGCCAGGACGACCGCGCGCCGCTCCGGGGTCAGGTTCTGGTCGGTGCCGAAGAGGGCCGCCACCGGCGCAACGGCCCGGTAGTGGGTGGCCACCGTCCCGCCCTCGACGGTCGGCCCCACCTCGCTGAGCCGTCCGGTCAGTGCCACCAGGCGCAGCCGCGCCCCGGGGTTGGTGACCAGCGCGCTCAGCCAGCCGCCCGCGTAGCCGCCGGCGCCGGTGCCGCCCGGATCGAGCGACTCCACCTCGGCCCGCACCGCCCGCCGCCAGCCCGCCGCACCGTCCTGCCCGAGGTAGCAGATCCCCTCCACCATGCGCAGCAGGCCGGTGCCGGCGGCGTCGGTGAGTCGCAGGTCGGCCACGTCCGCCGCGCCCCACGCGAGGGTCCCCTCGGCGCCGCCCCGGCCGGCCGGCCCCTCGCGGTCGAAGCGCAGGCGCGCGCTGCCGACGTCGTCCAGGTTCCGGGCCGAGGTGAGCAGCACCTGCCGGGCCGGGCGGGAGGCGGTGGTGGCGGGCCCCACCGTCCCCGGGCGGGTCTGCGGGCCGGGGTCGGCCCGCACGTCCAGGGTGGCCACCGCCGCGCCGAAGACCACCAGCGTGGCCACCACCCCCAGGGCCACTGTTCGATCGGACGGCACAGCACTCTCCGGGGGACGGACGCGGGCACGGGTCAGCCGAGCGTAATCCGGCCCGGGCCGCCGTCGGCCGCCGGGAGCGTCTCGATCCGGAAACATCGCCCGCGGGTCCGCCGCGGGCGGGAACGACGACGGGCCCGCACCCCCGGTGAAGGGGGTACGGGCCCGTCGTACGGTCTGAGCTACACCCAGGACGCGACTGCCGGTCGGAGCACGGGGGCTCAGACGGCGGCCGGGTCCTCCTCGACCAGGAGGTTGCGGGTGCGGTTCGGGTCCACCTGGATGCCGGGGCCCATGGTGGTGGTGACCGCGGTCTTCTTGATGTAGCGGCCCTTGGCGGCGGACGGCTTGGCCCGGAGGACCTCGTCCAGCGCGGCGCCGTAGTTCTCGACCAGCTGCTCGTCGGTGAAGGAGGCCTTACCGATGATGAAGTGCAGGTTCGAGTGCTTGTCGACGCGGAACTCGATCTTGCCGCCCTTGATGTCGTTGACAGCCTTGGCGACATCGGGGGTGACGGTGCCGGTCTTCGGGTTCGGCATCAGACCACGCGGGCCGAGCACGCGGCCGAGGCGGCCGACCTTGCCCATGAGGTCCGGGGTGGCGACGACGGCGTCGAAGTCGAGGCGGCCCTTGGCGACCTCGTCGATGAGCTCGTCCGAACCGACGATGTCGGCACCCGCAGCACGCGCGGCCTCGGCACGCTCGCCGGTCGCGAAGACCAGGACCCGAGCGGTCTTACCGGTGCCGTGCGGGAGGATCACGGTGCTGCGGACCATCTGGTCGGCCTTGCGCGGGTCGACACCCAGGCGCATGGCAACCTCGACGGTCGCGTCGAACTTGGTGGTGGACGTCTCCCGGGCGAGGCGGATGGCCTCGAGGGGGGCGTAGAGGCGGTCGCGGTCAACCTTGGCGGCCGCGGCCGTCAGAGCCTTGCTGCGCTTCACTGCTGCTCCTGAATAGATAGCGGAGTTGTGGTTTGTCGGGCCGCGCAGGCCCTGCCACAGGGACGGCCGGTGCGTCCGCCCCGGCCGGAGAGGGGCTGGATCAGCCCTCGACCGTGACGCCCATGGACCGGGCGGTGCCGGCGATGATCTTCGCGGCGGCGTCCAGGTCGTTGGCGTTCAGGTCGGGGAGCTTCACGGTCGCGATCTCGCGGACCTGGGCGCCGGTGAGCTTGGCGACCTTGGTCTTGTGCGGCTCGGCCGAGCCCTTCTCGATGCCGGCGGCCTTCAGGATGAGGCGCGCGGCCGGCGGCGTCTTCGTGATGAAGGTGAAGGAGCGGTCGTCGTAGACCGTGATCTCCACCGGCACGATCATGCCGCGCTGCGACTCGGTCGCGGCGTTGTAGGCCTTGCAGAACTCCATGATGTTCACGCCGTGCTGGCCCAGCGCGGGGCCGACCGGCGGAGCCGGGTTGGCCGCGCCGGCCTTGATCTGGAGCTTGATGAGCCCCGTGATCTTCTTCTTCTTGGGAGGCATGTCTCTCCGGGTCCTTCTGAGAGGGGATGGTCGGCGTGTGCGGCAACCGGGGCGACACCCGGAGGGCACCACACACATCGGACCAGGCTAACGCGGATGCGTCGCTGGACCAAAACGATAAAGGGGCGGGGCCGAAGCCCCGCCCCTGTACCGAAGCCGTGGGTCAGTTCTTCTGGATCTGGTCGAACGACAGCTCGACCGGGGTCTCGCGGCCGAAGATCTCGACCAGGCCCTTGACCTTCTTCGAGTCCGGGTTGATCTCGTTGATGGTCGCCTGCAGGGTCGCGAACGGGCCGTCGGTGACGGTGACCGAGTCGCCGACCTCGAAGTCGAGCACCTGGACCTCGACCGGCTTGCCGGGAACCGGCCGGCCGGCCTCCTTGGCCGCCTGGCGCTCCACGTCGGGGGCGAGCATCTTGACGACCTCGTCCAGCGTCAGCGGGTACGGGTCGTAGGCGTTGCCGACGAAGCCGGTGACGCCGGGGGTGTTGCGCACGACGCCCCAGGACTCCGGGGTGAGGTCCATCCGGACCAGGACGTAGCCGGGGAGCTTGTTCTGGCGGATCGTCTTGCGGTCGCCGTTCTTGATCTGGACGACCTCCTCCTGCGGCACCTCGGACTGGAAGATGTAGTCCTCGACGTTCAGGGAGACGGAGCGCTGCTCCAGGTTCTGCTTCACGCGGTTCTCGTAACCCGCGTAGGTGTGGATGACGTACCACTCGCCCGGGGCGGTGCGCAGCTTCTCGCGGAACTCGGCGACCGGGTCGACCTCGACCTCGTCCTCGGCGGCGGCCTCCTCGGCGGCCTCCTCGGACTCCTCGTCGCTCTCGTCCTCGGCGGCGGCTTCCTCGGACGCGTCCTCGTCCTCGGCCTCGTCGGACTCCTCGTGCAGCGCGGCGACCTCGGCGGGCTCGTCGGCCTCGGCCTCGTCGAACGCCTCGACCTCGTCCTCGTCACTGTCCACGGCGTCCACGATCTGCTCGGCGGACTCGGAGTCGGCGGCACTGTCAGCCAGCGCAGCCGCGTCCAGCTCGGCGGCGACATCCGCCTCGCGGACGGTCTCGTCGGCGTCGTACAGGGGGGACTCAGACACGGTGGCTGCTTCTTTCCTGGAGATGGTGAAGATGGCGCGCTCCGGGCCGCTCTGGCGCCGCGCTGCTCTCGCGGGCGCCCAGGAAAAACGACTCAGAGACTTCAACAGTACCGAGTCAACGGTAGCGGGCTCGTACGATCGCCGCCGACAGCTCGACCCGGGCCAACGGATCGGCCCGGGTCGGAGTGTGTGTTCGAGGTGCTGAGGTCAGCTCGGTCAGCCGAAGATCCACAGGCTGAGCTTTGCGAAGCCGAAGTCGAGGGAGGCCACCAGGCCCATGATCACGACGACGAAGACGACCACGACGGTGGTGTAGTTGATGAGGTCGCTCCGGCTGGGCCAGACGACCTTGCGCAGCTCCGCGATGATCTGCCGGTAGAAGAGCGCCAGCCGGGCGAAGACGCCCTTCTTGGCACGCTTGCCGGACTTCTTCTCACCGTCGCCCGAGCGCTTGGCACGCTTGCGGTCGCGGCGCGAGAGAGCCTTGTCCTCGCCGTCGACAGGCGTGGTCCCGTCAGCGCCTTCGGCACCCTCGGGGTTGCCGCTCTCAGGCGTTGCGGTGGAGCCCGTGGTCTCCGTCACTCGTCCTCACCTGAATCCGGGTCCTGCCGAGCGTCGCCTGTGCCTTTGGAGCACGAGCGATCCGGCGAAAGCAGTGCTGTATGAGGCCCTCTCCGCATCAAGCCCGCTCGCTCTGCAAGAGCGAACGGGCTCGGTACGGATCAAGCAGCAGGGCAAGAGGGACTTGAACCCCCAACCGCCGGTTTTGGAGACCGGTGCTCTACCAATTGAGCTATTGCCCTACGACGCCTCGCGGCGCCTGCAGTGTCCCCCAACCTACCGCATCCGGGGCCGCTGTATGCACAGGCGGTGGATGCCGCACTTCGGGAGCCATCGAGCAGTGAGTGTACGTGTTCCGGGGCGATTGGTCGAACCTCTCACCCGGAAGCCGTCGGACCGTCACCGATCCGGCCCCCCGCGGGCCCGACACATGCTGGACCGCGCGCGTACGGATGGTGAAACCGCCATGCCCGGTCCGTACCGGTTCTGCGACGATGCAGGCATGAGCGCTTCCACCCCGCAGCCCGACAGTTCCGTCCGCCCCGCCGACCGCCGGGTGTCCGCCCGGATCGGCGCGATCGCCGAGTCCGCCACCCTCGCCGTGGACGCCAAGGCCAAGGCCCTCAAGGCGGCCGGCCGGCCGGTCATCGGCTTCGGCGCCGGCGAGCCGGACTTCCCCACCCCGGACTACATCGTCGAGACGGCCGTCGAGGCCTGCCGCGACCCGAAGAACCACCGCTACACCCCCGCCGGCGGCCTGCCCGAGCTCAAGGCCGCCATCGCCGCCAAGACGCTGCGCGACTCCGGCTACGAGGTGGACGCCTCGCAGGTGCTGGTCACCAACGGCGGCAAGCAGGCCATCTACGAGGCCTTCGCCGCGATCCTCGACCCGGGCGACGAGGTCATCGTGCCTGCCCCGTACTGGACCACCTACCCCGAGTCGATCCAGCTCGCGGGCGGCGTGCCGGTCGAGGTCGTGGCCGACGAGACCACCGGCTACAAGGTCTCGGTCGAGCAGCTGGAGGCCGCGCGCACCGAGAACACCAAGGTCCTGCTGTTCGTCTCGCCCTCCAACCCGACCGGCGCGGTGTACACCCGCGACGAGGTCGAGGCGGTCGGCCGCTGGGCCCTGGAGCACGGCCTCTGGGTGCTCACCGACGAGATCTACGAGCACCTGGTCTACGGCGACGCCGAGTTCGTCTCGCTGCCGGCCCTGCTGCCCGAGCTCGCCGACAAGACCATCGTGGTCAACGGCGTGGCCAAGACGTACGCCATGACCGGCTGGCGGGTCGGCTGGGTGATCGGCCCCAAGGACGTCATCAAGGCCGCGACCAACCTCCAGTCGCACGCCACCTCGAACGTCTCCAACGTGGCCCAGCGCGCCGCCGTCGCCGCCGTCTCCGGCGACCTCTCCGCCGTGCACGAGATGCGGACCGCCTTCGACCGCCGCCGGCAGACCATCGTCCGGCTGCTCAACGAGATCGACGGTGTGGTCTGCCCCGAGCCCGAGGGCGCCTTCTACGCCTACCCGTCGGTGAAGGGCCTGCTCGGCAAGGAGATCCGGGGCAAGCGCCCGCAGACCTCGGCCGAGCTGGCGAGCCTGATCCTGGACGAGGCCGAGGTCGCGGTCGTCCCCGGCGAGGCCTTCGGGACGCCTGGCTACCTGCGCCTGTCCTACGCGCTCGGCGACGCCGACCTCGCCGAGGGCGTCGGCCGCCTGCAGAAGCTGCTCGGCGAGGCCCGCGACTGACCCGTCGCCGGCCCTGCCGAACCGGAGCCGCCCCCGTCACCCCTTCGAGGGATGTGACGGGGGCGGTTCCCGTGCACGGCCCGGATACGGCAGTATCGGTGAATGGAACGCCTGCCTGTACCCCGCGACGTGAGGGACCTGCCGAAGGCCCATCTCCACCTGCACTTCACCGGTTCGATGCGCCCGGCCACCCTGCTGGAACTCGCCGCCAAGCACCGGATGCGACTGCCGGAGGCGCTCAGCTCCGGCGAGCCGCCGCAACTGCGCGCCACCGACGAGCGCGGCTGGTTCCGCTTCCAGCGGCTGTACGACACCGCCCGCTCCGTCCTCCGGGACGAGGAGGACATCCGGCGCCTGGTGCTGGAGACCGCCGAGGACGAGCGGCGCGACGGCTCCCGCTGGCTGGAGATCCAGGTCGACCCGACCTCGTACGCCCCGCTGCTCGGCGGGCTGATCCCGGCCCTGGAACTGATCCTGGACGCCGTCCGGCACGCCTCCGAGGTCACCGGGGTGGGCATCCGGGTGCTGGTCGCGGCCAACCGGATGAAATCGCCGATGGACGCCCGCACCCTGGCCCGGCTGGCCGTCCGGTACGCCGACCAGGGCGTGGTGGGTTTCGGCCTCTCCAACGACGAACGGCGCGGCCTCGCCCGTGATTTCGACCGGGCCTTCGCCATCGCCAGGAACGGCGGACTGCTGGCCGCCCCGCACGGCGGTGAACTGGCCGGCCCGGAATCCGTCCGGGACTGCCTGGACGACCTGGGGGCCGGCCGGATCGGCCACGGCGTCCGGGCCGCGGAGGACCTGCGGCTGATGCAGCGCCTGGCCGACCGGCAGATCACCTGCGAGGTCTGCCCCTCGTCCAACGTCTCGCTCGGCGTCTACGAGCGCCCCGAGGACGTCCCGCTGCGCCGGCTCTTCGACGCGGGGGTGCCGCTGGCGCTCGGCGCCGACGACCCGCTGCTGTTCGGCTCCCGGCTGGCCGCCCAGTACGGGCTGGCCCGGGACGTGCTGGGCTTCAACGACGCCGAGCTGGCCGAGCTGGCCCGGCAGTCGGTTCGGGGCTCGCGCGCGCCGGAGGACGTCCGGAAGGAACTGCTCGCCGACATCGACACCTGGCTGGCGGGCTGAGCCGCCGGCTCCCCCCGCCCGGGGCCCGCCGGGCCCGCAAGGCCGCGCCCTGGGGCCTGCCGTGCTACAGCCGGACGCCCACCATCACCGGCTCGTTGACCAGCTCCACCCCGAAGGCCGCCCGCACGCCGTCCCGGATCTCCCGGGCCAGCGCCAGCAGGTCGCCCGCGGTGGCGGCGCCCCGGTTGGTGAGCGCCAGGGTGTGCTTGGTGGAGAGGGTGGCCGGCCCGGCGCCGTAGCCCTTGCCGAAGCCGGCCTGGTCGATCAGCCAGGCGGCGGAGGTCTTGGTGCACCCGTCCGGCGCCGGGTAGGCGGGCGCGGTGCGACCGTCCAACCTGGCCCGGAAGTCGGCGTACTGGTCGGCCGTCAGGATCGGGTTGGTGAAGAAGGAGCCCGCCGACCAGGTGTCGTGGTCGGCCGCGTCCAGCACCATGCCCTTGCCCGCCCGCAGCCGCAGCACGGCGTCCCGGGCGGCGGCCAGGTCCACCCGCTCGCCGACCTCCACCCCCAGGTGCCTGGCCGTCTCCGCGTACCGCACCGGGGTGGAGAGCCCGCCGTTGTCCTCCAGCTCGAAGCGCACCCGCAGCACCACGTAGCGCTCCGGGTCCGCCTTGAAGCGGCTGTGCCGGTAGGAGAAGCCGCACTCGGCGCCGGTCAGCGTGACGCTCTCGCCGGCCCGGCGGTCGTAGGCGACCACCTCGGTGATGCCGGTGGACACCTCCTGGCCGTACGCGCCGACGTTCTGCACCGGCGTGGCGCCGGCCGAGCCGGGGATGCCGGCCAGGAACTCGATGCCGGCCAGGCCCTTGTCCACCGCCTCGGCCACCGCCTCGGCCCAGACCTCGCCGGCCGCCAGCTCCAGCGCCGTGCCGTCCAGCTCGAAACCGGTGGTGGCGATCCGCAGCACCGTCCCGTCGAAGCCGGCGTCGCCGATCACCAGGTTGCTGCCGCCGCCGATGACCAGCAGCGGCTCACCCGCGGCGTCGGCCTCGCGGACGGCCGAGACCACCTCGGCGTCGGTGGTCGCGGTGACCAGCCGCCGGGCGGGGCCGCCGAGCCGGAGGGTGGTCAGCGGGGCGAGGGGGGCGTCGTGTTGTACCAGCACGCCACCAGCGTACGGGCGGCAGCCGCCCGCCCGCTCCGACGGCGCCCGGCAGCGGCGGCCCCGCCGGCCCGGCCGTGACGGGGATCACCCCGGCCCGGCCGGCCGGCGCCCGAAGAACGCCGGGCCCGGGGCGCGAACGCCCCGGGCCCGGTCCGTCCGGTCGGCCGTCAGGCCAGCTGCACGACCGCGCGGGACATGCCCAGCACCTTCTGGCCGCCGGAGGTCGCCACCAGGTCGACCCGGACCTTGCGGTCCTCCAGCAGCGCCGCGACCTTGGCGGTGACGTCGATCACCGCGCCGGTGCCGTCGTTGGGCACCGGCACCGGGCGGGTGAAGCGCACGCCGTACTCGACCACCGCGCCGGGGTCGCCCAGCCAGTCGGTGACCACCCGGACGGCCTCGGCCATGGTGAACATGCCGTGCGCGATGACGTCGGGCAGGCCGACCTCCAGCGCGAACTTCTCGTTCCAGTGGATCGGGTTGAAGTCGCCGGACGCGCCCGCGTACCGCACCAGCGTGTCGCGGGTCACCGGGAAGGACCGGCCGGGCAGCTCGGTGCCGACCTCGACCTCGTCAAAGCTGATCGCCATCGCGCTACTCCCCCGCCTCGTCGGCGGCCCGGGCCACCAGGGTCATCAAGGACGTGACCACGTGCTCGCCGCTGCCGTCGGACACCTCGCCGCGCACCGTCAGCACGTCGTTGCCGGCCAGCGACTTGATGGCGTCGATGGTCACCACGACCGAGAGCCGGTCGCCGGCCCGCACCGGGCGGGTGTAGGCGAACTTCTGGTCGCCGTGCACCACCCGGGTGAAGTCCAGGCCGAGCTCCGGGTCCTCGACCACCTGGGCGGCGGCCCGGTAGGTGATGACGAAGGGGAAGGTCGGCGGGGCGATCACGTCCGGGTGGCCCAGCGCCTTGGCGGCCTCCGGGTCGGAGTACGCCGGGTTGTCGTCACCGACGGCGGCGGCGAACTCGCGGATCTTCTCGCGGCCGACCTCGTAGGGCTCGGTGGGCGGGTAGGTCCGCCCGATGAAGGCGGGGTCGAGCGGCATGGGCAACTCCTCCGGGGTCCGGTCGATACGAAAAAACTCCGGGCCGCACCCCTGGGAAGGGATGCGGCCCGGAGTCAGAGACCTGAGTCACACAGGCCCGGCGACACCTTACGGGGTCAGCGGGTCTCGCGGTGCGCAGTGTGCGAGTTGCAGCGGGGGCAGTGCTTCTTCATCTCAAGACGGTCCGGGTCGTTACGCCGGTTCTTCTTGGTGATGTAGTTCCGCTCCTTGCACTCCACGCAGGCCAGCGTGATCTTCGGGCGGACATCGGTGGCAGCCACGGGAGTGCCTTCCTTGGACAATGGGTGAGAATACAACAAGAGTAGCCGACCGGGAGTTCGATCTCCCGACCGACTACGCGGGGTAGCGGTGACCGGACTTGAACCGGTGACACAGCGATTATGAGCCGCTTGCTCTACCAACTGAGCTACACCGCCACAGTGACCTTCATGACAGCCGAGGCTGACAATCGTTCACCAGAGCCCCCATGCGGAATCGAACCGCAGACCTTCTCCTTACCATGGAGACGCTCTACCGACTGAGCTATAGGGGCGAACGAGGAAGAGATTACACGGTTCCCGGCCAGAGGTGAAATCCGTATCCGGACCGGAAGATCGCAGGTGGGCGGCTCGCACACCCGACCGATCGACGAGCCGGCGTCCGGACGGCCTACGAAGGCCACGGCCCGACCCGATACGACTTTTGCCCGCCTCCCTGCACCCCGCCCGGTGGCGCCATAGGCTCGAACCCCCAGCGATCTTGCCTGCCACGAAACCCTCCCGGCCCGTCGGCGGGCCCGGGGGAACGCGGGAAGGAGTCTGCCGATGACCGCGGACAGCACACCCGCCGACGGGCCGCAGCAGGGCCACGGCCCGGCCGCCAACCCGCTCGGGCACGGCCCCGTCCTGCTCCTCACCGGAGCCCGGCTCGCGGACGGCCGGGTGGTCGACGTCCGGATCAGCGGCGACCGGATCCAGGCTGTCGGCACCGTCGGCAGCCTCGCCCCGCTGCACGCCCTGCCCGGCGGCCCCACCTCCACCACCGGCGCCCGGATCGACCTGGCCGGCTACCTGCTGCTGCCGGCCCCCGCCGAGGCGCACGCGCACTACGACCTCGCGTTCTCCGCCGCCCTGGCCGCCCCGCCCCCGGAGACCGCCGCCGACCTGACACGCCGGGTCACCGAGGCCGCCCTCACCTCCCTGGGCTACGGCGCCACCGCCCAGCGCACCCACGTCCGGATCGGCGACGTGCACGGCCTGCGCCGCCTGGAGGCCGTGCTCACCGCCCGGCAGTCCCTGCGCGGCCTCGCCGAACTCCAGGCCGTCGCGATGCCCGGGCTGCTCACCGGCCTCGCCGGCGCGGACGGCCGGGCCCAGCTGCGCGACGCCCTCAAGCTCGGCGCCACCGCCGCCGGCGGCTGCCCCGACCTGGACCCCGACCCGGCCGGCTACGTCCAGGTCCTGCTGGAGGCCGCCGGCGAGGCCGACTGCCCGGTCGACCTGCACACCCGGGCCGCCGAGCCGGCCGGGCTGGCCAGGCTCGCCGCGGCGCTCGCCCCGCTGCGCCCGCGCGTCACCCTCGGCCCGTGCGGCGCGCTCGGCCCGGACGGACCGGGCGTGCTGGCACAGGCCGGCATCCGGGTGGTCTGCCTGCCGCAGAACGGCTGCTGCACCGGGGTCCCGGGCCGTCCGAACGGCCTGCGCACCTCCCTGGTGGCCGAGTTGACAAGGGCCGGGGTGCCGGTGGCGGCCGGCAGCGGCTCGCTGCGGGACACCGCCAACCCGGCCGGCCGGGCCGACCCGCTGGAGGCCGCCTACCTGCTGGCCGCCGGCGGCGTGAGCGTGGAGGCCGCGTACGACGCCGTCGCCAACCAGGCCAGGACCGCCCTCGGCCTGCCGCCCGTTCGGGTGGACGCGGGCTTCCCCGCCGAGCTGCTGGCCGTCCGCGGCGACAGCCTCGCGGGCGCGCTCGCCGGCGGCCACAGCCGCCTGGTCGTGCACGCCGGACGGATCGTCAGCCGCACCAGCGCGGTACGGGAGTTCGCCGACACGGTGGCGCTCGCGCTGCCCCGCCAGAGCACTCCGGAGTAGCCCGGACCCGGCGCTCTCGGCGGTACCCCGGACACCCGCGGCGGGCCGGCCGCCGGCGGCTCGCGCGGCGGGGGCGGTCGGTGGCGGACAGCGGCGGATCACGGTGGATCGGGGCGGGCGGACCTGACGTCCCGGCGGGCGCCGGTTGGGAAGACGATCAGCTCGTACGGAGGACCCCCGGCTCGCACCAGGGCACGTCCGGGACTGTCACAGCGGGGAGGCTGACAGGCCTCGCCCGCCCCTGACGAAACACTCTGATGCTATCCATGTGTAATTGCAAGCAGTGCGCAATAGTGTTGTGGAGGCACGTCCGAACACCCATCACCACACGGACTAGGAGCCCCTATCCATGGGCCAGTACACCCTCCCCGACCTCGCCTACGACTACTCCGCCCTTGAGCGCGCGATGACCGGCGAGATCCTGGAACTGCACCACTCCAAGCACCACGCCGCCTACGTGAAGGGCGCCAACGACACCCTGGAGCAGATCGCCGAGGCCCGCGAGAAGGACCAGTTCGGCGGCCTGGTGGGCCTGCAGAAGACCCTCGCCTTCCACCTGTCGGGCCACGTCCTGCACTCGCTCTTCTGGGAGAACCTCTCGCCCGACGGCGGCGACCGCCCCGACGGCGCCCTCGCCGACGCCATCGAGGAGCACCTCGGCGGCTTCGAGGCCTTCAAGAAGCAGCTCACCACCGCCACCGTCGGCGTCCAGGGCTCGGGCTGGGGCATCCTCTCCTGGGAGCCGCTCGGCAAGCGCCTGATCGTCGAGCAGGTCTACGACCACCATGGCAACGTCGGCCAGGGCACCACCCCGCTACTGGCCTTCGACGCCTGGGAGCACGCCTACTACCTGCAGTACAAGAACGTCCGCCCGGACTACGTCACCAAGCTGTGGGACGTCGTCAACTGGAACGACGTCTCCGCCCGCTTCACCGCCGCCCAGGGCTGACCGCCCCACCCGGCCCGCCGCCCCTCGACCCCGTCCGCCCGGACGACCGCCGAGGGGCGGCACCCGGGGCTGCCGGCGGCTCCACCCGGGCATACGAAAGCGGCCCCTGACTTGCGTTTCCGCAGGTCGGGGGCCGTTCCGTTATCCGGTGGCTGGTGCAGGGTTCGAACCTGCGTAGCTTGCGCGACAGATTTACAGTCTGCTCCCTTTGGCCGCTCGGGCAACCAGCCAGGGATGTGTTTCGCGGGGCTTGCCCCGTTCGACTCGGTAAACGATACCTGATGACAGGGGGTGGTCCGCCACTCGATCGGTCACATGATGATCAAGGGCTCCCCCCGGCTGTCGGGGGCGGTGACGGGGCCGCGCTGGATAGGCTGGGGAGGCGGTCTGCCCCCTGGGGCAGGCCCCTGCCAGTGAAGCCAGAGCATCAAGGAGACCAAGACACCATGGCCGACTCCAGTTTCGACATCGTCTCGAAGGTCGAGTGGCAGGAGGTCGACAACGCGATCAACCAGACCTCCCGCGAGATCGCCACCCGCTTCGACTTCAAGAACGTCGGCGGCGAGGTCAAGCGGTCGGGCGAGAAGATCGAGATGAAGGCCAACGGCGAGGAGCGCGTCAAGGCGATCCTGGACGTGCTGAAGGACAAGTTCATCAAGCGGGGCCTGTCCCTGAAGGCGCTGGACGCGGCCGAGCCGCAGCTGTCCGGCAAGGAGTACAAGATCTTCGCGGACGTGAAGGAGGGCATCTCCCAGGACGATGCCAAGAAGGTCGCGAAGATCATCCGGGACGAGGGCCCCAAGGGCGTGAAGGCCCAGGTCCAGGGTGACGAGCTGCGCGTCAGCTCGAAGAGCCGGGACGACCTGCAGACCATCCAGGCCCTGCTGAAGGGCAAGGACCTGGACTTCGCGATCCAGTTCGTGAACTACCGCTGACCCGGCGCCCCGCGCCGCCGCCGAAGAGGGTCCCGATCTCGATCGGGACCCTCTTCGCGCCCCCGGGGCGGAGCTACCGCGTCGCCGTGGTCGCCGCCTCGGCGGCCGTCGCGGCGTCGGCCGGCGCCCTGACCATGGCCGTCAGCTGATCGGGCCTGCTCTGCAGCGCGGGCAGGGCGGCGGGCTGGGAGGAACTGCAGGGCGCCCGTGTCGGGCGCGCCGACGGATCCGAGCACGCCCGCGACCAGGCCGTTGACCAGGCCGAGGACGTCACCGAGGCCGCCGGGTGCGGCGGTGAGGTCGGGCAGGTCGGGCGCCGCCGGCAGCGCGGGGAGCGCCGGGAGGCCGGAGGCGTCGGGGAGTTCGGGCAGGGTGGGCGCACCCGGCACCACCGGCAGGTCCGTGGCCGGCAGCTCGGCGGCCGGCGGATCCACGGCCGGCAGGGCTGCGACGGGTGCGTCGACGGCGGGGGTGTCCTCGGCCGGCGCCACGACGGCGGGCCGGACCGGCATGCGGGGCCCGTCACCGCGGTCAGGGCCGCGAAGGGACCGGGGGCGCTCCGGCGGGGTGGTCGGTCGGGCCGGAAGCGGTGGCGGACGCAGCGGTGACGGTGGTCAGCCCGATGGCTGTGGTCAGCGCGGCGGCCATCCGGATGGCACGCACAGGAAACGCATCCTCTCGGTGTGGGTTCAGGCGATGTGCCTGTTCCACACGTTGAGTCACCGGAGTTGGCCCGGCCGGCCTTCCTGCGCCGAATGATTCACCACCCGGGTGGCGCACCGGGAGCGGCGGGCCTTCGACGGCCGACCGCCTGCCCCGGCACGCCGTGCGGCTTCGACGGGCGCCCCGACTCGCTTGCGAAGGAGCCTGTTTGCCGCTTCGACGGCGGGCGTCAGCCGACCGGTCCGACCTGCGGATCGGCGCCGGCCGCCCGGACCGCCCCGGCCTCGGCGACCGGTACGCCGTACAGCAGGGCGAAGGCGGTGACTTCGACGGCGTCGGGAGCGGTACTTCTTTCCTCGGCGGCGAGTTCGTCGAAGATGGCACCCAACTCCCTTCGCAGGCGCACCATTCGCTCCGGATCGAGCCGCACGGCGAAGTGCGCGACGAACGCGGGCGGGCCGGCCGAGCCGTCGTCCGGCGCGCTGAAGTCGAGCTTGCCGTCCCGGACTTGGATCCGGAAGCCGTCGCGGACCAGGTCGATCGCGGCGAGGACGGCGTCGACCGCCTCGGTCCGGGTCTCGGAGCCGGCCGAGAACATCTCCCGGGACAGCCGCAACGACTCCTGGGCGGCCACGTACCGGCTCTCGACGATGCCGGAGACCAGCCGGGTGCCGGCGACGGCGATCAGTCCGACCGCCTCCAACTGCTTGACGTGCCGGTAGAGCTTGGTCTGCGGCTCACCGAGGGCGGCGGCGAGCTCCTTGACCGTCTGCGGTTCGCCCTCGGCCCGCATCAGGGCGCTGATGATGGCCAGCCGGACGGGATCGGCAAGCGCTTTCAGCGTCGCGACGTCGTCCACCTGGCGTTCTTTGGCTTTGTCGACCACGGGCCCACTGTCGCAGCCCGTCCACCCTTGCGCAATCAATCACCCAGCGGTAATCATTCACTCAAGCGTGAATGCCTTCGCGAACGCAAAGGGGCGGGGAATGACCATGACCGAGGGCGCGCCGTCGGCCGTACAGGACGCGGCGGGGCCACACCCGGCGGTTCAGGACACGGCGGAGCGGAACACAGGGGGACGGGGGGCGGCCGGGCAGGAGTCGGCGCGGCCGGTGCCGTTGCGCCGCAACCTCCGCTTCCAGTTGCTCTGGGGCGGATCGGCCGCCGGCACGCTGGGGCTTCACGTCTCCGACACCGCGTACCCGTTGTTGCTGCTGGCGATGACCGGATCGTCCACGCTGGCCGGTGCGTTCGGGGCGCTCCAGATCGGCGCGTCGGTGCTGTGCGGGGTGCACGGCGGGTCGGTCGCCGACCGGTACGACCGTCGCCGGGTGCTGATCGCGGCGGACTCCGTCCGGCTGCTGGCCGCCCTGAGCGTGCCGCTCGCGATGGCACTGGGCGCCTTCAGCGTCGTGCACGCGCTGCTGGTCGCCGTGGTGATCGGGGCGACGATCGCCTACAGCGGGCCGGTCCGGCTGCTCGCCGTCCGCTCGGTGGTGGCGCCGGAGCAGCTGCGGCAGGCCCTAGCGCAGGACGAGGCGCGGATGAGCGGCGCGGGGTTGGCCGGGCCGCCGCTGGCGGGGCTGCTGCTGGGGGCCGGGCGGGCGGTGCCGTTCCTGGGCGCCGCACTGGCCTCGCTGCTCTCCCTGGCGGCCTCCTGCCTGGTGCGTTTCCCCCGCCGCGCCGAGCCGGCCGCACCGAAGACGCCGTCGGGTACGGCGACGACCGGCACAGCGGCCACCGGCACAGCGGCAGGCGAGGCGGCGGACGAGGCGGCGGCGGGCGAGGCGGCGGCGAAGGAGGGCTCCGGCGCCCTCGCGGGGTTCCGGCACCTGCTCGCGGACCGGACACTGCGGGCGACCCTGACGGTGGTGTTCGGCATCAACCTGGTCGGTTCGGCGGTGGTCCTGCCGGTGATCGTGCTGCTCCGGGAGCGGGGTGTGCCCAGCGGCGGCATCGGGCTGGCGCTGGCCGGCGAGGCGGTGGGGGCGATGGCGGGCGCGCTGCTGGTCTCCCGGCTGCACCGGCTGGCCGGACCGGGCGCGCTGCTGCTGGCCGTGGCCTGGTACGTCGTACCGCTGTTCCTCGCGCCGCTGCTGCCGGGCGGCGCGGTGACGGTCTTCGCTGCGCTGTTCCTGATGGGGCTCGGGGTCCCGGCCCTGCGGGTGATGATCGACATCCTGGTGTTCCAGCAGGTCGCCGAGGAGCTGCGCGGGCGGGTGATCGCGGCCACCATGACGCTGTTCACCGTCGGGATGCCGGCCGGGATGTTCGGCAGCGGTGTCCTGCTCGACCACGTGACCCCGGGCACCGCGCTGACCGTACTGGCCCTGCTGCTCGCTCTCGGCCTGCTGCCGGCGACCTTCGACCGGACCTTGTGCCGCGCCGTCTGGCCCGCCTGACCGGCAACCGACCGCGCCCGACGGCGCCGTCACCAGGCCGTCCGACCCGGCCGGTGAGGTCGGACGGCCCCGGCCGTCCGACCTGACAATCGATCACCCGTGCGGGTGCGCGCGACGTGCGGGCCCGATGGCATCCGGGTGAACTTGGCCTCATGCGGTCCGGACGGACCGCCTCGGAGGAGGCCTGATGAGTTCCATGGACGTGCCGTCGGACGGCCGGGAGAGTCCGACGACGACACGGCGGGCGGGCTCGGCGGGCGTCAGGGCCGTCGTCGCCGCCACGCCGAGGATGTCCTGGCTGACCCTGGCCCTGATGACGACGAGTTCGGTGGCCAGCCTCCGGGCGGCGCCGACCATGGCGGTCTACGGCCTGGCGGCGGTGTTCCTGTACGTCCTGCCGGCGATCGTGTTCCTGATGCCCACCGCGCTGGTGTCGGCGGAGCTGGCCTCCGGCTGGAACGGCGGGGTGTACCGCTGGGTCTCCGAGGGGCTCTCGAAGCCGCTCGGCTTCCTCGCGGTGTGGTGCCAGTTCGCCATGACGATCTTCTACTACCCCAGCCTGCTGGCCTACGTGGCGTCCACCATCGCGTACGTGATCAATCCGAGCCTGGCGAGCAACGGCCCGTACACCGCGATCGTGATCATCGTCCTGTACTGGTCCGGGGTGTGGGTCTCCTCGCGCGGCACCGGCGCGGTGGCGGGGCTCTCCTCCTGGGGCCTGGTGATCGGCACCCTCGTCCCCGGCACGCTGCTGGTGGTGCTCGGCATGGTCTTCCTCGGCCAGGGCAATCCCTCGGCCGCGCCGATGACCGCGAGCAACATCTTTCCCCAGTGGACCGGCCTGGCCAGCCTCGTCCTGATCGTCAACAACTTCCTCAGCTACTCCGGCATGGAGATGAACGCGGTGCACGTCTCCTCGCTGCGCAATCCCGCGCGGGAGTTCCCCCGCTCGATGTTCACGGCGTCCGGGCTGGTGCTGCTGATCTTCATCCTGCCGGCACTGGCGATCAGCTGGGTGGTGCCGTCCAGCCAGCTGAGCCTGACGGCCGGCGTGATGCAGGCCTTCGACTCCTTCTTCCAGTACTTCCACATCGGCTGGCTGACGCCGGTGATCGCGGTCGCACTGGTCGTAGCCTCCCTCGGCGGCATGCTGACCTGGCTGGCCGGGCCGTCCAAGGGCCTGCTGCTGATCTCCCGCCAGGAGGGCTACCTCCCGCCCTTCCTGCAGCGGCTGAACAAGCACGGCATCCAGCAGAACATCCTGGTCACCCAAGGGGTCGTCACCACGGTCATCGCGCTGGCCTACGCGCTGCTGCCGAACGTCTCCAGCGCCTACTGGATCTTCTCGGTGATCACCACCCAGGTGTACCTGATCGTCTACCTGCTGATGTTCCTCGCCGCCATCCGGCTGCGCCGCACCCAGCCGGACCACCCGCGCGGCTACCGGGCCCCCGCCCTGGTCCTGACCTGCGTCACCGGGTTCGTGGCCTCCGCCGCGGCGATGGCGATCGGCTTCGTCCCGTCCTCGCAGTTCGGCAACGGCAGTGTCTGGGTCTACATCGCCATCGTCGGCGGCGGCCTGCTGCTGCTCGGCGTGATCATCCCGTACCTCTTCCTGCGGCTGCGCAAGCCCAGCTGGCGGATGCCCGAGGAGAGCGGCACCGAGGGGGCCGTCGCATGAGCAGCAGCACGAGTGCCGGCCCCGGGCCGGACGCTTCGGACCCGGCCACGGAGGCGCGGGAGCGCACCCGCGGCGGGCTGATGGGCTCCCAGCACCGGTGGATCTACCTCGGCTCCATCGTGGTGCTGGTGGCCATGCTGGTCATCGGCCTGCTGTCGTTCACCCAGGTCCACGCCACGAACGAGGCCTATCGCAAGGCCTCGCAGCTGTCCGACGCGCTGCAGGCGGCCGGCTACCCGGTGCCCTCACAGGACCAGATCGTCCGCACGCTGGGCACCGACGGCGGGGCCGTCTGCTCGGACCCGGCGGACGCCCTGGTCCAGGCGCAGTGGAAGTACGGCATGTCCAACGGCGCGGCCGGTCCGGGCCAGCGGCCGGTGCTGTCGGACCGC
Organism: Kitasatospora herbaricolor; assembly: GCF_030813695.1. Classification (NCBI taxonomy): domain Bacteria; kingdom Bacillati; phylum Actinomycetota; class Actinomycetes; order Kitasatosporales; family Streptomycetaceae; genus Kitasatospora; species Kitasatospora herbaricolor. The sequence continues at coordinate 3,930,896 of NZ_JAUSVA010000002.1, forward strand.
CAGGTGGTGCAGGGCGAGGCCATCGTGCTCTCGGTCTACTGCCCGGACAAGCTGGCGGACATCCAGGACAAGATCGACGACTTCGACCTCCGCGACACCGTCCGGGACTGACCCGCGCCGCACAACACGTCCCGCGCCCCGCACGCCACCGGACCGACCGGACCGACCGGACCAGAGGAGTACCCATGACCGACGCACTGGCACGGCGTATCGACGAGCTGATGCCCCGGGCGAAGAGCGACCTGGCCCGGCTGGTGGCGATCCCGTCCGTCGCCGACCCCCGGCAGTACCCGCCCGAGCGCTGCCGGGAGGCCGCCGAGTGGGTCGCCGCGGCCTTCACCGAGGCGGGCCTGCAGGACGTCCATCTGGAGGAGACGCCCGACGGCAGCCACGCCGTGATCGGGCACCGGCCGCCGCCGCCCGGCGCGCCGACCGTCCTGCTGTACTGCCACTACGACGTGCAGCCGCCGCTCGACGACGCCGCCTGGACCTCCCCGCCGTTCGAGCTGACCGAGCGGGACGGCCGCTGGTACGGGCGCGGCACGGCGGACTGCAAGGGCAACATCGTCATGCACCTCACCGCCCTGCGGGCGCTCGGCGACGACATCCCGGTGGGCCTGAAGCTGGTCGCCGAGGGGTCGGAGGAGCAGGGCACCGGCGGGCTGGAGGAGTACGTCCCGCCGCACGCCGGGGAGCTGCACGCGGACGCGCTGCTGGTCTGCGACACCGGCAACGCCGCCGTCGGCGTGCCGACGGCCACCATCACCCTGCGCGGCCTGGCCAACGTGGTGGTCACCGTGCGGGCGCTGGAGGGGGACGTGCACTCCGGGATGTTCGGCGGCCCGGCGCCCGACGCCCTGGCCGCGCTGGTGCGGATCCTCGACTCGCTGCGCGACGAGCACGGCGGCACCCGGATCGACGGCCTGGACTGGCCAGGGCACCTGGGCCGGCGTCGGCTACGACGAGGCGCAGTTCCGCACCGACGCCGGGGTGCTCGACGGCGTCTCGCTGACCGGTACCGGCGCGGTCGCGGACCGGCTCTGGGCCCGGCCCGCGGTGACCGTGCTCGGCATCGACTGCCCGCCGGTGGTCGGCTCGGCCGCGGCCGTTCCCGGCACCGCCCGGGCCCGGGTCAGCCTGCGGGTGCCGCCGGGCACCGATCCGGTGACGGCCCGGGACGCGCTGACCGCGCACCTGACGGCCGCCGCGCCATGGGGTGTCCGGGTGGAGGTGGAGAACGAGAGCACCGGCTCGCCGTTCGAGGCCGCCACCGGCGGGCCGGCCTACGGCGCGCTCGACTCGGCGATGCGGGAGGTCTACGGCAAGCCGATGGCCTTCCTCGGACAGGGCGGCTCGATCCCGCTGTGCAACGTCTTCGCCCGCACCTACCCCTCGGCGGAGATCATTCTGATGGGCGTGGAGGAACCGCGCTGCCTCATCCACGCACCCAACGAGAGCGTCGACCCGGAGGAGATCCGCCACATGGCGCACGTCGAAGCCCTGTTCCTGCGGAACTACGCGAAGGCCGGCCGGTCGTGACGGGCCCCCAGGAGGGCGGAACGCCCGCACCCCGGCCGTTCACCCAGGAGGACTACCGGGCGCGGATGGACCGCGCCACCGGCGACGCCACCGCCGCCGGGCTCGCCGGCCTGGTCATCGCCCCCGGCCCGGACCTGGAGTACCTCTGCGGCTACCGGCCCACCGCGATCACCGAGCGGCTCACCGCGCTGGTCCTCACCACCGGCCGGGAGCCGGCGCTGGTGGTGCCCAAGCTTGAGCGGCCGGACGCCGAGAAGGCCCCCGGCGTGCCCGGGCTGCGGCTGGTCGACTGGTCGGACGGCGAGGACCCGTACGCGAGCGCCGTCCCGCTGCTGGACGCGGGCGGGCGGTACGGCGTCTCCGACGCGGCCTGGGCGATGCACCTGCTCGGCCTGCAGTCCGCCCTGCCGCGCACCGGATGGACCTCGCTGACGGCCGCGCTGCCGATGCTGCGGGCCGTCAAGGACACCGACGAGCTGGAGCGGCTGGCCGCCGCCGGGGGCGCCGCCGACGCCGCGTACCGGCGGATCCTGGAGGTGGAGTTCGCCGGGCGGCGGGAGAGCGACGTCGCCGCCGACCTCAGCGCGCTGCTCATCCACTACGGTCACAGCCAGGTCGACTTCACGGTGGTCGGCTCCGGCCCGAACGGCGCCGACCCGCACCACGAGGCCGACGACCGGGTCATCCGTACGGGTGACACCGTGGTGCTCGACTTCGGCGGGCTCAAGGACGGCTACGGCTCCGACACCACCCGTACGGTGTACGTCGGCACCGAGGTGCCGGCCGAGGTGCAGGAGGTCCACGACGTGGTGCGGCGGGCCCAGCAGCTGGCCTTCGAGGCGGTGCGGCCGGGCGTGGAGTGCCAGGAGATCGACCGGGTGGCCCGGCGGGTGATCACCGAGGCCGGGTACGGGGAGTACTTCATCCACCGCACCGGCCACGGCATCGGGATCACCACCCACGAGCCGCCGTACATGGTCGAGGGCGAACGACAGCGGCTGGTGCCGGGCATGTGCTTCTCGATCGAACCGGGGATCTATCTCCCGGGCCGTTTCGGCGTCCGGATCGAGGACATCGTCACCGTCACCGACCGGGCCGGGCGCCGGTTCAACAACACTCCGCACGAACTGCAGTGCGTCAGCTGACCGCTAGCTGGGTGACATGACCGGCGATCCCAAGAATTCTCCAAGATTCCGTTGCTAGCTTCACCCCGTATGACCGACTTGCTCCGCCCCGCGCCGCCCGACAAGAAGACCGACAGGGCACTGCGCGCCCGGCGGGGCGCCGCCCGGCTGCGTCTGCTGGCCTGGCCGGTCTACTTCGGTGTGCTGGCCTGGTACGTGGACGAGAACGGGCTGCCGTACGCCAACGACGTGGTGTTCTGCTGTCTGATCGGCGCGCTGGTCGCGGCCTCCGTGCACAGCGGCCGCGGCCTGCGCGGGTCCCTGCTGGTGCTGCGCGACTGGGTGCCGGTGATGGCCGTGGTCTGGGTCTACTCGCTGCTGCGCGGGTACGGCGCGCACACGCCGTGGCCGGTGCGCTTCGAGCCGCAGCTGAGCATCGACACCTTCCTCGGCGGCGGGGAGACCTGGACGGTCCGGCTGCAGGAGTGGCTGTACCACCCGGGGCGGCCGCGCTGGTACGACTACGCCGGCGTCGCGGTCTACATGTCGCACTTCTTCGTGATCTTCGTGACCCTCGCGGTGCTCTGGCGGCGCGACCACGGCCGGTTCCGGCAGCTGCTGGCGGGCTACGTGCTGCTCACCTACGTCGGGTTCGCGACCTACATCCTCTACCCGGCCGACCCGCCGTGGCTGACCTCCCTGCAGGGCCACATGCCGGCCGTCACCCGGGTGGTGCAGGACCTGCTGAACTCCAGCGGGATGCCCAGGGCCGGGTCGATCTTCGAGAACGGCAGCCAGTTCGCCAACGACGTCGCGGCGATGCCCTCGCTGCACGCCGCCTACCCGATGCTGCTCGCGGTGTTCTTCTGGCGCACGGCGAACCGGCCGGCCCGGGTGCTGCTGGCCGCCTACCCGCCGGCGATGGCCTTCGTCCTGGTCTACGGCGCCGAGCACTTCATCATCGACATCCTGGTCGGCTGGGCCTACGCCGCCGGGGTCTGGTACGCGCTCGACCGCTTCCTGCGGGCCCGGCGCACCAGGCGGGAGCGGCGCGCCGGGGAGCCGACCCTGGCATGAGCCGCGGGCCGGGCGGCCCCGGGGCTCGGGCGGGCGCCCCGGCTTCGGCACCGGCCGGGACGGGTTCGGCCGGGACGGGTTCGGCCGGGTCCAGATGCGTCGGGGCGAACATCCGCAGCAGCGCGGGCGGCAACCGGCGAGTCGTCCGGCAGGGCCCGGCGGACGGCGGCCAGCAGCCCCCGCTCCAGGTCCAGCCCCTGGGCGGTCCAGCGGCAGCTGGCCGAGCTGGCCGGCCGCACCACCGCCAGGACCCGGCCGGACGGCCGGGGGCGGCCGCAGCCGCCGACCGCCGCCGCCGAGCACCACGCCGGCACCTTCCTCACCGTGCACAGCCTCCCCGGCGGCGACCTGGCGAGCGGCCCGCTCGCGGTCGGCGTCGCCGCCACCGCGCCGCCCACCGTGGTGCACCGCTCGGTGACCGGCGTGGCCACCGTCCTCCTCTCGCTGCTCACCAGCCCCCGGCACGCCCTGGGCGCCGACAGCACCGGCTCGGGCGCACTGGTGCGGCTGCTGCTCGTGGCCACCCCCGCCGAGGTGGCCCCGGCCCTGCTGCCGGACGGCGCCCCGCCCGCCGGGTCCTGGGTGGTGGTGCACGGCCGGCGCACCCGTCCGGGCCCCGGCACCGGCGCCCGCACCGGCGGCGAGTCCGTCCAGCTCGCCGCCCTCGGCACCGCGCTCGGCACGCCCTACCTGGACCTGGACGGCGACGGGCTGCGCGCCCTGGTCCCGGGCGGGCGGCCGCCCGAGGCGGGCTCCGCCGCCCGGCTCGGCTGGAGCCTCGGCCTCAGCGCCGCCGTGCCCACCGCGGACCTGGCGATCGCCGACACCCAGGCCCGGCGGGCCCTGCGCCGCGCCCTGGCCACCGGCGAGGCGGTGGTGCACCACCGCACCGAGGAGCGGAGCGTGCACGGCCTGGTCACCGGCGCCGACGCGACGGCGCCGGCCGGGCAGCGCTTCGCCCCGCTGGACGCGGCGGGCGCGCCCGGCCCGGCCGTCCTGCTGGAGACGCTGCGCGCCTGGCTGTCACTGCACGGCAGCTGGGACCGCACCGCGACCGCCCTGCAGCTGCACCGCAACACCGTCCGGCAGCGGATCGCCCGGGTGGCGGAACTGCTCGACGTCGACCTGCAGTACCCGGACGTCCGGATGGAGCTCTGGTTCGCGCTGCACTGGCTGCCGGGCGAGCGGCCGGCCGGCGACCGGGGCTGAGACCCGCCCGGCCGCGCCGGGGCGCCGGCGCGGAGATGTCCGCCCGGGCGCGATCGGCGAGGATGGGAGGACCCGCTGCGGGAGGTGCCGATGCGTCCGATCCGGGCCCGGGGCGAGGCCCTCGGCGAGTACCTGCGAGGCGCCCTGTGGGTCCTGCCGCTGGCCGCGGTGGCGCTGGCCCTGGTCGCGGGCGGCACGCTCTCGCGGGTACGGGTGCCGGACTCCTCGCCGCTGCACTCGCTGGCCTTCGCCGGCACCGCCGCCGACGCCCGGGACGTCCTGACCGCGATCAGCGCCACCATGGTGACGGTGATCGCGCTGGTGCTCGGACTGACCATCGTCGCGCTGCAGGTCGCCTCCACCCAGTTCTCGCCCCGGCTGCTGCGCAACTTCCTGCGCGACCGCCCCAACCAGGTGGTGCTGGCCGTCTTCGTCGCCACCTTCGCCTACAGCACCGCCGGGCTCTACACCGTCGGCGCCACCGAGGCGGCGGACGAGGACTTCCCCCGGATCGCGGTCACCGGCGCGATCGTGCTGGTCTTCGTCAGCCTCGGCATGCTCGTCTACTTCGTGCACCACGTGGCGCACTCGATCCGGATCGACACCGTGATGAACACCGTGGCGCGCAACACCGTCCGGGGGCTGCCCACCCCCGCCGCCACGGCCGCCGCCCAGGACGGCTCGGGCCCGGACCCGCCGCCCGGCGCCGACCTGTTCCACTCGCCGCACTCCGGCTACCTGCAGACCTTCCACCCGCAGCGGCTGCTGGCGGAGGCGCTGCGCCAGGACGCGGTGGTCGCCGTGACAGCCCGGATCGGCGACCACGTGGTGGCGGGGGTGGAGCCGCTGGCGCTGGCCTGGTCCCGTACCGGCGGCCCGGTCGCGGACCGGGCCGGGCTGGCCCGCGCGCTGCACCGGGCGGTGACCGTCGGCCCGGAGCGCACCCTCCAGCAGGACACCGCCTTCGGTATGCGCCAGCTCGTCGACATCGGCCTGCGGACCCTGTCGCCCGCGATCAACGACCCGTACAGCGCCGTCCAGGTGCTCGACCGGCTCTCCACCGTGCTCTGCCCGCTCGGTGCCCATCCGCTCGGCGACGAGGTGTTCAGCGACGAGGACGGGCGACTGCGGGTGAGCGCCGCCGGCCCCCGGTACGCCGAGTACCTCGACCTCGCCTGCGGCCAGATCCGCCGGTACGGCTGCGCCGAGCCGGCCGTCTGCCTGGCCCTGCTGCGGCTGCTCGGCGACGCCGCCGCCACCGTGACCGACCCGGCCCGGCGGGCCGCCGTCGCCGGGCAGGCCCGGTTGGTGCTGCTGGACGCGCAGGCCCGGATCCAGCAGCCCGCGGACCTGCTGCCGGTGCGTGAACTCGCCGCCCGACTCGGCCTGCCCTGACCGGGCAGGACGAGCGGGCAGGCCGAGCGGGCAGGGCAGGGCTGCGCAGGACGAACCATGCGGGCGGGCAGACTGGGCGGGTGCAGACCTCCTCCCGCCCGACCGCCGAACAGCTCGCCGCCGCCAAGGACGCGACCATCCCCGACGTCGCCGCGCCCGGCCTCACCGTGCTCTTCTGCGGCATCAACCCGGCCTCTGGTCCGGCGCCACCGGCCGGCACTTCGCCCGCCCCGGCAACCGCTTCTGGCCGGCCCTGCACCGCTCCGGCTTCACCCCCCGCCAGCTGCGGCCGGACGAGCAGGACGAGCTGCTCGGTCTGGGCCTCGGCATCACCAACGTCGCCGCCCGCACCACCGCCAAGGCCGACGAACTCACCCGGGCCGAACTCCTGGAGGGCGGCGCCGCCCTCACCGAACGCGTCGCCCGGCTGCGTCCACGCGCCCTGGCGGTGCTGGGCATCGGGGCCTACCGGACGGCCTTCGGACGGCCCCGCGCCACGGTGGGGCGCCAGCCGGAGGGGCTCGGCGACACCGAGGTGTGGGTGCTGCCCAACCCCAGCGGCCTGAACGCGCACTACACCCTGGACGCGCTGGCGGCCGAGTTCCGCAAGCTCCGCGAGGCCGTCGGCCCGCCGGAGTGAGCCGGGGCCGCTCGCCGGTCGCCGAGGGCCGGCGCCGGAAGCCGGCGCGCTGGCCCTGCTCGGGGTGAGTGCGCCGGTCACGCTGCCCTGGGCCACGGTCGGCGGGGTGGTGGCGGCGGCCGCGGTGATCACGGTGCCGTGCGCGGCGCTGTCGGCGGCCTGGGCGCTGCGCGGCCGGCCGGTGGTGGCCGTGGCGCGCTGACCGGGGCGGTCCCGTCCGGGCCCGGGAGGGTTCAGGCGAGGCCGAGGGCGCGCAGGGCCGTGCGCTGGGTCCAGGCCAGCAGCCCGACCGTGAGGGCCGCCATCACCAGGGCGAAGCAGACGTGGCCGAGGGTCGAGGTGACCCCCAGACCGACCGCGCCGAGCAGCAGGTGGCTGCCGATGCGTACGGCGACCAGGCCGATCGCCACCTTGCGGGTCTCCTTGCCGCGCCAGAGCGCCTTGGCCAGCCGGAGGCGGCCGCGCAGCACGGTCAGCGAGACGGTGATGTTGACCAGACCGACCAGCACCAGGGCCGGCCAGGCCTGCGGGAAGGCCTTGATGATGTCGAAGGACGCGGCCAGGACGGCCTCGAAGCCGAAGAACCAGACCGGCAGCCGCGGCACGTCGCCGTGGAGGGCGGCGGGCGATCCGGTCGCGTCGGCCCGTGCCGGCAGCGGCGGCGCGGTGGCGGGGCCGGCGGTGGTGGGGACGGCGATGGCGAAGGCGGCGGCTCGGTTGCCCATGGTCTGTGTTCCCCCGGAAGCGTGTGGTCCGGTCCGGCGCGTTCGCCCGATCGGTGGACACGATTCTGCTCGGGCGGCCGGTACCCCCACCACGATCCGGCGTCATCACTCCCGGATGACGGATGTCATACCGCCGGCCGGGCCGCTCCCCCGCTGCCGCGGGCGGCCGCCGCGCCGGCGCAGGCCCGTCCGGCCCCCGCCGGACGGGTGGGAACGTGAAGGAGGCATGGTGTGAATTCCCGGTGGTGCGGTCACCCGGGTGGCATCACGGGTGGCCGGTTCGGCCGGGCGGCCGGGGCCGGCGCCGGAATTCCGCCGCTGTCGCACACCGGGAAGAAGATCGTCCGGCGCGCGGTGGGCGAAAGCCGGCACCCCGGGCGTTCCGGACGGAAATCCGCACAGAACGGCCGTGGGGCCCGCAGAAAATCTGCGGGCCCCACGGTCAGCGACTCACGCCGCGCACTTCGGCACAACCATCAGATGACGGTGATGTTCTCCGCCTGCGGGCCCTTCTGGCCCTGCGTGACGTCGAACTCGACCTTCTGGCCCTCGACGAGCTCGCGGAAGCCCTGGGCGCTGATGTTCGAGTAGTGGGCGAAGACGTCGGCGCCGCCACCGTCCTGCTCGATGAAGCCGAAGCCCTTCTCGGCGTTGAACCACTTCACGGTGCCAGTAGCCATATTCGTTCTCCTTCGGGGCTGAACCGGCGACCCGCACCTCGCGGATCACCTTGCGTCGCACTGATTGCCCCGTCCGGAAAAGAATCCGGGCAAAAAACAAAAAGTGCGCCCCCAGGTCGAAACCAGCAGGCGCACACATAAGTTCATGGGAACCACAACTGCAACTGGTATCGACAGTAGCACGGTCCGGGGGGCAAATGACCCGCGGCCGCCAGAAAATTCAGGCCTCGCGCCGGCGGGCTCCGATGTGCGACTCTCGACCTAGAGGACCACTCGCTCCCCGACCACACCCGTGAGGCAACATGCGTTCCACCATCGCCGGCCGCTCGTTCTACCTGGAGGCGAACGAGGTGGAGAAGGCCATGGCCGGGATCAAGCCCGAGCCCGCCCTGGCGGAGGCCGTTCGGATCGGGCGCCGCTGGTACCCCGTCAAGCAGGTCGGCGCGGTCATCACCCGCCAGGACCGCCGGGACTTCAGCGCCGCCGAGGTGTACCGCGCGATGGAGCGGCTCGGTTTCACCTGCCGCACCTCGCCGCCGGTCGCCGAGACGCCCGAGCCCACCGAGCCCGTCGCCGGCACCGAGCCCACCGACCCGCTGGGCTTCTGACCGGACCTCGTCCGACCAGCACCGCTCCCCGGCCCACTCCCGGGTCGGCCCCGTTCTCGGGGCGGCGGACCGGTAGGCCGATCTGAACCACCGCCCGGCCGGGCCCCTCGGGGCCGCCGGGCTTTTCGGCGCGTCCGGAGGAGCCGAACCCTGCACAGGCGCCGGGGGGCGCCGGCAGGGCCCGGCAGGAACGGGCCCTGCGCGGGCCGCAGCCGGCCCCCGGGCGGCCGCGGCCACCCAGGCCGGGCCCGGAGCCCGGCGGACCGGGAGCGGCCCCGACAGGGGCCCGTGGAGCGCCGCCCGCACCCTCCGGCACCCGACGACGCGCCCGGCGCCCCGCCCGGCCCCGAATGCCCGCGACCCCGGACGCCCGCGCCCTCAGGCGCCCGCCGCCCCGGCCCCGCGGACCAGCTCCGCGACGAACCCCCGCACCCGCTCGGCCGGATCCGCCGCACCCGCCCACGCAGTCATCAGCAGGTGGTGGACCGTGCCCACCACGAGCAGCGCCAGCGCCACGCAGTCCGCCGCCGGCCCGAGCCGGCCGAGCCGCTGCTCGGCCTCCAGGTAGGCCGCGAGCGAGCGCTCGACCTCCGGCATCCCCGGCGCGCCGGCCGCCATCGCGGCCCTCACCCGCGCCGACACGCCCGCCCGGGTCAGCGCGAGCGAGGCGACGGCCGGGCCGCTGGAGGCGAGCAGGGCGAGCGCCGTGCCGGTCAGGTTCCCGGCCACCGTCCCCTGCCCGGCCCGTCCGGGCAGGCCCTCGGCGCGCTCGGCGACCGCCCGGAACCGGTCCAGCACCAGCTCCGCCACGAACTCGTCCAGATCGGCGAAGTGGTTGTACAGGACACCCTTGGCGCAGCCCGCCTCGCCGGTGACCGAGCGGTTCGACAGCCCGCCCGGGCCCTCCCTGGCCAGCACCCGCTCGGCTGCGGCGAACAGCCGTTCCCGGACGTCGGTGATCGGCACGCCCCGCGGTGACATCGTCCTCCTCCTCGGCCGCCCGTGGCGGCGGCCCTCCACCCTCCGGCCGATACCCCTTGCCGGTATGGGCGCTCGCCCATACGGTATGGGCAGGCGCCCATACTAGCGGGCGACGCCGCCCAGGACCGGAGGGAGATCGCGATGCACCACATCGTCAACACCGAGCAGGCGCAAGCGTGGAACGGCTACGAGGGCGACCACTGGGCCGACCACCACGACCGCTGGAACGCCGTCAACGGGGGCTTCGACGATCCCCTGTTCACCGCCGCCGCGATCAACCCCCGCGACCATGTGCTCGACATCGGCTGCGGCGCCGGCCGGACCACCCGGCTGGCCGCCCGGCAGGCGGTCGACGGCCGGGCCCTCGGCGTCGACCTGTCCGCGCCGATGCTCGCCCGGGCCAGGGCCGAGGCCGCCGCCGAGGGCCTGGCGAACGCCGCCTTCGTCCAGGGCGACGCCCAGGTCCACCCCTTCGCCCCGGCCGCCTTCGACGTGGCCGTCAGCCGGTTCGCCACGATGTTCTTCGGCGACCCGGTCGCCGCGTTCGCCAACATCCGCGGCGCCCTGCGCCCCGGCGGCCGGCTGGCCTTCGTCTGCATGGGCGACCCCGGCCGCAACGACTGGCTGCGGGTGCTGACCGCGCTGGGCGAGCACCTGCCGGTGCCGCCGCCGCCCGCCCCGGGCGACCTGGGCATGTTCTCGCTCGCCGACCCCGGTCTCGTCCGGGAGGTGCTGACGGGCGCCGGGTACGCGAGCATCGGCGCCACCGCCGTCGAGGCCCCGATGCACTGGGGCCGGGACGCCGCCGACGCCGCCCGCTTCCTGCTCGGCTCCGGCCCGGCCCACCATCTGCTCGCCGGGGCCGACCGGGCCACCGCCCGCCTCGCCGAGGAGACGCTGACGGCCACCCTGAGGCCCCACGCCGGTCCGGCGGGCGTCCGGCTCCGGGGCGCGGCCCTGCTGGTCACCGCCATCGCGCCGTAGCGGCGGCCGGCCCGCCCGGAGCCCTTACCGTCCCGGAACCCCTCCCGGCCCGGAACCCCTCCCGAGGGGCGGGCGGGTGCGGCGCCCTACTCCTCGATCGCCCCGCCGGTGGCCCGCAGGTGCTCACGGAACGTCAACCCCGGCTCGGCCTCGCGTGCGGCCAGGTAGTCGGCGAACCCGGTCTGCCGGCGCAGCGACGTCCCCGCCCGCATGGCGGCCGCCTGCCGTTCCTCGACGTCGCGGATCGCCTCGCCCGCCGCCACGATCTCCCCCAGCCGCTCCCCCGGCAGGAAGATCACCCCGTCACCGTCGGCGACGGCCACATCGGCCGTCGTCACCGTCCACGGCCCGACCCGGGCCCGCTCCAGGCCGTCCGGGAGCCGCCCGCCGACCTGGAGCGGGCCCGCCGGGGTGGCGCCGAGGGTGAAGACCGGCAGTCCGATCCGCAGCAGATCCCGGGTGTCGCGGTGCAGGCCCCAGACCACGATGCCGGCCAGCCCGGCCCGTTGGACCTCCAGCACCGCCAGGTCACCGATGCACGCCTCGTCCGTCCGCCCCCCGTTGTCGATCACCAGCACGTCGCCCGGCCGGGAGAGCTCCAGCGCCTCGAAGAAGATGTCCACACTGCCGACGTGACGCACCGGCAGCACCCGCCCGGCACAGCGCATGCCACCGGCCACCGCCGTCAGCCCGGAGGGCCCGCAGCGCACCTGGAGCCCCAGGCGCACGCAGGCGTCCGCGAGATGCGCGGTGGACAGTGCGGGGAGGGCGGACAGGACTGACGTCTCCACGGCCGGCGACCGGTCGCTCATCGGCTTCACTCCGCTTTCCCGGGGGCCGGCGGGTGCCGGTCGGCTTCGCAGTCTCCTCCCCGGCCGCCGGGCAGGGCAAGGACCGTGGCCGCGCGGGCGGCGCAGCGCGGCAGCTGCGGCGCCGACACCCGCATCTCCTTCACCTGGACGGGCGCCAGGGTCGACCGGCCCGGGGCCTACCTGCTCGGGAGCCCCTGACCGGGCCGGCGGCGGAGGCCGTCAGCGGCCGCCGAACTTCTCGTCCGTGGAGACGATCTCGCGGCCGAGCGGCATCAGCGAGATCGGGATCATCTTCAGGTTCGCCCAGCCGAACGGGATCCCGATGATCGACAGGAACAACGGGATGCTCGTCACCACGTGGGCGATCGCCAGCCAGATGCCCGCGAAGATCACCCAGATCACATTGCCCACCAGCGACGGGGCCCCCGCGTCGGACCGCTGGACCGTCGTCCGGCCGAACGGCCACAGGACGTAGCCGGCGATGCGGAAGGAGGCGATGCCGAACGGAATGGTGATGATCAAAATGCAGCAGACGATGCCGGCAATGGCGTAGCCGATGAACATCCAGATGCCGCAGAAGACCAGCCAGAGGACGTTGAGGATAAAGCCGATCACCTTCATGGAACCCAGCCTCCCACGAGCCGCCCCCCGAGGCGCTTCGACGCTCACCCCGCCCCGTCCCCGCCGCCCGGGGCCGCGAAACCCCCGGAGGGAGGGCGGCGCCTCGGGGCACGGATCAGCCGAGCGGCTCGCGGGCGTTCTGCCGCCGGTCGAGTTCGGCGATGTCGGGGTGGTGCAGGTCGAAGGCCGGGGACTCGGAGCGGATGCGCGGGAGGGTCGGGAAGTTGTGCCGCGGCGGCGGGCAGGAGGTAGCCCACTCCAGTGACCGGCCGTAGCCCCACGGGTCGTCGACCTCGACCTTCTCGCCGTACCTGGCGGTCCTCCAGACGTTGTAGAGGAACGGCAGGGTGGAGATCCCCAGCAGGAAGGAGCCGATGGTGGAGACGGTGTTCAGGGTGGTGAAGCCGTCCGAGGCCAGGTAGTCGGCGTAGCGGCGGGGCATGCCCTCGGCGCCGAGCCAGTGCTGGACCAGGAAGGTGGTGTGGAAGCCGACGAACAGAGTCCAGAAGTGGATCTTCCCGAGCTGTTCGTCGAGCATCCTGCCGGTCATCTTCGGCCACCAGAAATGGAAGCCGGCGAACATCGCGAAGACGACGGTGCCGAAGACCACGTAGTGGAAGTGGGCGACGACGAAGTACGAGTCCGAGACGTGGAAGTCGATCGGCGGGGAGGCCAGCAGGACACCGGTGAGGCCGCCGAAGAGGAAGGTGACCAGGAAGCCGATCGTCCAGAGCATCGGGGTCTCGAAGCTCAGCGAGCCCTTCCACATGGTGCCGACCCAGTTGAAGAACTTCACCCCGGTCGGGACGGCGATCAGCAGCGTCATGATCGAGAAGAACGGCAGCAGCACCTGCCCGGTGACGAACATGTGGTGCGCCCAGACCGTGATCGACAGGCCGGTGATGGCGACGGTGGCCGCGATCAGGCCGGAGTAGCCGAAGATCGGCTTGCGGCTGAAGACCGGGATGATCTCGGTGACGATGCCGAAGAACGGCAGCGCGATGATGTAGACCTCGGGGTGGCCGAAGAACCAGAACAGGTGCTGCCAGAGCAGCGCCCCGCCGTTGGCCGGGTCGAAGACGTGAGCGCCGAACTTGCGGTCCGCCTCCAGCGCGAGCAGGGCGGCGGCCAGCACCGGGAAGGCGAAGAGCACCAGGACGCTGGTGAGCAGGATGTTCCAGACGAAGATCGGCATCCGGAACATGGTCAGGCCCGGCGCCCGGAGGCAGATGATCGTGGTGATGAAGTTGACCGCGCCCATGATCGTCCCGAAGCCGGAAAGCGTCAGCCCCATGATCCACATGTCGCCGCCGATGCCCGGCGAGTGGATCGCGCTGTTCAGCGGCGCGTAGGCGAACCAGCCGAAGTCGGCGGCGCCGTCCGGGGTCAGGAAACCGGCCACCACGATCGTCGAGCCGAACAGGTAGAACCAGTACGCGACCATGTTCAGCCGGGGGAAGGCGACATCGGGCGCGCCGATCTGCAACGGCATGATCCAGTTGGCGAAGCCCGCGAAGAGCGGGGTCGCGAACATCAGCAGCATGATCGTGCCGTGCATGGTGAACAGCTGGTTGTACTGCTCGTTGGACAGCAGCTGCAGCCCGGGCCGGGCCAGCTCGGCCCGCATCAGCAGTGCCATCACCCCGCCGACCAGGAAGAACCCGAACGAGGTGGTCAGGTAGAGGGTGCCGATCCGCTTGTGGTCGGTGGTGGTCAGCCACGAGACCAGCACCCGCCCCCGGCGCCCCCGGCGGGCCCCCGGGTCGTGGCCCCGGCGGGGGCGGAGCGGTCGCTGCGGGCCGCGGCCGGGCACTTCGGTTCTCGGCAGAAGGGTCATGGCTCCGCACCTTCCTGGGCACCGTCGCGAGTGGTCCGTCAAGCACTACCAGTCACGGTTGCCGGGAGCGTGCGGCACGCCGGGGCGCGGCGGGGCGGCGTCAGCCGAACGCGGCCGCACACCGGCCGCGCCGCAGCACCGGGGGAAGGCCCCCGCCCGGCCGCGCGGAGCTTCTCAGCTCCGGGCCCGCTGCGTCGCCGCGATGCACAGCAGGACGGCGAGGGCGGTGACCGGGGCGGCCGGCGGCAGCTCCTCCCCCAGCAGCAGGACGGCCCACACCAGCGTCAGACCGGGCTGGGCGAGCTGCAGCTGACTGGCCTTCGGCACGCCGATCTCGGCCATGCCCCGGTACCAGACCACGAATCCGCCGAACTGCGAGACCGCCGCCGTGTACGCCAGCCCGCCGACCGCCCCGGCCGACAGGTGGACGGGTTCGACCGCCAGGGCCAGGACCGCCGCAGGCACCGTGACGGGCAGCGAGGCCACCACCGCCCAGCCGATCACCTGCCAGCCCGGCATCTCCCGGGAGAGCCGCCCGCCCTCCGCGTACCCGGCGGCGCAGACCAGCAGGGCCCCGAAGAGGTACAGGTCCGCCACGGCCGGCCGGCCGTGGCTCTGCTGGAGGGTGAAGCCCAGCACGGCGGCCGCGCCGGCCAGCGCGGCGCACCAGAAGGCGCGGGAGGGCCGGGCGCCGGTACGGGCGGCCGAGACCGCGGCGGTGGCCAGCGGCAGGATGCCGACCACGACGGCGGTGTGGGCGGTCGAGGAGGTCTGCAGGGCCAGGGTGGTCAGCAGCGGGAAGCCCAGCACGCAACCGGCCGCCACGACGAGCAGCCCGGGCCAGTACCGGCGGGCCGGGACGGGCACCCGGGCGGCGGCCAGGCAGCCCAGGGCGAGGACGCCGGCCAGCACCCCGCGCAGGCCGGTCGCCGTCCAGGGGCCGAAGCCGGTCAGGGCGCCGGCGGTGGCGGGGAAGCTGAAGGAGAAGCAGAGGACGCCGAGGGCCGCGAGCAGGGTGCCCGGGCGGGACGCACCGGCGGTCCGGCGAGTCACCGCTATCGTCATGGGGCTGGTAGCGCTATCTTGTGCCGTCATGAATGAGCCTAGCAGCGTCCATGAACTGGCCGACAGTCTTCGTCGCGATCTCGACCGCTACTCCGAAGGGGAGAAGCTGCCGTCGAGCCGGGTGCTGGTGGGGCGTCACCAGGTGAGCCCGGTGACGGTCTCCCGGGCGATCGCGGTGCTGGTCGCCGAGGGGCTGGTGGTGGCCCGGCCAGGCGCCGGCGTGTTCCGGGCGCCGCGGGCCGGCGCCGGTGCCCACCGGGGCGACCTCTCCTGGCAGGAGGTGGCGCTGAGCGCCGAGGTCGGCACCGCCAACCCCGGCGTCGGCGGCCTGCTCACCACCCTCACCGTCCCCCCGCCGGACGTGATCGACCTGAACGGCGGCTATCCGCACTCCTCGCTGCTGCCGGAGCGCACGCTGGCCGGCGCGCTGGCCCGGGCCGGGCGGCGGCCGGGTGCCTGGGGGCGGCCGCCGGTGGACGGACTGACCGAGCTGCGGGCCTGGTTCGCCCGGGACATCGGTGGGCCCGGCGGGTCGCTGAGCGCCGCCGAGGTGCTGGTGACGGCGGGCGGCCAGAGCGCGCTGACCACCGCCCTGCGCTCCCTGGTGGCGCCGGGTGCGCCCGTCCTGGTCGAGTCGCCCACCTACCCGGGGACGCTCGCCGTCGCCCGGGCCGCCGGGCTGCGTCCGGTGCCCGTCCCGGTGGACGCCGACGGCGTCCGCACCGATCTGCTCGCGGAGGCCTTCGAGGCCACCCGTGCCCGGGCCTTCGTCTGCCAGCCGCTGTTCCAGAACCCGACCGGCGCGGTGCTGTCGGCGCGGCGCCGGGCCGAGGTGCTGCGGATCGCCCGGGCGGCCGGTGCCTTCGTGATCGAGGACGACTTCGCCCGCCGGCTGGTCCACGCGGACTGCGCCCCGCTGCCCCGGCCGCTGGCGGCCGAGGACCCGGACGGGGTGGTGGTGCACGTCCGTTCGCTGACCAAGGCCGCCTCGCCCAGCCTGCGGGTGGCGGCGCTCACCGCGCGCGGCCCGGCCATGGAGCGGCTGCGGGCCGTCCAGGTGGTGGACAGCTTCTTCGTCCCGCGCCCGCTCCAGGAGGCGACCCTGGAGCTGGTCGGGGACCCGGGCTGGGCGCGGCACCTGCGCACCCTGGCGGCCGAGCTGCGGGACCGCCGGGAGGCCGCGGTCGCCGCGCTGCGCCGGGGACTGCCGGGGCTGCTCGGGCCGGCCGTCCCGACCGGCGGGTACCACCTCTGGCTGCGGCTGCCGGACGGCGCGGACGAGGCCACCGTCGCCGCCGCGGCCCTGCGCGCCGGGGTCGGCGTGACCCCGGGGCGGCCCTACTTCGGGGCCGAACCGTCCGGCCCGCACCTGCGGCTGAGCTACGCGGCGGCGGAGAGCGCCGCCCAGGTGGCCGAGGGCGTCGAGCGGCTGCGCCGGGCCTACGCGGAGGACGCCTCCTGAGGCCGCCCGGCCGCGGACCGCACCGGCCGTGACGGCCGCGGGGCCGGGCCGGCCGTGACGGCCGGGTCAGCCGCGGTGACCGGCCATCCGCTCCAGGCGGGCGATCCGCTCGGCCATCGGCGGGTGGGTGGAGAACAGCCGGGCGCCGGCCTCGCCGGGGCGGAACGGACTGGCGATCATCATGTGGCTGGCGGTCTGCAGCTGCGGCTCGGGCGGCAGCGGCAGCTGCTTGGTGCCGACGTCGAGCTTGCGCAGGGCGCTCGCCAGGGCCAGCGGGTCGCCGGTGATCCGGGCGCCGTCCGCGTCGGCCTGGAACTCCCGGGAGCGGCTGACCGCCAGCTGGATCAGGCCGGCGGCGAGCGGGCCGAGGATCATGATCGCGAGGATCCCGAAGAGGCCCGGGCCGTCGTCGTCCTCGCTGCGGCCGAACGGCACCAGCCAGGCGAAGTGCACCAGGAACATCACCGCCGAGGCGAGCGCCCCGGCCACCGACGAGATCAGGATGTCGCGGTTGTAGACGTGGCTCAGCTCGTGCCCGAGCACCCCGCGCAGTTCGCGTTCGTCCAGCAGCTGCAGGATGCCGTCGGTGCAGCAGACGGCGGCGTTGCGCGGGTTGCGGCCGGTGGCGAAGGCGTTCGGGGCGGGGGTCGGCGAGATGTAGAGGCGGGGCATCGGCTGGCGGGCGGAGGTGGAGAGCTCGCGGACGATCCGGTACAGCCGGGGCGCCTCGATCTCGCTCACCGGGCGGGCCCGCATGGCGCGCAGGGCCAGCTTGTCGCTGTTCCAGTAGGCGTAGGCGTTGGTGCCGACCGCGACCACCAGAGCGACCACGAAGCCGGCCCGGCCGAAGAAACTGCCGATGACCAGGATCAGCGCAGAAAGGCCGCCGAGCAGTACGGCGGTCCTCAGTCCGTTGTGCCGGTGATGCACGGCAGGCCCTCCAGGTGGTGCGGTGGGAAGCCTTCTGTCTTGTCCCCGTGCCGGATCAACGGACGGACGCGGGGGCCTTGTTCCCTTGTGCCCTCCGCGGTCCTCCCACGCCCCGGGCCGGCCGGGCCGGGGGCGCGCCCGGACGGCAGCACGGACCGCCCGGCCGGTGCCCCCGCCGCCGGGCGCGGGCCGGGCCGGGCTCAGAACAGGCTGCCGCCCGCCACCTGGAGCACCAGCTGCGGGAGCACCGACAGCACGACCGCCGCGGAGGCGGTGAGGGCGACGGTGGCCGTCAGCGAGGCGGGCAGCCGCAGGGCCGGTGCGGCGGCCTCGGCGACGGTGGCCGGTGCGGCGGCCGGCCCGGGGGAGAACAGCTTCGCCGTCCAGACCAGGTAGTAGAAGAGCGCGATCACCACGTTGGCGGCCATCACCACGGCCAGCCAGCCGAGGCCGGCGTCGACGGCGGCCCGGAAGACCACCACCTTGCCGAACAGGCCGATCACCCCGGGCGGCAGCCCGGCCAGGCAGAGCAGGAAGAAGGCCAGCGCCAGGGCCGTCCAGCGACGGGTGGCGAACAGCCCGCGGTAGTCGTCCAGCCGGTTGCCGGTCGAGCGGCCGACCACGGCGGCCACCGCGAAGGCGCCGAGGTTCACCACCCCGTAGATCAGGCCGTACGCGGCGGTGGCGCCCAGCGCGTCCGGGCCGGGGCGGTAGCCCGCGGCGGCGATCGGCACCAGCAGGTACCCGGCCTGGCCGACCGAGGACCAGGCCAGCAGGCGGACGGCGCCGTGCTCGGTGTCGGGGCGCTGGCGCAGCGCGGCGACGTTGCCGGCCGTCATGGTGAGCGCGGCCAGCACCGCGAGCACCAGGCCCCAGCTGTGGCCGTACGCGCGGAACCCGATGCTGGTGACCAGCGCGAGCCCCGCCAGGCCCGCGGCCTTGCCGACCACCGAGAGGTAGCCGGCCACCGGGAGCGGGGCGCCGACATAGGTGTCGGGCACCCAGAAGTGGAACGGCACCACGGCGACCTTGAAGGCGAAGCCGACCAGCACGAGCACCGCACCGGCCTCGGCCACCGGCTTCAGCTGCCCGGGCGCGTGCGGCAGGGCGTCCGCGATCACGCCGAGGTGCAGGCTGCCGGTGGCGGCGTAGACGAAGCTGACGCCGAGCAGCATCACGGCGGTCGCGGTCACCGAGGAGAGGAAGAACTTCAGCGCGGCCTCGGCGCCCCGGCCGTCCCGGCGCAGCGCGACCAGCGCGAAGGCGGGCAGCGAGGCGACCTCCAGGGCGACGACCAGGGTCGCCAGGTCGCGGGCGGCAGGCAGCAGGGCCGCACCGGAGGCGCTGCTGAGCAGCAGGAACCAGTACTCGCCGCCGGGCAGCTCCGCCTCGTCCACGGTGTGCACCGAGAGCAGGGCGGCGATCAGCGCGCCGCCGAGCGCGAGCAGCTGGAAGACCAGCGCGAAGTGGTCGGCGACGTAGCTGCAGCCGGCGGCGCCCTGGACGTCCTGGAGGCAGAAGGTGCTGCGGGGGGTGCCGCCGGTGAGCGGCAGCAGGGCGGCGACGGCGAGGGCGAGTCCGGCGACGGCGAGAGCGCCGAGCAGCTTCTTGCGGCGCTCGGGCAGGAAGAGGTCGGCGAGCAGGACGGCCAGGCCGGCCAGTGCGGCGATCAGCGGCGGCGCGACGGCGACCCAGTCGACGGACTGGATGAGGCCGCCCGGGTCGGCGACGGCGAGGGAGGTCACAGTGGGCTGCCCCGTGAGGTGAGAGCTGAGCTGCGGACCGAACGTGGTGGCGAGCTGGGCGGCGGGCATGGTCAGCCACCTCCGAGCAGGTGCTTGACGGCCGGGTCGGAGAGACCGAGCAAGACGGCGGGCCACAGTCCGGCGAGCAGGGTGAGGGCCGCGAGCGGGGTCCAGCTGACGGCCTCGTAGCGGCGCAGGTCCGGGAGGTCGGCGGCGGCCGCGGGCTGCCCGGGGTCGCCCATGCAGACCCGGCGGACCACGATCAGCAGGTAGGCGGCGGTGAGCAGGGTGCCGAGCCCGGCCAGCACCATGTAGGTGACGAAGGCGGGCCGGGAGAGCCCGGCGGCCGGGTCGAAGGCGCCGAACATGGCGAGCAGCTCGCCCCAGAAGCCGGCCAGGCCGGGCAGCCCGAGGCTGGCGACGGCGGCGAAGGCGAGCAGCGCGCCGAGCCGTGGCGCCCGTCCGTACAGGGCGGCGCCGGTGGTTCCGGCGAGGGTGTCGAGGTCGGCGGTGCCGTAGCGGTCCTTGAGGGCGCCGACGACGAAGAACAGCAGGCCGGTGATCAGGCCGTGGGCGATGTTGGCGAACAGCGCGCCGTTGACGCCGACCGGGGTGAGCGAGGCGATGCCCAGCAGGACGAAGCCCATGTGGCCGACCGAGGAGTAGGCGATCAGGCGCTTGAGGTCGCCCTTGGCGCCGGGCCGGGCGAGCGCGAGGCAGGCCAGCGAGCCGTAGACGATGCCGACGGCGGCGAACGCCCCGAGGTAGGGGGCGAGGGTGGCCGCGCCGTCGGGGACGATCGGGAGCAGGACCCGGACCAGGCCGTAGGTGCCCATCTTCAGCAGCACGCCGGCGAGCAGCACCGAGCCGACGGTGGGGGCGGCGGTGTGCGCGTCCGGGAGCCAGCTGTGCAGGGGCCAGGCGGGGGCCTTGACGGCCAGTCCGATCATGATCGCGAGGCCGGCGGTGACCTGGGTGGTGCGGCTGAGGCCGCTGCCGTGGGCGTTGGCCAGGGCCTGCATGTCGAAGGTGCCGGCCTTGATCCCGACCAGCAGGAAGCCGAGCAGCATCACGGCGGAGCCGAGCAGGGTGTACAGGATGAACCGGTTGGCGGCCGGCACCTTCCGTCCGCTGCCCCAGCGGGCGATCAGGAAGTACATCGGGATCAGCACGATCTCGAAGGCCAGGAAGAAGAGGATCAGGTCCAGCACCGCGAAGGTGGCCAGCATGCCGACTTCGAGCAGCAGGAACAGCCCGACGAAGGACCGGGCCGAGGGCACGCCCTCGCCGCCGGGCAGCCGCTTCTGCGAGTAGCCGGCGCAGAGCAGGGTGAGCAGCGAGGTCAGCACGATCAGCGGCAGCGAGACGCCGTCGACGCCGAGGTGCAGCCGGACGCCGATCGCCGGGATCCAGGACAGGTCGGTGGTGGCCTGCATCCGGGCCGGCTCGTCGTGGTCGAAGCCGGCCGCGAGCGCGACGGTGAGCAGGAAGACCACGCCGGTGACGGCGGTGTTGAAGCGCAGGGCGCGCCGGTCGGCGGTGGCCGGGTCGGTGCCGAAGACGGGGGCCAGGGTGAGGGCGGCGCCGAGCAGCGGCAGCACCAGGAGGGCGATGAGGACTGCGTTCATCGGGGGCTCCAAACGGGTGCTGCGGCGGGCGGGGCGGGAGGGCGGGGTGCGGCGGCGGGGCCGGTCGGGTCGGTCATCCGCTACACCGCCGCCCAGACGGCGAGCAGCACCACGCCGGCGAGCAGGGCGCTGAGGTAGGTCTGCGCGTTGCCGGTCTGCGCGAGGCGCACGGCCCGGCCGAGCAGCTGGGCCCCGAGGCCGGTGCCGCGCACGTAGGTCTCGACGACCTCGCGGTCGAGGAAGCGGACGAGCCTGGCGGCGGCGCCCACCGGGCGGACGAACAGGGCGCTGTAGAGCCGGTCGACGCCGAAGCCGTGCCGGGCCGGGCCGAACAGCGGGCCGAGCAGGGTGCGGCCGGGGTCGGCGGGCGGCTGTTCGACCGGCGGCGGGGTCTCGGCCCGGCCGGGGACGCGGCCCTCGGCGGTGGGGCCCAGCGGCCGGGCGGCGGCGAGCCGGGCCGCGGTGACCCGGGCGGTGCCGGAACGCCAGGCGGCGTACGCGATCAGGATGCCGATCACGGCCAGGCCGGTGCCGATCACCGCGGTGACCGGGGACGGCCGCAGCGAGCCGCCGTCCAGCAGGGCGGGCAGCCAGTCCGAGCGGACGCCGGCGATGCCGAAGCCCATGGTGGGCACCGCGAGCACCCAGAGCGGCCAGCGCATCGCGGACGGCTCGGCGGTGGCCGGGTCGGCCTCGTCCACCTCGGGCGAGTACGGGGCTCCCGGCTCGGCGCCGGTCGGGGCGGGCGCGGGCGGGGGCACGGCGGCCGGGGTGTGGAAGGCCACCAGCCAGAGCCGGGTCGCGTAGGCGGCGGTGATCAGGGCGGTCAGACCGGCCGCGACCAGGACGATCCAGCCGGCCGTGGCGGGCACGGCGGAGGCCGGGCCGACGCCGTTGGTGATCGCCTCGCCGGTGGCGGCGTGCTCGGCGGCGGTGAGCACCGCCTCCTTGCTGAAGAACCCGGAGAACGGCGGCAGGCCGATCAGGGCGACCAAGGCGATGCCGGTCGTCCAGTAGGCGTCCGGCACCCGGCGGCGCAGCCCGGGCATCCGGGACATCGCGGAGATCGAGTTGGTGTGCGCGGCGTGGATCACCACGCCGGCGGCGAGGAACAGCAGGGCCTTGAAGGCGCCGTGGCTGACCAGGTGGAAGACGGAGGCCTCGCGGTCGCCGCTGGCCAGCGCGCCGGCCATGTAGCCGAGCTGGCCGACGGTGGAGTAGGCGAGGACGCGCTTGAGGTCGTCCTGGGCGAGCGCGCAGAGCGCGGAGCCGATCATCGTCACCGCGGCCATCACGGCGAGCACGATCAGCGCGGCACCGGAGAGCAGGAAGACCGGCAGCAGCCGGGCGACCAGGTAGATGCCGGCCGCGACCATGGTGGCGGCGTGGATGAGCGCGGAGACCGGCGTGGGGCCGGCCATCGCGTCCGGGAGCCAGGTGTGCAGCGGGAACTGCGCGCTCTTGCCGGCGACGCCGGCCAGCAGCAGCAGGGCGGTCAGCGTGGGGTGGCCGAGCCGGCCGTCGCCGGCGGCGGACAGCACGTCGCTGATCCGGAAGCTGCCGGCGTCGGCCCCGAGCAGGAAGATCCCGAACACGAACGGGACGTCGCCGAGCTTGGTGACCAGGAAGGCCTTGAGCGAGGCGGAGCGGGCGTCGGCGGTCTCCCAGTGGTGGCCGATCAGGAAGTACGAGCAGATGCCCATGACCTCCCAGCCGACCAGCAGCACGATCAGGTCGCCGGAGTAGACGACCACGAACATCGCGGCCGTGAACAGCGAGACCAGCGCCGCGTACGAGGGGTAGCGCGGGTCGTCCTTGAGGTAGGCGGTCGAGTAGACCTGCACGCAGGTGGCGACCAGGCCGACCAGGACGGTGATCACCGAGGTGTAGCCGTCCAGCTGGATGGCGAGCGAGATCTCGGGGCCGCCGGTCGGGGTGAGCCGGGTGGCGGTGTCCAGGACCTGGCCGGTGCCGAGCTGGAGGGCGACGACCAGGGCCAGCACGGCGGAGGCGGCGACCGGGAGGATCGCCAGCGGCCGGGCGAAGCCGGGGGCGCGCCGGCCGGTGGCGAAGGTGGCGGCGGCGCCGAGCGCGGGCAGCGCGGGGACGAGCACCGGGAGGGCGAGGTTCATGCGGCGGCCCGGCCCTTCAGGGTGTCGGCCGCGGCGGGCGCCTGGGCGGCCTCGGCCGGGTCGCCGAGGGCGGTGATCCGGTCGATGTCGGCGGTGCCCCTGGTCCGGAAGACCAGCAGGACGATCGCCAGGCCGAGTCCGATCTCGGCGGCGGCGACGGTGATCACGAACAGCGTGAGGGCCTGTCCGGCGTGCAGCGAGTCGCGCAGCCAGGCGTCGAAGGCGACCAGGTCCAGGTTGACGGCGTTGAGCATCAGCTCGACGGACATCAGCACCAGGACGACGTTGCGCCGGGCGAGCACGCCGTACACGCCGACGCTGAAGAGCAGCGCGGCGAGGACGGCCGGGTAGGCGAGGTGCATCGGAGGTCAGCGCTCCTGCGGAGGGGTCGTCGAGGCGGCGGGCGCCGGGTCGGCGGGCTTCGGGGCTCCGGCGTCCGGTCCGGCGGGCGCGGGGACGGCGCGGCCCGGGGTGCCGACCGGCTTGCCGGCCCGCAGCCTGCCGGCACGGGGGGCCGGGACCTTGCCCCTGCCGCCGCCGCGCGACAGCACGACGGCTCCGACCAGGGCGGCCAGCAGCAGGACGGACAGCGCCTCGAAGGGCAGCACCCAGTGCCGGAACAGGCTGGTCCCGGTCGCCCGGGTGGAGCCGCCGCCGGCGCCGAGGTCGATCCAGGCGCTGCGGAAGGCGTCCACCATCAGGGTCACCAGGGTGCCGGCGGCGGCGAGCGCCACCACCAGCGCCACCCAGCGGTTGCCGGAGTCCGCGTCGGGCGAGCGCCCGATCGGGGCCTTGGTGAGCATCAGCCCGAACAGCACCAGTACCACGACCGAGCCGAGGTAGATGAGCACCTGCACCCAGGCGATGAACTCGGCGGTGAGCAGCAGGAACTCCACCGCCAGCCCGCCCAGCGCGACGACCAGCCAGAGCGCGGCGTGCACCAGCTGCTTGGTGGTGACGGCGACCAGGGCGGAGCCGAGCACGGCGACGCCGACCAGCAGGAAGACGATCTCGACGCCGGTCGGGGAGAGGAAGGAGCGGGCGGCGGGCTCCAGCGGGCCGGCCGCGGCGAACAGGGCACTCACTCGGACCCACCCGCCTCGGCGGCCGCGGCGGCGGCCAGCTTCTCGGCCGCCTTGCGGGCGGTGGCGATCTCCTTGGGCTCCTCGGCCGCCGGGTCCAGGGCGGGCGGCGCCGGGACGGTCCACATCCACTCGCGGAGCTTGTCCCGCTCGTGGGTCAGCTCCAGGATGTCCGTCTCCGCGTACTCGAACTCCGGCGACCAGAACAGCGCGTCGAAGGGGCAGACCTCGATGCAGATGCCGCAGTACATGCAGAGCGAGAAGTCGATCGCGAACCGGTCCAGCACGTTGCGGGTGCGGGCGCGGGCGTTCGGGTCGGCGGCGGGCAGCGTCTCCTTGTGGGAGTCGATGTAGATGCACCAGTCCGGGCACTCGCGGGCGCAGAGCATGCAGACGGTGCAGTTCTCCTCCAGCAGCGCGATCACGCCGCGGGTGCGCGGCGGGAGCTCGGGCTGCACGTCGGGGTACTGCGCGGTGACGGTCTTCTTCGTCATCGTCCGCAGGGTGACGGCCAGGCCCTTGGCCAGGCCGGAGCCGGGGAAGCTCATCAGGAGATCGCCACCTTGATGACGCCGGTGAGGGCGAGCTGGACGAGGGCGAGCGGGATCAGGACGGTCCACGCGAACCGCATCAGCTGGTCCTCGCGCAGCCGCGGGTAGGTGACCCGCAGCCAGATCACCACGAAGGCCAGGGCGAAGGTCTTGAGAACGGTCCAGAGCCAGCCGAGGTCGTCCGGCAGCGGCCCGTGCCAGCCGCCCAGGAAGAGCACGGCGGTGAGCGCGGAGACGACCAGGATCCCGGCGTACTCGGAGAGCAGGAAGAACGCGAAGCGCAGGCCGGTGTACTCGGTGTACGCGCCGAAGATGATCTCGGAGTCGGCGACCGGCATGTCGAACGGCGGGCGCTGCAGCTCGGCCAGGCCGGCCGTGAAGAAGACGAACGCGCCGATCGCCTGCCAGGGGATCCAGTACCACTCGAAGGCGTCCACGATGCCGGGCAGCGAGAGCGTCCCGGCGGCCATCGCCACGGAGGCGGCGGCGAGCACCATCGGCAGCTCGTACGACATCAGCTGGGCGGCCGTGCGCAGGCCGCCGAGCAGCGAGAACTTGTTGGCGGAGGCCCAGCCGGCCATCAGCTTGCCGATCACGCCGACGCCCATCACGGCGAGCACGAAGAACAGCCCGGCGTCGACGGCCTGGCCGACGAAGCCGTCCGGGCCGACCGGGATCGCCAGCAGCACGATCAGGTACGGCAGCAGCGAGACGGCCGGCGCCAGCTGGAACACCCGACGGTCCGCCCCGGCGGGGACGATGTCCTCCTTCTGGGCGAACTTGACGCCGTCGGCGACGAGCTGGGCCCAGCCGTGGAACCCGCCCGCGTACATCGGGCCGAGCCGGCCCTGCATGTGGGCCATCACCTTGTGCTCGGTCTGGCCGATGATCAGCGGGAAGGTGAGGAAGACGACGAGCGCGGCGGCGCAGCGCAGCAGCGTGTCGAGCAGGTTCACGCGCTGTCTCCTTCCTGGGTGGGCTTCTCGGGTCCGGCCGCGGGGGCGTCGGGCGTTCCGGCCTCGGGCTTTCCGGCCTCGGGCTTTCCGGCCTCAGGCTTTCCGGCCTCAGGCCGCGGGGCGGCGGGCTCGGACTCGGCCGCCGTCGGCCGCGCGGGCTCGGACTCGGCGGACTCGGACTCGGGCTCGGCCTCGGGCCCGGGCTCCGCCGGCTTCACGGGCCCGGGTGCCGGGGTGGCCGCCGGTTCGGCGGGCCCGTGCGCGGGTACCGGTGCGTGCCAGGGCGCGTCGGAGGACTGCGTCCGGGCGGGCGCCGGCGGCGTGGCCGCCGCGGGCTTCTCGGCGGGCGTCCCGGCGGGCGTCCCGGCCGGAGTGGCCGGAGTGGCCGCCGGGCCGGCGGCGGCCTGGCTGGCCGACCCCTCGGTGATGGACCGGGTGCGCCGGGGCCGGTCGGCCCGGATCGCCGGCCCGCCCTCGGCCGCGGCTCCGGCGGCACCAGCAGCGGCGCCACCGGCGGCGGCACGCGGGGGACGCCCCGCCGCACCGGCCGCGCGGGCACCCCGGGCGGGGCGTTCGGCGACCGGCGGCAGGGTGCCCTTGAGCGGCCCCCACTCGTTCGGGTCGGGCACGCCGGCCGGCTGCATCTTGCGCCGGGCGGGCCCGTCGCCCTCGGACTCGCCGGGTTCCTTGGCGCCGGGCCAGGCCTTGGCGACCCGGGCCGCGAGGACGAACTCCTTGCGCAGCGGATGGCCCTCGAAGCCGTCCGGCAGCAGCAGGGTGACCAGGTGCGGGTGGCCGGAGAAGTCGATGCCGAACATCTCGTGCGTCTCCCGCTCGTGCCAGCCGGCACCGGCGTAGACGCCGACGGCCGTCGGCAGCGCGGCCCGTTCGCGCGGCACCCGGGTGCGGACCAGCAGGTGCCGGACGCCGGTGTCGTCGAGGGCGGCCAGGTGGGCGGCGACGGAGAAGCCCTCGGCCAGTTCGTCGACGGCGCTCAGCCAGTCGAAGTAGCGCAGGCCCAGGGTGTCCCGGGCGGCCGTCAGCGCCTCGATCCAGTGCTCGGCGGGCACGTCGACGGTGATCAGCTCGTACGCCTCGGCGGCGGTCGCCCACGCGCCGATCGACGCGGCGAGCTCCTCGGGGGTGCGGTCGAAGCTCACGTGCGGCCGCCCTCGGGCCCGGCGACCAGCGGCCGGCGCAGCGCGGACGCCGGGGCGGCGTAGCGCTCGGGCAGCGATTCGGCCGCGATCTTCTCCTGCAGCTTGAGGATGCCCTGGAGCAGCGCCTCGGGGCGCGGCGGGCAGCCCGGCACGTAGACGTCGACCGGGATGATCTGGTCGACGCCCTTGGTGACCGAGTAGGAGTCCCAGTAGGGACCGCCGGAGTTGGAGCAGGCGCCGAAGGAGATGACGTACTTCGGCTCGGGCATCTGCTCGTACAGGCGCTTGACGGCGGGGGCCATCTTGTCGGTGACGGTGCCCGACACGATCATCAGGTCGGCCTGGCGCGGGCCGGGCGCGAACGGGATGACTCCCATCCGGATGAAGTCGTGCTTGGCCATGGACGCGGCGATGAACTCGATCGCGCAGCAGGCCAGGCCGAAGTTGAAGCACCAGAGGCTGTAGCGGCGCCCCCAGTTGAGCACCACCTTGACCGGGTCCGGCGCCAGCCGGGCGAGCGGGCCCAGCCGCGGCGGCTCGGCCGGACCGCCCGGCCGGGCGGGGTCGGGCATGCCGAGCGGGACGGCTCCGGAGGAGTCGCCGCCGTGGGCGTGGCCGTGCGGGTGGCTGTGGGTCACGTCCATTCCAGAACGCCCTTCTTCCAGGCGTAGAGCAGGCCGACCGCGAGGAAGCCGATGAAGACGAACATCTCGACCAGGGTGCCCGCGCCGTACCCGGCGGCGGAGAACACCGTCGCCCAGGGGAACAGGTAGACGGCGTCGACCGCGAAGATCACGTACAGGAACGCGTACACGTAGTAGCGGATCTGGGTGTGCGCCCAGTCCTCGCCGACCGGGTCGACCCCGCACTCGTAGGCGAGGAGCTTCTCCGGCGAGTACACCACCGGCCGCAGCAGCCGGTTGGCGGAGAACGCCACGGCGACGAAGAGCACGCCGACGACGGCGAGCAGGCCCACCGCGGCGTACGCGTCGAAGTAGCCGCTGCCCACCGCAGGGTCGGCCGCGACGGCAGCTACCGGCTGCCCCTTCATGCGTTCGCCTCCACATCGGCCTTGCTCCGGGCCCGTCCGGGACATCCCCGGAGGACCGTACTGCCGCGTTCTTTACGCACCCATAACCATCGTCAAGGCGTGAGTCTAAGTGCAGCGCCACCGGCTGCCGTACCCTGCCCGCCAACCAAGACGGGCCGGGCCGGGGCCCGGGTGGGGATAACCCCCGGACGGGTACACGGAACACCCCCATGGCCCCGAGCGCGGCCCACCCGGGAAGCTGGGGGCACGAGCTCGACCGAGAGGGACGGAAGACATCAGATGAAGCCTCTGCTCCACCGCGCGGCGGACACCGTACGGCTGCGCGACGCCCAGGGTGAGCGCGTTCCCGTGTACGGCGGGCAGATGTGGCGGCAGGTCCTGCAGCTGGTCCTCAACCTGCCGCTGGGGATCGTGGGCTTCACCTTCACGGTGGCGCTGATCTCCGTCGGGGTGGCCCTGTCGGTCACCGTGGTCGGGCTGCCGCTGCTCGCCCTCGGGCTGGCGGGGTGCCGCCGGCTGGGGGCGCTGGCCCGGGCCCGGGCCCGCTCGGCCGGGTCGGTGGTGGACGAGCCGGACCCGCTGCGGGTGCGCCGCCCGGGCGTCGCCGGCTGGGCGACCGCCTCGCTCACCGACGGCCTGGGCTGGCGCTCGGCGCTCTACCACGTGCTGCTGCTGCCCTGGGGCATCCTGAGCTTCACCGTCACGGTGGTGTTCCTGCTGGTGGGCTGGCCGCTGCTGCCCTGGATGGTCGGGTTGCAGACCGCGATCGACCGGATCCTGCTGGAGAGCCTGCTCGCCCCGACCGCGCTGTCCGAGCGGGTCCGCGAGCTGGAGGACGACCGGGGCGCGGTGGTCGACACCGCCGCCGCCGACCTGCGCCGGATCGAGCGGGACCTGCACGACGGCGCCCAGGCCCGGCTGGTGGCCCTGGCGATGGACCTGGGCCTGGCCAAGGAGAAGCTGGCCGACGAGCCGACGGCCGACACCGTGGAGACCGCCGCGAAGATGGTCGGCGCCGCGCACGGCGAGGTGAAACTCGCCCTCCAGGAGCTGCGGGACCTGGCCCGGGGCATCCACCCCGCCGTGCTGACGGACCGCGGTCTGGACGCGGCGCTCTCCGCGGTCGCGGCCCGCTGCACCGTCCCCGGCGGCGTCAAGGTGCACGTGGACCTGCGGGCCCCGGACGGCTCCGTCGAGCGCCCCGACTCCGCGGTGGAGGGCATCGCGTACTTCACCGTCAGCGAGCTGCTCACCAACGTCTCCAAGCACGCCGGGGCGCGGACCGCCACGGTGGACCTCTGGCGGGCCGCCGACCGGCTGATGCTGCTGGTCCAGGACGACGGCAAGGGCGGCGCGGCCCCCTACCCCGGCAGCGGACTGGCCGGGCTGGCCGAGCGGATCCGCGCGGTGGACGGGGTCTTCCTGGTGGAGAGCCCGCCGGGGGGCCCGACCACGGTGACGATCGAACTGCCCTGGCGCACCCGGACGACCCGCCGGGCCTGACCCCGGGACGGACGAACGGCCGGGGCTCCGCCGGGACGACGGCGGAGCCCCGGCCGGCCCTGCGTCCGCACCGGCGTACGGGGCAGGGACGGTCCCGGCGGCGTCCGTGGACCCTTGCGCGGTGCGCGGACGGCCGGCCGGGGCCGGGTTGGTGCTGCCGGCCGGACCGGCGGTCCTGGTCCGGCCGGCAGGGTCAGGAGGTGGGCAGGGTGCCCAGGGTGACGTCGGCGGTCCTGGACTGACCGTCCCTGAGATAGGTGACGGTGACCTTGCTGTCGGGGGTGAGCGAGGCCAGCACCGTGGTGAGGGAGTTCAGCGTGGTGATGTCGGTGTCGCCGAGCTTGGTGATCACGTCCCCGACCTGGAGCCCGGCCGAGTCGGCGGGCCCGCCGGAGATCACCGTGACGATCACCGCGCCGGCCGGCTGGAAGTCCGCGTTGAAGAAGGTCCGGGCGGTGATGCCGAGAGCGGCCCGGCCGGAGTTGGTGACCTTGCCGTCCTTGATCAGCTGGTCGGTGATGCTGGTGATGGTGGACGCCGGGATGGCGAAGCCGATGCCGGGGGCGACCGCGCCGTTGCCCTCGGGCTCGGTGGCGGCGAGGGTGTTGATGCCGATCACCTGGCTGGCGAGGTTGACCAGGGCCCCGCCGCTGTTGCCGGGGTTGATGGCGGCCGAGGTCTGCACCATGTTGCCGATGGTGGCCCCCGGGGAGCCCCCGGTCCCGGGCTCGGAGACGGTCCGGCCGGTCGCCGAGACGATGCCCTCGGTGACGCTGCTGGCCAGGCCGAGCGGGCTGCCCATCGCCAGGGTGATCTGGCCGAGCTCGACCTTCTTGCTGTCCGCGAAGACCGCCGGCTTCAGGCCGCTCGGCGGGCTGGTCAGCTTGATCACCGCGAGGTCGGAGTCGGGGTAGCTGGCGACCAGCGTGGCGTCCAGCGACTTGGTGCTGTTGGCCAGGGTCACGGTCATGGAGGTCGCCGTGCCCACCACGTGGGCGTTGGTGACGATGTCGCCCTTGGCGTCGTAGACGATGCCCGAGCCCAGGCCGTTCGCGGTGGTGATCTGGACCACCGACGGCAGCACCTCGGAGATCACCCGCTGGTACTCGTCCTGGAGCTGGTTGCTCCCGGCGGCGGCCGGGGCGGAGCTGCTGGACGTGGCGCCGGGCGAGGAGCTGTTCGAGGTGGAGGAGCCGCTGCTGCAGCCCGCCAGGACCAGCGCCGCCAGCGCCGCGGCCGTGCCGACGGCGACCGGCCGGCGGTCGGGGGTGCGCGGTCCGGTCGGCCGGGGCCCTGCCGGGATCGGGCGGGTGGGTTCCTTCTTGGGGTGCACCTGGCTGCCTCCGGTTCCGTACGCGCGCGGCCCGGCCCTGGGGAGAGCACTCCTCAGGTCGAGGACAGGGCCAGATTTTTGTCAGCATTTCACCTCTTTGTCCGAATCGACGCGCCGACTCGCCCGGCGGGACCGCCCGGACGCCGGCACCGATGTCGATCACCCGGGGCACCCCGTCGAACGGACCGCCTAGGATTCAGCCATGACTTGGTTGATCACCGGCGGGGCCGGATACATCGGCGGGCACGTCCTGCGTCAGCTCATCGACGCGGGCGAGCGGGTCGCCGTCCTCGACGACTTCAGCACCGGCGACCGCTCCCGGCTGCCCGAGGGCGTCGCCGTGGTCGAGGGCTCGACCCTGGACCGGGCCGTGCTGGACCGCGCCATCCGCGAGCACGCGGTCGAGGGCATCCTGCACTTCGCCGCGAAGAAGCAGGTCGGCGAGTCCGTCGAGCAGCCCTTCTTCTACTACCGGGAGAACGTCACCGGCCTGCAGACCGTCCTGGAGGCGGCGGCCGAGGGCGGCGTCAAGCGCTTCCTCTTCTCCTCCTCCGCCGCCGTCTACGGCATGCCGGACGTCGACCTCGTCACCGAGGACACGCCCTGCGACCCGATGAGCCCGTACGGCGAGACCAAGCTGGCCGGCGAGTGGCTGGTGTCGGCGGTCGGCAAGGCCTACGGGATCTCGACCGTCTCGCTGCGCTACTTCAACGTGGCCGGCGCGGCCTCGCCGGAGCTCTCCGACGCGGGCGTCTTCAACCTGGTCCCGATGGTCTTCGAGCGGCTCACCGCCGGCCAGGCCCCGCGGATCTTCGGCGACGACTACCCCACCGCCGACGGCACCTGCGTCCGTGACTTCATCCACGTCTCCGACATCGCCTCGGCGCACGTCGCGGCGGCCCGCCGGATGAGCGCGGACCCGGCCGGCGAAACCTCGCTGATCCTGAACATCGGCCGCGGCGAGGGCGTCTCCGTCAAGGAGATGCTCGACGTGATCGGCCGGGTCACCGGGTACGACGCCACCGGCGAGGTCACCCCGCGCCGCGCCGGCGACCCGGCCCGGGTGGTCGCCTCGGCCGAACTGATCCACAAGGAGCTCGGCTGGAGCGCCCGGTACGGCGTGGAGGAGATGGTGTCCTCCGCGTGGGACGGCTGGTGCAGCCGCCACCCCGGCGCCCGCAGGTAGCCCACGGCCACGCGCAGGGGGCGGGTACCCGGTCACGGGCCCGCCCCCTGCGCCGTACCCGCCCGCGGTTACGGCACCGCGGTGCCGTAGTAGGCGTCCAGCGCGTAGACGCACCGGTCCTTGCTGCCGACGAAGACCCGGCCGCCGACCGCCACCGGGGAGCCGGTGAGCTCGCCCTTGGTGCCCAGCTCCCAGCGCAGCTGACCGGTCGACAGGTCGAGGGTGTGCAGCGAGTGGTCCCGGCTGCCGAGGTGCACCAGCCCGTCGGCGACCGCCGGGGAGCCGACGATCTCGCCCCGGGCGGTGTAGCGCCAGCGCTCCTGGCCGGTGGCGGTGTCGAAGGCGTGCAGGCGGTCCCCGCTGCCGATCAGCACGGTGCCGTCGGCCACGATCACCGGTTCGGCGCCCTGCCGGCTGCCCGTCCGCCCGCGCCAGCGGTCCCGCCCGGTGGTGGCGTCCAGGGCGTAGACGGTGCCGAGGTAGTCGGCCACGTACACCGCCGTGGAGTCCATCGCGGGCGGGGTGAAGAGCACCACCGGGGCCTCGAAGCGCCAGCGCTCGGCGCCGGTGGCGGTGTCCAGCGCGTACACCCGGGTGCCGGCCGTCACGTACAGCACCCCGGCCCGCTCGACCGGCCGGGACGGGACGTCCTCGCCGACCGGGAAGGACCAGCGCAGGCCGGCCCCGCGCGGGTCGACGCAGCGCAGCCGTCCGCCGCCGTAGTAGTACGCCGCGCCGCCCACCAGGGCCGGCCCGGACTGCGGGTTCTCGTAGTCCTGCTGGGCGTCGTCGGCGCGCCAGAGTTCGGCGCCGTTGGCGGCCGAGCGCAGCTGGACCCCGCCGCCCCGGATGCCGCAGCAGAGCACCCCGTCGGCGGCGTCCAGCGAGAAGACCCAGCCGTCGAGGGAGTTGCGCCAGCGCTCGGTGCCGTCGGCCACGTCCACCGTGTACAGGTGCGGGCCGTCGGCGGCGTGCACCCGACCGGAGTCCACCGCCATCGCCCAGGCGACGTCCCGGGTCTTGTACCGGCGCTCGCCGGTGCCGATGTCGAGGGCGTGCACCTCGAAGCTGGAGACGAACAGGGTGCCGTCGGCGACCACCGGCGTGCCCCAGACGTCGTTGGACATCCGGAACCGCCAGGGGCGCCAGCGGGTGGCCCTGGCCGGCGGCGGGACGGCCGCCCGGCGCACCCAGTCCGTCTCGGCGGGGGCGGCCCCGTCCGCGCCCTGCTCGGCCCGGGGGCCCGGGCCTATCCGGACGGAGGCGCCGGGCAGCCGCACCTCGACGGCGCTCTCGCCGGCCGGGGCCCGGTGCCGGCGGGCGGCGATCTTCTCGGTGGCCGCCTCGGTGTCGGAGGCGGGGGCCGGCCGGGCGCCGTGCACCGGCCCGGTCCGGCCTGGCGGCGGCAGCGCGCGGCCGTGCTGGGCGGTGCGCGGGTCGGCGGGGCCGGGCGGCTGCGGTACCGGCTGCGGCCCGGGGGCCACCGGCTGCGGCGGCGCCGGCTGGGCCGGCACGGCGGGCGGCTGGGCGAGGGGCCGGCGGCTGCTGCGCTTGCGCTCGATCAGGTCCAGCGCGTTGGCGGGCAGCCAGTCCCCCGCCTCGCCGGAGGCGTCGTCCCGGGAGAACAGGTGCGGGGCCAGCTCGGCCTGGATCTGGGCGGGCGTCGGCCGGTGCTCCGGCGAGGGGCGCATGCAGGCCCGGACGAGGTCCACCAGCTCGACCGGCAGGCCGGAGAGGTCGGGCTGCTCGCGGAGCAGCTGGAAGACCGTCTCGACGGGGTTGGCGCCCCGGTAGGGGGCGTGCCCGGTGGCGCAGAAGACCAGCAGCGAGCCGAGCGAGAAGATGTCACTGGCGCCCGTGACGCTGCGGCTGTCCCGGGCCTGCTCGGGCGACATGTAGGCGGGGGTGCCGACCGCGACGTTGGTCATGGTGAGCCGGGTGTGCGAGACGCCGGCGGCGATGCCGAAGTCGATCACCCGGGGGCCGTCCTCCACCACCAGCACGTTGGAGGGCTTGAGGTCGCGGTGGACCAGCCCGGCCGCGTGGATCGACTGCAGGGCCTCGGCGATGCCGGCGATCAGCCAGCGGACCGCGCCGACCGGCAGCGGGCCGCACTCGCCGACCAGGTCCTCCAGGGAGGGGGCCGGGACGTACGCGGTGGCCAGCCAGGGCACCCGGGCGTCGGCGTCCGCGTCGACCACGGCGGCCGTGTAGAAGCCGCCGACCGTCTTGGCGGCCGCGATCTCGCGCGCGAAGCGGACCCGGAACAGCTCGTCCTCGGCCAGTTCCCCCCGCACGGTCTTGATGGCCACCCGCCGGCCGGATGCGGAGCGTGCCAGGTACACCAGGCCCATTCCGCCCGCGCCGAGCCGCGCCAGCACCTCGAAGGGCCCGATCCGCCTCGGATCGTGCGCCGTCAGCTGGTCCACTCCGCTGCCACCTCCCCGTCTCCCGGCACCCGCCGAGGGGTGCCGGTCCTGATTCTCCAATGCCGCCCGGGTCAGATCCAACATCCCCCGCCCAGGGCGCCGGGCCCGCGTCCCGCGCGCCCCCCGGCGTCCACTGTGAAAGTTCTGGCTGGATTCTGACGCCCCTTCCGGCACCCCCGGACCGCCCCGCCGGCCCCGTCAAGGTTACGGAGCGCCACCCGACCATCCCTCAGCGGACTCGTCGTCACGCTGCGAGGTCATCAGCTCACGGGGGGGCTTCAAAACAGCACCTCGGGACCCCGGTGAATATCCGCGCGGGCCCGTTTCGCGGTTGTATACCACCCCCCGGGCGGAGTAATAGTCGCATCACCGAATCGCGCCAAGATCGTGCCACGGTAAGCTGACGGCATGACAGGACAAGTTCGCACCGTCGACGGTCGCGTCGCCGGGCGACGCGGGCAGGAGACGCGGCAGAAGCTGCTCGACTGCCTCCGCGAGATGCTCAGCACGTCGCCGTATCGGGACGTCAAGGTCATCGACGTCGCCCGTATGGCGGGTACCTCCCCCGCGACCTTCTACCAGTACTTCCCGGATGTCGAGGGCGCTGTCCTCGAGATCGCCGAGGAAATGGCCAAGGACAGCGACGGGCTCAAAGAGCTCGTCGCCGGAAAGTCCTGGGCAGGAAAATCCGGTGTCGCCACTTCGGAAGAACTGGTGGACGGATTCCTCGCCTTCTGGCGCAAGAACGACGCCATTCTCCGAGTGGTCACTCTCGGTGCTGCCGAAGGGGACAAGCGGTTCTTCAAGATCCGCATGACCGTCCTCAACTCGGTCGCCAAGCCGCTCACGGATGCCGTCAAGGACCTCCAGAGCAAGGGCCAGGCCGACAAGACGCTGGATCCGGCCGCCGTGTCCGGCGCGCTGATCTCGCTGCTCGCCTCCGCGGCGGAGCACGGGAAGGCCTTCACGGCCTGGGGCGTCAAGGTCAAGGACCTGAAGCCCAACCTCGCACCCCTGGTGTACCTGGGCGTCACCGGCAAGAAGCCGCCCAAGTAGGTCCGTCCCTACTATCCAGCCATCCGCTCCGCGCACGTCCCCGGCCGCCTGTCCGGGGAACGACGGACGGCGGCCGTTGCCTCGGGGGAGGTTCGCCGACGTACCGCAGTGCGCCAGACATGCCGGTGGGCGGGACCCTCCCAGGGTCCCGCCCACCGGCACGTCACGAGCCCTCCAGGGGCCCGCCCGCGGCCCCGCCGGCTCCCCGGGGCCCGGGGAGCGGCCGGGGCGCCCGGGGCGGCCCGAGGGGGCCTACGGGCAGCGCACGACCTGCCCGGCGTACGCCAGGCCGCCGCCGAAGCCGAACAGCAGCACCGGGTCGCCGGAGGCCAGCTCGCCGCGCTCCACCAGCTTCGAGAAGGCCAGCGGGATGGACGCCGCCGAGGTGTTGCCGGAGTCCACCACGTCGCGGGCGATCACCGCGTCGGGTGCGCCGAGCTTGTTGGCGATGGCGTCGATGATCCGCAGGTTGGCCTGGTGCGGCACGAAGCCCTTCAGCTCGGACGGGTCGATGCCGGCCTTCTCGCAGGCCTGCCGGGCCAGCGGGGCGATCTTCGTGGTGGCCCAGCGGAACACCGACTGGCCCTGCTGGCTGATGGTCGGGTCCCAGCCGGTGATGACGACCGCGTCGCCCTTCTCCGGCTCCGAACCCCAGACCACCGGGCCGATGCCCGGCGCGCCGCCCTCCTCCTGCGCCTCCACCACGGCCGCGCCAGCGCCGTCCCCGAAGATCACGCAGGTGGTGCGGTCGGTCCAGTCGATGGTGTCGGACATCCGCTCGGCCCCGACCACCAGCGCCAGCCGGGCCGCGCCGGCCCGGATCGCGTGGTCGGCGGTCGCGAGCGCGTACGAGAACCCGGAGCAGACGGTGTTGATGTCGTACGCGGCCGGGGTGGGCACCCCGAGGCGGGCCGCGACGGCGGCGGCCGTGTTGGGGCTGCGCTCGACCGCGGTGCAGGTGGCGACGACCACCAGGTCGACGTCGGCGGCCGACCGGCCGCTGTTGGCCAGCGCCTTCTGGGCCGCCTCGGTGGCCAGGTCGACCAGGGACTCGTCCACCGCGATGTGCCGGGTGCGGATTCCCACGCGGCTGCGGATCCACTCGTCGTCGGTGTCCACCAGCGTCGACAGTTCGGCGTTGGTGAGGACCTTGGGAGGCTGGTAGTGCCCCAGGGCAACAATGCGGGATCCGCTCATACAGCCACTCAACCCCGTTACCGGCTGGTCATCCGGTCGCGACCGGCTACAGGATCCACCCCCGGATGCTGTAGGGGCCGGACAAGAGCCCTTGCGGCGCATGGTCCGGTAGGAGGGCCCCCCGGTACCGGTATCCGGTGGTCAGGCGGCCAGCGAGGCGGCGTCGCCCATCACGATGACCGGGTTGGCCGCCGGGTCCAGCAACTGCAGCAACCGGGCCATCTTGTCCTCCGGCACGGAGATGCAGCCGTGGGTGGGGCCGCCGTGGTCGACGTGGATCCAGATCCCGCCGCCCTTGGTGCTGCCGTCGGGACGCCGTCCGTCCAGCGGGGAGGCGCCCTGCACCCGGTTGTAGTTGATGGCGACCACGTAGTCGAAGGAGCCGGCGAGCGACTCGCCCGCGAAGCCCTTGCCGCCGACCACGAAGTTGGCGTCCTTGTCGTAAGGGAGCCTGCTGCCCGGGTCGGCGTTGCGGCCGCCCGCGTCGGTCAGCGTGAAGACGCCGATCGGGCTGCGCAGGTCGCCCTCGTTGTGGTCGGTGGTCCAGCCCTTGTAGGCGTTGTGGCCGGCCCAGGCCTCGCCGGCCAGCCAGCGGCCCTCGGCGGTCCTGGTCCAGACGGTGACGGTGGTCTCGTTGCCGTCCTTGCCCTTCCCCGACGCCAGCACGACCTGGTTGGTGGTGGCGGGTATCCGGGCGGTGAAGGCGGGGCCGAGGCCCGGGATCGCGACCAGCGAACCGTCGGCGCGGGTCTCGCTGCGGTCGGCCGCCGGGGCCTCGGTGTGGGCCGCGGCCGCCTGGGCCGCCTGGGCGGCCTGCGGCGCCGCCGCGTCGGGCCCCTCCGGGCCGCCGCCGTCGGCGGAGGTGACCGCGGGGGCCGAGCCGCCGGGGCCGACGGTGTACCAGCCGGCGGCAGCGGCGGCGAGCAGCAGCGCCGTACCGGCCGTCAGGGCGCCGCCGTGGGACTTCTTCTTCGCCTTGCGCCGGCGCCCCTGGCTCCGCGGCTCGCCGGGGGCCGTCGGGGCGGGCACGGCGCTCGCGGCGACGGCGGGGCCGGACGCGCCGGCCGGCTCGTGGACGCCCCGGGACCCGTCCGGCTCGACCGGCTCGAACCAGCCGCCGGAGCCGTAGGAGTCGTCACCGCCGTCCTCGGCACCGCCGCGCAGGTACACCTCGTCGCCCGGCTCGTACGGCTCGGACGCCTCGTACACACCGGTGCCCCCGTACGTCCCGTAGTCCTGGTACGGCGCGGGGGCCTCGTACGGCGCGGGGGCCTCGTACGGCGCGGGGGCCTGGTAGGGCGCTGACGCCTCGTAGGACTGCTGGGCCGGGTACCCCGGGTACTGCTGCTGCCCGTACGCCTCGGCGGGGTACTGCTGCTGGTACGGCTGCTGGTACCCGCCGGCGTAGGGCTGCTGGTACGAGGACGGGTGGGCCTCGTGGGCCGGGTAGGCCTGCTGCTGGTACGGCTGCTGCTGGTGCGACTGCGGCTGGTAGGCCTGGTCGTAGGAGCCGTGGGCCTGCCCCTGGACCGGCTGCTGCGACCGGCCGTACGACGAGGCGTACGGCTCGTCGGGCTGGTACGGATCCGGCTCCCGGCGTGCCCCCGGAACCGCCGCCGTGGCGCCGGTGTGGGGTAGCGGATGAACGCGGTGGGATCCGGACATGCGGCGATCCTGCCAAATCCCGGGGCTGTTGGGAAACCCACGAGGCCGGTCGACACTGTCACAAAATGCGGCCCCCGAACCCGCCAGGGGCTCGGGGGCCGCCGAATGCGCTGGTCAGAGGCGCATCGCCTGCGGGGTCTCGCGACGCTGGAAGTCCGGGCCCTCGTACTCGCGGATGATCTCGTACCGCGTGTTGCGCTCCACCGGGCGGAACCCGGCGTCACGGATCAGGCCGAGCAGGTCGTCGCGGCCGAGCTTGTTCGGGGTCCCGAAGTTGTCCGCGTCATGGGTGATCTTGTACTCGACGACCGAGCCGTCCATGTCGTCGGCGCCGTGGCTGAGCGCCAGCTGCGCGGTGGTGACGCCGTGCATCACCCAGAACACCTTCACGTGCGGGACGTTGTCGAACAGCAGCCGGGAGACCGCGAAGGTCTTCAGCGCCTCGGCACCGGTCGCCATCTCCGTACGGGCCATCAGCTTGTTGCGCACGACGCCGTCCTTGGAGTCGTGGAAGTCGTGCTGGTAGCGCAGCGGGATGAAGACCTGGAAACCGCCGGTCTCGTCCTGCAGCTCGCGCAGCCGCAGCACGTGGTCGACCCGGTGGCGGGGCTCCTCGATGTGGCCGTAGAGCATCGTCGAGGGGGTCTTGAGGCCCTTGCTGTGCGCGAGCCGGTGGATCCGCGACCAGTCCTCCCAGTGGGTGGCGTGGTCGACGATGTGCTGGCGGACCTCCCAGTCGAAGATCTCCGCGCCGCCGCCGGTCAGGGACTCCAGGCCGGCGTCGATCAGCTCGTCGAGGATCTCGTCGGCGGACAGGCCGCTGATCTTCTCGAACCAGTGGATCTCGGTCGCGGTGAAGGCCTTCAGCGAGACGTTCGGCAGGGCCGCCTTCAGCTCGCGCAACGACCTCGGGTAGTAGCGCCAGGGCAGCGTGGGGTGCAGGCCGTTGACGATGTGCAGCTCGGTGAGGGAGTCGACCTCCATCGCCTTCGCGAGGCGCACGGCCTCCTCGATGCGCATGGTGTACGCGTCCTTCTCGCCCGGCTTGCGCTGGAACGAGCAGTACGCGCAGGAGGCGGAGCAGACGTTGGTCATGTTGAGGTGACGGTTGACGTTGAAGTGGACGACGTCGCCGTTCTTCTGCGTCCGGACGTGGTGGGCGAGACCACCCAGCCAGGCCAGGTCGTCACTCTCGTAGAGCGCGATCCCGTCCTCGCGGGTCAGCCGCTCACCCGCGTAGACCTTCGCCTCCAGCTCGCGCTTCAGCCCTGCGTCCATGCGGCGGACCGCCTCCCTGCACATTCGATTCGTTGACCGGAACGAGCCTACGCCCCGGTGACCAACAGCTCCGCAAGCAGGCCGGGGTCGATGTTGCCGCCGCTGACCACGGCGGCGAAGACCCGGCCGCCGAGTTCGGCCGACCGGTGGAAGTAGGCCGCCGGGGCCACCGCGCCGGACGGCTCCGCCACCAGCCGGCCGCTGCGGGCCAGCAGGGCGACGGTGTCGCGGATCTCCGCCTCGGTGACGGTCACGATGTCGTCGACGTACGCCTGGAGATGCTCGAAGGGCAGCTCGCCCACCGAGGGGGTGCGCAGCCCGTCGGCGACGGTCCGGTAGGTGTCGGCCACCGGCCAGCTGGTGCGCCGGCCGGTGCGCAGGCTCTCCTGGGCGTCGGCGGCCAGCTCCGGCTCGACGCCGACCACCCGCACGCCCGGGCAGCTCAGCTTGAGGGCCGCCGCCGTGCCGGAGATCAGGCCGCCGCCGCTGACCGGCACCAGGACGGTGTCCAGCTCGTCCGGGGCGTCCTCGCCGATCTCCAGGCCGACCGTGCCCTGGCCGGCGATGATCCACGGGTCGTCGTACGGCGGCACCCAGACGTAGCCGTGCCGCTCCGCCAGCTCGGCGGGCAGCGTGTCGCGCTCCTCCGGCGGGACCAGCACGACCTCGGCGCCGAACGAGCGGGTGCTCGCCACCTTCACCGCGGGCGAGGTGTCCGGCATCACGATCACGGCCTTCAGGCCGAGCAGCCGGGCCGCGTACGCCACCGCCTGCGCGTGGTTGCCGCTGGACTGGGCGACCACCCCGCGGGCCCGCTCGGCCCCGGTCAGCGCGGCCAGCCGGTTGTACGCGCCGCGGATCTTGAAGGCGCCGGTCGGCTGGAGGTTCTCCGGCTTCAGCCAGAGCCGGCGCTCGCCGGCCCCGCCCTCCGGCCCCCGGTCGGCCCAGGGGCAGGGCATCAGGGGCGTGCGGACCGCGACGCCCGCGATCCGCCGCTGCGCGGCGCGCAGCTCCTCCAGGCCGACCAGTGCCATCGCTCTACTCCGTCTCGTCGAGGGGAAGTTCGCTGACCCGGTTCTCCCACTTGGTGGAGAGCACGACGGTCGTCCGGGTCCGTGCCACGCCCTTGGTGCCGGACAGCCGCTTCACCACGGATTCCAGGCCCTCCACGTTGGAGACCCGGACCTTGAGCATGTAAGAGTCGTCGCCGGCGATGAACCAGCAGTCCTCGACCTCGCCGAGCTCCTTGAGCCGGTGCGCGACGTCCTCGTGGTCGGCGGCGTCGGTGAGCTGAAGGCCGATCAGGGCCGTGACACCGAAGCCGAGCGAGGCCGGGTTGACCGTCGCGCGGTACCCGGTGATGACGCCGGCCTGCTCCAGACGGTTGATCCGGTCCGTCACGCTCGGGCCGGACAGGCCGACCAGCCGGCCCAGCTCGGCGTAGGACGCGCGGCCGTTCTCCCGCAGCGCCTGGATGAGCTGTCTGTCCACCGTGTCCATATACCGTCCGCGTCCTTCCGAACCTCACCAGACCCACAGATCATTATCCGGAATCAAAGGTGCCATGGGCAGACCAACCCGGATATCGCAAAGAACATACTCTCCCGGTCGAGGCCCGCTCACTCCACCGTGTCGGCCGCCCCGGCCGGCCCCTTGGCGGCCGCCCCCAGCTCGCCCTCCCAGCGCCGGTACATCCCGTGCGGCACGCCGGCCGCGTCGAGCACCCGCCCGGCCACGAAATCCACCAGTTCGCGCACCGTGGAGCCGCCCGCGTAGAACCCGGGCGAGGCGGGCAGCACCACGGCGCCCTGCGCGTCCAGCTCCACCAGGTGCTTCAGCGTCACCCCGTCGAGCGGCGCCTCGCGCACGCAGACCACCAGCGGGCGGCGCTCCTTGAGGGTGACGGCGGCGGCCCGTTGCAGCAGGTCCTTGCTCAGGCCGAGCGCGATGCCCGCCACCGCACCGGTCGTCGCGGGGACCACCAGCATCCCCTTCGCCGGGTACGAGCCGCTGGACGGACCGGCCGCGAAGTCCCCCGCCGCCCAGTGCCGGACGCCGTCCAGGCCCTCGTCCGAGTCCAGCCAGCGGGCCAGGTCCTGCCGCCAGTGGGCGTCCCGGAAGGAGATGCCGGTCTCGTCCAGGATGGTGAGCCTGGCCGCCCGGCTGACCACCAGGTCCACCGCCTCGCCCGCGGCGAGCAGCCCCCGGATCACCGAGGCCGCGTACGGGGTGCCCGACGCCCCCGAGACCCCGACCACCCACGGCCGCCGGACCGCCGTACCGTCTGCTGACTTCGCTGCGCTCATGACCTCATTTCTATACGCAGCACCGGTTTCGATCCGCCGGGCCCGCCGGGCACGGGAGGATGGGGCCATGGCGCCGACGCTGATCGACCTCACCCATCCGCTCACCACCGGCATGCCCGTCTACCCGGGCGACCCGGAGGTGGAGCTGCGGCCGGCCCTGACCACCGCCACCGCCGGCGTCAACGTCCTCGGGCTGCACCTCGGCTCGCAGTCCGGCACCCATGTGGACGCGCCGTACCACGTGGACGTCACCTGGCCGACCCTGGACGGGCTGCCGCTCGGCCTGTTCACCGGCCCGGCGGTGCTCGCCGACCTGCGCGGCCTGGAGCCGCGCACCGCCGTCACGCCCGACCTGCTCGCGGAGGCGCTGGCGCAGGTCACCCCCGGCGCCGTCCTGCTGCTGGCCACCGGCTGGCCCCGCCACTGGGGCACCGACCACTACCTCGCCCACCCCTACCTGACCCCCGCCGCCGCCGAGGCCGTGGTCGCGGCCGGCATCCGCACCCTCGGGGTGGACGCCCTCAGCATCGACCGGACACCCGACCCGGGCCCGGCGGACCCGGCGGTGGCGGCGCTGCTCGCCGACCTCGCCGACGAGCACGACGGCGGGCATCCGCAGGAGGCCGGCGGCCTCGCCGCGCACCGGGTGCTGCTCGGCGCCGAGGGCGGTGCGGTGATCGCGGAGAACCTCACCGACCTGGCGTCGCTCCTGGCGGCGCAGGACGCGGGGGTGCCGGTGGAGGTCTCCTTCTTCCCGTTGCGACTGGTCGCGGCGGACGGCGCGCCCGTCCGCGCGGTGGCCCGGATCGGCTGAACCGACCGGCCCGCCGGCCGGCACCGGACGCCCGAACGAACCGAGCCGGCAGGGACCTTGGTCTAGACCATCATGGCGGCCCGCCGATAGGCTGCCCGCCATGGCAGAGATCATCGGTGTGGTCGAGCGGCTCTGGCGTTACCCCGTGAAATCCACCGGTGGCGAACAGCTCGACTCCGTCCAGGTGGACGAACGCGGCCTGGCCGGCGACCGGCTCTACGCCGTTCGCGACGGCGCGGGCAAGCTCGGCTCCGGCAAGAACACCCGGCGCTTCCGCCGGATGGACGGCCTGCTCCGTCTCGGCGCCCGGCTCGGCCACCGCCTCGACGGCCCCGTCCTCCTCGACCCGCTCGGCCGCCCGGTCGCCGACCCCGACACCTTCCTGCGCGCCTTCCTGCAACTGGACGACGTCGAACTCGCCCGCGAGGACGCCGTCCCGCACTTCGACCAGCTGCCGGTCAGCGTGCTCACCACCGCCACCCTGGACTGGGTCCGCGAGGCCGCCCCCTGCACCGTCGTCGACGAGCGCCGGTTCCGGCCCAACATCCTGCTGCGCACCCCGCCCGGCACCCCGCCCTTCGTCGAGGACCACTGGCTCGGCCGCGAGGCCGCCGCCACCGGCCGCACCGGCCCCCGGCTCGCCTTCCTCCGGTCCAGCGAACGCTGCGTCATGACCGGTGCCCCGCAACCGGGTCTGCCGCACGCCCCCGAGATCCTCAAGGCGGTCTTCGCCGCCCACGACGGCCACCTGGACGCCCTCGCCGAGGTCCGCCGCCCCGGCCGGCTGCGGCTGGGCGACAGCCTGACGCTCTGCTGACGCCCGCGCCCGACCCGTCAGACGGGAGTGCCGGCGGTTGCGCCGATCAGGCAGAACGGGTGCCCCGCCGGGTCCGCGTAGACCCGCCAGCCCTCGTACCCCTTCAGCGGCGCGCCGCCGTGGGCGATCACCTCCCGCTCGGCCGCCTCGATGTCCGCCACCTCGATGTCCAGGTGGATCTGCTGCGGGTGGGCCGGGTCCGGCCACTGCGGCGGGTGGAAGTCCTGCACCCGCTGGAACGCCACCACCGGCCCGCCCTCGGTGTGCAGCGTCGACCAGTCCTCGTCCAGCGACCACCGCGGGTCCGGCCGGTCCACCTCCCCGCCGAGCAGCGCGGCGTAGAAGCGGGCCAGGGCGGCGGGGTAGTGGCAGTCCAGGACGATGCACTGCAGCTTGCCGATCACCGGTGTGCCTCCTCGGATGACGCGTCCTTGTCCCGCTTACGAGGCTAATGTCCCGGGCCCGGATCCGTCGGGGAAGCCGCCGCCGGAGCGGCGGGGATCCGGCCCACGGGGGGGCTTCCGCGGTATTCGGATATCCCCTTGACCCGCCCTTCGCCGCCTGTGAAATGATCCGTTCGCCCTCGACCCGGGCCGGTGCCCGGCGGTCGGGGCGGGCCGCGACGCGCGGCCACCATTCATCCGTTCTGGGGGGCACAGCATCAAGAGACGAATAGCCGCTTTTGTCGGCACGGCACTGCTCGGTGTCGGCCTGCCGGCCCTGTCCGTGACCGGAGCGGGCGCCGCCGTCACCACCCTGTACGTCAACAACGCCGCCGGGGCGAACTGCTCCGACGCCGGCACCGGCACCAAGGCCGTCCCGTACTGCCACGTCACGGCGGCGGCCGCCGTGGTGCTGCCGGGCCAGACGGTGGACATCGCCTCCGGCACGTACAACGACAGCACCCTGACCGTCACCCGCTCGGGCACCGAGCAGGCGCCGATCACCTTCCGCGGCCCTGCCTACGACGTGTACAACCCGGGTGGCGGCGTCACCCTGTCCAGCACGGCACCCGGCCGGGGCATCGTCGTGAAGGGCGCGCAGCACGTCCGGTTCCAGGACCTCGTCCCGCAGTCCACCGAGGCGGGCCTGCAGCGGGACGCCGTCGTGCTGGACGACGCGCACGACGTGTCCTTCACCCGGGTCAATCCCTGGAACGGCGGCCTGCGGGTCACCAACGGCTCCAGCGGCGTCGGCTTCACCCAGGGCCGGTTCGCCTACTCCGCGGGCCCGGTGGTCCGGGTGGACGGCGGGTCGACCGGCACCGTGCTGTCGACCAACGTGATCCGGGCGAACAGCGCCGAGGACACGACCGGCATCCTGGTCGGCGACGCCCCGAACACCGTGATCGTCAGCAACACCGTGGAGAGCACCTGCTTCCCCGGGATCACGCTGAA
Source organism: Kitasatospora herbaricolor (assembly GCF_030813695.1). Lineage (NCBI taxonomy): Bacteria > Bacillati > Actinomycetota > Actinomycetes > Kitasatosporales > Streptomycetaceae > Kitasatospora > Kitasatospora herbaricolor. The sequence goes on from NZ_JAUSVA010000002.1 coordinate 3,975,871, forward strand.
GGGCGCCTCCGCGGGGGCGGTGGTCGAGAACAACGTCGTCGACACCGCCAAGTACGACTCCCAGGCCTGCGCCGCGGGCGCCCCCGACACCGGGATCTCGCTGGACGCCGCGGCCGTCGCGGGCAGCAAGGTCGACTACAACGTGGTCTCCCCGGCGAGCGGCGGCCCGGCGTACGGCTGGGGCGGTGCGACCTACACCACCCAGCAGGCGTTCACCGCTGCGACCGGGCAGGGCGCGCACGACTTCGTCGCCGTGCCGAACGACCTCTTCAGGACCAAGACCTCCCCGATCGTCGACTCGGCCGACGAGAACGCACCGGGGATGGTGAACGGCGACGCCTGGGGCTGGCCCGCGGCGGACGACCCGCTGGTGCCCAACACCGGTACCGGCAGCGGCTTCCGGGACCGGGGCGCGCAGGAGTACATGGACTTCGGCAGCATCTTCACCCCGGCGGGCCCGACCCGCCTGCTGGACACCCGCGCCGCGATCGGCGTGCCGACAGCCGCCCCGGTGGCCGCCAACGGCACCGTCGACCTCCAGGTCGCCGGCGTCGGCGGCATCCCCGCCACCGGCGTCACCGCCGTGACCCTGAACGTCACCGTGACCGCCCCCCAGCAGCCGGGCCACCTCACCGTCTACCCGCACGGTGACGAGGCGCCCACCGCCTCCAACCTCAACTGGACGGCCGGCACCACCATCCCCAACCTGGTCACCGTCCCGGTCAAGGACGGCAAGGTCTCCTTCGCCAACGTCTCCTTCGGCACCACCCACGTGATCGCCGACCTCGCCGGCTACTACAGCGCCAAGGGCAGCGTCTTCACCGCGAAGGGCCCGTCCCGCCTGCTGGACACCCGGGCGCCGATCGGCGTGCCGCAGGCGGCTCCGGTGGCGGCCAACGGCAGCGTCGACCTCCAGGTCGCGGGCGTGGCCGGCGTTCCGGCCACCGGCGTCACCGCCGTCACCCTGAACGTCACGGTGACCGACCCCAAGCAGGACGGCCACCTCACCGTCTACCCGCACGGTGACCAGCAGCCGGACGCGTCCAACCTCAACTGGACGGCCGGCACCACCATCCCCAACCTGGTCACCGTCCCGGTCAAGGACGGCAAGGTCTCCTTCGCCAACGTCTCCTTCGGCACCACCCACGTGATCGCCGACCTCGCCGGCTACTACAGCGCCGAGGGCAAGGACACGTACCACCCGATCGGGCCGGTGCGCTCGATGGACACCCGCGAGTACTGGCGCGGGGAGAGCAGCGAGCGCCTGGCGGGCCCCGTGCCGGCCCGCGGAACGCTCGACCTCGACTACGGCGACATCCCGAGCGTCACCGCGGTGACGCTGAACGTCACCGTGACCGAGCCCGGCGGCCCCGGCCACCTGACCGTCTACCCGCACGGGTCGACCGCGCCGAACTCGTCCAACCTGAACTGGACGACCGGCCAGACGATCGCCAACCAGGTCGTCGTCCCGGTCAAGGACGGCAAGGTGTCGTTCTACAACGCCAGCGACGCGCCGGTCCACGTGATCGTCGACGTCTTCGGCTACCAGGCCCCCTGACGCCCCACGAGCACAGCGGCCCCGCATCCGGAACCTCCGGGTGCGGGGCCGCCGCCGTTCCGGGCCCGTACCGTCAGGGCCGGCCCGGCCTGCCTCCGGCCGGGATCCGGCCGGGGCTTTCCAGGCCCCGGATATTCCCTTGACCCGTGGTTGATCATCTGTGAAATGATCCCCTCGCCCTCGGCCGGACCGGTACCCGGCGGCCGGGGCCGGCCGCGACAGGCGGCCACCATTCACTCGTCCTGGGGGGCACACCATCAAGAGACGAATAGCCGCTTTTGTCGGCACGGCACTGCTCGGCGTCGGCCTGCCGGCCCTGTCCGTGACCGGAGCGGGCGCCGCCGTCACCACCCTGTACGTCAACAACGCCGCCGGGGCGAACTGCTCGGACGCCGGCAGCGGTACCCAGGCCGTCCCGTACTGCCACATCTCGGCGGCGGCCGCCGTGGTCCTGCCGGGCCAGACGGTGGACATCGCCTCGGGCAGCTACAACGACACCGCGCTGACCGTCACACGGTCCGGCACCGCACAGGCGCCGATCACCTTCCGCGGCCCGGCCTACGACGTCAACAACCCCGGCATGAACGCCGCCCACATCTCCGGCGGGGCGCCGAACCACCCGGACAACGGCATCGTGGTGCGGGGCGCGCAGCACGTCAGGTTCCAGGACCTCGCGGTCGAGCCCTCCGGGCAGCGGCAGGCCGTCGTGCTGGACGACGCGCACGACGTGTCCTTCACGCGGGTGAACGCCTGGGGCGGCGGCGTGAAGATCGGCAACGGCTCGACCGGCGTCAGCTACGCGCAGAGCCAGTTCAGCTACACGTCAGGCCCGCTGTTCCAGGTGGACTCCGGTGCGACCGGCACCGTCATCTCGACGAACATGATCAGTGTGAGCAACGCCGCCGGCAGTTCCGGCGTCCTGGTGAACGACGCACCGAACACCGTCGTCGTCAGCAACACCATCCGGAGCAACTGCTGGCCCGGAATCGTGCTGACGGGCACCTCGGGCGGTGCGGTCGTCGAGAACAACGTGGTCGACGCCTCGCAGGACAGGGGCACGGCCTGCGGTGCGAGCGCCTCGGACACCGGCATCTCGGTCGACGCCACCTCCACCGGAGGCACCAGGGCCGACTACAACGTGGTCTCCCCGCTGAGCGGCGGCCCGGCCTACAACTGGGCCGGCACGGCGTACACCACCCAGCAGGCGTTCACCGCGGCAAGCGGTCAGGGCGGCCACGACTTCATCGCCACGGACGACTTCCAGAACAAGGCCCAGCCCTCCCCGGTGATCGACTCGGCCGACGAGACCGCGCCGGGCATGATCGGCGGGGACGCCTGGAACTGGCCCGCCCTGGACGACCCGGTCGTCCCGAACACCGGTACCGGCAGCGGCTTCCGGGACCGGGGCGCGCAGGAGTTCCAGGACTTCGGCAGCCTCTTCACCCCGGCCGGCCCGACCCGGCTCCTGGACACCCGCGCCGCGATCGGCGTGCCCCAGGCCGCACCCCTCGGCACCTACGGCACGGTGGACCTGCAGGTCGCCGGTGTCGCGGGCGTCCCCGCCGACGCCACCGCCGTCACCCTGAACGTCACCGTGACCGACCCCAAGCAGGACGGCCACCTGACCGTCTACCCGTACGGCGACCCGCTGCGCACCACGTCCAACCTCAACTGGACGGCCGGCACCACCATCCCCAACCTGGTCACCGTCCCGGTCAAGGACGGCAGGATCTCCATCCACAACCACTCCCCCGGCACGGCCCACGTGATCGCCGACCTGGCCGGCTACTACAGCGCCAAGGGCAGCGTCTTCACCGCGAAGAGCCCGACCCGGCTCCTCGACACCCGGGCGCCGATCGGCGTGCCGACGGCCGCCCCGGTGGGCGCCAACAGCACCCTGGACCTCCAGGTCGCCGGCGTCGGCGGCGTCCCCGCCTCCGGCGTCACCGCCGTCACCCTGAACGTCACCGTCACCGACCCGCAGCAGGACGGCCACCTCACCGTCTACCCGCACGGCGCCCAGCAGCCCAACGCCTCCAACCTCAACTGGACGGCCGGCACCACCATCCCCAACCTGGTCACCGTCCCCGTGAAGGACGGCAAGGTCTCCTTCGCCAACGTCTCCTTCGGCACCACCCACGTGATCGCCGACCTCGCCGGCTACTACAGCGCCGAAGGCCGCGACACGTACCGGCCGCTCGGGCCCTGGCGTGTGATGGACACCCGTGAGACCCGGTACTTCGAGGACGGCAGCACCCGCCCGGCGGGCGCCGTCCCGGCGCGCGACACGCTGGTCATCTCCTTCGGGGAGATGCCGGAGACGACCTCGGTGACCCTCAACGTCACCGTCACCGAGCCCGGCGGCCCCGGCCACCTGACCGTCTACCCGCACGGCACCGCCGCGCCGGACGCGTCCAACCTGAACTGGACGAAGGGTCAGACCATCGCCAACCAGGTCATCGTGTCCGTCAAGGACAAGAAGGTGTCGCTCTACAACGCCAGCGACGCCCCGGTGCACGTGATCGTCGACCTGTTCGGCTACCAGGGCCCCTGACGCACCACGAACACGGCGGCCCCGCACCCGGAACCCTCCGGGTGCGGGGCCGCCGCCGTTCCGGGCCCGTACCGTCAGGGCCGGCCCAACTCCGTCAGACGCCCAGCCCCCGGATCACCAGGTCGAGCAGGGCGAAGAAGAAGAGCGAGATGCCGACGAAGCCGTTGGTGGTGAAGAACGCGCGGTTGAGCCGCGAGAGGTCGCCGGGCTTGACGATCGAGTGCTCGTAGACGAAGGCGCAGACCACCACCAGCAGGCCCACCCAGAAGGCCGGGCCGGCGTCGGTGAGGACGGCGTACCAGCCGAGCAGCAGCACGGTGAGGACGTGGCAGGCCCGGGCGCCGTACAGGGCGCCGGCGATGCCGAACCGGGCGGGGACGGACCGGACGCCCTCGGCGCGGTCGGCGGCGACGTCCTGGCAGCCGAAGATCAGGTCGAAGCCGCCGATCCAGATGCCGACCGCGAGGCCCAGCACCACGGCGTCCCAGGACCAGCTGCCGGTGACGGCCAGCCAGGCGCCGACCGGGCCCATCGCCTGGGCCAGGCCCAGGATCGCGTGCGGGAAGTCGGTGAACCGCTTGCCGTACGGGTAGACGACCATCGGGACGACGGCGACCGGGGCGAGCGCCAGGCAGAGCGGGTTGAGCAGGGCGGCGGCGCCGAGGAAGACCACCAGGGCGATCGCCGAGCCGGTGTAGGCGGTGCGCATCGAGACGGCGCCGGTGACCAGTTCACGGCCGGCGGTGCGCGGGTTCCGGGCGTCGATCTCACGGTCGATGATCCGGTTGGCGGCCATCGCGAAGGTCCGCAGGCCGACCATGCAGACGGTGACGATCAGCAGCGTGGACCAGTGCACCCGCTCGTCGGTGAGGAACATCGCGGTGAGGGCGGCGATGTAGGCGAAGGGCAGGGCGAACACCGAGTGCTCGATCATGACCAGCCGCAGGAAGGCCTTGGCCTTGTTCGGCGGCGGGGCCTCGAAGAGGTCGGCGGTGGCGCTCACAGCCCGTACTCCTTCCAGCGCTTGGTGACCAGGGCGGCCGTCTCCGGGTCGGAGGTGACCATCTCGGGCCAGCCGCCGTCGCGGGTGTAGCCCTCCTCGGGGAGCTTGCGGGTGGCGTCGATGCCCGCCTTGCCGCCCCAGAACTGCTGGTAGGACGCGTGGTCCAGATGGTCGACCGGGCCCTCGACGACCGAGAGGTCCCGGCTGTAGTCGGTGTTGCCGAGCGCCCGCCAGGCCACCTCCTGGTAGTCGTGCACGTCGCAGTCGGCGTCCACCACGATGATCAGCTTGGTCAGCGACATCATGTGGGCGCCCCAGATCGCGTGCATGACCTTCTGCGCGTGCTTGGGGTACTTCTTGTCGATCGAGACGATCACGCAGTTGTGGAAGCCGCCGGCCTCGGGGAGGTCGTAGTCCACGATGTCCGGGATGATGATCTTCAGCAGCGGCAGGAAGAAGCGCTCGGTGAACTTGCCCAGCGGGCCGTCCTCGGTCGGCGGGCGCCCCACCACGATCGACTGCAGGATCGGCCGCCGGCGCATCGTCACGCAGTCGATGGTGAGCGCCGGGAAGGGCTCCTGCGGCGTGTAGAAGCCGGTGTGGTCGCCGAACGGGCCCTCGGGCAGCATCTCGCCGGGCTCCAGCCAGCCCTCCAGCACCACCTCGGCGTCGGCGGGCACCTGCAGCGGGACGGTCCTGCAGTCGACCATCCGCACCCGCTCGCCGGCCACGAAGCCCGCGAACAGGTACTCGTCGATGTCCCCGGGCAGCGGCGCCGTCGCCGCGTACGTGACGGCCGGCGGGCAGCCGAAGGCGATCGCGACCGGGAGGCGCTCGCCGCGCTTGGCGGCCACCGCGTAGTGGTTGCGACTGTCCTTGTGGATCTGCCAGTGCATGCCGATGGTCCGCCGGTCGTGCCGCTGCAGGCGGTACAGGCCGAGGTTGCGGATGCCGGAGTCCGGGTCCTTGGTGTGGGTCAGACCGAGGTTGAAGAAGGAGCCGCCGTCCAGCGGCCAGGTGAACAGGGCCGGCAGGTCGTCCAGGTTGACGTCGTCACCGGTGAGCACGACCTCGTGCACCGGGGCGTCGCCGGACTTCACGTTCTTCGGCGGCACGTGCGCCATCGAGGCCAGCTTGCCGAAGGCGTCCCGGAAACCGGTGAAGCCCTGCGGCAGTTCCGGCTTCAGCAGGCCGGCGATCTTCTCGGAGATCTCCTCCGGGCCCTTGAGGCCCAGCGACTTCGCCAGCCGGCGCTCGGTGCCGAAGACGTTCATCGCCAGCGGCATGGCCGCGCCCTTGACGTTCTCGAAGAGCAACGCCGGGCCCTTGGCCTTCTGCACCCGGTCGACGATCTCGCCGATCTCCAGGTGGGGATCCACCTCGGCCTTGATCCGCCTGAGGTCGCCTTCTCGTTCCAGCGCCCGGAGAAACGAGCGGAGATCGTCGTATGCCATGCGAGTCAGTATCCGCCACCCGATAGCCTGGGCCGGTCAAGGGGCCCACCTGTCTCCGGGGGAGATCACCACCGTGCTGAGGATGCTGCCGTTCCTGATCGTGCTCGCCCTGTGGATCTGGGCGTTCATCGACTGCCTCACCACGCCGGAGGAGGAGGTCCGCCACCTGCCCAAGGTGGTGTGGGTGATCATCATCCTGCTCTTCGGCGAGGTCCTGCTCGGCCCGATCGCCTGGCTGGTCGCCGGCAAGCAGCGGGCCGGCGCCCAGCGCCGCCAGGCTGCCTGGCCCGCGGGCACCGCCGGCCACCCGGAGTACGAGGGGCCCCGGGCCGGGCGCAGCACCGCCCCGGACGACGACCCGGAGTTCCTGGCGTCCTTGAAGAAGGACAACAAGCGGCACGAGGACATGCTCAAGCAGTGGGAGGCCGACCTGCGCCGCCGCGAGGAGGACCTGCGGGGCAAGGACGACCCGGACACCGGCGGCCGGGGCTGACCCCGCCGCCCTCCGCTCCCTCGGACAGCCCACCCGGCACAGCCTGTGGTGGGCTTCCGCTTTTTTGGCGCATCCCTACGACTCCGACGCCCTGACGACGGCGGTTCCCGCCATGCACAGATCACTCGGGCCGAGCCGGAGGATCCGTCCATCCGCCCTCGAACGGCTCTGGACCAGCGGCTCTGACCTGCGCCTTCCCGTCTTCCTCCAAGCCCTGCGGGGGCCGCTCGGCAGATCCGGCCCGACAGCGGCCCGGTGGGCCCTACGGGGGCGCTTTCTGTTCAGGACTGACATCTAATCGCTCGCGACCTTGTACGGAATCGACGCCGAAACCAAGCTGCCGGGCCTCGTAGAGTCGGTAACTGAAGAAGTGATTCGCAGCCGGGGGCACAGCAGACGTTGGCTGTCGGACAGTTCCCTCACCCTTGGAGTGGTTCGAGATGACGGTTGTGCATGAGGCACCGGTCGGTGACGAGATCCCCGAGATCCCTGCCGACGCCCGTGGGCGGGTCGCCGAGCTGCACGAACTGCGGGAGAAGGTTCGCAGCGGCCCGAGCGAGAAGGCCACCGAGGCCCAGCACGCCAAGGGCAAGCTGACCGCCCGCGAGCGGATCGACCTGCTCCTGGACGAGGGCTCCTTCCGCGAGGTCGAGCCGCTGCGCCGGCACCGCGCCACCGGCTTCGGCCTGGAGGCGAAGAAGCCGCACACCGACGGTGTCATCGTCGGCTGGGGCACCGTGCACGGGCGCACCGTGTTCACCTACGCGCACGACTTCCGGATCTTCGGCGGCGCGCTGGGCGAGGCCCACGCGCAGAAGATCCACAAGATCATGGACATGGCCATCGCGGCCGGCGCCCCGCTGATCTCGCTGAACGACGGCGCCGGCGCCCGCATCCAGGAGGGCGTCACCGCGCTCGCCGGGTACGGCGGCATCTTCCAGCGCAACACCCGGGCCTCCGGCGTCATCCCGCAGATCTCGGTGATGCTCGGCCCCTGCGCCGGCGGCGCCGCCTACTCCCCCGCGCTGACCGACTTCATCTTCATGGTCCGCGAGACCTCGCAGATGTTCATCACCGGCCCGGACGTGGTGCAGGCCGTCACCGGCGAGAAGATCAGCCAGAACGGCCTCGGCGGCGCCGACGTCCACTCCGGCGTCTCCGGCGTCTCGCACTTCGCCTACGACGACGAGCAGAGCTGCATCGAGGAGGTCCGCTACCTCCTGTCGCTGCTGCCGCAGAACAACCGCGAGATGCCGCCGGCCAGCGTCAACGACGACCCGGTGGACCGCCGCAACGACTCGCTGCTGGACCTCGTCCCGGCCGACGGCAACCGCCCGTACGACATGCGCAAGGTGATCGAGGAGATCGTCGACCACGGCGAGTTCCTGGAGATCCACGAGCGCTGGGCCACCAACGTGCTCTGCGTGCTGGCCCGGATCGACGGCCACGTCACCGGCATCATCGCCAACCAGCCGCAGTCGCTGGCCGGCGTGCTGGACATCAACGCCTCGGAGAAGGCCGCGCGCTTCGTCCAGATGTGCGACGCCTTCAACATCCCGCTGGTGACCATGCTGGACGTCCCGGGCTTCCTGCCCGGCGTCGACCAGGAGCACGACGGCATCATCCGGCACGGCGCCAAGCTCCTCTACGCGTACTGCAACGCCACCGTGCCGCGGATCCAGCTGATCCTGCGCAAGGCCTACGGCGGCGCGTACATCGTGATGGACTCCCGCTCGATCGGCGCGGACCTCTCCTTCGCCTGGCCCACCAACGAGATCGCCGTGATGGGCGCCGAGGGCGCCGCCAACGTCATCTTCCGCCGTGACATCAACGGCGCCGACGACCCCGAGGCGATGCGCGCGCAGAAGATCAAGGAGTACAAGAGCGAACTGATGCACCCGTACTACGCGGCCGAGCGCGGCCTCGTCGACGACGTCATCGACCCGGCCGAGACCCGCGCCGTGCTCGCCTCCTCGCTCGCCATGCTCCGCACCAAGCACGCCGACCTGCCCAGCCGCAAGCACGGCAACCCGCCGATGTAGTGGATCACCGCAGTGCACCGCCGCGGTTCGCGGCAGCCCGACGCAGTTCGAAGCACGTGCGCGCAGCTCGCGACGGCTCCCCGCAGGCCGGGGAGCCCGTACTCCGACCATCCGTCCAGAAATCAGCACGGGGGAGAAAACAAGGCCATGAGCGCTTCCGAACCTCTTGTCCGCATCGTCCGCGGCTCGCTGAACGACGAGGAACTCGCCGCCCTGACGGCGGTCCTGATGGCCCGCGCGGCCGTCGCCCAGCAGGCCGCCACCGCGATCGCCCCGGTCGAGCCGATGGCCGGCTGGCAGCGCCTGGAGCGGCGCCAGCCGTACTGGTCGCCGGTCAGCTGGCAGCAGGCGGCGTAACCGCCCGCCCGGCACCCGTACCGTCAACCTCGCCGGTGGCGCCCGCACCCCTGCGGCACCGGCACAGCGCGAACGGCCCCCTCGACCCCGGACACCGGGTGTCGCGGGGGCCGTTCGCGTACCCTGGCGGGCCGGGCCGCCCTTCGGGGCGGACGCATTCCCGAAGACGGCCGGGGGACGGGAAGTTGGCCCCCGTACAATTCCAGCTGCGCGGTTTGCGGCTATCCTCCCCAGACCCCCGGACACCCGCCGCCCCCGACCGGACGCCGGCGAGGACCCACGACACCTAGGAGGCTCCGATGGCTCGGCAGGCCCGTGCCCTGGCGACCCGGCAGGCAGTTCTCCGCGCCGCGGCCGTCGTGTTCGACAAACGGGGCTACGCCGGTGCCACGATGTCCGAGATCCTGGAGCAGGCGGCCGTCACCAAGGGCGCGCTCTACTTCCACTTCAGCTCCAAGGAGGAGCTGGCCCGGGCCGTGATCGAGGAGCAGTCCACCTGGCTGGCGTCCTGGGTCCCCACCTCGGACAGCCCGGTGCAGACGCTGATCGACCTCGGGTACGCCTTCGCCGACGCCCTGCAGCGGGACCCGCTGGTCCGCGGCAGCATCCGGCTCACCATCGAGCACGGCACCTTCACCCAGCCGCAGACCATGGCCTACCGCGGCTGGTCCGACGCGGCCCACCTGCTGCTGCGCAACGCCATGGACAAGGGCGAGCTGCACCCCGGGCTGGACATCGCCGGGGCGGCCGACGTGATCGTCGGCGCGGTGACCGGGATCCAGCTCACCTCCCAGGTGCTGACCGACCGGCAGGACCTGATCAAGCGGATGACCGACCTGTGGACCCTGCTGCTGCCCGGCCTGGTCCAGCCGCACGCGCTGGCCCGGCTGGCCGTGCACCCGCCTCAGCCGGAGGCCGCCGAGCAGGGCTCGAACCCCGGCTCGTAGCCCGGCCCGCGCCCGAACCCGGGCTCGTGGACGGGCACCGGCTCGTAGACGGGCGCCGGGACCTGGGCGGGCGCTGGGACGAACCCGCGGCCGAGATCGAACACCCAGGCCGGGCCCGGGGCGGCCGCGCGGTCCGTGCCGGGGTCCGCGGCACCGCCCACGGCGGGGCCGGCGGCGGGAGCCGGTCCGGTGGCGGCCGACGGCGCCCCGGCCGCCGCAAACACCCCCGCCCCCTCCGTCCGGTACTCCCCGATACGCCCCGCCGGCACCAGAGCGGGCAGCGCCGAGGCCAGCACGGTGGCCACCGCCTCCGGGCGGAGCACCGCGGTGTCCGCCCAGGAGAGCAGCACCAGACCGGCCGCGACCGCCGTCAGCAGCTCGGCCGACTCCTGCGGGCCGGTCCCGGGCCGCAGTTCGCCGGCGGTCTCGGCCAGCACCAGTTGCCGGCGCACCATCACCGTCCAGTCGCGCCAGGGGCCGCACCCCTCCGGGGCGTCCGCGCCCGGCGGCTCCTTGCCGCTCTGGGTGCCCTGGCTGAGCAGCACGCCGGCCCGCACCACGATGTCCTCGCGCAGCAGCCTGGCCAGCTCGTGGGCCAGGTCGATCAGGGCCTGGACGGCCGGCCCGTCACTGCGGCGGGCCCGCAGCACCGCGGTGGCGATGACCCGGCGGGCCGCCGCCCGCACCCCCTCGGCGAGGGCCTGCTTGGACACGAAGTGGAAGTAGAGGGCCCCCTTGCTGACCCCGGCGCAGCGACTGATGTCGACCAGACTCGCCGATTCGTAGCCCGCGTCCGCGAAAGTCCTCGCCGCCGCGAGCAGCACGGCCTGCCTGGTGCGTCCCGCCCGCTCCTGCTTGACCACTGAAGGCCCCTCCCTCTCGACCGGCATGGCACAGCCCCGCCCCACCGCCGCCGCCCCCGACCCGTGGCGCTCGCGGATCCTCCGAGGACGATCCGCGACCGGACGGCCGCGCCCGGGCGCCGGCACGGTGACCGGACGCCCGCCCGGCCCGGGCCCCGCTCCCGCGTCCGCCCGTCCGCAGGGCGATCTAAACCGCATGGTTGGTTTCTAATCTAACCCTTGCGCAGTAGTCTTCGTGAAGCGGGCGGTGGAGTACGGCCCTTGCGCTGCCGGTCCGCACCCCACCACAGTTGTCCCATGCCCGGACGGCCCCCGGCCAGCAGGAGAAACCGGGTGGTCTGTATGTTTCTCGGTGGCCGCCCGCTCGCGGTCCCGTCGACCAACTCCCGGGAGTGGGGCAAGGAATGCCGCTGATCGCAGAACTGGGCGAGGACGAGGCGTATCCCGAACCCAGCGCCGGCTACGACTTCCACGAGCGGACCGTCTCCCGGCACCTGGTCCACCGCACCACGGTCTCCGAGGTCTTCCTCACCGGGTGGCAGGCCACCGGCCCGTACGACTTCCTGCTCGGCGCCCAGTGGCCCCGCGCCCACGGCTTCTACCGGCTGCCCGGGGACGCCCAGCACGACCCCGTCCTGCTGGCCGAAACGATCCGCCAGGCCGGCCTGCTGATCTCGCACGTCGGCTTCGGCGTGCCGCAGGGGCACCAGTTCGCCATGGACGACCTGTCCTACGCGGTGGACCTGGACGGCCTCGCCATCGACGCCCGGCCCGCCTCGCTGATGCTCCGGGTGAGCTGCCAGGACGTCCGGATGCGGCACCGCCGGCTCGCCTCGCTGCGGGTCGAGGTCCAGGCCGAGCGGGACGGACGGCCGCTCGGCCACGGCTCCGGGCAGGTCTCGGTGATCCCGCCGCAGGCCTACCGGCGGCTGCGCGGGCGCGACGGCCTCAACCCGGCCCCGCTGCGGCCCGGCACCCCCACCACGCCCGCGCTGGTGGGCCGGGAGAACCCCTCGGACGTGGTGCTGACCCCGGCCCGCCAGCCCGGCACCTGGCTGCTGCGGGCCGACGCCCGGCACCCCGTGCTGTTCGACCACCCGGTCGACCACGTCCCCGGGATGCTCGTCCTGGAGGCCGCCCGCCAGGCCGCCCAGCGGCTGCGCCACCCCGAGCCGGTGGTGCCGGTCGAGGCGATCAGCAGTTTCGAGCACTACATCGAGCTGGACCGGCCCTGCATGGTCCGCGCCTGGCTGGAACCGGGCCCGGACCCGCGCCGGGTGCCGGTCCGGGTGACGCTGGAGCAGGACGGCCGCACCGCCGCCGAGTGCCGCCTGGTGACCGAACCGCTGACCCCCGCGGCGGCGATGCTGGACGCCCCCGCACTGCTGGACGGGCCGGGCTTCCGGGACGCGCGCGGCCAGGGCCTGCAGATCGCCTCCTGACCGGGCGGACGCCCGCGGGACGGCGGGGTGCACCGGGGGGTGCACCCCGCCGTCACAGGTTCGTCCGGGGCGGGACGTCCCCGGCGGACGTGCCCGGCCGGGCACGTCCGCCGGACGCGGTCAGCCGGACGGGTTCAGCCGGTGCGCCCGTCCGCGGCCGGTTGCGGGGCCGTCGCCGGCGAAGGACCGCCGCCCAGGGCCGCGCGGTACCAGGACGCGTGCTCCGCGAACCGCGCGGCGAAGCCCGGGCCGGGATCGCACCCGGCCAGCGCCCAGAGCCGGGAGCTGTCGTACCAGTGGTCGACTGCCAGCAGTGAGAGCCGGCGCTCCCGGACCGGGGTCGCACCGCCGAGCAGTTCCAGCGCCCGCGCCGTGCTGATGTCGCCCTCGGGCAGCGGGAGTCCCAGCGCGTCGGCCACCGCGGTGACCAGCTCCCGCGCGGTGACCGGCACCGGGTGGCTCGCGTGCAGCACCCGCCCGGCGGCGCTCCCCGCGGAACCTGCCGCCGGCTCCGCCCCCGGGCCGGGCGCGTGCTCCGGCCCCGGGCGGACGGCGAGCGCGGCGAGGGCCCGGGCCAGGTCGTCGACCGCGACCAGCGAGAGCCTGGCCCGGCCGCCCTCCACCCAGTGCGGCAGCCCGCGGATCAGCTGCGCCAGCGCGGGCACGAACCAGGTGTCCCCGGCGCCGTAGACCAGGTGCGGGCGCAGCACCGTACCGCCGGCCGCGAGCACGAGCCGCTCGCCCTCCAGCCTGGTCCGGCTGGTGACCGAGACCGGCCCGGTCTCCAACTCGCCCTCGGCGGCCCCCCGGTGGGCGCCGTCGCGGTAGACGGCCGCGGTGCCGAGCTGGACGATCCGGCGCACTCCGGCGCGGGCCGCCTCGGCGAGCAGGTTGCGGGTGCCCTCCACGTTGACCGCCCGGGCCTCCTCCTCGTCCTCGCCGACCCGCACGGCGAGGTGCAGCACGGTGTCCACGCCCTCGCAGAGACCGCGCAGCGAGGCCGGATCGGTGAGGTCGCCGTCGGCGTGCTCCGGCCGCGGCAGGGCGTCGGCGACCGTCCCGTCCGGCACCGGCCGCCGATGGGTCAGCACCCGCAGGACGGACGGCCGCGAGGCCTCCGCGTCCGCCCGGTGCAGGGCGCGGCGGAGCTCACGGACCGTCCAGCCGCCGGTGAAGCCGGATCCTCCGGTCAGCAGGACGGTCCGGGTGGTGCTTGCCATCGGGGTGCGCCTCTCACTCTGCACGGGCCGGCGGGCGGCGGGCGGCGGGCGGACCCTGGTGGCCCGGCCGAGCCCGACGGTGGGCCGGTGGCCCGGCCGGGTCGGTCAGGCCGCGGCCAGCGCGGCCGGACGGCCCGCGTGCATGACGCTGAGGTTGGCGGCGAGCCGGTTCGGGTCCTGGGTGAGCCAGAGCCGCAGGGTGGCCCCGAGCATGGCGCTGGCGGAGCCGATCCGCACCCCGGTGACCTGGGCGACCCGGGCCGCTCCGGGGACCAGCAGGTCCGCCAGCGGGGTGGGCAGCCAGACCGTCAGGGCGCAGGGCGCCGGGGCGGCCAGGGCGGCGAGCAGCCGGTAGGCGTCCGCCGGGCTCTGCAGGGTGGGGATGACGTCCAGCAGGCCGTCCGCCACCACCTCGGACAGATCGCTGTGGTGCCCTTGTGCGAGCCTGCGGAGCAGCGTTCGCTCGGCGGCGGTGATTCGGACGGTCACCATGACCTCGTCGCACTCCATTGCGCGGTCCTCCTCGACGCTCCCGTGCCAGGCCCAGATGCCTGGCACATACCCTGCCACAAACTGTCATATATCCGGACACCGCCCCCGGCGGCGTCCGGACAGTCCTGCCGCGGCCCGGCGGCCGCCACGGTCGCCGGCACCGGCCCTGCTCCGTAGGCCCGTTCGGCCGTGGTGGCGCCGTCGGCGGGGCCCCGCCGACGGGGTCCCCGTCGGGGCAGGAGGCGGCCGCGCAGCGGCGGCACGGCAGGGCGGGCGCCCTGCCGCGAGCCCGGTGCCGCAGGTCGGCGCCGGGCACCGGATCCCGGCGGCGGCCGGCAGGAGCACCGGCAGCACGAATCCGCCGCGGGAGCGACCCTGCCGGCAGTCACCCCGTCACCCCGTCACCTCGTCGGCGCGGTCGCGACCGGGACGGCGCGCCTGGCCCTCGGCCATCGTTCCCCTCCCCTGGGAATGCGATGCGGTGGAGCGTGCCGCCCGGACGACCGCCGGCGTCCTCCCCCGGCCTCCGGCCGGGCCCCCTGCGGACCGCCGGGCGTGCGGCTGCGGTCAGACGCCCGCGTACGAGTGCTTGCCCGTGACGAAGATGTTGACGCCGTAGTAGTTGAAGAGCCAGCAGGCGAAGGCCGCCAGCGCCAGGTAGGCCGCCTTGCGTCCCTTCCAGCCGGCGGTGGCGCGGGCGTGCAGGTAGCAGGCGTAGGCGACCCAGGTGATGAAGGACCAGGTCTCCTTCGGGTCCCACTCCCAGTACTTGCCCCAGGCGGCCTCGGCCCAGATCGCGCCCGCGATGATGGTGAAGGTCCAGAGCGGGAAGACCAGCGCGTTGATCCGGTACGAGAGCTTGTCCAGGGTGGACGCGGCGGGCAGCCGCTGCCAGACCGAGGCCGAGGTCCGCAGCGGGCCGGTGGTGAGCCCGGCCGCGATCCGCTTGTCGTACGAGTCCTTGCCGAGGTACAGCGCGGTGGTGATGAAGGCCGCGTAGAACGCGCCGCCGCAGATGATCGCGGTGGAGACGTGGATGGCCAGCCAGTACGAGTGCAGGGCCGGCACGAGCTGCTCGGAGTCGGTGTAGAGCACCGTGGTGGCCACGCCCAGGGTCAGCAGGCCGGCCACCATGACCGGCAGGCCGAGCCAGCGGGCCTGCTTCTTCGCGGCCAGCAGGGCCAGGAAGGCCAGCACCATGGTGAGCGCGAAGGCGCAGGAGAACTCGTACATGTTGCCCCACGGCCAGCGGGTCACCGACAGGCCTCGGGCGATCACCCCGCCGGCGTGCAGCAGCGCGCCGAGAACGGTGAGCGAGACGGCGATCCGCCCGGCCAGGTCGGCCTTCTCGCTGCCGCCGGCCGCGCCCGGACCGTCGGCCTCCTCGCCGTCGCCGCGGCCGCTGGTGACGACCGTCGCGCCCTCGCCCGCGAGGGCGGTGCGGGTCAGCGTGGTGGTGCCGCCGCCGGCCGCGGCCACCGTGACGGTGACCTTCTTGGCCGCCTTCGCCGGCGGGGCGGCGGCCGCGGCCACCGTCTCGGCGAGGCTGGACTGCTCGGCGGAGCGGACGGCGACCGCGCCCTTGCTGCCGAAGGTCCACTCGAACATGTAGGCGAACATGCCGAAGAGGTACACGGCCATGGCCGAGTAGATGAGCTTGTTGGAGAGGTCGGCCAGGCTGGGGTCGACCGCCGAGGCGAGATGCACCGTCTACTCCTTGGAGTGCGGGTCGGCAGGGACTGCGGGGTCTGGGGTTGCGTCGGGTGCGGGCCCGGCCTCGGCCGTGGCCTCGTCCGGCTGGTCGGCGTCCGGCTGGTCGGCGTCCGGCTCGTCGAGGGCCGGGGCGTCGTCCTGGAGGTCGACCGCGAGTTCGGCCAGCTCCTCGGCGATCTTCGCGGACTCGCTGCGGGCCAGCCCGGCGAGCTCGACCAGGGTGGTGCCGTCCGGCATGGCTGCCGCCCGTACCCAGATCCGGCGGCGCTGCACGAACAGCGAGCCGATCAGGCCGAGGATCGCGCACACCGCGCCGGTGAGGGCGACCGCGTTGCCGGGGCGGTGGGACACGTTGAAGCTGGCCCACTGCTTGTACCCGTCGAACGTGACGGTCCCGTAGTCGTCCGGCAGGGTCCAGCCCTGGCCCGGCTTCAGCTTCACCTTGGCGATCTGGCCGTCCTGGCTGAGCTGCGTCATGCCCCGGCTGTCCAGCTGGTAGACGTTCTCCGGCAGGCCGGAGTCGCCGGCCGGGCCGACGTACGCGTTGAGCACCAGCAGCGGGTCGGCGTCACCGGGGAAGAGCGAGCGCGGGCCGGTGCTCATGTCGAAGTTGGCCGGCGCGGTCGGCAGGAAGAATCCCTGGAAGGCCATCTTGACCTTCTTGTCGTCCTTCTCGCTGAAGCCGTAGTCGGACACCTTGATCACACCGGTGGAGGTCAGGTTGCTGTCCTGCGGCAGGAAGGCGGTCGGGCCCGAGTAGACCACCTCGCCCTTGGCGTTCTTCACCGTGACGACCGGCGCGTAGCCGTGGCCGATCAGGAAGACCTTGCTGTCGCCGATCTCCAGCGGGTGGTTGACCTCGATGTCGCCCTTGGTCAGCTTCGAGTCGTCACTGCCCTTCCAGTACCGGATGTGCGCCGTGAACTCGCGGGCACTGCCGACCTGGTCACCGCTGGTCTGAAAGCGGGAGGTGAAGTTGTCGAGCTTGAACC